>NZ_BDBI01000011.1 GCF_001612905.1 Nocardia ignorata NBRC 108230 | reverse complement strand
TCCCCGAACCGGCCGGTGGCGCCGACCGCGATCCCGTCGGCGCGGCGGCGCTGCTGCGGCGGGCGGTGCGCCGAGCCGTCCATGAGCTGGCGGCCTGCCCGAGCGCCGACCTGATTGCCCAGCGGCACAATCGTTTCCGCACCTACGGCCTGGCCCGCGACCTCCCGGAGACCTCGTGGTCGGCTTCCTGATCCGCCATCCGTTGACCGCTTTGCGACAGACCTTGCGGAGCACCGACCAACCCGCACACCAAGATTCAGGAGCAGAACCGATGACCGAGTCCGTGACCAACGACCCTCCCGTGCGGGCCGTGAGCCCCACCGAAGCGGACCACAGCCTCGCGGTGCTCAGCCGCCACGCCATGACGGTGGGCGCCATCGGGTCCGCACCGACCTCGGTGACGGTCGCCAACGGTCCGGTGTCCCTGCGCATCACCTGGGGAGAGCGGCCCGCCGCGGCCGCCGACGAGGGTGATCCGGCGAGACAGCTGGTTCTCGTCCCGACCCAACCCGCCGACGGGGGCGCAGCGCGGGTGGACAGGCCCGCCGACAACGGCGCCGCATCGACCTTCCCGCTCACCGCCGAGACCGTCGGCGTGTTCTATCGAGCGCCGGAACCCGGTGCCGCGCCGTTCGTCGCCGTGGGCGACCCCGTCCGCGCCGGCCAGCAGGTGGGCATCATCGAGGCGATGAAGCTGATGATCCCGGTCACCGCGACCCGCGAGGGTGTGGTGGCGGAAATCCTCGTCGACAACGGTGACGCCGTGGAGCACGGCCAGGCCCTGATCGTGTTCGAGGCGCTGCGATGACGCGCCCCTTCGGTAAGGTGCTGATCGCCAACCGCGGGGAGATCGCGGTACGGGTCATCCGTACCTGCCGCGAACTGGGTATCGCCACCGTGGCGGTGCATTCGGCCGCGGACCGTGACTCCGCGGCGGTGCGCCTGGCCGACGAACACGTCCAGATCGGTCCGGCCCCGGCCAAACGCAGCTACCTGTCGATCCCCGCTATCATCGAGGCGGCCCGCGCCACCGGCGCCGACGCGATCCATCCCGGCTACGGATTCCTCTCGGAGGACCCGGATTTCGCCGAGGTGTGTCAGGCGGAGGGCTTCGTGTTCGTCGGCGCGCCGTCGACGGTCATGGCCCGGCTCGGTGACAAGTCGACCGCCCGTGCGCTGATGGCCGACGCGGGCCTGCCCCTGCTGCCCGGCAGCCGCGACGCCATCGACGATCCCGACGCGGCGCGCGCCCTGGCCGACGAGATCGGCTACCCGGTGATCATCAAAGCCGTCGCCGGCGGTGGTGGCCGGGGGATGCGGGTGGTGCGCGACGGCGACGAGTTCGCCACGGCCTGGCAGCACACCAGGGCCGCGGCCGCCGCCGTGTTCGGCGACGGCAGGCTCTATGTCGAGCGCTACCTGGAATCGGCCAGGCACGTGGAGGTGCAGATCCTCGCCGACACCCATGGCACCGTCCGTCACCTGGGTCTGCGTGACTGTTCGCTGCAGCGCAGGCATCAGAAGCTGGTCGAGGAATCGCCGGCGCCGGGCCTGTCGCCCGAACTCGCCGAACGCATCGGCGCCGCTGCCGTCCGCGGCTGCGAGGCAGCCGGTTACGTCGGGGCGGGCACGGTGGAGTTCCTGCTCGCGCCCGACGGCCGGTTCTACTTCATGGAGGTCAACTGCCGCCTCCAGGTCGAGCACCCCGTCACCGAGATGGTCACCGGCGTCGACCTGGTCGCGCAGCAGCTGCGCATCGCCGCGGGCGAGCCGCTGACCCTGGGCGATCGCGCGCCGCACGGTGTCGCCATCGAATGCCGCCTCAATGCCGAAGACCCGGAACGCGCGTTCGCGCCCGCCCCCGGCACGCTCGTCGAGTGCGCACTCCCCGCCGGTCCCTTCGTCCGCGTGGACACCCATGTGGCGCCGGGCTATGCCGTTCCGCCACATTACGATTCGCTGCTCGCCAAGGTCATCGTCTGGGCGCCGGATCGGCCGACGGCCATCGCCCGCATGCGCCGCGCGCTCGCCGAGACCACGATCGCCGGCCCCGGCGTGGCCACCACCACCGACTTCCTCCATGACATCCTCGACCACCCCGCCTTCCGGGCCGCCACCCACGACACGGCCCTCATCGGCGCCCTGAACGCTCCGGCCGCCGTGCACTGAGCATCGCCGCGCACCGGCCGGACGGGTCTGGCCCAACCGGCCGTGCTCCGGCTGGTCTGAGCGGACGTCGTTCAGGCTTTGCCCGGGGAAGTCAGGATCGGGGACGGACCTGAGCCCCGCATACTTCTGATACCCCGCGCGCGGCGAGCCGCCGCCATGGCAGCTCTTGCTGGAGGAGCCAGGCAGCGGCCGCCGCGCCACGGCACAGTTCGAATCCCACCAGGCCATTGTCGGTGACGCCCTGATCTCACTTGAGACCCGAGCGGACGAAGGCGTTCACGATGTGGCGCTGTAACACCAGATAGAGCAACAGGACCGGTAGGCAGGCGAGGCTGGCGAGGGCCATCATGGGTCCCCACTGGTCGCCTTCGGTGCCCATGAAACTGCGCAGGCCCAACTGGAGGACGTCGTTGGACTGGCGCAGCACCACGGCGGGCCAGAAGTATTCGTTCCAGGCGTTGATGAACAGCAGGATGCCGAGGGCGGCCAGTGCGGGGCGCAGGTTGGGGACGACCACGGTCCACAGGATGGCCCAGGAGGAGCGGCCGTCCATTTTCGCGGCCGCGATGAGCTCCTTCGGGAATGCCGACATGTGCTGGCGCAACAGCAGCACGCCCAGCGCCGAGCACAGGGTCGGCAGCACGCAGCCGATGAGCGTGTTGATCAGGCCCAGTTCGTTGAGCAGGATGTAGTTGGGCAGCATGGTCACCTGGAACGGCACCAGCCAGACGCCGACGAACGCCAGGTACATCAGCCGCTGGAGCGCAAAGGTGTACATGGCGAACGCGTACGAGGCGAGCAGCGCGATGAGCAACTGCCCGGCCGCGGACAGGACCGCCACGAAGAACGTATTGGCGATCAGGCCCGCGACATCCACCTTCTGCGCCGCGTCGAGGTAGTTGTCGATCGACAGCGGCCACGGCAACGGCGCGAGCGAGGTGACGTCCTCCGGCCGGCGCAGTGCCGTGGCGAACAGCCAGTAGATGGGGAATACGCACAGCAGCGCCGTGCCGGCGAGCAGCAGGTGGCTGCCCGCCGCGCGCAGACGGTCAATCATCATGAACGGCAACCTTTTCCGATATCCAGACCAGCACCGCGGCCAGCGCGCCGAAGCCGACGAACAACAGCACACCCGCCGCGGCGCTGAGCCCGGCGTCGAAGCTGTGGAACGCGTAGTCCCAGAGCAGGTAGTAGATGTTGGTCGTGGCCTGCGACGGACCGCCCTGGGTCATCGAGTCGATCAGCGGGAAGGACAGGGTGGGACTGAGCAGCACCGTGGTGAGCACCAGGAACAACAGGGTGGGGGAGAGCAGGGGCAGCGTGATCCAGCGCCGGATCTGCCCCGGTGTCGCCCCGTCGACCCGCGCGGCTTCGCTGTAGTCGCCGCTGATTCCGGCCAGTCCGGCCCAGACCACCAGCGTCGCGAAACCGAGCAGCTGCCACCCCGTGATCGCGATGATCACCGCCTGCGCGGTCGAGGCGTCGTAGACCCAGTTGTGGCCGGTGCCGAGCAGCTGGTCGACGAATCCGGTGCCCGGATGCAGCAGCCACCGCCACACCGCCGCCGCGGCGACCGGCGCGACGAGGAACGGCGCGAACACCAGCGCCTGATAGACGGTCCTGGCCCGGCCGTGCACGCGCCGGCTCGCCAGCGCGATGAGCACCGGCAACAGCACCGTGAACGGCAGCAACCCCACGATCAGGGTCGCGGTGCGGCCGAGGGATCCCCAGAACGCCGGAAGATCCAGCAGCCGTTCGTAATTGGCGGTGCCGACCGGCTTCATCGGCGCGGTCGGCAGCAGATTCCACGAATACGTGGACAGCTCGACCGCCTGGGCCAGCGGCTGATAGGTCCACACGACCAACAGGACGAGCGCGGGCGCCAGATACAGATAGGGCGCGACGAGACGGGTCAGCGCGCGGCGGGTGAACCGGCGCGGACCCGGCGCGGCGATGCTCGGCACCGCCTGCGCCGGGTCCTGCCGGTCGTCGATGACGAACATGTCACCGCGTCCGCGCGGCGATCGCCGCCAATTGCTCGAGCACCTCGGCCTCTGGCCGGTCGTAGACCGAGACCGCCGGAGTCGCCTCGATAGCCGTCGCGAGCATCGTGTCGCCGACGAGATCGATCCGGCTGTACCCGAATCCGGCCAGCCCACGATGCCTGCCCACCGGCGCCATCGGATCGATCCGATACGACAACGCCGGACCGATCCACACGGGAATCCCCGCCACCGCCGCCGCGGCGGTCAGATGGTTGTGCCCGCACAGGATCATCCGCACGTCCGAGCCCGCGAGCACGTCGGCCAGCCGTTCGGCGTCCTCGAGCTTGAGAAAGTCGACGGTGGCCACCGGCGAGGGAATCGGCGGGTGGTGCAGCACGAGCAGGGTGCCGCGCGGCGCGGGCACACGCAGTTGCTCGGCCAGCCAGGCCAGCTGCTCGAGCTCGAGCTTGCCCTCGTGCCGCAGCGGCGTCGTGCTGTCGAGCGCGATGACGCGCAGGCCCGCGATCTCGACGCACGAATCGTGCGGAAGGGCCGGATCCACCGAACCGGGCGCCAGGTCGAGCAGCTCCTCGCCGAAGCCGACCCGCTCGTCGTGATTGCCCATCACATAGACGATCTCGGCCCCGAGCTCGGCCGCGACCGGCTCCACGGCCGCTCGCAGCCGCCGGTACGCCTCGGGTGACCCGTTGTCGGACAGGTCACCCGAGAGCACCAGGGCATCCACGTGCTGCCCGGCCGCGCGCAGCTGGGTGAGCACCCGCGCGAGGTTGGCGTCGGTGTCGACGACACCGTGGACGAGCTCACCGGCCGGACGCAGGTGGGTGTCGGTGAGCTGGACGATGGTCAGATCACTCATCATGCCGCCGGGAGGAGCTTGGCGCCCTCGGCCTGCGCCGCGGTCAGGGTCGCTTGCGGATCCTTGCCCTGGAAGACGATCGCCTCGACCGCGTCCATCATGCCGTCACGCATCTGCAGATAGTTGTTGCCGGGCATGGAGACCCACGGCTCCATGGTGGCGAGCTGGGCGACGTTCGGTTTCAGCAGCGGGTTCTTCGCGGCCCAGTCCTTCAGGCCGTCGGGATCTTCGAGTAGACCGGTGCGCAGCGGCAGGTAGCCGATGTTCTGCGCGATCTTGATGTAGGACTCCTCGCTGGTGAGGAACTTGATCAGCTCCCACGAGGCGCGCTGCTTGGCCGGATCGTTGGACAGGATGTGCAGGCCCGCACCGGAATTGGTCGGCACGGTCGGCTTGTCACCGAACGCGGGCATCGCCGCCGAACGCAGATCCCACTTGTCCTTGGCGCCGGTGACGAAGGTGCCCTGGATGGCGCTGGTCTCGAGGATCATGCCGATCTCACCGCGCGCGAACGCCTCGTAACCCTGCTTCTGGTTGAGCTTGGGCATGCTGCCCGAATTCACCAGGTTCTGCGCCATCTGCGTCACCTCGACGACGGGTGCGTCGGCGTAGGTCAGGGTGCGACGATCCTCGGAGATGACCCGGCCGCCGTTGGAACGCACCATCGACTGGAAGCACCAGTCCTTGGCGGTCTTGGTCAGGCAGTCGATGTACACACCGCCTTTGCCGGTGCGGTCGGCGATCTGCGCGGCCGTGGTGGCGACCTCGGCCCAGGTGGCCGGCGGCTCGGCCGGATCGAGCCCGGCCTCGGTGAACAGCGAGGCGTTGAAATACAGCACCGGGGTGGAGAACACGAACGGCACACCGTAGGTGTGGCCGTTCCAGTCGTCGAGAACGCGGGCGCGCGGCGCGTAGGCGTGGCGGCCGTCGAAGTTGCGGGCCACCTCCTGCGTGCCCACGAGGGTGTCGAGCGGCTTGGCCTGCAGCTGGTTGATGGTGAAGTCCAGGTCGGAGAAGCCGAGCTGGGCGACATCGGGCGGGGTGCCCGCGACCATCTGGTTCTGGATGCTGGAGATGGTGTCGGTGGCCGGGTTCGGGCTGTTGCCCTGCGGCTTCTGCGCCGTCACCTTGATATTGGGGTACTTCTTGCCGAAGTCGGCGATCAGCGCGTTGAACGTATCGGTCCAGGCACCGGCGAGACCGTAGTTGTAGGACTCGAAGGTGATCGAGACCTGCTGGTCGGGCTTCAGCTCCGGGATCTGCGCGGTCGAAGTGGTGTCCGAGGACACGGTGCCGCCCAGACCGCAGCCGCTCAGGGCGACGGCGGTGGTGAACACCACGCCCAGGACGGGCAGGGTGCGTTTCATGGTGGTTCTCCTCATCGAGTGGTGCGGGAAATCAGGGGACGGGCACGGCCGCCGCGTCCACGGCCTTCGGCGAATCCGGTTGCGGCGCACGCCAGCTCAGCCGCAAACCGGTGTCGGGGTCGAACAGGTGGATGTCGGCGGGATCCACGCGCAGGGTGATGTTCTCGCCCGCGGCGACCCCGGCCGGTCGCGCGGCACGCACGCACAGGCTGGTCGCGCCCGCGTCGAGATGCACCAGTTCCTCGCTGCCGAGGTTCTCGACCATGCGCACCGTCCCGCGGACGTCGTTGGCCGCGGGATCGATGCGCAGGCGCTCGGGGCGGATGCCCGCGATCACCGGGGTGGCGGCGTCGAGATCGTCGGTGATGGCGAGGGCGGCGTCGACCCCGTCGGCGGTCACCCGCAGCGCGCCCCCGTCCGCGGTGACGACGGCGGGGAACAGGTTCATAGGCGGCGCACCGAGGAACCCGGCGACGAAGGTCGAGCGGGGCTGGTCATAGAGCTCGGCGGGCGTGCCGCACTGTTCGACCCGGCCCTCGTTGAGCAACGCGATGCGCGAGGCCATCGTCATCGCCTCCACCTGGTCGTGGGTCACGTAGAGGAACGTCGCCCCCAACCGCTGGTGCAGGGCGATCAGTTCGGCACGCGTCGCGCTGCGCAGCTTGGCGTCGAGATTCGACAGCGGCTCGTCCATCAGGAACGCGCCCGGATCGCGAACCATGGCCCGCGCCAACGCGACTCGCTGCCGCTGTCCACCCGAGAGCGCCACCGGGCGCCGGTCCAGCAGCGCCGACAATTCCAAGGTGGCCGACACCTCCGCCACCCGCTCGGCGATCTCCGCGCGCGGCCTGCGCCGGGCCCGTAGCGGGAAGCCGATGTTCTTGGCCACCGACAGGTGCGGGTAGAGCGCGTAGCTCTGGAACACCATCGCCAGGTCGCGTCGTTGCGGCGCGGCGTCGGTGACGTCGGTGCCGCCCACCAGGATCCGGCCCTCGCTGGGTTCCTCCAGTCCGGCGATCATCCGCAGGAGGGTCGATTTGCCGCAGCCGCTGGGGCCGAGCAGCACCATGAATTCGCCGTCGGCGATGTCGAGGCTCACCTCGCGCACCGCGTAGTCGGTGTCGAACTTCTTCGACACCGCTTGGATCTGCAGTCGTGCCACGTCTCTCCTCAGGCCGGCGCGGAGCCGGTGGTGATCCAGCGCGACACCTGGGTCGCGATCGCGGGCGAATCCTTCAACCAGGCGAAGTGATCGCGGTGCTCGACCGCGGAATCCGCGTCGATGTGCCACTGGGTGACCTGTGCGGCGGGCATGCGCGACACCAGGAAGTCGACATTGGACTTCGGGCCGAGCACGTCCTCGGACAGCGAGATCGCGAGCACCGGCAACGTCATCTCCGCCAGCAGCGAGTTGTAGCGACGGGTGGTGCCGCGCGGGCGGTAGTAGCTGGTCAGCGAGTGGATCGACCAGTCGACCATCACCCCGCCCGGCATCGGCGCCGGGATCAGCACCCCACCCGGCCAGTGCCCCTTGACGCGGGCGACCAGACCGATCCACTGGATCTGGCTCAGCGCCTCGAACCAGCGGCGCGGACCGAACGCCCACCAGAACACGGTGCCGGTGCCGATCACGGTCACCCCCGCGACCCGCTCGGGTTCGGCGGCGGCGAACAGCAGGGCCAGCTGGCCACCCAAGCTGTGCCCGAACAGGTGCAGCGGCGCCTGCGGGAAGTGCTCCTCGATCGCGGAAACGATGGCGGGCAGGTCGATTTCGAGCATCTCGCGGTACCCGAAATCGGTGTGCTCGCCGAGCGCGGGCTCGGCCTCGCCGTGTGCGCGCAGATCGACGGTGGCCACCGAAAGCCCGGTGGCGTGCAGCGCCTTGGCCAGCGACTGGTAGTTGCGGGCCTTCATCGCCATCGCGGGCAGGATCAGCACGACCGGGGCGGTGGGGTCGGCGGCGGCCAGCCGGCGCACGGTGAACCGCACACCGTCGACGGTCTCGACTGTGCTGGTGTCAGGCGTGGTCGCGGGCCCGTCGGCCACCCGTCCGCCACCGGTCGCGGAATCGCTGGGAGTTGCGGAATTCATTGGTCGTCCGTTCCGGCGATGCGGACATCGCACACGTAGTCGAAGGTGAATTCGGCGGTGAGCACGTCGTTGTCGTCGAGCAGTTCGGCGCGTCCGGACAGGCCGTAACGCGCGTTCGCGGTGGCGGCCAGGATCATGGCCAGTTCGGCGGCTTCGACGGTGGCGACCGCACGGATGCGGCCACGCGCCGGCTTCCGGTAGGCGGCGGTGCCGCCGCGCAGGACCAGCCGGTCGATGGCGTGCAGGCGGTGCGCGGCCGCGCCGACGAACGCCGCGGCGCCCGCGATGTCGGCGGCGGTGAACAGCGCGCCCGCGTGGACGGTGCCCATGTGGTTGCACATCACCGGTTCGGCGGGGATCTCCACCACCGAACGCGTGGCCGAGATCTCGGTGATCACGGTGCCGACGTGCGCGCCGAACGGTACAAGCGCCTGCGAGGCGTCGCGCAGATAGCCGAAGTCGACGGCGTCGGGGTCGAGGGCGGGGTAAGCGGCGCCGAATCCGGCGATGCTGCGGGTCATCTCGTCGTCCTCTCAGCGCGGCCCGCGCAGGACGCGTCGCGCGATCGACCAGCGCAACACCTCCGACGGACCCTCGTAGATGCGGAAAGCCCTGGCCTCCACCAGGAATCGGGCCACCAGGTAGTCCTCGCAGACGCCGAGCCCGCCGTGCAGCTGCACCGCGCGGTCGAGCACTCGCCACACCGCCTCGGAGACGAAGGTCTTGGTGATCGAGGCCTCGTGCCTGGCCTGCCCGGAGGTGGCGCCGTGCTCGTCGATCGTGGCGGCGGTGGCGCGGATCAGGCTGCGCGCGGCGGCGATGTCGATCTCGTTGTCGGCGATCAGGCCCTGGGCCATGCCGTGGTCGGCGATCGGGACCCCGAACGACTGCCTGCCGGTGATGTGCTCGGCGGCCAGCTGCTGGGCGCGCACCGCCAGTCCGAGCCAGTTCATGCAGAACACCAGCCGCGAGGGCGCCAGCCGTGCCTGCGCCAGGTCGAGGCCGCCGCCGACGGTGCCGAGGATCGCGGACTCGTCGACCTCGCAGTCCACGAACTCGACCTCGCAGTGTCCGCCAGGGGCACTGGTGTGATCCAGCGTCGGCATCCGCCGTCCCACCCGCAGGCCGGGATTGTCCTGGTCGACCAGGAACATCGTCGGACCGTCCGTGGTCGCGGCGACACAGATGGTGAACGCGGCGCCCTGGGCGCCGGTGGTGAAGTGTTTGCGGCCGTTGATGACCCAGCCGGTGTCGGTCTCCTCGGCCACGGTCGCCAGCATCCGCGGATCGGAACCCGCGCCGGGGGCAGGCTCGGTCATGGCGATGGCCGAGCGCACCTCGCCGGAGGCCAGTGGGGCCAGATACCGCTGCTGCTGTTCGGGGTTGGCCACCGCGGCCAGCAGGTGGATGTTGCCGTCGTCGGGAGCCCAGGCGTTGACCGCCAGTGGGCCGAGCAGGCTCGCGCCCGCCGCCTCGAGCACCTCGGCCTGCGCCCTCGTGTCGAGGCCGAGGCCGCCGTAGGCGGGATCGGACAGGGGGCCGAAGACACCGGCTTCCTTGGCCTTCTTCTGCAAATCGAGGCGCAGGGCGTCGTCGGTGACCCGGCCACCGACCACGACCTCGCGTTCCACCGGAATGACGTGATCTCGAACGAACTGCCTGGTCCTGTCGACCAGTTCCGACACGGGAGTCATGCCGCCAGTTTCGGGCGGCGGGCAGGTCGGAGGCCGGGGCGATAGTGAACGTCGATCGGTCCAATCGTCTCGCCATGCCACGGCGGCGAACCGGGCGCCGCTGCACCACGGTGATCTCGACAACGATTCCGCCGAGGGGATGGGCATGACCGAAGTGAGCGTGCGGGTGATCGACCGCACCGAGGAAGCCGACGCGGTGTTCGCCCTGGTGCTCGCCGCGGTCGACGGCGGGCAGTTGCCCGCCTGGACGCCGGGCGCGCACATCGACGTGGCGGTGGGCGCCGCCGGGGTGCGCCAGTACTCGCTGTGCGGTGACCCCGCCGACCGGGACCACTGGCGGATCGCGGTGCTGCACGAACCCCGGGGCCGGGGCGGTTCGGCCGCCCTGTTCCGGACAGCGTTGCCCGGCACCACACTGTCGGTCTCGGTGCCCCGCAACAACTTCGAGCTGACTCCTGCCGCGCGATACACCTTCGTGGCAGGCGGGATCGGGATCACCCCGATCCTGCCGATGATCGCCGCCGCCGACCGGGCGGGTGCGGACTGGACGCTGCACTACGGCGCCCGGAGCCGCGCGCACATGGCCTTCGCCGACGTCCTCGCCACGGACTCCCGGGTGCGCCTGGTGCCGCAGGACGAGGCCGGGTTGCTGCCGATCGCGCAGATCCTGGCCGACCGACCGGGCGCGACCGTGTACTGCTGCGGTCCCGAACCGCTGCTGGCGGCGGTCGAGGCAGCGGGCGCGCGGGGCGGTGTCACCGTGCGCACCGAACGCTTCGTGCCACGGCCGGTCGTGCCCACGGATGCCGACACCGCCTTCGAGATCCGATTGGCGCAGACGGGCCGCACGATGCGAGTGGCGGCCGACCGGTCCATCGTCGACGTCCTCGAATCGGCGGGCATCGCGGTGCTCACCTCGTGTCGCGAAGGCACCTGCGGCAGTTGCGAGACCCCGGTGCTCGACGGCGAGGTCGATCACCGCGACTCGCTGCTCACCCCTGAGGAACGCGACAGCGGCGCCACGATGATGCTCTGCGTCTCGCGGGCCCGCTCGGGCGTCCTGGTGCTCGACCTGTGAGCGCACGCGGAATCGGTTGTCCCCCAGAACGTGCGCGTAACGGACGCGCCCGATTCCCGTCCGGGAATGTGAGAGGAAGAAATATACGATGAGGAAATCTGCTGCGGCCGCGGCGCTGCTCGCCGCCGCGATCGGCGTCACGGCCGGTATCACCGGCTCGGCGTCGGCCCAGGCCCCCGCCCCGATCGAGTTCACTGCGCAGGAAGTGGCCGGTAAGTCCGTCATCACCACAGGTGCCGGCTCCATGGTCGTCGAGGACGGCGCGTTCAAGGTGAAGGCGCCCGACGGCACCACCGTCGCCGCCACCCCGTTGACCTTCCGGCTGGACGAGTTCGAGTTGCCCATCGTGGCCGAGATCGCGGGCAACACGGCGACACTGAGCCCGCAGCTGGATGCCTCGCAGGCCGTCTACAAGCCGGTCGCCCTGCCCTTCGAGGACAAGGCACCGTGGAAGAGCGAATACGAGCGTGAGGTGGCGGCCTGGAGCAGGCTGACCACCACCATCTCCACCGGCGCCGCGATCGGCACCCTGGTCGGTGGTATCGGCGGCGCCGCGGTGGGTTGCGTGCTCGGCGGCATCGTCGGCGCCACCGTCGCCGCGGCCACCATCGTCGGCCTGTTCGGCCCGTTCCTGCCCGCCGCCGCGGTCGGCTGCATCGGCGGCATCCTCGCCGTAGGCGCGCTCGGCACCCTGGCCGGGCAGATCTTCATCACCGCGCCCGTGGCCATCGGCGCGGCGATCCAGTACTTCACCACCATCAACCAGCCGTTCAACGCACCGGCGAAGTAGGGGTGGTCGAAGACCCGGTATAGAGCGACCGGGGGACACCGACCCCGCCCGATCCTGTGATCGGGCGGGGTCTTTCGCTGTTCGGCAGCGCTGCGATCAGCGCGTCAGCACGGGCAACGCGAGCAGACCGCGGATGAGCGTGCTGGTCTGCCAGCGTGGCGTCAGGGCGGCCGGGGCCAGCCGCAGGTCGGGGTAACGGCGCTGGAGGGCGGTGACGGCGATCGTGGCCTCGAGCCGGGCCAGGGGAGCGCCGACACAGAAATGGATGCCGTGGCCGAACGCCAGGTGCCCGGTGGTATGCCCGTCGGTGGCGAGAGTGTCGGGATCGGCGAACCGTGCGGGATCGCGATTGGCGGCTGCCACCGACACGTAGACGAGTTCGCCCGCCGGGATCTCGGTGCCGCCCATGGTGACCGGCTCGGCGGTGTAGCGCACCGTGGCCATGTCGACCGGCCCGTCGAACCGCAGGAACTCCTCGATCGCGAGGGGCACCGCCGCCGGATCGGCGCACAGCGCCTGCCACTGCGCCCGGTCGCGCAGCAGCGCGTTCATGCCGTTGCCGATCAGATTGACGGTGGTCTCGTGTCCGGCGACCAGCAGCAGGAACGCCATCGACACCAGCTCCTTGTCCGTGAGCCGGTCGCCGTCGTCGTCGGCCAGCACCAGTTCCGAGAGCAGATCGTCGGCCGGGTCGGCCTGCTTGGCCCGCACCAGGTCGGTCAGATAGCCGACCATGGCGGCGCCCGCGGCCGGACGCCCTTCGTCCTCGCCGACGACGGTGACCAGCGCGCGGGTCCACGCCTGGAAATCCGCACGGTCGGCGAACGGCACTCCGAGCAGTTCGCAGATCACGGTTACCGGTAGGGGATCGGCGAACTCTTCCATCAGATCGAACTCGTCGCGATCGGCGGTCGCGTCCAGCAGGTCCTCGGTGATCTGCTCGATCCGGGGCCGCAGTCCGGCGACCTGCTTGGCGGTGAACGCCTTGTTCACCAACTTGCGCAGGCGCGTGTGCGCCGGCGGGTCGGTGCCGAGCATGTGGCTCAGCAGCGCGCTCACATTCGGGTCCGACCGCGTTTCGCGGCGCTTCTCGTGCAGGATCGCCTCGACCTGCCCGACATCCTTGGCCAGGCGCGGATCGGCCAGCGCCGCACGGGCTTCGGCGTAGCCGATGATCACCCAGCGGACCACGTCGTCGGGGAAGCGGACTTGATGGACCGGGCCCGCGGCGCGCCAGCGCCGGTAGTGGGCGTGCGGATCGTCGAAGAAGTCGGCGCCGATGGACTCGACGCGGGGAGCAGCGGTGGTGTCGGCCATCTCACCGACGGTACCGGCGCCCGGCCAACGATTCGCCGGGCGCGCGCGATCCCGATCAGGCAATCGGAGTTCGGCATGGAATGGGCTGCGGCAAACCGCAATTCACCGAAGGCTGCTCGAATGAGACGGAAGAATCGTCCGCAGGGAGGAAAATCATGACAAGTACCGACATGGACGTCGACGTGACCGCGCAGCGGCGGGTCGACGAATTGACCGCGGTATTCGAACGCGGACTGCGGGAAAAACTGGGTGTCGGTGATTCACTCGGAATTCGCTTGGAAAGCGCGTCGAAAGGACACACGCGCTACTATCTCGACCCCAATCCGGCGACCATCAACGCGATGTTCACGGTGCACGGTGGTGTCCTGGCGACCCTCATGGACACCGCCATGGGCAGCGCGGTGTTCACCGAGCTCGGCGACGGCGTCGCCTACACCACGCTGGAACTGAAGGTGAACTTCATCCGGGCCGTGACACTGGACGGCAGCAGGCTCACCTGCGACGCCACCGCCGTGCACGTCGGGCGGCGCACCGCCACCGCGGAGGGGCGCATCACCGACGCGGCGGGCAAGCTCATCGCCCACGGCACCACGACGATTCTCGTACTGGCACAGGGCAACTGACCACAAGGCACCGGCCCCGCCCCCAACCGATCGGGGGCGGGGCCGGTGCTGTCGGATCAGGTCAGCGCTCGGCAGCTCTCGACGAACCTGACGAGCTCGTCGATCGGCTCGGTTCGTGTGTCGACCGCACGGTCGATCACCTTCACGAGGTGTTCGTACGCGGCGGTGTGGTCGTAGTCGGCGACTTCGGCGATGCGCAGCGCCCACCGCCAGTAGCCGCGCAGCGTGTCCGACAGCGGCATCCGGAAATGCGCGATGACGTCGCGGATCGGCGCGACGACCGCGTCACCGTCGTGGCGCAGGTATCGCGTCACCACCTCGGCCATGAAACTGAAATGTCTTGCCTCGTCGCGGGACAACCTGGTGAGGACCGCGGCGAGCACCGGATCGGTGACGACGTCGCGCAGCTGCTGGTAGTACATCTGCGTCGCCTTCTCCTGCACCAGCGCGTAGGCGAAGAACTGCACGGGATGGTCGTAGGGCAGGTCGAACGGCTTGTGCCCTTCGATCGCCAATTCCGAACGCAGCGTCGACCGTTCGGCCATACCCGCGGCCTCCTGGTAGCGGGCCAGCGCCCTGGCGTGGGTGTCCTCCTCGAGCGCCCACCGCACCGTGAAGTGGTAGAGCTCCCGATTGTGTTCGAAGGTCGCCAGATCCACGCTGTCGTCGACCGGGAAATGCCGGTGGTAGACATCGAAATAGCCGGGCAAGTGGTCTTCGATGAGGGTGACGAACTGGACCGCGGATCGTTGTCCCTCGGTGAGCCTGCCCGCGTCGGCGGCCGTCCAGTCGAAGGCGGTCTCGACGTCCCAGGCGCGGGCCGCGGGGGAGGCGGCGAGGAAGCCGTCGACCGCGGCGGTCAGCTCGGTGACGGGCAGCAACCCTGGTGTACTGATCATGTCCTACCTGGCATTCCGGCAGACCAGCGCGTAATGCTTGGTGGTGTAACCCCAGCCCGCGTTGGCGATCTCGAGATAGTGGCGCAGCTTGGCTGCCAGGCCGGCGCCGTGCGCGTCGATGCGGTCGGCGGCGGCATCGACATTGGCGATCCAGTCCTCGATCGTGCGCCGGTAGTTCTCGGTGAGGTCGTCGACCGAGATCACCGAGAAGCCCGCGTTCTCGGCGGCCGCGACAAGCTCCGAGAGTGGGCGCAGCTCACCGAAACCGAAGATGTCCTCGCGGACGAACCCGGTGCCGTCGCGATCGTCGAACGCGGTGCGGATGGCCGCATTGCGGAAGCAGCTCTCCGACACGTAGAGGGTGCCGCCGCGGCGCAGCACCACCTTGGCGCGGCGGAACACCTCGTCGGGATCGGGCATGTGCACGATCGAGCCGAGCAGGGTGACGGCGTCGAAGCCGCGCGCGGGTAGGTCGAGCTGCTCGAAATGCCCGACGCGGGTGCGCACCAGCTCGCTCACCCCACGGGCGGCGGCCTGCGCGGCGATGTAGTCGTGCTGCCGGGGCGCCGGGCTGATACCCAGTGTGCGGCAACCCAGTTCGCCCGCCATGTAGAGGATGAGCGAACCCCAGCCGCAGCCCACGTCGAGCAGTTGTTCCCCGCCGCGCAGCCCGAGCCGCTCGGCGACGAAACGCAGCTTGTTGCGCTGCGCGGTCTCCAGGGTGTCGTCGGCGGATTCGTACAGTGCCGCACTGTATTTGCGCAGCGGATCGAGGAACTCGCCGAAGATCTCGGGATCGAGATCGTAGTGCTGATTGGTATCGGCGACGACCGTCATGCCTGCCGCCCCGCACGGACGGAGCGCTCCACCACGGCGGTGACCTCGGCCAGGGTGGACATGCCGAAGACGTCTTCGTCATCGAGCTCGATGTCGAAGGTGCGCTCGATGCGGGCGATCATCCGCAGCACCCGCACCGAATCGACACCGGCCATGGCGCGCAGGTCGGCGTCGGGGGTCAGCTCGGCGGCGGGCAGGCCGGTTTCGGAGATCGCGATCTCGGTGACCGTGCGCAGGATGGTGTCGGCGGAAGTGGTTGTCATGGCCGGGCTCCGTTCGGAGAGAAAGTGTTCGCCGTGGACAGGGCGTGGTCGAGCAGGGCGACTTCGTCGTCGTCGAGGGTGAGCTGGTCGCGGACCGCGTGCAGATCGAAGGGCTGATAGGTGGCCGTCGACGACGCGCACACCGAGCCGTCGGCGTCGAGGATCTCCGCGTGCGCGGTGATCGGACCCGGCCCGCGCTCGGGCGGAAGTGTTGCCACACAGCGGTATTCGCGATCGATCAGCAGGGGCGTGAGGAAACGGGTGCGCTGGGAGACAGTGAAGGCGGGTACGTTGCGCGCGAGCACGATGAGATTGCCCATCACCTCGTCGCACACCACGCCGATCAGGCCGCCGTGCACGACACCGGGATAGGACTCGAAGGTTCGCCCGAGCCGGAACCCGGCCTCCAGGGCGCCGTCGGGGCGCTGGGTGAAACTCAGGCGCAACCCGGCGGCATTGTGCGGGGAGCAGCCGAAGCAGTGGTAGTCGGGGATCACCGACCACGGCACCACGACGGCGTCGGCGGCCGTCATCAGGCGATGGCGTCGGCCAGCGCCCGACGCACCTTCGCGTTGCTGGACAGGTCGAGCCCGGTGATGGAGGCGAAGGTGCGGCGCACCTTGTCGTGCAGCACCTCCAGCTCGCCTTCGGCGGCGACCTGCTCGAGGAACAGCTCGAAACCGGTGTCGATGGTCTCGTGGTCGCCGAGTTCGGCGATGCCCGCCTTGAAGGTGCTCACCGGGTGCTTGATCTTGGCCTCGGAGCTGTAGACGTACAAGGTCTCGAGCACCGAGGGCAGTTCCTCGGGGCGCTTCTTCAATCGCTCGTTGGTGTAGTGGATGAATTCGCGCGCGTGCCCGGCCTCGTCGCGACTGGCGTTGAGCAGCAACTCCTTCAGCACCGGTTCGGCCACCCAGCTCGACACCGCGCGGTACACGTGGTTGACGGTGAGCTCGGAGATGATGTTGGTCGCCAAGGTCGCCGAGGGCGTGCTGCCCGGTGCGTACGGCTCGCGCATGGCGTCGACGGCGCGGTCCTCGACGTCCTCGCCGATCGCGCCGAGCCAGGAACGGAACGCGTAGTGGTGCTGCACTTCCTGATAGCCCCACACCACCGCGAAGGTGGAGAAGTCGTAGTCGTCGACGAATTCGTTGAGGAAGCCGTGTACCGCGGCGATCACATTGGACTCACCCATGGCCGCGCTCTTGGCAAGGGTGATGTATTCGGGGCGGACCAGCGTCGGGTCGACGGCGGGCAGGTCGAGATCGCTCAGTTTCCAGTGCAGGCGTTCGTAGTGGCGGAACACGTCAAAGCTGTGCACGAGGCACTCCGTTCGATCGAAGGGGAGCGGGGCGCGGCGTCATCGCCGGCCGATCAGTTCGCGGGCGGCGAGGCGTTGGAGCTTGCCGCTGCTGGTGCGGGGGATGCTGCGCGGCGCGACCAGGTGCACCTGGACCGCGCTGAGCCCGAGGTGGGCGGTGACGGCGGCGCGGATGGCGTCGGCGAGGGCGTCGGCCGCGGCGCCGGTGTGTTCGGTTTCGGCGATGAGGGCGATCACATCGTCGCCGTCGGGATCGACGGCGGCGGTGCAGCGGCCCTTGTGGACGCCGTCGAGGTCACGGACGGCGGCCTCGACGTCCTGGGCGTAGTAGTTCACGCCGCGCACGGTGATCATGTCCTTGCAGCGGCCGGTGACGAACAGTTCGCCGCCGCGCCGGTAGCCGAGGTCGCCGGTGCGTAGCCAGCCGTCGACGAACCGGTCGTCGGCGGCCTCGGGGTCGGCGGTGAGATAGCCGTCGGTCACCGGGGCGCCCTGGATCAGGATCTCGCCGACCCGGCCGTCGGGCAGGTCGGCGCCGGTGTCGGGGTGCACGATCCGCACGGCGATCCCGTCGACGGGCCCGCCGACCGAGGCGACCGCCCGCGCTCCGTCGGCGTCCCGCGCGACCACATCGGCGACCGCGGCGTCCGAGAGCAGGGCGCGGTCGACCCACTCGAAGACCGGCTCGCGCAGCAGCGGTGGGAACGCGACGGCGAGGGTGGCCTCGGCCATGCCGTATACGCCGAACATCGTCGACGGCGCGAAACCGGCGGGTGCGAACCGCTCGCAGAACGCGCTGACCACCGATTCGGCGATCGGTTCGGCGCCGTTGAACGCGATCCGCCAATGCCGCAGGTCGTAGTCGGCGACCCGCTCCGGCGGGATCGCCGCAAGCAGCGCCTCATAGCCGAAGTTCGGCATCGCGGTGATGGTGGTTCCGGTCGCGGCGAACTCGGCGAGCCAGCGCGCCGGATCCTTCACGAACGCGATCGGCGACCACACGTGCGCCGGGATGCCGCGCAGCACCGCCGACAGGGTGCCGAACAGGCCCATGTCGTGGAACAGCGGCAACCAGAACCCGCCCTGATCGTCGAGACCGAGATCGATACCGGTGCGGATGGCGGCCAGCCCGCTCACCACATTCGCATGGGTGAGCCGCACTCCCTTGGGTAGCGCGGTGCTGCCTGAGGTGAATTGCACGATGGCCAGATCGTCGGGGCCCGGCGTCGGCAAGATGTCCACGTCGGCGATGACCTCGTCGACGAGCGCGCCGGTGTCGACGAATTCGACGCCGATGTCTCCGATCAGCGGGATCATCGAGGCGAACCGGGGCGAGACCAGGACAGTGCGCATGCCCGCGGCCGCGGTGATCGCCGTCAGCTTCGTCGGATAGGCGGCCGTCGCCCGTGCGCCGGCGGGCAGCGGCAGGGGAGTGGCGGCGGCGCCCGCCGCGGCGATGCCGAACAGCGAGGACAGGAACTCCGGCGCGTTGGGGCTGAGCACACCGACGGGCTCGCCACGTCCGATCCCGCGCCGCACCAACGCGGTCGCCGTCGCCTGGGCGCGTGCCTGCATCTCGGCGTTGTCCAACTGCTCCGACACCGACCAGAACGTCGCCGTGACGCGCGGCCGTTCGGCGGCGACCCCGGCCAGCAGGGTGATGAGCGTGTCGCTCGAACGCGAGGAATTCATGCCGGAAACGACAACAGTGCCAGCTGACATCGCGTTGAACGAATAACGAATTACGCGCGCCGATAATCACCGTCGATCGTCCAATTGCCCTGCCTGATAAAGATATTCGGCTATCGCCCGATCGGAGCAGGCAATACTGCGCGAATTCAGGGCCACCGCGCGACGACGATGAGCGGCGAAATCCCCGCACCGAAATCGCCCCTAGGAGCTGCCGGTGACTTCCGATCATGTCGCGGTCGACGACCCGACCCCGGTGCAGATCGCGGTGTTGGAGAGCGTCGCGCCGCACTGCCGCCACGACCCGTATCCCAGCTACGAAACCCTGCGTGCCGCAGGGCCGTTCGTGCCGGGCCCGCGCGAAACGCACCTGGTGCCCCGACACGCGCAGGCCCAGGCGATCCTGAGTGATCCGCGCTGGAGCCACGCCGAGGAACCGGACCTGCTGCACGGCGACAGCGAGGTGGAGCTGCCCGGCTCGTTCCTGTGGATGGAACCGCCGGACCACACCCGTCTGCGCGGCCTGGTCGGCAAGGCGTTCACCGCCCGCACCGTCGCCGGCCTGCACGAGCGCGCCGACCGGCTCGTCGACGGGCTGCTCACGGCGATGCTGGCCGAGGGTGAGACCGACGTGCTCGAGGCGCTGGCCTACCCCGTGCCGCTGACCCTGATCTGCGAACTGCTCGGCGTCCCCGCCGAAGCCCACGCCCACGTGCGGGAGATCTCCGCCCACATCGCGCGCGGCCTCGACCCCGACACCCTGCTGAGCCCCGAGGAGCTGGCCGCGCGCACCGAGGCGGTGCACGCGTTCGACGCGTTCTTCGGCGAGCTGGTCGCCCAACGCCGCGCCGATCCGCGCGACGATCTGATCACCGCGCTGGTGCACGCGGAGGAGGCCGGGGTCCGGCTGACCAGGACCGAACTGATCGGCACCCTGCTCATCCTGGTGGTGGCCGGGCACGAGACCACGGTCAATCTCATCGGCAACGGACTGCTCGCCCTGATCCGCCATCCCGACCAGTTCCGGCGGCTGCGCGAGGACCCCGCACTGTGCGCGCCCGCCGTCGACGAGGTGCTGCGCTACGACCCACCCGTGCACCTGACCACCCGCACCGCTCGGCACGAGATCGAGCTCGCCGGAAAGACTTTCGCGCCCGGCGACGCGGTGATCGTGCTGATCGGCTCGGCCGCCCGCGACCCCGAAGCCTTTCCCGAGGCCGACCGCTTCGACATCGGCCGCTACCTGCCGGGCAAGCGACCCGAACGGCACCTGTCGTTCGGTCTCGGCCTGCACTACTGCCTCGGCGCGCCGCTGGCCCGCCTCGAGATGCAGGCGGTGCTGCGCGCTGTCGCCACCCGGGTCGAGCGGATGCACCTGCTCGCCGAACCGCCGTACCGCCCGAACGTGGTCGTGCGCGGCATGTCCGAACTGCGAATCAGCCTGGAGGGCCGATGAGTACCGCTGTCCCCGCCGACCTCACCTTCGACGCCTTCGCGCCCGACCACCGCGCCGACCCGTATCCCGCCTACGCCCGGGTCCGCACCGCCACCCCGCTGTTCCCGTACGAGCTCGGCGAGGTGCCGGTGCGCCTGGTGACCCGCTACGAGGAGTGCGCGGCGGTGCTCACCGGCGCCGACTGGGGTCACGGCTACGCGGCGGGCATCAGTCCCTTCCGGGACACCAGCGCCGCCATCCCCGGCTCGTTCGTCCGCATGGACCCGCCCGAGCACGGCCGCTACCGCAAGCTGGTGGCCAAGGCGTTCACCCCGAAGATGATCGGCGAGATGGCACCGGTGGCCGGCACGGTGGTCGACGGCCTGGTCGACGCGGCACTCGAGCGCGGCGAACTAGACGTGCTCGAGGATCTGGCGGTCCCGCTGGCCGTCGCCATGGTCGCGGTCCGGCTGCTCGGCGCCGACGCCGCCGACGGCCCCAGCTTCCGCGCCTGGCAGCTGGCCATCGCGCGCGGCAGCGACCCCGACTCGCTGCTCGGTCCCGACGACATCAGCGCCCGCACCGACGCGGCCATCGCGTGCATGGGCCATTTCGCCGGACTCATCGCCGAGAAGAAGCAGCGGCCCGGCACCGACCTGCTCAGCGAACTGGTCGCGGCCAGCGTGGACGGCGACTTCCTCACCGAGCCCGAGGTGATCGGGATGTCGCTGCTGCTGCTCGTGGCGGGCATGGAGACCTCGATCAACCTGATCGGCAACGGCATGCTCGCCCTGCTGCGCCATCCCGATCAGCTCGCGCTGCTGCGCGCACAGCCCGAACTGATCGGGCCCGCCATCGACGAGATGCTGCGCTACGACGCGCCCACCCAGTTCACGATCCGGGTCGCGCTGGCCGACACCCGGGTCGGCGAGCACAGCTTCCGCCGCGGCGACGGCGTCGTCGTGCTCACCGGCTCGGCCAATCGCGACGAACGGGTCTACCACGACCCCGACACCTTCGACATCACCCGCTTCACCGGAAACCGCCCGCCGCGTAAGCATCTGGGCTTCAGCCTCGGCATCCACTACTGCGTCGGCGCGCCGCTGGCCCGCATCGAGGCCGAGGCCGCGATCCGCACCCTGCTCGACCGGGCGCCCGAGCTGGCGCTGGCCGAGCATTCGATCGAGTACCGGCCCAGCCTGATCCACCGCGGCGTCCGCCACCTCCCGGTGACCCTGTGACCGCGCCGCGGCAGCACGCGCTCGTCATCGGCGCCGGGGTCGCCGGGCTGCTGGCGGCGCGGGTGCTCGCCGAGCGTTTCGACCGGGTCACCGTGGTGGAACGCGACGAGCTTGACGCGAAAGAGGCTGTGCGCCGCGGTGTTCCGCAGGCCTGGCATCTGCACGGCCTGCTCGACCGGGGCCGCCGGATCATGGAGGAGCTGTATCCGGGCTTCACCGAGGAGGCCGTCGCAGACGGCGCGACCGTTGCCGAGGTGCTCGTCGGCACCCGCTGGTATGTCGGCGGTTCCCGGCTGGCGGCGGGCGCGACCGGACTCACCTCGCTGATCGCGACCCGGTCGCTGCTCGAAACCGTGCTGCGCAGGCGCACCCTGCGGATGCGTGGCATCGAACTGCTGACCAGGACGACCGTGCAGGGCCTGATCGGCGATGCCCAGCGCGTGCGCGCCGTCCGGGTGACCGGCCCGGCGGGGGAGCAGACCCTGGCCGCCGATCTGATCGTCGACGCCAGCGGCCGCGGCTCACGAATCACCCTGTGGCTCACCGCGATCGGTGCGGAGGTGCCCGACGAAGAACGACTGGAGGTCGATCTCGGCTACGCGTCGCGGTTCTTCCGGCACCGGCCGGGCCAGCTCGACGGCCAGGCCTCGGTGATCGTGTCGACCGGCGCGGACGGGCGCGGTGGCGGCGCGGTGCGGGTGGAGGGCGACCGCTGGCACGTCACCCTCGCCGGGATGCTCGGCGATCATCCACCGACCGACGAGCAGGGCTTCCGCGCGTATGCCGCGTCGCTGTCGGCGCCCGATATCCACACCATCGTCGTCGGCTCCGACCCGCTCGGCGAACCGGTCCCGTACCGCTTCCGCACCGCCGTGCGCCGACGCTTCGACCGCCAGCGTGCCGCGCCCGCGGGGCTGCTCGTGCTCGGTGACGCCCAGTGCGCGTTCAACCCGCTCTACGCCCAGGGCATGACCGTGGCCGCGCTGCAAGCCGCCGCCCTGCGGGACTGCCTCGACGCCGACGACCTGCCTGCACGCTTCTACGCGGCCGCCGCCGACGCCGTCGCGGTGGCCTGGCAGTTGGCCGCCGGCTCGGATCTGCGCAATCCGGGCGTCGAGGGCAGGCGCACCCTGCGCACCCGGCTCACCGACGTCTTCGTGGCAAGGGTGCAGCGCGTGGCCCACCGCGATCCGCGCGTGGCCAGGACCTTCCTGCGCGTCGCCCACCTGGTCGACGCACCCGCCGCGCTCACCGCGCCGGGCACGCTGCGCCGCATCCTCCTGCCCTGACCACCCCCACGAGGAGACCAACCCATGACCTCCACGATCGACACCGACGCCGTCCAGACCGCCCTGATCCAGCTGTTCGGCCCCGACGGCCGCGCCGACCCCTACAGCCCCGCCCGCGTACTGCGGGAAGCGGGCCCGATCCACCAGACCCCACTCGGCCACCACGTGCTCACCCGCTACGAGGACTGCGCGGCGGTGCTGTCGACCACCGCGTGGAGCCACGCCGAGGAAGCGGCGATGATGCACCCGACGGTCTCGCCGGAGAACGCCCCCGAGGAACTGCCCACCTCGTTCCTGTGGATGGAGCCGCCGGACCACACCCGCCTGCGCAACCTCGTCACCAAGGGCTTCACCCCGCGCATGGTGACCCGGCTGCGCCCGCGGATCGAGCAGCTGTGCGAGCAGCTCGTCGACGACGCCGTGGCCGCGGGCGAATTCGACCTCGTCGAGCTGATCGCCTACCCGCTGCCGTTGATCATCGCCTGCGAACTGATCGGTGTGCCGAAGGAGGCCTACGACCAGGTGCACCGCTGGTCGCAGGACCTGGCCCGCGGCTTCGATCACGACTACACACTGCCCGAGGAATGCCTGCGGGCGCGCAGCGCGGCCTCGCGCGGATTCATGGGCTACTTCCGTGAGCTGCTCAACGAACGCCGCGTCAGCCCGCGCGACGATCTGCTCAGCGCGCTGTCCCAGGTCGAGGATCGCGGTGACGTGCTCTCCGAACAGGAGCTGCTCGCCACCTGCATCACCACCTTCGTCGCCGGGCACGAGACCACCGCCAATCTCATCGGCACCGGCATGCTGCGCCTGCTGCGCAACCCCGACCAGATCCAGGTGCTGCGTGAACGTCCCGAGATGCTCGCCCACGCACCCGACGAACTGCTGCGTCTCGACCCGTCGGTGCAGATCACCACGCGCGCCGCGACCCGGCCGATCACCGTCGCCGGCCACCGGTTCGAGCAGGGCGAAGGTGTTGTGGTGCTGATCAATTCGAGCAACCACGACCCCGCCGCCTTCCCCGACCCGGAGCGGCTGGACGTGACCCGCTACTCCGATCCGAAGAACCCGGCCAAGAAGCACCTGGGCTTCAGTCTCGGCATCCACTACTGCCTCGGCGCCCCGCTGGCACTGCTCGAGATGGAGATCCTGCTCGACGTGCTGTTGCGCAAGGTCGGCTCGCTGGAACTGCGCAGCGACAATCCGCCGTTCAAGCCGAATGTGGTCATCCGCGGCCTGGAATCGCTGCCGGTGGCGGTCACCCCGGCCTGAACGACGAGTTGGTCGGCGACTACCGGGAGCCGCCACCGTTGCCCAGCGCGCGGCCGAGGAGGGGGAGCAGCCGGTCCCAATGACGTCGCAGTGCGGAGGGATCGAAGTCGTCGGTGTCGGACATGGTGAAGCCGTGGACGGTGCCGGGGTAGATCTCGGAGGTGTATTCGACGCCCGCGGCAGCCAATGCCTGGTCGAGCCGACGGAGATCCTGGGGCGTCAGATCGGTTTCGGCGTGGCCGAAATGGACTTCGGCGGCGAGTTCGGAGAGTTTGTCGAGTCCGTCGGCGCCTACGGGGGCGTGGAATGCGGCGAGGGCGGCCACCCGGCCGGGGTGGGCTACAGCGGTGTGCACCGCCAGTAGCCCGCCTATGCAATAACCCGTCACTGCGACGGGTCCGGCGCTGACCTCGGGTCGGGTGGTGAGGAACTCGAGGTAGGCGTCGGCGTCGCGGAGCGCACGTTCGGCGGTGTCGTGCCCGGCCAGTTCCTCGGCCATCTCCCGCAGCGCGGGCCGTATACCGAAACCGTCCGGGTACATCAGTACGCCCGGATACTGCTCCCCGGAGTCGGGGAAGGCGGCGAACGCGTCCGCGTGGCCATCGAGGGTAGGGATCTGCAGCGTCTTGGTATGCATGGATTCTCCTGTCGCGGTTGATGTGTGGAGCCTGTGATCAACACGAAGGAGGCGGAGCCCGCGCAGCGGCGCTGGATCTTCGATCGGACATCGGGCCACGGGCCCGTGCGGTGCTCAGAAGAGCGCCGGGTCACCGATCCGTGGGTGGCGCAAGGCCGTCCCGGTAGTCATCGACACGAACTATGGCCCCACGGGAACAGTCGCCGCCGCGCACCGACAGGAGCCGCTCGATCAGCGGCGTAGGAGGTCGACGACGCCGGTGGTCGACTCCTTCCCGCCGCCCTCGGCGACTCGACGTTCCATCAGTGTCATGAAGGGCTCGAGAAGTTCCGGGCTGACGCGCTGTTCCAGGGCGGTACGTCGCAGTGTGTCGTTCGTCGTGGCCATCATCGCCAGGTTCGACTCCACGTCCTGCGTGTAGTCCCCGCTCGCCAGCTGCGCGGCCGTGCCGAAGGCGTAGCCGGCCATCGCCTGCTGGTAGGCCACCATGAGTGGCGCGAATTCGACCGGTGAGATGTTCTCGCCACCGATGAGAGCGAACGCGTGTGTGGCGCCCGCGAACATGCCCCACATCGCACTGAGCAGCGCGATGTCGTACAGCGCTGCGAAGCCGGCGTCGGTGCCGACGTAGGTGACACCGGCGGGCACCGCCAAGGCCTCGGAATGGGTCTCGTGCAGCCGCGCCGAACCGCTGTAGAAGACGTACGCACCCGAGTCGGCTGCGCCGATCATGGAGGGGACGGCCATGATCCCGCCGTCCAGGAAATTCCCGCCGCGCGCGGTGATCCACTCGGCGAGCGCACGGGCCTCGGCGGGTGTGCTCGTGGTCAGGTTGACGATGTCGCGGCCGGTCAGATCGACGCCGTCGAGCGTCGCGCGCACCGACGCGTCGTCGAGGAGACACACCACCACGAGCGCGTTCGCGCCGACGGCATCGGCAACGGTCGCGGCGACCGCCGCCCCCACCGGGGCCCGCCGGGGACTGCGGTTCCACACGGTGACGGTGTATCCCGCCGCGAGCCACGAACGGGTGAGGGCCGAGCCCATGTCGCCGAGCCCGAGGACGGTGAGCGTTTTATTTTTGTTGTCGGACATGCGGTTTAGTGTTGGCGTGGCATCCGGGCCGAACAAGTACGCACACCGAAGTGGGTACGCACTTCCGGGATAGCGAACAGGTAGAGGAAAGGAACCATCGTGCCGATCACACGCAGGCCGGGCGCGTACCGTTGCGGAATCGACGCCACCATGTCGGTACTCAACGGCAAGTGGAAGATGATGATCCTCTGGCCGCTGAGCGAACGCCCCTACCGCTTCGGTGAGTTGCGCCGTGAGGTGAACGGCGTCACCGAGAAGGTCCTCACCACGCAACTGCGCGAATTGGAGGCCGACGGGATCGTCCATCGCACGGTGTACAACGAGGTGCCACCCCGCGTCGAGTACTCCCTGACGCCACTCGGCGAGCTCCTCAACAACGCACTGCTCCCCTTGGAGGCGTGGGGTCGCGAACACCTCATGGGTGAAGAGGTCGTCCGGTCCGGTGCCTGAGCCGGTTCAGGTCGGGGACTACGGAGAAGTGGGGGTATCGGTGGTTTTGGGTGCTCCGGTGCGGGCATCTCGCAACATGTCGCGCAGTGGCCGAGTTCGATCGTGTGGGCCCGGGTGACGAACTGACCTGTCACCGGGGGCGAAAGGGGCTGTGATGGTGTCGAGCACAGTGGTCTCGCTCCTGGCGGCGAGTGGGGAGGGCCCGCCGGGCTTGTTGCCCGCTCGGCAGCAGATGGCGTTCTCGTTGGGCTGGCACATTGTGCTGGCCTGTTTCGGTGTCGCCTTTCCCGCCATGATCTATGTCGTGCATCGGCGCGGCCTGGTCCGGGAGGATTCCGTCGCGCTCGGGCTGGCCAAACGGTGGGCGACGGTCTCGGCGATCCTGTTCGCGATCGGCGCAGTTTCGGGGACGGTGCTCAGTTTCGAAATGGGGCTGTTGTGGCCGGGGCTCATGGGCCGCTACGGCGATGTGCTCGGTCTGCCGTTCGCGCTGGAGGGCCTGTCGTTCTTCATCGAAGCGATATTTCTCGGGATCTATCTGTACGGCTGGGGGCGGATGCCGCCGCGCAGGCATCTCGCGATGCTCATCCCGATGGGGGTGGCGGGCGTGGTCGGCACCTTCTGCGTGGTCAGCGTCAACGCCTGGATGAACAACCCCACGGGATTCCGGATCGTCGACGGCGAGGTCACCGACGTCGATCCGTGGCGGGCGATGTTCAACGACGGGGCTGTGCTGCAATTCGCGCACATGTGGGTCGGGGCGTTCATGGTGGTCGGCTTCGTCGTCTCGGGCGTCTACGCGGCCGGAGTGCTGCGGGGACGCCACGATGCCCACCACCGGCTGGGCTTCACGGTTCCCTTCGTCTTCGCGACCGTCGCCGCACTGATGCAACCGGTCATCGGGCACATTCTCGGAATGCGGGTGCACGACAGTCAGCCGGCGAAATTGGCCGCGTTCGAACTGGCCACCACCACCGAAAGCCCGGCTCCCTTGCGTCTGGGCGGAGTGCTGGTGGATGGTGAGGTCCGCTGGGCGCTCGACATCCCACGTCTGGGTTCGATCATCGCCCGCAATTCCTTGACCGCGCCGGTGCCCGGTCTGGACTCGGTCCCGGTGCACGACCGGCCGCCGGTCAACATCACCCACCTGGCATTCCAGACCATGGTCGGCATCGGCACCCTGCTGGCGCTCGGGGTGGTGGTGTTCTGGCTGATGCGGTGGCGCCGCCACGACCTGCTGGGCAACCGGTGGTTCCTGCGCTTCGCCGTCGTCGCGGGGCCGCTGGCGGTGCTCGCGCTCGAATGCGGCTGGATCGCCACGGAAGTCGGCAGGCAACCATGGACCGTGTGGCAGGTCCTACGCACGGAAGACGCCGCGAGCACGAGTACCGGGCTGTGGTGGAGCTACGCCGGTGTGCTGCTGGTCTACCTCGGTATGACGGTCGGGGCCGTCGTCGTGTTGCGTTCGATGACACGGCGCTGGCGCGCAGGCGCCGAATCGATCGCGGCTCCCTACGGTCCCGGCGCCTCGCCCGTCGACCAGGCGCAACGGGAACACGACCGCGGAGGGCGGTGACCGATGGACCTGTCCGATGTCGTCGCGACCGCGATGTTCACCGGGGTGGTGCTGTACGCGCTGTTCGCCGGCGCGGACTTCGGCTCCGGTTTCTGGGACCTGACCGCGGGTGGGCCGGCCCGTGGCGGCCGCCTGCGGGTGCTGATCGACCACAGCATCGGGCCTGTCTGGGAAGCGAACCACGTGTGGCTCATCTACATCCTGGTCTTCCTGTGGACCGCCTATCCCACCGCGTTCGCGGCCATCATGACGACGCTGTTCATTCCGATGAGCCTGGCCCTGCTGGGAATCGTCCTGCGCGGGGCGAACTTCGCGTTCCGCAAGTACTCCGCGACGATGACCCAGGCACGCCTGTTCGGCGCACTCTTCGCCGGGGCGTCGCTGATCGCCCCGTTCTTCTTCGGCACCGTCGTCGGTGCGATCGCCTCGGGCCGTGTGCCCGCGCAAGGTTACGGCGATCGGGTGAGTTCCTGGTTGAACCCGACCTCCTTGCTCGGTGGCACGCTGGCCGTCGGTACCTCGGCGTTTCTGGCGGGGGTGTTTCTCACCGCGGACGCCGCGCGCTCCGGCGATGTCCGGCTCGCGGAATACCTGCGCCCACGCACCCTCGCGGTCGGTGTCGTGACCGGCGCGATCGCGATAGCCGCGATCGCACCCATCCGGCGAGACGCCCCGACCCTCGGTAGCGAACTACTCGGGCGGGCGCTGCCCTTGATCGTGCTCTCCGCGGCAGCCGGGGTACTCACGCTGGCTCTGGTGTTCCGCCGCAGGTTCGGGTGGGCGAGAGTGTCCGCGCTGATCGCCGTGGCCGCGATCGTCATCGGGTGGGCGGTGGCCCAGACGCCGTGGATACTGGTCGACCAGATGCTGATCGCCGACGCCGCGGGAGCACGTTCCACACTCGTCGCGCTGCTCGTAGTGGTCGCGATCGCGGCCGTGACTGTGCTACCCGCTCTCGGCTACCTGTTCTGGCTCACCCAATCAGAGGCCTGGGGACATGAAGAGGAGCCCGGCGTACAGGACCAACGACACACGAGTGGCTCATCGAGTTGATCGTGATAGCAGAAACCCCTCTGGCACAGTGTTTTCCGTCGGCGCGAGCCAGTTGCCCGGTATCCCCACGATCGCGCCGACGCTGCGGATCGCTGACATCACCGCCTGGATCTCATTGAATCCTTGCCCGAAGGCTTCGGTGCGGTCATCGATTCGGAAGGGGCACAGGTAGGTGTGTGGACGGTTCGGATCCTGGCGCGGCCGCCCGATGGTGATCACGACCGGGCCCGCGGAAGTGTGGACTGCGCGGGCTCCCAGCGGGGCGCCGAACTCGCGGGCGTCGGCCACTACCGCGCGTGCGGCGTGCCGTAGCCGACCTACCCCCGGCACGGCTCGGGCCGCGGCTTTTTCGGCCTCCAGCAGCGCCACGTAGACGGCGGCCAACCTGTCCGGTCCGCGGACCGTGTGGTCACGGCTGCCGTCGATCCGATATGTGCACAGCCAGTCGTGCGCAGAGTTGTCCTGTCGCGGATCGCTTACCTCTATGCACACCTCCCGTTCGCCGTTCACCACGGTGGTCGCGACGACTACTTGGCCTAGTTCGTTGTTCATTGATCCTCCCGATTACGGAACCGACTCCGCGTGTGTACGGCGATGCATGCCCGGTCTGCCGTCGGCCAGGGCCGCGTCGGGGAACGGAGGTTCGGCGCGCGCCACTCCGGATTCCCGCGATACGGTTGGTTCGGGCTCAGGGTGTCCGGCTGCCGATAGATTGCGCCAGGAACGGCCAGGAATTGCGCAGATCGTCTTCCCAGTAGCCCCACGAATGCGTACCTACCGGCCGCTCGTCCAGAGTCACCGGGATATCCAACTCGCGCAATCGATCTGCGAGGTTCATCGTGCAGAAGTGCACCGCGGCCTCGATTGGACCGCCGAAGGCGATCTGGATCGGCAGCGGAATTCTGCCGTCCCGCACGCGCGGATCGGTCGGCGTGTCGTGAGGTGCGGCGGGGATTCCGGTCCCGGTGCTCAGGTAGATCGCGGTGCCGCGCAGCCCTTCCGCGTTGACCAGCGGGTCGTTGGCGCGCCACAACGGCCCGGTGCGTGGGCCCCACATGTTCTCGACGCTCTGCCCGCCGCCCCAGTTCTCCACCGTGATCCGCACGAATTCCTGCCCGATGGGGTCCGAGGTCTGAGCGCAGCCGCTGTAGGAGGCCACGCTGCGCCAGAACCCTGGTTTGGCGATCGCCAGATTCAGCACCGAGGTTCCGCTCATCGAAACCCCGACCAGGGTTCGGTTGCCGTCGGCGCGCAGGAAGTCCTCGATCACCGGCGGCAGCTCCTCGTTGAGGAAGGTCTGCCACTTGTTGCGCCCCAGCGCCGCATCGTCGCGCACCCAGTCGGTGTAGTAGGAGCTGGCGCCGCCGACCGGGGTGACGACGTTGACGTCCTTGTCACGCAGGAAGCTGACGGCATCGGTTTGCGCGTCCCAGCCGCTTCCACCGGGGCCGCCTTGTGAGCCGTTCAGGAGGTACATCGTCGGCCGCGGATTCGAGGTGTCGGCAGCACGGATGACCTGCAGCGGAATCGGTCTGTTCATGGCGGGGGAGTACACCGTCACGTTGAGTTGCCGGTCGTCGACCGCGTCGGCGGACAACACCCTGGCCGACTCGGGTGCCGCGGTCGCGGAGGTGACCGAGCCGCCGAGTGTGGCGGCGATCAGGAGGCCGACAAGGGTCGATCGCAGGGTTGCTGTGCGGGTGGGACGATGTTGTCGCACTGTCGAGAACCTCTCGTGCCGGTCGCGTCCTCCGGATGAGGACATCACAGGGTGTGCCAGGGGCGGATCGGCTACCCGAAACGGCCCTAGCGGAAGTTCGCGCTGCCCCCCTCCGCGGTTTGGTCCTTCGGATATCTGGTGCAAGCAATATCCGGCGCGCCAGGTCATCGCTTCGGCGCCACTGTTCATCGCGATGATCCCAGGTCGGTGTCCGCGGCTGTAAACCTCTGTGTGCGAACGACTTCGGGGCATCGGTGCGGCGTGCGACACTGGCACGGAGGTAGAGATCGGTGCGCGAGACCGGCCTGATGAACCCGCGAGGCCGGTCTATCGGGGAGGTCGTTGTGTTGCTGTTGGTCGACCCGGATTCGGAGTTGTCATCCGCCGAGGAGCGTTTCGCCGACTGGATCGAGTGGAGTCCGGCCCAGCCCGGTGTGGTGTTGCTCGACGTCAACGTTCCGTACCGTGGTCACAGCCGTCGGCTCGACGCGCTGATCTTCACCCGTCAGCGGTGTATCGCCGTCGAGATCAAGGGATTCCGCAGCGTGCAGCACGGGACGTTGATCATTCCGCCGAACGGGCCGTGGGTGATGGACGACGGTGAGGTCGCCGACATCTACGGCAACGGCTACGACCACGACCCCGTCAAACAAGTCCGCGCGAACTCTCTTGCGGTGAAGAACTGGGCCACCAGCGCGACCCGGCGGCCATGCTTCGTCTGGGGCCTGGTCGTGGTGATGCTGCTCCCCGGCCAGGATGTCCCGGCGCTGGAGGTCGACGCCCATCCGGAGAAGACCGACATCATCGTCGAAGACTTCGACGTGTTCCGGTATTACCTGCACCGATTGGACGACCAGAAGGTGCAGTGGGACGCGGACCGGGTGCATACCCTGCTGACGCGCCTCGGTGTCGCGCATCGCTACGACGGCCGTCGGGAGACGATCGCTGCCGCGCTCGGCGAACCTGTCTACCCCGACGACGGTGTTCCCGGTGCGCCTCCACTGCGCCGCTACTGAAAGGGCGGAACAAGCCTCTGCTCGCCGCAGCGTCTGAAGCCTGTGTAATCGTCCTCGGTGAGCATCGGCTGCCGCGAGATCAGCGGGGGCTCGGGAGCTGTCGCACCTTCACTTCTGGGGATGCAGGACCAGCACGGTGATCTCGCTGGGCGCGAACACTCGCATCGGCGGCCCCCAGTACCCGGTACCACGGCTGGTGTAGAGCTGGGTGCCGTTCGCGTGGCTGCTCAATCCGGAGACGACCGGCTGGTCGAGTCGGACCAGGTAGTGGAAAGGCCAGATCTGACCGCCGTGGGTGTGTCCGGAGATCTGCAGTTCCACCCCAGCCGCCGAACTGTCGGCGACCTGGCTGGGCTGATGTGCGAACAGAACCACCGGCAACCCCCGGTCGGTGCCCGCGAGCGCGGCCGCGAGATCAGGGCCGTGGCCTGGCACATCGTCGCCCGTAGGATCGTCGATCCCGGCAACGGTCAACCTGTCCCCGTCGCGTTCGACGGTCCGGTGCGCGTTGTGCAGCGGCTGCCACCCGATGGAGGTCATGTAGTCGAGCCACGACTGGGCGTCGCCGAGGTACTCGTGATTGCCGGTGATGTAGAACCGCCCCAGCGGCGCCCGCACCCCGGCGAGCGGAGCAACCTGATGGCGCCGTTCGTCCACCGAGCCGTCGACGAGGTCACCCGCCAGTCCCACGATGTCGGGTCGCTGCGCGTTGACTTCCTCGACCACCCGTCGCGACCAGCCCTCCCGGTCCAGCGCGGCGAAGTGGGTGTCGGTGAGGACCACCACCCGCAATCCGTCGAGGCCCGGCGCCAGCCGCGGTATCGCGACGTCGACGGTGCGCACCTGCGGCACCCGCCGCGCCTCGTAGACGCCGTACCCGGTCAGCACCACCGACACCACCACCACGGCGAGCGCGACTACTCGACTCGCACGAACTCCCCGTGCACCGATCATCCGCAGCCCACCACGGACCACCAGCCCGATCACCGACCAGCTGAACAGCACCCACACCACCCCGAGCAGGACGTCCCCGACGATCGCTGCCGAGTCGATCTGCGGCGGCCCGTGCCCGAGGATCAGCGCGGCCGGCAGGCAGATGTACCCGGCGACGAAAGCCGCAGTGCCGACCCGGTACAGCAGACCACTGCGTTCGGTGGGGGCAGCGATCAGCGCCCACCACGGCACAGCGAGCATCACCGCCGGAATCAACACGATCAGTACCAGAAAGACAGCGGAGCTCACGAAATCCCGTTCTTCACAAGGCACCCCCGGGCCGGGACGCGGTTTCGGCGTGACACGGCTATTGTGCGACAACGCGAGATGTCGATGACGACCGGTAGCTTCGGAAAGGCAGAGCGATGACCCTCTCGGGGGAGCAGCTTCAGCAGGTCACCCGCGAGACCGCGGGGGCGCTCGCCCACGTCGGCCACGGGCGGCCGTTCACCCCGCACCTCGATGTGGACCCAGGGAAGAAATCGTGAGCGAACAGCCGCCGTCGCTGTTCGAGGCCGACGACGCTTCCCGCCCCTTGGCGGAGCGGTTGCGGCCTCGGACCCTGACCGATGTCGTCGGTCAGGACCATCTGCTGGCCGAGGACGCCCCGATCGGCCGGATGGTCGCCGCGCACCGGTTGGCGTCGATGGTCCTGTGGGGCCCGCCCGGCTGCGGGAAGACCACCATCGCCCGGCTCCTCGCCGAACGGACCGACCTCACCTTCGAACCGTTGTCGGCGACGTTCTCCGGTGTCGCGGACCTGCGGAAGGTGTTCCACGCGGCACAGCGACGGAAAGAGGTCGGACAGGGCACGCTGCTGTTCGTCGACGAGATCCACCGCTTCAACCGTGCGCAACAGGACTCGTTTCTGCCCTATGTCGAGGACGGCACGATCGTCCTCGTCGGCGCGACCACGGAGAACCCCAGCTTCGAACTCAACGGCGCATTGCTGTCGCGCTGTCAGGTATTCGTCCTGAGACGCCTCGACGCCACCGCCCTGCGCGCGCTCATCGGTCGGGCCGAAACCCTTCTCGGCCCGCTGCCACTCGACGAGGACGCCCGGCAGGCGCTGGTCGCGATGGCGGACGGGGACGGCCGGTACTTGCTGAACATGATCGAGCAGGTGCAGGCGTTGCCCGCCCCCGTCGACCCGCTCGCCCTCGCCGCCGCGGTGCAGAAACGGGCACCGCTGTACGACAAGTCGCAGGAAGGGCACTACAACCTCATCTCCGCGCTCCACAAATCGATGCGCGGCTCCGACCCCGATGCGGCGCTGTACTGGTTGGCGCGGATGCTCGACGGTGGCGAGGACCTGTTGTTCATCGCCCGCCGCATCACCCGATTCGCCACCGAGGACATCGGCCTCGCCGATCCCGCCGCGGTGCAGCAGGCTCTCGCCGCGTGGGATGTGTACGAACGGCTCGGCTCGCCCGAAGGCGAACTCGCGATCGCGCAGGCGGTTCTCTATCTGGCGACCGCGCCGAAGTCGATCGGGGTGTACCGCGGCTTCGGCAAAGCCCGCGCGGCGGCGAAACGCACCGGCTCCCTGATGCCACCGGCGCACATTCTCAACGCCCCTACCCGGCTCATGAAGGACCTGGGTTACGGCGCGAACTACCAGTACGATCCCGACACCGAGACCGGCTTCTCCGGGGCGAACTACTTCCCCGACGGCATGCCACGGCAGACCTTCTACGAGCCGACCGCCGGCGGGTACGAGGCAGTGATCACCGAACGACTCCGCCACTGGGCGCGACTCCGCAAGGCCAGCGACACCGGCTCCAACACCGACTCATGACGTGAATCGTAGCTTGGCTCAACCGAACGGTGACAACCACTTTCGGCAGTCCACTGCGGCAAGCCCGCATCGATCGTGGCGTATTCGGACCTCGCGGCTGTCGATCACGACGACCTCGGAGAACCCACGACGCCTGCGGATTCTCCGAGCCTCGGATTTCAGTGGTGAAGTGGGAAGTTGGCTCGGATGGTGTTGTGCGGATCGCGGGTGATTTTGATCTGTCGTAAGCGCGCAAGGGTTTCCGGGTCGAAGGCGGCTGAAGCCGTCTCGCCGGGGGCGAGGAAGGTGTAGGGCTTGGAGCCGGTGATGTGGGGGCCGAGGGCATCGAGGATTTCGGCGAATCGGGTCTGGATGTCGTCGAGCAGGTGCGGAAGGCCGAGGCCAAGCATGTAGAGCGCGTACGGCTCGGTGACGGGCCCGCGGGCGCCACCTTCGGGCCGGGGTTCGGCGAGGGCGCCGCCGAGGCCGCGGAGCTGGATGTTGAGCAGCGGTGCCACCGGAGCCTCGATGAGGGTTTTGATCACCGCGTCGTCGAGGTCGGTGAGCAGTTCACCGCGCGACAGCGACGGGCTGGGATCGGTGGGTTCGGCGGTGATCCGGCCGATCTGAGCCGGGGTCAACGCGCCTCGGGTGTCGGCGAGGATTCCCTCGATGCTGTCGAGCCGGGCGGTCAGCGCGCGGCCTTCGTCCGGCTCGCCGAGGTAGGCGAAGTCGATGGCGACGGTCGGTGCGGCGCCGGGGATCTGGTAGCGCTGCAACCAGACCGACAGTTCGGGGGGTGCGTCCGTGGTGAGCTCGGTGAAGAGGTCGAATACCGCGCGGGTGCGGTCGGCAGGCCACATCACGCGGCCGCCGTAGAGGCGCGACAGCGGGAACAGGTCGAACTCGATCTCGGTGACGATCGCGAAGTCACCGCCGCCGCCGCGCAGTGCCCAGAACAGCTGCGGGTCGGAATCGGCGGTGATCCGAGCGCATCGGCCGTCGGCGTCGACGATCTCGAAGGCGCGCACCGCGTCGGCGGCCCAGCCGTATTTGCGTGCCAGCCAGCCGAATCCGCCGCCGAGGGTGTAGCCGGTGACGCCGACGACGGGATTGCTACCGGCCAGCCCGGTCAGTCCGTGCGTGGCGGCGGCGGCTTGGACGGCACCCCATTGCACGCCGGTACCGACTCTGGCCGTCCGGCGCTCGGCGTCGATCTCTAGACGGTCCAGGGCGCCCGTGCGGATGAGGATCGCATCTTCGATTCCGCCGGTCGCGCCGTGCCCGGTTGTCTGCGTGACTAATTGCCGGTTCGCGCTGCGCGCGAACTTCACCAAGTCGGCGGTGTCGTGGGCGTGGGCGACAGCGACGACGCCCGAAACCGGCTGCGCCACCGCCAGATTCCACGGCTGAACCGCCTGGTCGAATCCCGCGTCACCGGGCAGCAGCACACGTCCACGGACCGCGTTACGCAATTCCTCGATACCCATTGCCATGTCCTCGCTTGTGTTGCTGTGGTCTCAGGTTGCTGCCTGGTTGACGACGTAAGGCAGGCAAGTGTGACATGCGAGGGGTGAACCGGATTTTGGCCTGGACGTGGTCGGCGGACCCAGCCGTTCTTCCATCGCGCTCAGGACGAAAGACGCAAGGGCGCCGCACCTACCCCGGCTACTTCGACCGATCCGTGAATCCGGCAGGGGCGGATGACCCGATGCCCGCCACCGTGAAACCTGTGCCGTCCAGTAGTTGTTCATCGAGCAGGTTGCGGGTGTCCACGATGACGGGGTGTTCGACGGCGTCGGCGATCTTCTTCCAGTCGAGCGTTCGGAACTCGGGCCACTCGGTGAGGATGAGGATCGCGTTGGCGTCCTTCGCGGCGAGGTAGGGGTCGTCGACGACCTGGATCGCATCGGGGCCCGCCGCGAGGTCGTGTGTGCCGGATTGCGGCACACAGGGGTCGTACGCCGTCACGAGGGCATCGTGGTGGGCGAGCTGACGAGCGATGGCGACGGCGGGGGAGTCGCGTAGGTCGCCCGTCCCGGCTTTGAACGCGAGCCCGAATACCCCGATCCGCGTCCCCGCGAGGGAGCCGTCGACCGTGCCGGTGACCGCGCGACGGACCTTGCGCAAGACCATCGCGCGCTGGTGGTCGTTGGCACGCACAGCGTCGCGGACGATGGCGAAGTCCACACCGGACGCCTGTGCTACCGCCAAGAGTGCACGGGTGTCCTTGGGCAGACACGAACCGCCCCAACCGGGTCCGGGTGCGAGGAACGACGGCCCGATACGCGCGTCCTTGCCCATCGCGTCGGTGACCTTCGAGATGTCGGCGTCGACGTGTTCGCACAGTTCGGCCACGGTGTTGACGAAGGAGAGTTTGACGGCGAGAAACGCGTTGCTGGCGTACTTGGCGAGCTCGGCGCTGGCCGTGTCGCATCGCAGGACCGGCGCATCCGTTCCCTCGTAGAGTCCGGCGACGTGCTCGGCTGCCTCGTGATCCGGCTCGTCCGCACCGACGACGACGCGGTCGGGGTGCAGGAAATCGTGCACGGCGTAACCCTCGCGCAGGAATTCCGGATTGCTGACGACCGGATGCCGGTGACCGGTCAGCGCGGGGATGCGCGTGGCGGTGCCGACGGGGACGGTGGACTTGGTGACGAGCACGCAACCCGGGGGCAGGATCGGACTCAGCGTCACCAGCGCGTCCTCGAGGATACTGAGATCCGCTGTGCCGTCGGTCCCCATGGGTGTGGGCAGGCACAGCATGACCACTTCGGACTCGGCCAGTGACTGCGGGTCGGAAGTGAAGGTCAAGCGGTCTTCGGCCAGTCCTTCGCGGACCAGTTCCGGTAGGCCCGGCTCAACTATCGTGACGGTGCCCGCCCGTAATGCTTCGACCTTGGATTCGTCGTTGTCCAGACAGGTCACATGATGGCCCAGATGCGCCAGGCATGCGGCACTGGTGAGACCGACATAGCCCGCACCGACCACACCCACGCGGTTACCCATGGCGCGCCTCCTGTCCGATCAGTGTCGCCGCGGTCGAAAGCACTTGTTGCGGTGTGATGGAGAGCAGTCCGGGATTCGGCCGGTCGGCATGTGGATCGCCGACTACACCGGCCCAGAGCGTGATGTGGCTGCGCGCGTCGGGGGGTGGACCCCACACACGCGGTGGGGTCGGTCCGAACAGCAGGACCGACGGTGTGCCGAAGGCGGTGGCGAGATGACCGACACCGGTGTCGCCGCATACCACCAGAGCCGCGTCGGCGACGATCGCGGCGAGTTCGGCCAAGTCGGTACGGCCGGCGTATACCGCGGAGGGCGGTAGTCCCGCATCGCGTGCGACCGCGGTCGCCAACGAGAATTCAACCGCCGAACCGGTGACCACCACTCGATGACCATCGGCGCTGAGCTTCCGGGCCACCGTCGCGAAATGTTCAGCGGGCCACCGTCGCGCGTTCGACGCCGCTCCGGGATGGATCACGATCACGTTCGACTCCGCGGCGGCGATATCCGGCTTGGGCAGCGCCAGCGCACGCGGATCGGTATCGATACGCGCGTACGCAAGCAGTCGGCACCACCGCTGCACCTCGTGCAATTCCGCGGACCACCGGGGTCCGGGGAGCTCAGGAAAATCCGGGTGCCGATGAGTCAGCATCGTGGCGGGGCGCACCGCCGTCAGGTCCCGAATGCTCTGTGGCCCACTGCCGTGCAGGTTCACCGCCATTCTCGGTGATGCGCCGCTCCACCGCAGGGCGCCCAAGCCCGGAGTCGGCAGCAACTCGTCGACCGCGTCGATCAGGTCGACCAAGGGGCGCAGGGGCTCGGGCGCGGCGAGCACCACGCGATCGTCGGGGTACGCGGTCCGCAGCCCACGCAGGGCGGGCACGATCGTCAGCAGGTCGCCGAGGCCGAGCGCGCGGAGCACGAGAATCGAGCCGGTCAAGGCCACGACCCCGCTTCGGTCGTGCGCCGTGGGTACCACTGCGAGCTCGCGCCGACCACGACCAGGGGCTTCATGTCGGGATTCCCAGCGCCTCGTCGAGCGACTCGCACAGCGCGTGCACCATGACCAGATGAACCTCCTGCACGGTAGCCGTGCTCGGCGCGTCGACCGGCAGCGCGTCGTCGCAGAGCGCGGCGAGGGGATTGGGCGCGGGTCCGGTCATCGCCCAGGTGGTGACGCCTATCTCCTGCGCGGCCTTGGCCGCCGCGACCACGTTCTGGCTGGTTCCACTGGTGGACAGCAGCACGAGCACGTCCCCGGTCCTGCCGTGTGCCCGGACCTGACGCGCGAACAATTCGGCCTCGCCGTAATCGTTCACGATCGCGGTGCCCGCGGAGGTGTCGGCGTGCAGCGCGATCGCCGAGAGCGGCCGTCGTTCGTTGCGGAAGCGCCCGACCAGTTCCGCGGTCAGATGCTGGGCTTCGGCGGCGCTGCCGCCGTTGCCGCAGGCCAGCAATCTGCCGCCGTTGTCGAATACCGCGGCCAGTTCGCGACCCCATCTGCGAAGTCCCGGTGCCAAGGAACGGTTCCGCTCCAACGCGCTGGACAAGACGGCGAAATGATCCTCGTTCAAGGCCTACCTCCTGTTCGTGGACTCACTTCCGGCGGTGAGTTCTTCTGCCACCGAGACCATCGACGGATCGGCGAGGTCGGGAACGTCCCCGAGGACGGTGTCGCCCCGGTCGAACAGCAGGGCCGGCGGCGAGCAGGGCGTCGCGTTGCGATGCCGTATCTCGCCGCGGAACCGATACCAGCACGCGGCGGGCGGGATCAGCGCACTGGTCACCACCATTCGCCCGATCTCACCCGCGGTTCGAGGACCCTGCACGATCCGGCGCGTGGCGAATTCGGTCGTCAGCGCCGCCCATGCCGCCGCGAAACCGAGAGCCCAGCGCTGACGGCCCGCCACGCCTGAACCCACGGCGGCCGCGCCCAGTGCGGTGGTGAACGCGTGGCGGCCGAGCATGCCGGGTCTTTCGCCGATCCGCTGCCGCCACCGAGGGCCGAACTTTCGCCGCATCAGCGCGTTGTCGAAGTTTCCCCGTTGGGCTCGAACACTGGCCATCGGCCCCGACCTGCGCGTCGGATGGGTGGTGACCCTCTCACCCTGGGCGATCCGGTAGCCGGCCAGGCACACCCGCATCGCGAGGTCGGCGTCTTCGCGAAAGGCACGGGGAAAGCGTTCGTCGAAACCGTCCACGGCGAGTAGCACCGCTCTGCGGTAGGCCATGTCGGCGGTGATCCAGCGCGCGACGGTCAAGCCCGCCGTTCCCCGTTCCTCGTCGGTCGGTTTGCGATCGGTCGGCAGCGGCACCTCGATGTGCGCGGTGGAAGCGGCCGTCGTCTCATCGAGACCCGCGAGGTCCTCGGCCAAACGGTGGGGCCAATCGGGTGTGGTGACGACATCGTCGTCGAGGAAAGCCACCCAGGTACCCGATGCGTGCCGCCAGCCGACATTTCTCGCGGCGGCCGGTCCGCGACCACCGGAGTGGAGCACCCGCACCTGCGGCGAGGTATCCACCAGGGGAAGTTCTCCGCCGTCCGGGCGATCGTCGACGACGATGATCTCCCTGGGCGGCGGACCGGTGGCGGCAGCGAGCGCGCGCAGCAGTACCCGCAGGCTCTCGCGGCCTGTGGTCGGGATGACGATGCTGTAGTCGATGGGTGGATTCATCGGCGCCACACCAGGAACGGGCCGATGGCGAGCAGGTCGATCGGCGCGGAACCGAAGCATTCGAGTGCGTCACGGGGGGAATCGACCATCGGTCTGCCCGCGGTGTTGAGGCTCGTATTGACCACGACGGGCACACCGGTGCGCTTGTCGAATTCCGAGAGCATCCGGGCCAGTAGCGCATTGTCGGCGGGGTCGACCGTCTGCACCCGCGCGGTGCCGTCGACGTGGGTGACCGCCGGAATCCGGTCGCGCCAGTCGGCGGCGACATCGTGGACGAACAACATGTAGGGACTGGGCAGCGGCCCACGCGAAAAGATCTCGGGCGCTCGATCCGCGAGCACCATCGGGGCCACCGGTCGGAACTGCTCGCGGCCCTTCACATCGTTGAGACGCTCGAGGTTCGCGGCCCGACCGGGGTGGGCCAGCAGGGAGCGGTGCCCGAGCGCACGCGGGCCGAATTCGGCACGGCCCTGGAACCAGGCGACGATGCCGTCGTCGGTCAGGGCTTGCGCCACCTCGGCCGCCACATCGTCCGAGCGGGTGTAGCGGACCTTCGCCGCACGCAGAATGGATTCGAGTTCGGAGTCGCTCCATTCACGGCCGAGGTCGGCACCCCGCATCGGGGCGACGGGCTCACCGAACTCCGTGGCCAGCTGCAATGCCGCGCCCAGCGCGGTGCCCGCGTCGCCCGCGGCCGGCTGGACCCAGACGTTGTCGAACGGTCCTTCGTCGTGCAGGCGCGTATTGGCCACACAGTTCAAGGCGATACCGCCTGCCAGCGTGAGGTTGCGTTGACCCGTTTGCCGATGCAGCCAGGTGATCAGCTCGAGCAGCACGTCCTCCAACCGGCGCTGGACGCTTGCGGTCAGGTCGGCGTGTTCGCTCCCGAAGTCACCGCCGTGTCCGGCCGGTGCGAAGCTCTCCCACGGCACCGGTTCGGTACGGAATCCGCCGTCGCCGGTGGTGTACAGCAGTTCCCGGAACCGGTCGAGAAATCGCGGCTCGCCATAGGAGGCCAGGGCCATGACCTTGTACTCGTCGCTGGAACGCTCGAATCCGAGGTGCTGGGTGAGATCCTCGTACATCAACCCCAGCGAATGCGGCAGCCGCTGCGACGCCAGTTCCACGAATTTGCCGTCCCGGTATTCCCCGGCCAGATAGGACGTGCTCTCCCCGCGTCCGTCGGCGACCAACACCGCCGAATCACCCAGCGGCGCCGCCAGCGCCGTCGACGCAGCGTGCGCGACGTGATGGCGGACGAAGCGGACGATCGATGGATCCAGACCGGGTAATGCGGCGCGCAGAAAGGCGGGCGCGCGGCGGGCGTAATCCGTGCGAGTCTGCTCGCTCTGCTCATCGAGACCGTCGAGCGAATGATCGACCAGCCCCGGATCGTAGGAGTAACCCACCGCGTCGAGCTGATCGGGACGTATGCCCGCCTGCGCCAAGCACCACGCGGCCGATTGCTCGGGCAGCTCCCACGTCGAGAACGGCACCGGCCTCTTACCGTGCTTGCGGCGGCTGAACCGTTCCTCTTCCGCCGCCGAGACGATTTCGCCGTCCACGATCAGCGCTGCGGCGGGATCGTGGAACACTGCGTTGATTCCGAGAATGCGCAACGGCTCGCCTTTCTCATCGAGGCGGCGGAAGATTGCACCCCCGCCGGTACCTGCGTACGCGCTACCCGGTTAAGTCGGGGCTAAACCGTCCGCGCCACGCATCGCTGCCGGGCGAACCACTCGATCGTGCGTCGCAACCCCTCGGTCCGGGTGATCATCGGCTGCCAGCCCAATTCGCGTTGTGCCAGCGAGATGTCCGGGCAGCGCCGCTTGGGATCGTCGACCGCCTCCTCGATGTATTCCAGCGTCGACGAGCTGTCGGTGGCGATGCGGATCTCTTCGGCGAGCGCCCGCACGGACAACTCGTGCGGATTACCGATGTTGATCGGTCCGGGATGATCGGACCTGGCCAATGCGCGCAACCCGAGCACGGTGTCCTCGACGTAACACAGCGAGCGGGTCTGCTCACCGGTGCCCGCCACGGTCAGCGGTGCGTTCGCCAACGCCCGCGCGATGAACGTCGGCACCACCCGGCCGTCGTCGGCACGCATGCGTGGGCCGTAGGTGTTGAAGATCCGGGCGATGCCGGTGTCGACCCCACGCTCGCGGCGGTACGCCATCGTCAACGCCTCGGCGTACCGCTTGGCTTCGTCGTACACGCTGCGCGGGCCGATCGAATTGACGTTGCCCCAATAACTTTCGGGCTGCGGATGCACCGCGGGATCGCCGTAGACCTCGCTGGTGGACGCGAGTACGAAACGCGCGTGATCCCGCTCGGCCAGTTCCAGGGCGTTGGTCGTGCCCAGCGAGCCGGCTCGCAGCGTCTCGATCGGTAGCCGCAGATAGTCCGGCGGCGAGGCGGCCGACGCGAGATGGTAGACGACGTCGAAGGAGCCGATGTCGGGCAACGGCTCGGTGACGTCGTGTTGGAGCAGTTCGAAGCCCGGCCGGTGCAGTAGACCCGCCACATTGTCGGGGGTGGAGGTGGCGAAGTTGTCGACGGCGACGACGTCGGTGCCCGCCGCGAGGAGTTGCTCGCACAGATGGGATCCGACGAAACCGCAACCGCCGGTGACCAACGCGCGCGTCGCGGCGGTACTCACTGTGCTTGCTTTCGCTCGTCGGCGACGCGTGCGCCCGCGGTCCGGCGATAGGCGCGCAGCGTCTCCACCGCGACCCGGTCCCACGAATAGCGCGTATGGACGCGCTCGTGCCCGGCCGCACCGTACCGGCGCCGGAGTGCGGGCGCGTCGATCAGTTCGCGGATCGCCGCTGCCAGCCCGGAGGGATCGCGTGGGGGAACCAAGGTGCCGGTGCCGCCGTCGACGACGGTGTCGATGAGACCGCCGACGGCGGCGGCCACGACAGGAACACCGCACGCCATGGCCTCGAGGGGGGTGATGCCGAACGGCTCGTACCACGGTGTGCACACCGCGACGTCGGCCGAACGCAACAGGGGAGCCATCTGCGTTCGAGGCACCTGGCCGAGCATGTGCAGCCGGTCGCCGACGCCGAGATCGTCGGCCGACCGCAGCAGCCGCTGCGCTTCCGGGTCGTCGGCCAGTCGGCCGTCCGGTCCGCCGACCAGTACCAGTTCGGTCCCGGCCAGCTCGGCGAGGGCGGTGACGGCGACGTCGAAACCCTTTCGCGGCACGAGTCGCCCCACACTGATGAGGCGGTGTTCGGCTGTTCTCGCGGCTTTCGGGCCCTCGGGGGAGAACTGGTGCAGGTCCACGCCGCAGGGAACCACCGACGTCCGGTGGCGCGGAACACCCATCCGAGCGAGTTCGAACACTTCGTCGGTGCAGGTGGCGATGATTCGGTCTGCCTGCTCGGCCACCTGCTGTTCCAGTCGCAGCCGGTCGGGCGGGCTGGTGTCGGCGTTGCCTTGATACCGACGTTTCACGACACCCAGTGCGTGAAAAGTCTGTACCACCGGGGTATCGGTGTCGCGAACCGCTGCCAGAGCGGCCAGACCCGACATCCAGAAATGGGCGTGCACCACATCGGGACAGTCGTCGCGCCACCGCGCGCGCAGGAAATTTCCGAATTCCGGCATATAGGGCAGAAGTTCGTCCTTCGGCACGGGATGCGCGGGTCCCGCCGGAACGTGCACCACGCGATAGCCCGGTGCGGTGGTGACAGTGTCGGGCACCCGCGCGCTCTCGCGCCGTGTGTACACCGTGACGTCGTGACCCTGCCGGCACAGGGCTGCGGACAACTCCGCGACGTGCACGTTCTGCCCGCCGGCGTCGACGCCACCCAAGGTGGCGAGCGGGCTGGCGTGTTCGGACACCATCGCGATCTTCATGTTTCCGCCTTCCTGACCTGGATGCCGCCCTTATTCGGTGATCTCGGCCAGTAGGCCATCCCAGCGATGCAGGAAGCTCTCGAGGCCGTAGTGCTCCAGCGCGAACTGCCGTCCCGATTTCCCCGCGAGCACCGCCAGATCGGGTTCGTGCAGCAATTCGCGAAATCTCGCGGTGAGAGCGGTGACGTCCGTGGAGAGAGCGCCCGCCTCGGGCGGTACCGCGCTGACGGCCTCGGTGGTCGCCAGCGCCACCACCGGCATTCCCAGGTGCATGGCTTCCAGCAGCGACAGCCCGAGCGAAGTCCACCGCGCGGTGTGCAGGTAGACCCGCCTCTTGGCCATCTCGGGGTGCAATGCCGACTGCCGCAGATCCGCTATCCCGTTGACCGGATGCGCGGTCGGCCCTTGCGGCCGGAAGTCCTGCGCGCCGATCCCGTAGAGATCGACCGGCCCTTCGCGCGCGAAGCGGGTCAGCAGATCGCTGCCGGTGATCCGCCCGCGCCGCATCGGCTCGTTGATCAGCGCGACACCGTGGGGCAGTTCGCCGGTGTAGAGCTCACCAGGATCCACGATCCCGTGCGGGATGACACGCGTGGGCGCCGTGCCGTTGTCCCACATCACCTCGTTGAAATGGGTGACGTGCACGACCGGTATATCGCTTCGCTCCGCCATCGGATGCGTGGTCAGCGCCGCGCTGGGACGTGGGGTGTTGTGCTCTACATAGACAGCGGGGATGTCGACGCCGGGTCGACGCCCGAGCCATCGATGCGCGAGTTCGATCTCCTCGGGACGCTGCAGCACGATCACATCCACTTCGATGTCGCGCAACGCCCCGACGGTGACCTCTTCGGTATTCGGCCAGTCGCGTCCGCAACGGCCAAGGCCCCAGGGCCCGCGCTCGTCGGTCACCGGTAACAGGTAGCGATGCGGCCCTTGGACGAAGGCGGTAGTCCACGAGCCGTGCACATGCCACAGAAGAATTCTGCGCGGACTGATCATGCCGTAGTTCTTGCCGTTCGCCGCGTGATCAAACCGCGCGGTGCCCCGCTGATTGGCGCGGCGGACACCGGGTATGTGTCGAGGCATGTGCGTATTCGTCATCGGATGGGCAAACTTCTGCACGATGGACGCATCGATTTCGGAGTCGCTCGAGGAGCTGCTGCCGGGGCGGGCGTCATGAGTACGAGCAAGATCACGGTCGTCATCGCCACTCGAAATCGCGCGACGGAATTGGCGAGAACGCTCACCGAGTTGTGCACGCTTCGACCGCGCCCGGCGATCGTCGTACTCGACAACGCATCCGACGACAACACCGCCGACACGGCCGAAAAATATCCGGGTGTACACGTTGTCCGGTTGGCCGACAATCGTGGAGCGGCCGCCCGCAATCTCGGCGTGGCGATCGCCCGAACACCGTACGTCGCCTTCAGCGACGACGACTCGTGGTGGGCAAGCGACGCGCTCGCCGAAGCCGAACGGATATTGGACTCCTATCCACAGGTGGGCCTGATCGCCGGCCGCACCCTCGTCGGCTCGGAACATCGAGACGACCCCGTCAACGAACTGATGGCCGACAGCCCGCTCGGACACGATCCGGACCTGCCCGGTCCGTCGGTTCTCGGCTTTCTGGCGTGTGCGGCGATCGTGCGGAAAGAGGCGTATGCGCAGGCCGCCGGATTCAGCCCGCTGCTGCATTTCGGTGCCGAGGAACGCTTGCTCTCGCTCGACCTGGCCGCCCGCGGTTGGCATCTGTGTTACGTGCCGACGGTGCGGGCCCACCATCACCCCTCCACCCACCGACCCCCGCAGGCGTGGCGGCGGCGGGCCGAACAGCGCAACAACGCCTTGATCACCTGGATGCGGCGACCACTACGGCACTGCGCCGCGGAGTCGCTCGACCTGGTTCGCCGGATCGTGCGCGAGCCGCAGACGCTCTTGACCGTCGCCCAGATCGTCCAACGGCTGCCGAAAGCGTTGGCACAGCGGCGTCGTCTGCCCCCGGAGATCGAAACCCGAGCCAGGACACTCGAACTCGCCCACACAAGGAGCTGACCGATGTCGACACACCGGATGACGGTTGTCATCATCACCCGCGACCGGCGTGACCAGCTGCTGCAGACCCTCGCGCATATGACCGCGCTGCCCGACGCGGCCCCGATCATCCTCGTCGACAACGGTTCCGCCGACGGCACGGCCGACGCGGTCGCGGCGAACTACCCGCAGGTGCAGTTGATCCGCTCCGTCGAAAACCTGGGCGCTCTCGGTCGAAACCTCGCCGTCGAGCGGGTGCGAACGCCGTATGTGGCCTTCTGCGATGACGACACCCGCTGGCAGCCCGGTGCGCTGACTCGCGCGGCGGATCTGCTCGACGAGTATCCCGGCCTGGGATCGGTGACGGGACGCTGTCTCGTCGCACCCGACCTGCGCGAAGACCCGATCACTCCCGAATTCCGCGATTCGCCGATCGCCGGCCCCGACTGGCTGCCCGGGCCCGCGCTCCTGGGAGTGATGGCCGGTCTGTCCGCCTTCCGTGTGCGCGCGTTCGAGGAGGTGGGTGGCTTCTCCCGGCGCCTGTGGTTCGCGGGCGAGGAAGAGCTGCTCGCGTTGGATCTCGCGGCACGCGGATGGTGGATGTGCTGGGTGGAGGACATGATCATCCACCACGAGCCCTCCCGCACCCGCGACGCCACCCACCGTCGCGGGCTCGGAATCCGCAACACGCTGTGGACCCTGTGGCTGCGCCGACCGGCCCGCAGCGCGGCCCGCCGTACCGCCGACATCCTCAGATCGGCCCCCGCCGACCGTACGACAGCCGCCGCCGTATTCGCGGCCCTACGCGGGCTGCCATGGGTATTGCGCGAACGAAAGGTCTTGCCCGCCCAGGTCGAGGCGGGCCTCGTCCTGCTCGAAGCCTCCCAACGCAACTCCACCGCCCGCCGCTACGTCGGCTAGTCGGCGTGCCTCACGAACCATCGACCTCTTCGCACCTGCTTAGAAACCGAGCGCGGTGGTAAGGCCCCCACGTTGTCCGCTAATCCAACCGAAGGGAGCACAGCATGAGCCAGATCAACCCGATCCAGGTCCAGAAGTACCTGTCCGGCATCGACTACCCGTGCGATCGCGACGGCATCGTGAACACCGCCCGCAGCAACGGTGCGGATTCCGACATCCTCGACGCTTTGCAGGACCTGCCCGACCGCACGTTCGACGGGCCCAACGCCGTAAGCCAAGCGATTTCCTGACTACGCGATCACGCCCGCGAACCGGCCGGACCGACCCGGTCGGTTCGGCCGGCGAGCAACAAGCGCGTCCTCGCGGTGATTGCGCGGTCACGAGCGCTACGCGCCGGGCGCCGGCTCGCGCCCTAGGCAGGCGACGAAGTCCAAAAACGTTCTCTGGACTTTGACCGACGTCGAAACGGCAAGAAGCGAAATCCCTCTGACTCGGTGTCAGAGGGATTTCGTCGTGCGTCTTGCGGTGCGGTTGCGTCGTACGCGTACTCGGTGGCCGTCGGGCTCGTAAGGGCGGTGGTGCCTCTGCTGAGACGGATTCCCGTCGTTCACGCGATGAGGCGCGGAAGGCACCGTCGGCTTGGGACAATCGTTTTCGGAGCCGGTCGGCGAGGCAAATGGGGGTGGTCGTTCGATGACGAGGATGCGTGGATCGAATGGATACGGAGGTGGAGCCGAGGTGCCCGACATCGCGCGCCGGTCCGGGCCTACGCCGCTGCCGGAGCCGGTGTCCGTGCTGCACGATCGAATCCTGTTGCACGCCAACATGCATACCGCCCGCGCGCTCGTGTCCCTTCCCACCCCTGTCGCTGGGCTGGTGCTGACGGGCAAGACGGCGGCCGCCGGAATCAAGACCCTGCGCCGCGAGCATCCGGACCTGCTGCTGCTCCGGGATCCCGAAGGGTACCGCCGTGCCCTGGCCACCGAGCAAGAGCCTTTCGTGCTCGATGACGACGAGTCGCAACATCTGTTCCCGCTGTCGCTCGACGACTACTTGCAAGCTCAGCGCGACTGCGGGGCGGACCTGGCGCTGACGCCGACCGGCTACCTCGGCGCCGGGAATGATGACGCGCTGAGGGCGGTGATCCGTACGGCCGACCGGATCGGGCGCGACGATGTCATCGTCAGTCTGCCGATCGATATCGCCTGGCTGCGCGACGATCACATCGACCACCTCATCACGGCAGCCGCCGGGCTCGACCGGCCCAAGGCGGTGCTGCTCGGTGGACAGTTCGACCCTATGCGAAGAAACGCGGAGGCGGTCCAGAATTTGCGTCGACTCGTGGCCGAGGGAGGCGATGTCGCCGTGCTGCGAACAGATCTCACCGGCTTCGACGCCATGAGTCACGGCGCCTACGCGACGTCCCTCGGCACCGGCGGCAGCCTTCGCCACGTCATCCCCTTCGGACAGCGGTCGTTCGGCGGGGGGAACGACCCCTCACCGAGCGTATTGCTCGCCGAACTGATGTCCTTCTACAAGGGCTCGACGCTCGTCGAGCGGTTCGCCGACAGCCGGCCGCCGGTGTGTGCGTGCCTGTCGTGTCAGGGACGGCCGATGGACCGGTTCGTCGGCCGGGACGAAACTCTCGACGCGCACCGCCACAATGTGCACGTGTGGGCGTCGTGGGCGAACGACCTCTACGACCAGCCGACAGTGGACGGGCGGGCCACCTGGTGGAAGACCCTTTGCTCGGCAGCCGTGGATTACGCCGCGGTGCTCAATGCACGGATCAGGCAGCCCGGTGCGTTCCAGCCGCCGAGTACTCTGCGTTCCTGGGCAGAGCTACCCGAGTGGTGGCCGATGCCGGGAACTACCGCGCGAGTTCGGACGCGCTAGTCTTCTCGTACAGCTTCTCGGCGAACAACCACTGGCCGCACGAATGTCGTTGTCGCACATACAGTTGCGGTTCGACGAGCGTTCGCGGCCCGGATGCGTCGGACACGCAGATGCCGATCCCGAAGAACGAGGCTTGCATCTGCGCTTCCGCGAGATCGGTCGGGATCGATCGCAGGAGCATCGCACGGCTACAGAACGGGGCGAACCGACCCGCCGAGCGCAGCCCTTCCTGCCATGTTCGGCTCGCCACCACGGCCAACCGGGCCGATATCGGCGCCCTGGCACGTCGGACGTAGTTGCCGCCCTCGACCTCGACGACGCCGGCCGGCGCCTGCCCGATGACCCGGCGCTCACGGCTGGTGAGATCACCGACGGAGATCGGCAGCCCGACCGGCAAATTCATCACAGCGTCCAACAGGTCCAATCGGGTGACCGCGCCGAGACCGAGCCGTCGGCGGCGTTCGATTTCCTGGACGTCGGGTAGATAGGCGATCCCCACGGTGGCGTCGAACATCCTCACGACGGCATAGGCACACGGCTCCGACGAGCCGGCCGGGTGCTGTGCGGACAAGGCGACGCGTGCTGCCTCGACCACACCGCTTCTACTCACGAGACTGCCGCCGTCCACGTCACAGATCGGAGCGTAGCCGCAGCGCTGAACCGCCGTACGACGACGTGTCACTGTCCGGAGGAGGTCGGCTGCTGACCGGTTGTTCCACCTCAGCTCTACGCGAACGGGCCCCGAGAACGGCCCTCTACCGATCGGTTCAAGCATTAATGTGGGATTTCTGTGCGGTTCGGGCAAACCACGTCGAATCCCGGACACAAGAAAACCCCTCCGACTCAGGTCAGAGGGGTTTCCACTGTCGGGCTGACAGGATTTGAACCTGCGACCACCTGACCCCCAGTCAGGTGCGCTACCAAGCTGCGCCACAGCCCGTTCCTTGCCCCCGTCGCCGGGTGCTCGGAAAGATTACCGCAACAGTCCGTGTGAGTACTAATCGGCTGGTAGATGGCCGTTTCGGGACGAGGTCGAGACTGGTTCGGGGAGTGTGTCGGTGGGGTTGGTGATGAGGGTGGGGATTTTGGGGAGGGCGTGGGGGTGATGGTCGGAGAGCCAGGTGAGGAGTTGCTCGCGGACGGCGCAGCGCAGAGTCCAGGCGTCGTCGGCGTCGGCGGCGGACATGGCGGCGCGGACGACGATGTTGGTCGGGGTGCTGTCGGTGACGAGCAGGCTCCAGGTGCGGCCGTCCCAGTCGGGGCGTTGGCGCAGGTAGGTGTGCAGGTGTTCGCGGAGGGCGGGGATGGGGGTGGAGTGGTCGAGGTGAAGGGCGACGGTGCCGGTGACTTCGGAGCCGCCGCGTGACCAGTTCTCGTAGGGCTTGCTGTTGAAGTAGGAGACCGGCATGGTGAGGCGGCGGTCGTCCCAGATGCGGACGGTGAGGAAGGCGAGGGTGATGTCCTCGACCACGCCCCATTCGCCTTCGACGACCACCGTGTCGCCGATCTTGACCGAGTCGCCGAAGGCGATCTGCAGCCCGGCCATCAGGTTGCTCAGGGTGGATTGGGCGGCCACGCCCGCGATGATGCCGATGACGCCCGCCGAGGCGAGCATCGACGTGCCGAGTGTGCGCAGGCTGGGGAACAGCAGCAGGATCACGACCGCCGCGGTGGTGACGACGAGCACCGAGGTGATGATGCGGCGCACCAGTCCGAGTTGGGTGCGCAACTGCCGCACCCGTGAAACCTCGGTTGTGCGTTGGGCATAGCGGCGCAGCAGATGCTCGGCGACGGCATCGGTGGCGCGAATCACCAACCACGCCGCCGCGATCAGCGCGGCGGTGGCGAGGAAATTCTGGACCACCGTGTCGCGGCGTGGATCCACGTCGGCCAAGGGGTAGAGGGCACGCAAAAGCAGTGTGCCGAGCAGTAATTGGAGGGGCACCCGGACCCGGCGTACCGAATTCAGGTGGACACCGGGACGGCGGCGGGCGCTGTAGCGCAGCAGCCGGTCGATCGCCAGGCCGGCGGCCACGGTGATCGCGATCGTGCCGAACACCACGAGCATCGGCCGCAACAGGTCTTCCACGAGATCGAACTCCTCTCGTTCTCGACTCGCCTCAGCCGGTTGCTTACCCGGGACTCGCGGCCTCAGACATGACATTCTGATGGCAGCGGAGCCCCGTCTGGCCATTTCGCCCACTAGGGCGGTGGTCGGCCGGGCCGGTGAGGTCGGTCGCGGTGAGGACGACTTCGGTGGCGCCTGCGTCGAAGTAGCGGCCGATGCCCGCGGCGACGGTCTCCTCATCACCGATCAGTGCGAGTTCTGCCGCTCTGGCGACTCTTTCGAGGTCGAGGACGCGGCGATAGGACGGGATCTGCTCATAGAAGGCAAAGTGCCGCAACGCTTCGGAATGGGCCGACTCGACATCCGCGGTGACGACGGCAGGCACGAAAGCGACGATCCGCGGGGAATGGTTGCCGCCTCGATGATTTCGGGAACGATGTGTTCGCTCAGCGTCCTGGGTCCGGCAGGTGCCTCACGTTCGACGATCGCGGCGAGGATGGGGAAGTTGTAGTCCATCCGCTGCCCGAACCACACCGCGGGCATACCCTGTTCGGCGACACAGCGTGCCTGCTCGACGATGTCGTCGACGTAGTTGGTGGCGTTTTCGACGGCGAGCGCGATTCCGAGAGTCATGCCCGGTCCAGCCGGGCCCTCGGGAGGCTTTGTTCCGAAATGCCGCTATCTGATCACCATGAGCGAAAGGGCCGCCGGGCTCAGAAAGCCGCCGCCAGGCACACTGCGAGAGTCACGCCGAGTACACCCGCGCCAAGCAGGCAGAACAACCATTCCGAACCGGCGCTGTAGCCCTCGATGACCATCTTCGCCGGGCGATCCGGATCGTAATGGACGAGTACCGGCGTACCGGGCCGGAAATTCACAATCCACGACTTACCCATGACGGCGCGTTCCTCCACGGTGCGCCCATCAGCCGTCACCCACCGGACCACCGGGTGATACAGGGTGCCGTTCTGTCCCGAACTGGTCGCCAATCGGACTACGGTGCCGACCGCTTTCGCGCCGGAACTCTTCAACTTTCGAGTACGGCGAATCAAGACCAGGCCGATAACGAAGAAGACCGAGCCCAGGCAACCCGGAATCAGAGCGAACAGCCATTCCGTCGACACAGTCTTCCCTCCCCATGATATTCACGCGCATCCGGCTCGCGATGCCGAGCAGCCTCCGTGAGCCGGCGGTCCGGCACCGATCAGCCGACGCCCACGGAGCGCAACAGATCCCGCAGCGCCCAGGACATCGCCGACGACCAGGCCGGCCAGTCGTGTCCGGCCCCTGCGTCGTAGCGTTCCCTGACATCCGCGCCGGGCGTGTTCTCCAGTTTGGCGACGAAGCGCGAGTTCTGCTCGTAGACAGCGGATTCGACGAGCCCGTTCTTGCCGTAGCTGACGAACAGGGGGATACCGGTCAGCTCGGCTGCTTGGGTGTAGGGGTTGTTCTGCTCCCAGATGTGGCGCTGGGCCGTGTAGTCACCCCAGACGCGTTTCCAGTCCGCGGCGCATCCCTGGCCGGGCTTGTCCGGTTCGCCGGGAGCGTCCGAGTCGTGCAGCGGGTCGACGTTGCCGCTGAAACTGGCCGCCGAACGGAACCAACCCTGGTACTTCGCGGCGAATTTCATCGCGCCGAGACCGCCCATCGAGTTGCCCGCGATGGCGCGGGTGGTGTTGGCGCGGTAGGTCGATTCCAGCAGGGTCCGCACGTCGCCCATCAGGTATTTCTCCCAGGCGGGCGCGCCGTAGGAACCGTAGTTCCACCAGTCGGAATAGGCGCTGCACCAACTGGTTTCGGGGAGCACGTAGATGGCGTCGGTGTTCGCGGTGAGGGCTTCGAGATCGCCCTTGTCGGTCCAGGACTTGTGATCGTCGAACCCGCCGTGCAGAACCCAGATCGTGGGCCAGGTACGGGTGGCGTCTTTCGACCAGCCGGGTGGGAGCAGCAACCGCACCACCTTCACCGCGAAGTCGGGCCCCTCGAGGTTCGGCGAGGAGATCCCGATGTCGCGGATGCGGTCACTGACCCGCGCTTCCCACCGCACCGTGGCCGCGGCCTGTGCGGGAGCCGGGATGAACGAGGGTGCCAGGGCGACCAGAGCGGTGACGAGGGTCAGGATGACAAGCCGGAGTCTGGACAACGGGGTTCCTCTCGATCGCCGAACCGGTGATCGAGAGAGCGATCACGGGTGCTCGGACAGGTGCCCACGCTCGCTGTCAGCCCCGGTGAGGCTCGCGCGACGCGACAGTGCACCCTTATCGAAGAACGATCCCGTTCGTAGGAAAGCGCGGCCAGACCCCAGAAATGGGGGCACACGGCCCTCAGCCGGCGCGGGAACCCCGGTCAGGGGAGATGTCGCTCGACGCCGTTCCTCGGTGTGCGCGGATGAGCAGCGCCGCCCGCAGGTAACACAATCCGGTGACGTCGTTGAGGTCGAAGCCCGTCATCTGGCTGATCCGCTTGAGGCGGTAGTCGACGGTATTGGTGTGGATGAACATCTTCCGGGCCGTGCGTGAGCGCTGCATATTGGTGGCCATGTAGACCTCGAGGGTCTGCATGAGCTCCGGATGCGCTTCGAGCGAATCGACGACCGAACTCAGGTAGTCGCGGGCGGGCCCGGGGCGGGTGAGCTGGTATTCGAAGGCCAGTTCGTGCGGGCGGTAGACCTTGCTCGGGCCGCCGAGGCGGTGCACGATCTCGACGAGCTCGTGGACTTGTTCCGCGGCGCGCGGGATCTCGCCCGGCGCGGCCGACATCACCACGGCGCGCACCGGCACCTGGGCGGCGGTGGACAGGTGCACGATCAGCTCGTCGAGCTCGGGCTCGGTGAACTCGGTGGCGGGCAGCAGCAGGGTGCCGCCGTCGACGCTGAGCAGCGACAGCACCTTGCCGTCGCAGCGGTTGGCGAGTTCGGCCTGCACGCGCCGCAGCTTGCGCCGCGCAACGACTTTCGCGTTGAGGCCGGGCTCGGATTCCTCCGGGTGCGGTGGCAGTTCGAGGGCCATCACGTGGTATTCGTCGGCGACCTCGATGCCGCATTCGCGGGCCATCGTCGAGGTGTTCTGGCCGCCGAGCAGCGCGGAGGTGAGGGTGTGCACGGCGGTGTGGTGCTCGCTGACGACGGCGCGAAGCTCGCGCACGTAGGCCGCCGAGACGGCGGAGGTGATCATGTCCTGGGCGTCCATCAGGCGCCGGGCCACGCCGACCACGGTGTCGTAGTCGTGGTTGGTGACATTGGTGATCACCAGGTCGAAGCCGAGTTTGAAGCCTTCGTGGACGGCGTGGTGGATGGTGTCGATCGGGATGCCCTCGCGCGCCCAGTCGGCGGCGGCGGCCTGCACGCGCTCCACCCGGCCGGGGAGGTCGCGACCGTCGAGCATGCTTCGGGTGAGCTCGAGGCAGACCCTGGTGACGGTGGTGACGTCGCCGTCGAGCGCTTCGCCCGGCAGCGTCGCGCAGGGGACGACGTTTTCGATGAAATGCACCACCATCTGGCGCGAGATTGTGCGCACGTCTTTCAACGGGGTTGACACCGGGCGGCCCGAAGCGGTCAAGAACGGTTCGATGGAAGTTGTGACAGCCATGATGAATCCTTCCCACCCAGATCGCTGGGCAAGTGACCAAACTACCGCGTAGGCCATTGTCACGTCCGGGCTTCGCTTGTGACAAAGGTCAAGAGAATAGCGGAATGATTAGGGTTACGACGAGTACCGGATACACGCCGGTGTGGGCGGCCCCGACGCCCGCCCACACCAGCTCACCGCACCGATCTAGCCGGTCAGAGGCACAGGCTCAGCTCGAGCGGGCCCAGCGGCAGCGGCGCGCACACCTCGACCGACCCGGCGACGGGGCCGGCCGCGGTCGCGGTGCCGGTGCCGAGCGCGGCGGCCGAGAGGGCAAGGGCGGCAAGGGCAATCGGGCGGGCAATTCTGGAGTTCATACGTACTTCCTCGCATTCGGTGAACATCCCATGTTCGGGACATCTCGATCAGATCACGGCGGCAATCTCGAATTCACATGTCGGCGACGGCTTTTGACGTTTCCATTTGGTTCGACGCGCCATTCTCGGAGAAATCCACAACAATTCGGCGCGGTCGCCATATCGCCTTGTGCCGCGCGATCAGGTATGGACCGGTGGTTCGGCGCGGACCACAACGGGGTTGTCGGAACCACGAGGGATCGCCACCGATCACTGTGACCTGTCCACATACCGCACACAGGCGTCGTGTGCGCGCGCGATTGGGCCTAGGTTCGCCCGGAGTACTACAGGTGGTTGGAAGGTGGCAGCGAGCGTGGCGACAACGCAGGCGAAGCTCGACGAGTTGGTCAAGATCCTGGCGATCGCCGCGGAACCCGCGGGTGCGGCCGGCGTCGCGAAGCGGGCGAAGAAGGGCGTGCCGAGCGTGCGGGAGCGGCTGAACATGCTGCTCGATCCCGGGACGTTCATCGAGGTGGGCGCCTTGGCGCGCCAGCCCGACCAGCCCGACGCGCTCTACGGCGACGGCCTGGTCACCGGGCGCGGCCTGATCGACGGGCGGCCGGTGGTGGTGATCGCGCACGACCAGACCGTGTACGGCGGATCGGTGGGTGTGGTGTCGGCGCGCAAGTTCATGCGGGCGCTGAAGCTGGCGTTCGATTCCGGCTGTCCCGTGGTGACGATCAACGACTCCGGCGGTGCGCGCATCCAGGACGCGGTGGGGTCGATCGCGTCGTTCGGTGACATCTCCCGGGTACTGGAGAAGCTGTCGGGGTATGTGCCGCAGGTGTCGATCATTCTCGGCAAGTGCGCGGCGGGGTCGGTGTACGGGCCGATCAATACCGATGTGCTGATCGGGACCGAGGATTCGTACATGTTCGTCACCGGGCCGGAGGTGATCAAAGCCGTCAACGGTGAGGACATCAGCGCCGAAGACCTCGGCGGGGCCGCGGTGCAGGCCGAACGTGGCACGCTGCACCACGTGGCGAAGACCGAGGCCGATGCCTACGCCTGGGCGCGGGCCTACCTCAGCTACATGCCGTCGAGTTGTCTCGAGCAGCCGCCGATCGTGAATCCCGGTCTGGAGCCGGAGATCACCGGCTCGGACCGTGAGCTCGACACGATCATTCCCGACTCGGATCGCATCGGCTACGACATGCACGAGATCCTGCTGCGGATCTTCGACGACGGCGAATTCCACGAGATCCGTGCGGCTTTCGCCCCCAACCTCATCACCGGCTTCGCGCGGGTGGACGGGTATCCGGTCGGCGTGATCGCCAATCAGCCGCTCGTGCTGGGTGGTTCGATCGACGCGGCGTGCTCGGACAAGTCGACCTACTTCATCCGGCTCTGCGATGCGTTCAACATCCCGCTGGTGTTCGTCGTCGACACGCCCGGTGTGCTGCCGGGGCTCGATCAGGAAGCGGCGGGCGTGATCATCCGTGGTGGCCGGGTGCCGAGGGCGATCATCGAGGCCACCGTGCCGATCATCAATCTCGTGGTGCGCAAGTCCTACGGCGGTGCCTACGGGATGATGGCGGCGCGTCAGGTGGGCGCCGACGTGAGCTTCGCGTGGCCGACGGCGCGGATCGCGGTGATCGGCGCCGAGAGCGCGGTCGACCTGATCGGTAAGCGGCAGCTGGCGGCGGTCCCCGAGGAACATCGCGCCGCCGCACGGGAATTCATGATCAACCAGTACAACGAGACGGTCGCCACGCCCTGGATCGCGGCCGAACGCGGCTATATCGATGCCGTCATCGAACCGGCGCGTACCCGGCTCGAGATCCGCCACGCGCTCCGCCTGTTGCGCGACAAACCGCCTGTGGCACGGGAATTCAACCCGCGCAAGCACTCGGTCTATCCGATGTGAGTGCCGCGGTGCCCGGATCGCATACGACCGATCCGGGCACCGCCCGGCGTGCGCTTACAGCGCGGAGGGTGCCCCGTCGGTGGCGGCGACGGCCGCTTCGAGAGTGCTGTACACGGCGAGGAGCTTGTCCAGGCCGGTCAGCTCGATGGGGCGGGCGACCTCACGGGACGCGACCACCCGCAACTGGCCCGGTGCCGCTTTCGACACGACGAGCAGTGCGCTGAGTCCGGCCGACCCGAGGAATCCCACCTGGGTCATGTCGACGACGAGCGTATTCCCACCCTGCTGTGCCTTTTCCAGCGCGGCCTGCAACTGCGGCGCCGATGCCATGTCGACTTCGCCGCGAACGGTGAGGATTTCGAATCCGTCTTCGGCGCGTACCTGCACATCGAGGTCGGGGATTCCGTTCTGGTCGCGATTCGCCACTTTCCACCTCTTGCCTCGGTGTCGCCGGGGTCGGCGAACACATCTTACTCAACTTACCCGATGAAAGCGGACCTTACAGAAGAGGTCTCATGTCTCCGCGCTATCCTCGCCGGAAGTATGCATCACACTTGCGCCCTGCTTAGCAGTGGATCGGATGGGGTAAATGCCAGAAGCGAGACCGACAGCACACAGCTCGGTGCCGAGGCGCCCGTCCGGTCAGGAGAACACCCTGAAACCTTTCTATCTGGAATTTTCTGCGAAGGCTGATCGTTTGGTCGAGGTCCGTCGTGCGCTGCGTACTTGGCTGAGCGACATTCCGGCGCGGCAAACACTGGTCGACGATGTGGTTCTGGCCGCGGGAGAGGCGTGTACCAATGCTGTCGAGCACGGACATCGCGGTGATGGTGGACCGGTCGAAATCGGCGCGTCGGTCACCGACGGTCACATTCGTGTGGTCGTCACCGACCACGGCAGCTGGCGGCCGGGTGCCGCGGTCACCGACGAGTCGCGCGGCCGGGGACTGACCATCATGCGCGCGGTGAGCAGCGAATTCGACGTCGAGACAACCGAATCCGGCACCGTCGTCACCATGCTCATCGCCTGCTTGTGAAGCCGGTCAGCGCACCCTCGGCAGCCGGACGACTTGCACGAAGAATTCGTCGATCTGCCGGATGGCCGCGATGAACTGGTCGAGGTCGACCGGTTTGGTCACATAGGCATTGGCATGCAACTTGTAACTGCGCAGAATGTCCTCCTCGGCGGCGGATGTGGTCAGCACGACCACCGGAATCGGTGACAACTCGGGGTCGGCCTTGATCTTCTCCAATACCTGCCTGCCGTCGTATCTCGGGAGATTCAGATCGAGCAGGATCAGGTCGGGTGTCGGCGCATCCGCGTAGTTGCCGTTACGGTAGAGAAAGTCGAGGGCCTCCTCACCGTCTCTTACCACATGCAGGGTATTGCCGATTTTGTTGTCTTCGAACGCCTCTCTCGTCATCAATTCGTCGCCGGGGTCGTCTTCGACGAGCAGAATATCGATGGGCTGGCCGGGAACGGTCACGCGATAGCCTCTTTCCGGGCGTCGGATGCGGTGGTGGATTCGTCGAGGGTGGGCAGGGTGAAACACAGGCGGGTGCCGTTGTGATAGTCGGTGTCGATCCAGATCCGGCCGCCGTGGAATTCCACGATCTTCTTGCAGACGGCCAACCCGATGCCGGTTCCGCTGTAGGCGTCGCGGGCGTGCAGGCGCTGGAAGATGACGAAAACCTTGTCCGCGAATTCGGCGTCGATGCCGATGCCGTTGTCGGCGACGCTGAACTGCCAACCCGAGCCCGTGTCGTCCGGTGTGCAGGTGATCCGGATCAGCGGCGTCGAGCCCGGGGTGCGGAACTTGATCGCGTTGCCGATGATGTTCTGCCACAACATGACCAGGAGTGTCGGTTCGCCCTCGACTCGTGGCAGCTGCTCCGGTCGCTCGATCACCGCGCCGGTCTCCTCGATGCTCGACGACAGCGCCGTGAGCCCGGCGTCGAGACTGTCGGCGAGCTCGACGGGTTCGGTGCCGTCGGATACGCGCCCGACTCGCGAGAAGGTGAGCAGGTCGTTGATGAGTATCTGCATGCGTTTGGCCCCGTCGACGGCGAAGTCGATGTACTGCTTGCCGCGTTCGTCGAGCTGGTCGCCGTAGCGTTTGTCGAGCAGCTGGCAGAACGAGGCGACCTTGCGCAGCGGCTCCTGCAGGTCGTGGGAGGCGACGTAGGCGAACTGCTCGAGTTCGGTATTGGAGCGCCGCAGTTCCTCCGCCTGGTCGGCCAGTTCCTGTTTCTGCTGGTGCAGCACCGATTCCTGCACGCGCGAGGAGGCGAGTTCGGCGACGATATGGTCGCGCATGTTCTCCACGGCGGCGCAGACGAGCGCGATGTCGGAGGGGCCGACGGGATCGATGCGGGAGTCGAATTCGCCTGCCGCGACGCGGCGGGAGGACTCCGTGAGATAGCCGAGCGGCCGGACGACGAGGCGGCGCACCAGGACGGTGAGCGCCGCTCCCGTCACCAGGAAGGCGACCACGATGCCCGACAGCACCAGGTTGCGGGTGGTGCGGGCGGTGTCGAGCCGGCTGTTGTCGCGGTCGACGGCGGCGGTGAGATTGTCGTTCTGGGTGGCGAACCGTGATCGCAACTCACCGAAGTAGGTGATGCCCATGTCTGTCCCGTTCGGCGCGCCACCCTGGGCGATCACCGGCTCGGCATACGCGGTGCGCCACAGGTCCGCGGCGGTCAGCAGAGCGGTCAGGTCGGCCTGGAGTTCGGGACGGCTTTCGATCAACTGCTCGAGCCGCTCGACGGCTTTCGCCTCGTCCTGCCTGGCGCTGGTGTAGTGCGACACGAACAGGGGATCACGGGTGAGCACGTAACCCCGGATGCCCGCCTCCTCGTTCACCAGCGCGCCTTGTAGTCGCGCGGCCTCGGCGGCGGCCGGAAGCGTTTGGGCCACCAGCCGGTCGGTGACGCGGTTGGTGTGGGCGATGACCTGGGCGCCTGCCACGGCACCGACGATCACGGCGACGATCATCGAGGCGAAGACGAGCTGGAACCAGCCCTGAGCCGTCATCCGGCTGATCAACCGTTTCCGGTCGTGGGCTGTGGTCGTCACTGCGCAAGCCTTCCGTTGTCGCGCCATCGCACATAGAGGATGGCCACGTCGTCGTCCAGGCCGCCCGCGGTGGCGGCCTGGTCTTCTACTCGTTCGATCAGCGCGTCGACGAATTCGTCCGGGTGTGCGATGGGCAGGGTGTTGGCGAGTTCGAGCAGGCCGTCCTCGCCCAGTCGTCGGCTGCCGTCGCCGACGTGGCCTTCGAACAGTCCGTCGGTGAACAGCATCAACGCGGCGTTCTCGGCAAGACTCAGCTCGTGCGCAGGCCACTGCCCGTGGCCTGGGACGAATCCGAGGGCCGGGCCACCGTCGACTTCCAACCAGCTCGAGATGCCCGCCGCGCGCCGCAGCATGCCCGGATGGCCCGCTCGACGGACCTGAACCAGCCTGGTCACCGGGTCGAGCCGCAGCACGGTCGCCGTCGCGAAGGTTTGCTCGTCGCGGCGTTCGGCCACGAGAAGTTCCTCGAGCAAAGAGAGCTGACGGGCACCGGTGACGCCGCTGAGAACCAGTGTGCGCCAGGCCAATCGGAGCGCGACGCCTGTTGCGGCGGCGTCGGGGCCGTGACCCGCGACATCGCCGATCACCACGTGCACCACGCCGTCGGCGTCTTGGACGGCGTCGTAGAAGTCACCGCCGAGCAGGGAGTGGTCGGCGCCGGGTCGATACCGGGCGAGCACCTCGACGGCGCGGTCGGCACCGAGCAGGGGAGTGGGCAGCAGGCCGCGTTCCAGGCGTGCGTTCTCCTGCGCCCGCATCTGGCTGGCCCGCAGGGCGGCGGTCGTGCGCTCGGCGTGCTTACGCTGGATGGCGTAACGCACCGCGCGACCGAACAATTCGGGCTCCACCCGGCCCTTCACGAGGTAGTCCTGCGCGCCCGCGGCCAGGGCGTTGAGCCCGGTCTGCTCCTCGTCGAGCCCGGTCATCACCACGACGGCGATCTGGTCGTCGATCTGGTGCAGTCGCGCCAGTGCCTCGAGCCCGTTGGCATCGGGCAGGTGCAGGTCGAGCAGGACACAATCGGGGGTGTCGGTGCGCAGCCGTTCGCCCGCCTCGGCCAGGGTGCGCACCCACTCCAGGCGCGGTCCGGCGCCGAGATCGGCCACCAGCTCCTCTACCAGCAGCGCGTCACCCGGGTCATCCTCGACGAGCAGGATCCGGGCTGCCCGGCCCGGCAGGGCCGCGGCTTCGGTGACCAGGAGATCGGCGGCGGTTGTGTCACTGCGCGGCACGGCGACCCGTGGGAATGCCGGTCCTGACGCTCACACTGTTTCGGCGAGTGGGTCTTCTCCCGCAGGTGGACAGCCGAAATCCAGCGGTGTGCACGAATGTCTCCGATCCCGAGCGCCCGCAGCGCAAACTGGCTCCTTCAGCCGCTGGCTGGACCGAAAGAGCTCTGCGATCTTATCCGATCACCGAAGCGCTCGGCGCCCACCCGATTCGGGGTGCCCGGCCGCCCGGTGAATCACCAGGTCGGCGCCGCCTCGCGAAGGCGGGTGCGGACGAGTGCGACGTGGGGGCGTTCGGTGCGAGTGGAACGGCCGACAAGGTAGGCGGTGTTGATCGGCGGGTCTTCCGGATCGAGAAGCGCGACAACGGTTCCGGCAGCCAAGGCGGACGCGCACAGATAGCGTGGCAACACGCTCACGCCGCCGCCTGCTGTCACCATGGCGAGGACCGCGCGCAGGTCGGGAACGACGACGGCGGGGCGGCGTTCGAGGCGGCGCCCGAAGACGTGGCGCCAATAGCGGCGCAGGATCGGCAGATCGGGGGCATAGCTCACCAGGGAGACGTGGGCGAGTGCGGTGGCGTCGCCGCGTTCGAGGCGTCCGGTGTCGATGCGAGCGGCGGTGGCCGGGTTCGCGACGAGGACGAATTCCTCGTCGGCCAGGGGTTCGGCGACGACGGCCCGGCCGCGCGGCCGGATGGCGGAGATGACCAGATCCAGAGCGCCGGTGCGTAATTCGGCGAGCAGGTCGTCGGCGAGGCCGGCTACCACCTGCAATCGCACGCCCTCGGTGATCAGCGGTGCCAGGGCGGGCAGGGCAAGGGTGGCCAGGATCTCGGCGGGCCCGCCGAGCAGCACGGGTGGTTCGGGCGGCGGGTGACCAGTGGTGGTGCCGGTGACTTCGGCGAGGGCGTCGAGCGGGTCCGCGATCCGGGCGGTCAGTTCGTGAGCGGCGGGCGTAGGGGAGACGCCACGGGGGAGGCGGTCGAAAAGTGGTCGGCCCACGGCTTTTTCGAGGGTTTGCAGCTGGCTGGTGACGGTGGGCTGGGACAGGCCGACCTGGGTGGCGCCCGCGGTGAGCGAGCCGGAGCGGTAGACGGCCAGGAAGGTTCGCAACTGAACCAGGTCGAGACTGCCATCGCCGTGCCGATGCTTCATGCGTCCAGTGTATTGGTGAACGAATAGCAGCTGGTCAGGGTGCGGCCGGAAGAAATTCGCGGACGAGCGACACGACCGGATCAGGTGGGAGCAGATCCTCCATGTTGGCGAGGACCGTCTCCACCGGCAGGGTGCGGTCGGTGTTGTGGGTGGGGTTCTCGATTTCGGCGGGGAGATCGGTGGCCAGCGTCGCGGTCTTCTGCGGGTTGAGCGGCTGGTCGAAACGCAACGGTGTCGGCGCGGAGTAGTCGGTGCGGTCGTAACCGGTTTCGACGAGTACGCGCAGGGCGGGCTCGGCCAGCGCGGCGGCCGGTTCGGTGAGATCGGTGCGGTTCGTGTGCTTGCCGATGGCGCGCAGCGGATACAGCAGCGGTAGTGCGCCCTGAGGGTTCGGAATGGTGACATATGTTGTGTCGCCGTGGTTTTGACAGTGCTGTGGAAGCTCGTCGCAGTTCTGTTGCGCGATGAACTCGGACCGGTCCGGGTATCCGTAGATCGCGGCGCCCGCCTTCGGCTCACCTCCCGCGCCGTTGCCCTTGGGCTGCAGATAGGACGGGTGGATGAGTAGTGTGCCGAGCAGCGCGTTGGCGTCGGCGAGCACATTGAGCGGGTAGGCCGGGAAATCGGAGATGCCGTCGTACTGCATGGCGATGTCGGTGGTCGCGATGCCGGTGTCGGTGGGTGTCGGTGGCCCGAAGGTGATGTCGGCGACCGGTATCCCACCGAAAAGGACCGGGCGTTCGATGATTCCGCCGTTGGGCCGGTTCGGATTCGCGATCAGCACGAACGACAACCGGGCTTTGTCCTCGGGCGAGAGCCGGGCCAACGCTGCCTTTTCCTCACTGGCGACCGTGGCACCCTGCGAGTAGCCGAACGCGGTCGCGGTACCCGGCGCGCCGAGCTGCCGGCGGGTGAGCTGATCGAGTGTGGCGACCCCACCCGCGACCGAGGTGTCCCATTTCGCGGACGACGCCCTCGGCCCCTTGGACGAGATCACCGGCCACAGCGAGGCGTCGTAGGCGACCGGAACGAAATCGACACCCGGGCAGGCGTTGTCGGCGCAGCCCTGCGCACCGGGATCGATGAAGTTCTGGTAGGCGTTTGTGGCAGCCGGGGCCACCGGGGTACAAGCATGTGTCCGGATTGTCTGGACTACCGCTGCGGTTCAGGGTGGTCGGTAGGTGTGTGGATGATGTCGACGTACTTCGACTTGTCGTTCTGGTCCGGGTAGGTGCGGTAGGTGAACATCGAATCGGTCAGTTCGGTGATCTCGGAGTCGCGCTCGAACATCACCGTGCCGTCGTCGTTCCTCGCGACGATATGGCGGGTCTTGCCGTCGGCGGAGACGGTCCAGTCCCCGTGCATCTTCGGCTTGTCGTCGAGGGTGTACATATCGAACGTTCCGTCGGCGTCGAAATAGGCGAAGCCGACGTAGTTCTGGACGTTCGCGTCGGTGAGCGACAGTTCGTTGCCGTCCTGGTCGACGGCGCCGGTGGTCTCCCAGGGATGCGCGGACAGGATCTGCGACGGTGTCCGCGCCGGGTTTGCGGTGGTGGTCGCCGCCGAGGTCGACATCGCCGAAGTGGTCTCGGCCGAGGTGGTGGCGGCGGTGTCGGAACTGTCGTCGGAGCAGCCCGCGAGGGGCACGGCGATCAGGGCGGCGGCGGTGATGGCGGAGGCGATCTGGGCGATCTTCACGGGTAACCTTTCCGCTGATGGCTCGTATCGCGTCGGTCGACGTAGCGTCGAGCGTAGCCATCGTGGGTGGTCAAGGGCGTGAACTCGACCGGCGAGCCTGTCCACCGGGGCCGGAGCAGGTCGGCTCGCCGATGTACCGGATGCTCGGCGCAGGAGGCTCCACATGATCACCTCGATCCGCATGGCAATGCTGGCGCTCGCCGGGACGGCGGTGCTGTCCACCGCGTGCTCGACCGACTCACCCACCGGGTCTGACGCGCCGTCGACCACGCAGACGACCACCACAGCGGCTACGACCACCGCCGCGGGTCCGACCGGCGCGCCGACGTCGGCACCGTCCGATCCCGCGCTCGCCGGACCGCTGCACGAGGCCGCGGCCGCCGACGACGGGATTCGCGTGCGAGAACTGCTCGACCGCGGCGCACCCCTGGAAGCGCGCGACGACGAGGGCCGCACGCCACTGGTGACGGCCGTGAAGACTCAGGCCACCGCCGCGGCACGAGTCCTGATCGATGCGGGTGCCGATGTCAACACCAAGGACGACATGCAGGATTCGGCCTACCTGTACGCGGGCGCCGAAGGCTACGACGAGATCCTGACGATGACCCTCGCGCACGGTGCCGACGTGCGCAGCCTGAACCGATACGGCGGCACCGCGCTGATCCCGGCGGCCGAGCACGGATTCGTCTCGACGGTACGGATCCTGATCGAGGCGGGTGTCGACGTCGACCACGTGAACACACCCCGCTGGACGGCCCTGCAGGAAGCCGTGATCTACGGCGACGGCTCCCAGAGATACCAGGACACGGTCACCGCTCTCCTCGATGCCGGCGCCGACCCGAACATCCGCGACGCCGAAGGCCACACGGTGCTCGAGAACGCGGAGCGGCTCGGCCAGACCGCGATCGTCGAGATCCTGCGCAACCATTCCTGACCCGGTGCACTCGTCTGCGGGTGACATGGCGGGGCCCAGGCGTCGCCGGCGACGATCCGGCCGACAGCCGGTTACGCTGGACCGGTTGATCGCAGAGGTAGCACTTTCCACCACGAGAAGGGGCTCACGTTGTCGACTCACACTTTCGCCACCGCCGCGGCGGTCGGAGTTCTCACGGTCCTGCTGGCAGGCGGTGCGGCGAGCGCCCATCCTGTCCAACCCGTCCAGCCGTCGGTCGCCGCCGCCCAAGACGAGGGGACCGTCGTCGACGAGGAGAAGGAGCCCGGCGGAAAAAGTGAGGGCAAGGGGAAAGGTAAGGGTAAAGGCAAAGGGAAGGGAAAAGGTAAGGGCGGCAAGGGAACCCAGTAAGGTCAGGGCGCGTCGAGCACGCTGACCGGAACCCCGTAGGGCAGAAAACGCACCCGACGATGCTCATCGGTGTTGTCGCGATGCGCCCGCAGCGCCTCGAGTTCGCTCGGAAACACCTGATCCACCCGCGCCTGCCCGTCCTCGTCGATGGTGTAGATCGCCCACACCCCGCCCCCGGTATCCCCGGTGGTCTCGGGTTCGGGCGCGTGCTGGGGCCCGGTGAACTGCCCGAACAGCGAATTCAGCACCGACTGATCCAGGAATCCCCCCGCCTTTCCGAGCAATCCGCGGATCTCATCGCTGGCCCCACGCAGAACCCGTTCGAAATCATCGGCATCGAATGGCCTGTCATCCGCCATGATCACTCCTCCTCGGAACATCGGCGTATTTGTTCCCAAGTGTCCTCGCCGAACGCGCCACGCGCCATGAACCCCGGCGGCGGCCACTGTCTCGATAGGCTCTGCGCATGCTCACTGCGCTGCTCTACGGGCTGGGAACCGTGGTTCCGCTGATGATCGGGGTGGCGATCGGCGTGCGGTGGACGCTGCCTCGGCCGGTGCTGGCGACCCTGATGGCGTTCGGCGCGGGAACGATGATCGCGGCGGTGTCGGAGGAGTTGTTCGCGCCCGCGTTCCGGCGCGACGGGGCGGTGATCGCGGGAATCGCGCTGTTCGCGGGCGCCGGCATGTATGTGGTCGCCGACCATCTGATCGAGAACAAGCTGGGCGGGGCCGCGATCGGGTGGGCGCTGTTGCTCGGCACGGTGCTCGACGGAATTCCCGAGAACACGGCGCTGGGTGTGTCGTTGGTCGGGGGTGGGGGACTGGTGCTGCTGGTCGCCATCGCGGTGGGCAACGTGCCCGAAGCGGTGAGCGCGGTCGCGTTCCTGCGCGACCAGCACGGATTCTCACCGGGCCGCACGTTCGGTCTGTGGGCGATCACCTCGGCCGTACTCGTCGGGGTCACCGTGCTCGGCAACGCGCTGGCCGACACCATCTCCGGCACCGCCATCAGCGCGGTGCAGGCGTTCGCGGGCGGTGCGACGATCGCGATGCTCACGGATTCCCTTGTGCCGGAGGCATATCGGGAGGGCGGCTGGTGGGTCGGAATGGCGACGGCGGCCGGATTCTTCGTCGCCTTCGCCATCGGATGACGGCTCACTCCCGCACCACGGTGGCCGGGTCGAGGTCGATGCGCCGCAACAACTGAGCGTTCAGCGCGACGACGATCGTGGACGCCGACATGAGCAGCGCCCCGACCTCCATCGGCATGGTGATACCCCAGGGCGCGAGCACACCGGCGGCCAGCGGCACGGCGATGATGTTGTACCCCGCCGCCCACACCAGATTCTGGATCATCTTGCGGTAGGTGGCCTGTGACAGCTCGATCACCGAGACCACCGCGCGCGGGTCGTCGGAGGCCAGGACCACACCCGCGGAGGCGATGGCCACGTCGGTGCCCGCGCCGATCGCGATACCCACATCGGCCTGCGCGAGGGCGGGCGCGTCGTTGACACCGTCACCGACCATGGCCACGGTGCGCCCGGCCTCCTGCAGCGAACGCACCTTGTCGCCCTTGTCCTTGGGTAGGACCCCGGCGAACACCTGGTCGATATCGAGCTGCTCGGCGACAGCACGGGCCACCGGTTCGGCGTCACCGGTGATCATGGCGACGTGGATGCCCCGGCGATGCAGCGCCTGGATCGCCTGCGCGGATTCGGGGCGTACCTCGTCGGCCAGGGCGAGCGCGCCGATCAGCTCGCCGTCGCGCAGTACGTGCAGCACCGTCGAACCCTGCGCGGACCAGCGGGCGGTGGCCTCGGCGGGCTCGAGGTGGTGGCGATGCAGCAGGGCGGGACCGCCGACCTCGATCGTCGAACCGTCGACCGTCGCACGCACACCCACACCGTTGTGGGCGGTGAACTCCGTGGCGGCGGGGACGTGGATACCGCGTTCGGTCGCGGTGTCGACGATGGCGCGTCCGAGCGGATGCTCGCTCTCGGATTCGGCGGCCGCGGCCAGGGCGAGAACTTCGTCGTCCGCGAGGCCCGACCGGGTGGCGGTGGTTCCGACGACGGCGGGCGCGCCACGCGTGAGGGTGCCGGTCTTGTCGAACAGGATCGCATCGACAGTGCGCATCGCTTCGAGCGCACGGCGATCGGTGATGAGCACTCCGGCTTTCGCGGCGCGTTCGGTGGCGATCGACACCACGAGCGGAATCGCCAGGCCGAGGGCGTGCGGGCAGGCGATGACCAGCACGGTGATGGTCCGGGTGACGGCATCCTCGGGTCGGCCGAGGGCCAGCCAGACGACGGCCGTGATCGCGGCGGACCCGGCGGCGAACCAGAACAGCCAGCCCGCCGCCCGGTCGGCGAGTACCTGGGCGCGTGAGGAGGAATTCTGGGCTTCGGCGACCAGCCGCTGGATGCCGGCGAGGGCGGTATCGGCACCGACGGCGGTGACACGCACCCGCAGCGCCGAATCGGTGGTGACCGTGCCCGCGACGACCTTGTCGCCCGGTTCGCGACGCACGGGCCGGGATTCGCCGGTGATCATGGACTCGTCGACATCGGCGCTGCCCGACTCGACGAGCCCGTCGGCGGGCACCCGACTGCCCGGTCGCACGACGACGCGGTCACCGGCGCGTAGTTCGTCGACCCGGACGGTGTCGGTCGAGCCGTCGTCGCGGACGCGTTCGGCCTCGTCGGGCAGCAGCGCGGCCAGCGATTCCAGCGCGCTCGAGGCCTGCCCGAGCGAGCGCATCTCGATCCAGTGACCGAGCAGCATGATCACGATCAGCAGCGCCAGTTCCCACCAGTAGTCGAGCTCGTGGTGCAGCACGCCGAGCGTCGAGCCCCAGGACGCGAGGAAGGCCACGGTGATGGCCAGCGAGATCAGCAGCATCATGGCGGGTTTGCGCGCCCGGATCTCGTCGACGGCTCCGGTGAGGAACGGCCGGCCGCCCCAGAAATACATGACGGTGCCGAGCACCGGCGACACCCACCGCAACCCCGTCGGCACGGTGTAGCCGACGAGTTCGGCGAACATCATGTCGGCGGCGACCACCGGCACGGCTAAGGCGAGCATCACCCAGAACAACCGCCGGAACATGGCCACGTGTCCGCCGTGATGATGCCCCGAAGACATGTCGTGGTGCTCGTCGTGGATCGTGTCCGAACCGCTGCCCATCCGGTGGTCGTCGGCCATGACGCCGACGCTACCCCGGGGCGCCGCGGGGGCCGCACAGGAAAACGCCCCCGGCCTGACACAGGCCGGAGGCGTCGAGCGCGGCTCGGCTAGTGACCGCGTTGATCGGTGAGATTCAGGCCTTCCTTGGACTTCACGCGCCGGTGTTCCAGCAGCAACCAGGTGACACCGGCGACGGCCAGCGTCGCGGCGGCCACGGCGGCGATGGCACCCCAGCCCGCGAAGCCGTATCCAGCGGCCGTCAGGCACAGGCCCAGGGCGATCACGGCCATAGCGCACAGGACGATGCCGGGGAAATTGTATCCGTCCTCCAGGCCTTCACCGGCGTGGCTGCGGGTGGTTCGGGCGTGGTCGGGGAATTCGCGCCCGGTGCGGCGCGACATGGGGGAGCGTTGGTGGGCGGGGTACGCCATGGTCGATCCTTCCCTCCGATGGACTGCGTATGGACGGCAATACCCACTGTGTCGCGGTCCAATCGGGCCGGACGAACCGGCGCCCGCGCCGTAGCATGGGCGACCACTGGCTACACCGGTGCGGCGAAGGGATTGAGCGTGCGCACGTTGTTGACGTTGCTGATCGTGGCGGCGATCGCGCTGGTCGCCGGCGACCGGGTCGCGCTCGTGCTGGCACAGAACGCGATCGGACGCCAGATCGCCGCCGAATACCAGCTCACGCGACAGCCCGATGTCGACATCCGTGGTTTCCCGTTCCTCACCCAGGCGCTCGACGGCCGGTATCCGGTGATCGACATCGCGGTAGGCGACTGGACCGGTGACGACATCACCGTGCGCGACCTCGACGTAACCCTGCAGGATGTGTCCGCACCGCTGGGCGATGTGCTCGGCAACCGGACCTCGAACCTGGCGGCGGCCACGGCCACGGCGACGGCTGTCGTCCCCTACGACGTCGTACGAGGGTTCGCTCCCGACGACGTGGACTCCATCGAATTCGGGGCGGACGGTTTGAGCGTGGCGGGCCGGTTCCCGGTCGCCGGGATCATGGTGCCCGCCACGGTCATCGTCACCGTCGCGCCGACCGCCGACGGCATCGAGGTGACGCCCGTGTCCGTGCGTCACGCGGCCGGGGGTCCGACGATTTCTCTCGGCCTGATCCAGCGGAGCCTGACCTTCGTCGTTCCCTTGCAGAGTCTGCCGCTCGGGGCGCGTATCACCGCGATCACCCCGGCCGCCGACGGTCTGCATGTCACCGCGGCGGCCGCGAACGTGCGTCTCGCCGACGGCTAGGTCAGGATTTCGACATAGCCGTCGGCGCCGTTCACCCGGATGCGCTGCCCGTCGCGGATCAGGTCGGTCGCGTGTTCCACCCCGACCACGGCGGGTAGCCCGTATTCGCGGGCGATGACCGCGCCGTGGGTCATCAGGCCGCCCACTTCGGTGACCAGGCCGGCGATACCGACGAACAGCGGGGTCCAGCTGGGGTCGGTGTAGGCGGTGACGAGAATGTCGCCCGCTTCCAGATCGGCCTGACCGATGTCGAGGACCACCCGGGCCCGACCTTCGATCGTTCCCGCCGAGACCGCCATCCCCGGCAGAGCGCCCTCGGGTAGGTCTTCGCGTCGATACGCGCCGGTCACCGCCTCACCGTCGGAGGTGAGCACCCTTGGCGCACTGAGCGTCCGGAAGATATCGAACGCATCTCTGCGCTGGGCGACGAGGGCCTGGTCCGCATGCTGGACGCGCACCACCTCACGCAATTCGTCGAACCGCAGGTAGTAGATGTCGTCGGGTTCCTGGAGTACGCCGGCCGCCACGAGTCGCTCGGCTTCACGCGACAATGCCTGCTTGTACACGAAGTAGCGGCTGACCATGCCGTACTTCGGGTACTCCCGGTAACCGGCGAAGGTGCGGACCCGGTCGATCATCCGCTCGGTTTCGGAGGCCTTGCTCTCCCCGTCGGGCAGCGCCCGCAATTCCCGCAGGATCCGTGCCCGCTGCGCTTCGGCGTCGCGCAAACCGTCCTCGAAACGTTCTGTGCCCGCGCCGTTTCCGAAGTTGCGCACATTACCGAGGATGGTCGGCACGAGAGTGGTCGGGTCCTCGCTCCACCGTGTCCGGGTGATGTCGATTTCGCCGACGCACCGCATGCCGTATCTGTCGAGGAATTCGGTGATCGCGACCCGCGCCGTGGGCCCGCCCGGACGCTGCTCGAGTTCATCGAGGAAATCGTTCGTGCCGTTCTCCTCGACCGCACGCAGATACTCGATCACCTGCGGGTGCGGGCGGATGGCATCGGCGACATCGAGCAACGCCAATCCCATTTCCGAGGTGACATTGCCCGGCACCGACTGGGTGAGCGCATCGGCGGCGTTCTTCTCTCCGAGCCATTCGCCCAGGCGGTCGTTGAGCCATTCGGTCGCCTCCATGGCGGCCGTGATGATCTGCAATCCGCGCGGGGAGAACAACACTCGGCGCAGCTCCGCGATATCGGTGTGGATGAAATCGAGCAGGGCGGAGCCGGACAGGGGGGCGATGTCGCGTTTCAGCACGGCGAGCGAGGCCTCGCAGTCGGCGATCAGTTCGTCGACGATCGCCGGGTCGGTGTCGATCGGAGCGGGTGCGGGCGGCGCGGCAACCGGATCGGTCTGCGGCACAACGGGAACGAAGCCGCGCTCGAGCACGGTGCGCAGTGCGTCGCCCATCAGCGGATCGGACTTGCCGAGCGCCTCGGCCAGCGCCGGACCGACCGTCGGCGAGGCCAATCGCTCGGTGACGTCGACGAACAACCGCCCGCCCGCGTCACGCATGGCCGCGTGGCTGGTGAGCTGCCACAGCGAAATCCCGAGGGGTTTCATCGCGTCGGTCATCATCTGCTGATGACCGACCGACACATACACGCGGTGGGCGTCGTCGGCCGCCTCGGGAATCGGGAACAGGGTGGTGATCGGCCTGCTCTGTACGAGCCGGATCTCGTCGTCGAGACACCACTCGATGTCCTGGGGCGAGCCGAAATGCGCCTCGATGCGCCGGCCCAATTCGGCCAGTCGCAGCACCTCGGCATCCGAGAGGACGGGTTCGTTGCGGCGGTCCTCGTCGATATCGCGCACCTCGGTGCCGCCCGTGTCCACCGGTTCGACGGCGATCTTCTTGGTGGCGATGGTCTTGCTGACCTCCCCGTCGCGCACCTTGTACACATCGGCGTTCACCAGACCGGAAACCAGTGCTTCACCGAGACCGAAACCGGCGTCGATGGAGACGACGGTCCGATCGGACGTCACCGGGTCGGCCGTCATCAGAATGCCCGACGCACGCGGGAACACCATCCGCTGCACCACGACCGCCATCCGGATCATGGTGCTGTCGAACCCGTTTCGCAGGCGGTAGGTCACCGCACGGTCGGTGAACAGCGACGCCCAGCACCGGCGGACATGATCGAGCACCTCCGCCGCGCCGATCACATTCAGGTAGGTGTCCTGCTGGCCGGCGAACGACGCGGTCGGCAGATCCTCGGCCGTGGCGCTGGAACGCACCGCGTACGCGGCGTCGGTGCCGAGCCGGGCATGCGCGGCGACGATCTCGGCCGCCACGTCCTCGGGCACCGGCAGTTCCTCGACAGCCCCGCGGATCGCCGCACTTGCCGCGGCGATCCCCGCCCGGTCGTCGGGCGAGAGGGCCGCCAGTTCGCCGATCCGTTCCCGGACCGCCGACGCGCCTGCCAGCGCCCGGTCGAACGCCTCGGTCGTCACACAGAACCCCTCGGGCACCCGCACCCCCTCGATGCGCGCCAGCTCACCCAGGTTCGCACCCTTGCCCCCGACGATTCCCACCTGTGACCGGTCGATCTGCCCGAACTCCAGAACAACATTCATAACCCACTCCTCACCTGCGATTTCAGCAGTACGCGAGCGATTATGGACCACATTTCGATGTCTCATGAGCGGCCGCGATCGTGTATACAGTGAGAAGGGGAAGGGAAGCGCAGCGAACCGCCGCGGAACAGGGCTCGACGACGAGTCCGGAACCGTTGGGGGAACGACAGCGTTCGCAAGTTCTCGTCGGCCACTGCCGAAATCGGTGCCGTGATGAGCACCAATAGGAAATCTCAGGACTCGGTGTCGGCGACCAGGACGACTTTGCCGACGACGGTGCGAGATTCGGCCAGCCGCATCGCTCGCCCGGCCTCCGACAGCGGCACGCGCGCACCGATCTGCGCGCGCAGCACACCGCGCGCGGCGAGATCGAAAACGGCCGACAGGTCCTCGGCGATGCGGGCACGGAAACGCGGCAGATCGCGCTTGCCCGCCCACAGATTGAAGAAATGCGCATTGCGCTTGTTGGGCAACGCGTTCCACACCAGCAACCGGACGAGCAACCGCAGGACCGGAAGCCGCGAATCGCCCTCGTCGTCCTTGGTCGACGCGGTGCCGTAGGACACCAGGGTGCCACCGGGCGCGAGCAGTGCGAACGAATCCGCGATCCCCGGGCCGCCGATGTGATCGAACACCGCGTCCACGCCACCGGGTGCCAGCGCCCGGACCTGTCGACCCACATCGCCGCGATAGTCCACCCAACTGGCGCCGAGCGCACGCACCGCCTCGGCATGACGCGCCGACGACGTGCCGATGACCTGAATGCCCTTCGAGCGGGCCAGCTGCACCAGTGTCGAGCCGACGCCCCCGTTGGCGCCGTGCACCAGCACGGTCTGCCCGGTGCGCGCCTTCGCGATGCGGAACAACATCTGCCAGGCCGTGATGCCGTTGACGACAAAGGTTTCCGCCGCATCGGCAGCGAGCCCGTCGGGCACCGCGACGAGATCGGCGGCATCGAGCACGGCGTGACTGCTCCATCCGCCGATCTTGGTCAGCGCGGCCACCCGGCGGCCGACCATGTCCGGCTCGACGCCGGCACCGACCGCGGAGACGGTACCGACCAGGTCGTAACCGGGAACGAAGGGGAAAGGTGGCTGGTCGTAGTACTTGCCGCGCCGCATCTGCTGCTCGGCGAACGAGACGCCGCTCGCCTCGACCGCGACCACGGCCTGGCCGGGACCGGGGGCGGGCAACGGACGCCGGGTCACCAGCAGACCATCAGGATCGACCCGATCGGGCAGGACGATTTCGGTGGCGACGACAGACATGATTCTCCTAGTGTGTGACTGGTCAATCACTCGATGGGTCGAAAAAATGCCCCGCGAGGGGGCATCGGTTGGTCAGCCGGCGTCCGGGTGTCGGATGCCCGCGGTGACGATCCTCGCCCACGGGCTGTCGTCGCCGTCGAGGCCGAGAGTGGTGATGAGGTGGCAGAGCTGGCCGAAGGCGATGAACCGCTGGACGTGCTCGTCCGCGGCGCCGGAGCGGTGTTTGGCTAGTTCGGTGATCCGGGCGAGCCCGGCACGCATCGCCGCGCCGATCTCGGGCACCTCGGCCACCGATTGGGCGTGGACCTGCAGCATGAGCAAGCTCCGATCGCTGATCAACTGCGCATAGGCGCCGCCCATGTCGTAGAGGATCTGCTCGGGGCTGTCGCCGGCCGACTGTGCCGCACCGGCCGACATGGCCGCCGCGATCCGGTCGAAGCACCGCTCGAGCGCGGCGACGAACAGGGCGACCTTGCCGGGGAACAGCTTGAATACATAGGCAGGGGAGATCTGTGCCGTCGCCGCGACCGTGCTGATCGGGGTGCCGTGGTAGCCGGTGCGGGCGAACTCGAGGATCGCGGCGTCGACCACGGCGTCGCGGCGGATGTCGGATCGGGAGAGTGTTGCTCCGCTCTTGCTCATGTGAGTGACTGTACACTCACTCTTTCGGACGCGTCAACTCCGCGGAACATCGAGTTCTGGCCCGGCTCAGGCATTCCCGCACCGGGCCGACTCGTCAGCTGCAGCAACTCGCGCCCGACGCCACCGCCTTCTGCTTGGCCTCGGTGCCGCAGCAGGCGCCTTCCGCCTCGGCCTCCGCTGCGGTGCCGCAGCACGCGTCGCCCTGCTCCACTTCGGCGAGTTGCGGTGCGCTACCGAAGGTTTCGCTGTCGGCCAGGACGGTGTAGACCTCCCACCGCTCGGCGTCGGGCGCGCTCACCCACACCTTGTCCTGGGTGGCGAAGCAACAGGTCGTGGCGATCTGCTCCTCGGTGAACAACCCCGCCTGCGACAGGCGCGCGATCTCGCCGTGTACCTGCTCGGACGACTCGACCTCCACGCCGAGATGGTTGAGGCTGCCGCCCTTGCCCGCGTTCTCGATCAGCACCAGCTTGAGCGGCGGGTCGGTGACGGCGAAGTTGGCGTAGCCGGGCTTGCGCTTGGCCGGCTCGGTGGCGAACAGGGTCGAGTAGAAACGCACGGCCTGGTCGAGATCGTCGACATTGAGGGCCAGCTGAATTCGGGACATGATCGAACCTCCACTTGTGAGACATATGTCGAAGAACTTGCGAACTCGAGTGTGCTCACCTTTTCGACATATGTCAATACCGAGCGTAGAGTCGTCGACATGCCCAAGGCGCTACCCGTGATCGATATGTCCGCTCCCGTCTGCTGCGCACCCGTGGCGGCGGCGCCGGTCGACGATGCCGCCGCGCTGGAGGTGGCGTTGCGGCTCAAGGCCATCGCCGACCCGGTCCGGGTGAAACTGCTGTCATTGCTGCTCACCACTCCGGTAGGGGAGAGCAATGGTGGTGACCTGGCCAGTGCCGTGGAGCTGAGCGAGTCGACCGTCTCGCATCATCTCGGGCAGTTGCGTAAGGCCGGTCTCGTCGAGTCCGAGCGACGTGGGATGAACACCTTCCACCGGGCACGCCGCGAGGCGCTGTCGGCGCTGTGCACGGTGCTCGACCCCAACTGCTGCAGCTGAGCCGACGGCCCCTGGAAATCGGTGACCGAACAGTGGCGTGGTCGTTGCATTCGGTGTGAACCGGGCCAAAAGCGCGTGCCGTGCACCGTTCGGCCCGGGTCGGTCCGCATACGCTCTCGACCATCGACGACCGATGCGAAGGACGAGCCGTGATCGACATCCGCGCCCGCGTGGGCCTGGCACTTTCCGCCGCCGTACTGGCGGGCACCATGACCAGCGTGGTGGGTACCGCTCCCGCCCAGGCGGCGGGCTGCGTAGACGTACACGTCGTCGCCGCGCGCGGAACCAACGAACCCGGCGGCCTGTGGAGCCAGTACTGGCTGGGCTCCGTGGTCGGCAACCCGGTGTACGCGGCCATCGATGCCGCCTTGTCGCAGTCGACGAACGCCTACCGGGTGCAGTACCCGGCCGGTTACGACCAGCCCGCCTCCGTGCAAGCAGGCAACCGGGACCTGGTCGATCATGTGGTCGAACGGGCGGCGGCCTGCCCGGATCAGAAGTTCGTGCTCGTCGGCTACTCCCAGGGCGCCAACGTGGTGGACAACTCGATCGGGATCAGCAGCGAGGGCGCCCGGGTCGGCGGGCCGATCGTGGCCACCCTGCCCGCAGAGCTCTCGCCGAGGATCGCGGCGATCCTGTTGTTCGGCAATCCTATTCGCGGGGTGGGACGTGAGGTCACCGGCGTGTACGCCGATCGCACCTACGACGTGTGCAACGACGACGACCCGGTATGCGACCCACAGGGAACGGACTGGAACGTCCACCTGCAATACCAGGGGTACGCCCAGGAAGCCGCGGCCTTCGTCGCCGCCCGGGTCTGACCCCGCGTTGACGACAGCGCGTGGGGGATGATGGTCAGGTGGGTACCGACAGCAGTTCCGAGGTTCGACCGAAGCGCCGCAACGGCCCTCGGCTGCCGCCGGACGAACGTCGAACGCAACTGCTCGACGCCGCCCTGCGGGTGGTCGGCAGCGAAGGTATCGCGAACTTGACCATGCAGGCGGTCGCCAAGGAAGCGGGCGTCGCCAAACCGGTGCTGTACGCGATGTTTCCGACCGCGCCGGAGCTGGTGGCACACCTGCTGCACCGGGAGCACTCGCGCGGAATGGCGCAGGTTTTCGCGGCGATGCCGGGTGATCTGCGCGGATCGGATCCCGACCGCGAATATGTCGGAGCAGTCATGGCCTTTCTCGAATCGGTGGCGGCGGCGCCGACGCGTTGGCGCCTGATTCTGATGCACAGCGACGGGGCTCCGGCCGATTACCGGGAATTGCTCGCTGCCGCCCGCGACAAATTGCTCGACCAGTGTGTGGACCTGCTGAACGCGGGTTTCGCGGTGCGCGGCGGACCACACGATGCCGATGTGGAGCTGATCGCCCATGTCATGCTCGGTTTCACCGAGGTGCTCGGCAGGATGGTGCTCTCGGACCCGCAACGTTTTCCACCCGAACGACTGCGCGCCACCGTCCGTTCCATGGTGCGGACCTTGCCCCAGGAGCCGAGCACCGACTCCCGGTGATTTCGCGGACCTCTACCGCAGGTCGACGTCGGCGACGAGCAGTACCGGCCAGGCGATCACCTGGCCGAGGATCGAGAAGAATCGGTCCAGCCCGGACAGCTCGCCGAGGTGATCTCGATGCGAGAGCAACCACACCAGCCCGATCGCGACATAGGGAATGCCACCCGCGATTGCCAGGTACATCATCTGACGGATACTGAGCCGACGTTCCATGAGTTTCGTGAGCACGTGTTCTCTCCTTCGTTCAGGCCATGTCGCCGAGGATCGGCTGCGATTCGATGAGCCCCTCGTCCGAGGGCGGGAGTCCTCTGCTCAACACGCGATCGCGCTGCTTGCGGCGGAGTGCGTGATGGGCTCGAGCGGGGATGTCGTATCCGTATGTCCGCTGTGCTTGCCGCGGTGTGGTCGTCACCGGGTTCTTCGGCGGTATGCCGAGCAGGACCGGCCCCGCGACCGGCACCGTCGTCGGCGAGATGAGTTGCAGCAGAAGCAGTTCGAGCCGGACGTTGAAGCTGACCAGGGTCATCGCCGCGCTGAGCCATGGCACGACGAGTGCGTCGAGAACCCGTCCGGTCGGCAGGCCCGCCATCTCCCGCATCCACCGCGGCATCGTCGCCAGCGTGCCGCGTCGCAGGAAAGCCGCCACGAGCTTGAACATCGGACGCAGTACCAGCGGCATCGGCGGCAGCATCACCTCGGCGTCGAGCAGGTGATTCATCGCCTTCTTCGCGATGTCGGATCCGATCAGCTGCGGGCGCATACGTTCGAAATACTGGGCGACGCCCTCGCGGGTGCGGGGAATGTCTGCCGGGTCACAGGTCTGCAGTTCCGCGGCACGGGCGCACTCGTGCCAATACCGCGATTCGTCCGCCGCGCTGAGCCGTCCGGGGCCGTACTTCTCGTAGGCGATCAGGAGCGAATGCCATGCGGTCAGATGGATCCACAATTGCGAATCCGGATCGTTGGCGTCGTAGTGCCGACCGGTCACCGGATCGATCCCGACAGCCTTGGAGTGGATCTTGACCAGAATATCGGCCGCGCTGACCGTCGACCGGCTGTCGGCGAACATCACCATGGCGAAATAGCGCAGCGTGCGGTCGTAACGAGTGCGCGGGCGCGTATAGATCGCGCTGGTCGCATCGACAGCCGCGATGAGGTTCGGATCGAGTTCCTCGATGACGACCGCGCGTTGGAAACCGATCGTCAATCCGGTCGGGTAACTCCATACCCGCCATGCGACGGATTCGGGTCCGAAGAAGCCGTAGTCCTCGGCCGGTTCCACCTCGGGTAGTGAAAACCAGGTTCGCAAAGAGCCCATGTGGCCCTCCTTCATCGTGTGAGCAACGGAGTGCTGAGTTCGCTGACCAGCCAGCGGTCGGTGTCCCTGCGCAGCGACATGTTCACCGAGAGCTGGCCGGGAGCGGGCGTACCTCGGGTACCGAGGCTGGTGATGGTCTGATTGATGACGGCCACGGCCCGCGCGGTGGTCTCGTCGGCGGACTCGATGGCGCAGGTGACGTTGCCGACGGTGGAGACGACCTGGCCCTGCACGAGCACCTCACGCAGATCCTTGCTGGTGGCGTCGAATTCGGTGCGCCAGGCGCCGGTGGCCCCTGCCAGCACCGCGGCGAAATAGGTGTCGAGGTCCTTGGCGTCGTAGCTGGCCAGGGTGGGGGCGTAGGCGCAGGCGGCCTGGAGCGCGGCGTCGCGGGCCTGCTCGCGGGCACGGATGCGGTGATTGTCCACGGCGAGCAATGTCGCGATCGCGACGGCGCCGATCGTGGTGACCGCTGCTGCCGGAAACAGCATGCGGCGCAGTGTTTTTCGCCGAGGTTCCGTAACCGGCGCGGAGCTCTCCGGACTCGGGTCGTCGGCGAGTGGGTTGTCGGGTTCGGTTGTCATACGAGGATTCCTCTGCGTGGGTAGGAGTCAATTGGCGGGCAAGGGGACGGACAACTCGTCGCCGGTGACTCCGGGTGGCGGGCCCGAACCGTTGTCGGGCCCGGCGGGGCGCGGCGCGTTCGCCGACCCGCGGATCTGCAGTTCGGGGTGGTCGGTGACGCAGTAGTTGTAGAGGCGGGTGCGGCCGTCGGAGATCTCGGCGGGGGAGACCGGGACGGTCTCGTACTCACAGGTGGGGCGCGGCCAGATGTCGGCCATGGTGTGAAAGGCGTTGTCGTGGGCGGGGATTCCCAGTGCGATCACCGCGGTGCGCAAGGAGGGGAACAATGCCGTCATGGCCGGTGTGCGCAAGCGTGCCGCGCGGGTGATGGCGACGAAATTGGTGACCAGACTGGTCAGCGGGTCACCGGTCTCGGTGAGAACACCGTCGAGTGTCGCGAGCCGGTCCGGCCCCTGCTCGAGGAGTTCGCGCACTTCGTGGTCGGCGGCGTTCATCTGGTCGAACAGCGTGCTCGAACCCCGCACCAGGGTGGCGAGGTCGGGCTGGGCGTGAGCGGTGGTGGCGGCGATGACGCTCAGGTTGCGGATCAGTTCGGTGGTCTGGGGCAGCAGCTCGGCGAGTCCGGCCGTCGCCTGGCTCAAGCCACTGATCACCCTGCGCAGCACCTGGGGGCCGCCACGCAGCGCGCGGTCGAGTTCGTCGACGATCGCGGTGAGCCGGTCCGGATTCATCCCGGCGATCAGAGCGCCGGTGTTGTCCAGGAACGAGTCGATCGTCACCGGCGTGCTCACCTGGTCGGCGGGCACGGTCGCCCCGTCGGCGAGATAGGGCGCCTCGCCGGTGACGGGCCGGAAATCGAGGTACTGCTCGCCCGCCGCCGACAGGCGACTCACCGCCACCGGCGTGCCGACGGGAATCATTGTTGCACTGTCGATTTCGGCCTCAGCGAGGACGCCCGACCCGTCGATGCGGATCGCGCGCACCGACCCGACCTCGACCCCGCGCACCGTGACGTTGCTGTGGGGGAGCAGTCCGCCGGAGCTGTCGAGCTGGACGCGCACGGTATAGGTGGTGTGCAACGGCCGCACACCGATCACATCGATGGCGATGTAACTAGAGCCCGCCGCCAGCATGGCGACCATGCCAAGCACGGCTCCCATGGTCTTGTGGTCGTGCGCCCAGCTGGCCAGCCGGACGACGACGGTGGCGGTCCACCCGATCATCGGTGACCCCCTTGCAAGCGGCCGAGCACCCGCGCGAGCACCTGGGCAAGGCTGCCGACGAAGGCGGTGACGTCGGTGCCGTCCGGCAACCGGCTGCCCTCGGTATCGGTGAGGGCGCCGACGTCGAGGTACGAGATGCGTGCCGCCACGGCGAGACTCGACCCGCGCATCGAAGCCCGTGCCACCGGGGCCACCGTGTTGAGCCGGTCCAAGGTGGTGGCCAGGTCGTCCCCCATCCGGGTGAAGCCGCTCATCAGTTCTTGCACACTGTCGAACAGGCTCAGAAACTGCGGGCCGGTGGTCGAGGTGAAATCGCCGAGCGCGGCGGTCACCGTGGACACCTTCGTCGTGAGATCGGTGATGGCGCGGTTGTTCTCGCCGATCACCCCGATCAGTTCCGGGAAGGTGTCGGCGGCCCGGCCGAGTTCGGTCTTGCGTGCCCGCAGGGTGGTGGTGAGCCCGTGGAGACCGTGCAGAACCGAATCGAGCTGCGCGGTACGCTGATTCAGCGCGGTGAGCGTCGCGGTGAGTTCGGTGAGCAGATGCGACAACTGCGGGCCTCGCCCGCCGACGATGGCGGCGAGCTCGGAGGTGATCCGCGCGACTTGATTCATCGCGCCGCCGTCGAGCAGCAGCGACATCGCGGTCATCAGCTCCTCCACCGAGGCGCCCGCCGACGTGTGCTCGCGGTCGATGACATCACCGTCGGTGAGCAGCGAGTTGCCGGGACGGTGCTGCGGCAACACGATGGCGACATGGAGGTCGCCCAGGGGAGTAGGTTGTCGCAGTTCCGCTCGGGTGCCGTGCGGTAACGCGATATCGCGGCGCAGTTCGAGTTCGACCTCGGCGCGGAAGTTCGTCGTCTCGATTCCGGTCACCACGCCGACGTCGGTGCCGCCGATCTTGACCCGTGCGCGCTCGGGCAGGTTGAGCGCGTCGTCGAAGACCGCGTGCAATCGGTAGGAGGGCCCGTCGACACCGGGGCGGGGCAGTGGGACGTCGTCGACGGTGACCGTGCACGAGCAAACGCCGAGGGCGGTGAGCGCGGCGGCCGTGCAGCGGGCGGTCCGGCTCATGCGGTGAGTCCCAGCAGTGCGGCGGTCAGACCGAAGTCCGGCCCGAAGTCCATCAGTTTGCCCGTCCGGCAGCCGTCGGAGCGCAGGGACAACCGGGCGCACAGCAGCGCGAGAGCTTCGCTGTCGAGCACGGACTTGTCGGTGAGCAGGTGCAACCGCAGGGCCCGCTGTTCCGGGTTGACGGCGCGCGCGAAATTGTCGGCCATCAGGGGCGTCACGTCGACGATCTCGGTGAGTCCGCGTGCGTTGTCCCGCATCTGGCCGGTGATGGCGACCAGGCGGTTCACCGCGTCGGTGAGCGGGGTGTGGTTGTCGGCCAGGACGGTGGAGGTGTTGGCGATGAAATCGTTCACCTGGGTGAGGACCGCGCCCAGCCCCGGAGCCTGCTCTTCGAGCAGCGTGACCAGTTCGGTCAGCCGACCGCTGAAATCTCGCACCGTCCGGTCGTTTCCGGCGATCATCGTGGTGAGGTCGTTGAGTTCTACGATGGTGCGCGAGATCTGGTCGCTGTTGGCCAGCGACACGTCGAAGGTGGTCGCCAGCGCGTCGAGGGTCTCGCGGATCCGGTCTCCGTTGCCGTCGAGCATCGGGAACAACACCCGGCTGGCCATCGGGCCGTTCGCGTTGTCGCCCTTCAACGCTTCGCCGAGCTGTTCGAAATTGCGCAGGATACGGTCGAGTTCGACCGGTGTCCTCGTCCTGGCCAGCGGGATGTGCGCGCCGTCGGCCAGGGGCGGTCCACCGCCGGTGCCTGCCGGGGTCAACTCGACGTGGCGGTTGGTGATGAGCTGCGGCGAGACCAGCGCCGCCTTGACGTCGGCGGGCAGTTCGACGCCTGGCTCGATGGTCATCGCGACCTCGACGAACGCCCCCTTGGGCGCGATCGCGTCGACCCGTCCGATCGGGACACCGAGGACCGCTACGTCGCTGCCGACGAACAAGCCCGCGGTGCTTTCGAAGTCGGCGGTGAGGTGGACGGCGTCCGGCTGTAGCGACACCGGAATCGAGGAACAGCCCGCACCGATGCCGGTAGTGATCACCAGCGCGAGGCATTGGAGCAGTCTTCGCATCTACTTGCACCCTTCGACGGCGCCGGCCAGGCACAGCCAGTTGTCCGGGAACAGCCACGGCATGTAGATGTCGCCGTAGGGTCCCTGCGCGAACGTGTTGTTGAATTGGCGAACGGCTACCGGCATCACCTGGTACAGCGCGGCGAGGTGGTCGCGGTTCTTTTCCAGGCCCTGTGACATCGTGTTCAGACTGTGGATGAGCGGGCCGAGCCTTCCGCCGTCCTCGACGCCCATGTCCTGCAAGATCTTCGACGCGGCGGCGATGTTGTCGAGCAGGTCTGCGATCAGGTCGCGGCGGCGGCTGACGGCGGCGCCGATCGCCTCGCCTTTGGTGAGCAGCTCGAGCACGCTGTTCTGGTTGTCGGCGATCAGACCCGACACCTGGTCCATGCTGTTCAGCAGTTGGTCCACCTCGTCGCGCCGGGAGGCGATCACCCGGGCCAGCGCGCCGACGCTGTCGAGTGCCTGCGCGGTGAGGTGCGGTGAATCGCCCAGCTGGGTGGCCACCGTGTCCAGGCTCGCGCGCAACGCGTTCGGGTCGAGCCGTTCGAGATGCTCGAAGGAGTTGCGGTAGGTCGGGTCGTTCACGACCTTGGCCAGGTTGTAGGGAACGGTGGTGGCCGACAACGGGATACGGGCATCGGGCAGCTCGCCGTCGGTGCCCGGGTCGAGCTCGACGTGCATCTTCCCGAGAATGGTCGACATCTTGATCGCAGCCTCGGCGTCGTGGCCGAGGCCGAGGTCGGGGCGCACGCTCATCGTGACCAGCACGCGGTCGCGTTCCAGTCGTACCGAAGTGACCGTGCCGACTTCGATCCCGGCTACATCGACGCTGTTGCCGGTGCGAAGACCGGCCGCCTGGGCGAATTCGGCCCGCAGGGTCGCCTCGCCCAGGTGCGCACGAGACAGCAGCCCGGACCCGAGGACCACCGCTGTCACCGTCACCCCTGCCGCGATGCCCAGCGAGAAGTTCCGGTTGCCGAACGCGTCGACCAGGGTCGTCCGGATCAGCTGGAACAGGAATCCGATCATCGACAGACCTCCGAGTGCGCGTTGCCGCCGACCTGGGAGAGCACGCCGCGGGGGAACAGCACGCCCCACAGCGAGACATCGAGGTTGCAGACATAGGTGTTGACGTAGGTGCCGTTGCCGCTGATCCGGGCGAGCCCGGACATGATCAGCGGTAGTTCGACTGCCGCCTGGTCCAAGCGGGCGCCATTGGTGAGCAGCAGATCCACGCCCGCGACGGCCTGCCGCTGTGCCTGCGCCATTCCCGGCGCGACGCGAGCGATGAGATCGGTGAGTTTCGTCGTCGATTCGGCGATCCCGGTGACCGCCCCACTGAGCACCGCGCCCTGTTCGTGGAGCCCGGTGACCAGGGCGCGCGACTGGGCGATCAAAGTTTCCAGCTCGCCGCTGCGATGAGCCAGGCTGGTGATGACATCGCTGAGATTGCTGATCACCGCGCCGAGGATCTCGTCGCGCTCGGAGAAGGTAGCTGCCAGTGCGGCGGCCTGAGTGATCAGCGCCGACAACGACACTCCGTCGCCTTGCAGCGCCTGCACGAGGGTTTCCGACAGCGAGTTCACGTCGTCGGGTTGCAGCAGGCTGAACAACGGCTCGAAGCCCGACAGCATGGTCGAGACGTCGAAGGAGGACTCGGTGCGCTCCAAGGGGATCGAGCCGCCGGCAGGCAGCGGTTCGCCCGGCGATTCGCCAGGAGTCAGTGCCACATAGCGCTGGCCGATCAGATTCTGATAGCGGATCAGCGCTTTCGTGGTGGTGCTCAGCTGTTGCCGCGACTGCACGGACAAGGTCACCCTGGCGTGCTTGCGGTCGACCAGGTCGATCGCGTCCACCCGGCCGATCCGCACACCGGCGATCCGCACGTCGTCGCCGGTACGTAAACCGAGCACATCGGTGAAGGTCGCACTGTAGCGGTGGGTGTCACCGGGGACCGAGCGCTGCAACGTCGACCAGATCGTGAAGGTCGCGAGCACGGACAGGGTCACGAAGACAGCGAGCCCGAGGTGCGTTGTGCGAGGGCGCATCTCAGTGTCCTCCCGAGGGCTTGGGTGTGACTGTGACGGTCGCGCCGGTGAGCGCGGAGCCGAGCAGAAGCAACTGTGTGGTGTTCGGGCGTGCGCCCAGGAACCCGGCCACCGCGGCGGGTCCGGTGAGGGCGATCGGTCCGGCGGGTGGTGGGGAACCGGGCGGTGCGGTGAGGCCGGGGACCGCCGCACCGGGCAGCGACAGTCCGGGCACGGTCGGCAAGGCCGGGAGGCCGGGCACCACCGGGCTGGGTGCGGGTCCGGCGGCTGGAAGGTGGCCCGGCCGCAGCTGCGGTGGAAAATTCTGTGCCGCAGGAGAATCAGGAATTGTCGCGGTATCGCATCGCGGACCCGCCTGGCTGCCGTAGCGGGGGCAGTCGGCAGCTGTGTACTGGCGGAACGGTGTGAACGAGACGGTGATGTCCCACTGCATCTGTTTGCTGGGACCCCAGTGGAACACCGTGGCGAGTCGGCTTAGCGAATCACCGAGCGCGGTAACAGTTTCGGTCATCGCCGCCGGATCGGCAGCGAGCGCACCGAAGGTCGCGTCCAGCCCGACCACGAGTTCCTTGCCCGCATCGGGGTTGCGCGCGAAGAGCGCCTGGGTGGCGACGGTTGCCGCCTCCGCCGAGGCGAGCAGTTCGATGACCTGATTGCGGCGCGCGGTGATGGTCTGGGCCGTCTGGACCGACTTACCGAGGGCGTCGGCGAGTTCTGGCGCCGACTGGTTCACCGCGGCAGTGGCTGCCCCGAGATTCCCGAGCAGCTCACCTATTCCGGGCAGGGCGCGTACCTCGGTGATCCACCGGTCGAGGCGTTCGATCGTCGAACCGGGTAGCCGGGCGTCGCCGTCGAGCGCTTCGGCCAGTGTGGCGAGCACCCGGGCAAGCGTGGCGGGCTGCACGCGGTCGAGCACATCGCGCAGGGTGGTCAGCGTCGTCTGTAGCGCCACCGTGGCCCGACCGGTGTCCTGCTCGATCACCGCTCCGGCGTGCAAGGGTGTGGTGGACGGCCCGTTGTCCACGAGCTCGATCGCTGTGACGCCGAAGATATTGGCCGGAACGACCCGCGCCGTCACCGTGGCCGGGATTCCCGCGGCGACACCCGGTTCCAGCTCCAGGTCCACGCGTTGCCGAAGACCTTGCTCGGCGATCTCCACCGCGGACACCGAGCCGACCAGCAGTCCGCGAAAGCGCACGTCGGCGCGCGCGGGCAGTCCGTCGCCGGTGCTCGTCATGAGGGCGGTCACCGCGACGGTGTCCTCGAAGTGTCCGCTGTATCGCAGCCCGAGCAACGCGACCACCCCGGACAGGCTCAGTGTCATCGCCACCCCGGCCGCGCCGAGTCGCCGACGCGACCAGCCGCGCCCACTGGGATCTGGATACATGTCGTTTCCCCTATCCCGAGATCCGGATGCCGGAGTCGACGCCCCAGATAGCCAGTGTGAGAAGCAGATTCAGGAAGACGACGACGATGATCGTCACCTTGATGGCTCGCCCGGCCGCGACGCCGACGCCTTCCGGTCCGCCGGCGGCGATGTAGCCGAAGTAGCACTGGACGAACGTGGCGACGAGCACGAACGCGACCGCCTTGAGTACCGAGTAGACGATGTCGCCCGGGTCGAGGAACTGGTGGAAGTAGTGGTCGTAGGTGCCGATGCCGTTGCCGCCGAGGAAGATCGCGGTGATCTTGGTGGTCAGGTACGCGGTGGCCATGCCGACGGCGTACAGCGGCAGAATCGCGACGGCGGCGGCGAGCATGCGGGTGGTGATCAGGTAGGGGAGGGGGCGGATGGCCATCGACTCGAGCGCGTCGATCTCCTCGGCGATCCGCATCGACCCGATCTGTGCGGTGAATCGGCAACCCGCCTGGGCGGCGAACGCGATGGTCGCCAGTAGCGGGGCCAGCTCCCTGGTGGTGGCGAAACCCGAGATCGCGCCGGTGAGCGGGCTCATCGTCAACAGATCGAGCGCGGTGTGTGATTCCATGCCGACGGTGACGCCCCCGAAACCGCACAGGATCACGATCACCCCGGCGGTGCCACCGCCGACGACCAGTGCGCCGTTGCCCCAGGTGACATCGATGATCAACCGTGTGACTTCTCTTCGGTAGTGCCGCAGCACGAACGGAACGGCGAGCAGCGCTCGCACGAAGACGACGCCCTGGTGGCCCATCCGCACGTTCGCCTCGACGACCGGCGTTGTCGCTGTTCGCGCCGCGTGGAACGGACGCAGCAGGGGTGGCGTGTAGTTCGACATCTCAGAGCACCTTGGACGGCAGCAGGGTGTTGTAGATCTGGGTGAGCGCGATATTGGCCGCGAAGAGCACGATCGCCGAACTGACCACCGCGGAGTTCACCGCGTCGGCGACCCCACCGGGGCCGCCTTTGGTGTTCAGGCCGCAATCACAGGCGATGATCGCGGTGAGCGCGCCGAACACCGCCGCCTTCACCAGCGCGACCAGCAGGTCGCTCGCGACGGCGAACGAGGCGAATGTACTGAGGTAGGAGCCGGGCGTGCCGTCCTGGACGAAGATGTCGAACAGGTAGCCGGTGGCGAAACCGATGAACACGACGAACCCGCACAACAGCATGCTCACCAGCACCGCCGCCAGCAGTCGTGGTGCCACGAGCCTGCGCACCGGGTCGACGCCCATCACCCGCATCGCGTCGATCTCCTCCCGGATCGTGCGGGATCCCAGATCCGCGCAGATCGAGGAGCCGACCGCACCCGCGATCATCAGCGAGGTGACAAGTGGGGCGCCCTGCCGAATGATGCCGAGGCCGTTGACGGCACCGATGAACGTGGTGGCCCCGACTTGGCTGACCAGGGCGCCGATCTGGATCGAGACGATCGCGGCGATGGGAATGGCAACCAGGAGTGTCGGAGTGACTGAGACAGTTGCCATGAAGGAGCTCTGCCGAAGGAATTCGGCTAGCGGGAAACGGCGATCGGCGAGTGCTCGGATCAGCTCTGCAGTGGCTTGCCAGGCCATGCTGACCTGTCGTCCCGCGGTCTCTGTCGCGCATCGCGGATGGTTGCGCCACCAGTCCAGACAGAAGGAGACAATGAGGTCGAAATCTGTTGGCACACTGGTGGATATAGATTTCGAACCCATCACAACCGCCTCTGTGTGAATGCGGTGGTGGACTCGTGCGACCACTACCGGCGAGATTTCTACCCTGGCGTACATGCATTACTACGCGCCCGTAGTTTTCTGTCTGGGACTGTAGCAAGAGGTTGTCGTGACTGTCGAGGAATCGAGGCATCCAGGCTTCGCTCGCGTGAGCGCGATGGTGCGGCGTATCGGACAGCAGTAGGGGAACCCGCACGAGCAACGTGCCTGGGGCAACCGGTCAGCCGTGCCAGCGGCGGTAGACCTCGGCCGCGGCGGGGTGCAGGGGGACGGTGCCGGTGCCGATGAGGAAACGGCCGTCGAGGAATTGGGTGCCCGCGGCCTCGGCGGGGACCAGGGCATCGGCGTGCCAGAGGAGGAGTTCGACGATGGCGGCGGCTGTCTCGTCGGGCAGGGTCGCGGTGGCGAGAAGCAGGTTGGTGACGCCGATGGTGTGGACAGCGGGGCTGCCCGGGTAGGCGTCGGCGGGGATGGCGACGTGGTCGTAGACGGGGCCGTACTCCGCGCGCATCGGTGCGACCAGCGCGCCGAGGTCGAGCAGCCGCATCGGATCGGGCACGGTGAGGGCGGCGGTCGGTACGCCGCCTGCCCACAGCAAGGCGTCGATGCCGCCGTCGGTCAATGCCCGGGTGGCCTCGCGCAGGGGACGATGTTCGATGACCACACCGGCGGCCGGGTCCAGGCCTGCCGCGGCCAGGAGGCGTGCACCGGTCAGCGCGGCACCCGAACCGGCCGCGCCGAGGTTCACCCGTCGGCCACGCAGGTCGGCTATCTGTTCGACGTCGCTGTCGGCACGGACCGCCAACTGCAGGTAGTTCTCGTACACGCGGCCCAATGCCAGTACTCGGCTGCCGAAGTCGCCGACCGAATCCGCCAGTGCCAGTGCGGTTTCGACCTCGCCGTCGGCGATCATCCGCAGATTCTGTTGCGAGCCCGCGGTTTCCACCGGCTCGATCCGGACGGTGTCGGTTTCGTTCGCGGCCGCGTCTGCCAGCAGCCGGGCGAAGGCGAAATAGAAGCCGCCGTCCTCGCCGGAGGCCAAGCGCACTGTCGACCGGTCGCCCGTGCCGCAGCCGAAGAGCGCCGCCGAGGCGAGTGCGGTCAGCGCGAGCATCCGACGACGCGTCATCGGCACCGCGCCGCTCATCGAAGCACCGCCGGTAGCCGGATCGCCACGGCGAGGCCGTGTGGCCGCACCGCCTCCACCGCCAGTTCGCCACCGTGCGCTCTGGCCAATGCCTGCGCGATCGAGAGTCCGAGCCCGGTGCCGCCCGGTACGGCCGTGGTGCCGCGGAAGAAGCGGGTGGTGAGTTTGTCGAGTTCCTCCGGTGCGACACCGATCCCGTCATCGGCGACCCGAACCGTCACCCAGCCCGGCTCGGCCTCGATGGTGACCTGGGTGTGCGCGCCGGCACCCGCGTATCGGCAGGAATTGCTCAGCGCCACATCGAGAATCTGCGCCAGCGCCGCCGAACTGATCGCCGCGGCCGAGCTGCTCGCGCCACTACCTTCCGACGACGAAGCGCGAGCAACGGCAACGTTGGTCCCACCGGACGCAGCACTCGAATCCAACGGCCGGACGACAGACGTCCGCGGGAGGGCCGCCAACTGGATACCCGCATCCTGGAAAGCCGACACCCACGCATCGATGCGGTCGGTGACAACCTGCGCCGGATCGCACTGTTCTTTCTCGGACGCCGCGGTCCCGAACGACGCGGGCACTTCCGCGACGGCGAGCTCCAACAGGTCGTCCAGCAGCGCGGTCAACCGTTCCACTTCCGCGGTAGCACCACGAAAGGTCGCCGACGCGGTCGCGGGCACGGCGTACTCGAGTGAGTCGAGCCGAATCATCAAGGCGGCCAGTGGGTTACGCATGGCATGCGCGGTGTCGGCGACGAGTTGACGTTGCGCGTCGGCGGAGTCGCCGACCGCGGTGGCCATGGCGTCGACGGACTCGGCCAGCGCGCGAACCTCGGGCGGGCCGCCGTAGTTCCTGGTGATCGGTGCGCGCCCGCGCGGTTTGGGCAGGGTTGCGGTGAGCTCGGCGACGGCGTCCGACATCGCGGCCAGCGGACGCAGCACCCAGCGGCTCAGAACGAGCGCCAACAGCATGAACCCGATCATCGCGCCCAACCCGCCGACCGCGATCACAGCCCAGGTCCTGGCGATAGCGGCACGAGCCGCCGCGGTCGACGCCTCGATCACGACGGCCCCGTTCACCTGCACACCGGTGCCGACGGGACGCGCGACGAGCATGACCGGTGCGCTCCACGGCTTGAGCCGATCCTGGTGCTGGGGACGCTGGTTGCGCCGCGCCGCCGCCAGTGCCGCGCTGATGCGCGAATCGGCCACCACCACACCGGCATTCACGATCGGCGCGCCCCGCGCGTCGACGACGAGCACGTTCTCGCCGTACAGCTCGTGATAGCGATGCACCTCGTCGGCGAGCGCGCGCACCCCGTCGGGGGAACCGGCCCCGTCGGCGAGCGTGGCGAAACGGTCGGCGTCGCCGGAACGGCCGAGCACCAACTGCTGGGTGCGGCTGGTGGCAGCCGTGAGTGACAGCGGCACCGCGAAAGCCAGCACCGCGAGCGCGGCGAACACGGTGAGGACGATCAGCAGCCTGCGGCGCACGCGCGTCCTCCCGCGATCACTGCCCCCACCGATACCCGTAGCCGCGAATGGTGGTGATCAGTCCCGGCCGGTTCAGTTTGGCGCGCAACCCGGTCATGTGGACGTCGAGGGAGCGGGAGACCGCGACGAACGCGTCGCCCCAGATGCGGTCCATCAGCTGCTGCCTGCTCACCGCCGCACCCGGTCGCTCCACGAGTGCCTCGACCAGCTCGAATTCCTTCTGGGTGAGCGAGACCGGGGTCCCGTTAACCTCGACCGTGCGGGCGCGCAGGTCGACGCGCACGTCCCCGGTGACGACTTCGGTTCTGCTCTGGTTGGCGACGGCGGCCGCCCGCCGCAGCACCGTCTCGAGCCGCGCCATCAGCTCCGCGATCCGCGGTGGTTTCACCACATAGTCGTCGGCCCCGCCGCGCAGCCCGCGCACGATGGACCGTTCGTCGCTGCGGGCGGTCAGGATCAGCACCGGAACGGCGCTCACCTCGCGCAGGTGCCGAAGTACCTGCAATCCGTCCGCGTCCGGCAGGCCGAGGTCGAGGAGGACGGCGTCGTAGTCGCGGTGGGAGATGAGCAGGTCGGCGCCGCGGCGCATGCGCTCGGCGCGGTAGCCGCGTGCGGTGAGCGCCTCCACCAGGGCGTCGCCCACTCCGTCGTCGTCTTCGACCACCGCAAGCCGCACGCGCCGATCCTCCCACAGGGCCTGGATCGGCGCGTGTACCGCACGGTCAGCCACGCACGGCGGCCATCGTCCGTTCCGGCTCCACCGGGTCGGCGTGGACCTCGCGCTCGGCTTCGATGGTCGACTCGGCCGAGGTCTCCCGCATGAAGTAGTACGTGAGCAGCGAGATCCCGATACATCCGGCGACGTAGAAGAAGTACAGCGACTCGAGGTCCGCCTTCTTCAGCGCCAACGCGATCATCTCGGCGGTGCCACCGAAGATGGCGACGGTGAGCGCGTACGGCAGGCCTACGCCGAGCGCGCGGATCTTGGTCGGGAACAGTTCGGCCTTCACGATCGAGTTGATCGAGGTGTAGCCGGTGACGATCACCAACGCGAGCATCATCAGGCCGAAGGCGGCCAGCGGGTTGGCGGTGTGGGCGAGGGTGGTCATGATCGGCACCGTCAGCAGGGTGCCCGCGACGCCGAAGAAGATGAGCAGCTTGCGGCGACCGATGCGGTCGGACAGTCCGCCCGCGATCGGCTGCAGCACCACGAAGACCAGCAGTGCGACGAAGTTGATCCAGGCGACGGTGTCCTTGGAGATGCCCGAGGTGTTGATCATGAACTTCTGCATGTAGGTGGTGTAGGTGTAGAACGCCACGGTGCCACCCATGGTCAGGCCCACGACCAGCAGGCATTCGCGCGGGTACTGCAACAGCACCCGCAGCGAACCGCGCGAGCTGCTCGGGGCCGCGCCGGTGGTCTTCGTCGCGGCCTCGAACGACTCCGACTCGTCCATGCCGCGGCGCAGCAGCATCACCACGATGGCGCCGCCCGCGCCGATCAGGAACGGAATGCGCCAGCCCCAGCTGTACATCTGCTCGGCGGAGAGCACCTGCTGCAGGACGATCTGCACACCGAGGGCGGTGAGCTGGCCGGCGACCAGGGTCACGTACTGGAAGCTGGAGTAGAAGCCGCGCCGCCCCGGGGAGGCCACCTCCGACAGATACGTGGCGCTGGTGGCGTATTCGCCGCCGACGGAGAGTCCTTGCAGCAGCCGCGCCAGCAGCAACAGCACGGGCGCCGCGATGCCGATGGTCGCGAAGCCGGGCGTCACCGCGATCATCAGCGAACCGGCGGCCATCACGGTGACGGACAGGGTGAGCGCGGCGCGTCGACCGAACCGGTCGGCGTAGCGGCCCAGCGCCCACCCACCGATCGGGCGCATGATGAACCCGACCGCGAAAACCGCCGCCGTCGAGAGCAACTGGGCCGTCGGGTCGCCGTCGGGGAAGAACGCCTTCGCGAAGTACACGCTGAACGCGGCGTAGACGTACCAGTCGTACCACTCGACGAGATTGCCGATCGACCCGCGCAACACATTCGCGACGACCCGCTTCTCACCACCGACCTGTGTCGTTGTCACCTTGGACCTCCTCTTTCGGCGCCGCAGTGCGCCGTCGCAGACCACTGTGTCGGCTGTCACAGCCCCCACGGAAGCCACAACGGAGGTTCCTAACGTTCCCTTAGGACGATGCCCGCCAGGGTGCGGTCCGGGCAGAAGGAAACGCCCCGAACCCGAAGGGTTCGAGGCGTTTCGCGGGGTGTCAGGTGTCAGTGGCGGAAGGCGTCCTTGGCCTTCTCGCCCGCGTCCTCGAGGTTGGCCTTGGTCTGATCGGTTTTGCCCTCGTGCTCGAGGTAGCGGTCGTCGGTCGACTTGCCCGCCGCTTCCTTGGCCTTGCCGATGAGCTCTTCGGCCTTGTGCTTCGCCTTGTCCGCGAGACTCACAGTTCGTTCCTTCCAGACAGATCGCTCGGTCAGCGTCGGTGACCGTGGGCCGTCCGTTGGACCCGCTGAGCGCATACCCCGGATTCGGAAAGGCAATCAGGCGCAACCATTTTCACCGGTGGGGCTGGTCACTGCGTGATCGCGGGTACTTGTTCGCCGGGGTGCGGCGGGGGCGGTGGGGTGCCGTCGCCGAAGGGGTGGCCGCCCAGTTCCTCGCGGTGGTGCGGGGTGAGCCAGTTCGACAGGTCCGGGCCCTTCGGGACGATGCCGGTGGGATTGATGTCGCGGTGCACCACGTAGTAGTGCTCCTTGATCTGGCCGAAGTCGATGGTGTCGCCGAAGCCGGGTGTCTGGAACAGGTCGCGGGCGTAGGCCCACAGCACCGGCATCTCGCTGAGCTTGGTGCGGTTGCACTTGAAGTGGCCGTGATAGACCGGATCGAAGCGGGCCAGGGTGGTGAACAGCCGCACGTCGGCCTCGGTGATGGTGTCGCCGACGAGATAGCGCTGGGTGCGCAACCGCTCGCTCACCCGGTCGAGCGCGGCGAAGAGCCGGTCGTAGGCCGCGTCGTAGGCGTCCTGCGCCCCGGCGAAACCGCAGCGGTACACGCCGTTGTTGATCTCGGTGAACACTTCCCGGTCGATCGCGTCGATCTCGTCGCGCAACGCTTCGGGATACAGCTGCGGCGCGCCCGGCCGGTGATAGGCGCTCCACTCGGTGGAGAAATCGAGGGTGATCTGGGCGTAGTCGTTGGTGACCACCTGCCCGGTCGCGATCTCGACCATCGCGGGCACGGTGATGCCGCGCGGATAGTCGGGGAACCGGGCCAGGTAGGCGTCACGCAGGCGATGGATACCGAGCACCGGATCGACGCCGCCCGGGTCGAGGTCGAAGGTCCAGCTGAGTTTGTCGTGGGTGGGCCCGCACAGGCCGAGTGACAGCACCGGCTCGAGCCCGAGCAGGCGACGCACGATCAGGGTGCGGTTGGCCCACGGGCAGGCCCGGGCCGCGACCAAGCGGTAGCGGCCGGGTTCGACGGGGTAGCCGTCACGGCCGTCGGCGGTGATGCGTGTGGTGATGTAGTTGGTGTCGCGGCGGAACTCGCCCTTCTCGACGTAGCTGCCCGCACCGGCGTCGGCATCGCTCATCGGGTCAGTGTCGCATATCGGAAGGGCGAAACCGGTCACCTGCGGGCGGTGGTGGCTACCCTGGAAATCGAACCTGTTGTGGCGCAGTGACGCTCGCCGGCTTGTGTGGGAAAGGGGTCGGGGACATGATGTCCTAGCGAAAATCATTGTCAACAAACGTGGCTCGGATGGGGGCAGTGTGGAACCGGACCTGGTCTTGACGCCGCGAATCGGTGGGTCGCTTCGCGCGGTACTCGACACTCCCGGCAGGCTCGCGGAGCTGGTGGCCGCGCTCGGATCGCCACTGAATGTGGTTGTGCCACAACAACTGGAGGAGAACGCGGCGAGCTACCGCGCCGTGTACGGCGCGCACCGGCTGAGCGGGAACATCTTCTTCGCGCACAAGGCGAACCGGTCGAGCGCGATCGTCCGCGCGCTGGCGGCGGGGGAGTGCGGAATCGACGTGGCCTCGCTCGGGGAGCTGCGGCACGCGCTCGAGTGCGGGTTCACCGGCGACCGCATCATGGCGACCGGTCCCAAGGACCGGGAATTCCTGTGGCTCGCCGCACGGGTCGGTGCGGTCGTCAACGCCGACTCTCGCGAGGAGCTCGCCGAGCTGGCCCGGCTGGTCACCGATTCGGGATTGCCGCGAACGCGGGTGATGATCCGGCTGTCGGCGTTCGACTCGCCCGGGGTGACCATTGCCAGCAGACGCAGCCGTTTCGGCTTGCACATCCGCGAACTGCCCTCGGCCCTCGACCTTCTCGACGGGCACCGCGACGCCCTCGACCTGCGTGGCATGGCCTACCACCTCGACACCACCGGCCTCGACGAGAAGGCCCTGGCCCTGGAAGGGTGCCTGCTGGCGATGCGGGAAGCCCAGATCAGGGGATTCACCCCCACCGCGATCGATATCGGCGGCGGTTTCGGCGTGAGCTACCTGCGTGACCGTGCCGAATGGCACCGCTACACCACCGAACTCGGCAACGCGGTGCTCGGCACACGCCCACCCATGACCTGGCACAGCCACGGTTACGGCCTGCGCGCACAGGCGGGCACCCTGCGCGGCACCCTCGGCCTCTATCCCGCCCATCGCGAACTCGCCGGTGCGGACTATCTGGACGAACTGCTGCGCCGCGAGTCGCCCTCGCTGGGCCGGACATTGGCCACCCTGCTGCTGGAAAACCTCTACGACCTGCACATCGAACCCGGTCGCTCGCTGACCGACCAATGCGGCCTCACCCTTGCCCTGGTCTCGGAGGTGCGCACCACCGAGGAGGGCGAAACTCTGGTCCGGGTGGCCGCGAATTCCCGTGACATCAGCGCCGAACACCATGCGGTGCTGATGGATCCGGTGCTGCTGCCCGAACGCGCCGGCGAGCCGGTCGCTGTGTACCTCACGGGCAATCTCTGTCTCGAAGACGACTTCATCACCCGCCGCGAAGTCACCCTGGCGCGCACTCCGGTGCCGGGGGATCTGCTCGCGTTCGTGAACACGGCGGGCTACTTCATGGATTTCGCGGCCGATTCCGCGCTGATGCAACCGGTCGCCCGCACGATCGCGGTCCGCCCCGGCGCGGGCGGGTGGACGTGGTGCCTGGATGAACAGTATTGGCCCGTGGAAGGGAACCGCGCATGAAGTACGACAGCATTCTCGACGTCATCGGGGACACACCGCTGGTCCGGATCGATCCGGCCGTACACGGGCTCACCAATATCGACCTCTACGCGAAGATGGAGATGCTCAACCCGTTCGGTTCGGTGAAGGACCGTCCGGCCTGGAACATGGTGCGCGACGGCCTGTCCCGAGCCGTGGAACAGGGTGACGCGGTGGTCGAGTTGTCCAGCGGCAACACCGCCAAGGCGCTGGCGGTGATCGCGGCGATGCACGGACTGCCGTTCAAGAGCGTCACCAATCGCATGAAGGTGCCCGAGATCAAAGAGCTGCTGCTGTTGCTCGGCGCCCGCATCGAGGAGCTGCCGGGCCAGACCGAATGCCTCGACCCGACCGACACCGAAGACCCGCTCAGCCGCATGTACCGGATGCTGTCCGAGGACGGCGGCGGCTACCTGCACACCGATCAGTACTTCAACACCCGCAACCTCGACGCGCACCGCACCGGGACCGCGCCGGAGATCATCAAGGACCTCGACGGCGCGGGTCCCGACATCTTCGTCGCCTGTATCGGCACCGCCGGATCCTCGACAGGGGTGGCAGGTGTGCTGCGCGAACACAATCCGGCGGTTTCGGTGATCGGGTTGGTCGCCGACAAGTCCGATTTCATCCCCGGTATCCGCAATATCGACGAGATCAACGAGGTCGGCCTGTTCGACCCGGACAACTACGACACCATCGACGCGGTGACCTCGCAGGAGGCGATCGAGGGCATGCTCACCCTCAACCGCCGCTGCGGGATCCTCGGCGGGCCGACGGCGGGCGCCGCCTACTTCGGGGCGCTGCGTCATCTGCGGGCCGTCGACGCGGAGCTCACCGAGCGGCGCACCGCTGTGTTCATCGTGTGCGATCGGGTGGAGAGCTATCTCAGCTATGTGCGCAAGCGCAGGCCCGATCTGCTCGAGCAACCGGTGCGCCCGAACTCGGTGAGCACGGTGACCGACGCCGAGATCGCCGCCGTGGCAACCGTCGACGTGGACCAGGCGCGTGAGTGGATCGCCCGGGACCGGCCGGTGGTCGTCGACCTGCGCGGTTCCTTCGCCTACAGCGCCGTCCACATCGAGGGCTCGATCAATATCGTCGACGAGCTGTTCGACGAACTGGTCCACGGCGGGCTGCCGTTCGGTGCGGGCACCCCGGTGCTGCTCGTGTGCCCGGTCGGTGAGAAGTCCGCGCGCTACGCGGCCCTGCTCACCCGGATGGGGCACCGGGACGCGCGGAGTCTGCGCGGCGGTGTCGTGGCCTGGCGCGACGCCGGCGCACCACTGGTCAGGGACTGAGCCATGACCGACGACGTTCTCGACCGGTTGGCCGACTGGCAGGCCGGACTACGCGCCCAGTTCCCGATTCTCACGCGCAATCCCGATGTGGCCTATCTCGACAGCGCGGCCACGACCCAGAAACCGGCCGCGGTGCTCGACGCGGTCACCGATTTCCTCACCACCGGCAATGCCAATGTCGGGCGCGGCTCCTATCCGTGGGCGACCGCGACGACCAGCCGCATCGAGCGTGCCCGCGATCGGGTACGAATCGCCCTGGGCGACACCACGACCGGTTCCTCGGTGGAGTTCGTCGGCGGCACGAGTCACGGATTGCGGGCGGTGGCGCAGGACTGGCTGGCCGATCAGCTCCTCGACGGTGACGAGATCATCGTTCCGTTCGGTGACCACGAAGCCAATCTGCGTCCCTGGCTCGATATGCGAGACGACCTGGCGCGCGGTGGAATTCGCGTGCGCATCGTCGCGATGCCGGTCGATCCGGCCTCCGGTGACTACGACCACCGGGCCCTGCCGTCGGTGGTCACCGACCGCACTCGCTTCGTCGCCGTCACCCACGTGCATCACGTCTTCGGTGTCGACATGAACGTGCACCGGGTGCGTCAGGCGGTGGGACCCGATGTGCCGATCTGTCTCGACGCCGCGCAGAGCGTCGGGCACCGGCCGGTGTCGGTCGCCGACCTCGATGTGGACTTCGTGGTGTTCTCCGGGCACAAGATGCTGGCCCTGCCCGGCATCGGGGCGGTGTGGGCGCGCAATCGGCGTGGCCCGCGCTTCGCGATACGCGGGTGGGAGGGGACGCCGAACACGGCGGGCATCGTCAGCATGGCCGCCGCCTTCGACTGGCTCGATGCCGCCGGAACGGCCGAGATCGGCGCCTGGACAAGCGCTTTGACCCTACGACTCACCGACGGGTTGGCCCGACTGCCGGGAGTGCAGGTGCTCGGCTGTCAGGACAGTCTCACCGCCGAATCGACCGTGCAGCGGCGCGAGGCACTGGTGACCTTCCGACATCGCGCGGTGCGCTCCGACGACCTGGGCTTCGTGCTCGCCGACGAGGGGATCATGGTGCGCGCCGACGGGCACTGCCAGGCGGGCCGTCATTCCGACGACCACGCCGTGCGGGTGAGCGTGCACGTCTACAACATCCCCGGCGAAATCGACCGGGTGCTCGAGGTGGTGCGGCGGTGCGAGGGAATGAGCAGCTGAGCGATCGGGTCAGGCGGGGGTGCGGCCTCGAAAAGCGGTGCGCGCGCTGAGGAGGGCGAGGTCGTCGCGGGTGCCCAGCCAGTGTTCGTCGTGCGGGTCGAGGAGTCGCTGCCAGACCGCCGTGTCGGCGTCGTCGAGGTACGGTGCCGCCCGGCGTACCCGCGCGGCGAATTCGTCCAGCACGACCCGGCGGACCTCGGTGGACAGGGGAGCGGGCAGGTCGACCAGGGCTGTCGAGGCGGTGACGTCGACGAGACCGGCGTCGGCGAGGATCGCCGTCCACGCGCGGCGCGGTCGCACCGCCGCCGCACGGTCGAAGAACCAGCGGGTGAACTGCTGATCGTGCGCCTCGTCGAGCCGAATCTCCAGGCCGGGCCTGCCGATTCCGATGTCCCACGGCAGGCAGCGGGTGGGCAGACCACCCTCGGCGATGCCGAGGACGCCGCCGGGTCGCAGCAGTCGGGTGAGGGAGCGGACGGCCGCGTCCCAGTCGTGTGCGTGGTGCACACACCAGGACGACCAGACCACGTCGGCCGGTTCGGGTAGTGGTGGTGCGCCGTCCTCGAGGTCGTGCAGGACCGCGCGGACCCGGTCACTGACCCCGGCCGCACGCGCGGCCTCGATGGTCAGCTCGAGCATCGCCGGATCGAGGTCCACCGCGTACACACGCCCCGCCTCACCGACAGCTCGTGCCAACGCGACGGTCGACGTTCCGGCCCCCGGCCCCACATCGACGACAATCTGTCCCGGCGCGACCGCCAACGGCTCGAGCAACGCCAGCGTCGCGTCGAGGAATACGGCCTCGGCCGCGGCCGGTTCCCCGGTCGAGGTCCCGGTCCCCGCACGCCCCCCGCGGCGCTCATGAATGATCGTCATAGCGCACATGCTACTGAACATCATTTTCAACTCGAATGGGGACACGCCGATCGCGAATCCGCGGTGGCGGCAATCGGTGCGTGGCAATGAATCAACAACCCCTGCAACAGCTTCCACCGAGAAGCTGTCGGTACCTCGGCCTACTGTCTCGGTATGGAGCTCCTGCCCGACACCCGCTTGACCGACCTGTTCGCGCGCCTGCGCGCCGCCGATTTCCGTGACTGCACGCGCACCGACATCGAACGCGCCTGTCGCGCGATGGGCGGCACACTCGCGAGCGACGGCTCGGTCGACATTCCCGACATGCCCGCAGGCACCCATACCTTCGGCGACGACGATCCCTACGACGAGAACAAGCCCTGCCGACTGTTCTCCGTTCCCGTCGCGAAGATCGAGCCGGAACAGTTCCGCACCTACCTCGATCGCGCGGTGGCGGCGTGGGGTGAGCCCAGCTGGTACAGCGGCCTCTCGGAGGATCTCGACGTCGGCTGGATCGACGGGCCGACGCTGTACACCCTCGAACTGGCGGCCGACGGAGACCTCGAGCTGGGTATCCGCTCGGTCGAGGTCGACGGGAACCGCCGATGGTGGAACTGGAAAACGCAATACCACTACCCGGAATTCCTCGACGAGGACGACTGGATTCCCGCCGACGAGCACGACCTCGAGTACACCAGCGCCGACGACTACGAGGTCGACTACACGTGGTCCGCGGGACCCTCCGGTCGCGGGGCCGAAGTGTGGAGCGTGTACACCCTCGCGCACCTGCGCGGCCTGCTCACCGACCTCGTGACCAGCCTCCATCTCGCGATGCGCGCCCTCGGTCCGGGCCCGCAACCCCTGGTGCTCGACTTCTACGACCTCGAGCAGTCCCCGGATCGTCAGGTGCGATTCACGCTGTCTTCCAACGAGATCCGCGTGTCCGCCGCGGTCACCGATGCCACGCGCCACCACCTGGCCGCCCTCGGCTTCACCGAGCGCCCCGATGACACCGCGCTGCGCTGCTGGTCCGATGTGTCCACCGATGCCCGCGCCGCCGCGACCGTCACCACGGTCCTGTTGCACCGCCTCGGCCTCGGTACCGAGTACCTCACCATGCACGAATCGGGCGACCCACTGTCGATTCCGGGCTTCTCGGTCGACCTGGATGTGGACTTGGTCGATCCCGACGAGGACGAGGACGACGACGAAGAAGACGACTCCTAGCCCGCCACGGTTTCGTCCGTGCGTGTCACAGAAGGCGGCGCACGGCCTCGATGACGGCGCGGCGGCGGTCGTCGGTGGTCTCGGCATCGGAAGCCGGCACACCGGCGGCATTGCCCGGATTCCAGGCGAGCGCGATGCTCAGGACCAGCGTCAGCAGGGTGCCGGGTGAGAAGCCGGAGCCGATGTTGTTCGCCTTCTGCACGGCGGCAAGCGCTTCCAGCTTCACCTCGCGCGCCGGCGTCGCACCAGCGGGGTCCTGATCGCCGCGCTCGAGGCGGTGCCAGGTGGCGAGCCGGATGACTTCGGGATGGGCTCGGCAGTAGTCGAAGAGCCGCCCGGCGTACTCGGGGAGGTCGTCCGCGGTGAAGAGAACCGAGTCGAGGCCGTGGGTGACATGGGCATCGAAGACGGCGTCGAACAGTTGATCTTTGCTGCAGAAATAGATGTAGATGAGGTTCTTGTTGGCTGCCGCGGCCTTGGCGATCCGGTCCACCCGGGCTCCGGCGATGCCGTATGTCGCGAACTCCTCGGTGGCCGCCTGGAGGATGCGTGCCTTGGTGGCCTCGGCTCGGGACATGGGGGTCATCGTAGTTCCGCGGATTGTCGGCGGTGTCATCCGATTCCGAAGTAGACCAGGACCGCGTCGGAGGCAACCAGCAGCACGGTGCACCACACGGTGACTCCGGTCATCAGCCAGCCGATGAGTCGTCGGCGCGGGATTCCCAGTGCGGCACCGAGCAGGGCCGAGCCCCAGGTGCCGAAAAGGGCGGGCCCGAGTATGCCGAAACCCGGGGCGCCGAACCGGGCGAGGACGCGCCGTGCCCGCTGCCCCGCGGCACCGGGCAGCCGGCCTTCCACCGCGTGCTCGCCGATGTCGATCGAAGCCCCTACCTGTTTGATTGTTGTCGAATTAGCCTGCAGCGCAGCTGGTTTCCGGCGGACACGCCAAGACTGCCAGGCCAGTCTGACGCGCTCCATCGCGACCACCGCGAAGATGACACAGCACGCCGCGCCCAGTATCACGGCCAACAGGGCGATCGGACCGGGCAAGGACAGCGAAAGACCGACGGGAATCGCGGGGGTGCCCAAGACGAACCCCGCGAGAAAAGCCCAAACGAATCGCGCCACGCGGCTTCCTTCTCTGTTGCCGATCATCGAGCGGCTCGATGCCGCAATCTAACTAACTGGTTAGTATCATGGCATGGATCACCTCGACACGATGCTCGACGACTTGTCCACCGGTAAATATCTGCTGCTCACCACATTTCGCCGCGACGGCAGGCCGGTTCCCACGCCGGTCTGGGCGATGCGCGACGGGGCGGCGCTGGCGGTATGGACCGCGGCGGACACCGGAAAGGTGAAGCGAATCCGCAACAGCGGTCGGGTGACGGTCTGCTCCTGCGACTGGCGCGGCAACCCGCTCGGCGTTCCCGTGCCCGGGTTCGCCGAGGTACTGACGCCCGGCGAAAGTGCGCACTTCACCGGTCTGATGAAGCGCAAGTACGGCCTGGTCGCCCGCATCGGGCTGGCAGGCAGCGCGCTGCGCGGCGGCTCCGAGCGCATGGCGGGCATCCGCATCCGGCTCGAGCGACGATCGGTGTGAATTTCACGTGTCTTCGGCCGTGACGAAAACTTCTAGACTCGACCCCATGTCTGCCGACACCGACCCCACGGACTCCTTCGACGCGGTGATCTCGGCGGCGGACGCGCCCGTCTGGATCGTCACCACCAGCGCGCACGGCCAGCGCGCGGGTTGCCTCGTCGGATTCGCCACGCAGGTGAGTATCGAGCCGCGCCGGTTCCTCGTCGGCTTGTCCAAGAGCAACCACACCTACGAAACAGCCAAAACGGCAACACATCTCGCCGTGCATCTGATCGCGGCCCGGCATTTCGAGGTGGCCGGGCTGTTCGCCACCACGACCGGGGACGACACCGACAAGTTCGCCAGATGTGACTGGCACACCGGCCCACACGGGCTGCCGGTCCTCACCAGCGCGGCCGGCTGGTTCGCGGGGGAGATCCTCGAGCGCATCGACCTCGGCGACCATCTCGGCGTGCTCCTCGCGCCCGTCGCGGCCGAAGCGCCGTCGACCGACCACGCGATCCTGCACCTGAGCGCGGTCGCCGAATTGAAACCGGGTCACCCCGCCTGAACACGACGACGGCCCGGAACCGTGGTGGGTTCCGGGCCGTCGTCGGGGATCAGCGCAGGTCGAACCGGTCGTTGTCGACCACCTTGACCCAGGCGTCGACGAAGTCCCGCACGAACTTCTCGCCCGCGTCGCTCTGGGCGTACACCTCCGAGACCGCGCGCAGCACCGAATGCGAGCCGAACACGAGGTCGTTGGCCGTGGCCGTCCAGCGCTTGGCGCCGGTCTTGCGATCGAAGCCCTCGTAGACGTTCTCGCCCGACTCGGCCGGCTTCCACTCGGTGTTCTGGTCGAGCAGATTCACGAAGAAGTCGGTGGACAGCACCCCCGGGCGATCGGTGAACACACCGTGCGAGCTGCCACCGTGGTTGGCGCCGAGCGCACGCAAGCCGCCGACCAGCACGGTCATCTGCGGTGCGGTCACATCGAGCATGTACGCGCGGTCGAGCAGCAGACGCTCGAGCGGCGCCTTCTCACCCGGACGCACGTAGTTGCGGAATCCGTCGGCGCGCGGCTCGAGCACGGCGAACGACTCGACGTCGGTGGACTCCTGGGTGGCGTCGGTGCGTCCCGGGTGGAACGGAACCGTCACCGTGTGACCGGCGTCCTGGGCGGCCTTCTCGACCGCCGCGGAACCGGCGAGGACGATCAGGTCGGCCAGCGAGATCTTCTTGCCACCGGTGGCCGAGGCGTTGAAGTCCTGCTGGATCCGCTCGAGCACCTCGAGCACCTTGGCCAGCTCGGCCGGCTCGTTGATCTCCCAGTCGCGTTGCGGTTCCAGCCGGATGCGGGCACCGTTGGCGCCGCCGCGCTTGTCGGTGCTGCGGAAGCTGGCCGCCGACGCCCACGCCGTCTTGACCAGCTGGGCGACGGTGAGACCGGAGTCGAGCACGGTGCGCTTGAGCGCCGCGACATCGTTGTCGTCGACCAGTTCGTGGTCGACGGCCGGGACCGGGTCCTGCCACAGCTGCGGCTCGGCCACCCACGGGCCGAGGTAGCGGCTCAGCGGACCCATGTCGCGGTGCAGCAGCTTGTACCAGGCCTTGGCGAAGGCCTCGGCCAGCTCCTCGGGATGATCGAGCCAGCGCCGGGTGATCTCACCGTAGATAGGGTCCTCGCGCAGGGCCAGGTCGGTGGTGAGCATCGTCGGCGTGCGGGCCGGACCGCCGAACGGATCGGGGATGAGTCCTTCGCCCGCACCGTCTTTCGGCTTCCACTGCCACGCGCCCGCGGGGCTCTTGGTGAGTTCCCATTCGAAGCCGTACAGGTTCTTCAGGAAGCCGTTGCTCCACTGGGTGGGTGTCGCGGTCCAGACGACCTCGAGTCCACTGGTGATGGCGTCCTTGCCCTTGCCGGTACCGAAGGAACTCTTCCAGCCGAGACCCTGCTGCTCGATCGGGGCGGCCTCGGGCTCGGGTCCGACCAGGCTCGCGTCACCCGCGCCGTGGGTCTTGCCGAAGCTGTGCCCGCCGACGATCAGCGCCGCGGTCTCCTCGTCGTTCATGGCCATCCGGCCGAAGGTCTCGCGGATGTCGCGGGCCGCCGCTACCGGGTCGGGCCTGCCGTTGGGCCCTTCCGGATTGACGTAGATCAGGCCCATCTGCACCGCACCGAGCGGTCCTGAGAGCTCGCGGTCACCGCTGTAGCGCTCGTCGCCGAGCCAGGTGTCTTCCGGGCCCCAGAACATCTCTTCGGGCTCCCAGATGTCGGGGCGGCCGAAGCCGAAGCCGAAGGTCTTGAAGCCCATCGACTCCAGCGCGACATTGCCCGTGAACACCAGGAGGTCGGCCCAGGAGATCTTGTTGCCGTACTTCTGCTTCACCGGCCACAGCAGCCTGCGCGCCTTGTCGAGATTGGCGTTGTCGGGCCAGCTGTTGAGCGGGGCGAAGCGCTGCGCGCCCTGCCCGCCGCCGCCGCGGCCGTCGGCGATCCGGTAGGTACCGGCCGCATGCCAGCTCATCCGGATGAACAGGCCGCCGTAGTTGCCGTAGTCGGCGGGCCACCAGTCCTGGGAATCGGTGAGGACCGCGGCGATGTCGGCCTTGAGCGCCTCGACGTCGAGCTCGGCGAATTCCTTCGCGTAGTCGAAGTCCTCGCCGAGCGGGTTGGACTTGGACGAGTGAGCGTGCAGGACCGAGACGTCGATCTGCTCGGGCCACCAGTCCTGATTGGTCTGCGGGCGATGCGCCTTGGGCTCGGGCGAGGGGATCGCGGGGTTCTCGCTCTCGCTGGTGCTCGAGGTCTCGGTGTCAGGAGTGGGTGGGCGGCTATCGGAGGTCACGATATTCCTTCCTGGACGGGTGGTGCGGACTACTCGTTAGGGGTGGACGGTGCGTGCGCGCAGTCGGGGCACAGGCCCCAGTAGATGACCTCGGCTTCATCGATGGCGAAGCCGTGGTCGTCGGCCGCGGTGAGACAGGGTGCTTCGCCGACCTGGCAGTCGACGTCGAAGATCGCGCCGCAGTCCCGGCAGATGAGGTGGTGATGGTTGTCGCCGACGCGCGACTCGTATCGGGCGACCAGGCCGCGTGGCTGGATGCAGCGCAGCAGTCCGGCGCCGGTCAGGGTGCGCAGCGAGTCGTAGACCGCCTGGTGGGACACACCGGGCAGTCGCGAGCGAACCGCCCGGATCACCGAATCGGTATCGGCGTGCGGATGTTCGTGCACAGCGCCCAGCACCGCGACACGCGGAGCTGTGACGCGCAGTGAAACTCCCCGCAGCATCTGCTGGAATTCCTGGTCCGTCGGCACGCCACGAAGTCTTCCCCGTTTTCTTGAATCAGTCAAGTATTTGTTCCGGGTCAGGTTCGTGAGAACACCGCGACGAGGAAGTCGGAGTCGTCGCGGAAGGGTCGAAGGTCCCAGGTGGACAGCAGGAGATCGGTTGTGAGTCCGGCTTTTTCGGTGTCGTCGAGGAAATCGGCGAACTCGTAACCGCGCTCGGCGCCGAAGCCGGTGATCAGGCGGCCCGCGGGTGCGAGATGGCGGGAGAAGCCCTCGAGCACCGCGATCCGGGTGGACGGCGCGAGGAAGGTGAGCACATTGCCCGCGCAGACGATGGCGTCGAAATCGCGGGTGGGCAGATCCAGTTCGGCGAGGTCGCCGACGAGCCAGGTGGGGCCGGGGTGATCGGCGCGGGCGGCGTCGATGAGCACCGGGTCCACATCGACACCGACCACGGTGTGCCCCGCGTCGTGCAGGTAGCCGCCGATCCGGCCGGGTCCGCAGCCCGCGTCGAGCACGCGCGCGCCACGTCCGAGCATGGCGTCGACCAGTCGCGCCTCACCGACGATGTCGGTGCCCTCGGCTGCGAGGGTGCGGAATCGTTGCACGTACCTCGCCGAATGCGACGGGTCGGCGGCGACGATCTCCTCCCACTGACTGGGCGTGCGGTCCTTCGATGCGCTCATGATCGACTCCTCCTGCGGCCGACCCTAGCGCGATTCACGGACTAGGCGCGGAGATCTCCGGGAAATGGCCGGCTGGTGAGGCTGTGATAGAGCACGCTGAGGTCGAGGGCGTCACCGGCGGCGGTTTTGGGCTCGGCGGCTCGATCGACCTGGCGGTGCAGCGCTTCCATCTTCTCGTCGAGCTGGGTGGCCGCCTCGGCTGCTTGGGCGAGGTCGCTGCGCAGGTTCGGCGGCACCTCACCCCGGTATTTGTAATAGATCTTGTGCTCGAGGCTGGCCCAGAAATCCATGGCGATGGTCCGGATCTGGATCTCCACCGGGACCCGCTGGGTGTGCCCGGCGCGAAATACCGGGATCGACACGATCAGGTGCAGGCTCTGGTACCCGTTGGGCTTGCGGTGGGTGATGTAGTCGCGCTCCTCGAGCACGGTGATGTCGGCCTGGCTGACCAGCAGGTCCCGGATGGTGGCGATATCGGAGATGAAGCTGCACACCACCCGCACACCGGCGATGTCGAGCACGTTCTCGCGGATGGCGGCCAGGTTCATCGCGTAGTTCTTGCGCCGCACCTTCTCGAGCACGCTCTCGGGCGACTTCAGCCGCGAGCCGACGTGCTCGATGGGGTTGTAGGCGTGGGTGTTGTTGAAGTCCTCGCGCAGGATGTTGATCTTGGTGGTGACCTCGTCGATCGCGAACTTGTACCCGAGCATGAAGTCGACGAACTGGTCGCGCAGCGCGCGCACGTCGTCGACATCGACCAGTTGCCCGTTGGATGCCGAGCCGGTGTCGGGTTGCCAGGGTTTCACCCCGACCATTGTGCCCGTTACGTCGCCGACGGCCCCGCGGGGGCGTCACAGCCCCGGTTCGTCCTCGTCGAGCCGATGGTGGTTGAGCTGGGCGAATCCCCACGCTGCCAGGGCGGTGAAGCAGGCGATGTGGAGCATGTAGCCGGTGAGGACGAGCATGATGCCGTACTCGTGCATCCAGCGCCCGAGGGGGAACACCGCGAGTGCGCCGAGGCCGAGCATCACCACCGAGGTACCGAGGGCCGGCAGTGCGAGAGGGGTGAGGTCGGTGCGTTTCGGTTCCGGCGCGGGAGTGTGTTCCGGGGGAGCGATCTCGGGGCAGCGGTCGGGTTGTGCGTCGGTGATCATCGAGAATTCCTCGCGTTCGGGCTCGAAATATGAACGGGGGCAGCGGGAGTGGGGCGTGGCGGCGGTGAGGCGCGAGGATCGCCACCCGCCGATGGGCGGTGACCCGTCATGTATTCGGTCCTGCGGGCGGATGGGATGGGACCGATCTGCGCGTCGCAATTTTCCAGCTAAATCGTGTCGCCGAGCATGGAAGTGGTGGTCTCGCGGCATGGAGTGAGCTTCAGTGCTCGTCTGCACCACCGCGCCAGCTACGTTTTGGCACACCGGTACCGTTTGCGGTGCCGGCGGCGGGGTAGGGCCACGGCATGACCGAACCAGACGACACCTACGACCCGCCCCAGGACACCGGCGCGCCCGACTCGGTCGAAACCGATCCGGCCGCGCTCAACAGCAGTGAGGACCTCGATGAGGACCGCCTGCGGGAAGACCCGCTGGAAGCCGGTATGGACCCGCCGGAGCACTGGACCGGCGTCACGAAATACGGGATGACCCCGGCCGAAGAGGCCACCCCGCGGGGGCTGGACGAACGCCTGGCCGAGGAGGAACCCGATGTGGTTCCCGGTTCCGCGCCGCAGGCGGCCGGGTCGTCTTCGGTCGAACTCGATCAGGACGGCAACGAGGTCGCTCCGCGGGTCGGCTACGAAGAGGACCTCGGCATCGCCGCCGACGTGGCCGGTGGTTCCGTGCCCGACGAGATCCGCAGCCCGGAGCCGCCGGAGTGATCCGGACCGTTCAGTTGCCCGCGTATTTCGCGGCGTAGAGAGCCTGATCGGCGCGGGTGAGCAGGTGGTCGGGCCCCTGGCCCATCAGCGCGACGAGGACCGCGCCGATGCTCACCGCCACGTCGATGCTCACGGTGTCGACGGTGACCGGGGTGCTCAGTGCCTTGTGGAGCGCGGCGACCAGCCGGTCGAGGAGGTCCTGGTCGGCCGGTGGCTCGGCGAGGACGACGAACTCGTCGCCGCCGGTCCGCGCCAGCACGCACCCGAGTGCGGCGGCCGCCGACTCCAGCCTGTTCGATACGGCGGCGAGCAATTTGTCGCCGACGATGTGGCCGAACGAATCGTTGACCTCTTTGAAGTTGTCCAGATCCAGCGCGCACACCCCCGCCCTCGCCTCCGGATCCGCCTCGTCGATGACGGTATGCAGCCGGTCGAGCAGGTACCGCCGGTTCGGTAGGGCGGTGAGCGGGTCGTGCATCGCCTGCCACTGCAATTGCTCTGTGGTCGTGCGTCTTTCGGTGATGTCCTCGCCGAAGCCGAGCAGGTAACGGCGTTCGCCGTCGGCCGAGGCGCAGCGGGTGACGGTCCAGGAAGTCCACACCATCGATCCGTCCTGGCGGGGGAATCGGCCTTCGATCTGGATGCTGCCGGTGGGCGAGTCGTCGAGGGCGCGCATCACCCGTTCACGCACCTCGGTCTGGCGGTCGGCCGGGAACATCGTGAAACCGGTCGTGCTGCGCAGCTCCGCCAGGCCGCGGCCGATGAGCCGTTCGAAGGCCGGGTTCGCGTCGAGGATCATGCCGTTCTCGTCGCCGATGGAGATACCGATCGAGGAGTGGTGGAAGGCGATCTCATAGCCCTCGGCATGCGGGGGCGCGGCGCACAGGGCGCGCGCGAAGCCGGTGCCGAATCCGCCGAGCAGCGCATCGCCGGTGGCGAGGTCGCGCGGTCTCGCCGATTCGGCGACCGCGCGTAGTACCGGAACCGACACGGCGATGACGGCCGGGTCGGTGAGGCCGAGGTCGGCTATCGCTCGCGCGGCTCGTTCGCCTGCCTCGAACGCGGCCTCGTGCGGCGCCTCGCCGAGGTCGGCGACGATGCGGCGGACCTGCTCGACGAGCGAATCCCGCGAAACCGGACCGAGCTCGGCCAGGCGCCGAGCCCACTCGTCTGCGTGGTCGTCGAGGTTCATAGCGAAGCCGGTTCCAGGTGGGCGGCGTCCTTGCCGCGGCCGATGCGGTCGGTGGTGATCATGCCACGTCGGAGCCGGACAGCGGCCGCTCGGCCGCACCGATTCGGTGCGGCGGGGGTCAGGCGGGCTCAGCTGTCGAAGTGAACAGCCAGCAATCGCTCGCTCGCGCGCAAATGCTCGGCCATGGTGACGAGCAGGTCGATCGAATCGCGGGACAGGCCGATCGTCTGGACGAGGAACAGGCGTGGCCGGTCGAGCTGCAGGCGCGCGAGCAGGGTGCTGTCGTCGACGTTCGACTCGTTCAGGTCGCGGACGAAGAAGTAATCAGGTTCCACCTGGAAGTAATCGGCCAGTGCGGCAACGGTTCTCCACGAAGGGTTGCTGCGGCCGCCCGACCGCAGCTGGGACAGATACGGTGCCGAAATGCGATGCCCCGCCGCCTGCAACGAGCGTGCGACCTGGCGGTTGGTGCACCGGTCCGCGACCTGCTCGGGTGGATTGCGGAAGAGCTCGTTGAGGCGGGTAGCGAAGTGCGACACGGCGATTCCTCGACATCAGGTTGGTCAGAAGACCATCTTGTGCCGCTCGCTGTGTCGCTGGCAATAGCGCCAGCTAACTTGTGGCTTCCATCACGAAATTCGGCCCGGGCGTTTGTTCGACGGCGAAACGCGGTGGCCTGCCTCAGTAGGCGAGAGGGTAGTCGTCGTCCGGCATCGGAGTGATCCACGACTGGTCGAATACGTCGGCCGGGTTCGCGGAATCCCAAGCGGCGCGGGCGAATTCGCTCGGGGGCGTGAGCGCGTCCAGATCGAGGCCCGCTTCGCGGTCGGCGGCGTCGGCCACCGCGAGCTGTTCGGCGAAGTCGGCGTCATCGCGGGTAGGGATCATTCTCGACCTCCAGATGCGGATTCGGCGGGGTGGGCCGGCTGCCGGACCGGCCCACTCCGAGGTGGAAGAGCGACGTGACATTCGAGGTGTTCTCGCCGTTGCGGCGGAGGTCCGCGCTGGGTAGGCGGACCCGGCAGCGGGATCATGACGCGCCTCCTCGCAGAGAAGCGTCCGGACGGGTCAGGCGTTGATGGCCTGGCGCTGGTGTCCGTTGGAGTGTGCGATCTCGATCTTGCGCGGCTTGGCCTTCTCGGCCACCGGGATCGTCAGGCGCAGCACGCCGTCGGTGTATTCGGCGCGGACGTTGTCGGTGTCGAGGCCCTCGCCGAGGAACAGCTGACGGCTGAATACCCCGCGCGGGCGTTCCGCGGCGATCATCTCGCGGCTCGAGTCGAGTTCGGGTCGCGATGCTCGCACGGTGACAACGTTGCGTTCGATATCCAGGTCGAGCGAGCTCGGGTCGATACCCGGCAGGTCGAATTCGACGAAGAACTCGTCGCCCTCACGCCAGGCGTCCATCGGCATCACCGTCGGCCGGGCCGCGGTGCCGAGCACCTGCTGCGTGAATCGGTCCAGATCGCGGAAAGGATCGGTACGCATCAGCATGGTCGCCACCTCCAACTCACTCCATTTCTCTCTCGTAGGTCAGGTAACCTATGCCATGTGGCATAGATTTGTTTTAGCACTCTCGGCACGAGAGTGCAAGAGAGGAGTGAGATGTCGCTGGATCCGCATGCGGGACCCCCGCTACCCGACCCGGCGCAGGCCGTGTACGGGATCTCGGTGACAGCAGAACTGACGGGGGTCGGTGTGCAGACGCTGAGGCTCTACGAGCGGCACGGGCTACTCACCCCGGCGCGTAGCGACGGCGGTACCCGCCGCTACAGCAGCAACGACCTGGCGCGCCTGCAGCGCATCGTCGCGCTCGCCGCCGCGGGGGTGAACCTCGCGGGGATCGGCCGCATCCTCGAACTCGAGGACGCCAACGCTGTTCTGCACGCTCGTCTGCGTGGCGAACTGCCTCCGGATTAGCGCCGACCTGGCGGTCTGTTCCTGTGGGTGAGCATGGGGTCGTGCGGGAAGTGTCGTGAATCTTCCAATGACTTCGGTTAACGGTTTTTCCGGCCGAGGACGGGTCATAGGTTTCAGGGCGGCTGTCCGGCCGAATTTCGCCTGCGAAAGACCGAGTGTGCGTGTGACGAGTTGGGTGCCGATCCTGCGATCGGCGCTGGTGATCGCCCTGATGGCCGGGGCCGTCATCGCCCTGCGCGGTCGGGTTCCCGGGGTCGTCCCGGCGGCGGGGGAGCGGCCCTCCGCGCTGACGGTCGCGGTGATGCCGGTGCTGTTGCTCGTCTCGGTGGTCATTCTGGCGGCTGGGGTCCTGATCAGCCAGCACCGCTTGCCGTTGGCGATGCCGCAGATCGAGACCGCCGGTGGCGGTCTGCCACGGTTGCGGTTCGGACGGCTGTCGGTGCTTGCTCCGGTCGCTGTCGGCGCCGCGGCGCTGGTGTTCGCCGGTGGGATCGTCGCCCTGTTCCTGCTGCCCGGCGCGAAAACCGAGCAGACGCCGCCCGAGGACGCGCCGATACGCGACCGCCCGACCTCGCTCGATGCCGCTGCTCCCGAATCACCCTTCAGCACAACGGATCTGAGTGGTCTCACCCTCGTCGTCGCGACCGCGCTCGCCCTGCTGCTGGTGGCGATCGCGATGGTCGGTCTGGCCGCGGCGTTCGGTTCCGCGCGTCGCGTCCCCGACCACGTCCCACCGCCCGACACCGAACTGCCCGCGCCCGAAGTGGATTCGCTCACCCGGGCCGCCGAAATGGGTCTGGCCGCGATGATCGCCCCCGGCCAGGACACCCGCGAGGCCATCATCGCCTGCTACGCCGCCATGGAACGCGGCCTGTCCGCCGACCGCGCCGCCGCCCCCCTCATCTCCGACACCCCCAACGAGGTCCTGGCCCGCGCCTTCACCACCGGCGTCCTGCAGGACTCCTCCGCCCACGAACTCGTCACCCTCTTCGAGGAAGCCAGATTCAGCCCTCACGACATGCTCGGCTGGCAGCGCATCCGCGCCGAACAATCCCTGCGCGCCGTCCTCGCCGACCTCCAACGCCGCACCGCCGAACTCGTCGCCTAGCGACCGGCGAGGTGGGGGCGCGCGCCGCGTCTTTGCTACGGTGGCGATGTGTGCTGGAGCACACCTGTTCGGGTAGCAGCTGGTGGCGGGCCCGTGAGGGCGTGCCGCGGTGGTCGGTGGTGAGGTCGGTGTCCCACGACGAGAGGCCGTTCGATGCGTGCGCAGATCAGTTTGACCGTGGACGGGCATACGCGGGAAGTCGGTGTCGATACGCGGGCCACGTTGCTCGACGTCCTGCGTGAACAGCTCGGTGTGACCTCTCCGAAGAAGGGGTGCGATCACGGGCAGTGCGGGTCGTGCACGGTGTTGCTCGACGGGCGTCGCGCCACGCTGTGTCTGGCGCTGGCCGTCGCGCACGACGGGGCGACCATCGTGACCGCCGACGGGCTCGCCGACGGTGACGACCTGCATCCGGTGCAGCAGGCCTTTCTCCAGCACGACGGTTTCCAGTGCGGTTACTGCACACCGGGCCAGATCTGCTCGGCTGTCGGCATGCTCGGGGAGGTGAAGGCGGGCGCACCGAGTCATGTCACCGCCGACCTCACCGGTTCGGTCGAGCTCACCGACGACGAGATCCGGGAACGGATGAGCGGCAACCTGTGCCGCTGCGGCGCCTATCCGCATATCGTCGCCGCGATCGCGGACGCCGCCCGGTGAGGGACTTCGGCTACGAACGCGCGATCGAGCCCGAGCAGGCGGTGGCGACGATGCTCGCCGAACCGGACGCGGTATTCCTCGGCGCCGGAACCAATCTCGTCGATCACCTCAAGCTCGGTATCACCGCGCCCGGCCTGCTCGTCGACGTGAGCCGGCTGCCGTTCGACGACATCACCGAACGCCCGGACGGTTGCGTGCGGGTCGGGGCGACGGTGCGCAATGCCGACCTGGCGGCGCACCCGGTCATCCGCGCCCGCTACCCGATGCTCTCGGCCGCGCTGCTCGCCGGCGCGTCACCCCAGCTGCGCAATCTGGCCACCACCGCGGGCAACCTGCTGCAACGCACCCGCTGCCCGTACTTCCAGGACGTGACAACGCCGTGCAACAAGCGCACGCCCGGCAGCGGTTGTTCGGCCATCGGTGGATACGACCGCGACCAAGCCGTCCTCGGTGCCTCGGACCAGTGCATCGCCACCCACCCCTCCGACATGGCGGTGGCCATGACCGCGCTGGACGCGACGGTCCGCGTGCTCGGCGCCGACGGCGAACGCGAGATCCCGCTGGTCGATCTGCACCGGTTGCCCGGCACCGAACCCGAACGCGACACCGTCCTGGCCCACGGCGACCTCATCACCGCCGTCGACCTGCCCGCCCTGGACTGGGCCGCCAACTCCACCTACCGCAAGGTGCGCGACCGGGCCTCGTACGCCTTCGCACTGGTTTCCGTCGCCGCGGCCGTCGATATCGCCGACGGGCAGATCCGCGATTGCCGTATCGCGTTCGGCGGTGTCGCGCACAAACCCTGGCGCGCCCACGCCGCCGAAGCCGCGCTGCGCGGTCGTCCCGCCACCGAGACGAGCTTCGCCGAGGCTGCCGACGCCGAACTCGCCGCCGCACGCCCACAACAGCACAATGCCTTCAAGATCCCACTGGCACGCAGAGTCCTCGTCGCGACCTTGCGCGACCTGACCGAGCAGGGGGCGCGATGACACCCGCGATCGGCACTTCCCCCACCCGTGTCGACGGGCCGGCCAAGCTACGCGGCCTGGCACCGTACGCGATGGAACACCCGCTCCGGGATGCCTTGCACGCCTTCCCGATTCAGGCAACCATCGCACGCGGCCGGATCGGCGCGATCGATACCCGCGAGGCCGAGACGATGGACGGCGTCGTCGCGGTACTCACCCATCTCAACGCCCCACGGCTGGCCGCCGACGACGACAACGAACTGTTCATCCTGCAGAACGACGAGGTCGCCTTCCGTGGCCAGCTGATCGGGGTGGTTGTGGCCACCAGCCCCGAGGTGGCGCGCGAGGCGGCCGCACGGGTACGGGTGAGCTACGACGAGAGCCCCGCCGACGTGGTCTTCGACGCCGACCGCGACGACCTGTACGCACCCGAGGACGTGAGCGGCGGCTTCGCCACCGACACCACCATCGGCGATGTCGAGAAGGCACTCGATCTGGCCCCGGTGACCGTCGACCAGACCTACACCACCGCGATGGTGCACAACAATCCGATGGAACCGCACGCCACCATCGCACACTGGACCGAGGACGGCCTGGTCCTCTACGACTCCACCCAGGGCCCGCACGTGGTGCGCTCGACCGTGGCCCCGCTGTTCGGGCTGGAACCCGAACAGGTGCATGTCATCGCACCGTATGTCGGTGGCGGATTCGGGTCGAAGGGTGAACCGCACGCCAATATCGTGCTCGCGGCCATGGCTGCGCGGTTCACCGGCGGCAAACCGCTGAAACTGGCGCTCACCCGTCAGCAGCTGTTCTCCCTGGCCGGTTACCGCACTCCGAGTGTGCAGCGGGTCCGGCTCGGCGCCCATCACGACGGTACCTTGACGGCTTTGAGCCACGATGTGGTCCAACAGGTTTCGAAGGTGAAGGAATTCGCCGAGCAGACGGCGATCGTGTCGCGGGTGATGTACGCGTCCGCCACTCGCGCTACCACCCACCGGTTCGCGGCACTGGACGTGCCGGTGTCGTCGTGGATGCGCGCACCGGGGCACTGTCCCGGGATGTACGCGGCCGAAACGGCGATGGACGAGCTGGCCGTCGAGCTCGGCATGGACCCGATCGCGCTGCGCATCCACAACGAACCGGAGGTCGACCCGGAATCGGGGCGCCCGTTCTCCAGTCGTGGGCTGGTCGAGTGCCTGCGCACCGGGGCACGGCGGTTCGGCTGGGCCGACCGCGATCCGGAGCCGAGATCGCGCCGGGACGGACGTTGGCTGGTCGGCTCGGGGGTCGCGGCGGCCACCTATCCGGCCGATGTGAATCCGGGCAACAGCGCCCGTGTGCGTTTCACCGGCGGACGTTACGAGGTGGCCATCGACGCCATGGACATCGGCACCGGCACCTGGACCACACTCGGCCAGATCGCCGCCGACGCCCTCGGTGTCACCGGCGACCGCATCGACCTGCGCATCGGCGATTCCCGGCTGCCCGCCGGAACCGTCGCGGGTGGTTCCAGCGGGATGGCGTCGTGGGGATCGGCGGTGGTCGCCGCTGCCGAGGACTTCCGCCGCCGCTACGGCGACGACCCGGCCGACGGTGCCGAGACGACGGTGGAAACGTCGAAAGAACCGGCGCGGGAGAACTTCTCGACCCACGCCTTCGGCGCGCATTTCGTCGAGGTGCGGGTCGACATCGACACCGCCGAGATCCGAGTGCCCCGGGTGGTGAGTGTGTTCGGCGCGGGCCGCATCATCAACCCGCGCACCGCCCGCTCGCAGTTCATCGGTGGCATCACCATGGGCATCGGCATGGCCCTGCACGAGGAGAGCGTCTTCGACACCCGCTTCGGCGAGGTCGTCAACCACGACTTGGCCGGCTACCACATTCCCGTCAACGCCGACATCGGCGAGATCGACGTCAGCTGGATCGACGAACACGACCCGCACGTGAATCCCATGGGCGCCAAGGGAATCGGTGAGATCGGCATCGTCGGCTCGGCGGCGGCCGTCGGCAACGCGATCTACCACGCCACCGGAGTCCGTGTCCGCCATGTTCCCATCCACCTCGAGGACCTCCTCGACGCCGTCTGAGCCCATCGCCTAGATTCGCCGGATGACCTCCACCGCCCTGTACTGCGGCACGCGCTGGGACGAGCAGGGCCGATGGTGTTACGAATTGCTGCGCGCGGACGGCACCGTCGACCTGCTGCCCGGTCTCGGCACCCGGCTCGCGTTCCGGGTCACCGAGGGCCGCTACTGCCTCGGCTACCGCGCGTTCGGCGGCGAACCCGGGCGCCGGACCTGCCCGAACGAGGCGCGGATCGACACCGGTCACCAGTGCGAACGGTGCCGGATCCGGGAGGGGTGGTCGGTGGTGCACAGTCATCGCGGCCCGCTCGATACCCTGCCCGAACAGGTGCGCGATTACATGGCCCGCCCACACCACCTCTACATCGCGTACTTCGGTGACGGGATGGCCAAGGTCGGGACGGCCTCGGCGATGCGCAGGCACCGCAGGCTGTTCGAACAGGGTGCGCTGGCCGCCCGCTTCATCACCGATTCGCCCGACGGGTTGCATGTGCGCGAACTCGAGCGGGTGGTAACCGAGCGGGCCGGGCTCCGTCAATCGGTGCCGGGCGTCACGAAGACACGGATCCTCACCCGACCGTTGCGGCCGTGGTCGGCGGTAGAAGAAGGAGTGGCCGAGGCTGCCGCGCACGCGGCGAGCGCCCTGCCCGACGACATCGTCCGCACCGATATCGCGTGGTCGGGCGGTCGCGACTTCTATGCGACCATCCAGGCCAGCGGCCGATTCCCGGATCCCATCGAAATAACAGCCGCCGCAGGCGAATACGTGTTCGACGCGGTGGCCGCCCACGGCCACACCCTGGCCTGCCGTGATCCGGCGGGAGCCGCTGAACTGGTGTTGGTCAACGACTCCCGCCTCGTCGGTCGCCGGATCGAGCTCGATCCGGCGATCAGCGTCACCCCGGAACCGGCGCAGACCAGCCTGTTCTGAGGTGCCGGATCAGGCGGGCACGGGGGTCCACTGCTCGGCCGGCGGGCGGCCGGGCAGCGGCTTGCCGATGAGCGCGAGCGGGACGAAGAAGTTCACCTGCCCGATCGCCATGGCGAGGGTGGCCAGAGCCGTCTCGTCGTGATGCTTCGCGGCAGCGTCGTAGAGCTCGGCGGTGACCCGTTCGCCGTTCGCGGCCGGAAGCAGGACGGCCTCGGTGAGTGCGAGCGCGGCCCGTTCGGGCTCGGTGAACGACGGTGCGTCACGCCAGGTGGCGACGGCGGCGATCCGGTCCTCGGATTCCCCTGCGGCGCGCAGGTTTCCGGTGTGCAGGGCCGTCAGATAGGTGCTGCCGACGATCTGACCCGCGCGCAATTGGATCAGGCTGATGGTCGAGCGGGGGATGGCCCCGTTGCCGACGGCTTTGAACAGTGCGGCGCCGACCTCGGCGAGGGCGGGGACGAGCTGCTGGGGGTTGGGCAGGCGGGAACGGTCGGACATGATGGTTTTCCTTTCCAGTGGTGTGATTCTCAGGCGATGCTGGTTCGGGAGCCGGTGAGAGAACGCAGGGCCGCGGTGGTGGATCCACCGGTGGGCAGCCAGGCGCGCGCGGCGAAGGTGGCGGCGGTGAAGAACAGGGGCATGGCCCATTTGTCGGGGCCGTCGCCGACGGCCAGGTGTGACGCCGCCGCACCGCCGTAGACGAAGACCAGTCCGGCGTAGGCCCATTCCTTCGTGCGCGGGTGGCCGGGCGTGAGAATGGTGGCCAGCGCGGCGGTTTTCGCGACACCGAGGACGGTGGCGAAGTACATCGGGTAGCCGAGGTGGTCGAAGGATTCGCGGACGTAGGAGATCCGCGCGAGATCCCAGTAGGCGCCGACGGCGGTTTCGGCGAGGACTGCGGCAACGGGCACCCAGCGCGCGAATTTCGCGACGCGGGACAGGTGAGTAGTCATCAGTGAGTTCTCCTGTGTGGGAAGGGAATCAGTCAGGCGGCGGCCGCGACGTGGGTCGCGGCCCGGTGGAGGACGGCGGCGAGCCGGGCGTTCTCGGGGGCGTTGAAGGCGAAGGCGGCGCGACGGCGGGTGTAGCCGTAGGTCAGACCGCTGTGTGGGTCGGCGAATCCGTCCGATCCGGCGGAACCGGTGTGCCCGATGGCGTAGGCGCCGAGGAACGGAGTGAGCAGGCTCTTGGCTTCGAAGCCGAGCGTGTACGGTGCGCTGTCACCGCGCACCAGGTCGCGACCGCCGGAGTGGATGGTGGACACCGTCGCGATCGTCTCCAGCGACAGCAGTGGTTCGCGTCCGTCGATCCCGGTGGTGGTCGCCGCGTACATCGCCGCGATACCCGCGGCGCTGCCCACCCCGCCCGCCGAGGCCTGGCCGAGCCTGCGCACGGTGCTGTCGTTGGGCAGCGCCATCACATCGGCGGCGGTGAAGCCGTGGGCGTTGAGGTTGTAGGCGATGCCCGCGATGCTGTGCGGCGCGGGGGAATTCGCGGCGAAGGCGGCCTCGGCCTCCGGTGTGGCGCGCCAGGGCAGGATCGGCAGGTAACGGTGCTCCAGGTCGGCGGGCAGGCCGAGGTGGATGTCGAGGTCGAAGGGTGCGCGGATGCGCTGCTCGAACAGTTCGCGCACGGTGGCGCCGGTGACGGCCCGCACCACCTCCCCGACGACGGCGTAGGTGACGAACCCGCCGTATCCGTGCACGGTGCCCGGCTCGAAGTAGGGTCGCTGCCCGACGAGTCGTTCGGCGATCACCCGGTCGTCGGCCAGTTCCGCGACGGTGAAGCCACCGTCGACTCCGACCACGCCGGAGCGGTGAACCAGCATGTCGCGCACCGTGATCCGTTCCTTGCCCGACTGGGCGAACCGCGGCCAGTAGTCGGCCACGGGCCGGTCGACGTCGAGCACACCGTCCTGGATCAGCAGCGCGATCACCAGGGCGGCGGCGCCCTTGCTGGTGGAATGCAGCCCGGTGAGCGTCGTGCCGGACACCTCGGAGCCGGACCAGAGGTCGACCACCCGACGACCACGCACGAACGCTGCCAACTGTGCGCCCGGGTCACCCTCCTCGCTCACTACGGCCGCGAATTCGGCCCGCACCTGTTCGTATCCCTCGGCGACGAACCCGTGCACCTCGACCATGATGTTCTCCTTTCGGCCGCAGCTTCCGGCCGCGGCGGATCGTGTTCTGACGCACTGACGTAAGCCACGGGCAGAACGTGACCCGGTCGTGGAAAAACGCTGGTCACGGCACTACGGTCACACTCGGCGCCCCGCTTTCGTCAGAGCGGTGGGACGACATCGAGGAGGACCCGTGCAGAACGCACAGTTGCTGGCCGAACAGTTCGAGGACAACCGCGCCCACCTGCGGGCGGTCGCCTACCGGATGCTCGGCTCGCTCACCGAGGCCGACGACGCGGTGCAGGAGGCCTGGCTGCGGCTGGCCCGCACCGACACCGCCGAGGTGGACAACCTCGGTGGCTGGCTCACCACCGTCGTCGGACGGGTCTGCCTGGACATGCTGCGCTCACGCAAGAGCCGCGGCGAGGAACCGCTCGACAACGATCGTCTGCCCGATCCGGTGATCACGAGCGAGACCATCGCCGACCCCGAACAGGAAGTGGTGCTCGCCGATTCGGTCGGCCTGGCACTGCTCGTCGTGCTCGAGTCGCTGCGTCCCGCCGAACGGCTCGCCTTCGTGCTGCACGACATGTTCGCCATGCCCTACGAGCAGATCGCTCCCATCGTCGACCGCACGCCACAGACGGTGAAGAAGCTGGCCAGCCAGGCACGCCGCCGCGTACAGGGCGCAACGCCGGGTCCCGATCCGGATGTCGCGCGCAGGCGTCGCGTCGTCGACGCCTTCCTCACCGCCGCGCGTGGTGGCGATTTCGACGAATTGCTCCGCCTGCTCGATCCCGAGGTGGTGTTGCGGGCCGAGGCGGGTGCGGCGATGCGGGTGATCCGTGGTGCCGCCGCCGTCGCGGGCCAGGCCGAGACGTTCCGGCGCATGGCCACCCTGTGCACCGTGTACCCGGCCCTGGTCGACGGCCGCTGCGGACTGGTGAACACCATGGACGGTGACCCGTTCTCGATCATCGGCTTCACCGTCGCCGACGACCGGATCACCGCGATCGACATCCTGTCCGACCGGGAGCGGCTGGCTCGTCTCGATCTGACGCCTGTCCTGGGATAGCTCGATCAGTCCGTGGCCAGCTGGGCGCGCAGGGTGTCCAACCCCATACCGCCCAGCTTCAGGGCACGGGTGTGGAAGTGCTTCAGGTCGAATTCCGCGCCCGCGCGGCGCCGGGCGTCGTCGCGGGCCGCGAGCCAGGCTTGTTCGCCGAGTTTGTAGGCGGCGGCTTGGCCGGGCCAGCCCAGGTAGCGGTCGATCTCGTCGCGGGCTGTTGCGGCGTCTTCGAGAGTTCTCGTGAGCAGGAACTCCCGGCCGAGGTCCGGGGTCCAGCGTGCACCCTCGTGGAAACCTGCGCCCGGCGGAATCGGCAGGTCCAGGTGCATGCCGATATCGAGGACGACGCGGGCCGCGCGGAAGAGTTGTTCGGCGAGCATGCCGAACAGGGCGCCGTCGTCGTCGAGAAAGCCGAGTTCCCCCATGAGACGCTCGGCATAGAGCGCCCATCCTTCGCCGTGCCCGTCCACGAACGACATGAGTCGCTGGAACCTGTTGAGCGACTTCGCCTCCCGTACGGCAGTGGCGACCTGGAGGTGATGACCCGGCACACCCTCGTGGTAGACGGTGCTGATTTCCCGCCAGGTGCTGAACCGCTCCCGGCCAGCTTCCACCGACCACCACATACGGCCGGGCCTGCCGAAATCCTCGCTCGGGCCGAGGTAGTAGGCGCCGACTCCGCCACCCGGCGGTGCGATGCGGCACTCCAGTGCCATCAGTTCGTCCGGAATCTCGAAGTGTTCGGCGCGCAGCGCGTTCAGTGCTCGATCGGAGGTTTCCTGCAGCCAGCTCGCCAGGGCGGCGTGCCCGTGCAGGTGGTACCGGGGGTCGGCGTCGAGGACCGCGGCGGCTTCAGTGCGGGAGGCGCCCGGCGCGATCCGGCCGGCCACGGTCGTCATCTCGTCATGGATGCGCCCGAATTCCGCCCATCCCCAGGTGTATGCCGCATGCGGGTCGATCTCGGCCCCGGTGAAGTACCGCGACCACAGCCGGTAGGTGTCCGCACCCACCGGGTCGGCACGGGGAGCGTGTGGCGCGAGCTCGGTCCGCAGGAACCCGGCCAGCTCACCCAATGCCCGGTCGGCGGCCGCGGCGACACCGGACAGATCCGGGGCACCCGGCACGTGGGCGGCCGGCGCGGCGAAGGAGGTGAAGAACCCGCCTGCCCACGTCTCGACCTGTGCGGCCGTGCCGAGAACCTGCCGCAGCGCCGCGCCACGGCCCCGCTGCTGTGCGGTGAGCAGCGAATCACGCAGGCCCCCGATATTGCCCGGAACGGCGGCGAGGCGATCACCGATCACGGCCCAGTCCTCGGCGGTATCGTCGGCCATCACATCGAACGCCATGCGCAGGTCCTGTACCGGCGAGGCGATGACATTCAGGGCGCCGAGCCGCAGCCCCGCATCGTGCAGCTCGACCTCGAGGCCGATGCGTTCGGCGAACACCGCCGCAGCCACCCGCTCGTCGTCGGCGGGCGTGGTCGAGGCGATGGCCTGTGCGGCCCGGCGGGCGAGTTCGGCACGGGCTTCGTACCCGGCGGGGGAGTAGTCGGTGAGCCGATCGTCATGGTCGGTGATGCCGAGCAAGGTCGCCGTCACCGGATCCGCGGCGGCGAAATCCTCCACATACCGGTCGCAGATCCGGTGCACCTCGGAGTCGGCGCGCACGCCGTCAGCTGTCGACGGAACGGTTGTCGAGCGCCTCGCGCAGATCGGCGTTGATCCGATGAGCCTCGGCGAGCTGGTCTTCGAGAATCACGATGCGACAGGCCGATTCGAGGGTGTTGCCTGCGTCGACGAGTTCGCGTACTCGCGCGGCGATGCGCAGCTGATACCGGGAGTAGCGGCGATGGCCGCCCGCGGAGCGCTGCGGAGTCAGCAGTTCGGCGGCGTCGAGGGCGCGCAGGAACGCCTGGGTGACGCCGAGGATTTCGGCGGCGCGACCCATGCTGTAGGCGGGGTAGTCGTCGTCTTCGAGTCGGTCGGCGGCACTGATGCCGTCGTTGGTGTCCACCTGCTGCACTGCACCTCTCGGTCAACGCTGGCAGGCCCGGCGCGCTGGGCGCCGGGCCTGGGATCTACAAACGAGGGATTGACTTCACATTCACTCCGCACCCCGACACTCTCCGGGACGCGGGACTGGTAAGTGACTGCTCAGTGACCACCACCTCCTGTGACTGCCGGTTATGTCGAAGCTCGTGTACATCAGCGACTGTACAACTGCTCTCGCAAAATGTCTACAGTCATCACTACAGATTTTTTCGTCCGGCGACGCGTCAGTTCAGGATTGGCATCGGCGCGGTCTCCGGGAATGTGACAGGCAGCGCCGTCAGCGCCCGGTGGAAGGGACCCGGACGCCACGTCAGCTCCGACTCGGGCACCGCGAGCTTCATCTCGGGCAGAGCGTCGAGCAGTTGATCGATGGCCTCCTGGACGATCAGATAGGCGGGTGATTTGGCGGGGCAGCCGTGCGGGCCGGTGCTCCAGGCCAAGTGGGCACGGTTGTCGAGGAACTCGCCCGTGCCGATGGCCGGATCGGTGTTGCAGGCCGCCATGCTGATGAGCACCGGCTGATGCGCGGGCAGCCACACACCCTCGACCAGGATCGGCTGACGCGGATAGGTGATGCAGTGGTTCGCCATCGGCGGATCGGTGTAGAGCACCTCGTCGAGCGCATCGCGCGTCGACAGGCTGCCGCCGAGGATGCTGCCCGCGAAGCGCTGATCGGTGAGGATCAGCCGCACCGTGTTGAGGATCAGGTTCAACATCGGTTCGATACCCGCGCCGTACATGGTGAGCAGCTGGTTCATCAGCTCCTCGTCGTTGAGCCGGGCCGGGTGCTGCACCAGGCGGGTGGTGACGTCGTCACCGGGGTCGAGCTGTTTGTGCCGGATCTGTTCGTACAGCGCGTCCTCGAGCATCTGACCGCCTTGCGCCGCGCTCGCGCCGCCCTCGAAGATCGCCGCCATACCCGCGGCCGCTCGGGCGCCGATGTCCTCGGGGACGCCGAGCATCGAGTTCAGAGCCGCGAAGGCGAGCGGGAAGGCGTACTGACTCAGCAGTTCCGCACTGCCGTCGGCACAGAACGTGTTGATCAATGGAATCGCGAACTGCTCGACGGTGCGCTGCAACCGGTACAGGTCGACCCCGGCCAGACTGGCGACGGTGGCTTGCCGGTAACGGGCGTGCTCGGCCCCTGCGGTGCGCAGAGCGTTGGGGCGGTAGCACATCATCGGCAGCACCGGGCAGTCTTCGGGCACGGTGCGTTCCCACATGCGGGCATCGGCGGGGAAGTGGTCGGGATCGTTGAGGATCTGAACGGCGGTGCGATAGCCGATCACCAGGGTGGCGGGCACGCCGGGCACCAGATCGACCGGGACCAGCGAGCCGAAACGGCGCCGCATCTCGCGGTAGGTGCTCTGCGGGTCGGCCGCGAACTCCTCCGAGTACAACGCCACCCTGGCCTGCCCGCTGTTCGAATCGGGGGAGACCGGGGTGGGGCCGAAGGACGTCTCGAGCGTCACAGCGACGTCTCCGCTCGACGGAATTCGTCACGCCGGGGCGCGGCACCCAGCTCTCGGCCGACCCGTTCGGCCAGATCGTTCATCCGGTGCGCGACGAGTCCGAGATCGACGTCCGCCGTCGTCGCGACACCGAGCAGGGTGCCCGCCCCGGCGGCGGTGATCAGGATCATCCCCTCGTCGTACTCGGTCATGTTCTGGCGCACCGTATTCGCGAAACCGCCGCAGAACTCGCCGAGCGCCTTGCCCAGCGAGCGCAGCCCGGAGGCGGCGGCGGCGAACCGCTCGGCCTCGTCCTTGCTGATACCGGGCGAGTGGGCCACCCGTAGACCGTCATCGGATAAGAGGACCGCGAACCGCACGCCGTCGAGCTCCAGATCGTCCAACAGCCAAGCCAGGCGGTTGGTGCTGTCGGTGAGGGAAGTGCTCATCAGCTGTCCTGTCCGTCGATGGAACGTTCGGCCGCGGCGCGGCCGTGCCGGGATCCGCTGTGCCAGGCGGTGACCAGTTCCGGTCTGCCGGGCGATTCCGCGCCCGTGGCACCGCCGGTGGCGGGGGCAACGACTCGTCGCGTGCGTTTGGGTAAACCGCCGGGGGTCGTGTCGGGTGCCGTGTGTTCGGGTGGGGCCGCGACAGCCACCGCCTCGACTTCCCGTGGCTCGGAAACATCCTCGCGCACAACGGGTTCCGGCGGCACATCGGCCTGCTCGAGCTCGTTCGAGCGGGCGTCGGACTTGTCGACGAGCAGCGCGGAGGGGATGAAGACCATCGCGCGGGTGCCGCCGTAGACATTGGGACCGTCGACGTAGGCCGCGAAGCCGTAGCGGCGGGCCAGCGCCGCTACGCCGGGAAAGCCGATCTTCGGTGACGGCCCGAGCGCGTTGATATCGATCACGCGCTCGCCCGACAGGATCTGGCGCGCCTCCTCCATCTGTTCCTGGCTCATCCGCACGCCCGCGTCGTCGATGATCAGGGTGACGCCGTGGTGTCCCTGCTGGAAGGCGACATCGACGAACGACGAAGGCGGCGAGTAGCGCAGCGCGTTGTCGAGCAAAGTGGCCACGGTGTGCACCAGCGGCTCGACGGCGCGGCTGATGACCACCCGGTCGCAATGTCCCGCCCGCACCCGCAGGTAGTCGCGTACCCGGCTGGTCGCGCCCGCCACCACGTCGTCGACGGTCTGCTGCGGCCAGCGCCTGCCGGGCAGGCCGCCGGAGACGAGCACATACGACTGCGCCTGCCGGATCATCTGCTGCACGGTGTGGTCGATGCGGCTCAGGGTGCCGTACACCTCGTCGTTGCGGTTCTCGCGCAACGCGTTGCTGACCACCTGGCCCACGTCGGCGCCCAGGCTCACCACGGTGGTGCCGAAGGCGCGCACCGCGTTGCCCGTCGCGGCACGGGCCTCGGCGGCGACCTGCGCGCGGGTCTCCGCGCGGACAGCCTCCACCCGGTCGTCGGCGCGCTCCTGCGCCTCGTGTTCCACGGCCAGGCGGGTTTCCTCGCGCACCAGGGCGAGATCGTCGGCGTGCTCGGCCGCGATCCGGGCGATCTTGTGCGCGAACGGCGAGTCCCGCAGCTGGGCGGGGACCTCGGCGGTGACGTCGGGTTCGTCGTGGCGGCGGATCGCTTCGGTGATCCTCGGCAGGGTCGCCTCGATCAGTCGCGTCATCGCCTCGTCGTGCGCGTAGAGCTCGCGTTCGGCCGAGGACAGCCGGGCACGGACGTGACGTTCGTTGCGCAGTGCGACCAGAGCCACCGCGACAGCGCCGAGCAACACCAATGTTGCGATACCGAACAAGAACACCGCGATTGTCGGGGTCATCGGTTCCTTTGTCGTCTCACCGGCCGAAGAGCCTGGTGGCCGGAACCTCGCCGGTCCCTCCGGCGAGACTGTTGCCGGTGGTGCAACCGTGCGAGTGCGGCCTGTCCCCGTCCCGCTGTGCTGCGCTTCCGGCGAATCCGCACACACCTTATCAGTGCGTATTTCGCGGTCGGAAAGTGTTGGTACCGAAAGTGATTCGTCCCTATTCCGCATCCGGTGACGCCGTGCCAAGATATATGTGACACGAAGTTCCATCTACACTTGAATGGAACCGCCGGTACCACTAAACTGATCAGTGGAACCACCGCTAGGAGACACCGATGACGTTGTCCACTTACCACGATATTCTGCAGGGCTTGTCCGAGGGATCGGTGAGCAAACACTTCGACCCCTATGTCGACATCGATTGGGACGCACCGGAAATGGCGGTGCATTCCGACGACCCCCGCTGGATCATGCCCACCGAGGACCCGTTGGGTCGCCACCCCTGGTACCGGGCTCAGCCCGTGGAACGCCAGATCGCCATGGGTATGTGGCGGCAGGCGGGCATCGCCAAAGTCGGTATCGACTTCGAGCAACTACTCATCCGTGGTCTGATGCAGTACCTGATCTCGGTGCCCAACGGTGATCCGGAATTCCGGTACGTCACGCACGAGGCTGCCGAAGAGTGCAACCACACGATGATGTTCCAGGAGATGATCAACCGCATCGGCTACCGCGATGTGATCGGCATGGGCCCGATCGACCGCAAGCTGACGATGGTCATCTGGCCCGCGGTGAAGTATTTCCCGGAGTTGTTCTTCACCCTGGTGCTCGGCGGTGAGGAGCCGATCGATCACCTCCAGAAGTCGTTGCTGCGCGGCGGTTTCGACCTGCATCCGATGGTGCACCGGGTGATGCAGATCCATGTCGCGGAGGAAGCCCGCCACATCTCCTTCGCGCACGAGTATCTGCGCAAGAACGTGCCAGCGATGCACCCGGCCACCCGGTCGCTGCTCTCGGTGCTGTTCCCCGTCGTGATGCGGGTGATGCTGTCGATGATCGCCACCCCGCCGAAGGAATTCGTGGACAAGTTCCACATTCCGGGCGAGGTGATGCGCGAGGCGTACTGGGGTAGCACCGAATCCCGGCACACCAAGCGTGACGTGTTCACCGACGTGCGCGCCCTGGCCACCGACATCGGCCTGATGAACCCCGTCGCCAAGCTGGTGTGGCGGGCGCTTGGCATCGACGGCCCCGTCTCGCGCTACCGCAGCGAACCGGCCCGCCGGGTCACCGCGTGATCCCGGAGAGCTGGGCGGCCCCCACCGAGGTGTTGCTGCCCGACGCCGATCCGTTCTATGTGCCACGCGACGGATTCGACAGGTCGGCGCCGGGCACGCTGTTGCGCTGGCGCCCGGTGGAATTGGCGGCGTTCGGGCTGATTCCCCTGCGGGCCCGGGCCTGGCAGCTGCTGTATCGCAGCAACGATCTCAACGGCGTACCCGAGGCCGCCGTCACCACGGTGATCGCTCCGGCCGACGGTGTCGCCGAGGGTGCGCCACTCGTCTCGTTCCAGTCCGCGATCGACGCCATCGCGCCGCGCGCCTTCCCGTCCTACTCGCTGCGCCGCGGCTCACGGGCGATCGGCACCTGTGCCCACATCGAACTGCTGCTCTTCGCCGACGCGTTGTCCAGGGGCTGGGCGGTATCGGTGCCCGATCACGAGGGCATGCTCGGTGCGTGGGGTGCGCCACGCGAACCGGGCTACCGCGCCCTCGACGGCATTCGCGCGGCACTCGCCTTCGAACCGGGCGGCCTCGCGCCCGACGCCCAAGTGGGCTTGTGGGGCTACTCGGGAGGCGGCCTCGCCTCGGCGTGGGCCGCCGAGATGGCGCCGACCTACGCGCCCGAGCTCGATATCGCCGGTGCGGTGCTCGGCTCACCGGTCGGTGACCTCGTCTCCACCTTCCACCGGCTCAACGGCGGCCTGCACGCGGGGTTGCCGACCCTGGTGGTCGCGGCGCTGCGCCGGGTGTATCCGGCGTTCGCCGAACTGGTCGACACCCATTTCTCCGACGAGGGCCGTGCGGTGCTCGACAAGGCGGCGGAGTCGACGACGGTGGGTGCGGTGCTGCGGCTGGCCAGGTACAGCGTCGACCGGCACTCCGGTGCGCCGATGACCGAACTGCTCGCCCTCGAAGCGATGCTCGAGATGTTCGCCGACCTCACCCTCGGCGACCGGGCGCCCGCGGCGCCGCTGCTGGTGACCCAAGCGGTGCACGACCAGATCATCGCGGTCGACGACATCGACGCGCTCGTGCAGCGCTACCGGGCCAACGGCGCGCACGTGACCTACCTGCGCGACCGGCTCAGCGAGCACCTGAGCCTGCTGGCAGGCTCGGCCCCGCTGAGCCTGAACTGGCTGGCCGACCGCTTCGCCGGGCTGCCGGTGACACCCTCGCAGACCAGGACCGTGCTCAGTGTCCTCGGTCTGCCCGCGGGCCGCCACGGTCTCGCCGACCTGGCCAGGGCTGTGGTGCGAGTCCTGTTCGCGCGCCCGATCACCAAGTCGGTGACCGGGCGCGAGCTCGCGAACCCGGCGAAGCGGGACCAGCGCGCCGCCTGACCGAACCCTAAACTTACTCACTGGTAAGATACTTGCCCGTAGGGACTGCCGACGGCAGCCGGTGAGATAAGGGGTTATCGGTGGGGATTGTGACCGATGTACCGCGCGCGGTACGGAATGTGTGGGCCGTCTCGTTCGGCGGTGGGCTCGAATCCGGCGAGCCCACCCCGTCGACCACGGTGTACGAGCGACCGCACCGCCATCTGAAGCGGTACGAGGCCGCCGGCCACGCCGGGGGAAACCCGGTGCTGCTGGTGCCGCCGCTGGCGGTGACCCCTGCGTGCTTCGATCTGCGTCCCGGTCAGAGCCTGGTTCGCCACCTGATCGAGCAGGGGCGACAGCCGTACGTGATCGATTACGGCCAATTCGGTTACGCCGACCGGAATCTCGGCCTCGAGGATTGGATCGACGACATCCTGCCCGAGGCCATCGCGTGGGTCGCCGCCGAACACGACCGGCCGGTCGACCTCATCGGCTGGTCGCTGGGCGGGGTGTTCGCCCTGCTCACCGCCGCCGCCGACGCCGGCCTGCCGATCGCGTCCATCACCGCGCTCGCGGCCCCCATCGACCAGCGCCGCACCCCGCTGCTGGCGCCGATGCGCCTGGCCGCCAAGATCACCGGTGGCAAGGAGATGGCCCTGGCCACCCGGATCATGGGTGGTATCCCGCAGGAATTCGTGCGTCTCGGCTTCCGGTTGCAGGCACTGGACCGCGAGATCACCAAGCCCGCCTACCTGATCCGCAACGCGCTCGACACCGAGGCGCTGGCTCGGTTCGAGGCGACCGAGCGGTTCATGGCCTCGATGCCCGGTTACCCGGGGCGTTCCTACTGGCAGATCCACCGCAGCCTGGTGCTGCGCAACGAACTCGCCGAGGGCTACATCCGGCTGCGCTCGGATCTGGTGATCGAACTGGCCAAGGTCACCTGCCCCGTACTGCTGCTCGGCAGCCGCGGCGACGCGGTGGTGCCCGCCTCCTCGGTGCGCCGCGGCCTGGACGTGCTGCCGAACGCCGAGGTGGAATTCGTCGAGGTGCGCGGCGGTCATTTGGGATTGCTCGCCAGTGCGACCGCCGCGCAGATCACCTGGCCGGCGATCGACGAGTTCCTCAGCCGCTGACCACCTGCGCTGAACCGTGCTCGGTGCGCAGTGCGTGCTTGACCACCTTGCCGCCCGCATTGCGCGGCAGCTCCTCGACCACCACCAGCGCCTTGGGGTGCTTGTAGCGCGCCAGGTGGGTGTCGAGGTGCTCGGCGAGGTCGGTCAGGGTGATGTCGGCGCCGTCCTCGGTGACCACGACGGCGACGGGCACCTCGCCCCACTTGTCGTCGGGTCGGCCGATCACCGCCGCCTCCCGGATGCGGGGATGGGCGAACAGCACGTTCTCCACCTCGGCGCAGTAGATGTTCTCGCCGCCGGAGATGATCATGTCCTTCTTGCGGTCGACGACGTAGACGAAGCCCTCCTCGTCGCGGCGCACCAGATCGCCCGAGTGGAACCAGCCGCCGGCGAACGCGTCGGCGGTGGCCCGCGGGTTGTTCCAGTACTCGCGCATCAAGGTCGGTCCGCGATAGACGATTTCGCCCACCTCACCGGGGCCGACATCGTTCATCTCGTCGTCGACGATGCGGGTGGCGATGGTCGGGATCGGCTTGCCGACCGAACCGAGTTTGCGGATCGCGTCCTCGCCGTCGAGCACGCAGGTGATCGGTGACATCTCCGTCTGCCCGAATACCGCCACATTCAATGCGTTCGGGAAGGTCTCGGCCATCGCGCGCAGCACGGTGTCGGAGGCGGGGGCAGCGCCCCAGCTGATCACGCGCAAACGCAGATCCCGCTGCGCCACGGTGGGATCGGCACACACGATCTGCCACTGGGCGGGCACGAGGAACACCGAGGTGGCCCGCTCGCGCTCCCAGGCGTCGAGCACCTCGGTGGCGTCGAAGGCCTTGAGCGGGTGGATCACGGTGAGCGCGCCGAGCACGAAACACGCGGCGACACTGCCCAATCCGGCGATGTGGAACAGTGGTGAGGCGCAGAAGGCGATGTCGTCGGCGCGGTACTGCATGGCCCGGATACAGGTGAGGGCCTGGGAGTTCATGTTCAGGTGGGTGAGCACCGCGCCCTTGGGATTACCGGTGGTGCCCGAGGTGTACATGATCAGCGCGGCACTGTCTTCGGGGACATCGAGCGGCTCGTGCGGTTCGCCCTGTTCGGCCAGCAGGTCGTCGTAGCCGAGGACACCGTCACCGGTGGTGCCGCCGACCACGATCCGGGTGGCCAGCGCGTCGGTCTGCGCGGCGACGGCGCCGACCAGCGGGGCGAGCACCGTGTCGGTGATGATCGTGCGCGCACCGCTGTCGGTGACCTGGTAGACGATCTCGGGCGGGGTGAGCCGGAAGTTCACCGGCACCGCGATGGCGCCGAGGGTGTTGATCGCGAACACCGACTCGATGTATTCGGCGTTGTTGAGCATCAGGATCATCACCCGGTCGCCCTCGCCGACACCTCGGCGCGCGAGCGCGTCGGCCAGGCGTTGCACGCGGTCGTGCAGTTCGCCCCAGGTGGTCGTCTTGCCGAGGAACCGCAGTGCGGGCGAATCGGGAATCGTGGTGGCGTGGATCGCGATCTGGTTCATCCAGTGATTGCGTCGCGAGCGCATCGGTTCGGTGGCGGTTGACATCTCGTCTCCTGCGGAACGCCGGACTCAGGCCGGATCGGTGATGGGGTGGACGGCGCCATCGAATCGTGGCGCCCGGCGGGTGAGCATCGCGGTCATTCCCTCGAGGAAATCGGCGGAGGTGAGCAGTTCGGACTGGCCGGTCTTCTCCCTGGCCAGGGCGGCATCCAGTCCGGCGAGGGTGGCCGCGTTGAGCGCGGCCTTGGTGAGTTGCAGCGCCCGGCGCGGTCCCGCGGCGAGCTTGGCGGCCACGGTTTCGACGTGTGCGCCGAGCTCTTCCGACGGAATCGCGCGGGTGATGAGGCCCGCGGTGGCGGCCTCGGTCGCGGGCAACCGGGCGCCGAGCAGGGCGAATTCGGCGGCGCGGGCGCGGCCCATGGACGCCGCGACCACGGCCGTCGCGCCGCCGTCGGGCATCAGCCCGATGGAGGTGAACGGCAGCAGCAGGTAGGCGTCCTCGGCGGCGTAGATGAGGTCTGCGGCCAAGGCGATGGACGTGCCGACACCGGCGGCGGGGCCGTTGACCTGCGCGATCACCGGCAGCGGCGAATCGACGATGGCCCGGATAAGGTCGTTGGCCCGATCCATCACCACCTCCGGAGACGCCTCGTTGCCGCCCGCCGCGCTGGCCGCGGCCAGGTCGGCACCGGTGCAGAACGCCGCCCCCGCGCCCGTCAGCACGATGACCCGCACCGACGGCGTCGTCGCGGCCGCGGTGACCAGGTCGCACAGCTCGGTCATGGTCGCCAGGTCGATGGCGTTCATCCGCGCCTGGCGGTCGATCGTGATCCGCAGGACGCCGTACTCCTCGGTGCTGAGAACGCTCGCGCTCATCGGGCCACCGCCTCGACGATCGAGCCGGCCAGGCGGTCCGCGATCAGTTGCTCGGCCTCGCGCACCATCCGGTCGATCAGGTCGGCGCAGGTGGGGATGTCGTGGATGAGGCCCTGGCACTGGCCGACGCTCCAGATGCCCGCGTCGAGGTCGCCCTCCTCGTAGACCTTGCGCCCGCGCGCACCGGCGACCAGGTCGCGCACATCGGCGAAAGTGCCGCCCCCGCGCTCGATCTCGACCACCTGGCGGCTGACGGCGTTGTCGGCCACCCGGGCGGTGTTGTGCATGGTGCGGAAGATCAGCTTCGTGTCGAGCTCGGTGTTCGCCACGATCTTCTCCTTCACGGCGTGCGCGATCGGTGACTCCACGGTGCACAGGAACCTCGTGCCCATGTTCACCCCGTCGGCGCCGAGCGCCATGGCCGCGACCAAGCCGCGCGCGTCGGCGATCCCGCCGGAGGCGATCATCGGGATCTCGAGCTCACGGGCCGCGGCCGGGATGAGGACCAGGCCGGGGGTGTCGTTCTCGCCGGGATGCCCGGCGCATTCGAAGCCGTCGATGCTCACGCCGTCGACACCGACCTGCTGCGCCTTGAGGGCGTGCTTGACGCTGGTGCACTTGTGCAGCACCTTGATGCCCGCGTCCTTGAGGAACGGCAGGTGGGTGGCCGGGTTTCCGCCGGCGATCTCGACGATCTTCACCCCGCCGTCGATGATCGCCTGCCGGTACTCCTCGTAGGGCGGCGGCGTGATGGACGGCAGGATGGTCAGGTTCACCCCGAACGGCTTGTCGGTGAGATCGCGGGTGCGGGCGATCTCCTCACGCAGCGCCTGCGGCGTGGGCTGGGTGAGGCCGGTGATGATGCCGAGACCACCCGCTTCGGACACGGCGGCGGCGAGTTCGGCGCGGCCGACCCACATCATCCCGCCCTGCACGATCGGGTGCTCGACACCGAATGCCTCGGTGAATCGGGTGCGCAGCATCGCGCTCTCCCTCCGGATTCAGACGTTCCCGCCGGTCGCGGGCAGAACCAGGACGGCTCTGGGCAACCGGACAGAATCATGATTAACTTAGCGAGAATTGTGATTAACTTAATGGCGGCCGACGCGGCCTGTCAACACCTCGTGCGGCGAGTTGCCCGCCCAGTGGAACCGCGCACCGCCACATCGCGAACGAGTGACCTGAAGGAAGGTCGACAATGACCGAAACCCCCACCGCAGCACCGATTTCTGCGACAATGATCGCCACCGCGAACCCGGCTACCGGCGAGCCCGTCGGCAGTTGGCCGGTCGACGACGCCGCACGGGTCGCGGCCGTCGTCGCGCAGGCCCGCGTGGCCGCACAGTCATGGCGCGAACTCGGGTTCACCGAGCGGAAGCGGGCGTTACAACGCTGGGCGTCCCAGCTGGTGCTGCGCGCGGACGAGTTCTGCGCGCTGATCCACGCGGAGAACGGCAAGCCGCTCGACGACGCCTACCTCGAGGTCGTCACCGCGGTCGAACATCTGAACTGGGCCGCCGAGAACGCGCAGCGCGTCCTGAAGCCCAAGAAGGTCTGGCCGGGACTGATGATGGCCAACCACGAGGCGGTGATCGAGCAGCGCCCACACGGCGTGGTCGGCGTGATCGGCCCGTGGAACTACCCGGTGTACACCCCGAACGGGTCCATCGCCTACGCCCTGGCCGCGGGCAACACCGTCGTGTTCAAGCCGAGCGAGCTCACCGTCGGTATCGGGCACTGGTACGTGAACGCCTTCGCCGAGGCCAATCCCGGCCTGCCCGAGGGAATCCTGAGTGTGCTGACCGGGCCGGGGGAGACCGGCCGTGCGCTCGTGGAGTCCGGTGTCGACATGATCGCCTTCACCGGCTCGACCGCCACCGGCAAGCGGATCATGGCGGCGGCCGCCGAGCGGCTCACCCCGGTCGTACTGGAATGCGGTGGCAAGGACGCGGCCATCGTCGCCGAGGACGCCGACGTGGCCGCGGCCGCCGACGCGATCGTGTGGTCGGCGATGGCCAATTCCGGGCAGACCTGTGTTGGCACCGAACGCTGCTATGTGGTCGCCTCGGTGTACGACGAGTTCCTCGCCGAACTGACCAAGCGGGTGCGCGAGCTCGTACCGGGCTCAGACGGCGACGCCGCCTACGGGCCGATGACGTTGCCCACCCAGGTCGATGTGGTCGCCGAGCACGTCGACGCCGCTCTCGCCGACGGCGCGACCGCCCTGGTCGGTGGCGCCGATTCGATCGAGGCGCCGTTCGTCCGCCCGATCGTGCTCGTCGACGTCCCGGAGAACTCCCTCGCGGTGCGCGAGGAGACCTTCGGCCCGACCCTGACGGTGCGCAAGGTCCAGGATGTGGCCGAGGCGATCCGCCTGGCCAACGACTCTCGCTACGGGCTCGCCTCGTCGGTGTTCTCCCGCAAACGCGGCATGGCCATCGCGCGCGAACTGCGGGCGGGCGCCACCTCGGTGAACAGCCCCGCCGCCTACGCCGCCATTCCCGCGCTGCCGTTCGGCGGCGTGGGGGAGTCGGGCGTCGGACGGATCCACGGTGCGGCCGGGCTGCTCGGCTTCACCCGCCCGCATTCGATCGCGCGGCAGCGCTTCGCGATTCCCGGCATGGCGCTGCAGTCCTTCGCCAGGACCGAATCGACCATCGCGATGGTCAAGAAGCTCACGGTGCGCCGCTTCGGCCGCGCCAAGTAGACCCAGCAATCAGGAAGCAGAGGAACAGTATGGGCGTCGAATTCACCTCGGAACAGAAGGATTTCGCCGCGGCGGTCGCCGCGTTCGCCAAGCGCGAGGCGGGGACAAGGGCGCAGCGTGACGAGCTCACCGATCACGACAGAGAACAGCACAACCCAGCGGTCTACGCGAAGATGGCCGAGCTCGGCTGGCTGGGGCTGACGGTGCCCGAGGAGTACGGCGGGTCGGCGGCCTCGATGGTCGACATGTGCATCCTGCTCGAGGAGACCCACCGCGGCATGCTGCCGATCGGCGCGATCGGGCCGACCCTGATCACCGGCGGCGCCTACGCCAAGTTCGGTACCGACGCACAGAAGGACAACGTGCTGCGCGGCATCGTGCGCGGTGCGTCGCAGTCGATCTCGATGTCGGAACCCGAGGCGGGCTCGGATGTGGGCAACCTGTCGACCAAGGCGGTCAAGACCGCCGACGGCTGGCTGATCAACGGCCAGAAGACCTGGTGTTCCAACGCGCACATCTCCGAGAACATCCTGCTCGTGGCCCGCACCTCGAAGGAGGGCGGAAAACACGAGGGGCTCACCATGTTCCACGTGCCCGCGAACACCCCGGGGCTGCAGATCACTCCGATCGAGCTGATGGGCAACCAGAAGGAAACCAACGACCTGTACTTCACCGACTGCGTGCTCCCCGAGGACGCGGTGGTCGGCGAGGAGGGCAACGGCTGGCGTCAGCTCATGACCGGCCTGAACTTCGAGCGGCTGATCCTGGCCGCGATGAGTCTCGGTGCCGCCGAGCGTGCCTTCGCCGACACCCTGGAGTTCGTCACCCAGCGCAAACAGTTCGGCAGGCCGGTCGGCACCTTCCAGGCGCTGCGGCACCGGCTGGCCGACCTGGCCACCGAGATCGAGTGCACCAAGCTGCTGATCTACAGCGTGGCCCGCGAGGCCGACGCGAATCCGGACAAGATGCTGGCGCGTGAGGCCTCGATGGCCAAGCTCAAGGCCACCGAGACCGCCAAGCGAGTGGCGCTCGAGGGCATGCAGATGATGGGCGGCTACGGGTACGCGCGCGAATTCGACATGGAAAAGCACGTGCGCGGCGCCCTGGTGTCGACCATCTTCGGCGGCACCAGCGAGATCCAGCGCGACATCATCGGGCGCACGCTGGGCCTGTGACCCGCGGGGTTCTCGCCGCCGCGACCGTTGGGGGGTGGCGGCGAGAACCCACGCGCTACCGTGGTCGGCATGGCCGAACGCATGGTTGTCATCGGCGCCGACGCGACAGGCATGTCGGCGGCCTCGCAGGCGCGCAGACTGCGCGGCGCCGACGAACTCGAGATCGTGGTGTTCGAGAAGGGCAGGCACGCCTCGTATTCGGCGTGCGGCATTCCGTACTGGGTCAGCGGTGACGTCGCCGAGGCCGACGACCTGATCGCCCGTTCACCCGAGGAACACCGTGCCCGCGCGATCGATCTGCGCTTGCGCACCGAGGTGATCGAGCTCGATATCGCTGGGCGGCAAGTGCTCTCGCGTGACCTCGACACCGGCGACGAGACCTGGACCGGCTACGACAAGCTGGTGCTCGCCACCGGCGCCACCCCGATCCGCCCGCCGCTGCCCGGCATCGACGCCGACGGTGTGTTCGGCGTGCAGACCCTCGACGACGGTGAGGACCTCATCGAGGCGCTGGTTTCGTCGTCGGGACGCGATGCCGTCGTCGTGGGGGCGGGCTACATCGGGGTCGAGATGGCCGAGGCGCTCATCCGGCGCGGGTTCCGGGTCACCATGGTGACCCGGGGTCCGGAGCCCATGTCGACACTGGATCCCGACATGGGCGCCCTTGTCCGAGAAGCCATGGTCGGCATGGGCATCCGGTTGGTCACCGGCACCGAGGTGACCGGTGTGCGTACCGATGCCGATGGGCACGTGCGTGCGGTGCTCACCGCCGACACCGAGTACCCGGCGGATGTGGTCGTCCTCGGTCTCGGCGTACGACCGGCCACCGACCTGGCCCGGCGCGCGGGTCTGCCGCTCGGTGAATCCGGCGGCCTGCTCACCGATCTCGCCCAGCGGGTGCGTGGTCACGACGACATCTGGGCGGGCGGCGACTGCGTGGAGGTACTCGATCTGGTCTCCGGTGAGCTGGTGCACATCGCCCTCGGCACCCACGCCAACAAACACGGCCAGGTGATCGGCACGGGCATCGGCGGCGGGTATGCCACCTTTCCCGGCGTGGTCGGCACCGCCGTCAGCAAGGTGTGCGATCTCGAGGTCGCCCGCACCGGCCTGCTCGAGGACGACGCCGAGCGAGCCGGCCTGCAGTTCCACACGGTCACCATCGAATCCACCGGGCGCGCAGGTTATTTCCCCGGCGCCGAACCGATGACGGTGAAGATGCTCGCCGAACGCCGCACGGGCAGACTGCTCGGCGTGCAGATCGTCGGGCGCGAGGGCGCGGCCAAGCGCGTCGACATCGCGGCGGTCGCGCTCACCGCCCGGATGACGGTGGAGCAGATGACGGCCCTGGACCTCGGTTACGCGCCGCCGTTCTCGCCGGTGTGGGATCCGGTGCTCGTCGCCGCCCGCGCGGCCACCCGTGCGGTGGCGCGCGGCGACTGAACGACTCAGCGGGGAAGTGGCCGACCGAGGGTGACGGTCTGGAGCAGCCGGACCACGAGGTCCTGCGGGCAGATCCCGTCGTCACCGAAGACCCGTCCGAGGTCGACCACCAGGCTGAACGCGGCATGGACCAGGATTCTGGCCTCACCGATCGACAGCTCCGGCCTGGCCTCGGCGACGAGTTTCGCCCACTCGGTGATGATGAGTTGCTGCAGGTGCCGCAAGGTCACCTGATCGGCTTGGTCGACATGGGTGAACTCGGCGTAGTAGACGAAGGTCAGCGCCCGTTCGTCGAAAGACCCGGCGACATAGAGATCGATGAGCGTGCCCAGCGCCTCGGCGGGTGTCCCGGCGGTGTTGATCGCCGTGGGAATCGCCGCCGACACCCGGTCGGCGGCGCGCCGGAACGCCGCCGCGAGCAGGTCGCTCTTGCTGCGGTAGTAGCGGTACACCGCGGAGGCCGCCGACAGATCGGCGGCCACGGCGATGTCTTCCATACTCACATTGGGGTAGCCACGCTCGTGGAACAGCTCGACCGCTTTGCGCAGCAGCAGTTCGTGTTTGAACGGTTGCGGTAGGTCGGCACCCCGCCGGGCCGCCGCCGTGCTCGGCGCGCCGCGCAGATCGGCGTCGACCAGTGCCCAGCAGGTCGACTTCAACAGCTGGGCAAGGGTTTTGGCCGACAGGCTCGCGTGGTGGTCGCCGATGCTGCTGACCACCGCGAACACCGACACCGCGCGCACGGCACGGTCGTGCCCGTCCAGTTCGGGGCGCACGTCACGGATCAGGCCACGTAGTGCGGCGATCGCGGTGACGAACTGCCCGGTGAACTCGGTGAAGTCGGCGGGCTCCAGATAGCGCCGCTCCCAGCGGGCCAGCGCCACGGTCGGCCGGTTGGTGACCGTGGCCGCGATGATCGCGTCGAAGACATGGTCGAGACGCTCCCTCGGCGACCAGCCCTCGGCCTCCGGCGGCAGTTCGACCGCGCTGAGCGCCAGCCCCGACAGCCGCAGCAACTCCTCCCGGAACAGCGCGTACTTGCTGGGGAAGTGGCGATAGAGAGCGGCGGAACTGATGTCGAGCCGGCGGGCGATGTCGTCCATGCTCACGCCGTGGTAGCCGTGCGCGCCGAAGGCCGCCGCGGACTCGGCCGCGATCTGTGCACGCCGGTTCTTCGGCCTGCGGCGGATCTGCCGTGCCGGGGCGGCGGGTTCGTCGATCTGCTTGCTCGTCATCTCGCTTGTCATGCTATCGCCTGTCGGTACCCGGTCGGACCGGCCGCTGGCGTCACTGGGCGGGCGTCGCTGTCAGCGGGGAATTCACCTTCTCGACGAGCCAGCGGCCACCGTCGTTGTGCAGGCTCATCACCATCGACAGCTGGCCCGGCTTGGCCTTGTGCTCGGTGCCGAGGCTCGAGATGGTCGTGCCGATCACCACGATGGCCTCGGCGGAGTCCTCGTCACCGGTGCGCAGGGCGCACTGGGTGTCGGTGGCCTTCGAGGTGACCTGGCCCTGGGTGAGGGCGTCGCGCAGCTCGGTGCTCGTCGCTTCGAACTGCTTCTTCCAGTCGCCGGTCGCACCGTCGAGGACGGCCTGGAAATAGCCGTCGAGGCTCTTGCTGTCGTAGTCGGCAAGGACCGGGGCGTAGCGGCAGGCGGCTTCGCGGGCGCCCTGCTGGGCGGCGAGCAAGTCCTTGCTCTCCTTGTTCTCGAGGAACAGGATCACCGAACTCGCCACCGAGGCGCCGACGACGAGTGCTGCCGCCCCCCGCAGGACGAGGGACCTGCGCTCGGCGGTCCACCGTGCGGCGGCGGTCGGTGCCGCGGTCTCCCCGGCGGGGGTATCGGATTCGGTTGTGCCGGTGTCTTTTTCGTCTGTGCTCATGAGGTCATCTCCTTATCGGGGTGCGGGCACCGCGGGCTGGGACAGTTCGTCGCCGGTCACCCCGGGCGGCGGACCCGCGCCGTTGTCGGGGCCCGGGGGTCGTGGCGCGTTGGCCGAGCCGCGCACCTGCAGCGCGGGGTTGTCGGTGACGCAGTAGTTGTAGAGCCGCACCCTGGTGTCGGTGGTCGGCGTGGTCGGCACGATCGGGACCGTGTCGTAGTCGCAGGTCGGGCGCGGCCACGGATCCACCAGGGTGAAGAAGGCATTGTCGTGGGCCGGGATGCCGACCGCCTCGGCGAAGCGGCTCAGCGTGGGGAAGAGCAGCTCGATCGCGGGCTGGCGAAGTTTTGCCGCCCGGGTGATCGCGACGAAGTTCGTCACCAGGTCGGTGATCGGGTCCTGGGTGCGCGAGACGAACCCGCCGAGCGTGGCCAGCTGACCCGGCCCCTCCTCGAGCAGGTGCCGCAACTCGGCGTCGGCGGCGGTGAACTGCTGGAACAGCGCGCTACCCGCGTGCGTGATGGTGCCGAGGTCGGGTTGGGCGTGCGCGGTGGTCGAGGCGATGACCTGGAGATTGCGCAGAAGGTGCTCGGTATGCGGGAGCAGGTCGGTGAGCCCGGCCATCGCACGGCTGAGCCCGGAGATCATATTGCGCAACCCGTCCGGCCCACCGGCGAGAGCTTTGTCGAGCTCGTCGACGATGACATTGAGCCGCTCGGGATTCAGCCCGCTCACCAGGCCGGTCATATTGGCCAGCACCGACTGCACCTGCACGGGCACCGCGGTGTCGGCGCGGGCGATCACGGCGCCGTCCTCCAGATAGGGACCGGTCTCGGTTTCCGGGCGGAAATCCAGGTACTGCTCACCGGCCGCCGACAGGCGGGCGACCGCCACCCGGCCACCCCGCGGGATCCGGGTGCCCTCCTCGATCTGGGCCACGGCGGCGATGCCGTCACCGGAGACCCGTACGTCCTGGACCCGGCCGACCCGGACCCCACGGAACGTGACATCACTGCCCGCCGTGAGCCCACCCGAGGTGGCCAGTTCGACGGTCACCTCGTAGGGCGAATCGGTCGGGTCGATCCGCAGGACCACCCCGCCCAGGTACAGGGTGCCGAGCACCAGGACCACGACGAGGCCGGCGTTGGCGACCGCGACGCGGCGCCGCACCAGCCACTGCCACAAGGGTGAGTTCATCGCGGACCCTCCTGCGGTGTGCTGTTGAGACGGCCGGTGACCTTGGCGATCACCTCGGCGAGGCTGCCGATGAAGGCGGGCACATCGGTGCCGTCGGGCCAGCGGCTGCCGGTGGGATCGGTGACCGCGCCGACATCGAGGTAGGACAGGATCGCCCCGACCGACAGGTTCGGCCCCCGCATGCTGTCCATCACCGAGGGATAGATCTGGTTGAAGCCGTCGAGGGCGCCGGTGAGGTCGTCGCCCATTCCCACGAACCCGTTCATCAGGTTCTGGATGCTCTGGAACAGGCTCACGAACTGCGGCCCGTTGGTGGCGCTGAAGTCACCGAGGGCGTCCATGGTGATCGCGACCCGGTTGATGAGATCGACGATCGCCTGATTGTTCTCGGCGAACAGCCCGATCAACTGGGGGAAACTGTCGGCCGCCGCACCGAGCTCGGCCTTGCGCCTGGCCAATTCGCCCGTGAGCACCTGCAACCCACCCAGGGTGGCGTCGAGGTCGCCGGTGCGCTCGTTGAGCGCGGTGATGACCGAGGTCATCTCGCCGATCAGGTGCTGCAGCTGAGGTGCTTTGCCCGCGAAGATCGAGTTCAGCTCGGAGGTGATCTCGGCGGCCTGATTGATGCCGCCACCGTTGATGAGCATCGAGACCGACATCATGAGCTGTTCGACCGAGGCGGCCGAGGCGGTGTGCTCGGTGCCGATGGTCGCGCCCTCGCGCAGCGACGGACCGGCGTTCGCTTCGCTCGGCAGGGTCATGGCGACGAAGACATCGCCCAGTGGCGTCGCCTGCCGCAACTCCACGGTGGTGCCCTGCGGCAGCCGGATATCCTCGCGGATGAGCATTTCCACATCCGCCAGGAACGAGGTGGTCGAAATGCCGGTCACCACACCGATATCGGTGCCGCCGATCTTCACATGAGCCCGGTCGGGCAGGTTGAGCGCGTCGCGGAAGGTGGCGTGCACGGTGTACCCGGGACCCCCGATCCCGGGCTCGGGCATCGGCAACTGGGCGACGGTCATCGAGCAGCCGGCGCTCGATGCCGCGACGGCGGACGCGCACAGGGCGACGGCGACGGTCCTGCGCAGTGTCTTTGCGTGCGTGGTCATTTCGTGAGTCCCAACAGAGCGGCGGTCAAGCCGAAATCCGGGCCCATATCGGAGATCTTGCCGGTGCGGCACCCGTCCAGACGCATCTGCACGCGCTCGCAGAACGTCGCGAGGATCTCGCTGTCGAGCACGATCTTGTCGAGCAGGCCGTGCAGGCGAAGGGCTCGATGTTCCCGGCTGATCGCGTTGTCGAAGTTCTGGAACATCAGCGGGCCCACGTCGATGATCTCGGTGAGATTGCGGGCGTTGGCCCGCATCTGGGCGGCGATGTCGACGAACTTGGTGAGCGCGCCCGCGAGCTGGGTCTCGTTCTGGCCGACCACCGAGGACGTGTTGGTGATGAAGTCGTCGAGTTGCTTCAGCACCGCCTGCAAGCCGGGAGACTGCTGGGCGAACAGCGCGACCAGCTCGGTGATCCGCCCGCTGAAATCGCGCACGGTCTGGTCGTTGTCGGCGATGATCTGGGTGATCTCGCCGAGCCGGACCACGGCATTGGCGATCTGGTCCTTGTTGGCCAGGGTCAGCTCGAACGCCGCCGACAGTTCGTCGAGCGTGGCGCGCAGCCGGTCGCCGTTGCCGTCGAGCAGCGGGAACAGCACCCGGCTCGCCATCGGCCCGCTCTGGCTGTCGCCCTTCAGCGCCTCACCGAGCTGATCGAAGTTGGCCAGGATGCGGTCCAATTCGACCGGGGTCCGTGTCTTTCCGAGCGGAAGATGGGCGCCGTCGGCGAGCTCGGGGCCAGACCCGGTGTAGGCGGGCGCCAGTTCGACGTGCCGGTTGGTGATCAGCTGCGGCGAGATCAGGGCCGCCATGGCGTCGGCGGGAATGCGCACATCGCGATCGACCTTCATCACCACCTCGACATAGCTGCCGCGTGGTGTCACCGAATCGACGACACCGACCGGGACCCCGAGCACCGCGACCTCGTTGCCCGGGTACAGCCCGGAGACGTTCTCGAAGTCGGCGCTGATGGTCTTCTGCTCACCGAGCGCTCGGTCGGCGAACCCGGATACGCTGTCGGGCACCAGCGAACAGCCGGTGGTCACGGCCAGAGCCAGGCACAGCGCGGCCAGTCTGCTCGAACGTGTCGTCCTCATCAGTTGCACCCCTGTACGGCCTGCGCGAAGCACAGCCAGTTGTCCGGGAAGATCCACGGTGCCCAGATCTCGCCGTAGGGGCCGTTGCCGAGCAGATTGTTGAACTGCCGCAACGTCACCGGGGCGATCTCGTAGAGCCGGTCCAGGTTCTCCTTGTTCTTGGTCAGGCCGTCCGCCATGGTGTTGAGATTCGTGATCAGCGGTGCGAGCTCGCCGTTGTTCTCGACGCCCATCTCCTGCAGCAGCCGCGACATCTGCGCGACGTTGTCGAGCAATTGGGTGAGCAGGGTCTGGCGTTTCTGCACGGCAGCGCCGATCGCCTCGCCCCTGGTGATCAGGACGAGCACGCTGTTGCGGTTGTCCGACACCAGTTGCGAGACCTGATCCAGGCTCTTCAGCAGGGTGTCGACCTCGTCGCGCCTGCTGTTGATGACCTGGGCCAGCGCGCCGATACTGTCGAGGGCCTGCACCGCCATGGCGGGGGAGTCGCCCAGCTGGCTGCTGAACACATCGAGCGCGGTGCGCAGCTTGTTCGGGTCGATGCGTTCGATCCGCTCGAACGACGACGAGTACTTCGGGTCCTGGATCACCTTGCTCAGGTTGTAGGGAACGGTGGTGTTCTCGAGCTCGATCCGGTTGTCCGGCAGCCCTTTTCCGTCGCCGGGGCGCAGGTCGATGTGCAGCCTGCCGAGGATGGTCGACATCTCGATCGCCGCGTGCGCGTCGGCGCCGAGGCGGATGTCACGACGGATGCGCAGCGCCACGTCGACCCGGTCGTTCACGAGTTCCACCGACTGCACCTCACCGACCTCGATGCCCGAGATGTCGACGGTCGCGCCGGGCCGCAACCCGGCGGCCTGCGCGAATTCGGCGTGAATCGTCTTGTCACCCAGCTGGATCCGGGCGAGCAGATTCGAACCACCGAGCAGCACGAGCACCGAGGCGGCCGCGATCAGACCGAGGCGCAGATTCCGGTTGTGCCGCAAGAACTGCGGGACGCGGGGCCGGTTCATCGGCACACCCCCGACTGCGCGTTGCCGCCGACCTGCGAGAACAGGCCCTCCGGCAGCAGCACTCCCCACAGCGACACATCGAGGCGGCACAGGTAGGCATTGCCGTAGGTACCGTACTGGGTGAAGCGGGCCACACCGTTGAGGAAGTCGGGCAATTGCACCGCGCCGCGATCGAGGGCGGCACCGTTGGCCAGCAGCATCGCCACCCCCGTCGTCGCGTTGCGCTGGGCGTCCGATACACCGGGCTTGACCTGTTCGATAATCGTGACCAGCGAGTTCGTCGCACCGGCCACCCGTTCGACCGAACTCTTCAACGATTCTCCTTCGGCGTAGAGCCCGTCCATCAGGCTGCGGGTCTGGGTGATCAGGGTTTCCAGTTCGCCGCTGCGATTGGCCAGCCCCGCCATCACGGAACTGAGATTGCTCAGCACGTCACCGAGGATCTGATCGCGTTCCCCGAAGGTGGCGGCCAGCTGCGCGGCCTGGGTGATGAGCGCCGACAGCGACACCTCGTTGCCCTGCAGCGCCTGGATGAGCGTTTCCGACAGCGAGTTGATCTGGTCGGGCTGCAGCACGCTGAACAGCGGCTCGAAGCCCGACAGCAGCGCGGACACGTCGAACGACGGTTCGGTCCGCTCGAGCGGAATCTCCGAGCCCGGTGCGACGACGGTGCCGCCGTCGGTGCCCGGTGCCAGCGCGAGATAGCGCTGACCGATGAGATTCTGGTACCGCACCAGCGCCTTGGTCGTATCGGTCAGGCGCTGGCGTTCTTCGATCCGGAAATCGACCCGGGCGGTGTAGTTGTCGGCGAAATCGATCTTGTCGATCCGCCCGACGCGTACGCCGGCCATCCGGACGTCGTCGCCGACCCGCAGGCCGAGCACATCGGTGAACACCGCCGAATAGCTGCTGGTATTTCCCGGCACACTGCGTTGCAGGGTCGACCAGATCGTGTAGGTGAGCACGGTCGCCAGGACAGCGAAGAGGCTGAACCCGATGAGTGCTTTGGTGGATTTCACTGTCGGACACCGTCTTCTGTGTCGGGAACGAGGGGGGTGTCGCCGAGGATCGAGCTCAGCAACAGCAGCTGGCTGAACGTCGGCCTCCCGCCGACCAGCGCCGATATGGCCTCGATGCCGGTGAGCCGCTGTGCGGCCGGGGTGGTGGCGGGTGTGGGTTCGACCGCCGCGGCCGGTGCCGTGATCCCCGGGATGGCGGGCAGCCCCGGGATCGGGGGCAGGCCGGGGATCGCCGGAACGGTGATGCTCGGGAGCGCGGGCAGCTGCGGCACTGCGGGCATCACCGGTGCGGGCCCCGCGGCCTCGAGCCGGTTCGGCAGCATGCCGGGCGGATACTCCTGCGGCGGTGCGACTTCCGGGACGGTCGGTCCGCCGCAGCGGGGACCGGTCATCTCGCCGTAGCGGGGGCAGTCGGCGGCGGTGTACTGCTGGAAGGGCGTGAACGTCACATCCATCCGCCAGGTCATCTGCCTGCGCGAGCCGAAGTTGAAGACCTGCTGCAAATTGCGCAGCGACGTATTGAGATTGGCCGCCGTCGTCTGCAGTGCGCCGGGATCGCGGGCGATGCCGCCGAGCAGGTCGTCCAGCCCCGCGACCAGCTCCTTGCCCGCGTTCGGGTTCGCACCGAACAGCACGTTCACCGATTCCACGGCACTGTTTCCCTGCATGAGCAGTTCGATCAGGTCGGTTCGGTGTTCGTTGAGGGTGCGGGCGGAGTTCACCGAGTCGGCGAGCACACCGACCAGCTCCGGCGCCGACTGGCTCAGCGCCGTCGACGCACGCCCGAGATCGCCGAGCAGGTCACCGATCTCGGGAATCCGGTGCACGGTCGTGAGCCACTGATCGAGGCGCTCGATCGTCGAGCCCGGCGCGCGACCGGCCGGGTCGAGCGCCGCCGACAAGGTGGCGAGCACCCGGCCGAGCTTCTCCGGCTGGATGGTGGTGAGCACGTCGCGCAGGGTGTTGAGCGTGGTCTGCAGCTGGATGGTCGCCTCGCTGGTGTCCTCGGCGATCACCGCACCCGCGCGCAGACCCGAGGTGGCGGCGCCGTTGTCGACCAGCTGGATGGACGAGACACCGAAGATGTTGTCGGGCACCACACGGGCGGTGACGGTATTCGGAATCGTCTCGGCCAGGCCGGGTTTCAGCTCGAGGGTGGCTCGCTGGCGTTCGCCCGCCGCGACCATCTCCACCGAGCCGACGACGCCGACGATCATGCCGCGGAACTTCACATCCGCGCGCTGCGGTAAGCCGTCGCCGGTGCTGGTGAGGTCGGCGCCGACGGTCACCGTTTCCTCGAACTCGCCGTTGTAGCGCAGGGCGAGCAGATACAGCGCGACCGCGAACGCGGTGATCATCGCCAGGCCCGCCGCGGTGAGCTGCAGGGGTTTGGGGCCGCGGCCGCTGAGATCGAGAATCATCCGATCGACCTATCCCGAGATCCGGAATCCGGGGTCGATGCCCCAGATCGCTAGCGTGAGAAAAAGATTCGTGAAGACCATGACGACGATGACCATCTTGATCGCCCGTCCGGCCGCCACTCCGACGCCTTCTGGCCCACCGGTGGCGACGAAGCCGTAGTAGCACTGGATGAAGGCGGCGATCAGCACGAAGACCACCACTTTGAGCAGTGAGAAGAACACATCGGGGCCGAGCAGGAATTGGTAGAAGTAGTGGTCGTAGGTGCCCGCGGTCGTGCCGCCCAGGAACAGCACCGACAGCTTGGTCGCCACATAGGCCACCGCGAGACCGACGGTGTAGAGCGGGACGATGGTGATGGTCGCCGCGAGCATCCGGGTGGTCACCAGGTACGGCAACGGCCGGATGGCGATGGACTCGAGTGCGTCGATCTCCTCGGAGATCCGCATCGAACCGAGCTGGGCGGTGAACCGGCACCCCGACTGGATGGCGAAGGCGAGCGTGCCGAGGATCGGCGCGATCTCCCTGGTGGTCGCGAAGCCGGAGATGGCGCCGGTGAGCGGGCCCATGGTGAGCAGGTTCAGCGCCGAGTAGGACTCCATGCCGACGGTGATGCCGCCGAACGCGCACAGCACGATCACCACGCCGACCGTGCCGCCACCGACGATCAGCGATCCGTTGCCCCAGCCGACATCGGCGACGAGGCGGGCGACTTCCTTGCGGTAGTGGCGCAGCGTGAACGGGATCGCCAGCAGCGCCTGGAAGAACACGATGGCCTGATGACCGAGCCGCTGATTGGCCTGGACCGGCACCTTGGCCGTGGCGGCCAGCGCCTGCACCGGGCGCATCGCGGGTGGGATGTATTCGGCGGCCACGTCACACCACCTTCGCCGGGAAGAGGGCGTTGTAGAGCTGGGTGACGATGATGTTCGTCGCGAACAGCATCAGCGCCGAGGTGACCACCGCCGAGTTCACCGAGTTCGCGACCCCGCCGGGGCCGCCCTTGGTGTGCAGGCCGATATCGCAGGCGATGATCGCGGTGAGCGCACCGAAGATCGCCGCCTTGAACAGCGCGACCAGCAGGTCGTTGGCCACCGCGAACGAGGCGAACGAACTGATGAACGAACCCGGTGTGCCGTGCTGGGCATACACATTGAACAGGTACGCGGTGGCGAAGCCGACGAAGACGATGAACCCGCACAGCAGCATGCTCACCACCACCGCGGCCACCAGGCGGGGTGCGACGAGCCTGCGCACCGGGTCGACGCCCATCACCTTCATCGCGTCGATCTCCTCGCGGATCGTGCGCGAGCCGAGGTCGGCGCAGATCGCCGAACCGACCGCCCCCGCGATCATCAGCGAAGTCACCAGCGGTGCGCCCTGACGGATGATGCCGAGGCCGGCGACCGCGCCGATGAAGGTGGTCGCACCGACCTGGTTGACCAGCGCGCCCACCTGGATCGAGACGACCACCGCGACCGGGATGGCGACGAAGACGGTCGGCAGGGCCGAGACATTGGCCATGAAGGCGCACTGTTTCACGAACTCCTGGAACGGAAATCGTCGCCGCACCAGTGAGAGGAACAGTTGCACGATCGCGGACCTGCCGAGCAGGACCTGCCTGCCGAGGGTCTCGACCGATCGCTGGGGATGTCGTCGCCAGAGCCCGGTGGCGCTGTCGATGATCCGTCCGACCTCGGACGGTTCGGTGGCCGGTTGTGACGTCATGCGGCACCGATCCTCGTGCTGAGCCAGTGGTCGAGCAGGACGACGAGTCCGGCGAGGGCGGCGAGGCCGAGCCCGAACGCGCACAGAACGGCGATCCACATACCGAATCGGAGCACCGGATTCACCTCGGTACGTCCGCCGAGGATCTTGACGACGGTCACCACCAGATCGATGACCCAGACCAGCGCCATCATCAGGTCATCGTCACATTCGCGAAGGTGAGCACCGGCCAGCACACGATCGACCCGAGGAACGAGATCACCAGGTCCGCGCCGTGGAGATCGCGCAGGTGGCTCGTGTGGGTGAGGGTCCAGATCACCCCGACGAGACCGTAGGGGATCCCGAGAATGATCAGGGTGCCGAGAAATTCGGACACCTTCATCTCGTAGCTGAGAAATCTGTCCAGCCGTCGCAACATGGCGTGCCGCTGTTCCTTCCTGCAGGACCGTGGATCAGCGGGGGCCGGCGGGCGGCCGACGTCGCTGACGGTCGAGTGATGTTGCTTGGTGTTCGGTGGGGAGAAAGGAATCGGCTATTCGGGATCTTCCCCTGGATCGTCGGATAGCGTGGGGATTACGGTGCTCACCTACGGCGACTGCACCGATTAAGTTACTATGCATTCCTCGCTCTGTGACGAGAATTACGGGTAACATAGCGCAAGAATCGCCGATTGCCTATAGGTAGTCGACCAGGAGCTCGCCTGGTTGTCGTCAGCGAGAATGGCTAGTAACTTATCGGTGATGTCGCCGCTGGGGTGGCTGTGCAGGAGGAACGCAATGTCCGCAGTGATCGTCGATGTGGTTCGCACCCCCTCGGGGCGGGGCAAACAGGGCGGTGGGCTCTCGTCGGTGCACCCGGCCACCCTGCTCGCGGGTGTGCTCGCCGAGCTCGTCGCCCGCACCGGCATCGACCCCGCCCTGGTGGACGATGTGATCGGCGGTTGCGTGACGCAGAGCGGTGAACAGGCCAACAACATCTCCCGCACGGCGGTACTCGCCGCCGGATTCCCCGAATCCGTGCCGGCCACCACGGTCGACCGGCAGTGCGGATCCAGCCAGCAGGCCGTGCATTTCGCGGCCCAGGGAGTGCTCGCCGGCGCCTACGACATCGCCATCGCCTGTGGCGTCGAGTCGATGAGCCGGGCGCCGATGTTCTCCAACACCCAGGGCAAGGACTCCCTGCGCGGTCCGCTTGCCGCGCGCTACCCCGACGGGCTGATCGGCCAGGGTATCGCGGCCGAAATCCTCGCCGCGCGGTGGAAACTGGACCGGGCCACCCTCGACGAATTCGCCGCCCGCTCACACCGCCTCGCGGCCGCCACCGCGCAGGCGGGCGGGTTCGACGCCGAACTGGTGTCCGCGGGCGAACTCACCGCCGACGAGACCATCCGGGCCGGCACCACCGTGGAAGGGCTGGCCGCCCTGCGCCCCGCCTTCACCGATCAGGCTATGGCACAGCGTTTCCCGGAGATCGACTGGTCGGTGACAGCGGGCAATTCCTCGCCGCTCACCGACGGCGCCTCGGCCGCGCTCATCATGAGCGAGGCGATGGCATCGAAGCTCGGCCTCACCCCGCGCGCCCGCTTCCACTCGTTCGCGGTGGCCGGCGACGACCCGACCCTGATGCTCACCGCCGTCGTCCCGGCGACCCGCAAGGCACTCGAGCGCGTGTCGCTGACCGTCGACGACATCGACACCTTCGAGGTGAACGAGGCATTCGCGCCGGTTCCGCTGGTGTGGCAGCACGAACTCGGCGCCGACCCGGAACGGGTGAACCCGCGCGGCGGCGCCATCGCGCTCGGCCACCCGCTCGGCGCCTCCGGCACCCGCCTGCTCGCCACCATGGTCAACCACCTCGAGCAGACCGGCGGCCGGTACGGGCTGCAGACCATGTGCGAAGCCGGTGGTCTGGCCAACGCCACCATCATCGAACGGCTCTGACGCGCTCGCGCTTCGATCCCGTGATCAACCAAACCCTGGAGTAGCCATGCGTCGTCGGACCGCAGCGGTACGAACATCGGAACCGTCGGGCGACCGGCGGCGCTACATGGCGGGTCCGGCGGCGCTTCTCGGCGGCCCAGCGAATGTGATCATGCAACTGAGCTGGGCGCCGGTCGGTCGCGGGGTCGTGGAAAGCACCGTGACCAGTGGACGTTTCGATCTGCGTCCACGGAAGCGGGGGCGAACCACGTTGACGTACCTGGCGGTCGCGATGCTCGGCACCGAGGAAGATCGGGTCGCCTTCCGCGCGGCCGTGAACACCGCGCACCGGCAGGTGCGATCGCGGCCCGACAGCCCGGTGCGCTACAACGCCTTCGATCCGCGGCTGCAACTGTGGGTCGCGGCCTGCCTCTACCGTGGCACCCTCGATTCGCTGACCTTTCTGTTCGGTGCGCCGGACGAGGAGTCGGCGGACGAGTTGTACTCGGAATCAGCGCGATTCGGGACAACCCTGCAGGTGCCACCGGAACTCTGGCCCGCGGATCGTGCCGCCTTCGCCGACTATTGGGAGTCCATGCTCCCCGGCCTCTCCTTGGACGACGAGGTACGGGAATACCTCGTGAGCCAGGTGGTCGACATGGGCCCCTACCGGCCGTGGGAGCGACTCCTGTTCCGCCGGGTGAACAGGTTTTTCACCACCGGCTTTCTGCCACAACACTTTCGCGATGAACTCGGGTTGTCGTGGAGTGGCCGCAAGCAGCGCGCCTTCGAGATCACGATGCGGGCGATCGGCCGCGTGCTGTCGGTGGTCCCCGAGTCCTGGCGGCTGTACCCCTTCGAGACATACCTGCACGACATGCGCCGCCGACGGGCGCGCGGCCTGCCGTTGGTGTGAGCGGCCTGCCACGAATCCGTACTGTTATCGAGCGACCGGCAGACAGCGAACCGCGCGAGGCGCCAGATGTGCCCGCGCCTCGCAGCATTCGGCGTAGAGCCGCTCGTGCTCGTCGGCCGACATCGGGCGGATGAACATGTCGACGGCGGTGAACAGAGTCTCCACGTAGGTGGCGTGCTGGAAGTGGAAGACCTCGGGATGCAACGCGTGGTATCGGCGCCCGAGGTTGTCACGACCTTTGACGTGCTCGTGCGCGGCGCGGATCACGAAGCGGGCATCCGCGCCGGTGTAGGCCAGCCGGATCATCTGTGAGACGGAACGTTGCTTGTGCCACCACAGCCGGTAGGACACATGATCGACGAGGCCGGCCGCGATCGGCGGATGCAGAACCTGCAGGGGTGACTCGGATGTGCTCCGTGAGAGGTCGTGCACCGCGGGCTCGGGCTTCGCGGTGGTGCCGCGCCGTACCCTCCGCATCGCCCTGCGCCACGACAGCAACGGCACCGACCTGGCGATTCTGGGTGCCATTCCGGAGCTCAGACCGAGCCGAACTTGATCGGCGAGGGCCGCGCGACGGATCGACGCCGAAGTTTCGGTCGGCCGTGGCATGTCGAAGGGCGGTGCGGGGTCGTACTCGATGTCCAGCTGAAGGATCCGGGCGCGCTCGGTGCCGCATATGCTGCCGACCAGCGGGAGGCTGCCGCTGTCGGTGACGATCGGACCGACGTCATGCCAGACGAATCGGATGCTCGTTGCCGGCATGAACCGGAGGACCTCGTACGGGCCTATCGCGTCCAGTGCGGTCATGCCCGGGTAACACAGCACGGCGATTCGCATGTGGTTCACCACCGTTTTTCGGCGTGGAACGCGCGGGCCACCATGGCCGACTTCAGTTGCCAGAGTCCGGTGGCGCCGGTCGCATCGATCCCGGTCAAGGCCGCGATCCGGCCGAGCCGGTAGATGACGGTGTTGGTGTGCACATGCAGCTGCCGCGCGGTGCGCTGGCGATTCATGTTGTTGGCGACGAGCACCCGGACGGTCTTGGCCAATGCGGGATGATCGTCCAGCGGCGCGAGCAATTCGCCGAGTCCGGCCAGGCCCGGTCCGGGCCGGGTGAGCTGGTATTCCAGCGCGAGGTCTTCGAATCGGTAGAGTGCGGGTGGGTAGCCGAGTCGGCCCGCGATGTCGAGAAGTTCGTGTGCGAGCTGTGCCGCGTCGGGAATGTCGGCGGTGCCGCTGACGACCACGGCCACGGTGATCTCGGCGCGGGCAGCGGTCGAGAGTGTGTCGACGAGGCTGTCGAATCGGACATCATCGGTGTCGTCACCGGGGATCAGGATGGTGCCGCCGTCGGATGACAGCATCGCGAGGGCGGTATCGATGTGCCGTTCCAGTGCTTTGTGGACACGGTGGAGTCGTCGCCGTGCCGTATCGCCGGTCTGCCACTGCTTCGGTGACCTGCGGGGAATCGACACTGCGAGCACCCGATACGCGTCCGCGATGTGCACGCCCGACTCCCGGGCCATCGTGGTCGTCGCGCGGCCGGCGAGCAGCGCCGAGGTCACGGTCCGCATCGCGGTGTGGTGTTCGCCCGCGACCACGCGGTATTCGCGCAGATACGCGCTGATCATCGTGGTGGACAGGAGATTCGAGAGTCGCACTGATGCGCGCAGTCCCGCGGCGAGCGTGTCGTCGCCATAGCCGTTGCGGGGGGAGAACACCGTGTCCACGCTCGCCCACAGCGCCTCGTGGAAGGCACGGAGGATGTCCTCGATCGACAACCCTTCCCTGGCCCAGACAGCCGCGGCGGTCGTGAGCCAGTCGAGTTCGCCCGCGACATCCTCGTCGTCGACGATGCTCCGGCCGATCCGCGCGCACATGCCGGTGGACGTGGTGAGCTCGTCCGAGATCGCGTCACCGAGCAGCGCACGGCGCCTGGCGAGGTCGCGGACGAAGTAGCTGACGACCCGTCCGGTCATGACGCCGACATCGGGCTGCGCACACCGCGGTGGCTGGTCGGCCAGGTCCAGCGGCATCGTCGGATCCTCCTCGATCGCCTCGGTGCCACCACCTGCGGCGACGCGGGTACGGCCGAGTGCTGCAACCGGCCTGAGCGGTGGTGCCGTCTGTGGTTCTCGGACTGTCATGGTGTGTCCACGGCTTCCAGTCGGTGGCGCAGGACTTTGCCGGTGGCGTTGCGCGGCAGGGCGTCGACGAACCGCACCTCGCGGGGAACTTTGTGTCGCGCGAGGGTGGTGCGCACGTACTCCTTCACCTCGCGCTCGGTACACGAGGCGCCCGGGGCGCGCACCACATAGGCGCGCAGGCTCTGCCCGAAATCGCGGTCGGCGACGCCGACGACGGCCGCCTCGAGGATGTCGGGCCGGTCGACGAGCAGGTTCTCGACCTCGAGTGGGTAGACGTTCTCCCCGCCGGAGACGATCATGTCGTCGTCACGCCCGTCGATGAACAACCTGCCCTCGGCGTCGAAATGGCCGAGATCGCCGCTCGAGCACATCCCGTCGATCATCTCCTTGCCGGTGCCGTCGGTGTAGCCGCTGAAGCTGAGGCCGCTGGTGACGAAGACGGTCCCGACCACGCCCGGCGTGGTGATCCGGCGACGCTGCTCGTCGTAGATCGCGACCCGGCAGCCCACGGGCGGGCGCCCGACCGTGCCCGGCGCCTCGCGCAGATCCTGCGGTGTCGCGACGGCGGCCACGGCGACCTCGGTGGAGGCGTAGAGGTTGTAGAGCACCTCGCCGAAATGCCGCGCGGTGCGCCGGCTCAGGTCCGGTGCCAGTGCCGAGCCTGCCGAGAAGATCACCGTCAACGCGGAGGTGTCGTATTGGGCCAGCACCTGCTCGCCCAGATCGACGATGCGCTGCAGCATGGTCGGAACCAGGACGAGCGCGCTCGCGCGGTGGCGGGCGACGGCGGCCAGGGTGTTGCGGGGATCGAACCGGTCCGGCAGCAGCACCACCGTGTTGCCGAGCGCCCAGCCCAGGATCAACTGCGACAGGCCGGTGCCGTGGAACAACGGCGCGGCGAGGACGATGGTGCTCGTCTTGGGGAGCGGGATGCGATCCAGGAACTGCGCCGACTGCAACGGCGAAACCTTGCCGCGCGGAGCACCTTTCGGTGTTCCGGTCGTGCCGCTGGTGAGTACGACGATGCCGCCGGGCGAAGCGGGCGCTGGTAGTGGAACGCCGGAGTGCCACGCGGCGACGGCGTGGATCGTCGACCGCCCCGGCCGGTCGGTATCGCCTGCGCGCGTGAGAATGATCGGGACCTCGCGCGCGAGATCGTCGAACAGGTAGGCGAACTCGGCGTCGACGAGCAGCATCTTGATCCGCTCGCGCTCCACGACCGTGCGCAGTTGCGGGCCTGCCATGCCGGTGTTGAGCAGGACGATGCGTGCGCCGAGCTTGCCCGCTGCCAGCAGCGACAGGATGAAACCACGGTGGTCGCGGCACAACGCGCCGACCACCGTCTCGGCCGTGACCCCTTGCGCGGCCAGACCGTTGGCGAGGCGGTTGGAGGCGTGATCGAGCTGTTCGAAGCTGATCGGTCCGCGGTCGTCGATCAGTGCGGTGGCCGAACTCGCGACGCGGGTGGCGTGCGCCAGCGTGGTCACGGCCGGGCCGAGAGCGGCGGCGTCACGGGCCGTCCGTAAGAGCTCGATCGGGTGCCGGAGTTCGATCGCGCCGCGTCGGTGTAGGACAGCGGCGGCGGCCAGGGAGTCGGCAACAGCGCGGACGACCTCGGTCGGTGCGAAGGAGACGGACGGCACGGATACCTCCGAGGGTCGGTCGTCGGCAAGGAATTGCCGCCGGCTAGGCGGAATGGAAGCCAGCCTAGCAGTAGAGAGAATCATGGGTAACTTATTCGTCGAAATTGCGAGGGTGTCCATCGTGAATCAATGAGAGTCCGGTCTATTTCGACTAGAACTGACCCGACAGCGTGAGAATTAGCAGTAACATAAGCTCGACGTCGAGGCGTGCTCGGCGGTGACCCGCGCTCGCGAGATTCCGGGGCGAGACGCCTCTGGGAAAGGATGACGATGACCACGGCAACGAAGCCCGGCGATCCCGACTACTCGGACCCGAACAGCGAGGGATATGTCGAGGAGGGTCCGGGCGGGCACTGGCGGCCCACGGCCGGACCGGCCGCGGGATCGGGACTCGCGCCGGTTCCCCGCGAGCTGACCCTCGATCGGGTACGCATCCACATCCCCGACACCTACCGATCACCGCGCAAGCGGCCCGCGCGGCTGGCCGACGCCCTGGACTTCTGGATGTTCGCCGGTGCGGCCGCGAACGTGGCGATGCAGTTCGCCCATCAGGGCGTGGCCGCAGGCGTCATGGAAAGCCAGGTCGAATCCGGAGCCCTCATGGTGCACCCGTGGAAGCGGCTGCGCACCACCTCCGCCTACCTCGCGGTGGCCATCCTCGGCACCGACGAGGACAAGAAGGCGATGCGCGAGGCGGTGAACGTCGCGCATCGACAGGTGAGGTCCCGTCCCGAATCCAAGGTGAAGTACAACGCCTTCGACCGCAATCTGCAGCTGTACGTCGCCGCCGCCATCTACATCGGCTTCGAGGACACCCACCAGTTGCTGTGCGGCAAGATGACCGAGGAAGAGCTGGAAGCGTTCTATCAGGGCGCCGATACCTTCGGCACGACCCTGCAGGTGCACCCCGACATGTGGCCCAAGACCCGCGCCGCCTTCGACGAGTACTGGCTCCGGGCGTGCGAGCAGGTGGTCTGCGACGACGAATTCCGTGCCTACATCGACGATCTCGTGCACCTGCGGATGATCCACTGGTCGCTGCGGCTGCTGTTCGGCGGCCTCCTGGAGTTTCTGACCTCGGGATTCCTGCCGCCGCACTTCCGCGAGCAGATGGGCATCGAATGGAGCGAATCCGACCAGCGCAGGTTCGAGAACCTCTTCCTGTTCGTCGGTTTCGTCAACCGGTTCATCCCGAAATTCATCCGGTTCGCCGGTACCCACTCGATGATGCGTGACGTGCGGCGCCGCATCCGCAAGCAGAAACCGCTCATCTGAGGCGTGCCGCACGTCGTCGCGTCGGTCAGCTGCGCACCTCCGAGGCCGTCGGCGCCGAGGTGTCGGGGTCGGCCGATCGGCCGGCCGGCAGCGTGTAGGTCGCCGCGATCGACAATACGGCGACGACGAAGCAGGCGGCGGTGTACCAGAGGTTGCCGATGGGGTCGCCGTTGCCGGTCTCGCCGTCGGTCGCCGCGAAGAAGTCGGGCAGGGCGGCGAGCCAGAGACCGGCGAAGACCAGCAGGTAGAAGGTCGCGAAACGCTGGATGAAGGGGTCGGTGTAGCCGGGGTCGGGGGTGGTGCCCCGGCGCAGGTCCGACCACTGGCGGAACATGACGATCGAGGCGACCACCATCAGCACCGCGAGTTCCAGCGCGTACACCACCCCGCGCACCGTGGTGCTGCTCATGCCGAGCACGGTCGCCGGAAGCGGCAGCAGGAAGGTGCCCACCGAGGCGAGCAAGCCGATGACCACAGTGCGCCAGGTCAATTCGACGCCCGTGAACCGCTTGCCCGCGTCGACTTGCCGTCCGACGAAGTACTGCACGCAGAACGCCAGCGACATCGGCCACAGCGCGGCGAACACCACCACACTGCCCATCGGCACCGAATCGAACATCGGCTGGTTGATCGGATTGTCCACCGACCACTCCCACCAGCGCAGTTGCGGTCCGAGGTGGTCGAAGATCTCGTAGAAGGCGTGGTGCACGAAGCCGACACAGGTGGCGCCGATCAGCACCCCGAAACGGCGGAAGATGCCGAGCATGCGCACCAGGCCGAAGGCCATCGTCGCCATCAGCGGATAGATCGCGATGATGTAGATCGGCAGGCGGCCCCACAGGAAGTCGACGGTGAACACGTTGTGCGCGAACATCGTGTCGACGTGGTCCTCGATACCGAACGCGGCGGGGAAGTACAGCGGCGGCTCGATGATGAACAGGTACGCCGTCGCGCCGAACCAGAGGACGAGGTTGGTCGGGTCGCCGTGGCGGCGCAGGCGGACGATCGCGAACCAGAGCGCCAGCACCGCACCGAGCACGATGGTCAGCTCGAGAACGGGCAGGGTCCAGTTCTCCAGCCCGAACGGGCTGCGGAACTCGACGAGTCCACCGGCCTCCGCACAGGAGAAGCCGAGTTGGACCGCGAGGTCGGCGAAGGTGGGGGAACAGTGTTCGGCCATGGGTCGGCCCTTCTAGGAGCTCACGGAATCGGCGGTGTACCAGCGGGTGACGTCGTAGCCCTCGTCGTAGCGGCGGAACCACTCACCGGCCAGGTCGGGCAGTTTCTCGTGCGCGGGGTTGTGCCCCGGCGTCTGGCTGCGGATGATCCCGCCAAGGGCGACGAGCTGTTCCTTCAGGCCGAGATCGTCGAAGGCGCGCGGCATCGTGCCGTTGTCGGCGGGGCGCAGGCCGGGCAGCAGCCGGCGCAGGGTCTGCTGATTGCGGTAGCTCGCGAACATCGACAGCGCGTCGACCTGCCGGTCTTTCAGTGGCACATGCTCGTTGAAGCCCGCGCAGGCCACCCGGATCACCCGCAGCACGTGCCGGAACACCGACGGCGCCACCCGCATCCGGTACAGCTCGCTGTTCACCACCGAGTTGAAGATGATCAGCGCCGAACTGCGGTGTTCGACCTCCTCGACGAAATGCCAGATGAACAGCGAGGCCACCCGGTCGTCGCCGGGGGCGAACAACGTGGAGTCGTTGTCGAGCATCAGCTTGAACACCGGGGTGAAGGTGGCCTCGAGGTCGGCGGTGTAGGCCAGGCGGTACTTGACCGGGGTGGACGCGGTGAGTTCGTCGAACTCGCGGATCACCGCGTCGAGGGTCTGCTGTAGCCCGGGGTAGCGACGGATCAGGCCCTTCACATGCTGGCGGTGAGCGGTGGAGTGCTGACCCTCCTGGCGCATGAACGCGTCGGCCTCCTCGGCCACCTCTGGGTCGGTGATCTGCGGTTTCGCCTGGTTGATGAGCTGCACGATCATCTTCTCGAAGCCGATCGCCAGGAACGAGACGGCGTTGGCCATCGAGGAGAACGCCGGATTCTGCGGGTTCCACAGAAACGGCACGTCGTAGTCGGCGAACGCGAAATCCATCTTGCGGACGTGAAGTTCGGTCACGGTGAGTACCTCGTTGTTCGGGCGTGCGCCGGTCCGGCCGCCACTCGGTTGGGTGAGGTAATCATACGACTGAACGTTCGTCTGTATGATTACTTTGACGGAATCGGCCGTGACCAGGGCTTGTGCTAGCGTCCACCGGGTGGCGCGCAGACGGGGATGGGGCGGTAGTCCGCCGGGGGACGATGCGGAGGCGACGCGCCGGATCGTCGCGGCGGCAGTCGAATTGATCGGGCGCACCGGGGCGGAGATCAGCATCGCCGATGTGGCGGAATCGCTCGGTGTCATCCGGCAGACGGTCTACCGGTACTTCCCGAGCGCCGACGCGCTGATGACCGCCGCCGCGATGGCGTCGGTGGAGGGTTTCCTCGACCGGCTCGCGGCGCAGGTGCGCGGGCTCGGTGATCCGGTGGAGGCGATGGTCGAGGCGGTGGTCTACACGCTGGCCGAGGTGCGCCGCACACCGCACCTGGGCATCCTGTTGTCGAGTTCCTACTCCAACGTCCGCCCGGACAGCCTCACCTCCGAGGAGGCACAGGCCTTCGGAATGACCATGATCCGGCGGTTCGACGTGGACTGGGCCGCGCACGGCTACGACGAGCAGGCGCTGCGGGAACTGGTCGAATACGTTCTGCGGACCATGCAGTCGTTCTTCTTGTCGCCCGGCGACCCGCCGCGCACCGACGACGAGCTACGCCGTTACCTGCGGCGGTGGATGGGCACGGCCATCAGCGCTCAGACCGCGGCCGGACAATTCCTGGAGCGCTGAGGCCGCTGCTGTTTTCTGGCGTGTCCCGCGGGGGCGGCCGACGAGGACTCCGTGCGATGACGTCGTTGGCATCGCGGTGGAGCGTCGGCCCGACCCCGCGGGTGCACCGGTGTCGACACCGTGACCGAAAAACATTGCTCCCCCGGACCGTTCGGCGCCTCGTACAACGGGCCGGTCGAGCACCACATCAGGGTGGTTCCCGCTGGGTGACGGCTCAAACGTGGTTCGCCGTTGCTGGTTGAGGACGGATTCACCGGGTAGGCGGCGGATATGGAGATTCTCGTGATTCTCGCCGTGGTCGTCGTGGTGGCGGCCGTCGTGCTGTGGCGCAAGACGCGGGGCGGCCCCAAGCCGCCGGACGAGCCCGAATGGACGGGCAATCCGCCGCGCTGAGCGTTTCCGGCTCAGGGTTTTCTCGCGACGACCAGGACGTTCTTCCCGAACAGCTTGCCGGTCACCGACTGCAGGGCCTTGCTGAGCGGGAAGACGACCCGGTCGTAGAGCTTGAGCGCGCGCATATTGATGCTGCCGTCGTCGTTGCCGAGCAGTTTGTAGGCCATGGTGGCGAAGAAGCCGATCGGATCGCAGTAGCGCGAATCCACCACCTCGAGCCCGGCATTGCGCAGAATCCGGTTCAACTGGGTGCGCCGGTAACGGCGGTAGTGCTCGACTTTCACGTCCATCGAGGAGAAGAGCATCTCGAGCGCGGGCACGTAGATCACCATCGTGCCACCTGGCCGCAACAGTGACGCCAGGTGTTCGGCGGCTTCCTGGTCGTTCTTGATGTGCTCGAAAACATTGAAAGAATAAATGAGCCCGTATTTTTCGGCCTCGGGCGGCTCGGTGTCGCAGTCGACGACTTTGTAGCCCTTCGCCAGCAGCACTTTCTGCAGGTCGGGGTCCGGTTCCAGACACTCGGGGAAGATCTCGCGTTCGGCGAGCAGATCGGCGTAGGTGCCCTGTCCCGCGCCGAAATCGAGCACACGCAGATCCGTTGTGGTGACATGTTTTTCGACGCAGTCGAGGAGAAATTTGTTGTAGTTGATCGCTTCGGCCATCACCTCCAGGTTGTCGCACCCGGTGTAGGCGAAATTGCTGCTCGTCACGCTCGGTCCCCTCAATCCATCGAAATGTGTGAGTCCGTCCGTTCGAGCGGCCATGATGCCACGTCGCGGTCACAATGGTCGTCGAACACCCGTACCGAGCAGGGAGTGACCGTGTCCACCGTCTTCGTAGCATCCGGCGCGGGCGCGGCCCGTCGCCTCGTCGTCGCCCTCGGCGCGGCGATTGTGCTCGCCGTCGCGTTCGTGTTCGCGCCGCCCCTGGTGGCGGGGTGGCTGCCCGGTGCCGATTTCGCCGACGAGCACGCGCTGCGCGCGGGTTTCCGGTCCGCGTTCGTCACGTATTGGCATGCGGGACAGACCGAACTGACGCCCGAGCTGCAGGCGGCGGTGGACTACTGGTTCGGGTACCACGTCGTGAAGGCGGCGGCGGCGTTGCTGTGGTCGATCGTGCTCGTCGTGCTCGGGGTGATGCTGTGGCGGTCCTCGCTGCGCACCCGGCAGCCGAACCGGACGATGTTCGCGGTGGCGGGGGTGATCACCACGCTGGTGCTCGCGGTCGCCGGGGTGGCGGTGCTTGCCAATATTCAAGGGGCCGTGACCCCGTTCGCGTCCCTGCTGCCGATGGCGGTCGACGGCGCGGCCGATGCCTCGCTGGCCGGGGTACTGACCGAGGTGGGTCAGGGGCTCGACGACTACCCCGGTGGTCCGGCGGCACTGGAGGTGATGGTCGAGGACTTCGCGCGCTATCACGTCGCGATGGCCGCGCTCGCCGCGGCGGCGTCGGCCGGGCTCCTCGGACTCGGTGTCGTGCTGTGGCGGCGTCGCGCAGGCGCGGCCGGTCGCGTCCTCGGCGCCTATGCCCTGGCCGCGGTGGCCCTCGGCCTGCTGTTCGCGGTGGTCACGGTCGCCAACGTGACCACCGCGCTCGATCCGGCGCCCGGGCTCGCCGCCCTGATGACGGGTGGCTGGTGATCAGCGAGCCTGCCAGTTCGGGCTGCGCTTCTCGACGAACGCCATCAGGCCCTCGCGGACGTCCGCCGAGCGGGTGAGTTCGGCGATCTCGTGGTCGGACCGGTCCCAGGCGTCGTGGTCGGGCAGGGCGCCGTCGACGATGCCGAGCGCCACCCGCTTGCTCGCCTGCACCGCCAGCGGGGCGTTCGCCGCGATCCGCGTCGCCAGCTCCATCGCGGTGTCGAGGACCCGGTCGGCGGGAACCACCCGGTTGACCAGTCCGAACTCCAACGCGCGTGCGGCGGTGATCGGCTCGCCGGTCAGGATCATCTCCATGGCGACCTTGCGCGGCAGCTGTTCGGGCAGCCGGAACGCCCCGCCCGCGGCGGCGAAGAGACCGCGTGCCACCTCGGGCAGCCCGAAGGTGGCGGTGGACGCGGCGACGGCCAGGTCGCTGGCCAGCACCAGCTCGGTACCGCCACCGAGCGCGAGCCCGTTCACGGCCGCGATGGTCGGCTTGCTGATGGGGTGGCGCATGTAGCCACCGATACCCCAGTGTTCGTGTCCCGCAGCCAGAATCGACTCACCTCGCCCGAGTGCGCGCAGATCCGCGCCGGCACAGAAGGCCCGGTCGCCCGCGCCGGTGAGGACGAAGGCCCGCACGGCGCGATCGTTGTCGGCCTGTTCCAGGGCCGCGCCGAGCTGGGCGCTGACCTCCCCGTCGATCGCGTTCATGGCCTCGGGCCGGTTGATGACGGCGACGAGCACATGCTCGTGCATCTCGACGAGAACGGCGCTCACGATCGACTCCTGCCTTCGTTGTCCCGCCCGGTCGTGGACGGAACCCGACCGACAAGTACCACGCCGCAAGTAGGCTCCGAAAAAATTCGCGAAAGAATCTCCGGCGGGTGTCGATTCGCGCGGTGCCCGTTCGACCTACGGATGAACGCAGCGCCCACCAGGGGCGCCGACCGAAGGAGACACACCATGAAGTACATGCTGATCATGCGCGCCACCGACGAGGCCTTCGCCGAGTTCGAGAACGTCAGCTTCGACGAGATGCTCGACACGATGGGCAAGTTCAACGACGAACTCATCCGCGCGGGCGTGCTCGTCGCCGCCGAAGGGCTCGAGGACGCCGCCGAGGGCGTTGTCGTCGACTACTCGTCCGAGCCGCCGGTCGTCACCGACGGCCCCTACGGCGAGACCAAGGAACTGTTCGGCGGGTACTACATCCTCAACGTGGCATCGAAGGAAGAGGCCGTCGAGTGGGCCAAGCGGATGCCGATGACCGGTCCCGGCATCAAGACCGAGATCCGGCGGGTGCCCTCCATCGACGAATTCCCCAAGGACAACGTCTGGGTACAGAAGGAACGCGCCTGGCGCGAGTCCACCGGGCAGCTCTGAGGCGATGACGGAGCACACCGGACGTGCGGCGGTCGCCGCCGTATGGCGGATCGAGTCGGCGCGCATCGTCGGCGCGCTGGCCCGCTACACCGGCGACTTCGCGCTGGCCGAGGATCTCGCCCAGGAGGCACTGGCCGAAGCCTTGGTGACGTGGCCGCGCGACGGTGTGCCCGCGCATCCGGCCGGGTGGTTGCTCACCACCGGACGACGGCGCGCGATCGACGCGTTCCGCCGTCGCGCCGCCCTGGACGAGCGCTACACCGTCCTCGCCGCCGGACTCGGCGAGGGCGGTGCGTTCACCGGTGGCGAGCCGGTCCCCGCCGGTGAACCGGTGTGGGATCCCGAGCAGATCGACGACGACGTCCTCGCGCTGATCTTCATCGCCTGCCATCCGGTGCTCTCGCGCGAGGCGAGGCTGGCGCTGACCCTGCGCGTGATCGGCGGTCTGACCAGCGACGAGATCGCCGCGGCCTGCCTGGTGCCGACCGCGACCGTGCAGGCGCGGATCACCCGGGCCAAGAAGACCCTCGCCGCGGCACGAGTGCCGTTCGAGGTGCCGCCGCTCGCCGAACGCCGCGAGCGGCTCGGTTCGGTGCTCGGTGTGATCTATCTGATCTTCACCGAGGGATCGACGGCGAGCAGCGGCGGCGACCTGATCCGATTCGACCTCGCCGGGGAAGCGCAGCGCCTGGCGCGAGTGCTCGCCCGGCTGATGCCCGGCGAACCCGAGGTCTTCGGCCTGCTCGCCCTGCTCGAACTCACCGCCGCCCGGTTCCCCGCCCGCACCGGACCCGACGGCGAACCGGTCCTGCTCGAACAGCAGGACCGGCGCCGCTGGGACCGGACCGCGATCCGGCGCGGCCGCGCCGCCCTGGCCAAGGCCGAACAGGCCGGGCGTGGGCTCGGCGCCTACGGGCTGCAGGCCGCGATCGCCGAGTGTCACGCCGTCGCCCCGTCGGTCGAGCAGACGAACTGGGAGCGCATCGTGCTGCTGTACGAGGCGCTCGGCAGGCTCGCGCCCTCACCGGTGGTCGAGCTGAACCGGGCCGTCGCGGTGTCGATGGCCGCCGGAGCGGCCGCGGGTCTCGCCGTCGTCGACGAGCTGGCGGCCGGGGGAGCGTTGTCGTCGTCGCATCTGCTGCCGAGCGTGCGTGGGGAACTGCTGATCCGCCTCGGCCGCGTCGAGGAGGCGCGCGGTGAGCTCACCGAGGCGATCCGGCGCTGCCGCAACGACCGCGAGAAGGCCGTGCTCGCGGGCAAACTCCAGGCACTCTGACCACAACGACACACAAGCGTAAAGTTTTGTCCGCGTACCGATCGGGTAGTCCAGAATGGCGACGACGAGAGGTTTGTGGATGTCTCAGGAATCGAAATCGGTGTTGCACCGGGCAATCGGTGCATCGGCGATCGGAAATGCGGTCGAATGGTTCGACTACGGCGTCTACGCCTACCTCGCCACCTATATCGCGGCATCGCTTTTCCCCGGTGACGGAACCGGATCCAGCGTTATCTATACGCTGCTCGGTTTCGCGGTCTCCTTTCTGATCCGCCCGATCGGCGGCATGATCTGGGGTCCGCTCGGTGACCGCATCGGCCGCAAACGCGTGCTCGCGATGACCATCATGCTGATGGCCGGTTCCACCCTCGCCGTCGGTCTGATCCCGAGTTACGAGGTCATCGGCATCGCCGCGCCGATCCTGCTGTACGCACTGCGCATGGTGCAGGGTCTGTCCGCCGGTGGTGAATACGGCGGCGCCGCGACGTTCATGGCCGAATACGCGCCCGACCGTAAACGCGGTTTCTACGGCAGTTTCCTCGAAGTCGGCACACTCGCCGGTTTCACGCTCGGCAATCTGACGGCGCTGCTGCTGGTGAATGTGCTCGACGCCACGAGCATGGAATCGTGGGGCTGGCGTATTCCGTTCCTGATCGCCGCACCGCTCGGCTTGATCGGTATGTATCTGCGCAGCCGGGTCGAGGACACCCCGGTATTCCGCGAAATCGAGGCGAAAGACGAGACCGAGGAAACGGTCGGGGTCTATCGCGATCTGCTGACCACATACCTGCGCCCGGTGCTGACGCTTTTCGGTCTGGTCATCGCCTTGAACGTGGTGAATTACTCGCTGCTGAGCTACACGCCGACCTATCTCGGCAACACCATCGGCATGGCGGAATCCGACGCGCTGCTCGTGCCGCTGATCGGCCAGATCGTGATGCTGCTGACCCTGCCGTTCCTCGGTGCGCTGTCGGACCGGATCGGGCGCAGGCCGATGTGGCTGTTCTCCTGCGCGGCGCTGATGATCTCGGTGATCCCGGTGTACATCTTGATCGGCACCTCGCTCACCGGCGCCATCGTCGGCTTCGCCATCCTGGGCCTGCTCTACGCGCCGCAGCTGGCCACCATTTCGGCGACCTTCCCGGCCATGTTCCCCACCATCGTGCGGTTCGCGGGTGTGGCGATCGGCTACAACGTGGCCACCTCCATCTTCGGTGGCACCGCGCCGGTGATCAACCAGTCGCTCATCGAGCTGACCGGCGACAATCTGTTCCCGGCCTACTACATGTTCGGCGCGTGTCTGGTCGGCCTGATCGCCGCCTACTTCCTCATCGAGACCAAGGGCATGTCGCTGCGTGGCACCCAGGTGCCCGGCACGCCGGAAGCCCTCGAGGAACAGCGCGAGCTCGGCGAGCCGGTGGGACTCGCCGAGGGGCTCGATCCCGCTGTCCCGGTGAAGTAGGTCCTCAGGACCGGAACACCGCGAGTGCCTCGTCGCCGAGGTGCGGCCCGCTCACCTCGATGGCCACATTCGAACTGGCGACCACGTCGGCGCAGCTCGAGGTGAAGCTCGGTCCCGGCCCGAGGATGGGCCCGAACTCCGAGGCCGCCGCCGCGAACACGATGCGCCCCACCTGGGCCCACACCATCGCGGCGGCGCACATCGGGCACGGCTCACCGCTGGCATACACCGTGGCGCCACGCAGCGCCTCGGCCTTGCCGGCGGCGGAGGCGACGGTGATCGCGACCAGTTCGGCGTGGGTGGTGACATCGCCGGTGGTGGCGACGGCGTTCGCGGATTCGGCGAGCACTGTACCGTCGCGGTCGACGGTGACGGCGCCGAACGGCCGGTCACCGAGCACCGCCGCCTGGGCAGCGAGGTCGATGGCCCGGCGCAGGTAGGCGATGTCGGTGTCGGTGAGTGTGGTCATGCGCTGAGCTCCACTTCCGTTCCGCGGCCCTGGGCGCGGGCCTTGTCGATGAGCAGGCGGGCGGTGACGAGATCTTGCAGGCCGATACCGACCGAGTTGAACAGGGTGATGTCGCGTGGGCCGGCCCGGCCGGCCGCCCGGCCGAGGACGACCTGGCCCAGTTCGGTGCTCACCTCGGCTTCGGTGATCGCGCCGTCCGCGATGGCCAGCAACGTGTCGCCCGACTTGGTGAGCGTTGTCGAAACCGAGTCTACGATCACGCGCGCCCGGCGCATGGCAGCCCCGTCGACCTCGCGGTGATCGGCGCGTGGCGGGGCGCCGACCACGTTCACGTGCAGCCCCTCGCCGAACCAGGCACCGCGCACGACCGGCTCCCGTGCGGGGGTGAGGGTGCACAGCACATCGACCGCCCGTGTCACCGACTCCGGTGACGGCATCGCCCGCACCTCGAGCTCGAGGTCGGCGATCGCACCGCGGAACCGCTCGACGGTGGCGGCGGACCGCGACCAGACCAGCACGGTCTCCATGTCGCGTACCCGGGCGACGGCGCGGGTGTGCTCGATAGCCAGCGCACCGGCTCCGATCAACCCCAGTGTGGAACTCTCCTGCCTGGCAAGATATTTGGTCGCCACCGCGCTGGCAGCGGCCGTACGAACGGCGGTGACGAGCCGTCCGTCGACGAGCGCCTCACAGCTGCCGTCGAGCGCGGAGGTCACCAGGATCACCGAGCGCTGTACCGGCAGTCCGAGTTCCCGGTTGGCGGGGAGGTCGGCGAGCAGTTTCACGGCGGCGGCCCCGGCGGATTCGGCGGCGGCGACCATCGGAACGAAGGCGGTGTCGCCGACACCGACCGCGGGCGGCGCGGGGACCACCGCCGTGCCGAGCGCGAGGTCGGCGTGCGCGCGTTCGACGGCGGCGAGCACCTCCGCGCGATCGATCAGGGCGGCCACATCGGAATGCGACAGGATCAGAGTCATCGGTGGCTCCTCGGAAGCGGTGGATCAGGAGGTTCGGGCGAAGGCGACGGTCAGGTCGCGCGGTGCACGGCTGTTGCCGACCAGACCGCTCACGGCGACGATCGCGATCAGATACGGCAGCATCACCAGCAGCGCGAACGGCACGTCGACACCGAGCGCGGGCAACGCGAACTGCAGCGCCTGGGCGATGCCGAAGAACACCGACGCCCAGATGACGCCGAGCGCCCGCCAGCGGCCCGCGATCACGGCGACCACGGCCAGATACCCGATGCCGCCGGTCATGTTGTCGCTGAACGAATGCACCTCCGACAGCGCCAACTGCGCACCGCCGAGGCCCGCGGCGAACGCGGCGAGCAGCACGCAGCCGTAGCGGACGGCGCGCACGGGCAGGCCGGTGCGATCGGCGGCCACGGCGTCCTCGCCGATCGCGTCGACCACCAGGCCCATTTTGGTGCGGCGGGAGAACACGAACGCCGACCCCGCGACGAGGGCGATGCACAGGTATCCGAGTACGGTCTGCCCGAACAGCGCCGGACCGATGACCGGAATATTGTGCAGCACAGGAATTCTCAGTGCCTCGAAGCCCACAACGCTGTGCCCCTTGCCGTCGGCGAGCAGCAGGCGCGCGCCGTAGGTGGTCGCGCCGAGCGCGAGCGCGTTGCTCGCGATGCCGACGACGATCTGGTCGGCACGCAGTCCGATACTCCAGACGGCCTGTAATGCACCGAATGTCAGGGCGGCCAGCACCGCGGTGGCCGCGCCGAGCACCGGCGACCCGGTGGCGACCGCACCGAGTACGCCCGCGAACGCGCCGGTGAGCATCATCGCCTCGAGGCTCAGATTGAGCACGCCCGCGCGCTCACTGACCAGCTCACCGCTCGCCGCGACGAGGATGGGCAGGGTGAAGCCGATGCCGCTGGTGGCGATGTCGGTGACCGTGTCGAGGCTCATCGGCTCGCTCCTGCCGCGTCGGTGGTGCTCGTGTCGGGAACTGGTTGTGACGCAGCGGCTTTGCGCGTTCGGGATGTCCAGATGGCAGCGCCCGCGATGAAGACGATCATCAGGGACTCCACGACCGCGATGGTCGAGGCGGGCACGTTCGCGGCCAGCTGCAGGTTGATCCCACCGGAGACGAGGAAGCCGAGCAGGAGCGACACCGCGGCGACGGCGCTCAGGGAGCCACGTGCCAGCAGCCCGACGACCAGCCCGGAGAACCCGTACCCGGAGGAGAATCCCTCGGCGAGGACGAACGGCGCCGTCGCCACCAGCAGTCCGCCCGCGATGCCCGCGAACGCACCCGCCGCCGAGAGGCTGAGGAAACGCAGTCGACCCACCGGCAAACCCAGCCTCGCCGCCGCGTCGGGATTGAGCCCGACCGCACGCAACCGGGTACCGAGTGCCGTGTGGCGCACCAGGATCGCGGTGCCGAACGCGGCGAGCACGGCGATCCACAGGGCAATGGTCGCGGGGGAGCGTTCGATACCGAGCAGGGGCAGATGCGCGGCCTCGGCGAGTTGTTCGGACTGCGGCAACGTCTCCGAGGAGGTCACCGGCTGACGCAGCAGCGCGGGCTCGTGCACGACGAGCAGCACCAGCGCCAGGCCGACGAAGTTGAGCAGCAGCGTGGTGATGATCTCGCTGGTGCCGCGCGCGACTCGCAGATACGCCGCGATCGCGGCCCACAGCCAGCCCGCGGCGGCCGCGCCGAGCAGCACCGTTGGCACCGTGATCGCGGCGGGCGTGTCGGTGAGGGTGGTGCCGATCGCGGTGGCGGCGATCCCACCGGCGCAGATCTGGCCCTCACCACCGACATTGACCAGCCCGGCGCGGTGGGCGATGGTGAACCCGACGGCCACCAGCATCAGCGTGGCCGCGACATTGAGCGAGGCGCCGACCGCGTAGTCGCTGCCGAACATGCCCTCCCACAGCGCTGTCATCGTGGCGCCGGGGGCGGCGCCCGCGACGGCGGCCAGGATCAGCCCGATCACTCCGGCGGCCAGCATGGCCGCGACAGCGACGACGAGCGGGTGGTGGCCCGCGGAGAGCTTGCCGAGGCCGCGCGGAACGCCCCGCGACGCCGGTCGAGACGGGGTCTCGGTCGCCGTGGTCCGACCAGGTGCGCTCATGCCGCGACTCCCATCATCAATTCGCTGATCTGCTGTGCGGCAACGGGATCGGTGGTTTCGACGGGCCCGGCCAGTTCCCCGCGATAGGCGACGAAGATTCGGTCGCACAGGGCAAGCAGTTCGGGTATCTCGCTCGATACCACCAGCACGCCGCAGCCACGCGCGGCCGCGTGCCGAAGCTGCGTCAGCACGAAATCGACTGCGCCGATGTCCAATCCGCGCGTCGGCTGGGCAGCGACCAGCAAGCGCAGGTTCGCCGCCGACAGTTCGCGCGCCAGCACGACCTTCTGCTGATTGCCGCCCGACAGCGATCCCATCGGCGCCCACGGACCGGCCGCGCGTACATCGAAGCGGTCGAGTTCGGCCTGCGCGGCGCGACCCATGGCCTGTTTGTCCAGGAGGCCGAAGCGGCGGAACCGGCCGAGGCTGCCGAGGAAGAGATTCTCGGCCAGCGTCATGTCGGCGACCATGCCGTCGCGGTGGCGATCTTCGGGGACGACGCCGAGACCGAGCGATGTTCGGGTGGCGGGGTTCGCTGTGGTGATGTCGGCTCCGGCGAGCGCGACAGTGCCCGACCGCACCGGGGTGCCACCGGCAAGCACCGCGACGAGCTCGCTCTGCCCGTTGCCCTCCACGCCCGCGATCCCGACGATCTCGCCCGGCCGCACGGCCAGGCTCGCTTCGTCGAGCGCGATACTGCCGTCGGCTCGGTGGACGGTCACCCGGTCGACGGTGAGGACCGCTGCGGGCGGGTTCGATTCATGCGTTGTGACGGTTTCGCCGCGGCGTCGACCGGTGGTCCTGTGCTCGCCCGGATCCAAGCCGATCGTCGCCGCCACGGTCGGGTCGAGATCGGTGGCCTCGCGGCCGACCATCGCGGTGAGTAACTCGGAAATGGTGGTCTCGGGCAGCGGACCGCCGCCGGCGACCGTGCCGCGGCGCAGCACCGTCGCGGCGTCGGCGACTCTGGCCACCTCGCCCAGCTTGTGCGTCACAAGGACCACGGCCTTGCCGTCGGCGGCGATGGCACGGCAGGTGTCGATCAACGCGTCGATCTCGGCCGGATCGAGCACTCCCGTCGGTTCGTCGAGCAGGATCAGCGCCGGATCGCGCAGCAGGGCTTTGACGATCTCGACCTTCTGCCGGGCGCCCACCGGCATCGTCGCGACCTGCTGGTCGAGATCGATGCGCAGCCGATAGCGGTGGGCGATCTCGTCGAGACGGCTGGTCAGATCCGCACGGCGCAATCGCAACCCGTGCTGGGTGAGCAGCAGATTCTCCGCGACGGTCATGGTGGTCACCAGGCTGAAGTGCTGGTGCACCATGGCGACGCCCGCCCGCATCGCGGCGGCGGGCGATTCGGGCCGGAAAGCCTTGCCGCCCAGTTCGATTCGTCCGGCATCGGGTGGGTAGCCGCCGAAGACGAGATTGCACAGTGTCGACTTGCCCGCGCCGTTCTCGCCGAGAACACAGTGGACGGTGCCGGATTCGACGGTGACGTCCACGTCGTGCAATGCCCGGACCGCACCGAAGCTCTTTCCGACCCCGTGCAGGGTCAAGGCGGGAGTGCTCATCGGCATCAGTACGGCTTCACCGTGCCGGTGGACAGGGCCGTCTTCGCCTTGGCGAGCGCGTCGGCGACCGCGGCGTCCTTGTCGCACAACACGAAATCGGTGCCGTCGTTGGGCGAGGTGAGCCCGAAGCGCACGTTCTCCGCCTTCCACGTGTTGTCGAGCGCCGTCTTCACCGCGTACTCGACCTCGGCGCCGATATCGGTGTGCACGTAGCCCAGATACACGGGATCGGTGCAGTCACCGGGGATCGGACCGCCCACCAAGGTGGCACCGGCCTGTGCCGCTGCCTGCTCCAGGCCCGCCTTGCCCAGATTCACGATCTGGCCGAGTGTGCCCGCGCCCGCGCCGTAGTCGGCCAGCGCTGCCTGCTTGGCCTTGGCCGGGTCGTTGAAATCGCCGATATACTGCGGAGTCAGCACCCTGGCGTCCGGCTTCGCGAACCGCGCGCCGTTACCGAAAGCATTGGCGGCGTTGACGATCGCGGGCAGTTCGACGCCGCCGACGAAGGCCACCGCGCCGGTCTCGGATCCGGCCGCGGCCACCGCGCCGCTGAGGAACTCTGCCTCGGCCTGCTGCGGGTCGTAGTAGGCCAGGTTGGCCATCGGCTTCGCGTCGGCGGGCCCACCGATCTCCACGAACTTCACACTCGGGAACTGCGGGGCCACCTTGCGCACATCGGCATCGGTCTGGCCGCCGAGCGCGATGACCAGATCGTTGGTCGAGGCGAAACGGACGAGCGCCTGCTGATAGTCGGCCGCCGCGACCTGCTCGACCTTGCTCAATTCGACCTTGTCGCCGAGGGTTTCGGCGACGCGCTGGTAGCCCAGATACCCCGACTGCATGAAGCCGGTGTCGGAGAGCGAACCGGGGAAGAACACGCCGACCTTCAGCTTGCCGCCCGTCGCGGCGGTGTCAGCGGAACCGCAGGCCGACAACAGGGCAGCGGCGGCGAGGGCGGCCGAGCCGAGGGCGATCGCGCGCCGGGTGGAGTTGTGCACGAGGTACTCCTTGATCGAACGAACCGCCCACTTAGCGGTATACCGTTAAGTGTCAGCGTGCGGTCCGCGAATGACGGCCGGATTACCGAAAAGTAAGAATCGGTCGCACGGTGCGCGCGGGGCTACCGTGGAGTCGGAATCGGGGCGGAAGGATGGTGTGGTGGCGGGACCGGTCAAGAAGTCGCTGCGAGATCAGGCGTACGAGGAACTGCGGGATCGGATCATCGATCTGCGGTTGAGTCCGGGGCAGCGGTTGGTGGAACGCGATCTCGCCACCGAACTCGACATCTCCCGGATTCCGCTGCGCGAAGCGCTGCATCTGCTCGAACGCGAAGGGCTGGTGGTGATCGTGCCCCGGCAGGGCGCGATCGTCGCCCCGTTCACGGTCGCCGATGTGCGCGACCTGTTCGACGTACGCGAGAGCCTCGAGGTGCTGGCCGCCCGGCTGGCCGCCGAACGAGCCGAACCCGCCGACCTCACCGCGCTGCGCGCCCAGCTCACCGCCGCCCGACGGGCCACCGAACGCGGCGAGCAGGCCGCCATCGCGGCCGCCAACGCCGGATTCCACGCGCTCATCGTGGAGATCTCCGGCAACCCGTTGCTGCAATCGCTGTTGCGGCCCTTGGAGTCTCGCGTGCGCTGGCTGTTCCACCTCACCAAGGAGCGCGACCCGGGCACCCAATGCGACGAACACGAGGCGCTCTACGCCGCGATCGCGGCAGGCGACCCGCAGGCCGCAGCCGACATCGCCTACCGCCATGTCGCCTCCGGGCGCGAACCCAGCCTGGCTCTTGCCGAGCAGTGGGCGACGCCCGTCATCGACCCGGTCAGTGCCACCCGCACGCGTCAGCGCACCACGAACCGCGACAGATCGGCGTGATCAGCCGCCGCCCGCCGGAGCTCGGCCGGCGGCGGCCGCATGATGGAGGGCACTGCGTGCCGCGCGCACGGCCGGATGGTCGCCGGTGCCGTTGCGGTAGGCGAGACGGGTGCGGCGGCGAATCGGCAACGCGGTGAGGGCGAGCCGTTCCGGCGGTGCGTACAACGCCAGGCCTGGGATGATCGCGGCGCCCGCGCCGGCGGCCACCAGGGCGAGCACCGTGTCGAAGTCGTCGGCGTGATGACGCACGCGCGGTGTGAAACCCGTTGCCTGACATGCGCGGATCGTCATCGTGTGGCACAGCGTGCCGGGGGTGCCCGCGATCCAGGGTGAGTCGCGGTGGGCGCGCAACGGATCGTCGGCGGGCGCCGGATCGCGGGTGGCGAGAAAGACCGTTTCGGTGTGCAGCGGTTCGGTGTGCAACGCCCGGTCGGTGTCGGCGGGCACCAGGTCGTAGTCGTGGGTGAGCGCGATATCGAGGGTGCCTGCCCGCAGGGCGTCGGGTACGTCGGCCGGATCGATCTCGGTGACGGTGAGTTCCAGGCGTGGGTGTTCGGTGCTGAGGGTGACCAGGGCGGGGGAGAGCAGGGTGCGAGCGGCGGTGGGGAACGCGCCGATGCGCAGAGTGCCGACCAATGCGGCCCGCGCACCGGCCAATTCGGCGTCCGCGCGTTCGAGGGCGGCGAGCACGGTCTCGGTGTGGCCGACCAGCAGATGGGCGGCGGGGGTGAGCGTCACCCGGCGGCCCGATCGCTCGAGCAGTGCCACGCCCGCGTCCTTCTCGAGCGCGCTGAGCTGCTGGGACACCGCCGACGGCGTGTAGCTGAGGGCCTCGGCGACCGCCGCGATGGTCCCGCGGTGAGCGAGTTCGCGCAGCAGGCGGAGTTTGCGGACATCGAGCATCAGTTCAGCTTACGTTCTACCTCATGAACGTGAACTGGACCTTATGGTCGCGGGGTTCGACGATGGAGTCATGACATCGCTGCACGGCCTGTTCGTCCCCCTGGTCACACCCTTCACCGCCGACGGCGCCCTCGCTCCCGACGCACTCCGCGCGCACGCCCACACGGTTCTCGACGCGGGCGCCACCGGGCTCGTCGCACTCGGCACGACCGCCGAACCGACTGCGTTGACGCCCGCCGAACGCGCCGAGGTGCTCGACATCTGCGCCACGGTGTGCGCAGAACGGGACGCGCCGCTGATCGTGTGCGCGGGCGGCAACGCCACCGCCGAGGCCGCCGCCGCAGTGGCTGCCGTGCCGCCGTCGGCGGCCGCGGTGCTGTCGGTGGTGCCCTACTACGTCCGGCCGAGCGAGGAGGGTGTGATCGCGCACTTCACCGCACTCGCGGCCGCGAGCCCGGCGCCGATCCTCGTCTACGACGTGCCGTACCGGACCGCGCGCACGCTCGGCGCCGCCACCCTGATCCGGCTCACCACCATCGCGAACATCGCCGGCTTCAAGCACTCGGTCGGAGGCATCACCGATGCCACCGTGGAACTGATGGCGACCGTGGGGGACCGGACCACCGTGCTGGCGGGCGACGACCGTTTCGCCTCGCCGCTGCTGGCACTCGGCGCCGACGGCGCGATCCTCGCCGCGGCCAATGTCGCGCCCGCCGGGTACGCCGAGCTCGTACGAGCCTGGGGGACAGGCGATCTCGCGCGTGGCCGCGCGGTGGGTAACCGTCTCGACGCCCTCGGTGCCGCACTGTTCGCCGAACCGAACCCCACGGTCGTCAAGGGTGTGCTCGCCGCACGGGGCGAAATCCCCAGCGCGGCGGTGCGTCTGCCGTTGCTGCCCGCCTCGGCCGAATCGGTCGCGGCGGCGCTGTCGGCGGCCGCAACTCAGCCGTAGAGTTCGACGAACTTCGCCAGCGACCGTTCGAAATCGCCGCGCAGTGCCTTGGCCACGGTCGAGCCGATCGGGCCGAACAGCGGCGCGCCGCCGAGTTCGACGGTCAGGTCGACCGCCGAACCGTCGCCCTTGGGCTGCACGGCGAGATCGATGCCGAACTTGGTGCCGCCGATGCCCGCGCCGGTCAACTTCAGCTTGTGCGGCGGCTGGGCGGTGCGCACCGTCCAGGTGACCTTGTTGCGAAACCCCTTCACCCGCGCGACACCGACCAGCACGGTGCCCTCGGTGAGTTCTTCGGGGACGGTGCCGCGCCAGGCCTCGTGGATCGCCAGCCAGTCGCCGAGGTGCTCCAGGTCGGAGGCGTGGTCCCACGCCTTGTCCGGGGCGAGGGGAACGTCGATGGTGAGCTTCAGTTTGGCCACGGCGGGATAGTATCCGGTACTCCCGGTTCCGCGACCACCGCATCCGGACCCTCGTGTGTTTCGACAACCCCGTGCCTGCGGAAATTGGGTAATATCAGCGGCAATTCCCATGCCTGACAGCAGGTTCCATCTCGAATCGGTCACAGTGCTGCTACTGTGTGCGGGTCGCTGGAAGCAGGGACTGTCTATCGGGTATCCGGGATGGTTCCCTCGAGGGCGGCTGCCCGGGTGGAACGACGACGAAAGATCAGATGAACTCCGGAATCGCGGTGCTGTCGCTCATCATCGGAGCCCTGGTGGTCCTCGCGGCCATCGCTGTGGCTGTGCTCGCCATGCACAACGAGCGCAAACAACGCGCACGCGCCGACACCGCCAAGCGGGAGCGTGAACTGTGTGAGGCGGCGGTACATCACCTCGCCCAGATCACCCTGCCCGCCATCACCGACGCCGTACGGCGACACGACATTCCCTCGGTCGCGGTGGAACTGCCCGCCGAATTACGCGACGCGCCCCTCGGCGAGTCGCTGCAGGCGATCGCGACCGGCCACGCCGACGACCTGCGCGTCGTCGCCGAGGAGACACGGGCGATGGTCGAGCGCTACGGCGAGCAACGCCGCGTCGCCGAGATCCAGGCCGCCCGCGAAGAGACCCGCGCCGAACTGCAGGCGTCGTCCCGCGCGGCGACCAGTGCGGCGGTGCGTTCCTTCGGCACCTCGGTGGTGAGCCTCGGCACCGACCTCGGCCAGGTGGTGAGTACCGCGCTGCGCGAGCACCGCGACGACGCCGTCTACGAGACGCTCACCCGCATCGACCACACCGTGCAGCAGATGATCCGGCAGGCGCAGTCCTACGTGATCGTCTCCGGTGGCCTGCCCGGCAGGCGCTGGCCACAGCAGTCGCTCACCGACGTCGCGGGCGGCGCCACCGGGCGCGTGCGTGAGTTCCTGCGGGTCCATTCGGCCCAATCGGAACGCATCGTCATCAGCCGCGCCGTCGAGCCGCTCGTGCACACCCTGGCCACCCTGCTCGACAACGCGCTGCGGTACTCGCCGCCGTCCTCGTTCGTCGAGGTCGGGTTCCAGGAAGGCCACCACGGCGTCACGATCATCGTCGACGACGCGGGCATGCGGATGAGCCCCGAGCAACTCGAGGACGCGCGTCTGGTGCTCAGCGGTGAACGCTCGGTCGACATCCACGACCTCGGGCCTGCGCCCAAGGTCGGTTTCCCCGGTATCGCCGCACTCGCACGCCGCTACGGCTTCTCCGTGCATGTCGACGGTCCCAATATCTACGGTGGCATGCGCGCGATGGTCTATGTGCCGTCGGCGCTGCTGGTGAGCGGAGAGGCGCCGAGAATCCCCGAACCCGAACTGGCCGCGCCCGCGCACATCCCGGTGCCCGTGCCCGACCCTGTCGAGACCGACGGCCCACGCGCGGCCGTACACGAAATCACCAGCGGTGGGCTGCCCAAACGGCGCCGCCGCCCGGTCGCCCCGGATTCGGCGGGGGTGACCACGGAAGTGGGGCAGGCTCGCCCCGACCTCGCCGCTGCCTGGCACAGCGGTTCCCGCAGCGGTCGTGCCGCTGCGGCCGAGCGATCCACGGAAGGAACAGCCGATGAGCACACCGGTAGCCGATAGCACCAACCGTTTGGCATGGCTGCTCGAGGATCTCGAGATCCCCGGCGTCCGCTTCGCCGTGCTGCTATCCGACGACGGCCTTCGCATCGCGCACTCCCACGGCGTCGCCAAGGACGACGCCGAACGGTTCGCGGCGGCCGCATCCGGTCTACGTTCGCTCGGCAAGGCCCTAGGCGAGTTCTGCGGGTCACCGGCGAACACGGTGCGCCAGAACATGACCGAATACGACGAGGGCATGATCATGATCACCGCCGCCGGTGTCGGCGCGCTGCTCGGTGTCGCGACCACCGCCGATGTCGACGTGGCGCTGGTGGCGCACCGGATGAACGAACTGGCCGCGCGGGTCGGCCACGAGATCGGTGCGGCGCCACGGCACGGTGTCAGGTAATGAGCCGAGGCAGGCGTGACCCCGACCTGGTCAGGTCCTATGTGCGCACCGGCGGCCGGACAAGGGCCGCGCACGAACTCGATCTGGTGACCCTCGTCCGCGCCGTCGCCGACCCGCGCGCCGATCACCGCCCCGACGAGCGCCGGGTACTCGCGCTCACCAGCCGCCGTGGCGCGCTGTCGATCGCCGAACTCTCGGCGTATCTCGACCTGCCCGCCTCGGTAGTGAAGATCATCGTGTCCGACCTGCTCGACAGCGGACACCTACACTGCCCCACCCCGGCCGAGGTGAAGCCGGAGCTGGCGTTGATCAAGGAGGTGCTCCATGGTCTCCGTGTCCTCGCAGGCTGAGGTCGACTACGTCGCCGAAACGGTGACCAGATCGGTGAAGATCCTGGTCGCGGGCAATTTCGGCGTCGGCAAGACGACGTTCGTGTGCGGCGTATCCGAGATCCGGCCGCTGCGCACCGAGGAGACGATCACCGAGGCGAGTATCGGTGTCGACGACCTGGCCGGGCTCGGCAGCAAGGTGCAGACCACCGTCGCCCTCGACTTCGGCAGGCTCACCCTCAATCCGCAACTGGCGCTCTACCTCTTCGGTACGCCGGGTCAGGAGCGGTTCGCGCCGCTGTGGGAGGAGCTGGCGCGCGGTGCGCTCGGCGCCCTCGTCCTGGTCGACACCCGGCGCATCGAGAAGGCCGACGACGTGCTCTCGGCGCTCGAACAACGCGGCGTCCCCTACGCGGTGGCGGTCAACGAGTTCGAGGGTTTCCGCCGCTACCCCCTCGACGAGGTGCGTGAGGCGCTCGACCTCACCCCCGACACCCCGGTGATCGCGGTCGACGCGCGACGCCGCGATCACGGTCTGCGTGCGCTGATCACGCTGGCCGAGTACCTATTTCAGAGGCAGGAAGCGGCAGTTCGGTGACCTTGCAAGACCTCGCGGCCGAAATCCGGGTGCCGATGTATTCGCCCGAATTCGCGGCCGACCCGCAAGCTGCCTACCGGCAGATGCGGGAACGGTTCGGATCCCTTGTCCCCGTTGAACTCTCACCGGGAATCCGGGCCACCCTGGTGATCGGCTATCACACCGCGGTACGGATCCTCAACGATCCCGACCACTTCCCGGCCGACCCGCGCATGTGGGAACGCAACATCCCCAAGGACTGCCCGGTGCTGCCGATGCTGCAGTTCCGTCCCGCGGCCCTGCGCACCACCGGTGCCGAGCACGCCCGCTACCGGCAGGCCAATGTGGCCGGTCTGGCCGGTGTCGACCTGTACGCGATGCACAGCACGGTCGAGCAGTTCGCCATCCCGCTCATCAACAACTTCTGTGCCAGCGGCTCGGCCGACCTGTTGAGTCAGTATGCGTTTCCTCTGGTGTTCCAGGCGCTGAACTCGATGCTCGGCTGCACGCCCGAGATCGGTCAGCAGGTGGCCACCGGGATGTCGCAGATCTTCGAGGGCGGCACCGACGCCGAGGCGGGCAACAACCTGGTGGCCAACGCCCTGGCCGACCTGGTCGGGCTGCGCAAACGCGAGCCGGGCGACGACGTGGCGACCCGGCTGCTGCAGCACCCGGCGGCGCTCACCGACGAGGAACTGGTGCACCAGCTGCTGGTGCTCTACGGCGCGGGCATCGAGCCCATGCTCAATCTGGTGGTCAACACGCTGCGCCTGATGCTCACCGACGACCGCTTCGCCGGCGATGTGCTCGGCGGCAGTATGTCGACCCGCGACGCCCTCGACGAGGTGTTGTTCACCGACCCGCCGCTGGCCAACTTCTGCATGACCTACCCCCGGCAGCCGACCCTCATCGAGGACACCTGGCTGCCCGCGCACGAACCGGTCGTCATCAGCATGGCGGCCTGCAACAACGATCCGGCGATCGCGGGCCTGGACGTGATCCACAATCGTGCCCACCTGTCGTGGAGCACCGGCCCGCACGGTTGCCCCGCGAAATCGGTCGCGTACCTGATCGTGCAGGACGCCATCGATCAGCTGCTCGACGCTCTGCCGGAGATCCGGCTCGCCGTACCCCCCGAAGAGTTGGTCTGGCGCCCCGGCCCGTTCCATCGGTCCCTGGCCGCGCTGCCGGTCGTCTTCCCGAATACACCGCCCCTGCCGATGCCCTGATCGGGTTGTCCGCGGAATTTCGGGGGAGGCGCGCGAGATTCGCTCATTCCGCCCACCACCGGAACTAGTCGGTGGTGGGCGGTTGTCGTCTGCCCCCGAGCGAACACCCCGGCCCCCTGGCCGCGGGGATAGCTGGACGAATGCGAGCGATTCGGGTGTTTCTCCCACCATCGGTGTGCGGATGGGGCCAGGATTGGGAAAACCTCGCCGGCCTCGCGTTCGGCCGGCCTCGCAGCACAAGGACGTGAGATATGAGTGACAGGACTTGCGGTGTGGCCGTCGCGGCCGTCGGAACGGCCGTCGCGGCAGTGATGTTCGGTGCGCCGACGGCTTCGGCCGGGGTGTCACAACTGACGGTGAACCCCAGCCTGAGCGTGGGAAGTTCGACGAACTACGGCACCGGGTGCACCCATTACCTCGAGGCTCGGCTCAGTGTCGGCATCGTTCCTGTCGCGTTCTACGACAACGGCACGCTGCTCGCGGTCGTGAACCCCACCGACGGCATCGCCACCATGCCGTGGGTGCCGTCGAGTACCGGAGCGCACACCCTGGCCGCCGTCCAGGACGGCATCGGTCGCGCCGTCGACGTGAGCGTCGGTCGTGGGTACCGCTTCGGCGAGTCCTGCGTGGTCACCGGCGGCTGACTCGCTGAGACGACGGTGGCCCGGTCCTTCCGCGGACCGGGCCACCGTCGTTCGACTCACTTCGAGTCGACCAGCTTCTTGTCGGAGCCCTTCTTCTTGGAGCTCTTCTTCGGTGCCGCACCGTTGCCCGCGGACGGGTTGTCGGGCATGGTCGCGGTGACCACCAGATCGTCGCCCGAGGTGTCGACGTGCACCGTGCCGCCGGGCTCCAGCCCGCCGTCGAGCAGCAGCCGCGACACCCGGTTGTCGAGTTCGCGCTGCACCGTACGACGCAACGGCCGGGCACCGAACTCGGGCTGGAACCCCTTCTCGCCCAACCAGTCCACCGCCGGCTGACTGATATCGAGTTCGACGTCCTGGGCCGCGAGCATGCGCCGTGTGCGGTCGAGGATGAGCCCGACGATCTCCTCGAGCTGCGACTTGTCGAGCCGGTGGAACACGATCTGCTCGTCGATCCGGTTGAGGAACTCCGGCCGGAAGTGCGACCGCAACTTCTCCTCGAGCTGGGGAACGATCGAATCCAGATCACCGGCGGGCGCGTCGAGAATCAGCTGCGAACCGATGTTGGAGGTCATGATGACGATGGTGTTCTTGAAATCCACCGTGCGGCCCTTGGAATCGGTGACGTGCCCGTCGTCGAGCAGCTGCAGCAGCACGTTGAACACATCGGGGTGCGCCTTCTCCACCTCGTCGAACAGGATCACCGAGTACGGCTGACGGCGCACCTTGTCGGTGAGCTGGGCGGCATCGTCGTACCCGACATATCCGGGCGGGGCGCCGACGAGCCGCGAGACCGTGTGCTTCTCCTGGAACTCGCTCATGTCGAAGCGGATCAGCCGGTCCTCGTCGCCGAACACCGCCTCGGCCAGCGCCTTGGCCAGCTCGGTCTTGCCGACACCGGTCGGGCCGAGGAACAGGAACGACCCGATGGGCCGGTTCGGGTCCTTGAGCCCGGCACGCGCTCGGCGCACCGCCTCGGCGACCGCGACGATCGCCTCGTTCTGCCCGATCACGCGCTTGTGCAGCACGTTCTCCAGCTCGAGCAGGCGCTGCTTCTCCTCGGCGGTCAGGTCGGCCACCGGAATGCCGGTGCGCCGCGAGATGACCTCGGCGATGTCGACCACCTGCACCTCCGGTTCCGCGGAGGTGGCACCGGATTCCTCCAGTTCCTCCTCGGCGGCGGCGATCTCGGCCTTGAGCGCCTTGGCCTTCTCGTAGTCCTCGTTGTCGACCGCCGCGTCCTTCTCCCGGTACAGCCGCGCGATCTCGTCTTCCTTGGCCTTGACCTCCGGGTCGGTGGTGCCCGAACGCAACCGCACCCGCGCGCCGGCCTGGTCGACCAGGTCGATCGCCTTGTCTGGCATGAACCGGTCGGTGATGTAGCGATCCGACAGTTGCGCCGCCGCGACCAGCGACTCGTCGGAGTAGCGCACCTGGTGGTGTTCCTCGTACACGTCGGCGAGCCCGCGCAGGATCTCGATCGTGTCGGCCACCGAGGGCTCGGCGACCATCACCGGCTGGAAGCGGCGCTCGAGCGCGGCGTCCTTCTCGATGTACTTGCGGTATTCGTCGATCGTCGTCGCACCGACGACGTGCAGGTCACCGCGCGCGAGAGCGGGCTTGAGCAGGTTGCCCGCGTCCATCGAACCCTCGCCGCCACCACCGGCGCCGACGATGGTGTGCAGCTCGTCGATGAACACCACGAGTTCGTCCTTGTGGGCGCGGACCTCGTCGAGGATCTTGGTGAGCCGTTCCTCGAACTCACCGCGATACTTGCTGCCCGCCACCAGGGAGCCGACGTCCAGGGCGATCACCCGGCGGTCCGCGAGCGAGGTCGGCACGTCGCCGTTGACGATGCGCTGGGCCAGACCCTCCACGATCGCGGTCTTGCCGACACCGGGATCACCGATCAGGACCGGGTTGTTCTTGCGTCGCCTGGACAGGATCTCGATGGATTCCTCGATCTCCTCCGCCCGCCCGACCACCGGGTCGATCAGGCCCTCGCGGGCCTCGGCGGTGAGATCGCGACCGTATTCGTCCAGCGTCGGGGTGTCGGTCTTGCGCTGCTGGCGTTTGGCCTGCGTGGCCGCGGTGCCCGGCGTCGGACCGCCACCGCTCTGGCTGGCCGCCAGACCCGCGACCAGCGTCTGGGCCGCGATGCTGTCGGGCAGCGAGGCGATGCCGAGCAGGATGTGTTCGGGCCCGATGTAGGTGCTGCCGGACTGCGCGGCCTGGCGCTGGGCGGCGCGCATGGCCAGCTTGGTCGCCGGGCTGAGGGTGATGTCGGCCAGGTCGTACCCGCTCGCCGCGCCGGTGTCGAGGTAGTCCTGCATCTGCTCGGCGACCTGGTCGGCATCGAGGCTCAGTTCATCGATCATGTCGCGCGCGGGTTCGGTCTCGGCGGCGGCGTAGAGCAGGTGTTCGGGCGTGATCTCCGGGTTGCCCCATTGCTGGGCAGCCTGCCGCGCCGCACCGACCAGCAACTTCGCGTCGTCGGTCATCAGACGGCTCAGGTCGATGCGTTGCACCGGCGGTTTCGCCGACATCCCGGAACCGAAAAAGCGCTGGAAGATGTCGTCGAAGGGATCGCTCGAACCGGGCCAGCTCGCTGTCATGTCCGCACCTCTTCGTTCGTCGTGCCGCAGCCAGCGGCGACTCCTGTAGATCGGGACCGTGCTGCCAGCAATACTTCGGCATCCTCCGGTGCTGTGCAAGCCATTGGGCAGTTTCACATCCGCGTCGTCGAGCCGATGGCGGACCGGCCAAAATCCGGTGGAAACCGCCCGATGCCACCGGATTTGTCTGATTCTTGGTTCTGGGACGGCGCTCGACGGTAGCGTGACGACCCGCACGGCGGGACCGACCGTCGTGCCCGGTTGTTGGGAAGAGCACGGAGTTTGGTCACCGACGTCATCGATGTCAGCGCGGATTTCACCATCGCCAGGCAAGCCCTCTGGGATGTCCTGCTCGATCCGCAGAGTTATCCACGCATGTTCACCGGAATCGGCGCCTGCGAACGGATCGATCACCCCGACGGAGCGGTGGTGTGGCAGGTCCGGGTCGGCTCGGTGGACACGGGCATCCACACCCATGAGTTCGTCCTGGGCATCGGCCGCTGGTACGAGAGCTTCGAACTGCGCAGCCCCGCGCTCGGCAGCTTCGCCTCGGTGCGGCTGCGTGGCGACCAGCAGCGTACCCGGCTCGACATCACGCTGTTCGCCGCCGCCCGGGTGCATCCGATGCTCGAGCAGCGCAGCAACTCGGTGGTCACCGACTGGGTGAAGGCGGGTCTGCGCCGCACCGCCGACGTGATCGCGGGGACCAGGTCGTCGGTGGTCGTCAACGCCGAACGCTCGCCGCTGCGCCGCAACGCCGGGGTGGCGCGGTCCATCGCGGCCACCGGTCTGATGCGTCCGGAACCGGTGTCGATCCTCAAACAGCTTCGCTCCCTGTCGAAGTGGGGCTTCAACCTGGCGGGCGGTTATGCCGCCGGTGCCGCGCACTCCCCGGACCGGGTCGCGGTGCTGGATCGGTTCGGCACCCGGACCTACCGCGAGATCGACACGCGATCCGATGCCCTGGCCGGTGCCATGTACGAACTCGGCATGCGCGCCGGTGACGCGATCGGGTTGCTGGCCCGCAATCACGCGGGCATGGTCGAGACCATGGTCGCCGCGGGCAAACTCGGCGTCGACGTCGCGCTGCTCAACGCGGGACTGTCCGGGCGGCGCATCGAGGAGATCGTGCAGCGTCATCGCCTCAGCGCGGTGTTCGTCGACGGGGAACTCGAGACGCTGATCCGCTACCTGCACAGCGAGATCCCGCGTTTCACCACCGACGCCGATCCGCCCGATCCGCAGCGCGCGACCATCGACGGCCTGATCGCCGCGGGGGTCGAGGACTTTCCCGTGCCCGCTCATCCCGGCAGGCTGATCGTGCTCACCTCGGGAACCAGCGGCTCACCCAAGGGCGCCCGCCGCCCGCACGCCAAAGGTTTCGGCACCATCGCCGCCCTGCTGTCGCGGATTCCGCTGCGCGTGGAGGAAGTGGTGCTCGTGCCTGCGCCGCTGTTCCACACCTGGGGGTTGGCCGGGCTGCAGCTCAGCACCGCACTGCGCGCCACTGTCGTACTCACCGACGGCTTCGATGCGGTCGAGTGCCTTCGCTCGATCGGCGAACACCGCATCACCACCCTGATCGTGGTGCCGACCATGGTCGAACGCCTCCTCGACGTCCCCGACGACGTCCGTGCGAGCTTCGACCTGTCGAGTCTGCGGCACGTGGTCAGCTGTGGTGCGCCGCTGGCCGGTGCCACCGTGCTGCGGTTCCTCGACACCTACGGCGACGTGCTCTACAACGTGTACGGCTCCACCGAGGTGTCCTGGGCCAGTGTGGCCACCCCCGCCGACCTGCGGGTCTCGCCGACCACGGCGGGCCGCCCGCCGCTGGGTACCCGCGTGGGGGTGCTCGGCCCCGATCTGCGCCCGGTGCCGGTCGGCGCGGTCGGGCACATCTTCGTCGCCAACCACATGCTCTTCGACGGGTACGTCAACGCCGCACCGCCGGAGGAAGCCGACGGCATGCTCGACACCGGCGATCTGGGCTATCTCGACGCCTCGGGCAGGCTGTTCGTGGCGGGCCGCGACGACGAGATGATCATCTCCGGCGGCGAGAACGTCTTCCCGAGACCGGTCGAGGAGGCGCTGGCCCACCTGCCGCAGATCACCGAGGTGGCCGTGGTCGGTGTCCCGGATCGCGAGTTCGGGCAGCGCCTGGCCGCGTTCGTGGTGAAACGGGAAGGGGCGGGCCTGGATCCGGACATGATCCGCACCTATATCCGTCACCGCTTGAGCCGGTTCTCGGTGCCGCGCGATGTCACCTTCATCAACGCGCTGCCGCGCGGGGAGACCGGCAAGATCCTCAAGTGGATGCTCGTCCGGCCGGAGCAGGCGCTGAGCGAGTGATCGCGCGGCGCCTGCCCCGGTGGGGCTAGGTGATCTTCTCCGGCGCGGGCCGGTTCAGCAGCGAATGTTTGCGCGAGTAGGCGAAATACACCACGAGCCCGACGAGCAACCAGCCCGCGAAGCGCACCCAGGTCTCCCACGGCAGCGACCAGATCAGGTACGCCGAGAAGCCGATCCCGATCAGCGGGATCACCGGCATCAACGGCAGCCGGAACGAGCGCGGCGCGTCGGGCCTGGTGCGCCGCAACACGATCACGGCCACACAGACCACGATGAACGCCATCAGGATGCCGATATTGGTGAGTTCGGCGACGGTGTTGATCGGCAGCACACCGGCCAGGATCGCCGCGCCGATGCCGACGATCCAGGTGACCCTGGTCGGCACCTTGCGGGTGGGGTGGGTCTTGGCGAACCAGATGGGCAGCAGCCCGTCTCGGCTCATCGCGAACCACACGCGGGTGACACCGAGCATGAAGGTGAGCACGACGGTGATGATGCCGACGATCGCGCCGACGGCGATGATATTGGCGACGCCCGGCATCCCGACCGATTCGAAGGCGGTGGAGAATCCGCTGGTGGGGCTGATCTCGGTGTACTTCTGCATGCCGGTGAGTACCAGGGTGCACAGCACGTAGAGCACCATCGCGATGGCGAGGGAGTAGATGATCGCCTTGGGCAGGTGTTTGCGTCCGTCGATGGATTCCTCGGCGGCGGTGCTCATGGCGTCGTAACCGAACACCGCGAAGAACACCGTCGCCGCGCCCGTCCATACCGCGCCCGCGCCGTAGGGGAAGTACGGGTCGTAGTTCGCGCTGTCGATGTGGAACACACCGAGCACCACGATGAGCACGACCAGCGCGACCTTGATGCCGACCGCGACGGTCTCGAACCGGCCGACGCTGCCGATCCCGCGCGAGAGCACCCAGGCGGTGCCGAGGCAGAACAGCACCGCGAACAGGTCGATCACCCGGCCGTCACCGGTATCGGGTGCGCCGAGCATCCACTCGGGCAGCGTCAGGCCGACCTGATCGAGCAGGAACCCGAAGTACCCCGACACCCCGATGGCGACGACGGCGGCGACCGCGATGTACTCGAGCAGCAGGTCCCAGCCGATGAACCAGCCGGCCAGCTCACCGAGCGAGACATACCCGTAGGTGTAGGCCGAGCCCGCCTTCGGCACCATGCCCGCGAATTCGGCGTAGCACAGCGCGGCGGCGGCGCTGGCGACACCGGCGATCAGGAACGAGATCAGTACCGCGGGACCGGTCACCGAGTGGGCGACCGATCCGGCGAGGGTGAAGATGCCCGCGCCGATGATGCCGCCGACACCGATGGCGGTGAGCTGCCACAGGCCGAGTGATTTGGCGAGGCGTTCGTCGCCGGGAATCTCGTCTTCGACCTCGACGAGTGGTTTACGGCGCAGCATCTGGGCGCGCAACTCTGCGAAAGACATCGCTGTTCCTTCCGTCGGCGGCCTGGCCGCGTGATCAGTACACCGCCGCATCGCCGTTCCCGACCCCGAGAATGAATATTGTTCAGTGGTAGTGCCCGAATGGAGAGCGGCTCGTTACCCGCGTCCGCCTGCCAACGCACGCAGGAAGAAGGCGAGATTCGCCGGTCGTTCGGCCAGCCTGCGCATGAAGTAGCCGTACCACTGGTCGCCGTAGGGGATGTACACGCGAACGTGGTTGCCCTCGGCGGCGAGTCGCTGCTGTTCGTCGTCGCGGATGCCGTACAGCATCTGGTACTCGTACTCCTCGCACTTACGCCGTGCCGCCGCGACGGCCGCACCGGCGGCGGCGATGATCGCGGGGTCGTGGGAGGCGATCATCGGATAACCCTGCCCGGCGGCGAGTACACCGAGGCAACGCAGATAGGAGGCATCGACCTCGGCGCGGTCACGGAAGGCCACCGATTCCGGTTCGTCGTAGGCGCCCTTGCACAGCCGGATCCGCGACTGCGGGCCCGCCAGAGCGCGGCAGTCCTCCTCGGTGCGACGTAGGTAGGCCTGCAGAACGGTGCCGAGCCAGGGGAAGTCCGCGCGCAGCTCGCGGACGATCGCGAGAGTCGAATCGGTGGTCGTGTGGTCCTCGGCGTCGACGGTGACCCACAGCCCGGCAGCCTCGGCGGCGGCGCAGATCTGGTGCGCGTGCTCGCGGGCGACGGCGTGGCCGTCGCGGGGCAGGGCCTGGCCGAGCGCCGACAGTTTGACCGAGACCTCCAGTGGCCGAACGGCTCCCGACGTGGTTTCGGCCTGGGGCAGGCGTCCCAGCGCGGCGATGAGAACGCGGTACTGCTCGACCGTCGCCTGCGCTTGCGTCAGGTCGGTGGTGTCCTCACCGAGGTAGTCGATGCTGATGAAACGCCCTGAGCGGAGCAAGGTTTCGGCGGTGGACACCACCTGGTCGGTGGTGGTTCCCGCGACGAACCGTGACACCACATCGCGGCTCACCGGCAGCCGGGTGACCGCGCGTTCCAGTTGTGCCGAGCGCGCCGCTGCGAGCAGTGCCGAGCGCAGAAGTGCCGACATCAGTTGGCCTCCGATTCCTGGTGGGGGTAACCGTGCTCGGTGGGTGGGGTGAAGGTCTCCTTGATCGTGCGCGCGGAGGTCCAGCGCAGCAGGTTCTGGGCCGAGCCCGCCTTGTCGTTGGTGCCCGAGGCCCGTCCGCCGCCGAAGGGCTGCTGGCCGACGACTGCGCCCGAGGGCTTGTCGTTGATGTAGAAGTTGCCCGCCGAGAAGGTGAGCCGCTCGGTGGCGGCGGCGATGGCGGCGCGGTCCTGGGCGATGATCGAGCCGGTGAGACCGTAGGCGCCCGCGTCGACCAGATCCATGGCCTCCTCGAAACCCGATGGTGTCGAGTCGTCGTAGACGTGCACGGCGAGGATCGGACCGAAGTACTCGGTGTGGAAGATCTCGTCGCCCGGGTCGTCACCGACCACCACCGTCGGTTCCACGAACCAGCCGACGCTGTCGTCGCTGTGCCCGCCCGCGACCACCGTGATCCCCTGGGTGGCCTTGGCCCGCTCGAGGGCTGCGGTGTTGCGATCGAAGGCACGCCGATCGATCAGTGCCCCACCGAAATTCGTGAAATCGGTGACATCGCCGTAGCGCAGCGACGCAGTCTTCTCGATCAGGTCCTCCGACATCGCCGACCACACCGAACGCGGCACATACGCCCGTGAGGCGGCCGAACACTTCTGGCCCTGGTAGTCGAACGCGCCTCGCAGCAGCGCGGTGGTGAGCACCGCCGGATCCGCCGAGGGATGGGCGAGTACGAAATCCTTGCCGCCGGTCTCGCCGACCAGCCGGGGGTAGGTGCGGTAGCGGTCCAGGTTCGTCGCCACTTCCCGCCACAGATGCTGGAAGGTGGCGGTGGACCCGGTGAAGTGCACACCAGCCAGGCGCCGATCGGGCAGCACCACCTCCGAGACCTCGGGTCCGGCGCCGTGCACAAGGTTGATGACACCGGGCGGCAGACCCGCCTCCTCGAGCAGGCACATCGTCAGGTATGCGGCCACCGCCTGCGAACGCGCAGGCTTCCACACCACGGTGTTGCCCATCAGTGCGGGCGCGGTCGGCAGATTGCCTGCGATGGCGGTGAAGTTGAACGGGGTCACCGCGTAGACGAAGCCCTCCAGCGAGCGGTACTGCATGCGGTTCCACACCCCGCGCGAGGACAGCGGCTGTTCGGCGATGATCTTGCGTGCGAACGACACATTGAACCGCCAGAAGTCGACCAGTTCGCACGGTGCGTCGATCTCGGCCTGATACGGCGACTTGGACTGACCGAGCATCGTTGCCGCACAGATCCTCTCGCGCCACGGACCGGCGAGCAGATCGGCCGCGCGCAGGAACACCGAGGCGCGGTCGTCGAACGACATCGCCCGCCAGGCGGGGGCGGCCTCGGTGGCGGCTTCGACGGCAGCGGCGGCCTCGCCGGAGGTCGCGTCGTGCAGGGTGCCGAGTACGGCGCTGTGGCGGTGCGGTTGAACGACCTCGAACACCGGTCCGTCGCCGCGTAGGTGCCGACCGCCGATCACATGGCAGATCTCGGTCGGGGCGGCGGCCAGTTCGGTGAGTGCGGTCTGCAACCGGGTGCGTTCGGGTGTGCCCGGCGCGAAGGTGCCGACGGGTTCGTTCACCGGCGGCGGGGTGGTCGCGATGGCGTCCATGAGTGCCTCTCCTGCGTCGTACGGCGGTAGCGGGATGTGACGTAGTCAACACCCATCGGCATCGGTCATAATCGGCTGATCGGACGAAGTTCTGCCCAGCGTTTGGTCCGATCGGACAATGGAGCGCGCGTATGGAGACGACACTGGCCGAGCTGCTCGGCGCGCTCGACCACACCGTGGCCACGCTGGTCGACGCACCGGCGGGGGAGCAGGTAGTGGTGCGCACCGTCGCCCTCGCCGAGCCCGCCGACCTGGCCGAACACCTCGAGGCCGACGGTGTGTTGGCACAGGTGTATCTGCTGGTCGGCGTCGATCCCGAACAGACCGTACGGTGGCTGCGCGGTGTCGGCGCCCGCCCGCTCGCGCAGCGGCCGCGACTGCTGATGACCAAGCGCGCCGACGACTCACCGGCAGTGCGTGCGGCCGCCCATGCGGCCGGGATCGCGCTCGTGCAGGTGCACCGGCATGCCCGCTGGGACCAGGTGTTCGGCCTCGTCCGCCGCATGCTCACCCGCGCGCCCGGCGGCCGGACCGAGGCCGGTGAACCCGACCTGCTCGCCCCTGATACGGACCTGTTCGGACTGGCCCAGGTGGTGGCGGCCGAGACGGGCGGCATGGTGAGCATCGAGGACCCGCACTCGCACGTGCTCGCCTATTCGGCCTCCGACGCCGCCGCCGACCAGTTGCGCATCCGCTCGATCCTCGGCCGCGAGGGCCCGGCCGACTACCTGCGGATCCTGCGCGAGTGGGGCGTGTTCGACCGGGTGCGCCGCACCGACGAGGTGGTCGACATCCCCGACCACCCAGAACTCGGCATCCGCCGCCGGCTGGTCGTCGGTATCCGGCGGGCCACCGTCGGTGCCGAGGACCGGATGCTCGGCACGATCTGGTTGCAGCAGGGCGACCGGCCGCTGCGCCCGGACGCCGCCCAGGTGCTGAGCGGTGCGTCGGCGGTTGCGGCGCGCATCATCGCGCGGGCACTGGACGCACCCTCGACCGAGGCTGTGCTGGTGCGCAGGCTGTTCGGCGCGCACGGCGAAGGAGTCGACGTGCCGTCGGTGGCGGCCGCCCTGCGCCTGCACGAAGCGGGTCCCGCCGCGGTGATCGGATTCGCCGCGCTCGGTCCGGCCGCCGAACTCGCCGCGTCCAGCGGCCTGATCCGATTGCACGCCAGTGCTTTTCGTGGCGACTCGGTTACCGAGGCGATCGGTGAGCGAGTGTATGTGCTGCTGCCCTCCTATCACTCCGAGCACGGTGTCGGATCGTGGGTGCGTGAGCTGGTCGCGCAGCTCGAGCAGGCACGTGGGCTGGTGGTCCGCGCCGCGGTGGCCGCGCCCGTGGCCGGGCTGACGGCCGTCGCCGGAGCCCGCGCCGAGGTCGACCGCGTGCTGGACAGCCCCGCCGCCACCGCTGAGGGCAGCCGCGTGACAACCCTGGCCGAGGCGAGAACGGCGGTGCTGCTCACCGAGATCATCGACCTGATCCGCGACCACCCCCACCTGCACGACCCGCGCCTGGCCGCCCTCGATGCCTACGACCGCGACCACGGTGCCGACCTGCGCGACTCGATCCGCACCTATCTGCGCGCCCACGGTGAAGTGAGCACCGCGGCCGCCGCCCTGCGCGTGCACCCGAACACCTTGCGCTACCGCCTGCGCCGCGTGGAATCCATCCTCGGCATCGACCTCACCGACCCCGACGACCGCCTGCTCCTGGAAATCCAGCTCGCCGCCTGCCCACCGCGCGCCCCCTCCGGAAATGCCGGCTCAGCGTGACGAACCGCCCCCGCGCCACGCCGAGCCGTGTCGTCACGCCCCCGTCGGAACCTCCCCGACGGCCTTGGCCGGGTCGATCACACCGAGCACCTCGCCCTGGGGTGCCTGCAGGATTCCCATGCGCCCGAACGGACTGTCGTCGGGTCCCATGATCACCTTCGCGCCCAGTTCGGTCGCCTTGTTCAGGGTGCCGTCGGCGTCGTCGACCTGGATCCAGGTGAGCCAGTACGGCGGATTGCCGAGCGACGAGGCGTCCATCATCCCGCCGACCTCGTGCTTGTCACCGGGCAGCGAGAAGGTGGAGTAGGTGAAGTTCACCCCGTCACCTATCTCGGTGTAGTTCCAGCCGAACACGCTGGTGTAGAACTCGTGTGCCTGGTCGTAGCCGGGGGTGTGCAGCTCGTTCCAGCAGTAGGCGCCGTGCTGGTTGAACACCCCGGCACCGATGTGGCGCTTGGCTTCCCAGACGCCGAAGGCGCCGCCGGTTTGGTCGGCGGCGACGAACATCCGCCCCACGTCGAGGACGTCGAACGGCGGCATGAACACCTGACCGCCGGCCTTCGTGACGCGCTCGGCGATCTCGTCGGCCCGTTCGGCCGCGAAATAGGTGGTCCACACCGACGGCATCTGCCGCATGTCGTCGGGTTTGGATCCGATGCCCGCCGCGGGTCTACCGTCGAGCATCGCCATGAGATATCCACCCGCGCCCGCGTCCTGGATGTCCCAACCGAAGAGCGCGCTGTAGAACGTGCGGGCGGCGGCGGGGTCGTCGACCTGACAGTCGACCCAGCACGGCGTGCCCTGGGGCCATGGTTCGTCACGTGTCGGCATTATCGAACGTCCTCCTCGTCGATGAATGACACCGGCCGGGTCGGTCGGCACGCACCAAGTCAACCACTGCCCACCGACACGTCCGTCGCCGCGGATAACGCCCTGAACTGGAACGATACGTGTTCACTGCGACCCTCCGAGCGGTCCGGCGCTGCCCGCCGCAAGTCGTTACCACTGTTACAGTTTCGCTGCCGATCTGCGGTGGCTAGGTCAACGATGAACGAACCGGTCGGGAGCGACTCGATGACGTTGAGAGGTTCCGAACGTGGGCTCGTCCGTGTGCTGACGGCGATTCTCGCGATCACAGCGGTGCTCGCCTGCGGGGCAGGCCAGGTGTCGGGCAGGCCGGGCGGCGACGTGCCCGGCGTGCGCTGGACCGCCCAGCACGACGCGCCGGGCACCTATCCGGAAGTGCGCGTGGAGCGCGGTGTGCACATCACCATGAGCGACGGCGTGGTCCTCAAGGCCGACGTGTACCGCCCCGCCGACGCGGCAGGGGTGATCGAGCAGAAGCCGCTGCCGACGATCGTGAGCCTCACGCCCTACTCCAAACTCATGACCGGCCTGATCGAGGCGGCCGCCGCCACCCCCGGCCTGCAGTCGACCGCCGTCGACATCGTGCGCCGCCTGAACCTGTCGAGCACACCCATCAGCGGTTTCGGCGATCTGATGCAGGCACTGGACGGCGGCATGATCCAGACCATGCTCGGCGTCGACCGCAAACTCATCGGCAGCGGCTACACCGTCGTGGTCGCCGACGTGCGCGGAACCGGTCAGTCGCAGGGCAAATGGGATACCCTCGGCGCCCGCGAACAGCTCGACACCCGTGAGGTGATCGAGTGGGCGGCCGCCCAGCCGTGGTCCAACGGCCGCATCGGCATGAGCGGCGGCTCGTACTCGGGCATCAACCAGCTGCGGGCCGCCGAAGACGCGCCCGCCGCGCTGCAGGCCATCTTCCCGGTGGAACCCGGCAGCGATCTGATGCGCGACGTGGTCGCCCCCGGCGGTGGCGTCGGCACGACATTCCTTCCGCTGTGGCTCAATTCGGTCAACCAGCTCAAACTCGTGCCCGACGTCGCGTCGATGATCCAGGGCACCTTCGACTGGACCTGGTTCAACGATCGCATCGCCGACCCGACGACCAATTTCGACCTGCTCGCCCAGGCCCTGCTCACTCCCTCGCTCGAGGACATGCCGCCCGCCCTCGACGGCGCGCTCGACGAGACCTCGGCGTTTCGCGAGGCGATCATGGGTCATCCGGAGAAGGTGAACGTGCCGACGTTCGTCTACGGCGGCTGGCACGACATCTTCGCCAACAGCGCGACCAAACTCTACGAACAGCTCCCGCTGCCCCCGGGCCGCAAGCAGCTGGTCGTCGGCGACACCTATCACGCCAATCCCGGTGCGGGAACCGGTGTTCCGGGGGCGCCGCCGCGGCTGGACGTGTTGCAGCGCGCCTGGTTCGACAAGTGGCTCAAGGACATCGACAGCGGTGTCGAGGCGTTCGGCCCGGTGACGGTGAAACAGCAGGGCGGCGGGTGGGTCACGCTGCGCGAGTGGCCGCAGCCGGGCGTCACCCATCGGCGGGTATATCTGTCGGCCGATCCGAGCGGGTCCACCGAGGACAGCCTGCACGACGGTTCCCTTCGTCCCACGGGCCCCGGCGCGGTCGAAAGCCTCACGGTGGCACCGGGTTTGAGCACCATCTGCTCGCGTGACGCGGCGCAGGGTTCGGCTGGGATGACCGCCGCGCTCGACGCGTGCGCCAAGGACTCGCGCATCGCCGAACGCAACGCGCTCACCTTCACCAGCGCACCGGTCGCCGAGGAGACGGTGATCTCGGGCCCGATCAATGTGCGGCTCAACACGGTGCACGCCGGCAGTGACGGATTCTGGAACGTCACCGTCAACGATGTCGCTCCCGACGGCACGTCCACCGTGCTCACAACCGGTCAGCTCACGACCTCCATGCGGGCCATCGACGAACGGCGCAGCGCGCGGTCGGTGAACGGTGATCTCACCGCACCGTTCAACCCGCTCACCCTCGACCGGCTGCTGCCCGTGGTCCCCGGTGCGCCGACCGAGATCGACATCGCTGTCATCCCGACCCAGGCCGTGCTCGCACCGGGGCACCGCGTGCGGATCGACGTGTACGCGGGCAACGCGCCCAAGGCGCTGCCGTTCCGCCCGATGCTCGACGCCTCCGGGCTGGAACCGCAGCAGGTGCGCCTCGACCCGGCGGCACCGAGCTTCGTCAACCTGCCCACCGACAAGCCGATCCCGTGAGTCGGCTCAGAGCTGGGATTTCACCTCGGCGGCAATGAGTTCGAGGTGGTCGAGATCGGCCAGGTCGAGGATCTGCAGGTAGATCCGGCTCGCACCGATCTCGCGGTAGCGGGTGATCTTGTCCACCACCTCGGCGGGCGAGCCGGCCAGCCCGTTGGTCTTCAGCTCGTCGACCTCACGTCCGATCGCCGCGGCCCGGCGCGCCACCTCGGCGTCGGTGTGACCCACGCAGGCCACGAGCGCGTTGGAATACACCAGTTCGTCGGTGCGCCCGGCCGCGCGCACGGCGTCGCGGACCCGGTCGAACTGGGCCGAGCTGTCGTCCACCGAGGCGAAGGGCATATTGAATTCGGTGGCGTAGCGGGCGGCCAGGCGTGGGGTGCGGACCTTGCCGTTGCCGCCGATCACCACCGGCACCGGATCCTGCACCGGTTTCGGCAGGGCGGGGGAGTCGGTGAGCTGGTAGTGCTCGCCGTCGAAGGAGAAGGTATCGCCGAGCTTGGTCGACCACAGGCCCGTGACGATCGCGAGCTGTTCTTCGAGCAGGCCGAACCTGTTGTCGGGGAACGGGATTCCGTAGGCCGCGTGCTCGGCGGCGAACCAGCCGCTGCCGAGCCCGAGCTCCACCCGGCCACCCGACATCTGGTCGACCTGGGCCACCTGGATGGCCAGTGGCCCGGGCAGCCGGAACGTGGCGGCGGTGACCAGGGTCCCCAGGCGGATGCGGGAGGTGTCGCGGGCCAGACCCGCCAGGGTGATCCAGGCGTCGGTGGGTCCGGGCAGGCCGTCGGCATCGCCCATGGCCAGATAGTGGTCGGAGCGGAAGAAGGCGTCGAAGTCGAGATCCTCGGCGGCGCGCGCCACGGCGAGCAGCGTGTCGTAGTCGGCGCCCTGCTGCGGTTCGGTGAAGATGCGGAGGTCCATGATCACCATCGTGCCCGAGACGCGCGCGGGTGTGTGAGGCTGTAGGGGCAACGGCTCGGCGGAGGAGGATGCGGTGGGAGAACCTGTCATTGTCGTCATGGGCGTCTCCGGGTGCGGCAAGACGACCGTCGGGGCCCTGCTCGCCGACCGCCTCGACGTGCCCTACGCCGAGGGCGACGACTTCCACCCGCTGGCCAATATCGAGAAGATGGCGGCCGGGATCCCGCTCACCGACGAGGACCGGTGGCCGTGGCTCGACACGGTCGCCACCTGGCTGCACGAGCACAGCGAGGCGGGCGGGGTGGCCAGCTGCTCGGCGCTGCGCCGGGTCTACCGCGACCGGCTGCGGGCCAAAGCGCCCGACACCTACTTCGTGCATCTGGCCGCCACCCGGGTGGAGCTGATGCGCCGGATGACCGGTCGCCTCGGCCATTTCATGCCGACCATCCTGCTCGACTCGCAACTGGCCACGCTCGAACCACTCGAGCAGGACGAAGCCGGTGTCGCCCTCAACGCGCTACAACCGCCAGGGGTGCTCGTCACCGAGGCGGTCGAGAAGTGGAGAGCCGATCACCGCTGAAACAGCGGATGCAGCTGCTCGACGGGCGCGAGCATCAACCACCCGCCGATCACGGCCGCCGCCAGGCAGATCAGCGCGAAGAACGCCACCCACAGCAGCGCGGGCAGGTGGGTGAGACGGGCCAGCTGATCGGCGTCGGAATCGGTGCGCCCGGGTTGTCTGCGCCTACCGCGCTGCAGCTCGAGCACGGGACGGACAGCGGCGGCCAGCAGGAACCACGCGGCCAGATACGCGAACCCGGCCTGGAGCAGGTCGCTGCCGTACCAGGACACCCCGAACACCAGCGCGCCGAGCACGAGCACGGTCAGCAGACCGTACACATTGCGCACCTTCACCAGCACCGCCACCAGCATGGCCAGGGTGGCCCACAACATCACCGACACCCGGCCGGAACCCAGCAGCGCCGCGTAGCCCACGCCGAGCAGCGCGGGCGCCGGATATCCGGCCATCGCGGTGAGGATCATGCCGGGACCGGTGGGTTTGCCACTGGATACCGTGAGACCCGAGGTGTCGGTGTGCAGCGTGATCGCATGCAACCTGCGCCCGGTGAGCAGCGCGAACAGCGCGTGCCCACCCTCGTGCGCCACGGTGACGGCGGCCCGGGTGATCCGCCACAGCGGGCGGTATCCGACCAGGACCAGCGCCAGCGCCGCGGTGACGAGCACCAGCCACCACGGCGGCGCGGGTTGCGGTGCGAGTAAACGTTCGAACGAAGAGCTGACCGATCCGGTGTCCACCGCCGCACTGTAGCCGCGATTCGCCACGCCCACGGCCCGGTCAGCGCATGATGCGCCGATACCGTGTTCCCGCAACGCTTTCCGGGCAACGATCGCGTCCGGGCGTGGTAGCAAAGGGCATGCAGATGCGACCGCACCGATGGAACCCGCCGCGCGCGACCGAACGGGCCGGCCAGACACAGAGCACACCCCCGCTGCCCGAGGTTCGGTTGATACCGCTGCCCGGGCAGGGACCGGAAGATGTCGTGTTGACGACCGACGGACACGTGGTCACCGGCACCGAGGACGGTGCCATCTGGCGCGTCGACCCGGCCGACGGCACCGTGCAGAAGGTCGCGCAAATGCCGGGCAGGCCGCTGGGAATGCACGCCGACGCCGACGGTTCGCTACTCGTCTGCGTCGCGGGCCACGGCGTGCTCCGGCTGGCCGGGTCCGGTGCCGAACTGGAGCCGGTGATCACCGAAGTGGACGGTGAGCCGATCATCTTCCCGAGCAATGTGGCGCGCGACGCCGACGGCACCGTCTACCTCTCGATCTCGTCGCGGCGCTGGCCGTTCGAGCAGTGGATGGGTGACATCCTCGAGCATTCCGGCAGCGGCATGCTGGTTCGCCGCGACCCGGCGGGGCAGGTGGAGGTGCTGATCGACGGGCTGCAGTTCGCCAACGGGGTGGTGCTGGCGCCGGACCGGTCCTGTGTGCTGGTCGCCGAGACCGGCGCCTACCGGATCACGAGGTACTGGCTCTCGGGTCCCCGCGCAGGCACCGTCGACCGTCTCGTCGAGAACCTGCCCGGTTCGCCGGACAACATGCTCCTCGGCAGCGACGGTCTGGTCTGGATCGGGATGGTGGCACCACGCAACCCGCTGCTGGACCGGATGCTGGCACTGCCGGGCATCTTCCGGCGCCTCACCTGGGCGCTGCCGGAGTGGCTCCGACCGGCGCCCGCCCGCTCCGCGTGGGTGATCGCGCTCGGTCTGGACGGCACGGTGGTGCACGACCTGCAACGCCCGGGCGACGACTTCGCGATGGTCACCTCGGTGGTCGAGCACCAGGGCACCCTGTATCTGGGCAGTCTTTCCGAATCGGCCGTCGGGGTGAGCGCGGTGCCGTGACGTGCACAGTATCGTCGATAGCCGACCCGATGAGACTGCGGAGGGATGGCTCGACGATGACCAAGCCCTGCCTGTTGCTTCAGCTTCGTCCCGAACGTGCCGCGTCCGACGACGAGTACGCCGCACTGCTGCGCGCCGCCGAGCTCACCGACGACGAGGTGGTGCGCATCGAGATGGATCGCGGGATGCCCGAGGTCGACCTGGACGACTTCTGCGCCGTGATCGTCGGCGGCGGGCCGAGTAACGTGAGCGCGCCGCAGCAGGACAAGTACGACTACCAGCGGCGGTTCGAACCGCCGCTGCGTGCGCTGCTCGCCGAGATCGTCGACCGGGATTTCCCGTACTTCGGTGCCTGCTACGGCCTGGGCATCCTGGCCGACGTGCTCGGCGGTGAGGTCGGCCCCGACCGTTACGGCGAAGCTGTCGGCGCGAGTACGGTCGTGTTGGCCGACGGCGCCGAGGACCCCTTGCTCACCGGCATCCCGCGTTCGTTCCGCGCCTTCGTCGGTCACAAAGAGGCCTGCCAGGGCGTGCCGCCGGGCGCGGTGCTGCTCGCCGGTTCCGAGGGTTGCCCCGTGCAGATGATCCGGGTGGGGCGCAATGTGTACGCCACCCAGTTCCATCCCGAGCTCGACGGCACCGGGCTGGCCGTGCGGATCGAGGCCTACCGGCACGCGGGCTATTTCGACCCGAACGAGGCGGACATGCTGGCTGAACTGGGTCGGCGTGAATCGGTGCCGGTGCCGCGGGAACTGTTGCGGCGCTTCATCTCGCGCTCTCGCGGGTAGCCCGCACGGTGGAGGGCAGGGGGTGGTCCGGTTCCAGCGCGGGCAGGCCGTCGATGCTGGCGGAGTTGTCGCCCGCGATGCGCCGCGCGAAATCTTCGTCGGTGCGCCGGGTGTGGGCCTCGTCCAGAATGGAGCGCTCCTCGACCAGGTCCATCCTCGGCACCGACCAGCCGCACGAATCGGCGATGCGGTCGACCGAGACCACGATCACCGCGCGGATACCGGGATGCTCGGTGCCGAATCGCGCACGCAGCGTGTCGAATTCGGGGGAGTCGGGCCGCACGACCCGCCCGGTGCCGAGCAGGCGCAGGATGCGGGCGACGCGGGAGAACGAGCAGAACATCACGGTGATGCGGCCGTTGTCGCGCAGGTGCGCGATCGTCTCCGAACCGCTGCCGAACAGATCGAGGTAGGCGACGGTGTGGTCGTCGAGCACGGCGAAGGTGTCGCGATATCCCTTGGGGGACACATTGATATGACCGCCGGCGGAGGGCGCGGTTCCCACGAAGTACATCGGCTGGTCGGCGATGAACGCCCGTAACTTGTCGTCGATCCGGTCGAACACCTTGGCCATGACGCACTTTCCGGTCCCGCCGGGCGGCGAGCTCCCCGTGGTCGAGTGTATCGACCACGACGTTGGATTCACGGTGAGAGTTATCGCAGACGGCGCCCACCGCGGTGACCGACGATGGGGCAATGACGCAGACCGCTCCCCACCCTGTCCGACAGCGCTACGCGGACCCGGACGCTGCCGTTCCCGCGCAGTGGAACTCTGTGCTGCAGGTTTTGCACGAACACAAATCGGTCCGGCGCTACCTGCCCGATCCGGTCGAACCGGAAACGATCCGGCTCCTGGTTTCGGCGGCTCAGTCCGCCCCGACCTCGTCGAACCTGCAGGCCTGGAGTGTGATCGAGGTCCGTGATCCGACGCGACGGGCCCGGCTGGCGGCGGTCGCGGGCGGTCAGGCACACATCGAGCAGGCGCCGGTACTGCTGGTCTGGACCGCCGACTTCGCGCGACTGCGTCAGCTCGCCGACGACCATCGCGCGCCCCTCGACGGCGCCGACTATCTGGAATCCAGCTACGTCGGTGTGGTCGATGCCGCGCTCGCCGCCCAGAACGCCGTGATCGCCGCCGAATCGCTCGGACTGGGCACCGTCTACATCGGTGCGTTGCGCAACGACCCCGAGCGGGTCGCGGCGGAACTGAACCTGCCCGCCCACGTGTTCCCCATCTTCGGGCTGGTGGTCGGCCACCCCGACTCGACGGAGGGCACACAGGTGAAGCCGCGATTGCCGCAGGCGGCCGTGCTGCACCAGGAGACCTACGACCTACCGAGTCAACGCGGACCGGTCGCCGACTACGAGCAGCGGATCGGCGCGGTCTACGGCGACCAGGGCCTCCCGTTCTCCTGGACCGAGCGGGTACTGGCCCGGCTCGGCTCCGAGGCCTCGCTCAACGGTCGGCACCGGCTCCGGGAGTCCTTGGCGGCCATGGGATTCCGGCTCCGCTGAGGCGGGTCAGCCGTTGATCGCCTCGGCGGTGAGTTCGAGGGAACGGATGCGGGTGTCGATGTCGTAGACGAGGGTGGTGAGCATCAGTTCGTCGGGCCGGGTGTCCTCGATGAGCTGGGCGGCCTGGGCACGCACCGTCTCCGGCGACCCCTGCAATTGACCGGCCTTGCGCTGTGCGGCGAAGTGGCGTTCGGCATCACTACCGGGGAACCCCTCGGCCTGCTCGGGGGTGGCCAGCGCCTGCGGGCGGCCGGCGCGCAGGTTGACGAAGGCCAGGTCGCGTGGTGCGGCGAGCCGGTCGGCCTCGGCGTCGGTGTCGGCGCAGATCGCCGAGACCGCGACCATGCTGTACGGCTCGGCCAGGATCGCCGACGGCCGGAAGTTGTCCCGGTAGAGCGCGAGCGCGGCGGCGGTGTTCTCGCCGGCGAAGTGGTGCGCGAACGCGAACGGCAACCCCAGCACGGCCGCGACCTGCGCGCTGTACCCGCTCGAGCCGAGCAACCACATCTCGGGCTGTGTGCCGCGACCAGGGGTGGCGACGATGCCGTCCGCATCGGTGCCACCGAAATAACCCATCAGAGCGGTCAGCTCACGGGGAAACGATTCGGCGCCGAGACCTTCGGCGTGTCTGCGCAGCGCGCGAGCGGTAGCCGGATCGGTGCCGGGCGCGCGACCGATGCCGAGATCGACGCGGCCCGGATGCAGTGCTTCGAGCGTGCCGAACTGTTCGGCGACGACCAGCGGAGCGTGGTTGGGCAGCATCACGCCACCCGATCCGACCCGGATACGCGAGGTCGACGCGGCGAGATGCGCCAGCACCACGGCGGGCGCCGAACTGGCGATGCCGGGCATGTTGTGGTGCTCGGCCACCCAGAAGCGGCGCATCCCCAGCTCCTCGGCGCGCTGGGCGAAGCGGGTCGTCGCGTGCAGGGCCTCGCCTGCCGTCGCGTCGGCCTGCACCGGTGCCAGATCGAGAACCGACAACGTGACCGGGCTCATGAGTCTCCTTCGCGTGAAATCCCCTCAGTAGGCCAACCGGCGCGGCGGCTCCGGTATTTCCGGCGAGCGGTAGGGGTGATCGGCGGCACGGTTGCCGCGCGGTAGCGTGCAGGAGTGTTCGACAGCGCGGTGACCGCGCTGGTGGTGCTTGCGGTGCTGTTCACCGCCAACCCGATCTCGGGGCGGATCTTCGGTGACCGCCTGGGCGGCTCTCGGTCTCCTCGGCCTGGTCGTGATCCTGCTGCTGTGGACCGACGGTGGGCGCGGCGCACCGCGCTGGTCGTCGGTGCCGTGTTGGCCGCGCTGGTGTGCGTCGGCTACTACACCTTCGGCCGCAAGACAGTAGCGCACACCCACTGACCGTCGGCCACCGTTTGCTGGAAAGCCGCTGGCAGACAAGCGTTTTCTGTCATACCCCATCGGTATCGTCGAAGTGTCACACAACTGGCCCGGCGAGTGTTGCCGGGCGGTGCGAGAACGGGGGCACGACATGAGTGACGACTTCCGCGGCGATCTGCGTCCACCACGCAGGCACGGAACCACCTGGCGCGAATCGGAATACCGGATCCTCGCCGACGACCTACGAGCCGGTGTCGATCTGGCCCGCACCGCGCGAACGCTCGGGCGCACGGAATCGGCGGTACGCACCGCGCTCCGCAACTTCGTGCCCCCCGAGGACCGGATATCCACGGCCGAGCGTGAACGGTGGGTGCGAACGCGCCTGGTCGCCGAACCCGAATGGGATTGGTGGGCGGTGGTGATCGACCAGCACCGCCGCTCCGGCAGCCGCTTGTGGTTCACCCGCCACGAACACTGTGCTCGGATCGGCTGGCGCCGTAAGACACCCATGCCCGCGCTCGCCCAGGAACTCGACACCTCGGAACTTTCGGTCGCCGAGTTGCTGCGCTCACTCGGCCTCGTCGAGAGCATCGAGGAAGCCGCCGACCGACTCGGTGCCACCCCGGGACACGCGCTGGCCGAACGGGTTTCGGCCCGCCGCGACCGCGCCGTCGGCGCCCGCTGGATTCTGGTCGTCGACGGCGCGGCGGGCACCACCCACCCCCGCAATGCCCCGACCCGCCGCCATATCTCCCTGCACGAGACCCGCGCGGCCGCCGAAGCCGAACGCGACCGGATCCTCGCCTGGCACCAGCGCCTCACCGCCTCGGCTCGGCGTAGCGGGCCGGCAACCGGGCAGGACATCGACAGCCCGTACACATACGGCGACACGACAGTCCTGCGTGACCATGGCGCACCCGCACCCGCACCCGCAGCCGCAGCCGCACCGGCGGACCGGTCGCATCGGTCGGCGCATTCGGACCGAGGCGCCGCGGCTCTGCCCAGCGTCGGCGACCTCGCCGAAACGGCCCGGCCGCACCGGCAGGCGCGTGCCGATGGTGACGCCGCGGCGTCGTCCGGGCCGGCCGATGCCCGCGAGTCGGTGTGGTGGACCATCGCCGAACGCGGGCTCGGCGCGAGCACCGGACCGACTCGGTGCGGTGAGGTCGCCGCGGTGGGCAGCGGTGGTGAGGTCGCCGCGGAGGCGCTGGCGGTGGGCGACATCATCAGGGTGCCGGTTCCCGACGGGTACCTCCAGGACCGCATCATCGCGATCACTCGCGCGGGCGCGGGCGCGCCGGTCACCGTCGACCTCGCACCCGTCGGGAACTCGCGCATTCGCCGCGTCGTCGAATTCGGGGCGCAGGAGCGAGTCGAGGTGGTGCGCCACACCGAGCAACGATCCGCCTGACCGCGACCACGAATCGACGCTCGCGGCGTCCGCGGCGGGCGTCGACCGGACACCCTGATATCGGCGGTGCCCGCACAACCGCCGCGTGCGCGACACCGATGACGCCTCGGCGCGGGCAGCCGTCGGTCCGGGTGTGACCGGATGTCGGTTGCCGCCGGGGTGGTCCGTCAGTCGTCGGCGGTACGTCCGGGCATGGTGGCGGCCGCCGCGAGCATGATCACCGCCATGGTCAGGATGGCGGCGAACACCAGGTGGATGCCGGAGGCGAGTTCGGTGGGGGTGGGGTGGTCGGGGTCGGTGATGCCGGTGTTGACGATGGCGCCGAACACGGCGACACCGAGCGCGCTGCCGAAAGATCGGGCGAACATATTGGCCGAGGTCACCACACCCCGCTCCTGCCAGGGTGCGCTGTTCTGCGCCGCGATCAGGGTGGGCGAGGCGACCAGGCCCATGCCACCGCCGATCAGGAAGCACGAACCCGCGATCTGCCACGGGCTGGTCCCCGCATCGATGAACAGTGTTGTCGCGCAACCGATGACGGCAAGAGTGCTGCCGAGCAGACCGGCGATGCGGAATCCCCAGCGCAGGTACAACCTGCCCGACAATGTCGCCGCCAGCGGCCAGCCGAGGGTGAGCCCGCCGACGGCGAGCCCGGCGATCAGGGCGGTGGTGCCGAGGACACCCTGGGCGAAAGTCGGGACGTAGGAGGTCAATCCGAGCACCACCGCGCCGACGAGCAGCGACACCGTACTGCTGGCGATCACGATCCGGCGCGTGAAAACCCACAGCGGCAGCACCGGATTGGGCACCCGCAACTCGACGACGGCGAACACTGCGAGAACCACCGCGCTGCCCGCGAACAGGCCGATCGACACCGGTGAATCCCACGCCCACGCCTGCCCACCTTCGAGCAGCGCGAGGATCAGCGCCCCCGCGCCCAGTGTGAGCAGCGCCGCGCCGAGGTAGTCGATCCGCTGACGGCTGCGCGGCGCCGATTCGGCGAAGTGCCGCAACAACATCCACGCCGCGACCGCACACAGCGGCAGGTTGATCAGGAAGATCCACCGCCAGTCCGCGTGATCGGAGAGTAGTCCACCCAGCAGCGGCCCGAGCACCGCCGACCCGGCCCACACACCCGCCATATAGCCCTGAACCCTGGCCCGTTCGGTCAGGTTGTAGAGGTCGCTCGCGATGACCATCGTCATCGGCTGGATCGCGCCGGCGCCGATTCCCTGGATGGCACGAAAGACGATGAGCGCCAGCATGTTCGACGCCAGACCGCACAGCATCGAGCCGACGGCGAACACCGCGATCCCGAACAGGATCACCGGCTTACGGCCCACCATGTCGGCCAGCTTGCCGTAGATCGGCACCGTGACCGCCTGCGCCAGCAGGTAGATCGAGAACAACCACGGGAACATCGCGAACCCACCGAGCGAATCGGTGATGGTGAGCACCGCCGTGGCGATAATCGTGGAGTCGAGCGCGATCAGCGAGGTCGAGAGCATGAGCGAGGCGAGCACCGCACCCCGTTCGGATCGCAACCCGACAGCCGTATCCGCCGTATCGGTCGCCACCGCGGTCCTTTCCTCGACTAACCAGTCGGTCCACGGTATCCGGCGCGCCCGCGTCGTCGCGCGGGAATTTCCGTCGCCCCTGCCAGCGGTCAGCTCCGCCTGGACCCCGTCACCCACACCGGTCCGGTCAGCAACCAGATCACCGTGATCACGCCGAGCGAACCGAAGATCCCCATCAGCTGTTCGCGCTGCTCGGCGTCGGCCACCGTGTAGCTCAGCGCCAGGGTGAGCGCGCCCGCGATGGCGGCCGCGCCGAGCCAGCGAACGAAGTCCGCCCACTCCTTGCGTGTGCGTTCCGGCCCGTATTTCGGCACCCGGACGGGCGCGGGTCCGCCGGCGAAGCGGTGGGCGAAGCGCTCGTCGAGCCACCGGATCATGCGCGGCCCGAACATCACCGTGCACCCGAGGTAGATCCCGGCGATCCGGTGCGCGAACGTCACTTCACCGCCCCGGTGCAGGTCGATCGCGACGGCGACCACCAGCACCACGTCCAGCGCGGGAACCAGCGCGAGGGTGACGGTGCTGGCGCGCCGCAACCGCAGCAGGTAGCGCAGGGCCAACCCGCCCACCACCAGCACCCAGAAGCCGATTTCGCACCCCGCGATCGTCAGCAGTACCGGGTTCGTCAGTTCGTTCATGCGTTCAGGGTGCCGAACCGGATGTGGTGGGCACATCCGGCTTCCGGTCGCGGGCGGGTCCGACCTTCGGGGGACGTCTTCCACCGCCCGATGTGCTGAAATGAGCAGATGCCCACCGTCCGCGCGCCCATGGACCGGCTCGTGGAGGCGTTCGACAGCGCCACCTCCGCGGCCGTCGGGGTCTTCCTGGTCGGATTGCTGCTGTGGGGGGTCGGTGGCTGGTCCATCGTCGTCGACCGCGATCTCTACCCGCCCGCCGCGAAACTGGCCCTGCTCTTCGCCGCCCTCGCCATCCAGCTCACCGCGCAGCGCAGGCCCGCTCTCGCGTTCGGCCTGATGATCGTTTTGCTGGCAGGCGACTTCGTCTTCGGGCCCTCGCTGCCACTGTGGATCGCGCTGACCGACGTGATCTTCCTGGCGGTGAGCACCGGGTCGGCCCGGCTGTCGGTGGTGGTCGGCTGGTTCGCGTTCCTGGTGACCGTCGGTGGAGCGCTGCTCGCCCTGGCCCTGCTCGGGGTGCGGGCCGCGCTCTACGCCGGTCTGATCGGGGTCGCGCTCACCTGGTCGCCCCTCGGCTACGGACGGGCCGTGCGTGCCTCCCGGCGGATGGTCGACGCCGAACGCGACGCGGGTCGCGCCGAACTCGCCGCGCGCGACGCCGAACGGTCCGCCGCCATCGGGGAGGAGCGCAGGCGCCTGGCCCGCGATCTGCACGACGCGGTCGCCGGTCACGTCTCGGCCGTCGCCATCCTCGCCGAGGTCGCGCAGCGTGACCCGGGCAATATCGGTGTCCTGCAAACGATCCGGTCGAGCAGCCTGGCCGCCATGGAGGAGATGCGGACCACGATCGAACTGCTCACGGACCCGACGACAGCGCCGTCACGACGCGGCTGGCCTCGCTGGACGGCCTGATCGAGGCGGCCGAGGCAGCGGGTGGGTCGGTCTCGCTGCGCAGGCCCGACGACCTGTCGCTGCCGCTGGCGATCGAGGCCGTGGTCACCCGGATCCTCGGCGAGACCATCACCAACGCGACCAAACACGCACCGGGCGCACCCTTGGACATCGAACTGCGCCGGGAGGGCGCCGGGTTGGTGGTCGAGGCAAGCAATCCCCTCGGTTCCGAGGTGGCGACAGGCCACGGAAACGGGTTGCGCAACATGATGTTCCGCGCCGAATCGATGGACGGCACCGCGACGGCGGGCGCCCGCGACGGCCGATGGCATGTTCGGGTCCGGATTCCCCTGGAGGCCAGATGACGGTGACCGTGCTGGTGGCCGACGATCACGCCGCGATCCGCGCGGGCCTGAAGATGCTACTCGAGGCCACCGGGGAGGTGCGGGTGATCGGTGAAGCGGCCGACGGTGCCGCGGCCGTTCGCCAGGCCAAGGCGCTGAGCCCCGACGTCGTCCTGATGGACGTGCGCATGCCCCGCGTCGACGGCCTGGCGGCCACGGCGGCCGTCGTCGCGGAGACCAGCGCCAAAGTCCTGGTCCTCACCACGTTCGCCATCGACGACTACGTCCTCGGCGCGCTGTCGGCAGGCGCGAGCGGATTCCTGCTGAAATCGGTGGGCGGCGACGACCTGGTCCGCGCCGTGCGGGCGGTGGCCGACGGTGACGCGGTGCTCGACCCCAAGGTGACCCGTGCCGTGATCGCCGCCCTCCCACGTGCCGAGGAAACCGCCCCACCCGACCTCTCGGCCCTCACCGACCGCGAACGGCAGGTGCTGGCCGGTCTCGGCGCCGGCCTGTCCAATATGCAGATCGGCACCCGCCTGCGGATCGGTGAGGCGACGGTGAAAACGCACGTCTCGCGGGTGCTGAGCAAGCTCGGCGTGCAGTCACGCGTGCAGGCCGCTGTCATCGCGGCACAGGTCGGTCTCGAATTTCCGTGACGCCAATTCGTGCCGTTTGAAACGGGCACGCCGGTTCAATACCCATGTCAGGGCGCGGAGGTGGCCTGCGGAGTGTCGCGCACGCCACCCGACCCGCCTGAGGTTGAATATTCAATAGATCTGGCTCTACCGCGTCACGCGTTCTCGACATCGGCGTCACAACGAACAACCGACGAAGGAGCAACGATCGTGAGCATGATCCTGGCCGCAGTGCACGACACCTATGGCATCGTTCTCGCGCAGGTGGGCAACCCGACGCCGGAGGCGCCGCCCATGGCCGACAAGGTGCTGCAGCTCGGCCGGTACTTCACCTGGATGATCCTGCTGTCCGGCGTCACCGCCATCACCTACGGCGGCGGCCGCTTCGCCTGGGAGAAGTGGAACGGCGGCGGCCTGCAGTCACCCAAGATGATCGCCAGCGCGATGGCGGGCGGCGCGGTCGCCACCAGCGCGGGCACCATCATGAACGCCGTCATCGGAGCCTGACACAGCTTCGAGGGCCGGAGCCTCTGTTCCCGGAGAAGAGACCGACCTGCTGATTCAGGGCCGGAAGAGTCGCTCGGTCGGAGCCAGCGGGCGCAGGGTCTTCGATACCTGGGCGACCAGTTGCCACGGCCGATCGGTGTCGGTGGAGGCTTTGCCGCTGGTGAGGATCGCGCCGGACAGGCCGCGATCGGGGTCTGCCCACCCGTACTGGGTGGTCAGCCCGCTGCGGCCGAAATGGTGTGTGGTGTCCGGCCCGAATTTCGAACGGCGAGCGCCCAATTCGAACCCCGCCCGGCTGACCCGGCCCGCGAGACCCGGCATGCGGTCGGCCGGCCCGATCGCGGTGCGCACGGTGTCGGGATCCATGATCCGCACACCGTCCAATTCGCCGCCGCGAGCGAGGATCTCGTAGAACCGTGACAGCTCGTAGGCGGTGGTCACGAGATTGCCCGAGGGCAGTTCGGCGGTGAGGAAGGCGTCGTTGGTCGCCTTGGATGCCTTGTCCATCCGTCCGCCGACCGCCTTGTTCGTCAGGAACAGCATCAGCCGGGACGGCGGGGGACCGGTTTTCACGCTCGGCACCACCTTGTCGACATCGGCCGGGTCGACGCCGAAGTTGTTCCACCGGAAACTCAGCGGTTCGAGCACCTGCTCGGCGAGATGCTCGCGCATCCGCTTGCCCGTCGCCCGCTGCACGAGCAACCGCTGGATGAGTCCGCTGGTCAGCGCGTGGTAGACGCGGAAGCGGCCCGGCGGCCAGCTGGGAGCCAGCGCGGTGAGCGCCTCGAGCGCGAGATCCTCGTCGATCACCAGTTCCGCCCCCTGATACGGCGGGGTGATGAACGGGATGCCCGCCGAATGCGAGAGCACGTCACCGATGGTGATCACACCCTTGCGGTGCGCCGCGAATTCCGGGATGTAGTCGCACACCGCGTCGTCCGCCGCGAACGCACCCTGCTCGATGAGCATCGACATGACCGTCGCGGCCACACCCTTGGCGGTCGAGAAGCCACAGAACGGGGTGTCGGTGGTGACGAGGATCTTCTCGGCGTCCGGCTCGTCTCGCGGGGTATTGCCCCAGCCGTGCCCGATGGCCCGATTCAGCACGATCTTGCCGTTGCGGCGCAGACACACCTGGATCGCCGGGGTGGTCCCCATCGAATACCACGCCCGCACCGACGACCACAGTGCCTCGACATCGGCCCGCGATGACCCCGCGTCGGCCGGATCGTCCTCGTGCCCGACCGTCGTCACCGAGTCCAGATCATCGGCAACCTGCACCAATGTGCCAGCGAGTGCGTTCATCGGGCCAGCCTACCGACGCCGGCTACGGTCCCGCTCCCGTCAGCCAGGAAATCGCGCACGTCAGCGATCTGACTGCGACGAAGCGCGGTCATCGCTCTGCCGACCGCCTCGGCCTTGGAATCAGGCCGATCGTAATGTCAGGGCTGCCCCGGCTTGAGCACGATGAACAGGCCGTTGGCCTCGGCGCAGAGACGGTCACCGTCGTGCATGGTCGCCTTCAGGTACACCTTGCGGCCGTCGCGCCGTTCGGCATGGGCGCGCACGGTGAGTTCACGGTTGAGCGGGGTGACCGACCGGTAGTCGACGGTGAGCGAGGCCGTGCGGGTCACCGCACCGGTGGCCAGGGCGGCGGTCATGCCGAGGATGTCGTCGAAGGCGAGCGAGATGTGCCCGCCGTGCGCGGCCTGGTTGCCGCCCAGGTGGAAGGTGCGGAAGGTGACCTTCGCGGTCACCCCGTCGCGGTCACCGCTGACCACCGTGTACGGCGGCAGGGTGATGTTGCCGCGCGCGGGTAGATCGGTGCGCGTCCAGCTCGGCGAGGACCACTCGTCGACCACGGCCTCGTCGAGGCGGGCATTGAGCTGCTCGAGCGCGACGATCGTCTCCTTGGCCAGCTCGTCGGACGGGTTCGCCAGTCGCGCGCGGTCCATCAGCTCGCGCACCTGCTCGATGAACTCGCCGTAGTGCGGTCCGCCGATCAGGGTGTCGCTCTCGCTCGCGCGCGCTTCGATGAGCTCGGCCATCGGCCGGAAGCCGCCCTCGTGATGCGTCTGGTCGGGCCGCGAGTCGCCGACGTTCTTCTCGTCCATATGCAACACGTTATCGTTTCCGAGCTGGGCGTTCGCGCGGGGGACCACCGCCGGTCGGTTAGGCTCGATGCCGATCATCATCGACGGCGAGAGGCTTGGCATGAGTATCGCGGCGGTTGTGTTCGACATGGACGGTGTGCTGATCGACTCCGAGCCCGTCTGGGAAAAGGTCCGCAAAGACTACGTCACCGTCAATGGTGGTCGCTGGCAACCGGATTCGCAGCAGCGCATGATGGGAATGTCCACCGTGGAGTGGTCGTCGTATCTGGCCGACGACCTCGGTGTCGCCCAACCGGCCGACAAGGTCGCCGCCGACGTCATCGATCTGATGGCCGACGAGTACGCCCAGCGCCTGCCGCTGCTGCCCGGCGCCGTCGACGCCGTTCGCCGCTGCGCCGATTCCTGGAAGCTCGGGCTCGCCAGTTCTTCTCCGGCCTCCCTGATCGCGCTCGTTCTGGAGAAGGCGGGGCTGATGGAGAGTTTCGCGGTCGTGCTGTCCACCGAGGAGGTGGGTCGCGGCAAGCCCGCGCCCGATGTGTACCTCACCGTCGCGCAGCGGTTGGGAGTCGACCCGAAGAACTGTACGGCGGTGGAGGATTCGACCAACGGCCTGCGATCCGCGCACGCCGCGGGGATGCGGGTGATCGCGGTACCTCGCCCGGAGTTCCCGGCCTCGGCCGAGGCGCTCGCCCAGGCCCAGGTGGTGCTCGACGGTCTCGATCAGCTCACCGCCGACGTGATCACCGGCTGATCAGAAACTGCCGGTCACACCGTCGATGCGTTCGCGCAGCAGGTCGGCGTGCCCGTTGTGGCGGGCGTACTCCTCGATCATGTGTAGATACACCCAGCGCAGCGTGTAGCCGTCGGAGCGCCACGGCACCTGGAACACATGGTCGAGGGAGAGGTCGGCGACCGCGGCGTCGCAGGCGGCGACTTCGGCGTGGAACAGGTCGAAGACCTCCGGTGCCGGACGCGAAACCAGGTCGTCGAAGTCGGCGTCGGGTTCGAGTTCGGAGGCGTACACCGGGCCGATGTCCTCGCCGGCGGCCGACACCCGGAACCAGCCCCGTTCGACCTCGGTGAGATGACGAACCAGCCCGAGCAGCGACAGGTTCGACGGCGGAACCGAACGTTTCGCCAGCTGCGCGGCGTCGAGCCCGCCGCATTTGTTGAGCAACGTCTGACGGTGGAAGTCCAACCAGGACTGCAACATCGGGCGTTCGTCGGCGCCGACCAGGGTGCGGGTCGGCACGAGTTCGGGCGCCTGCCAGGTCATGGGTGCGAGGCTAGTCGTCGTCGTCCGATCCCGCAGTCCGATTACCGCGACGATGCCGGTCACGGGTCGGGGGGCGGCGTCCGGCACACTGGCCGGATGGGTGCCGAGCATGTCGACCTGCCCGAGGTCGTGGTCCACGTCGGTGACGGTGCGGGTGCGCCCCGCGCCGTCGACCCCGCCCGCCCCGGCGCCGATGCCGTGAACCCGGCCCCCGATCACCCCTTCCTCCTGCTCACCCGGGGGCCGGACCACATCCAGGCCCGCTACCTGCCCGACGGCACCTACGAGATCGAGCACATCGCGGGCACCGACCACCGCCATCTGTTCACCACCGATGCGGTGCTGGTGCGCGATGTCGTCTGGTCCTGGATCCAGGGCGACACCTGGTGGTCGCACACCGTCGCCTGGACGACCGTCGACCCCGCGCTCGCCGAGATCGACGCCCTCCGTGCCGAACTCACCGACATGCTCGACGGCATGTCCCTGCTCGACAGCGTCACCGACGACCTCGACGCGGCTCTCGCCCGAGCCGACGAACTACTCACCGCCGAACCGGATTTCGACGACGGGTGACGGCGGAAAGGTCGACGCGGTGACGAACCCGCGGCGACCCACCCGTCAGTCCTCGTCGCCCTCGCACCAGTCGTCGAATGCCTCGAACTCGGCCTCGTACTGGGGTGGGACAGAGTCTTCGACCGCGTCCTCGACGGGATCCCACATCCGGTTGCAGTTCTCCGGGGCGGGTGGCCAGGACTCGATGTACTGGACCAGCGGGGTCTTCGGCGCTTCGGGTTCCTCGGCGTTCGCCACCGCGGCCGAGCTCAGGGCGAAGGCACCCGCGACGGCCGCGGCGGTGACGATCCGGTAACCAGCTCTCACAACATCCTCCTGTCTTCGGCGGCACTCCATGCCGGCTCGATTCTGCCTCCGCCTTACCCACGGACCGCTCGTCCAAGCACGCGGGCGCAGCCGTGTCGCGGCATAAGCCACGCTTATGTGCTCGTCGTGGATCGGGATCTACCCGGGGGTGCGTGGCCCGGCGATGGTGGGGAGGTGGATCGCGTAGGAACTGTCGCGCCGGGCCTGGCTCTGGCACTGCTGCTGGCCGCCGTCGCCACCCCGGTGGGTAAGGCGCTGCCGATGGCCGGAGCGCCGGTGGTGGCCCTGATCGCCGGCGCGGTGACCGGAATGTGGTTGCGGCGCAGGGGGAATGCGAGGTTCGAGCCGGGCCTCGACGTGGCCAGGCAGCGGGTGCTCGGGTGGGCCATCGTGCTGCTCGGGCTCGGTCTGCCGATGGGTTCGGTGCTCGGTGTGGGGCGCGAGACCGCTGTCGTACTGGTCGGTACCCTCGCCGCCGGTGCCGTCGCCGCGTTCGTCGCCGGGCGGATGCTCGCCGTGGATCGTGAGTCGGCGACTCTGATCGCCGCCGGGTCGACCATCTGCGGTGCCTCCGCCATCGCGGCTGCGACGGCGGTGCTCCGCCCCGATCGGCAACGGGTGGCCTATGCACTCGGCACCATCTTCGTCTTCAATGTCGTTGCGGTACTCGTCTATCCACCGCTGGGCCGGGCGATCGGGATGTCGCCGCAGGCGTTCGGACTCTGGGCGGGCACCGCCATCAACGACACCTCCTCCGTGCTGGCCGCCGGGGTGGTGTTCGGGGCGGGCGCCGCGCAGTTCGCCGTCGTGGTGAAGCTGGTCCGCAGTCTGGCCATCGTCCCGCTCTGCCTCGGCCTGCATCTGGGGCGGCGACGGCTGGCCGAGCGAACAGGCACAACTGCCGGCTCCCTGCGCGAGAGCTTCCCGCTGTTCGTCGTGATGTTCGTTGCGGCGTCAATCGTCGCCGCCACCGGCATCCTGCCCTCGGCTCTCACCGAGCCACTCGCCGCGACGAGCGGCTGGTTGATCACCGCCGTCCTGGCCGCCATCGGCACGTCCCTGAGCCTGGACCGCCTGCGGTCCGCGGGTCCACGTCCGCTGCTCCTCGGCGGCGCCATCGGCGTGGTGCTCGGCACCTCGAGCCTGGCGCTGATGGCGCTCACCGGCTGGTGCTGAATCCCGAGGTCAGGTGCGTATTCGGCGCCCGGCGGAGATCATCGTGGTTTGCTGGAGAGGTGCGCACACGAAGCCGGATCGCCGCCGCCGCCCTCGGCGCCATGCTGTGGGGCGAGTGGGTGAACCGGCGTGCGTCCCGAACCGAGACGCGCCCCGACACCGGCGGATCGGAGGCGGTGGTCGTGCTCGGATACCGCAATGCCGGTCGCAGCGCCAACGCCATGAACCGATGGCGAGTGCGCGCGGGTCTGCGTTCCCTCGACCCAGGGGCGAGCGAATCGCGGCTGGTCCTGTGCGGCGGTGCCTGCGCGGGGCCCGACACCGAGGCATCGCTGCTGGCCCGCTACGCGCGCGAACGCGGGTACACCGGTGAGCTGGTGCTCGAGGAGAACAGCCGATCCACCTGGGAGAACATCGCCTTCGCCCTCCCGTTCCTGAAGGACGTCGATCGGATCAAGATCGTCTCCCTGCCGACGCACGCCGCCGTCGCACGCCGCTACCTCGCGGAGCAGAGCCCCGAGCTCGCTACCCGCCTGGTGCGCGGGCGCGACTACCGATTCGGGGAGTGGATGCCGCTCAAACCGGTGATCGCGCTCTACGGGGTCGCGAAGCGCCTGCGCCGCACACCCGCGACCGGTGCGTGATGCTGCCACCGGGAACCCCCGACCTCGACGTCCTCGATCTGCTGGTGTCGGTCGCCGAGCTGGGTAGTCTCGGCGCCGCCGCGCGCCGGCACGGCATCACCCAGCCCGCCGCGAGCATGCGCATCAGTGCCCTGGAACGCCGAATGCGGGTCAAACTGCTCGACCGCGGGCCGACCGGATCCGAACTCACCGACGCGGGCCGCGCCGTCGTCGAGCACGCGCGGCCGGTGCTCGCGGCCGTGCGCGACCTCGTCGACGACATCGACCGGCTGCGTGCCGCCCAGGCCACGCGCCTGCGGATCGCCGCATCGAAAACCATTGCCGATCATCGCATTCCGCATTGGCTGGCGGCCTTGCGCACCGACCATCCCGAGGTGATCGTCGCCCTGGACGTCGAGAATTCCACCCAGGTCGCCGCCCTGGTCCGCGACGGCGCCGCCGATGTGGGTTTCGTCGAGGGTCCACACCCGCCGGCCGGGCTCGGCAGCCGGGTGCTCGGCTCCGACGAACTGGTCGTCGTCGTGGCGTGGGACCACCCGTGGGCGCGCCGGAAGGCCCCCGTGACGCTCGCCGAGCTCGCCCACACGGCCCTGCTCTGGCGTGAACCCGGCTCCGGCACCCGCGACACCGTCTGGGACCTGCTCAGCAGCGAGGGCGCACCGGCGGGCCCGGCCGCCGAACTCGGCTCGGCCGCGGCCATCGTCGCCGCCGCGCGAACCGGGATGGCCCCGGCGGTGCTGAGCCGCCTGATCGCCGCACCCGATCTGGCCACCGGCGCCCTGGTCGAGGTGTCCTCGACCGATGCCACCCGCCTCACCCGCAAGTTCCGGGCCATCTGGCGGCGTAGCAGCCCACCGACCGGCCCCGCCGAGCTCCTCGTCGAGCGCGCCGCCCGCCTCGAAGAGGCCCGCCGCTAGCGAATTCGGTCGGTGTGTACCGCTCGGTCCAGCGAAATGGTGCGTCGGCGGCACGGACAGCTCTAGGCTGTATTCGCTACACACTGTGGAGGTTGGATCTATGACGGTCGACATCGTGACCGAACCGGCGCCGGAGGAACTGTGGACCGGATCGGCCCGCTCGGCCGGGACACCGCCCACGTCGATGATCGAGCGGATGACACTCATCCTCGACGCCTTCGACGCGACCACCCCGACCCTCACCCTGCTCGGCCTGGCCGAACGCACCGGCCTGCCCAGATCCACGGTGCATCGCATCCTCGATCAGATGATCCGATTGCGTTGGCTCGCACACACTCCCGGCGGTTACCGGCTCGGGCTGCGGGTGCTCGAACTCGGCGGACTCGCCGCCGAACACAACGAACTACGTGAAGTGGTCGGCCCGCTGCTCTACGACCTCAGCCAGCGCACCGGCCTGGTCGGGCACCTCGCCGTGCTCGACGGCCGCGAGGTGCTGTTCCTGGATCGCGCGGGCAGGCGCGGGCAGGTGGCGATCCCCACCCGCATCGGCGGCCGGTTACCTGCCCACTGCACGGCCCTCGGCAAAGCGCTGCTGGCCACGCTCGAACCCGGCATCGCCGAGGCTTCGCTGCGCGGCAACACCGTCGCCCGCACGGCCCGCACCATCATCGACCGGGTGGAACTGCACCGAGAACTGGCCCGCATCCGGCACCGTCAGGGCGTCGCCGTCGACACCGAGGAATCGCTGCCCGGCGTGGGCTGTGTCGCGGTGCCGATCCGTGGCCGAGGGGTGGCGGTAGCCGCGATCTCGTTGTCGGGCACCGTGAACGGCGACCGCGCCGCGCTCGACACCGCCCGGCTGGCGCGCGCCCTCGCCGAGGTCGCCAACGAGGCATCGCGCGCGCTGACACCCCGGCACGGACGCGGCTGACTAACCCCGGCGCGCCATCGCCCGGCCCGCGGCGCGGCCGGAGAAGATGCAGCCGCCGAGGAACGTGCCCTCGAGCGCGTTGTACCCGTGCACACCGCCGCCGCCGAACCCGGCGACCTCACCGGCGGCGTACAGGCCGTCGAACACCGAACCGTCCGGGCGCAGCACCTGCGAGTCGAGGTCGGTCTGCAAGCCGCCCAACGTCTTACGGGTCAGCACATTGAGCCGCACCGCGATGAGCGGGCCGTGGGCCGGATCCAGGATGCGATGCGGGGTGACCACCCGCTGCAACTTGTCACCGATGTACTTGCGGGCGGCGGTGATCGCCGCGATCTGCGCGTCCTTGGTGAAGGGGTTGGTCACCTCGCGATCGCGTGCGACGATCTGCCGTTCCAGTTCGGCGGCATCGAGCTTCGGTCCGCGCGCGATCTCGTTCATGCCGTCCACCAGGGCGGGGAGCGAGTCGGCGACCACGAAGTCCACACCGTGCTGCTTGAACGCCTCGACCGGACCCGGTGCGCCCTTGGCGAGGCGGCTGCGCAGCGTGAGCTTCCAGTCCTTGCCGGTGATGTCGGGGTTCTGCTCCGAGCCGGAGAGGGCGAACTCCTTCTCGATGATGGTCTGGTTCAGCACGAACCAGGAGTAGTCGTAGCCGGTCGACAGGATCTGGCGCATCGTGGCATTGGTGTCGAAGCCGGGGAAGCACGGTGCGGGCATGCGTCGGCCGTTCGCGTCGAACCACAGCGGCGACGGACCGGGCAGGATGCGGATGGCGTGATCGGGCCACACCGGATCCCAGTTGTTGATGCCCTCGGTGTAGTGCCACATGCGATCACGGTTCACCAGCGCCGCGCCCGCGCTCTCGGAGATGCCGAGCATCCGCCCGTCGACGTAGGCCGGTACGCCCGAGATCATCGTCTCCGGGCACGGGCCGAGGCGCTCGGTCGGCCAGTTGCGCCGGATGATGTCGTGCGCGTGCCCGATGCCGCCCGTGCTCACCAGCACCGCAGGCGCCTGGAAGTCGAAGTCGCCGACCACGTCCCGGTTCGAGGCGACACCACGCTCGGTATCGCTCGGCGCGAGCACGCTGCCGCGCACACCGGTGACCGCGCCGTCGGTGACCACCAGTTCGTCGACCCGGTGGCGGAACGCGAACCGCACCAGGCCCTTGGCCTCACCGGCCAGCACGGGCTCGAGGAACACCCGCAGGACCTCCGGACCGGTGCCCCAGGTGAGGTGGAAACGGGGGACCGAATTGCCGTGGCCGTCGGCGAGGGAGCCGCCGCGTTCGGCCCAGCCGACGATCGGTGTGATGCGTAAACCCAAGGCGTGCAGGTAGTCCCGCTTCTCGTCGGTCGCGAAGCGAACGTAGGCGCGTGCCCACTCCACAGCCATGCTGTCCTCGCCGTCGAGGCGATCGAAACCGGCCGACCCCATCCAGTCCTGCAGGGCGAGGTCGTAGGAATCCTTGATGCCGAGGCGGCGCTGCTCGGGGGTGTCGACCAGGAACAGCCCACCCAGCGACCAGAACGCCTGCCCACCCAGATTGGCGCGGTTCTCCTGATCGACCACGAGCACCCTGCGTCCGGCCAGCACCAGCTCGTGGGTGGCGACCAGGCCCGCGAGCCCGGAGCCGACCACGATCGCGTCGGGGGAGAAATCATCGGTGGGCTGGGGTGCTGCGCTAGACATGTAGGAAAGCTAGCATTGCTGCGACGGTGACCGGGGGGAGTCCTGGAATTCACCTGACCAGCGATGTTCACCGAAGAAAGGCTCGAGAAACCATGAAGGTCCGGATCCGCGCGGGCGCCGCCGTGCTCGCCCTCGCCGTGCTGGCGTCCCTCGGCGCCACCTCCTGCGGCAAGTCACGCTGGTGCGAACGCGACCTCGGCGATGTGCACGTGGCCGACTCCTACTGCGAGAAGAACACCCCCGGCTACGAGTGGGAACCCGACAACGACAAGCCGAAGTACAAAAAGAAGTCCAAGAAGAAGTAAATCCCTCGGGCGGCCCTGTGCCGCAGGCGATCCGAGACGCAACCGTGGCGCAAGGGATGCGCAACGCATGCCGTGCCGATGCCGATGACCGGGTATTCCACCTCTGAGCACCCCGAATGCCGTTGCGGCAGGCGGTAACTGCTCGGTTCTCTAATCCTCACAACGGCGTGAGCAGGTGGTCCCCATGGCCTATCGGAAGGTAATGCGTATCGGTTGGAAGCGCACAGCGACAATGCTGTCGGTGTTGCTTCTCGCCACGGGAATCGGTTCGGCGATAACGCCCGGACCTACGGCGTGGGCACAGGGTTGTGCCGCAGTGGACGTCGTAATCGCCCGTGGCACAACAGAGCCCGGATATCTAGGGGCCGCCGTCGGGGACCCGCTCTACGCGGTCCTGCGCGAGCATCTGGCGGTGGACACCAGTGCGCATCGCGTGGAATACCCCGCAGATCTACTGGTGCCGTCCTCGGTGAGCGACGGAACCCGCGCCATGACAGGCCATCTCGTCGCCCGCTCGGCCGCCTGCCCGGACCAGCGTTACATTCTGGTCGGCTATTCGCAGGGTGCGGTGGTCACCCACGGTGTGCTGGGTTCTCCTGCCGCACTGGTACTTCCGGGGATGTGGACTCTCCCGCCCGAGCTGTCCCACCGTGTCCTCGCGGTGCTGCTGTTCGGCGACCCACTCCGCCTCGTCGGCGCAACGGTCCACCCGTGGTACGCGGATCGCACGCAGAACTACTGTGCCGCAGGCGATCCGGTGTGTGCGGGCGGCATCTTCCCCGCCGCCCACGGCACCTACGAATGGGCCTTCGCCGATGCGGCGGGACAGGTGAACGCCCGGCTGTGAAGTCGCCCGCCGGGGTCGGCGACCGGTAGTCCAGAATCGGGAGATGGCGAGCGAGAACATGATGCTGATCCACGATCCCGAGCTGCTGGACCGGGGCGAGCGGGTGCTGGGCGAGGAGTTCCGGGCCATGCACGAGCGGGTGCTCGCGGTCACCGCGATGACGTCGAGGCTCAACGCACTGCCCTTCGACGACGAAGCGGGAAAGGCGGAACTGCTCGAGCAGATCCTCGGGCGTCCGCTGCCCCCGAAGCTCACGATCTACCCGCCCTTCTACACCGACCACGGACTCGGTCTCGACATCGGGGAACGGGTCTTCGTCAACCAGGGGTGCACGTTCCTCGACTACGCGGGGATCCGGCTGGGCTCCGGCGTGATGATCGGCCCCAAGGCCACCTTCATCACCATGGGACACCCGGTCGACCCCGAGGAACGGCGCCGGTTTCTCACCGGCGCACCGATCGATGTAGCCGACAATGTCTGGATCGGCGCCGGGGCGACAATTCTGCCCGGCGTCAGTATCGGACGCGACTCGGTGATCGCGGCCGGCGCGGTGGTCGGTGACGACGTGCCGGAGCGGAGCCTGGTGGCCGGTCCCAAGGCGTCGGTCCTGCGCACGTGGTGACACCGGCATTCGCGGACGGAAAGTGACCGCGATGGCTTCTATCGTGCGGTTATGGGAAATCGAACGAAGAGGATCGTGGTCACCACGCCCACGGGACACGTGGGGTCGCGGGTGGTGCGGCTGTTGGTGCAGGCGGGAGTTCGGCCGCGGGTGCTGATGCGGCACCCGGGGCGGCTCGACGATGGCGTTCGGAAACTGGTCGACGTGGTACAGGCCGACCAGGGGGACGCGGACGCCGTGGTGCGGGCCACCGAGGGGGCAGATCGGTTGTTCTGGGTCGACCCGCCCGCGCTGGTAGACGGTGATCCGGTAGCCGGCTACGCGCTGATGGGTGCCTCCGCGGCGCGGGCCGTAGTCGAGAACAGCATCGAGAAGACGGTGTTCCTCAGCAGCGGGGGAGCCGAGAAACGTTCCGGCGCAGGAGAAATCGACGGACTCGCACGCACCGAGGAGCTACTCGACGCCACCGGTGCCGACGTGCTGCATCTGCGATGCGGATACTTCTTCACGAACCTGCTGCCCCAACTCGACGAGATCCGGGCGGGCACCCTGTCCACGCCCTGGCCACTGGACCACGCCATGCCGTGGGTCGATCCGCGCGATATCGGCGAGGTCGCCGCGGTGCGCTTGCTGTCCGACGACTGGTCGGGCCGCGTCGTCCAGGCGGTCCACGGACCCGAGGATCTCACCTTCGCGCGCGTGGCCGAGATCCTCGGCGCACAACTCGGGCGCGACGTCACCCCGATCCACCTCTCCGACCGGGAGTTCCGCAACGCCCTGCGATCAGCGGGGCTCGGTGACGGCCAGATCGACGGAATCGCCGGAATGGCAGCGGGTCTCAGCACGAACTACATCCCGGAGGACCCCCGAACCCTGCTCACCACCACGCCGACGACTCTGGCCGAGTGGGTCTGCCGTCAGCTGCGCTGATCACCGATCCCGCCCTCACACCACGCGGGCGAGGCCGCGGGATGTATGGCCGACCCGACCCGACCCGGTCACGACACCCCCCGACACAGCGAGTGTCGTGACCGGGACTCAGATCACCAGTGGACGCCGGGCAGCATCCGGCTCATCCGCGCGGCCGGACTCGGAACCACCATCAGCGGGGCGAGGACCGGGCCGAGGACCGTGAGGGGTCCACGCGACGGCTCGGCTGTCTCGGCGGGTTCCGCGATGACCGGTTCCTGCTTGCCCTGCGACGCGGTCGATTCACCGAAGAGGCGGTACCCGGTGTGCATGATGGTCCGTTTCAGCGACGGCAGGAACATCTCGACCGCCTGCGAGAACGTGCCGACAGGCGTGTCGATGCGGTCGGGGCGTTCGAGCAGGGCGCGGACCACGATCCCCGCCGCCCGCTCCGGATCCGGCAGCGGCAGCGCCCGGTAGATCTCGGTCGGCGCGATCATGGGGGTGCGCACCAGCGGCATCCGGATGGAGGTGAAAGTGATTCCGGCGTCACGGTTCTCGACCGCGGCGATGTCGCTGAAATTGTCCAGCGCCGACTTGCTCGCGGCGTACGCGGCGAAGCGCGGCACCTTGGTCTGCACCGCGATCGAGGAGATGTTCACGATGTGGCCGAAGTGGCGTTCGCGCATCGACGGCAGCAGTGCGAGGATGAGCCGCACCGCACCGAAGTAGTTCACCGCCATGGTCCGCTCGAAATCGTGCATGCGGTCCACCGAATTGGCCACCGAGCGCCGGATCGAACGGCCCGCGTTGTTCACCAGGTAGTCGACGTGGCCGTGCTCGGCGAGCACCGTCTGCACCAGCGCGCCGACGGCCGTGGCATCGGTGATGTCGCACGGGTAGGCGAAAGCCGACCCACCGTCGGCCCGAATGGATTCCGCTGCGGCAGTGAGATCTTCGACGCCGCGCGCCACCATCAGCACCACCGCGCCACGACGCGCGACAGCATGCGCGGTGGCCAGGCCGATGCCCGACGACGCGCCGGTGATGAGCACCGTGCGGCCCGAGAGCGGATGTGCCCCGGACTCGACACGGCCACGCTGCGGATCGAGGTTGGCCCGCCAGAAGTCCCACAGCCGGGCGGCGTAGGTCTCGAAGGCGGGCACCGCGAGCCCGGGCAGCAGCGCCCGCGTGGAGTCCGAGACGAACTCGGCGGTGAAACCGACATGCGGCGCCACCTCCGCGGGAATGCCCGCCTGCTCGAACAGGAAGTCGCGCACCGCGTGCGCGCCGGGCACCTGACCGAGCCCGCGCAGCGCGAACGCACTGCCCGGCACGGTCCCGATCCCGGTCGGCCCGCCCGCCGCGCTCGCCAACGCACGGTAGATCTCGCCGAACGGCTGCGGCTGCGGGTTGACCAGGTGGAATGTGCGCCCGTCCAGCCCCGGGCGGCGCACCAGGCGGACCATCGCCTCGGCGACGTAGTCGACCGGAACCACATTGGTGGCACCCAGATCGGGCAGCGGCAGCGGCAGTTCGGCGGGCAGGTCCGACAGTGCCGCGATCGCCGGGAAGAAGTAGTACGGGCCGTCGATCTTGTCCATCTCGCCGGTACGCGAATCACCGACGACGATGGCGGGGCGATACACCCGCCACCGCACGTCGCCGGCCTCGCGGACCAGCTTCTCGGCCGCGAACTTGGTGCGGTGATAGGGCGAGGTGAGGTTCTGGCCGAGGTCGAAATCCTCCTCGAAGAACTTGCCGTGATGATCGCCCGCCACCGCCACCGAGGACACGTGGTGCAGGACCGCACCGAGCCTGCGGGCCAGCTCGATCACCGCGCGGGTGCCGTTCACATTGGCCGCGTGGGCGGATTCCTCGTCGGCGGTCATGTCGTAGACCGCGCCGAGGTGCAGCACATGGTCGGCGCGCGGCGGCTCGTCGCCCAGGCCGAGTCCCTCGGCGGTCAGGTCGCCGACCAGGGCGAACACGCGATCGCCGTCGGGATGCTGCGCGTTGAGCGCGGTGAACTTGGCCAGCGACTCGGCGCGCACCAGCACGTGCACGATCGCGGCCGGGTCGGCGGCGAGCAGCTCACGTACCACTCGCCGACCGAGAAAACCGGTACCGCCCGTCACGATGTAGGAAACCATCGCCCCTCCTGAAAATGTCTCGAAACACGGTGTGCGCAAAAGTGATCCGGCATGCGGCGGTGGATGTGGGGATCACGAGAACCCGGGAACGTCGTCGTCCGGGTGGGGCTAACCGTACTCGTCGGTAACAAAGGGGGCAAGCGACGGGGTGTCTGTCACCGTGTGGGAATTGTCACCCGTCGTCGCAGGTCAAAGGGTATGTGTGACAGCTGATTTCCGTAACTCCGAGTTTCGGGCAACTTCTCGCTAACGGTGCGCGGCGAGTACTCCGGCGACGGTGTCGGCCATCCTGGCGCGGAATCTGTCGGGGGCGAAGCTGTCGGCGTGGGCGCGGATCTTCGCGGAATCGTAGATGCCCGAATCGAAGTCGCGCATCCGTTCGGCGAGGGCGGCGACGACCGCGTCGTCGTGGCCCGGCGGCACGTATTCGCCGGTCACGCCGGGTCGCACCGTGTCGAGCGAGCCACCCGCACCGACCGCGAGCACCGGCGTTCCACAGGCCATGGCCTCCACGGGGACGATGCCGAAGTCCTCGATGCCCGGCATCAGCAGCGCCCGGCAGCGCCGGTACATGTCCTGCAGGACGTCGGCGGAGGTGGCGCCGAGGAACGTGGTCTCCGGTCCGGCGAGCTCTTCGAGTTGGTCCCGGAAACGGCCTTCGCCGAGCACGACCAGCCGCACGCCCGCGCGCTGAGCCGCGCGGATCGCCAGATCCGCGCGCTTGTAGGGCACGAGCCTGCCCGCGCACAGGAAGAAGTCCTCCCGCGCGACCCCGGGATCGGGCGTGAAGCGGCCGACCTGCACCGGCGGATTCACGACGGAGGCGGGTAAACCCCACCAGTCTCGTACCCGGTCGGCGACGGCATGCGAGTTGGCGACCACATGGGTGAGGCGGGGTGCGGCGCGCAATTCGCCACGGCGAGCGAGTGTTCCGAGCGCACCGAGTGCGAGCTGACCCAGCCGGCCGCCCGCTTCCTGGGCGCGGAATTCCCGATCCCACGCCCACCGTGCCGGGCTGTGCACATAGGCGACCACGGGTGCGTCGGTGGCGAGCGCGGCCTGGGTGGCGAAGGCATGGTGGCTCACCACGACCACGTCGAAGTCGCGAAGCGGCATGCGCCGCAACGCTCGCGGCACCAGCGGTAGCAGGGGAGCGTGCCTGCCGCCGGTGACGGTGTGGGCGCGGCTGAGCCAGGTGTCGTGCACCGCGCGCACCGGCTCGCGCAGCCCGCCGGGCGCCACGATGGGCGCGAATACCTCGGCGTCGGGCCAGGTTTCGACGAACTCGCCGACCACGGCTTCCGAGCCGCCGAATTCGGTGAATCGTTCGTGGACGATGGCGACACGGGTCATGGGGAGGTTCTCGTTTCGATCCGGCGGGGTGCGGCGGTGCGGCGCAACGCGGGCGCGACCGGGCGGCCACGCAGCAGCCCGTCGACGGAGCCGCGCTCCACCGCGCGGCGATATACCTCGGCGGCCCTGGCGCACGCGGAGACCGTGTCGGCGACGGCCTCGGCGTCGTGGGCGGCGGAGGTGACGAAGGACTGTCCGAGCACGCCGTGCTCGAGCAGTTCCTGCAGGAACAGGGTCCGAAAGGCCTGCGACGGGCTGCCTTCGGCGTCGAGGGTGCGGAATATCAGGCACGACGGGCGGCCGCGCACCTGGAGGTGGTCGGTGATGCCGTGTTCGGCGGCGACGGCGTTCACGCCGTCGGCGAGGGCTCGGCCCGCCTCTTCCATGCGGGCGATCGGGCCCTCGGTGCGGTAGGCGTGCACCACGGCGCGGAACGCCGCGAGCGAGGCGGTTTCGGGGCCGTGGGTGGTGGAGAGCAGGAACACCCGGTCGCGATCGGTGCGCAGGCCGCCGAGTTCCATGTACTCGCGTTTGCCCGCGAGTGCGGACAGCGGGAATCCGTTGCCCATCGCCTTGCCCCAGCACGACAGATCGGGTGTCACCCCGTAGACCGCTTGGGCGCCGCCTGCCGACCACCGGAAGCCGGTGATCATCTCGTCGAACACCAACAGCGTCCCGTGCCGATCACACAGTGCGCGAACGCCTTCCAGATATCCGGGTAGCGGCTCGGCCAGCGCGGTCGCCGCCTCGAGGAAGACCGCCGCCACCGCGTCGCCCGCCAGGACCGCCGCGAGCGCGTCGAGATCGTTGTAGGGGAATGTCACGGTGTCGACGGCGGGGATGCCTGCGGACATGTCGGTGGTGCCGATGAACCAGTCGTCGACGGAGAAGAACGGCTGTGCGCAGACCGCGACGGTGGTTCGCCCGGTGACCGCGCGGGCGAGCCGAACGGCCGCCGTGGTGGCGTCGGAGCCGTTCTTGGCGAACTTCACCATGTCGGCGCCCGGTACCAGGTCCAGGAAGTCCTGTGCGGCAAGCAGTTCCAGTTCGGTGGGGCGGGAGAAGCTCATGCCGTCGGCGGCGGCCTCGGTGGCCGCACGCAGGACCGGTTCGTATCCGTGGCCGAGGGTGACCGACCGCAATCCCATCCCGTATTCCACGAACTCGTTGCCGTCGGCATCCCAGACGCGAGCGCCCTTGCCGCGCACCAGGACCGGCGCCATCGACTCGGGGTACTGGTCGGTGCCACGGGCATAGGTATGCGCGCCGCCGGGTACGAGGTCGTGCAGACGCGCCTGGATTTCGGTGCTGCGGGTGAAGTCGCGCATCAGGTGAGCCCCCAGAGATCGTGATCGGCACACAGTCCGCTCGGTCCGCGATGAGCCCTCAGCAGCCCCTCGTGGGCGAAACCGGCGGCGGCGACCACCGCGGCGGTGACGGTGTCGCCGACGGGAATCTCGGCCGCCATCCGCCGCACACCCAGCTCCGCGAAAGCGTGCTCGACGACCGAGCGCAGGGCTGCCGCCCACAGTTCGGGTTCGACCCGGAATGGATCGACCCAGGTGTAGAGCCCGGTGGCCTGGCACGGCAGCGGTGAATCGTAGAGGTGGAACTCGCCTGCGTAAGTACCGTTCACGTCGAGTACGAGGCGCAGTCCACTCGGTGATCGGAGGCCGAACCGGGTGTGCCACAGCGTGCGATACCACTGGGCGCGGCTCTTCGACCGGTCTTGCCGGGCCGAGGAACCTTCCTCGGTGCCGAGCCCCTCCTGCCGGGACCGGGGGAACGAGCTCGTCGCCGTCACCCTTGTGCGTCTCACCCGACTCCACTGCGCCCTGTCCTTGCGAGTCAGGGTGCGCACCACCGTGTTCGGAGCCTCGGGGACGGTCAGCGCAACCGGGGCGGCGGGACGGTAGCGCCGCAGCTTCTCCCGCACAGACCACACCGACCATCGCAAGGCGGCCAGTGCGACCACCGCGCGCGGTACGCCTGTATTCGCCGCGACTGCGCCCGGTGCGGTGCTCGGCGGGTAGGACGACTCGGAAGGTCTCGGCTCCACGACAGGAACGTCCGCTGGATCGGCCGGAACGAGCGGCGGCAGTTGCGCGGCCGCCAGATCGGCGGGGGTCAGTGCCCACAGTGTGTGGTCCTTGCGCGCACCGCCCGCGTCGTAGGCCCGGACCATCGTCGCCTCGTGCCGGAAGCCCAGACCCCGCAGGCAGCGCAGCGCCGGGTCGTTGTCGATGGACACCGGGGCGAGCACCCGCGCCACCCCGTGCACGCGGAACATGTAGTCGCACAGCAACAGCAGGGCCCGGCCGATCAGCCCACGACCGGCCGCACCGGCATCGATCCAGGCGCCGGCCTCCGCCGTCGCCGAGTCGGCGTCGATGATCGTGTACTCGATCTGCCCCGAGAACCGCCCGTCGACCTCGATCACGCCGACGAACCGGCGACCGGCCCGCATATCGGCCCAAGCCACGAGGCACTCGCGCGCCCAGATCCGTGGCGTGTGCCGCTGCTCCCAGCTCAGCGGTGAGGTGCCCCAGTGCGGTTCGATCCAGGCCCGGTCACGCAACCTGATCTCACGCCACCGGTCGAAGTCCGACAATCGCGGCGGGCGCAGGCGAACGAGGCTGTGGCCGTGGCGGATCGGGCCGAAGGTCGGGCTCGACATCGCGGTCGGGGCCTCGGCGGTCGTGGGCGACACTGCGCCTCAGTTCTCGCGCGGACCGGGCGACTTCGGCACCGGTGCCGCCCGCACCGGCCATTGCCGTGGCAGCACCGTCGTCTCGGGGTCGTAGTGGACACTCGCGCTGCTCGTCACGTGCGGCACGGTGGCGGTGTCGGTGCGCGCCGGTGGTGTCGGCGTGACAGGCTGTGAATCGACGGGTTCCGGCTTCTTCGGATCCGGGGTCGGCGAGGCCTGTTTCGCCGGATCCGGCTTCGCCCCGCCGCGACGAAGACCACCACGCCGGACGATCGCGCCACGAGCGAGCACCACCGACTCCGCGACGATGATCAATGTGGCCAGCGCCGCGAACAGGCCCTCCTGCACCGGATGCGGGGCGACGAGTTCCGAGCGGGGGTTCGCCACCACTGTGAGGCGCGGCATGCCGAGCACCTGCCGGAATTCCATCTCGCGGGCCACATCCCTGGCATCGAAGCTCAGTTCGGGGCGCAGCGGGTCGTCGGCGAGGCGTTTGGTGAAGGTGTCCTCCACCGCGCGCCGATGCGTCTCGAGGTCGGCCGCCGAACGGGCGATGGCCTCGGTGCGCATCTGCGAGGCGACACTGTCCAGGGACTGCTGCACCGCGAAGACCAGCTTCTCGGCTTGCTCGGGCGACCCCGCCTGCGCCTTGATGATCAACAGCGAGGGCGCGGGACCGGTCATGGCCGAAACCCGTGGCCGCAGATCCTGTTCCGACGGCGCGAGCCCGTTCTTCACCACATCCGAAAGCACCCGGCTCTCGGTGACCAGGACGATGTAGGGCTGGGTGAGTTCGTTGAAGACCGCACCGATGGACTGCTGCGAGATCTGCGCGGTCAGGCTGGCTTCGTAGGTGCGTGGACTGCCGTCGCGCACCACCCACACCACACCACCGACGATCGCGGCGACGACCAGGGCGATCGGCAGGGCGCGCAGCAGCTTGCGCAGATGGTCGGCAATGTTCACCCCGGACATGGCCGGGGAATCGGCACCCGTGTCCGCCGGGTCGGTCTCGCTCACGCTGTCCCCACATTTCGCCGATCTTGTGCAGCGATGTTAGCTGGGGTTCCACTGTCTGGCGAACTCTGAGCCCTGTGGCGAGCGTCATGAGTACCCGTACTGGTAATCGTGAAACATTGTCGCCCGTCGTCTCGATGTGAATGTCGATTGCTCGGCGGGTACTGTGCACGCGAACGGGCACCCGGCGCGCGACGCGGGCTCGCTGAATGTCTTGGAGGATATGCTGTGGTGGGGGTGCCCGTATCGGTCTGCGTCCCGGCATTCAACGCGGCGCGCACCATCACCGAGACCATCGATTCGATCCGTGCCCAGGAGTTCGGGGATTTCGAGATCGTTGTCCTCGACAACGCCAGCACCGACGGCACCGGTGAACTGGTCCGATCCATCGACGACGAACGGATCCGGCTCCACAGCAACGACACCGTGCTCCCGATGACCCAGAACTGGAACCGGGTGATGAGTCTCGCCGGTGGCGAGCTGGTGAAATTGGTCTGCGCCGACGACCTCATCACCCCGGATTGTCTGTCGGCACAGGTGGAGACGTTGCGCGACCCACGAATCGCCGTCGCGGGTGCGAAATTCGACATCATCGACGACGACGGCACCGTCCTGGCCAGAGCTCGTGGGCTCGCCGGGCTGATCGGGTGCAAGTCCTCGCGAGCGGCGCTACGCACCTTCGTGCGCAGACTGCCCGACGACCTGTGTCCCACCGCCGCGTTCCTGTTCCGCCGCCGCGAGTTCGAGGCGACCGGCGGCTTCCGTACCGATTTCTTCTACGCCATGGACATCGACCTGGTCGCGCGGCTGTGCGCGCACGGCGGGTTCTACGGCCACAACCGCCCGCTCGCGGTGAACCGGGCGTCGATCTTCAACCATTCCTCCACCACCTCGACGCTGAGCAAGTTCTCCGACGTGGTGCGCTTCAACCATCACGCGCGCCGCGAATACCGAGATCTGGTGCGTCCGGTCGACGTGCTCGCCGGCGATGCCACCGTGGTCCGGCAGGCGCTGGTCCGCCTCGGCGCGCGGGCCAGGCAGCTGGCCGGGCGGGGCTGAGGCGTGATGAGCTCGCTGCTGTACCTGGCCGCCGTCCCGGTGGGCTGGGCATTCCTGCGCTGGATTCGTTTCCGGCCCCAGCGCGGGGTGTTGCTGGTCGCGGCGCTCGTCCCGTTCAACGGTCTGCTCGAGATCGCTCCGGGCTGGATGCAGGTGGCGGGCTGGAAAGAGGCGCTGCTGTGTCTGACGCTGGCCGTGGCACTGTTCGTTCCGCACCGGCAGACCGAGCCGCGTCCGACGCTGCCGTGGGTGCCCTTCGGCGCCGCGCTCTGTGTGTTCGGTGTGGTGTCGGCGTTCGTCACGGCCGGAACGCTCGGGCTGTTCGCCATCAAGATCACGTTCTTCTACTTCGTCGTGATCCCGCTGATCCTCTACCTGCGGCCGTTCACCCCCCGTGACCGCGATCTGCTGGTGACGATCATGATGGTCGAATCGGTGGGTATCGCGTTGTTCGGCCTGGCCCAACAGGTGATCGGCGGGGCCGGGCTGGCGAAGATGGGCTACGAGTACAACGAGACGATCCGCTTCGCCGGTGGTCTGCTCCGGTCCTTCAGCACGTTCAATCAACCGTTCCCCTATGCGTTCTACCTGGTGACGGTGTTGCTGGTGGGTGGTTCGGTGGCGCTGGCCGATCCTCGGCGCGCCCGCAATCGGATGTTCCTGATGGCCACCCCGATCCTGGTACTCGGCGCCGCGGCGAGCGTGGTGCGGGCGGCGCTGGCCGGTTTGCTCGTCGGGGCGTTGCTGCTGGCGGTAGTGCGGTATCGCCGTCAGCTGATGCCGGTGATCCTCGGGTCCGTCGCGGTGGTCGTCGTCGGCGGGATCGCGGTGTCGTCGCAGGCCAGCAGTTCGCTGTTCTCCTCGTCGAGCCTGGCCGACCGCAGCACCGGCTGGAACACCGTGATGCGCACCGTGGGCAGTCATCCCTTCGGTGACGGACTCGGTTCCACCGGTGCGGCGGCGGCGCGGTTGCTCGTCGAGGAACTCGGGCCGATGGCGGGGGAGATGCCGTACGCCACCGGTGAGGTCCAGATCTACGGGCGTCCCTATCAACCCGACAACTACTACGTGAAGCTGCTCATCGAGCTCGGGCCGATCGGGGTGTGGCTGTTCTGCGCCATCCTGGTCGCGATCTTCCTGCTCGCGTTCCGTGGTGCCCGTGCACTGCGCGGACCGGATTCGGCCCTGGCACTCGGTGTCGCGGCGTCGGTGCTCGCCAGCGCGGTAGCGGCGGTGGCGTCCAGCTACTTCGAGATCTTTCCGACCGACTTCTATTTCTGGCTGCTCGCCGCGGTCGTCGGGTGTGCCGTCACGCAGCGCCGACCCGAGCCGGTGTCCGCCGCGCCGAACTCTGTCCCCGAACAGGTGCCGTCATGAATGAATCCGTCAGTACCGCAGTGTGTTTCGGGGCGCTGGCGTTCCGGCCGAACGGTGCGGGCGTCGCCACCTACCAGCGCGAGCTGCTGGCAAGGATGGTCGGGCTGATGCCGGGAACCGCGCTGTCGGCGCTGGTCCAGGCCGATGCCGCGCCCGTGCTGCCCGAGGGCATCGCCCCGATGACGCGACCGGTCGCGGCGGGGGCGCGCCGGGCCTGGCACGGCATTGCCCCGCAGCGTGGTGCCGACGTGTTCCACGGACTCGATGTCGATATCCCGCTCACCGGCCCGAGGGCCACGGTCAGCACCGTGCACGACCTGTCGGTGTTCGACGTGCCGTGGGCGTTCAGCCACTACCGGGCCCGCGGCGAGCAACTGCTGCTGCGGATGTCGCTGACCCGCGCCGACCTGCTCATCGCCGTCTCCGAATTCACCGCCCAGCGCATCGCCGACCGCTTCCGACGCGAGGCCGTCGTCGTCCCGCTCGCCCCGGCCGCCTGGGCGACGGTGCCCGACGAGGCCGCCGTGGACCGGGTGCGCGCCCGGTACGCGCTGCCGCCACGCTTCGTGCTGCAGGTCGGCACCGTCGAACCACGCAAACAGGTCGCGATGCTGGCGCGGGTCGCGGGCGATCTCGACATCCCGCTCGTGCTTGCGGGCGCCGGGTCCGATGGCCCGCAGGCACCGGCCTCGGCGACCGGGCTCGGCTACGTGGACTTCGCGGACCTGCCCGCCCTCTACGCGGCCGCGACCGTGGTGGCCTACTGCTCGGAATACGAGGGCTTCGGTCTGCCGCCGGTGGAGGCCATGGCCTGCGGGGGCGCGGTCGTCGCCAGCGCGGTCGGCGCGCTGCCCCAGGTCTGCGGTGACGGTGCGGTCCTGGTCGAGGGCACGAACCCCGAGGCGTGGGTCCGGGCGATGCGTCCGCTGCTGCACGACGAGGCCGCCAATCGGGAACTGCGCGACCGTGGCCTGGTCGCGATGACGAAACTGAGCTGGCAGGCCACCGCCGAGGCCACCGTCGCCGCCTATCGCACGGCCGGACTCCTGCCGTGAGCGAGCAGACCGCCGCCATCGACGAGCAAGCCGAGAGCAGGCGCCGCGCGCAATCGGGCCGTGCCGCGGCCAACAACACCGCCGCCATGCTGGCCGCCCGGATCTTCGCCGCCGCGCTCGGCCTGCTCGGTACCACCCTCATCGCACGGTCGTTGCCGACGGTCGAATGGGGCTATTTCTCCTTCGTTTTCGGGCTGCTCGGCATGCTGGCGATCGTCACCGATCTGGGTGTCGGGCGGGCGGTCATCGGCAAACTCGTGCACGGCGATCCCACCGAGGCCTCCGAGGTGGCCGCCTCGTTCATCGTATTGCGCACAGTTCTCGGCCTGGTGGGCTACGGGCTCGCCATCGGCTATGTCCTCGTGATGCGGTGTCCCACACCGGTTGTCGCGGCCACGGCGCTCGCCGGGCTGGTGGTGGTGATCGCCACCCCGAGCCACGCGCTGACCATCCTGTTCCAGTCGACGATGCGCCTGACCTTGGTCGCCGCCGCCGAATCCCTCGCGCGCTGCGTCCAACTGGCACTCACGGTCGCCGCGGTGCTGTGGGCGCCGACGCTGCTGTGGGTCGTGGTGCCTGCCATCGCCTACGAGGTCGTCGCGGTCGCGGTGAAGATCGTCGCGGTGACGCGCGGCCTCGGCGGGCCCATCCCGGCGCGGCGCATCGAGTTGCGCTGGTGGGGGCCGATGTTGCGCGAGGCGCTGCCGCTGAGCATCGGTCTGGCGCTCATCATCATGCTGCAGAAGGTCGGGCTGCTGTTGCTCGGGCACGCCGACAGCTTCGAGGCCGTCGGCCTGTTCGCCGTCGGCATGAAGTTCGCCGACCTGCTCGACACCGCCGCCGTCTCGGTCGTCGCGCCGCTGACGACCCTGCTGATCGCGCTGTGGCCCGACGACCCGCCCCGCTTCCGGCGCTATTTCCGGCAGGCGAATGTCGCGCTGATCGCCTTGGGTCTGCTCGCCCTCGTGGCCTTCTGGCCGGTCGCAGGTCAGGTGATCGGGTTGCTGTTCGGCGAGAACTTCGTCGAGGCGGCCGACGCGGGCCGGATCCAGGTGGCCGCAGGCCTGCTCGGTGCGGTCGCGAACCTCGGCCTGGTCGCGCTCATGGCGACCGGACGCAACGCCCTGATCCCGTGGATCGCCGCGCTGGCGCTCGCGGTGAACCTGGGCGTCGCGTGGCCGTTGATCGACCGGATGTCGTACGAGGGCGCCGCCATCGCCGGGTTGATCGCCCAGGTGGTGTTGCTGATCGCGGTGTGGATCGCGGTGCTCGCGACGGTACGGCTGCGGCGGCTGCTCCCGGTCGCGACGGTGGCCGCGCTCACCGGTGTCGCCGTCGCCGTCGTGGGCGTCGCGAGCCTGGCCCAACGGCACTGGGCGCCCCCGTGGATTCTCACCTGCGCTGCGGCCTGCCTGATATACGTTCTCATCGCCGGAAGCATCATGCGAAGGACCGAGGGATTGACCATACGAAGCTTGCGAGGACCGGAAACCGATGACACTGTGGCGAATCGCTCGGGCGGGGCTGACCGCAGTGGTCGTCATGGCGACAGTCCTCGGGTGCGCACCGGAGCCGACAGCGAGCACTGAACCAGTGGTGCGCGGCGGTCTCGGCATCTCGGGCGGACACACCTGGCTGCAGCTCGACGCCGCGGAACTGGACCGGCAGATGGGCATCGTGGCGCAGACCGGCGCCACCTGGGTGCGGATCGACATCGACTGGTCGGTCATCGAACCTGTTCGCGGCGAACAGGATTGGTCGGCCACCGACCGCGCCGTGCGGGCCGCGCGCGCCCACAATCTTTCGGTGCTGGCGATCCTGACCTACGCGCCCGCCTGGGCCGGACAGCACGGCGGTGACGGCGGCAGCAAGACCGCACCGCAACCGGTGTTGTTCGGGCGGTTCGTCGGTGACGCCGTGGATCACTATCGCGACCAGATCGCACACTGGGAGGTCTGGAACGAACCCAATGTGACCGCCTTCTTCGCGCCGAAGCCCGATGTGGCCACCTACGCGCACCTGCTGCGGCAAGCCGCGCTCGCCGTGCGCGCCCGTCAGCCGCACGGGCAGATCATCGTCGGCGGGCTGGCGCCTGCCGCCGACGACGGCCGCGACATCGCCCCCGCCACCTTCGTCGAAGCGCTCTACGCCATCGGCGCCGCCCCCGACTTCGACGCCGTCGCCGTGCACCCGTACTCGTACCCCGAACTGCCCGAATCGCAGAGCTGGTACAACGCCTTCGGCAACCTCATGCGGATCCGGCGCATCATGGACGCCAACCACGACACCACGATGCAGCTGTGGCCCACCGAGTTCGGTGCGCCGACCGGTTCCGGTGCGCGCGCCGTGAGCGAAGACGTGCAGGCCCAGATCATCGATCAGGGACTCGGCATGGTCGCCGCCATCCACGATATCGGCCCCGTGTTCGTCTACTCGCTGGTCGACGCGGGCGCCGACCCGCACGACCTCGAGGACAACTTCGGTCTGCTACGCCGCGACTACTCCGAGAAACCGGCGGTGACCGTGGTGCGCAACCACGCGGAGGTGCTGCGTGCCGGGCGCTGAGCGGGACCTGCTGTTCGTCGCCCACAGCGCGCAGGCCTCGGGCGCGGAGAAGGTGATGCTCGATCTGATCGAGCTGGCGGTGGCGCGCGGTTACCGGGTGCGGGTGGCGTGCCCGGTCGGCGCGCTCAGCGAACGGCTGCCCGGCTCGGTGGGACATGTGCCGATCCCGGAACTCGGCTTGTCGGGTCAGCAGGGCGGTGCGCGGTTCGCGGCCGCACTGGTGATGCTGTGGCACTGGGTGCTGGCCGCCGCCGCGTTGCGAAAGGCCTCGCGCGGTGGCCGGGCGCGGCTGGTGGTGAACTCGACGATGGCCCTGCCCGCCGTGGCGATGTCGGTGCCCCGGCGCCGTGACACGGTCTGGTTGGTACACGACATTCTCGCCAGCACAAGACAATTCGCGGTTGCGCGGATCGGTCGGATGGCGCTGGCACGGGCCGTCGCGGTATCCGAACGGGCGGCGGCCCCGGTGCGCGCGCTCGGCATCGAGACCCAGGTGGCCTGGCTCGGGGTGCCGTGGCCGGTCGAGCCCGCACCCGTGCTGGATCGCTCGCACCCCGTGGTCGGCATCCTCGGAGTGATCACCGAGTGGAAGGGCCACCACGTGCTGCTGGAAGCCGTCGCGGCACTGCCCGGCGTGTGCGTCGAGATCGCGGGGACGGCCCTGCCCGGCGACGAACCGTACCTGGCGTGCCTGCGCGACCGCGCGGCCCGGCCCGACCTCGCCGGCCGTGTGCGCTTCCTCGGCCACGTCGACCCACTGCCGACCATCCGAGGCTGGGACGTCCTCGTTTCGGCCAGCGTCCTCCCCGAAGCGGGACCGCTGGTTGTGCTCGAAGCGATGAGCGTGGGCGTCCCCGTGGTCGCGACCGACCACGGCGGCAATGTGAGCACCGACGTCGCGGTATGCGTCCGCCCCGACGACCCACACGCCTTGTGCGAGGCGCTGAGCCGGATCACCGAGGACCACGCCCTGCGCGCTCGGCTCCGCGAAGCGGGACTCGCGAAGATCGCCACCCGGCACAATCGCACCCGGACCCGCCCGCACATGTTCGACACGGTGGTCGGCGACGGGGACCGAGCGATGTCGACACCGGCCGCGAACTCGACGTCGGCAGCACCAGCCTCACCGTGACCCCCCGGTGAGTCGTCCCGCAGGTCGGACGTCGGTGGGTCCTGGCGTACCGGCCGTCCTTCGACGGGTGGGCCCCCTCAGCCGTGCGCGCTCGGCGTGGGTTTCCGGCGGGTCGTGCGTACAGGGGACGACGAGTTGCCGGGAATCGGCTACCGGTCGACCTTTCGCGGGCGGACGGGATCGTCGACGAACCAGCGGCCGTCGAGTTGCGGGAGGGAAGTTCGGACTTCGCGGAGGAGATCGGGGAGCGTGAGCAGGACAGCGTCGGGTTCGGCCGCCACCAGGTCGGTGGGGGAGATGATGGGGACGTCGGTTCCTGGCATGCGTCGGCCCTGTTTGCCGGGCGAGGCGTCGGCCACACCGGCGAGGAGTTCCCGGTGCGCGCCCGCCATAGCCAGGAGAGCGACAGCCCGGGAGGCGGCGCCGTAGGCGAAGGTCCGAAGACCGTGGGCGGCACGGTCTTCCAGCCAATCGTGGAGAGCGCCGACGTGGCGATCCACCACCTGCTGCAGTCCGCCGGCCGCCGCCAGCGCCTCCTCCTCGGCTGCCAGCAACTGCTCGACCGCCCGGTCGGCGGGATGCGAACCGTGACGCGCGGCGACCAGCACCGTGCCGCCGTAGAGGTCGAACTCCCATGCCGTCACGACGCTCATCCCCGCCGCGGCGAGAAGGGTACGCAGGGAGGCGAGAGAGTAGTAGGCGAAGTGGCCGTGCCGCAACGCATTCCACTGCCCCTGCGCCACGATCGCGGCCAGCGAATGGAACTGCACGAGCAGCACGCCCCCGGGTGCGGTCGCGGCGGCGCGGGCGGCGAAGGCGGCGCGCTGGTCGGGTTCGTGCATGATGCCGAAACAGTCGAGGACCACATCGGCGGGCCCGGTGGTCTCGGTGAAACCGGGCAGCGGCAACCAGGTACCGCCGTGCGGACTGCCGAACTCGGTCACGGTCGCGCCGGCGAGCAGACCGGCCGCACGCACCCGGTCGATCGCGTCGGCCGCCTGATCGCGCAGCGCCTGCGGTTCGATCCCACGCGGTTCGGCGGTGACGGTGTCGTCGTCGGCGAGCTGGGCCAGCCCGCACGCCGCGCACCGGTCCATCCGCAGCGGATGCCCGGACTCGGTCGGCCGCATCGGGGAATCGCGAGGTGGGAAGTGGTCGGCGGCGGGCACCGTGCCCAGGTCGAGCAGGGTGCGCAGCGCGGTGTCACCGCAACCTCGGCAGCGGCGGGTCATGGCAGGATGTCCTCGTGCGTATCGAAAAGACCGAACTGGCCGATGTGGTTGTGCTCGTCCCCGAGCCGTTCCGCGACGACCGCGGCCTGTTCACCCGCACCTTCGACGCCGAAGAATTCGACGCCCACCTCGGAATCGACGGTGCCGCAGCGAGATTCGTCCAGGACTCGCAGTCGCGGTCGAAGCGCGGGGTGATCAGGGGTATGCACGGGCGCGGCGGTCGTGGCGAGGCCAAACTGGTGCGTTGCGCGCACGGCGCGGTGCACGACGTGCTCGTCGACATCCGCCCCGGCTCGCCCACATTCGGTGCGCGGCAAGCCTTCCGCCTCGACGACGAGCTGTTCCACCACCTGTACGTGCCGCCGGGCTTCCTGCACGGCTTCCAGGCGCTCACCGATATCGCCGACGTGTGCTACCGCATCGATCGCCCACACGACCCCGCCGAAGACCTCGGGGTCGCCTACGACGACCCCGACCTCGACATCGACTGGCCGCTGCCGGTGACCGTGGTCTCCGACCGCGACGCGCGCGCGGGCAGCTGGGCGCGGCTGCGCGCTACGCTGAGGCCCGCGCACTGATCCGGCGCAACCGGTCGTCGAGCACACCCGCCTCGCACAGCCCACGCAGGTGCGGCAGCCGGGTGAAACGCTGGAAGAACGCCTCGGACGTGAGCCCCCGCGTCGTGTATTCGATGAACAGCTCCTCGGCACCCGCGGGCACCGTCCACTTCGCCTCGAAACCGAGAACCTCGCGCGCGGCCGAGAAGTCGACCCGGTACGAGCGCGGATCGGCACCGCTCTCACCGGTGATCACCAACCGCGAACCCGGCACCGCGTCCACCACGGCCCCCGCGATCTCGGCGACGGTGAGGTTGTTGACCTCGGTGCCGATATTGAACGCGCGGCACGAGACGTCGGCCGCCGGCGCGGTCAGGCACATCGCGAACGCGGTCGCGATATCCGCGGCGTGCACCAGTGGGCGCCACGGTGTGCCGTCGGAGAGCACCTTCACCTCACCGGTGAGCACCGCGTACCCGACCAGGTTGTTGAGCACGATATCGGCACGCAGCCGCGGCGAGAACCCGAAAGCCGTTGCGTTGCGCAGGAATACCGGGACGAAGTCACTGTCGGCCAGCGCCGCCACATCGTCTTCGACCCGCACCTTGCTCTCGGCGTAGGGCGTGATCGGGCGCAGCGGCGCCTGTTCGGTGACCAGTTCCTCGCCCGCCGCGCCGTACACCGAACACGTGGAGGCGTACAGGAACCGGCGCACCCCTGCTTCCTTGGCCAGCCGTGCCAACCGGACCGAGGCGTAATGGTTGATGTCGTAGGTGATCTCGGGCGCCAGCGCGCCGAGCGGGTCGTTGGACAGCGCCGCCAGGTGGATCACCGCGTCGAACCCGCGCAACTGCTCGACCGTCACCTCCCGCAGATCCACGGCGAGACCCGCCGGGTCACCGGCGAATTCGCCGAGCACACACTCGGCGAAGTACCCGATGTCCAGACCCGTGACCTCGTGGCCCGCCGCCTGCAGCAGCGGAACCATCACGGTGCCGAGGTATCCCTGATGCCCGGTGACAAGTACCCGCATGTTCACGCCTGTTCCCATCTGATGATCGCTTTGTCGAGCACGAAAGCCTCGGCATACGGCGCGTGACACTGCACGCCACGCATCCGGGCCAATCCGAGGAAGGCCTGTTCGTCGAACCAGTCCCGGCCCGCCTGCGACGGATAGTGCTCGTGCAGCAACCGCGACTTGCGGTGCAGCAGTTCGGCATCCATCGGGTGGTACAGCGTCGGGGCCGGAGTATCGGTCTCCCACTTGAGGATCTCGTAGCCGAGGATCAGGTGGTCACGGAACTCGGTGGGCACCAACTCGGCGAGCAACCGGTGATCCTGGTGGGCGTCTCCGCGATGCGGCGCGAACACCACCTCCGGTTCACCGCCGCGGCCGAACGCGCCGAGCGCGTCCTTGATCCGATCCCAGTGCGCGGGCGCCCGCCCGTCCGGCACGTCGAGCACCTCGAGCTTGGGTTTGGTCCCGGAGCAGAAGGCGGTGAGTGCCGCGCGTTCCTCGTCCTCGCGTGCGGTGCCGCCGCCGGAGAGAACCAGTGCCCGCACCTCGACCTCCGGGTCTGCGGCGGTGAGCGCGAGCAGGGTGGCACCCATGCCGATGGCGATGTCGTCACAGTGCGCGCCGAGCACCGCGATCCGCTTCGGCGGACGGGTGAACAAACCGATCACGCCGACTCCCACACCATCCACGGCCGCGAACCGTTGCGGTAGGCGTCGTCGAGTTCAGCGCGCTCCTTGAACGTGTCGGCGGGCTTCCAGAAGCCCAGGTGCCGATATCCGAAGAGGCGACCCTGCCCGGCCAGCGTGCCGCACGCGTCGGCCACCAGGTCACCCCCGGGCGGCAGCAGATCGAAGATCTCCTGGCTGAGCACGAAGAACCCACCGTTCTCCCACAGCGGCATCCGCGCCACCGGCATGATGTCCTTCACCTCGCCGCTGTCGGTGATGTCCACACAGTGGAACGACGACTGCGGGGGAACGACCATCATCGACGCCGCCGCCCCCGAGGCGTGGAAACGCTCGATCATGGTGTCGAGCGGTGCGTCGGTGAGCACGTCGGCGTAGTTGGCCAGGAAGAACTCGTCACCGTCGAGATGCTCGCGCACCCGGCGTAACCGCTCACCGATCGCCGACTCCACCCCGGTGTCGACAAAGGTGATCGACCAGTCGCTGATATCGGCGCCGAGCAGTTCGACCTGACCGTCGCGGATGACGAAGTCGTTGGACGCCGTCTCCTGGTAGGTGAGGAAGAAGTTCTTGATGTGCTCGGCGCCGTAGCCGAGGCACAGCACGAATTCCTTGTGCCCGAAGTGCGCGTAGTACCGCATCACGTGCCACAGCAGCGGTCGGGGACCGACCAGCTGCATCGGCTTGGGCACGATGTCGTCGGACCCGCCGCGCATGCGCATGCCGTACCCGCCGCAGAACAACACGACCTTCATCGATTCACTTTCGTTTCCAGCTCGCCGCGGTGCAGCACCGGCAGCGGGTAGACCAGTTCGCCGCCCCATTCGCCCACGTGGCTCAGCTGTGCGCTGATCTCGGTTTCGAGGTTCCAGGGCAGCACGAGCACAACGTCGGGCCGGTCCGCGTCGATGCGCTCCGGCGGATGGATCGGGATGCGGGTGCCAGGGGTGTAGCGCCCGTGTTTGTAGGGGTTGCGGTCGACGGTGTACTCGAGCAGATCGGGTCGGATGCCGCAGTAGTTGAGCAGGGTGTTGCCCTTGCCGGGAGCACCGTAGCCGACGACCCGCTTGCCCTGCGCACGGCAGTCGAGCAGGAAGCGCAGCAACTCCTGGCGCACCGCCTCCGCGCGCGGCGCCAGGTCCAGATATCCGGCGGGAGTGTGCAGCCCGGCTTCACGTTCGAGGTCGAGCACCTCGGCGACCCGCGGACCCGGCTCGGCGACGGCGTCCGGGCGCGCCCACAGCCGCAGCGAACCGCCGTGGGTGTCGAGCAACTCCACGTCCACGACCGTCAGCCCGCCCACCGCGAGCGCGCGCTGCGCCGAATGCAGGGTGTAGTACTGGAAATGTTCGTGATAGATGGTGTCGAACTGGCCGTGGCGCACCAGGTTCAGGGCGTGGTGCACTTCGATGCTGAGCCAGCCGTCGTCGCTGAGCAGGGTGCGCAGCGCCCGGGTGAAACCGCGCAGATCGGGGATGTGGGCGTAGACGTTGTTGGCGACGACCAGATCGGCCGGTCCGTGCTCGGCCCGCACCCGCGCGGCCGAATCCTCGTGCAGGAACGTGGTTTCCGTCGGCACACCGACCGCGCGGGCGGCGGCACCGACGTTGATCGAAGGCTCGATGCCCAGACACGGGATACCGCGTGCCACTGCGTGCCGCAGCAGATATCCGTCGTTGCTCGCCACCTCGACCACGAACGATTCGGCACCGAGTCCGAGACGCCGCACCGCGGTGTCGACGAAGTCTTCGGCGTGACGCACCCAGCTGTCGGAGAACGACGAGAAGTAGGCGTACTCGGTGAACGTGTCCTCGGGGGTGATCAGCGCCGGGATCTGCAACAGCAGGCATTGCTCACACAGCCGCAGATGCAGCGGATAGGTCATTTCGGGTGACTCGAGCCGTTCGCTGTCGAGGAAGCTCTCACACGCCGGGGTGGCGCCCAGGTCGAGCACGCTCGTGAGCTGCCCGGAATCACACAGCCGACATTGCAACGGGTCCACCTTCATCAGACGCGAGAATTGTCGCGGCCGATGCCGGACATGCCGGACTTCGGTCCTGCGGGACGAGACGTTACAGCGCGGCGCAGGCCATAGCCGCCGGAAAATGTTGCGACCTGGGAAACACCGCGGTGCTCATATCGGGGGTCAGGCCAGGTGAAACCGCGATCGGCTAATTTCCGGCGAAGGCGACCATTCTTCCCGCAGATGTGACATCGCCCACTCCGGAAATCGTTTTTCCTGCCTTCATATCGAAGTGCCATGGACTTTCCGTTATCTCGTCCACCGCTCTCCGTGCTGCTGGGCTAATCTCTGGATCGCGTTGTGGCGCTTGCGCTTCGATGTGGAGGAATTTCGGCGATGTGTAACGATCGTCCCACGGGTTTCGAATCGAGGGGCGTAGCGGCCATCGCAGTGGTCGCGTTCTGGTCGCCGGCGATCGGAAGGGTTCGACTCCCGATAGGGGAGGTGTGTCGGTTCATGAGCTACGAGCTCACCAGTAGTGGCGAGATGGATGCCGTCACCGGCGTGCACGCGGTGCACGACTTGCGACGGGAAAGCTGGCAGACCGCATTCGTGCGGCGCCTGGTCGTCACCGATGCCGTCGCTGTCGTCGGTGCCGTCGGTACCGCGCAGGTGCTGCGGTTCGACGGACCCGTCGACTCGACGCTGGCCTGGCCGTTGCCGTACGACATCGGCTACTCCGCGGTGTCGCTCGCCCTCGCGCTCGGCTGGCTCGCGCTCTTGCACGGGTACGGCACCCGCGCACCCCAGGTGATCGGCACCGGCAGCGAGGAATTCCGCAGGCTGGTTTCGGCGAGCCTGCGCCTGTTCGGTGTCCTCGCCATCCTCGCGCTGCTGTTCCGCATCGAATTCGCCCGTGGCTACCTGGCCATCGCCCTGCCCGCCGGGCTGTTCGGCCTGATCGCCGGGCGACTGGCCTGGCGCAGGCAACTGCGCAGCCTGCGGGCCGAAGGTCGCTGCCACACCGCGGTGCTCGTCGTCGGCTCGCCCGAAGCCGCCCACGCCATGGCTACGGCGTTCACCGACGACCCGGCCTCCGGGTACCGGGTGGTCGGGGTGTGCGTGCCGACCGGGTCGGGGGAGCGGGTCGAAACCCTCGGCGGCGCCTCGGTTCTCGGTGACGACCGCTCCGTACTCGACGCCGTGCGCCGCAGTGGGGCGGGCTCGGTGGCTGTCGCGGCGACCGACCATCTCGGCCCGGCCGAATTGCGGCGCATGGCATGGGAACTCGACCCGCTCGGCGTCGACTTGATCGTGGCACCGGGTGTCGTGGACATCGCCGGTGTGCGCCTCAATCACCGGCTGGTGGCCGGGATGCCGATGCTGCACATCGACCGCCCGCGCTACGGGCGGGCCAAGTCCACTCGTAAGGCGCTGTTCGACTTCTGTTTCGCGGCCATGGTGGTGCTGCTCAGCGCACCGGTGCTGCTCGCCATCGCGCTGGCGGTGAAGCTGAGCAGCCCCGGCCCGGTCTTCTACCTGTCGGAGCGGATCGGCCGCGACGGCGTGCCGTTCCGGATGATCAAGTTCCGCAGTATGCGCCCCGACGCCGACACCACCGTCGACGAGCTCATCGCCGAGCACGGCGGAAACCCGGTGTTCTTCAAGGTCAAAGACGATCCCCGGGTGACGCCGGTCGGCCGCTTCCTGCGCAAATACAGTCTCGACGAACTGCCCCAGTTCTTCAATGTGCTGCGCGGTGAGATGAGCGTGGTCGGGCCGAGGCCACAGGTGCAGCGTGAGGTCGACACCTACGACGGCGAGATGCGCAGGCGGCTGCTGGTGAAGCCAGGGCTCACCGGGCTGTGGCAGGTGAGTGGACGCTCGGACCTGTCACCGGAGGATTCGGTGCGCCTGGACCTGTCGTACGTGGAGAACTGGTCGATGGTGCTGGACGTCGCCCTCATCGCCCGAACCATCGGGGTGGTCACCCGGGGCGAGGGCGCGTACTGAGCCGGTGCGCCGAAGACGCACCGGCCCATTCCCTTTCAGCGCAGATCGCGGCGACGGTAGGCGAACAACCCCACCGCGATGCCGGTTCCCGCGACCGCCAGCAACCAGACGATCGGGGTGGCGGTGAACTCCGCGCCCGGCAGCTTCGGCGGATGCACGAACGGCACGAGATCGAGCACCCACTGCGGGAAGCTGCCCAGTGAGCCGAGCAGGAACCCCACGACCATCGCGCTCAACACACCCCAGCTCAGCGGCGCGAACCGGGGCAGGGCGCCGACGAGCAGCACCGCGACGGCGGTGACCACCCACACGGCAGGCAGTTGCACGGCCGCCGCGGCGAGCGCCTGGCCGATCTTGTTTCCCGGGTCGCCACCGGTCGCACCCCAGACCACACCGATCGCCAGCCCGGCGGTCAGCAGGCCCACCGCCGGGCCACCGAGGGCGAACAGCAGATGGCTGCCCGCGTACCGGATCCGGCCGACAGCGGCCGCCAGCACGCTTTCGGTGCGACCGGTGTTCTCCTCCTCGTGCAGTCGCAGCACGGCCGACACCGAGTAGGCCGACGCGGCGGCCGCGAGCATCGCGATGGCGTAGGCGATGAACGACTTCTCCAGATCGTCCGAACCGCCGAGCGAGGTGATGACATCGCGCAGCGATTCGCTGCCGTCGAGCATGTCGCCGATGCCCGTCACCGCGCCACCGATGAGCAGACCGTAGAGAGCGAAACCGGTCGTCCAGGCGAGCAGCGACCCACGCTGCAGCCGCCAGGCCAGCCCGAACGGTCCCGACAGCGAGGTGCCCGCCGTAGCCGGGCCCGGCCGGTCGGCCAGCAGGCCCGCGCCGAGGTCGCGGGTGCGCAGCAGTTGGTAGGCCAGCAGTGTCGCACCGGCACCGAGGACGAGCAGCGGCACGAGCACCCACCACCGTTCGTGAGCGAAGGGCCGGATCTGCAGGCACCAGCCCACCGGTGAGAACCAGGACAGCACACCGTTTCCCGCGTCGCCCACCGCGCGAATCGCGAACGCCGCACCGAGGGACCCCAGGGCGATTCCGCGCGCGATCCTGGCGCCCGTGCTCAATTGCGCGGCGACCGCGGCGATCGCGCCCCAGACGACGCCGGACGCAGCCAGCGCCGCACCGAACGCGAGCGACCCCGCGACGGGCAGATCTGTCGCGAGCAGCGAAGCCGCACAAGCGATTCCGGCGATCGCCGAGGCGCCGTAGGTGAGCAGGAGCGCACCGGTGAGGCCGGCGAACCGCCCGATGCTCGTCGCACCGACCAGTTCCGCGCGCCCGGTCTCCTCCTCGACCCGGGTATGCCGGATCACGGTGAGTACGGCCGCGATCGCGATGAGCGCGTACATGGCCCCGGCCTTCCAGGTGCCGATAGACCCGAGGGCCGAACTGAACACCGGGCCGTACATGGCGACCAGAGCCGGGCTGGCGGCTGTCGTCGTGGCGAAACTGTCGAGCTGTTCCTGGGTGGAGTAGAGATCTTTGATCGAGACCACTTGGATCGCCGGCATCAGCCCGATCAGCAATGCCCACAGCGGGGCGACCACCCGGTCACGGCGCAGGGCGAGCCGCAGCATCTGCCCGGTGCCGGTGAACTCGTCTGCGGCACGCGATGTTCCGGTGAAGCGACCGGTGGCGGTGAGCGTGCTCATGCGCGCACCTTCTCGGGCTGATCGACGTGGTAGTGGCGCAGGAACAGGTCTTCCAGCGTCGGGGGAGTGCTGGTCAGGCTCCGGACGCCCGCGTCACCGAGTACCCGGATGAGCGCGCCCAGATTGTCGGCGTCGACCTGGCAGCGCAGAGTCGAACCGTCACGCTCCACGTCGTCGACACCGGGTAGCGTGCTCAGATCGCCTGGGTCGCCGATCAATTCGGCCGTGATCGCGGTGCGGCTCAGGTGACGCAGTTCGCGCAGCGAACCGGATTCGACGGTTCGGCCCGCGCGGATGATGGTCACCCGGTCGCACAGGTGCTCCACCTCCGAGAGGATGTGGCTCGACAGCAGCACCGTCGCGCCGCGCGCGGCGGCGTCCCGCACGCATTCCTGAAAGACCTGCTCCATCAATGGATCCAGGCCCGAGGTCGGTTCGTCGAGGATCAGCAGGTCGGCCTCGGCGGAGAAGGCCGACACCAGCGCCACCTTCTGCCGGTTGCCCTTGGAATAGGTGCGTGCCTTCTTGGTCGGGTCGAGTTCGAAGCGCTCGATCAGTTCGGCGCGGCGCGCCTGGTCGAGGCCACCGCGCATGCGGGCGAGCAGGTCGATGGTTTCCCCGCCCGACAGCGACGGCCACAGCGTGACATCGCCTGGCACATAAGCGATCCGCTCGTGCAGCGACACCGCGTCGGCCCACGGGTCACGGCCGAACAACTGCGCCGAACCGCCGGTCGCCCGGAGCACGCCGAGCAGAATGCGGATGGTGGTGGACTTGCCCGCACCGTTGGGTCCGAGGAACCCGTGGATCTCACCGGGCCCGACCTGTAGGTCGAGCCCGTCGAGAGCGGTGAAGCGACCGAAAGTTTTGCGCAGGTCGCGGGTTTCGACGACCTGCTGGATGGGGGACGGCATTGCTACTCCTCGAGGAGAGAGTCGAGCAGAGACGGGTCGGTCAGCATGCCCTGGGTGTAGAGCTCGATGGCCGGGAAGGTGAGTTCGGTGGACAGCTCGCGAATCGCCTTGCCGTAGTCGAGTTTTCCCTCGCGCTGACTACGCATCTGCAGATAGAGGTTCATGGCTCCGACATGGCAGAGCACCAGATAGCGGGCACGGGCCACGGGATCGTGGCTCGGTTTGATGCGGCCTTCGTCGACGGCGGCCTGGGTGTACTGCACGGCGTCGTCGATCATGTGCTCGAGCAGCGACTCGGCGAGCGGTCCGCCGGCCTGGAAGCTGCGCAGCATGTAGGCCACCAAGGGTGCGTAGATCTCGATCTCGGCCAACGCGTCGAGCATCCCGGTCGGACCGGTGGCGCGGATGGCCCGCAACTTCTCGTCGCGGATGATCTCGATCACTCGTTCGTCGCACGCCGCGCGCAGGCCGTCCTTGGACCCGAAGTGGTGATTGACCAAGCCCGGTGACACCCCGGCGGCAGTGGCGATGGCACGCACGCCGACACCGAATCCCTGCTCTCCGAACAGGTCGATCGCGGCGTCACGGATGCGCGCGGCCGTGCTCAGGTCGGTGGGGGATCCTTGCGAAACGGGCTGTTGGTTAAACACATGTTCAATATACTAAACGAGTGTTCAATCAGTCCACAAGAGGGTGTGCGAGGGAGTTTCGCCGCAGCCGGTACGTCGCCGACCGGGCTATGGTCGAAGGCATGGCTACCGGCACATCGACGACGGCAGAACACCTCCGCGCAGCGCTGGACGGACCGTGGCGCGCGGTCAGGGAACAGGCACGCACCCAGCTGGCGGACGACCGCTTCACCGGCGATCCCGACCTGGATCTGAAGGACGCTCGCGCACGAGTGCTCGAGCAGATGCGGGTGATCGCGGGAATGGGTTACCCCGAGCGTGGGTTCCGCCCCGAGAACGGTGGCACCGGCGATCCGGGCGGCGCGGTCACCGGTCTCGAGATGCTGGCCTACGCCGACCTCTCGCTGTGGGTGAAATCCGGCGTCCAGTGGGGCCTGTTCGGCGGTGCCGTGGAAAACCTCGGCACCGAGCGGCACCGCGACTACATCAAGCGGCTGATCTCGCTCGACCTGCTCGGCTGTTTCGCGATGACCGAGTCCGGGCACGGCAGCGATGTCGCGGTTCTCGAGACCACGGCCACCTATGACCCGGCCACTCAGGAATTCGTGGTCAACACCCCGACGCCGTCGGCGCGCAAGGACTACATCGGTGGCGCCGCCGAGCACGCCCGGATGGCGGCGGTGTTCGCCCAGCTCGTCACCGAGGGCAAGAACCAGGGCGTGCACTGCTTCCTGGTGCCCATCCGCGACGAGAACGGCGCCGACCTGCCCGGTGTCACCACCTCCGACGACGGCCGCAAGGGTGGTCTGCCCGGTGTCGACAACGGGCGCATCGTGTTCGACAACGTGCGCATCCCGCGCGAGAACCTGCTCAACCGCTACGCCGATGTCGCACCGGACGGCACCTACACCTCCGAGATCGAGAACCCGAGCAGGCGCTTCTTCACGACGCTGGGCACGCTGGTGCGCGGACGGGTGAGCGTCGGTGGCGCCGCCGCGGCGGGTGCGCGCGTGGCGCTGAGCATCGCGGTGCGCTACGCCTTGGCCCGGCGTCAGTTCGCCGACCCCGACACCGGTGCGGAAACCCTGCTGTTGGACTACCGCAGCCACCAGCGCAGGCTGCTGCCGCTGGTCGCGAAGTCGTTCGCGCTGGCCTTCGCGCAGAACGACCTGGTGCGCCGGATGGACCTCGTCCAGCGTGGCGCCGAGATCGAGCCCGGTGCGCAGCGTTCGCTGGAGAAGCGCGCCGCGGGTCTGAAGGTCGCCCAGACCCGGCACGCCACGCGCGCCATTCAGGAATGCCGCGAAGCCTGCGGCGGCGCCGGGTATCTCACCGAGAATCGTCTCGTGACGCTCAAGGCCGACACCGACGTGTTCACCACCTTCGAGGGCGACAATGTGGTCCTCACCCAGCTGGTCGCCAAGGAGCTGCTCACCGCCTACGCCGACGAGATCCGTGACCTGGACGCACTCGGCTGGGTGCGCTTCGCCGCGACCATGGCGGGCGACGTGGTGCGCCGCAATACCGGTGTGCGCCAACTGATTCAGACACTGCGCGACCGCAACGACGAATCGGTCGACGAGGGCGACCTGTCCAAGCGCGACGTGCAGCTGCAGTTGTTCGCCGACCGTGAGGACTACCTGCTGCGCACCGCGGCGCACCGGTTGCGGGCCCGCGCCGAGGACACCGGCCCCTTCGAGGCGTTCAACAACGCCCAGGACCACATCCTCGCCGCAGGCACCGCCCACATCGACCGGCTGGTGCTCGAGGAGTTCGTCGACGGGATCGCCACCATCGAGGATCCCGATGCCAGGGCACTGGCCGAAACCGTCTGCGACCTCTACGTGTATTCCTCGCTGGAGGAAAACCTGTCGTGGTACATCATGCACCGGTTCATGTCGGTGGAGCGGGCCAAGGCGGTTCGCCGCGGGGTGAACGAGCTCGTCGACCGGCTGCGTCCCGACGCTCTCACGCTGGTGGAGGCGATGGGTGTGCCGGAGTCGATGCTGCGGGCCGAGATGTTGCACGACGCCAGCGTTTTCGACCGCAGCTGACAGCCCACACCCCCGCGACGGCGAGGGTGACCGCTGCCGCCGCGCCACCGAAGACATCGGTGGCGTGGTGGTAGCCCCGCTCGATCATCCCCAGGGTGACCGGGACGAGCATCAGCGCGGTGAGCGCGACGACTACGAGCCGCGCCCGGGCGCTCGTCACCAGACACGCGAATGTCGTTGCGACTGCGACCAAGTGGACGGTGTGGCCGCTCGGATAGGCGAGATAGTCGTGTAACTGCCTGTCCCACAGAGGTTTCAACAACCACGTATTGATCGCCACCGCGAGCTCCGGGACGACGAGCATCGTCGCCGCGCGCCACCATCGGCGCCGCACCAGGAACCAGCAGCAAAACCCCAGCAACCCGATCAGCACGGTCGCGCCGTTGCTCGGCGACACCAGAATCGAGCCCCACTCGGGGGAGACCGAACGCTGCACCGGTTCGGCGATCGCCCGGTCGATATCGGTCGCCCCGTCGTCGGCCGGAAACGTCAGCGGGATCAGGGCGGTGACGCTCGCGCAGGCCGCGAGGACGGTAGTGCGAAGTGCCTGGCCGGGGTGGATCACGGCCCCGACGATAGCGTTCGGTTCAGGCAGGCCCGTAGGTGAGCACGGCGGTGACCACGAACCACAGCACCCACACGATCGCGATGATCATGCCGACGGCGAGGGTGATCCGCAGGAACGCACGCCCGAAATCCAGATCACCACCGACCCGGGGATACAGCTTCCACGGGCTGTACCAGGGTGCGACGAGACCGCGCCGCGACTGCGCCTCCTGCTCGAGCCGTGCCTGCTCCTCCGCGTACGCCTCGGCCTGGGCCTGGGTGGGCCCACCGTGCCACAGCGTCACATCGATCGGCCCGAGGAACCCCTCGTTGAGCAGATCCTGCGGGGCGGGCAGGTACGGCAGGATGCCGAGGCCACGGAACGCGATGGCGATGTCGTTGGCCGTCCACCGGTTGTGTTCCTTCTCGGCGAGCACCTCGAAGTACTGCTCGAGCCGGTAGGGATCGTCGGTGACGACCACGTCGAAACTCGGGTCGTGCCAACCCTGATGGATGTCGATATCGGCGCCGGGCTGCGGCACGATCAAGCCGAGACCGTGCACCGCACGCTGCCCGAGCCCACGCGCGGCGAGGTAGTCCTGCAGCGCGAAGGTGTGCTCCCTGGAGCGTTCCAGCGGCGTCGACTTCTCACCACCGGCGAACTGCGCGAGTTCACCGGAGACCATCCACGGGCCGTTGAGCGGGATCTCGAGCACACCGTGCTGGGTGGCGGTGAACGTTTCGGCCTCGATCACCACACAGCTGGTCGGCGTCCACACCACCGCGTCGAACTGGTGCAGCCGATCGTTGTGGAACAGGCTGCAGTTGATGGTGGCGACACCGTGCGGACTCGACGGGTCCTTCCAGGTGCGCAGCCAATTGATCAGTGCCCGCTCGGCATCGGTGCCTGCCGCATTCTGCACGCGCACGAGCATGGAGGTCCGCCCTTCTTGGTCGGTGGCGCCGCAAGCCGAGAACCGTTGGCGTACATCGTAGCTCGCCGGCGAGCCGATGCCGGTCAGGATGCGGCCGGTGGCTGGTCGGCGCCGCGCGGCTCAGCTGGGCTCGGCGGCGAGCTCGCCCGCCTCGACGGCGGCGACGAGCTGCGCGTGATCGGCTTCGGTGCGGTCGGCGTAGCGTACCGCGAAGCGCGCCACGGCCTCCTCGAAGCGGTCGTCGTCGGGACCGTCGCCGTCCAGGTACCCGGCCAGCGTGCGCGGATCGAGCGAGCGCGCGTGCGCCCGCGCCAGCAGGGCACCCGCCAGCCTGCCGTAGTCGTCGAGATCGTCGGCCGACAACCCGGCCGGGTCGATGGCGCCCTTGAAGTTGCGGAACTGGCGCACGATGAACGGCAGTGGCGTGTCGAACTCGATGGTCGTCCAGCCGAGCAGGATGTCGGTGTCGGACTGCACGCTGCGCGCCCCGGCGACGATGCGCTCACCCTCGTGCCGGTGCGTGGTCGCCGGAAGGAACGGCGCCAGCGCGGACGGCCTCGCCTGTTTGGCCTGCAGCACCAGCGACTCGCCGTCGTTGCCGTGTAGCAGCACCACGTAACTGTGCAGCCCCACGCTGCCGGTGCCCACGACCCGGAACGCGACATCGGAGACCGCGAACCGCGACAGCAGCGTGCGCCGCGACTCCCGGATGGTGCCCGCGTAGCGTTCCAGCCCGTCGATCACCGCCTCGCGGACCTGCTCGTGGACCGGGGTGAGGACCGGCGGATCGCTGATGAAGCAGTGCTTGCGGATGCCGGTCTCGTGATCGTCGATGTGCTCGGTGAGCTTCGCGACCACTTTCGCGCTGGTGTTCTTGCGCGCCTTCTTGGCGGCCTTCTTGAAGTCGTCGTGCAGGTCCTGGGCCTTGGCCTTGGTGAGAATCGACTCGTCGTGCAGATCGGTCCAGGACTGCAGGAACGGCAGCTCGGCGAGGCCGGCGACGGTCCGGCGATAGGAGGCCGCGGCGTCGCGGGCCGCGCGCAGGCAGTCGTCGGCGTCGGCACCGCTCTCGCGTCCGGCCAGGACGAGGCTCGCGGCGAGACGTTCGAGATCCCATTCCCACGGCCCGAAAATCGTCTCGTCGAAATCGTTGATATCCATCACGATCTCGCCGCGCTGGGTGCCGTAGAGGCCGAAGTTGGCGGCGTGCGCGTCGCCACAGATCTGGGCGGGCAGGCCGCTGTCCGGACCGGCCGCGAGATCGGCGGCCATCAGGCCCGCCGCGCCGCGGAAGAAGCTGAACGGCGAGGCCGCCATCCTGCCGATGCGCAACGGGATCAGGTGTTCCAGCCTGCCCTGATTGCTGGCCTCGACGAACTCGAGCACCCCCGGTCGGTCGGGGCTCTCGGCCGGGCGATCGCGCTCGGTCACCGGCACCTTCGCGGCGGCGGCACGGCCACGGGCGCGGGCCTGCTCGGGGGAGACGGAGGAGCGCAGATCGATACCACTGTCGGACACGACTGTCGAGGTTAGCGGTTCGGCGGCCGGACAGCGCCACGACCGATCACCTGCCGCGAAATGGGCGCGGGTTTCGGCGTGGCCGGATGGCGCGTCGGGGGGTCGGTGCGGTAAGCAGGGGCGTGGCAACCGAATCGGGAACGCCTGGCACGAGCGACACCGACGGCGGTGGCGTGTTCAGCGACCGCATCCTGACCGTGCCCAACGCCCTGAGCGTGCTCCGCCTCATCGGCATCCCCGTCTTCCTGTGGTTGATGCTGGTCGAGCACGCCGACGGCTGGGCCTTCGCCCTGCTGATCGCCAGCGGCTTCACCGATTTCCTCGACGGCAAACTGGCCAGACTGCTCGATCAGTCCTCGCGCCTTGGCGCCCTGCTCGACCCGTTCGTCGACCGCCTGTATCTGCTGACGACACTGGCCGCCTTCGTCCTGCGCGACCTGATTCCGTGGTGGCTGGCAGTGATCTTGATCGCTCGCGACCTTGTTCTCACCGTGACGCTGTCGGTGTACAAACGGCGTGATCTGCCCGCGCCGGAAGTGATCTACCTGGGCAAAGCGGCGACCTTCGCGCTGATGTCGGGTCTGCCGTGGCTGCTCACCGGGGAAATGGTCTGGGTGGGCGCGGGTTTCGGCTGGGCCTTCGGTTGGGCACTGTTGATCTGGGGCACCGCACTGTACGTGTGGACCGGGGTGCTCTACGCGGGTCTGGCGGTCGCGGTCGCACGATCGATACCGCCTGTGCCGCACCGAGGGCGCTAGCCGTTACTGTTGCGTGCAACGTTCACGACGAAAGGACGTCCTGTGACCCGGACCCCTGAGGATCTGCACTACACCGAAGAGCACGAATGGGTGCGGCGGACCAGCCCCACAGCGGTCCGTGTCGGTATCACCGACTACGCCCAGTCACAGCTCGGTGACGTGGTGTTCGTCCAACTGCCCGACGCCGACGCCGACGTCACGGCGGGCGAGAGCATCGCCGAGGTCGAATCGACCAAGAGCGTGTCCGACATCTACGCCCCGCTCAGCGGCAAAGTCGTTGCGGTGAACGAGGATCTGGTCCAGGCCCCGGAGACGCTCAACAGCGACCCCTACGAGGCGGGCTGGTTGTTCGAGCTCGCCTTCGACGACGCGGCGAGCCTGGACGCGGCGCTCGCCGAACTGCTGGATGCGGCGGGTTATCAAGGAGTTATCGGGGGCTGACGCAGCCTTCACAGTTCTCCCTGCACGGGCACGCCCCGGCAGGGTACGGTCAATGCCGAAGACAGCACCTGCTTGCATGGATAATCAGGTTCGAGGAGGAGAGAAACGGTGAGCGAGAACAGGGACCCGGGTTACGGGGAGACCGCGGCCGAGACGACATCGGTCTTCCGCGCGGATTTCCTCAACGAGGTCGATTCGTCGCGCTCCGGAGAGCCGGCCGGCGAACAGCCGGTGCAGGGCGTCGAGGGCCTGCCGGTCGGTGCCGCCCTCCTGGTGGTCAAGCGAGGCCCGAACGCGGGTTCGCGCTTTCTGCTCGACCAGCCGACCACGTCGGCCGGTCGTCACCCCGACAGTGACATCTTTCTCGACGACGTCACCGTCAGCCGTCGGCACGCCGAGTTCCGGCAGGACGACGACTCGTTCCAGGTGGTGGATGTGGGCAGCCTCAACGGCACCTACGTCAACCGGGAGCCGGTGGACTCCTCGGAGCTGCAGAACGGCGACGAAGTCCAGATCGGCAAGTTCCGGCTGGTCTTCCTGACGGGGCCGCGCGCACAGGCCACCGAGTCGTCGACGGGAGCGGGTTCGCGATGACCCGTCCGGTGCTGGTGCTCGCGAAGGGCGCAGTGCTGTGACCGGGGCGGCGCAGTGGGCACGCGGAGGGATGTCGATCGGCTCCGTGCTCGACCTGCTGCGACCAGATTTTCCCGACATCACCATCTCCAAGATCAGGTTCCTCGAATCGGAGGGCCTGATCCGGCCGGAACGGACACCGTCGGGTTACCGGCGGTTCTCGGTGGCCGACTACGAACGGCTGCGTTTCGTGCTCACCGCACAGCGCGATCAGTACCTGCCGTTGAAGGTGATCAAGGAGCAGTTGGAAGCGATCGACAGCGGTGCTGCGACGTTGGGTGTGCGTGAGGCGCGAGCTCGCGCGCACTCCCTGCGTGGCGTCAAGGAGTACACCGAGGACGACGCGCCCGCCGCGCCGCGCCGCCTCGGTGTCGTTCCGGGGGAGATCACGCCCGAAGAATTACGTTTCGATGTCGCGGTGCGGCTCACCCGCGCCGATCTGCTCGCCAAGGCCGGCATCGAGGAGCGTTTCCTCGATGACCTGCTCCGGGCCGGACTCATCGTCCCCGGGGCGGGTGGATTCTTCGAGGCCGATGCGGTGACGCTGGCGCGTGCGGCCAAGGCGATGGCCGAATTCGGTTTGGAGGCACGGCATCTGCGTGCGTTCAAGCTGGCCGCCGACCGGGAGGCGGCGCTGGTCGCCCAGATCGCCGCACCGATCGCGAAGAGCCGCGACGCCGACGCGCGGGCCCGCGCCGAGGAAACAGTTCGCGAATTGGCCGCGTTGTCACTGAACCTGCATGCGGCACTGGTGAAAGCCGCGGTGCGCAACGCGTTGGGTAGCTGACGCGCGCGAGCGCCGGGTGGCCGGATTCGCCTAGACTCGTGATACCGGGCGGGGCAGCGGTCGTGCCGTCGGCGGCGAGTATGGGAGGCAGGACAGTCGCATGAGTGAGATGCGCGTTATCGGCATCCGTGTCGAGCAGCCACAGAACCAGCCCGTGCTGCTGCTGCGGGAGGCGGCGGGCGAGCGGTATCTGCCGATCTGGATCGGGCAGGCCGAGGCCACCGCGATCGTGCTCGAGCAGGAAGGGGTCACCCCCATTCGTCCGCTCACCCACGATCTGATCAAGATTCTCATCACCGAACTCGGACACACCCTCAAGGAAGTGCGGATCGTCGATCTGCAGGAGGGCACCTTCTACGCCGATCTGGTCTTCGACGGCGACCTGCGGGTCTCGGCCAGACCGTCGGACTCGGTAGCCATCGCGTTGCGCGTGGGATGCCCGATCTTCGCCGAGGAGCCGGTGCTCGCCGAAGCCGGGCTGGTGATGCCCGACGAGCGCGAGGACGAGGTCGAGAAGTTCAAGGAGTTCCTCGACTCGGTGTCTCCCGACGATTTCAAGGCGACCGACAGCTAGGGCCGGACTATTTTCTGACCCTGAAGTAGAGGTCGAGGGAATCGCCGCTCACGGTGCTTGGTCCGATGACCGTATGGGTCCGACAATGACAGGAGTAACCTCGAAAGTCGGGCAACATCCGTCGTGACTCCGGTACTCGAGAACGTCGGCAGAGCAAGGAGCGGTCAGTGGAAGAGCAAACGCAGGATGTAGTGCAGCCTGGCTTGTTCCCGGACGACTCGGTTCCGGATGATCTGGTCGGTTACCGGGTGCCGAGCGCGTGTCAGGTCGCGGGAATCACCTACCGTCAGCTCGACTACTGGGCGCGGACCGGGTTGGTCGTCCCGTCGATCCGGGGCGCGGCGGGATCGGGGAGCCAGCGGCTGTACTCGTTCAAGGACATCCTTGTCCTCAAGATCGTGAAGCGCCTGCTGGACGCGGGCATCTCTTTACAGAACATCCGGATCGCCGTCGATCACCTGCGCAGTCGTGGCGTGGGCGATCTGGCCGGGATCACCCTGTTCTCCGACGGCACCTCGGTGTACGAATGCACCTCACCCGAGGAAGTCGTCGATTTACTGCAGGGCGGGCAGGGCGTCTTCGGAATCGCGGTCAGCGGCGCCATGCGGGAACTGACCGGCGCCATCGCGGACTTCCCCGCCGAACGAGCCACCGCCATCACCGACCGCCCGGAGGACGAACTGTCCTACCGGCGCAAGGCCAGGGAAAACCGCAAGACGGGCTAGCGGTGATCTCGCGCGTACGCGGTGAACTCCGTGTACGCGCGATCACTTGTGCGGGGTGTGGTTCAGCCGTCGGCTGAGCAGTCAGAAGGTGCCGTGGGCGGGCGGCGGAGTGCCGTGGAGTAGGGCACGGCCGAGGTGATGGTGTTTCCAGCGGACCGGGTCGTGCAGTGTGTGCGTCCGTGCGTTGCGCCAGAAATGGTGCAGGTTGAGATCCGCTGCGACACTGCGGGTTCCGCTCACCTCGAACAGTGCGCTCGACACGTCCACTGCCGCGCGGTCGGCGACGATCTTGGCCGTCGCGACGGCGAGGGACGCTTGACCCGCCGCGGTCTGCTCGTCGGTGCCCGAGAGCGGGGCCCGGATCGCCGAATCGACGGCGGTCGCCGCAGCGGTCAGGGTAGCTTCGGCCGTTGCCACCGTCACCACCAACTCGCCGAACCGCTGGATCAGCAGCGGGTCGTCGACGGCACGGTCGACACCGGCCTCGAACCACGGCCGGGCATGTTCGCGCACGAATTCCGTTGCGGCGGTGAGAGCTCCGCGTGCGATACCCGTGTCTATCGCGGCGTGCAGGAGCTGGGCGTACGCGCCGTAGGCGGTGGGTCCGGCGAGGGCTTGCGCCCGGGGAACGAGCTGCTCGGCTCGCACCCGCACACCGTCCAACTCGACGGTGCCGCTGCCGGTCGTGCGCTGACCGAGGCCGTTCCAGTCGTCCACGATCCGGACGCCCGGCGTTCGGGCCGGTAGGTAGGCGATGTATTCGCCCGCGGGCAGGCCGCTGCGCGCGTCCGGGTCGTCCAGTCGGGTCAGCACGGCGAGCAGATCAGCGAACAACGAGCCGGTGCAATAGTATTTCGTGCCGTCGATCCGGAATTCGTCGTCCACCGGACGCAGCGTGGTCGAGATATCGGTGATGGTCCGGCCACCGCGTTCGGATTGGGCATTGGCGATGCGCGCACCGCCGAGCACCGCTCGAAAGTATTCGCGTCGCTGTCCGGCTGTGCCGGCCAGTCGCAACAGATTCAGATAGACGAAATGACTGTGTGGGATCTGTGCGATGTTCGGATCGGCCACCGCCAGCAGCCGCACCACTTCCGTGACCACGCTCGGCCCCAGATCGGCCCCACCGAATTCGGCGGGAACCGTGATCGCGAGCAGACCGGAGGACGCCAGCCGATCCAGCTGCACGTAGGGCAACTGGCGGTCGCGATCACGGGCGGCGGCGCCGGGCGCGAACTCGCGGGCGAGTTCGGCCGCGACGGGCACGGCCTGGTCGGGGGAGGTGATGAGCTGGGCGGTGGCCGCGGTCATCAGCCGACCACCGTCGCGGGAACCCGGGCCGCCTCGAGTTCACGAACCAACGGCAGCACCTTCGCCCCGAAGTACTCGATGTCCTCCTGGAAATGCAGGAATCCGCCGAGAATCAGGTCCACCCCGAGATCGCGATAGGCGACGATCCGCTCGGCCACTTGCTCGGGTGTGCCGATCAGCTGCGTGCGGAATCCGTCGTTGTACTGCACGAGATCCTCGAACGACGAATCCGCCCACATACCCTTGCGGTCGCTGGTGGACGCACCCGCCTGCTGCACCGCGTCGCGGAAACCCTCGACCGCGGTCTTGTTCGCCTTCTCGATGATCTCGCGCAACGTATCGCGCGCTTCCTTCTCGGTGTCGCGGGCGATGATGAACCCGTTGAGCCCGAATTTCACCTCGCGGTCGTTCTCCCGGGCGACGGCTCGCAGGTCGTCGAGCTGTTCGGTGACGCCGTCGAAGTCCTTGCCGTTGGAGAAATACCAGTCGGCGTAGCGGCCGCCGTTGCGCCGGGCAGCCGTCGAATTGCCGCCCTGGAACAGTTCGGGATTGGGCCGCTCCGGGGTGTTCAGCGGTTTCGGCTTCAAGGTGAAATCGCGGATGCGGTAGAAGTCGCCGCCGTAGTTCACCTCGTCCTCGGTCCAGATCTTGCGGATCACCTCGAGGAATTCGCCGCTGCGCCGATACCGTTCGTCGTGCTCGAGCCACGGCTCGCCGAGCGCCTGGAATTCGCCCGCGAACCAGCCCGACACCACATTGATCGCGAACCGGCCGTTCGAGAGGTGATCGGCGGTCGCGCCGAATTTCGCGAGCACCGCCGGATGCCACAGCCCGGGATGAATGGCGGCGATCACCTTCAGCCGTTCGGTGGCCAGCAACAGCGCCAGGCTGAAGGACGTGGATTCGTGCTGGAATTCGGCACCGTAGGACGCGGTGTAGCGCACCTGCGAGAGGGCGTAGTCGAAGCCGTTGCGTTCGGCGGTCTGCGCGAGCTTCTTGTTGTACTCGTAATCCCAGCTGGTGCGCTGTTCGATATCGCTGGTGACGAGGCCACCGCTCACATTAGGCACCCAGTAGGCGAACTGGATCTGATCGGTGATCCGCTCGGTTGTCATAGCTGCTCCAGAGGTTGGTGCGGGAGGGGGTTGGCTGTCGCTATCCGACGGCGACCGGTGCGAACGTCGATCGTGCGAAGCGGCCCGCCGGTGCGAACTTCGCCAGCAACTCGCCCGCGTCCACACCGGAGACCTGGGTGATGTAGGCGGCGGCGTCCTCGGGGGTGTCGATGGCGAGGAACGGCTGTGGCCGGTGCAGCAGCCCGACCAGCGCCGAGGCGAAGCGCGGGTCGACGGCGGCGGTGGCGAAGAACTGACCGCCGATGTCGGCGAACTCGGGGTCGCTGAGGAACAGCCGGGTCACCTTGGCGGCGGCATCGCTGCGGGCGGCCAGGAACGCGGCGTACTGCTCGCCGATCCACTGCTCGTCGAAGGGCCCGTCGTGCACCGCGGCGGCCGCGACCAGGCGCTGTGCCTGGATCAGCCCACTCTGGGCGCCCTGCCCGGCGACCGGATCGTAGGCGACCGCGGTGTCGCCGAAGGCCGCGACCGGGTGGCCGCTCTCGGTGCGTCCCACACCCGCCCGCACGACCGGCCGCACCGCGCCTTTGAGCCAGGAGTGGGGGTCTTCGGCGATCACCTGGGTGGCCTGGACCTCCGGCAGATCCCAGTCGATGTAATCGCGGTAGAGGTCCTTCACGATGCGCAACGCCGACTCGGCGGAATCGGCCGCGGCGAATCGGGTCTCCCAGTCGCTACCGGGACGCGCCCAGCCGAGGAAGGCCCAGCTCGGACCCACGTCTTTGTGCAGGTACGGGCCCCACCACGCTTCGCCCTGCTCGGCCAGGATGGAGAACAGACTGTGCGCGCCGCCGGCCGGGCCGCGGTGCGCGAACACACCGGAGTCGTAGCCGAGGCCGGTCACGGTGACGGTGAGCAGCGAGCGTTGCGGCTTGTCGTAAACGGTGCGGGTGGTGTCGATCGGGAAGAGGTCGGACAATCCGCCGCGACCGGTGGCGACCAGGGTGAGGTCGTTGGCGGCGGCGATCACGTCCAGTGACTGCGGGGTGACGTTGTCGACGACGAACTCGCCGCCGCGCGCACGGAAGGCGGTGAGTCGTTCGTCGGCCTTGAGCCGGGTGTCGACCGCGACCCCGACATACCCGTCGAAGGTGCCGTCGAAGGCGATCACTTCGGCGTTCTCCGGTCCGGCGATGCGGACACTGAGTCCGGTGTGGCGGGGTGCGCGGCCGGTGTAGCTGTCGAGCCCGAGCGCGGCTTCGGCCTGCTGGGTTTCGCCGAATTCGAGGGCGGTGCCGGTGGCGGGCACCTCGTCGCGCAGTGCGCGTTGATCTCGGTCGCTGTAGAGGGTGACGGTGAAACCGGCGTCGAGTAGTCCTAGCGCCGCAGTGACGCCGGTTTGGCCGGCGCCGATTACCGCGGCCGAACGAGTGGAGCGGGAAGCGGGAGTCTGCGATGTCATACCGGAATACTGCGCTGACCTGCACCCGATGAAGAGTGTTGCGATCAGCGCGAATTCATTCCTACGCGCCCGCCGGTTCGTTCACCGACCCCGGCCGTGACACCGCGTGCGGTAGCACGGTGGACCGCGGACCACCGACGCGATACCCGGCACCACGATGGTGCTCGGGTAGCCGATCACCGGCTCCGAAGAGGGCGTTGCGCAACGTCCCCGGCTCGTATTCGGTGCGGTACACACCGCGTTCGGTCAACACCGGAACGACATGGTTCACGATGTCCTCGAATGTGCCGGGGGTGATGGCGTAGGCCAGGTTGAACCCGTCCAGATCGGTGTCGGCGACCCACTTCTGCAGCAGGTCGGCGACAGTTTCGCCGGAACCGGTGAACACCGGCCCCATGCCGCCGATACCCGCCCAGCGCCCGATGTCGCGCACCGTCCATTCGCGGCCGTCGTCGTCGAATTCCTGGAATGCCGCCACCGCCGACTGGATGGCGTTGCTGCGCACCTCACCGATCGGGTCGTCGAGGTCGTATCGCGACAGGTCGATTCCCATCCAGCCCGACATGAACACCAGCCCGCCCTCGACGCTCGCGTAGGACAGGTATTCCTCGTGTTTGGCCCGTGCCGCCTCGTCCGTCTCGTCGGTGATGATGGTGGCCAGCGCGTAGATCCTGGCCTCGTACCGTCCACGTCCCGCCGCCTCCAACGCGTCGCGAACTCGCGAAACGGTCTGGGCCAGTACGCGTTTGGAGGGACCTGCGATGAAGATCGCCTCGGCGTTCTCGGCCGCGAACTGTACCCCGCGCGGCGAGGCGCCCGCCTGATAGATCACCGGCGTGCGCTGCGGTGACGGCTCCGACACGTGAATCGGCATCGCCGAAATTCCTTGCCGCCGAAGGCAGATAGCCCGTCACCACATTCCAGCCGAGGCGTCCGCGCGTGAGGTGGTCGAGGGTCGACATGCGGCGCGCGAACGGAAAAGGATGCTCGAACCCGGTGCCGGTGGTGATGCCGAAGCCCAGATGCTCGGTCACCGCCGCCATCGCCGACACCAGCAGCAGCGGGTCGGCGACGGGTGTTTGCGCCCCTTGGCGTAGCGCGGCGGTGTCGTCGCCGCCGTACACGTCGTAGGCGCCGAGGACATCGGCGATGAAGATGCCGTCGAACCGCCCGCGTTCCAGGAGTTTCGCCAGCTCGGTCCAGTACCCGATATCGGTGTAGCGGTGGGACTGGTCGAGCGGATGACGCCACAGTCCCGGTGACTGGTGGGCCACGCAGTTCATGTCGAACGCGTTGAAGCGGATCGGCCTGCTCATCGCGTCACCTCCGTCCGGCGCTCGCCCGCGCTCCAACCGAACGGCAACTCGGTGCCGTTGAGCAGGTGGTCACCGACCGCGCGGGCTTTGAAGATCGCCGGATTGTGCACGGAGACGGTGCGCGCATTGCGCCAGTGCCGGTCCAAGCGCAGCTGTTCGGACACGATGGACGCGCCACCGAGCTCGAACAGCTGGGTCGTGGCGGCCAGCACGATATCGATCACCGCGAGTTGTGCTTGCGCGGCGGCCAATTCGGCGGCGGCTAGGTCACCGTGGTCCTTCGCCCCGGCGTCGAGGACGCGGTCGAGAATGTCCGCCACAGCCAGCACGGTCGCGCGCGCGGTGAACGCCGCCGCCGACAACTTGCCGATCACCTGCTGGACGAGGGGGTCCTCGCGCGGCAGGTCGGCCGAGGCGTGCGTGTAGGTGCGGGTGCGCGCACTCACCCATTCCGTGGCGTCGCGCTCGGCGCGGGCGGCGATCCCGGCGAGCACCGCGAGCTGCACCAACTGCAGGTAGGCGGTGCCGTAGGTGGGGCCCGCGACACCGTAGCCGGGCCCGAGGATCCGATCGGGCGCCACCACGACATCGGTGAACTCGGTGGTGCCGCTGGCGGTGAGCCGCTGCCCGAAACCGTCCCAGTCGTCGTGCTGCACCACCCCCTCGGCGTTCGCGTCGACCAGCACACCGAGGCGCTCACCGTCACGATCGGCGGCGACCAGGATGTGATCGGCGAACAGTGAACCGGTGCTGTAGTACTTCACCCCGTTCAGGAGCAGCCGGTCGCCGTCCTCGGTCAGCCGGGTGCGATACCGGTCGACGCCGCCCACGCCGGGTTCGGTGATCGCGTTACCGACCAGGGCGCCCTCGGCCACCGCCCGCAACCACCGCTCCCGCTGCGGGCCCGGCTCGGCCAGCCGCTGATCCTCCACGAACGACCAGTGCACCCGCAGCGCCTGCGGCAGGTTCGACTCGGCGGCCGCCAGGTCGATGAGCAGCCGGAACAGCTGACGCACGCTCGCACCGTAGCCACCGAACTCGACCGGTACCCGCAGGGCACCGAACCGGGCCTCCTTCAGCCAGGAGACCTCGTCGAACGGCAATCGCCGGTCGACCTCCCTGGCCACCGCACCGGCGGCGATCCGGTCGAAGATCGGGGCGAAGACGGCATCGAGCTCGGAATCTGTGATCGCGGACGCGGTGGAGGAAGTCATGCCGACACGATCGCGCAGCGGGCCGCCGGATTCACCGGTTGCGCGCAGGGGGATCGAAACGTCTCCCGTCCCAGTGGGGGAGTGACGAGCACTACACCCCCGGCGGACCCCTGGTGGCGCGACCGGGGGTTTGCTGCCTCTAGACTCGGAGGTGCGTCGCCGTCGTGCGGGAGAGTCCTGGGATCGCAAGAGTCCGGGCGCCGAAGGAGCAGCACCTCCCCGTCAATCTCTCAGGCAACAGGGACCGCGCGGTGATTCGACGCCTCTGGAAAGCGGTGGCATCCGGCTGCCCGCCCACGGGGAAAGGGGCACGGTCTCGACCGGCTACCGAATCTCTCAGGCGCACAGACAGAGGGGGAGGGCTGGTACCCGTCGGCCACGAGGCCGACCCGCCCGACCTGGAGCTGCCGTGACCCGTTCGTTCGCCGACCGCCACATCGGACCCGATTCCGACGAACTCGCCCGGATCCTCGCGACCATCGGCGTCGAGTCCGTCGACGCGCTCGCGACCACGGCGTTGCCCGCCACCATCCTCGACGAGTCCGGCCTCGCCGCGCTGCCCGCGCCCGCGAGCGAACACGAGGTACTCGCCGAGCTGGCCGGCCTTGCCCAGGCCAACACCGTCGCGACCTCGATGATCGGGCTCGGCTACTACGACACGCTCACCCCGCCCGTGCTGGTGCGCAACCTGCTCGAGAACCCCGCCTGGTACACCGCCTACACCCCGTACCAGCCCGAGATCAGTCAGGGCAGGCTCGAGGCGCTGCTCAACTTCCAGACCATGGTGTCGGACCTGACCGGCATGGACGTGGCCAACGCCTCGATGCTCGACGAGGCGACCGCCGCCGCCGAGGCGATGACGTTGCTGCGCCGCGCGGGCAAGTCCAAGTCGAACCGGCTGCTGCTCGACACCGACCTGTTCCCGCAGACCAAGACCATCATCGGCACCCGCGCCGAGCCGCTCGGCATCGAACTCGTCGAGGCCGACCTGTCCACCGGGGTGCTGCCCGAGGGCGACTTCTTCGGCGTGATCGTGCAGACCCCCGGCGCGTCGGGCCGCATCGTCGACTGGACCGAGGTGTTCACCGCCGCCCACGAGCGTGGCGCGCTGGTCGCCGCCGGTGCCGACCTGCTGGCGATGACTTTGATCACCTCGCCCGGCGAACAGGGCGCCGACGTGTGCTTCGGGACCACCCAGCGTTTCGGTGTCCCCATGGGCTTCGGTGGCCCGCACGCCGGATACCTCGCTGTGCGCACCGCGTTCGCCCGTCAGCTGCCGGGTCGCCTGGTCGGTGTGTCGGTCGACGCCGACGGCGCTCCGGCCTACCGCCTGGCGCTGCAGACCCGTGAGCAGCACATCCGCCGCGAGAAGGCCACCTCCAACATCTGTACCGCCCAGGTGCTGCTGGCCATCGTCGCCGCCATGTACGCGAGCTACCACGGTGCCAACGGACTGCGGGCCATCGCGCGCCGGGTGCACGAGCACGCCGCCGCCGTCGCGACCGGTCTCGGCGGTGCGGTGGTGCACGGCGCGTTCTTCGACACGGTGCTCGCGCACGTGCCCGGTGGTGCGGAAGCCGTTGTGGCCAAGGCGAAGTCGAAGGGGATCAACCTGCGACTGGTCGACGCCGACCACGTCTCCATCGCCTGTGACGAGGCCACCACCGAAGCCCATGTCGCCGCCGTCGTCGAATCCTTCGGCACCGCACTGACTCCCGAGTCCGGCGCGGGCGCCGAACCGGTCGGTATCGAGACCCGCACCTCGGAGTACCTGACGCACCCGGCGTTCACCCGCCACCACACCGAGACCGCCATGCTGCGCTACCTGCGTTCGCTCTCGGACAAGGACATCGCCCTGGACCGCAGCATGATTCCGCTCGGTTCGTGCACCATGAAGCTCAACGCGACCGCCGAGATGGAGGCCATCACCTGGCCCGGTTTCGCCCGGCTGCACCCCTTCGCCCCCACCGAGGACTCGCCGGGCATTCGCAAGCTCGTCGCCGACCTCGAGCAGTGGCTGTGCGAGATCACCGGCTACGACGCGGTGAGCCTGCAGCCCAACGCCGGTAGCCAGGGTGAGTACGCGGGACTGCTCGCCATCCGCCGCTACCACCTGGACCGTGGCGACGACCACCGCGACACCTGCCTGATCCCGTCGAGCGCACACGGCACCAACGCCGCCTCGGCGGCCATGGTCGGCATGCGGGTCGAGGTGGTGAAGTGCCAGGAGAACGGCGACATCGACCTCGACGACCTGCGCGCCAAGATCGCCGACCACGCCGAGCGGCTGGCCTGCATCATGATCACCTACCCGTCAACCCACGGCGTGTACGAGCACGAGGTCGCCGAGCTGTGCGCGCTGGTGCACGACGCGGGCGGTCAGGTGTACGTGGACGGTGCGAACCTGAATGCCCTTGTCGGACTTGCCCGTCCGGGCCGCTTCGGCGGCGACGTGAGCCACCTGAACCTGCACAAGACCTTCTGCATCCCGCACGGTGGCGGCGGTCCGGGCGTGGGCCCGGTGGCGGTGCGTTCGCACCTGGCGCAGTACCTGCCGGGTGATCCGCTCGAGAACGGTTCGCACGCGGTATCGGCCGCCAACTACGGTTCGGCCTCGATCCTGCCGATCACGTGGGCCTACATCCGGATGATGGGTGCCGATGGGCTGCGCTCGGCCACGCTGACGGCCATCGCGTCGGCCAACTACATCGCCCGCCGTCTCGACGCCTACTTCCCGGTGCTCTACACCGGCGAGAACGGGATGGTCGCCCACGAGTGCATCCTGGATCTGCGCGAGATCACCAAGCAGACCGGTGTCACCGTCGACGACGTGGCGAAGCGACTGGCGGACTATGGTTTTCACGCACCGACCATGAGTTTCCCGGTGGCGGGCACGCTGATGGTGGAGCCGACCGAGAGCGAGAACCTCGAGGAACTCGACGCCTTCATCGACGCCATGATCGCCATCCGCGGCGAGATCGACCAGGTCGCCGCCGGTGTCTGGCCCGTCACCGACAACCCGCTGCGCGGCGCGCCGCACACCGCGGCCTGCCTCGTCGGCGAATGGGACCACCCCTACAGCCGTGAAACCGCCGTCTACCCGCGCGGTGTGGGACATGCCCGGCCGAAGATCTGGCCTGCCGTGCGCCGCATCGATGGCGCGTTCGGCGACCGCAATCTCGTCTGCTCCTGCCCGCCGCTCGACGCGTACCAGGACTGATCCCCGCTGATCCGGGCCCCGCCGATGTTGTTCGGCGGGGCCCGGATTCGTTCGCGGCCCGGAATTCGGGCACCCGGTGGGCTGCCCGGCGTGGCGACGGTCGGTACGGTGGCGGGTGGGGCGGGATGTTCCCATGACCAGGAGGGGATCGAATCGTTGAGTATCGGCGAGATAGTGCGCGAGATCGAGGTAGCCGGAGCACCGTACGGGGTCACCGTCGGACCGGACGGTGCGTTGTGGTTCACCCTGGTGACCCAGGGTGCCATCGGGCGGTATGCCGAGGGGCAGGTCGAGACCTTCGCCCTCGACCCCGTCGGTGGCCAACCCACGGTGATCGTGGCGGGCGACGATAACGCCCTGTGGTTCACCGAGTTCCACGGTGGCCGGCTGGGCCGGATCACCCTCGACGGCGCGGTGAGCAGCCTGACGATGGACGGCCCCTACGGTGTCTGCGCTGGGCCCGGCGGGATGTGGTTCACCGAATTGCAGGCCGGTCGGGTCGGCCGGATCGCGGGCGACGGTGGGATCGAGGGGGTCGCGGTCGACGGAATGCCGTCGATGATCACCGCGGGCTCCGACGGCGCGGTCTGGTTCACGGTGAACCAGGGCAATGCGATCGGCCGCATCGACACCGACCTCACAGTGACACTGCACCCGCTGCCCACCCCTTCGGCGGCCCCGGTCGGCATCGCCGCAGGCCCCGACGGCGCGGTGTGGTTCACCGAGATCGGCGTGGGCGCGATCGGTCGCATCGACAGCACGGGTACGGTTACCGAATGCGCTCTGCCAGACCGTGATTCACGCCCGCACGCAATCGTCACGGGGCCCGACGGTGCGCTCTGGTTCACCGAATGGGCCAGCGGAAACCTCGGCCGGATCGACACCGACGGCAAGATCGACCACCTGACCCTCCCCGGCGCCGAGCCCCACGGACTCACCGTGGACTCCACCGGCCATCTCTGGGTGGCTATGGAATCCGGTGCTCTGGTAGAGGTTTCACCAGGCTGACCTTTGGGGTACCTCTGCCACGCCAGGTGGGTACTGCTGCGGTCATCGACTTGTGGTGGCCGCAGCATCGGTGATTGCCACGAAATCTGCGTAGCGCCCGCCTTTTTCGACGAGTTCATGGTGGGTGCCATGCTCCACGACACTTCCCTTGTCGAGGAACAGGACGTGGTCGGCGGTTCGGACCGTGCGCAGGCGGTGGGCTACGACGATGACGGTTCGTCCGGCCATCAGGCGTTCGATGCCCTGGTGGACGGCTGCTTCGTTGGCGGGGTCGAGCGCCGAGGTGACTTCGTCGAGCAGGACGATGGGTGCGTCCTTCAGGAGGGCGCGGGCGATCGAAACACGTTGGCGTTCACCACCGGACAGCAGCGCGCCGCCCTCACCGACGGCGGCCGACCAGCCGCCGGGCAAACGGTCGACCACCTCGTCCAGCCCGGCCGCGGTCGCCGCCGCCCGCACCTCGGTGTCGGTGGCATCGGGGCGGCCGAGGCGGATGTTGTCCTCGATCGTGCCGTCGAACAGGTACACGTCCTGGAAGACGATGGCGATGGACGACATCAGGGTGGCGGTGTCGATGTCGCGCACGTCGACACCGCCGATGCGGATCGCGCCCGCGTCGACATCGTGGAATCGGGCGAGCAGTTGGAGCACCGTGGATTTCCCGGCGCCGGAGGGCCCGACGATCGCGAACCGCTGACCCTGCGGCACCTGGAACGTCAGCCCGTCCAGCACGGTGTGCCCGTCGCGCGCGAAGCCCACGGCATCGAACGCGAGATCGTGGCGGAGCGGTCGGATCGGATCACGCGGTTCAGCAAGCGGTTCGGTACTGAGCAGGTCGTCCAGCCGGGTGAGCTGGGAGTGCGCGCTGCGCAGCTTGCCACCCAGATCGGCCAGTGATAGCAACGGTTCGGCGCAACGGGCGGCGAGCACCAGGATCGCCAGCAGCTCGGCGGCGCCGATCCGGCCGCCGAGGGCGAGGTAGGCCCCGAGCGCGAGCAGCACGGTGAACATGGTCTGGACGACGAGCGTGAGACCGACCATCCCCGGCAGCGCGGTTCGGACCGAGCGATGAGTGGCCCGCTGCAGCTCCCGCAGCGCATCGTCGAGCAGACCGAACCGCTCGGTGCTTCGGCCACCCGCGCGCAGCACCGGCTGGGCCCGCAGGTATTCGATGACGCGGCCCGCCGCCTCGTGGTCACGGGCGTGGCGTTCGGCGTCGGTGACCGCCAGCGCACGACTCGCCCGGATCTGCACCACGGCTACCAGGGGGACGGCGACCAGCGCGGCCAGTCCGAGCCGCCAATCGAAGACCGCGATCACCACCACGATGGTCGCCGGCGTCAACGTCGCGGTGATGAACGGGCTGAGCAGGTGCGCGATCACGCCCATCGCCTCGAGCACACCCCGGCTGGCCAGCACCGACACCTCACCCACCCGGTCCGGCCCGAACCAGCCGACCGGCAGCCGCGCCAGGTGGTCGCCGATGCGGTGGTAAGTCCCGCGCAACAGCGTGGTGCCCGAGCGGAATCCCGACAGATCGCTGACATAACGCAGCACGGCGTACACCCCGACCGCGCACCCGAACCCGATCAGCCACGGCCAGGCCCGCGCGGGTTCGCTGCCGAACAGCTCACGCAACACGGGAACAAGCAGCAGGTAGGACAACCCTTCGAGCACGGCGGTGACACCCATCAACACCACGGTCCGGCGAACCGGACCCGCGTACTGATGGCCGAGCACCCGTAACAGTGTGCGGATCATGACAGCTCGCTTCCTTGTTCGGCCCGCCAGAACGCGGCGAACGCGCCGCTCTCGGCCAGCAGCCGGGTGGGTGCGCCGCGCTCGACGATCACGCCGTCCCGCAGCAGGACGACGGTGTCGGCGTCGGCGATGGTTTCGTGTCGGTGGGCGATGACGAGCACCGTGCGGTCACCGCGCAGGTTCGCCATGGCCCGGCGTAACGCCCGCTCGGTCTGTGGGTCGGCGAAGGCGGTCGCCTCGTCGAGCACCAGTACCGGGGGGTCGGCCAGTAGGGCACGGGCGAGCGAAAGCCGTTGTGCCTCACCGCCGGAGAGCCCGGCCTGTTCGCCGAGAACGGTGTCGTACCCGTACGGCAGGTCGAGGATCCGTTCGTGGATCACGGCCAGCCGGGCGGCCTCGATCACCCGTTCACGGTCGGCGTGTGGCACCGCGAGCGCGATATTGTCGGCCACCGAGGCGCGCAGCAGCCGCACATCCTGGAAGACGAACGACACCGACCGGTAGAGCCGATCGCTGCCGATGTCGCGCAGATCGGCACCACCGAGGACGACGCTGCCGTGACTCGGGTCGAAGAATCGCAGAAGTAGTTGCGCCAGTGTCGATTTGCCGCTGCCCGACGGTCCGACCAGCGCGGTGACGGTACCCGGCTCGAGGACCAGATCGATACCGCGCAGCACCTCCCGGTCGTCGTAGCCGAAGCGCACGTCCCGCAACTCGACCCGGTGCCCGCGCGGAGCCACGGGTCGCGCCGGTTCGGGCAGTGGCCGCACGGCGAGCACCTCGTTGATCCGGCCGATCGCGTGACCGGCCGCCTGCAGATCGTCGAAACCGTGTTGCAGCGCCGCGACCGGCGCGGTCAGGCCGAGCCCGAGCAGCAGGAACGGCAGCAGATCGGCGGCGGCCAGCTCGCCACGGGTGAGCAGGAAGGTGCCGCCGCTCAGAATCACCAGCAGCACGAACGGCGGCGACAACGCCAGCTGCATCCCGGCCGCCACCGGGGCGAGACCACGGACGAAACACAGGAACGTATCGGCGAATTTGTCTGCGGCCGTGCGGAATCGCCGATGCGCCCGATCGCCACCGCCGAAGGCCTTGACCACCGCGATGCCCTGCACGAACTCCACCACCGCATCGGCGATGCGACCCATCGCGGCGTCGAACTCCCGCTGTTCACGTTCCCTCGTCGGCAGCAGGAGCAGTGGCACGTGCAAGAGTGCGAGCAGGACCGGAACGAGCGTGATGAGCGTGAGCCGCCAGTCCACCGTGCACAGATACGCCAGCGACACCAGTGGCACCACGAACGCCGACACCAGCTCACCGGGCGCGTGCGCGAGCACCGGATGCACCGCGCTCACGTCGTCGCCGACCACCTTGGCCAGCTCACCGGTCCGGCGCCCCGAGAACCAGCCGATCGGCACGCGCCCCAGCTGGGCGGCGAGCTGCCGCCGAAACGCCAGCTGCACCCGGCCGTCGAGCACATGGCCGAGACCTGCCGCCGTACCGGTGAACACCAACCGCACCAGCAGACCGATCGCACCGATCGCCACCGCGAGCCACACCCGGTCGTGATCGGCCGGCCCGGCCGACAACAGCACCCGGCCGACCTCGACCACCGCGAGCAGCGGCGCCAGCCCGGCCAGTGAGCCGATGACCTGCGCGATCATCACTGCGGCGAAGCCGGGCACGTGGGGGCGGACCGATGTCACAAGAGTCGGCGGCGGGGAATGCGTCACCGACTCCGCCTCGGGACGTTCGATTGTCGTCGTCATCGCACACTCAATTCGGAAAGTCACTGTCTGTAGACAGCGACTGTACGAGCGTCGTTACAGACAGTCAATGTCTGAATGAGAGTGACAGTCACCAGACAGTGGCTTCCTGATAATCTGGCCGCATGGCTGGACTACGCGAACGCTGGCGGCTCAACGCCATGCACACCGTTCAGGAACGCGCCCTCGACCTGTTCGACGCGAAAGGCTTCGCCGCGGTCACCATCGAGGAGATCGCCGCCGCGGCCGAGGTCTCACCCTCGACGGTCTACCGGCTCTTCGGCACCAAGGAGGGCATCATCGTCGCCGACGAGTTCGACAACCTCAGCGACGAACAGTTGGCGAAGGTCGTCGACCCGCACGATCCGATCGGCAGCCTCATCCGGTCCGTCCGCGAATACGACACGGGCACGAACGAATCGGGCTCCGAACCCGGCCCGTGGCGGCGCAGCCTGCGCTATCACTTCACCGAACCCTCGGTTCGGCGCGCGGCCTATGCCTCGGCCGACCGCACCAGCCAGCGGCTGTCACCGCTGCTCGCCTCGACCGGCCGCTTCACCCAGGCGCAGGCCAAGGTGGCGACCAACGCGCTCGTCTTCGGCTACCTCGCCGCGCTCGAACAGTGGTTCCTCGACGGCGGCGACCGCCCCGTCGCCGCCTATGTGGACGAGGCGCTCGACCCTTTACGGGCCGTCTGGGGCGACTGACTACGGGGTGGTCAGTGCCTTGACCACGGCCGTTCCGAAGCCGATATCGTTGCTGGTCGGCATCCGGGTGTAGGTGCCGCCCGTCTGTGCGGACAACTCCTGCAAGGTCTGGGTGCCTTCGCCGCCGACCACGATGATGTCCACCCGCACCGGCTTGCCGGACTGGTTGGCCGCCGCGATCTGGGCGAGCAGGTCGGCGCCGGTCAGCGAGGAATCGTCGTCCGGTCCGTCGGTGATGAGCAGAATCGAATTGGTGCGGCCGGGGGAGTAGTTCGCCACCGCGGCGCGGTAGGCGGCGAGCAGACTCGGATACGCCTGGTCGGTACTCACCGTGCTCGGCTTCAGTGAGGTGACCGCCGATCCCACGGCATTGCGCTGGGTGTCGGTGAGCAGACCGGTGGCCACGTTCACCTGGTAGGGGTTGGTTCCGTCGAGGTTCTTGCCGAACGTCCACAGGCCGAGCCCGAAGTCTGGCGGCATCACCTGCAGGGTGGAGGCGAGCGCGGCGCCCGACGTGGCGAGCCGGGTCATCGAGCCGTCGGTGGTGCCCATGGACGACGAGACATCGAGCAGCACAGTGGCATTCACGCCGAGCACCGGGTTGTCGATGGTGGCGCGCACTTTCTCGAGTGCTGCCTTCCCCGGATTCGCGGGCGCCGAACCGATGGCCGGGCCGAAACCGTCGGCGGCGAAAGCGGCCGCCTGCTCGGGAGCCCGCAGGAAGTCGATGAAGCGCGAGGCGATGAGGTTCTGGATCTTGTCGACCCACGGACCCGACAGCACCGCCGCCGGGTAGTCGGCCAGCGGCGCGGTGCCCGCCGGACGGAACGCGGTGAGCCCACCGGTCCCCAGTTGCTGAGCGGTAGCGGCCACCGCGTGGATATCGTTCGCGGCCGGATCCGCGCTGATCGCGGCCATCGCCGTGGTCAGGTCGGCGGGTTTCTCGGCAGCGGCGGCCAGACCGGAAATGGCGGCCACCACCTGCCCGGACGCGGCGGCCTGCTCGGTGAGCGGGTCGGTGCCCGACACCGCCGACCCGATCGCGGCGGCGGCCGCGGTGGTCGCATCACCCGGGGGCAGCGCCATCCGCAGTCCACCCCAGCCGTTCAAGCCGATCTCGTCGAGCGAGCCCTGCTGCAATCGGGGCAGGTCGGCCCAGGTGATCTGGTGCTGTTCGAGTGCCTGTCGCAGCGGATCAGGCACCGCGAGCACGACGGGACTCGTCGCGATGGACGCCGGTGTGCCCTCGATCAGACCGGGCACCCGAACCAGCTCGATCGAACGACTCGAGTCGGCGATCCACAGCCCGGGTTTCGGACCGAGGCCCGGTTCCCAGGTGCTGGTGTCGGCCAGCGCGCCGACGAGCGCCGCCGACGGCCGGGCCGTCACCTCGACGCGCGCGCAGTGGTCGCGCACGCGCGGCTTTGTCGCGTTGAACCGTTCCGCGGCCGCACGCACCGGACCGGCCACGGCCGGGTCGACGGTGACATCGAGGGCAGCGGGCCCCTCCACACATTCCGCCGCGGCGGCCACATCGGATTCGGCGGCACGATCGCGCAACTGGAACCAGGCGAACACGGCCACGAGTACGACCACGAGCACCGATGCCGCGATAACCGGACCTTTGCTGATACGTCGAGATCTGGTCCCGCTGCGATGTGTACCCACGCGGCAAGTTTAAGGACTCGTTGCCGGTGCGGCGCACCGCGCATCCCCCGGCGCATCGTCGCAGCTCACAGCCGGAGGCCGGGCGTCGTGGTCGACGCCCGGCCCCCGGTCGGTCATTCGCGGATCACGCGGCCGCGGTCGTATTCACGACCACCCCACACCCCGGACTGACCGGTGCGCGCCGCGTACTCGGTGCACCCCGCGAGCAACGGGCAACCGGCGCAGATGCGGCGGGCGTAGTCGAAATCCTGCGACGGGTACGGAAACCACGCCTCGTGGTTGGGGTCGCCCCGGCAGGCGGCACGATGCCACCGCCCGGAATCGGACAGGGTGAGCAGGTCGGTCAGTGCGGTGGTCACGGCGCGTACTCCTTCCAGATCCGGCGCTGTGTGCGGGCGAGCGGGTCGGGTGCCTTGGGCTCCCACAGCAACCGCATCCCCGCCTCTTCGGGGGTGCGGTCGGCCTTGGTCGTATTGCAGGGTGCGCAGCAGGCGACGAGGTTGCCCCAGGTGTTGGGGCCGCCCCGGCTGCGCGGGCGAATGTGGTCGACGGTGGCCGCCCAGTTCGCGCAGTAGCCGCAGCGGTGCTTGTCGCGGCGCAGCACACCGGCCAGGGTGGCGCGGCTGTCCTCGCCGACCGGTCGCACATGCGCCAGGTACACGTAGCGCAGCAACCGGATCGTCTCCGGCAACGCCACCTCGAGCCGCTGCGAGCGGATCGGGAAGCGCGGCACCCGGTCGATGACGGATTCGGCGGCACCGCTCAGCAGCAATGTCACCGCGCGATCGGCGGTGATCTCGTCGAGCGCCTCGTAGCTGGCGTTGAGCACCAGCACGCGGCTGTGTATCCAGTTGTCGGCCGCGGGAGCCGTCGGGACGACGGCATGACGAATCATCATCGGGATCACCATGTTTCGAAGAAGCGAGCGGAAGGGAGAGGTGGGGTGCGCTCAGTGCGCGATGGGGAGACGACCGGCTTCGCGCATCTCGGCGCTGCGATGTCCGGTGCTCTGATATCCGGGCTTCGAATCATGCTGTCGTACAGCTGGTGTCACGGTCGTCTCCTCCTCTCAGCGTGCTCTGCCGGTCTCGTCTGGCGCGATGTCGGCCTCGTGTGAATCATGGTGACACACCGTGTCCGGAATGTCGGCTCATTTATTTTCGCTGGGCGACAGCGCATCCCACCGGCACCCAGGGTGATTCCGGCGTGGCAGTGACGCCGCCGCGTGAGAGCTGAGCCGCCGCCCACACGGCGAATCCGGCCAGGGCGTAGAGCGCGCCGAACAGGCAGGACGCCCACCATCCCCACACGGTGTAAGCCCACGTCGTGGTGACCGCGCCGAGTGCGGAGCCCAGTGAGTAGAAGGCCATGTAGGCACCGATGACGCTGCCCGCGCGATCGGGATGTGCGGTGGTCAGCACATGTTGACTGCTCACGTGCACAGCCTGGACGGCGAAATCGAGCAGAACGATGCCGACGACGAGCAGTACCGCTGTCCCGGTCCGCGCGAGGAACAACCAGGATGCGGCGAGCACCAGCAGGGCCGAGCCGGTGACCCGCTGCACGTGACCGGAATCGGCCCATCGGCCGGCCCGGCCCGCGCCGAGGGCGCCCGCGAGACCGAACAACCCGAACAGCCCGATCTCGGTCGTGCCCAACGACCAGGGGTGCGCGGCGAGGGGGAGCGCCAGGCCGCTCCACAGCGATCCGAAGGACGCGAAGACGAAGAAGGTGATCGAGCCCCGGCTCAGAAACAGCCGGTCCGTGGTCACCAGCCGTCCTGTGGACCGCAGCACCTGGGTGTACCGATCTTCGCGGGTTCTGACGTCCGGACTCAAAACCTTCCGGGTGAGGACGGCGAGCGTCGCGCAGAGCACCGCGAGCGCCGCGTAGGCCGCCCGCCACCCGAGCGTGTCACCCAGCAGGCCCGCGACGACACGGACCCCGAGGATGCCGATCACCACACCGGAGGTGACGGCGCCGATATTGCGGCCCCGTTCACCGGGCGCGGAAACGGCGGCGACATATGCCACGGTCACCTGGACGACGACCGCGAACACCCCGGCGACCGCGAGCCCGGCGACCGCGACGACACCGGTGGGCGCGACGGCGGTGATCGCGGCCCCGACCGAGGTGAGCGCGAGCATGCCACCGATGAGCCGACGGCGGTTCACCAGGTCACCGAGTGGGACCAGCAGAATCAGCCCGGCGAAATACCCGATCTGCCCGGCGGCGATCAGGACGCCCGACGACTGCGGCGACAGCCCCAATTCCGCACCCGCCACGGCGAGAACCGGCTGGATCGCGTAGATCGTGGAAACCGCCGCGGCGCACACCACCGCCAGCATCACCCGTTGTGCTCGCGTCAGTCGTGTACCCACCGCACCTCCAAAGAGTAGCAAAATGAAACCAAATCAAAGGTAGGCAATAATGGTTTCGAATTGCAACCTATTAGGAGGTGGCCCATGGCTCCGACGGTCCGTGTCGACCGCGAATGGACCGATGCCACCTGCCCGGTGGCGCGAACTGTCGACCTGGTGGGTGATCGGTGGAGTCTGCTCATCGTGCGCGACGCCATGGAAGGGCCGGCGTCGTTCACCGAGTTGCGACAGCGGCTCGGGATCGCGCGCAACATCCTCGCCGACCGCCTCCGCCGACTCGTCGACGACGGCATCCTCGGCACCAGCGCGACCGCGAGCGGCAAACGGTACGTCTACGAGTTGACGCCGGCGGGGCGCGACCTGTTCACCGTCGTCGTCGCGCTGCGGCAGTGGGGGGAGAGTCATGCCTTCGCCGACGACGAGCCCCGCTCGGCGCTCGTGGACCGCGACGGCCGGCCACTCGCCGAACTACGCCCGTGCGATCGGGCAGGCGCGGTCGTCACCGCCGCCACCACCGAAGTGCGGCGAGTGGACTGCGGGTGAACTACTTTCGGCCGGCAGCCACCAGTTCTGCGCACCGCTCGCCGACCAGCATGACGGTGATATTCGGATTCACCGTGGTGTGCGCCGGGAACACCGAGGCGTCGGCCACGCGCAGTCCCTCGATGCCCTCGACCCGCAGTTGCGGGTCGAGCGGGCTCATCGGATCATCCGGTGCGCCCATCCGCACGGTGCCGACGGGGTGGTACACCGTGTTGTGGGTGCGCCGGATGTAGTCGGCCAGTTCGGCATCGGTCTCGGCCTGCGGACCCGGATACAGCTCCCGTTCCACCCATTCCGAAAGCGCTGCGGCGGAAGCGATCTCGCGAGCCTTACGCAGGCCCGCGATCATCACCCGCATGTCGTGGCCCTCGGCATCGGTGAAGTAGCGCGGGTCCACCCGAGGTTTGTCGCGGAAGTCGCGCGAGCGCAACCGCACGGTGCCGCGCGAGCGGGCGTGGGTGACATTGGGGGTGAGGCAGAAGGTGTTCTCGGCCGTCGGGTAACCCTGGCGCAGCGTGTGCATGTCGAAGGGGACGCTGCCGTAGTGCATCATCAGGTCGGGCCGGTCGAGCCCGTCGACGGTGGTGGTGAAGATGCCCGCCTCCCACCATTGCGTCGAACTGCGCACCATCGGCTGTTTCGTCTCGAACCCGATCACCCCCTCCGGGTGGTCCTGCAGGTGCGCACCGACGCCGGGGGAGTCCACCACCACGTCGATTCCGTTCTCCCGCAGGTGATCCGCCGGACCGATACCCGAGAGCATCAGCAGCTTCGGCGAGTCGATGGCCCCGGCCGAGACGATCACCTCCCGCTCGGCGGTGACCCGGGTCGCGCGGCCGAAAGCGTTGTCGGTGTACTCCACACCGACCGCGCGCCCGTCCTCGATGAGGATCCGCTTGGCCCACGCACCCGTCCGAATGGTGAGATTCGGCCGGTCCAGAATCGGGTGCAGGTAGCTCACCGACGACGAGGAACGGGTGCCGTCGGTGCGGCTGTTGATCTGGAAGAAGTTGGCGCCGTTGACAACCGTGCGATCGGCATTGAACTCCGCACGCGGAATCCCGACCTCCGCGCAGGCGTCGAGCACCGCCACACCGCAGGGGTCGTTCGGTGGCACCGTCATGATGTTCACCGGCCCGCTGCGACCGTGGTGCTCGCCGGGGGCATCGTTGGTTTCGATCCGGCTGTAGAGCCGGTACACCGAGTCCGCCCCCCAACCGGTCGCGCCGTGCTCGCGTTCCCAGCTGTCCAGGTCCTCGCGCGGTGCCCAGAACGCGATGCAGCTGTTGTGCGACGAACAGCCGCCGAGCACCTTGGCCCTGGCATGGCGCATGAACGAATTGCCGTTCTCCTGCGGCTCGATCGGATAGTCCCAGTCGTAGCCGGATTCCAGCAGTTCCATCCAGCGATCCAGGCGAAGGATCGCTGGATCGTCCACATCGGACGGACCGGCCTCGAGCAAGCACACCGTCACCGACGGATCCTCCGAGAGGCGAGCGGCCACCGCAGCGCCCGCCGAACCGGCGCCGACGATCACGTAGTCGTAGGAATTCACCGCTGGTCCTCCCGCAGCTCGAACCAGCCGGTGACCCCCGGCCGGAGGTTCTCGTACACGTGCTTGGCCTCGCGATACTCGTGCAACCCGGACGGACCGAGTTCGCGGCCGACACCGGACCGGCCGAACCCGCCCCACTCCGCCTGCGGCAGATACGGCCCGAAGTCGTTGACCCACACCGTGCCCGCGCGCACCCGGGCCGCCACCCGCCGCGCCCGCGCCGAATCGCTGGACCACACCGCGCCCGCGAGGCCGTATTCGGTGTCGTTGGCGATGGAGATCGCCTCCTCCTCGGTCGTGAACGTCTCCACCGTGAGCGTCGGGCCGAACGCCTCGTCGTGCACACACGCCATCGTGCGGTTCGCCCGGTCGATGACGGTCGGCAGATAGAACCAGCCGTTGTCGAGATTGCCCGAGCCCTGGTCGCCGACGGCGAAGGTACCGCCGGTACGGATATCGGCCCCGTCCGCGCGGGCCTGCTCCACATAGGCGTGCACCTTGTCGCGATGCGCCGACGAGATCAGCGGACCGGTCTCGGTGCCGTCGGCGAACGGCAGGCCGAGGCGGATCTGACGGGCGCGGCGGACGAGTTCGTCGACGAACCGGTCGTGCGCGGACTCCTCGATCACCAGTCGCGCCCCGGCCGAACACACCTGGCCCGAGTGCAGGAACGCCGCGTTGAGGGCGTTGTCGACACAGGCGCTGAGGCGTTCGTCGGTGTCGCAGGCGTCGGCGAAGATGATGTTCGGGTTCTTGCCGCCCAGCTCGAGGGCCACCTTCTTCACCGTCGCCGCCGCCTCGCGGGCGATCACGCGGCCCGTGGACAATCCGCCGGTGAAGGAGACGAGGTCCACGTCGGGATGGGCCGACAGGGGAGCGCCCGCGGTCGGCCCGGCGCCGAGGACGAGATTGGCCACGCCAGGCGGCACCCCGAGGTCGTCGAGGACGGTCATCAGCAGGATCGCGGTGTGCGGAGTGAGTTCGGCGGGCTTGAGCACGAAGGTGTTGCCCGCGGCCAGCGCCGGTGCCACCTTCCATGCGGCCTGCAGCAGCGGATAGTTCCACGGCGTGATGAGCCCGCACACCCCGACCGCTTCGTAGACGATGCGCGAATCGATGTCGGCGTTGCCCGCGTCGACCACCCGGCCCGCGTCCTCGGCGGCGAGCTTGCCGAAGTACCGGAAGCAGTTCTCGATATCGGTCATGTCGATCTCGGACTCGTAGGGCCGTTTGCCCGTGTCCAAGGTCTCGGCGCCGACGAACTGTTCGCGTCTGCCCTCGATCGCGTCGGCGATGTCGAGCAGCAGATCGCCGCGTTCACCGGCGGTGGTGCTGCGCCACGGTCCGTCGTCGAAAGCGCGCCGGGCGGCGGCGATGGCGGCCTCGGTGTCCTCCGGGCCCGCCTCGGCGACGGTGCCGACCACGGAATCGTCTGCCGGACAGCGGATCTCGCGGGTCAGACCGGACGCGGCCGCGCGCCAGGTGCCATCGATATAGAGGGTCTGGCTCATGGTTGTCCCTTCACGATTCGTCGGTGTCGACGGTTTCGGGTTCGTGGTGATCGGTGGCGGAGCGGCGCAGGTAGAGATAACCGAGATGACGTTCGTACTGGTCGAGGATGTCGCCGATCACCTGCTCACGGCTGTACCCGTTGAGGGCGTACCCCTGCGAGCCCTCGGCCAGATACACCTCGCAGCGGAAATAGCGGTCACCGGAGCGCTGGGCCAGCACCGCGTACGACGGCGCGGGCGCCGAGACCGGCCACACACCGTATTCGAACCCGGTCTCGGTGCCCTGATCGACGATCAGCCGCGGATACGGCAGCCCCTCGTGGGTGCCCGATTCGTCGATGTGCGCGGTGAGTCCCATCCTGGCGAACTCCTCGGAGACCTCACGCATGGCCGGAATCACGGTGTTGTTCAAGAACTTCCGGGTCGAGGCCGGGCCGGGGTAGTGGACGGTGGCCAGCAGCCTGCGCCGCCAGCTGCCGTGCTCGCTCGGTCCGCGCCCGGCCGCGATGGCATTGGGCAGCGCCGCCCGGTAGCTGTCGATCTTGAACGACTCGTTGCGCACCGCGCGCAGCATGGCGATCCCGATCAGGGCCAGCACGAACGAGAACGGCAGGCCCATGATGATCGTCGCGTTCTGCAGGGTGATGATCGAGCCACCCGCCCCCGCGAACAGCATCGACAGCGTGAGCAGGCCGATCGCGGCCGACCAGAAGATCCGGGTGCCACGCGCGCAATCCGCCATCGGGTCGGGCAGTTTCGAGGTGAAGTTGCCCATCACGAGCGAACCGGAATCGGCGCTGGTCACGTAGAACAGCAGCCCGGTGATGGTGGCTATGCCGAGCAGGAAGGTGGCCCCGGGGTACTGCTCGAGCAGGGAGTAGAAGCCCAATTCGGCTCGGGCCGCGGTCTGTTCGGCGAACTGCTGATCGTCACGCGCCACCTGCAACGCGCTGTTGCCGAACACCGAGATCCACAGCAGGGTGAAGCTGAACGGCACGACGAGCACTCCGAAGATGAACTGGCGCAGGGTACGTCCGCGCGAGATGCGCGCCAGGAACAGCCCGACGAACGGCGCCCATGCCACCCACCACGCCCAGAAGAACAGCGTCCAGCTGTCGAGCCACGTCGAGGGCTGATTCGCCGTCTCCGGATTGCGTTCCCAGGCAAAGGTGTTCAGCGTGCGGTCCAGGAATGTCGACAGGTAGTCGCCCGCGTTCTGGGTGAGCCCGTTGAGCAGGAACGACGTGCGACCGGCCACCAGGATGTAGATCAGCAGGGCGATGGCCATGATGACGTTGAGTTCGGACAAGCGCCGGATGCCCTTGTCGACCCCGGTGGTCGCGGAAATGGTGGTGATGGCCACCGACAACGCGATCAACCCGATCTGGGCCGCTTTGCCCTGCGGGACGCCGAACAGTTCGTGCAGACCGTAGTTGAGCTGGACGATGCCGATGCCCAGCGAGGTGGCGATACCGAAGATGGTGCCGAGCACCGCGGCCACATCGATGGCGTCGCCCCAGCGCCCGTGCACCCGCTTGCCGAAGATCGGGTAGAGGGCGGCGCGGATCGTCAGCGGCAGGTTGTGCCGGAACGCGAAATACGCCAGCGCCCCGCCCATCAGCGCGTACATCGCCCACCCGGTGATGCCGTAATGGAAGATCGTCCAGGTGACCGCCTCGCGGGCGGTGTGATCGGTCTGGGCCGGTCCCTCCGGCGGGTGCAGGTAGTTGTAGACCGGTTCGGCGACGGAGAAGAACATCAGGTCGATGCCGATCCCCGCCGCGAACAGCATCGACGTCCAGGAGAACAGGCTGTACTCCGGGCGCGACTCTTCCGGGCCGAGGCGGTACCGGCCGTAGCGGCCCGCACCGAGGAACACGACGAGCCCGAGGATCACGGTGGCCAGCACGAAATACCACCAGCCGAACCAGGTGGAGATGAAGGTCTTCACCTCGCCGACGACGCTTTCGGCACTCTCCGGCGAGGCCAGCGCCCAGACCGCGAAGGCCAGCACGAGCCCCGCGGCGGTGAGGAACACGGGCTTGTTCACCGACCGCTTGTCGGCCACCGGGTGCAACGTCACCTGCGTCGCCCCGACAGGTGTGCTGTTGTCGCCGGGATTGCTGGGGGCGCCCATGCGACGAAGGTTAGTTCGTCCACCTCGTCCTTTCGTGGACATCCGGTGGTTGCTGCGCCCGTGTTCGAGCGTGCGCGGCGGCCGCGAGGCAGGAACCTACAATCGAGAGGTGGTTCGCCACGCCCAGCCGTCGGCCCCCGACGATTCGGCGTGGCGGAATGCGTGATGCCCGCCGGGCGTTCCACCCACACGCGATGTCGCATGTACCCACGGGTAACATGACATCGACTTTTTCCAGCCGGTTTTCAACCGAAGTGAGGCAGTAGATGACAGAGCGGATTCAGGTCGGCGGGCTCCAGGTGGCGAGCGTTCTCCACGATTTCATCGAGAACGAGGCGCTTCCCGGTACCGGCGTAGATTCCGCCGCGTTCTGGGCAGGCGCCGAACAGGTCATCAACGACCTCGCCCCGCGCAACCGTGCCCTGCTGGCCGAACGCGACGAGATCCAGGGCAAGCTCGACGCCTGGCACGGCGAGAACCCCGGCGCCGGTTACGACAAGGCCGCCTACAAGAAGTTCCTCGCCGAGATCGGGTACCTGCGCCCCGAGCCCGCGCCGTTCCAGATCGGCACCGGCAACGTCGACGCCGAGATCGCCACCACCGCCGGCCCGCAGCTGGTGGTTCCGGTGATGAACGCGCGTTTCGCGATCAACGCCGCCAACGCGCGCTGGGGTTCGCTCTACGACGCCCTCTACGGCACCGACGCCATCTCCGAGGCCAACGGCGCCGAGAAGGGCACCGGCTACAACCGCGTGCGCGGCGACAAGGTCATCGAGTGGGGCCGTAACTTCCTCGACGACGCCGTCACCCTCATCACCGGTTCGCACATCGGTTCCTCGTACTACAAGATCGTCGACGGCGAGCTCGAGGTCGGCCTGGAAGACGGCACCGACATCGGCCTGGCCGATCCCTCCCAGCTGGTCGGCTACCTCGGTGACCCCGAGGCCCCCACCTCGGTGCTGCTCGAGCACAACGGTCTGCACATCGAGATCCAGATCGATCCGAATTCGCCCATCGGCTCCACCGACTCCGCCGGCGTCAAGGACATCGTGCTCGAGTCGGCGCTCACCACGATCATGGACTTCGAGGACTCGGTCGCCGCGGTCGACGCCGACGACAAGGTCGTCTGCTACCGCAACTGGCTCGGGCTGATGAAGGGCACCCTCGCCGAAGAGGTCACCAAGAACGGCAAGACCTTCACCCGCACCATGAACCCCGACCGCGTGTTCACCGCGCTCGACGGTTCCGAGCTGGTGCTGCACGGTCGCTCGCTGCTGTTCGTCCGCAACGTCGGCCACCTGATGACCTCCGACGCCATCATCGACGCCGAGGGCAACGAGGTGCCCGAGGGCATCATGGACGGCCTGATCACCTCGCTGATCGCCGTGCACTCGCTCAACGGCACCGCCGAGCTGGCCAACACCCGCACCGGCTCGGTCTACATCGTGAAGCCGAAGATGCACGGCCCCGACGAGGCCGCGTTCACCAACGAGCTGTTCGGCCGCATCGAGGACGTCCTCGGCCTGACCCGCAACACCCTCAAGGTCGGCATCATGGACGAGGAGCGCCGCACCACGGTCAACCTCGCCGCGTCGATCGAGGCCGCCAAGGACCGCGTGGTGTTCATCAACACCGGCTTCCTCGACCGCACCGGCGACGAGATCCACACCTCCATGGAGGCCGGGCCGATGGTCCGCAAGGCCGAGATGAAGACCCAGACCTGGATCACCTCCTACGAGGACTGGAACGTCGACACCGGCCTGGCCAAGGGCCTGCCCGGCAAGGCCCAGATCGGCAAGGGCATGTGGGCCATGCCCGACCTGATGGCAGGCATGCTCGAGCAGAAGATCGGCCACCCCAAGGCAGGCGCCAACACCGCATGGGTGCCCTCGCCGACCGCCGCCACCCTGCACGCCACCCACTACCACCAGGTGGACGTGTTCAAGCGCCAGTCCGAAATCGCCAAGGGCGGCCCCCGCGCCACCGTCGACCAGATCCTCGAGATCCCGCTGGCCCAGTCCACCGACTGGTCCGACGAGGAGAAGCGCCAGGAGCTCGACAACAACTCCCAGGGCATCCTCGGCTACGTCGTGCGCTGGATCGACCACGGCGTCGGCTGCTCCAAGGTGCCCGACATCAACGACATCGGCTTGATGGAAGACCGTGCCACCCTGCGCATCTCGAGCCAGCTGGTCGCCAACTGGCTGCGCCACGGCATCGTCTCCGAAGCCGATGTGATCGCCAGCCTCGAGCGCATGGCACCCGTGGTCGACCGCCAGAACTCGGGCGACAAGAACTACCGCCCGATGGCGCCGAACTTCGACGACTCGATCGCGTTCCAGGCCGCCAAGGAACTGGTCCTGGAAGGCACCAAGCAGCCCAACGGCTACACCGAGCCGATCCTGCACCGGCGTCGTCGTGAGTTCAAGGCTGCGCAGAAGTAATGATGGCGAGTGCTTGAAAAGTAGCTCGTAGCAGCACTTTTCGTTCGAGGCCCCGCATCGGAGACATCCGATGCGGGGCCTCCGTCGTCACCGGTGATCACCTCGGATACCGGCGTGTCACGCTCAAAACGGTCACAAAAACGGTCACAGGCGGAACGCGCCGACACGCTCCACTTGGGTTGTCTGGCAGCGGGTTCGGATCTCAACTGCGGGCCCACCTTACGGTGATCCGCTGGTCGCGTCGCAGTTCGGTGTTTCCGCAGGACCGCTTCAGCCCCGACTCTCAGCTGCGCACATGTATGCGCTCGTGTTGAAGTCATCCGGCCATCGGCGTGTCGGAATATCGACACGCGGGGGAGATTCAACACCTAGCGATCAGGCGGCTAATTAGATGGCTGCCGCAGCCGTGTTCCCGCTCAATGCTGTGCAGCGCTGCTTGCCAGCTATGGTTCCGGTTCGATTTCGTGTGGGGCGGCAGAATAGTTAGAAGTGGAGATATGCGCATCTAACTATAGAGCGCATCAACTCAACCGATCTCAGTCCGGCCTTTCGATAGAAGCGCGCGTCATGAAGTGGCGGTCAGCGACGCGGTGCCGCTCATCAGCTCGGTCCTATCACCGGTTCGATCGAAGGCGAAGCGGACGGGTAGCTGTGCCCCCATGCTCCGGTCGGCGACATCGGGTCAGAGTGGGAAGGATTCTTCCTAGGCACTGTTCTGCCCTTCTATCACTGTTGAGGCGGCCGTAGCTTGTAGTTATAGCCAGTGAGTAGCTAGCGAATGGGAGAAGGAAAGGTCATGGCAGACAACATCAAGACAGTGGCGGTCAAGGGCTGGGCCTGGGACATCGCGACCGATATCTACTTCCCGCCGGGGTTCGACGAGTCGAAGGTGTATCCCACCATCGTCTCCGCCCACCCGACCGGCAGCTGCAAGGCGCAGACCTCGGGCAACATCTACGGCAAGGCGCTGGCCGAGGCCGGCTTCGTCGTCGCCGCGTTCGACGCCAGCTTCCAGGGTGACAGCGGTGGCGATCCGCGCTCGGTCGAGGATCCGGGCTTCCGGACCAGCGACTTCAGCTTTGTGATCGACCATCTGGTGAGCCTGCCGTACGTCGACGCCGAGAACATCGGCGTGCTCGCGATCTGCGGTGGCGCGGGTTACGCAGTGGCCGCCACCAAGATCGACCGCCGGATCAAGGCGCTGGGCACCGTGGTCGGCAGCAACGTCGGCCGGCTGATGCGTGAGGGCTTCTCGGAGTACAACCCGATGGGCATGCTCGAGGCCATCGCCGCGCAGCGCACCGCGGAGGCACGCGGCGCGGCCCAGGTGATCAACGATCTGCTGCCGCCGTCGGTCGACGCGGCCAAGCAGGCGGGCGTCAACGATATCGATGTGCTCGAGGCCACCGACTACTACAAGACCGATCGTGGTCAGGCCCCCGGTGGCAAGACCAGCTTCAACTTCGGTCGCCAGGCCGCTCTGGCCGACTGGGACGCCTATGACCGCGTAGAGGTCTTCCTGACCCAGCCGCTGTGTGTCGTAATCGGCGACAAGCCCGGAGCCTTCGCGTCGCAGCGGTTGAGCATGGAGCTCTACGGTCGTGCCGCGTCGAAGGACAAGCAGCTCGTTGTGGTCGAGGGTGCCTCGCACTACGACCTGTACGACCAGCCCGGCCCCACCGGCGAAGCGCTGGAGAGCCTGGTGCCGTTCTTCCACAAGAACCTGGGCTGATCCAGCTCGACACGAACCAGGGCCGCCGGACACCGGTGGCCCTGGTTTCGTTCGTGTCGTGTGGCCGACTGGGCCGATCGCGTAGTTTGGTTCGGGGGAGGCGACGATGAACAATCCGCAGATAGCTGTACTGGCCGGTGGGTGTTTCTGGGGCATGCAGGATCTGATCAGTAAGCAGGTCGGTGTGGTTTCCACACGTGTCGGATATGCCGGTGGCACAGGCCGTCCCACTCCGCACAACGGTCGTGGACATGCCGAAGCAGTCGAGATAACTTTCGATCCGACGTCGACCGACTATCGCACGATTCTGGAGTTCTTCTTCCAGATCCACGATCCGACGACTGAGAACCGCCAGGGTAGAGATGTCGGAACCGCCTACCGATCCGCCATCTTCTATCGCGACGACGAGCAGCTGCGCACCGCACTCGGCACGATTTTCGATGTCGAGGGCTCGGGGCTGTGGCGCGGCAAGGTCGTCACCGAGGTCACTGCGTTCGACGAGTTCTGGGAGGCTGATGCCGAGCACCAGAACTATTTGCAGCGCCATCCCGAGGGCTACAGTTGCCACTTTCCTCGACCCCGATGGAAGTTGGGAAACCCTCGATAGTTCTCCGCTGGGGCTACAGGTCAGGTGCGTGGGGGGTGTGTGATTCACAGGGTGGTGGTTCTCGCGGACGAGCGTGACAGTCGAACGGCCAGGCCGCCGAGGCCGAGCACGAGCAGCACCACCACCGACCACGGCGGCAGGTGGTAGGCCACGCTCGAGGCCGCGACCAGCACGGCCGCGCCGACTACGCGCGGCGCCCAATCGCGTCGCGTCTCCCGGTAGAAATAGAAGGCCTGCGAGAGCAGGTAGACAGCAGGGCCGGTCAGGACGAGCACGCCCGCGACACCGGCGGGGGCCGTGTGTGCGTGGCCGAGTAGCATTTCCGCGCCCGCGGCGAACATCACCAGCCCCGCCACCACCCCGTAGATCGCGCTGAGTCCGAGATGCACGGCGGCGATCGGGTCGGGGGTGCGCGTGATGTGCCGAACCACCTGACGCTCGGCCCGCGCGAAGTACATCTGCCACAGACATACCAGCGCCACGAAACAGCCGAAGGCCATGGTCAGCACCAGGGCGTCGTCGTGGTGTTCGGTGATCACCCGGCCCAGCGTCAGCACGGTCTCGCCGAGCATGATGATGAGGAACAGCCGCATCCGTTCGACGATGTGTTCGGCGTCGAAAGCCAGTTCTCGCGAATGGATCCGTCGCCCTGGGATTGGGTGCGCCGCCCAGGTGCCGATCAGGTCGATCGCGGCCGCGGCTGCCCAGAACCACAGGCGGCTCTCGGGTTCCACCGCCGCGCCGATCAGCCACAGGGGGGTGGAGACCGCGAACCACAGCAACACCCGCAGGAAGTGCTCACGCAGCGCTTCGCTGGGCGCGGTCACCGCGGCATAGACGCAGGGCCCGATCAGCGCGGCCAGCATCGGCACCACGAACAGCCACGGACTGTCGTCGAACGCGTGCGCGATTCCGGCGTTGGCGAACAGGCCGAACGCCATCACCACCACGGTGATGATCCGGGTGGTCTTGCGTTCGACGTCGAGCATGGTGATCTCGAACGTGGTGAACGTCCAGATTCCGACCACCGCGATCAACGCGACCAGCGTCTCGGCCGCGCCCCGCCAGCTCAGATGCGACACCAGGTGATGAGTGAGCTGGCCCAACGCCAGGACGAAGACCAGGTCGAAGAACAGTTCGAGCGGCGATACCGCGCGTGCGAGCGGAAGACGCGGTGCGCTCATGGCTTCCTCCGTAGCTGTTCTCCAGCGGTGCCCAGCGAAGTTTCAGCATACCGATCGGTGCGGTCCGGATCCGCTTGTCGCCACGCCGGTGAGCGCCCGCATCGCGGTGCCGAGTGGTCTTCGACCACAGGAGCTCAGGAGAGGACGACCGCGCGGGCGCCGTTCTCCCCGGCGCAATAGTCCACAGCCTTGGCGATGTCGTCGAAACCGAATGTCTCGGTGACCAATTCGTCCAGCAGCAACGCGCCGCGTTCGTAGAGCTCGACCAACTGCGGGATGTCGCGCTTGACATAGGCGGAGCCGTAGAGGCAGCCCTTGACCGTCTTGCCGGACATGACCACATTGTTGAACACTTCGTCCACGCCCACACCGGGCCCCGCGCCGACCAGAACCGCGGTCCCGCCGCGCCGGGCCATCGCCACCGCCTGATTGACGGTCTCCTGGCGTCCCGCGACTTCGATGACGACGTCGGCACCGCGGCGGCCGGTGAGCCGCTGCACCTGTTTGACGACGTCCGGGCCCGCGGTGAGGGTGTGGGTCGCGCCGAGGCGGGTGGCGAGTGCGAGGCGGTCGGTGTGGACATCGATGGCGATGATGGTGGTGGCGCCTGCGATCCGGGCGCCCTGTACTGCGTTCAGGCCCACCCCACCGCAGCCGATGACCGCGACGGCGTCGCCTACCCGGACGCGGCCCGTCTTGACCGCGGCGCCGAAGCCGGTGAGCACGCCGCATCCGAGCAGGGCAGCGGAGGCGATCGGCACCCGGTCGGAGATCCGGATGGCCGCGCCAGCAGGCACGACGGTGCGTTGGGAGAATGTGCCGAGCCCGCAGAACTGGCGTACCGGTGTGCCGTCGAGACTCATCCGGGTGCTGCCGTCGGGCAGCGTGTGGGCGCCGAGCATGGTTCGCGGGCGGCCGCACAGGTACTGTTCGGCGCGCTGACAGTAGTAGCAGGTGCCGCAATTCGCGAGCCACGACAACACGACATGATCGCCGACGGCCAGATCGTCCACGCCCGCCCCGACCTCGGCGACGACACCGGCACCCTCGTGGCCGAGCACCAAAGGCACGGGTGCGGGGAGCTTCCCGGAGAACACCCCCACGTCGGAATGGCAGACACCGGTGGCGGCGACATCGACGACCACCTCGCCGGGACCGGGTGACGCGACCTCGATCTCTGTCAGCAGCAGTGGCGCACCGGCCTGTTCGAACAGCGCTGCTCGTGTCATGGGTTCGTCTCCGTTGTCATGGGCTGTGCGTAGGTGTCGCGCAGCACGTTCTTGAGGACCTTGCCGTTGGCGTTACGTGGCAATTCGCCGACGACGTAGAAGTGTTTGGGCACTTTGTATTTGGCGAGACGTTCACCGAGCCAGCCGCGCAGCTCCTCGATGTCGATGCAGCTGCCTTCGGTTGCGACGACGAGCGCGGCACCTACTTCGACGTAACGCTGATCCGGCACGCCGATCACGGCGGCGTCGGCGACATCGCGGTGTCCGGTGAGCACCATCTCGATCTCGGCGGGGTAGACGTTCTCACCGCCGCTGCGGTACATGTCCTTGGCCCGTCCGGCGATGGTCAGAAAGCCCTCGGCATCGACGCTGCCGAGGTCACCGGAGTGGCACCAGCCATCGATGAAGGTGGCGCGGTCGGCGTCGGGTCGGTTCCAGTAACCGATGCTCACACCGCCGCTGCGCACACAGATCTCACCGACCTCGCCGACAGCGGTGTGTGAGCCGTCCGGCCGGACGACCTTGATCTCGGTCATGGCCTGTGGGGTGCCGATACTGCTCTCGTGGCCTCTGGCCCGATCGAACTCGAGGCTGGTGCTGACCGCGCCGCCTTCGGTGAGACTGTAGGACTGCACCAGTTCGACACCGGGAAGGCGGTTTTCGAGTTCGTCGTAGACCCACGGCATCACGATGTCACCGCCGGTGACGATGCGCCGCAGCGACTGCGGTACGCGTTCGACGATGTTCTCGTCGCCACGCAGCAGATCGAACAGCATGAAGGGGTAGAGCAAAACATCGGTGGCACCGTGCCGGTCGGCGACGTCCAGGAAGTTCTCGAGCGTGAAGTTGCCCGACGGGAAGGTGATCGCGGTGCCGTGGGAGGTCAGAGCCGGCAGCAACAGGACCTCGAAGCCGCCCGCGTGGAACAGCGGCCCACTCGTCTGGCTCACGGTGTCGCTGCCGATGCGCCAGCGTTGCGCCTGGATCGATCCTATCCACAGGGCGTTGCCGTGGGAGAACAACGCGCCCTTGGGTCGTCCGGTGGTGCCCGATGAATACATCAGCGACACCGGGTCTTCGGCGCTAACGACCGGGAAACCAGTGGCATCGGAGTCCTCGGCGGCGAATTCGGCAAGTGCAACAGCTCCATCGAGGGAACCGGAATCGCCGCGCGCGACATAGGTTGTCACCGCGATGTCGTCGCGGATACCGGTCAATGTGGCGCCGAATTCGGGATCGAACACGAGCACGCCGGGATCGGAATCATCGAGCGCGAAAAGCAATTCCGGTGCGGTGAGCCGCCAGTTGAGGCGTACGGCGATCGCGCCGACCCGACCGATGGCCAGGTAGAGGGCGATGTAATCGGTGCAGTTGCGCAGCAGCAGACCCACCCGGTCACCTTTGCGCACCCCTGCCTGTTGCAGCGCCCGCGCGTAGCGCAGCTCGGCGGCGCGCAGTTCGAGCCAGCTCAACGCGGGCTCGTCACCGAGGGCGACAGCGGGCCGGTTCGGATCGACGGCGGGCATCTGCGCGGCGATGGCGTCGGTGATGTAGTTCAGGCTCATCCCCATCGGATGCTCCGGCGAGTGAGGCGGCAGTGACTCATTCGTTGTTCCTTGTCTCTCAGTGGACCGCGCCCGCGGCACGGAGGGCGTCGAGCTCGGGTGGATCGAAACCCCAATCGAGAAGTGCGCCAGTGGTATTCGTCCCCGCCGGTACCGACGGACCTTGGACCCGGCCGGGGGTACGGCTGAACCGCGGCGCGGGCGCGGGCTGTAGCACGCCGTCGACCGGGACGAAACTGTGTCGTGCCAGGGCATGCTCATGCTTCAGCGCTTCGTCGAGGTCGAGAACCGGTGTGGTGCAGGCTTCACGCCCGGCGAAGGCGGTTTCCCATTGCGCGCGGGTGCGGGAGAAGAACACTTCCGCGAACCGGTCACGCATCGACGTCCAGCCCGCGCGATCCCATTGGGTATCGGCGAGTTCGGGCTCCAGTCCGAGGACGTCGAGGAGTTCGGTGAAGAACTTGGACTCGATGGCGCCGACCGCCATCCATCCACCGTCGGCGGTTTCGTACACGCGGTAGAACGGTGCGCCGCCGTCGAGCATGTTCGTGCCGCGCTCGAGCCCGAGCATCCCTGCCTGCCGTTGGCCGTAGAAGACGCCGCCGAGCAGTGCGATGCCGTCGACCATCGCGGCGTCGACCACCTGTCCGCGTCCGCTGCCGCGAGCCTCCCACAGCGCCGACAGCAGCCCCATGGCCAGCATCAGGCCACCGCCGGCGTAGTCACCGAGCAGGTTGAGCGGGATCGCGGGGGCACCACCGCGCGGGCCCATCGCGGCGAGCAAGCCGGTCAGGGACAGATAGTTGAGATCGTGTCCGGCCGTCTGACTGAGCGGTCCGTCCTGACCCCACCCCGTCGCCCGGCCGTAGACCAGGCGGGGATTGCGCGCCCAGCATGCCTCCGGCCCCACGCCCAGTCGCTCGGTGACACCCGGCCTGTTGGCCTCGATGAGGGCGTCGGCCTGTTCGACCAGGCGCAGGACGGTTTTCACGCCGTCGGGGTGTTTGAGATCGATGGCCACCGATCGTCGTCCGCGATCGTTGACGAAGGCCGGCTGACGCCCGTTGCTCGCGCCCAGATCGGTGCGCAGGGCACCTACGGCATCCGGCCGGTCGATGCGCAGGACCTCGGCGCCGAGGTCGCTGAGCAGCATCCCGCACCACGGCCCCGGCCCGAGCCCGGCCAGTTCGATGATCTTGAGACCGGTCAACGGTCCCATGGGTTGCTTTTCGGTCGAAGTCGCTCGATCCATGACTTCACGACCCGACGAGAATCTGTTTGAGCTCGGTGAACCCGAGGATTCCCTCTGGGCCCGATTCCCGGCCCCATCCGGACGCGCCGACACCGCCGAACGGCGCGCTCATCGCGGGACCGAAGGTGTTGACGGCGACCGCGCCGGCCTGGATCCGACGCGCCACTTCGACGCCGAGGTCGGTGTCGGCGGTGAACACCGCACCGGACAATCCGAAGACGGTCGCATTGGCCAGGCGTACGGCGTCGTCGAGATCGCGGTACACCTGTACCGCCGTCACCGGGCCGAACACTTCGCGCTGGACCAGCCCGGAGTCCTCGGACACGTGGGTGAACAAGGTGGGCTCGTAGAACCATCCGGCATCGAGGTGCGGTGGCCGTTTGCCGCCGGTGACCAGCTGCGCACCGTCGGCCGTGGCTTCGGCGACAAATTCCTCGGTGCGGTGCCGCGCGGCCTCGCTGATCAAGGGACCGAGATGGGTTTTCGGATCGAGCGGGTCACCGATGGTCAAACGCTCCCAGCCTGTCCGGAGCTTGTCGATCAGCTCGTCGTGTCTGCGCTCGGACACCAGGATCCGCGACAGCAGCGCGCACACCTGGCCCGCGCCGTTCGTCGCGCCGGGAACCAAAGCCCGCAGCGCCCGATCGAGCGGCGCATCGTCGAGGATCAGCGCAGGCGACTTGCCGCCGAGCTCGAGCTGGGTCCGGGCATAGCGGCCGTGGGTCGCGGCCAGCACGTCCTGGGCGGCGACATGCCCGCCGGTCAGCGACACCAGGTCGACCCTGGGATCACGAGTCAATGCCTTACCGATCTCCACCGGACCACAGACGATATTGACCACGCCAGGCGGAAAGCCCGCGCTCACCGCGCACTCGGCTACCAGCGCCATCGTCAGATGCGATTCGGGCGCGCCCTTGATGACGACGGGACAGCCGGCCAGCAGGGCGGGCACGACTTTGGACGCGATCGTGACGACGGGCCCGTTGTAGGGAAGGATCGCCACCACCACGCCCACCGGTTCCCGGCGCAACAGCACCTGCCCCAGCTCGGACGACCGATGATGTTCGCTCAAAATCTCCTCGGCCTTGTCGAGCGCGGACCGCCATGCCGCCGTGGTGCCGAACCGGTGCAGTGCGCGCCCGTGACGCAGCGGCATTCCCGCTTCGACGGCCCACACCACGTCCAGTTCGTCCGATCGCGCGTCGACGAGGTCGAACCAGCGAGCCGTCGCGGCCATCCGTTCGGGCAGGGGAGTGCGGGCCCAGGTCTCGCGCGCGGCGTCGGCGGCGTCGACGGCCGCGATCGCGTCGGCTACGGAGGGCTGTCGGACAACGGCGACGGGCTCACCGGTGGCCGGCGCGATGATGGTCGAACTGTCGCCCATGGCGGGACCGAGCGCGCCGCCCACCAGCACATCATCGGCATGGGCGACCTCCACTCCGGAGATTTTCACTATTCCACCTTCAGTCGACGATCTGTGTTCTGTCCAGGATGCGGCCCGGGCCATTCCTGAGCCAAGCAGAAATTCTATTCTGCTGTAGAATATATATAATGTTGTTGAAGTGCAATGGGTTGCCGGGGCTCCCGGGTGACCCGAGATCGGACGGCGCGGGCACGGCGGCGCCGCTGCTGTTCCGGCTGCGTGAGCGGCTTCCCGGGAAGGGGCTTCGGGTTCGTTAGAATCGCCGCGGTGTCGGGACGGCCATGGCCTCAGGCGCACGGAGTCGACAGGGAGGATGACGATGGGTGCGCCAAGCGCAGATAGCGATTCGGTCCACAGTGCCGAACCCACGACGCGGGCGATGCGAAAGCGTGCCGATCGCGTTCGGCTGATCGAACACACCGCGGCACGCTTGTTCGCCGAATATGGTTACGAGGCAACGAATTTCGAGGCCATCGGGGCGGCGCTGGACATGCGCGGTTCGAGCCTCTACTACTACTTCCCCTCGAAGGAAGAACTCTTCCTGCGCTGTATGGAGCACGCGGCCGTCGAGGTGTTTCCCCGGCTGCGGGTGATCGCCGAGTCGGCAGGGGCGCCGCTGGACCGGCTCCGCGCGATGTTCCGCGAGGAAGCTGTCATCACGCTGGTGGAATACCCGGAGTTCATCCCGCTCTTCCTCAAGGTGCGGGTTCCGGTCGACTCGCTCGAACAGCGGCGCGACGAGCTGCGGCGCGAGCAGACCGCGATCTTCCGCCGAGTGGTCGACGAGCTCGTCACCGCACCACAGGCTATCCCGGCCGATCGCCTGCACGTGACGTTGAATCTCGCCCTGGGCGGGCTGGCCCTGATCGGCGAATGGTTCAAGCCCGGCAGTGATCTCGGGGTCGAAGAATTCGCCGACCAGGTATCGCAGACTCTGATCAGGATGTTTGTGGCCGATCCCGGCTAGCGGGTTCCGTCGGCCTGCTTAGCGTCAGTCCGCGACCGCCGCTCGCGATGTCTGCGTCGAGGGCTCGGGTTCACTCGGCGGACGTACCCGCATCAGGACCAGCGCGACGAGCGCGGCGATCGTCAGTGGGACGATGACCGCGAGGTACATCGAGCGCGGCGTCAGCACACTCAACGCGTAGCCGGCGACGATCGGCGACAAAATCGCACCGGCCCGGCCGACTCCCATCATCACGCCGTAACCCTTGGCCCGAGCGAGCACGGGGTAGACGGCGGTGGACGTCGCGGTGTATCCGGTGAGCGCCGCGAAGATCGCCGCGCCGAGCACCGCCGCCATGGTCAATGCGATGGGGCCGCGCAGTGTCACCGCGAACACGGCGATCGCGACCGCTGCCACGAGCGAGGTGACGGCGGCGATCCGCGCGCCGGCGAATTTCAGGCCGACCGCACCGAAAAGGGAGCCACCGATGACCGCGCCCAAGCCGATCATGATGCCTGCCATCGCACCGCTGCCTGCATCCCCGCTGGCGTTCTTGATCAACTGCGGAGTCCAGGTGCCGACGAAGTAGTAAGCGGCCGTCAGCATCGAATAGCCACCGGCCAGCAGGATCGTCCGCGTCCGCAGCGTCTGGCCCAACAGCCGGGTTTCGGCGATGGTGGCCACGTGTCGCGTCGGCTCGCCGGTGGCCTTGCGCTGGAGGAACTCGTCGGATTCACGGAGGAAGACCGCGGTGACGACCAGGGAGACGGCACCGAATGCCGCGCCGATCCAGAACATGCCCTGCCATGCGCCACCGACCCACGTGAGCAGCCCGGCTCCGGCGAAACCGGCCAGCATCGTACCGAGCGGATAACCGATCATGACCACACCCAGCGCGATACTGCGCCGATTCGTCGGCGCGCTCTCCTGGCCGAGCACGATGATCACCACGCTGATCGTGCCGATGGCGATACCGGTGACGAACCGGGTGAGCAACAACGTCTCGAAGTTGGTCGACAGGGCCGAGGTCGCCAGTCCGATCGTGTTGACCGCCAAACCGATCAACAGAACTTTGCGACGCCCGTAGACGTCGGCGAAGCGGGCGAGCCCGATCGCGCCGACGGCCATGCCTGCCAGGGCGGCGCTGACCAGGTATCCCTTCTGTGCGTTCGACGCGAATCCCTCCGGGAGATACGGCATCGCGAAGCCCATCACCAGGACGTCGTATCCGTCGAGCATGTTCAGGAACGCGCAGAACAGGACGACAGCTATTTGATTGGGGCGCATGCCGACCGTGGCTGCCCAGGACTTCTGTGAATTCATCGGATCTCTCTTGTTCTGCGCGAAGGAACGCTGCTCCTCGGGGCGCCGTCGCGGGCTGTCGGGGCCGGCGACGGGTGTGGGGGAGTGGCGGTGCGGAATGGGGGCACCGGGGGCCGTCGGGGAGGGACCGCAGGAGCTTTCCCAGCAGCAGGATACGAGAGGATGTATGAAACATAATGCACTTTCGCCGAACCGGTACTGCGAGGAGATCTCTCAGATGCGCGCCGGGTCGCTAGCCCCCCGCGCCATGCCGCCGCGCTCGGGCAACCCGCAGGGAGGGTGCATTGTGAACTATCGATGCAGGTGGTGCCGTCAATCTAGTCGCCTGTTGAATCTCAACGCATCTGACGATAGTATTCACGCCACCCTGTGATCCACGGCACACATGTGCGGTCGGGGCAACTCGACTCTCCTTCGATCCACTACCTGTGAACTCACACGATATTTAATGCTGAGAAGTTTCCTGAATTCTCGGCACCGCACCTGGCAAGACATTGGAGTCCCCATGGCAGCAACAAAGACGATCCGACGTGTATGGGCGCTCGACGCCCCTCAGCTCACCGTCGACTGCGGCATCTTGATGCTCGGCTCGGGCGGCGTGCAGGAGACGATCCCCGCGCCCACATTCCTCATCGAGCACGACGAAGGGCTGATGGTGTTCGACGCGGGCCTGGCGACCAACGGCGCCGGCGATCCCGCTGCCGCATACGGCGAAATGGCCGCAGCGTTCCAGATCGATTTCCCCGCACACTACCGACTCGACCGGCAGATCGAGGCCATCGGCTACACCACCCGCGACGTCCGTCGGATCGTGTTGTCGCACATGCACTTCGACCACACCGGTGGCCTCGACCTCTTTCCACACGCACAGGGATTCATCGGCGCGGGCGAGCTGCGCTACGCCAAGACCCCGTCGAACCTCGACGCCGCCTTCTTCCGGGAGGAGGACATCGCGGCCGCCCAGAAGATCGCCTGGAACGAGGTGCCCGCCGGATACGATCACGACCTGTTCGGCGACGGCAGCGCTACCCTCCTCTCCTTGCACGGGCACACCCCCGGCACGCTCGGCCTGAAGTTGCGCATGCCCGACGAGAGCACACTCGTCCTCACCAGCGACGCCGCGCACAAATGGGACAACGTCGACCTGACCATCGGCATGCCGTTCGACGTCGACCGGCCGAGCAAGAACAACTCGCTGCAGAAGATCAAACTGCTCGCCACCCAACCCGGAACCACCGTGTGGATCAGCCACGATCCCAGGGACTGGGCCGAACTGCGAGCAGGAGGCTCGGAGATCACCAGCGCCGCGACGCTGCGGGCTCGCACGGCGGACTCGGTACCTGCGTGAAGACGCTGACGCCGTCCTGTGCACCGTTCGGGAGGCCGCTTCGGGAATTCTCGGCCCGCTGATTGGGAGTCGCCGAAACGGGTAGGCGCACCGTGGCCTCAGCTAAGCATAATGCGTAATTCTCGCTGGAAGCCGAACTGAAGGGATCACGGATGCCAAGGATCAAGCTTCGACCACTCGAGCAGCAGGTTGCCGTCGTTGCCGGCGGATCGAGCGGTATCGGTCGAGAGACCGCGCTTCGGCTTGCCGCCGCAGGGACGAAGGTGGTGGTGGCGGCGCGCAACGAAGCGGGGCTGTCGACGCTTGTGCGTGAGATCGAGGACGCCGGTGGGGAGGCGGTGTATGTCGTCTGCGATGTGAGCGACCGGGCTCAGGTCGAGTCCGTCGCCGAGGCGGCCGTCGCGAAGTTCGGTCGTATCGATACATGGGTCGCTGTCGCGGCCGTGGTGGTCTATGCGGACTTCGAACACACCACACCCGAGGAGTTCCGCCGGTTGATGGAAGTCAACTTCATGGGACAGGTGCACGGCTTCCAGGTGGCACTGCCTCATCTGCGCCGGGCAGGCGGCGGTGCGCTGGTGTCGGTGGGCTCGGGGGAGACGGTGATCTCCATGCCGCTCAACAGCGCCTACGCCGCGTCCAAGCACGCCGTCGAAGGAATGCTCGACGCCCTGCGGCGGGAGCTGCAAGCCGCGGGTACGCCGATTTCGGTCACCAGTATCAAACCGGCGGCGATCAATACACCGTTCTTCGACAACGGCCGCAACAAGATGGACGTGAAGCCGAAGGGCGCCCCGCCGTTCTACGACCCGGCGGTGGTCGCCGAGTGCGTCCTGTTCGCCGCCACCCACCCGGTCCGCGATCTCTACGCGGGTGGCGCGGCCAAGCTCATGAAGCTGACGCAGCACCTCACCCCGCGACTGGCCGATGTCGTGCTGGCCAAGTTCGGGATTCCGATGGAACAAACCAAGGACGCGGCGACCGACACCGACGGCAATCTCTACGAGCCGAGCGGGGACGCACGCGTCCAAGGGGACTTCGGAAAACAAGCGCTGCCGTTCAGCCCCTACACCTGGCTGGCGACCCACCCCACTGCGCGCCGCCTGCTCTTGGCGGGCGCGGTGGGCGGGCTGGGAACACGATGGGCCGCCCGCGCGCGGTCCGTTGCGTAACAACCGACGCCCGTCGCGGACGATCCACGAATCTCACCCGACGAGAGAGGAAGCTCATGACAACCGACAACATCGAACACGTTCGTATCAAGGCCCTGGCTTGGGACCTCGCGGCAGATATCTACTACCCGCCGGGATTCGACGCCGGACGGAAATACACCACGATTATCAGCGCCCACCCGACCGGCAGCTGTAAAGAACAGACCTCGGGCAATATCTACGCCACCGCGCTGGCCGAGCGGGGATTCGTGGCGATCGCCTTCGACGCCAGCTTCCAAGGTGACAGCGGGGGCGAACCGCGCCTGATCGAGGACCCCGGATTCCGTGCGGAGGACTTCAGCTACGTCATCGACTATCTGGTCACCCAGCCCTGGGTGGACGAGAACCGGATCGGTGTACTGGCCATCTGCGGTGGCGGCGGCTACGCCGTCAGCGCCACCATGACCGAACGACGCATCAAAGCCCTCGGCACGGTGACCGGTGCGAATGTCGGGCGGCGAATGCTCGAGGGCTTCACCGAGTACGACCCGCTGGGTGCGCTCGAGGCGATGGCTGCCCAGCGCACCGCCGAGGCTCGCGGCAAGGACGAGCAGGTCAACGACCTGCTGCCACCGTCCCCGGAAGCGGCCGAGCAGGCGGGTCTGACGGATGTCGACCTGGTCGAGGCGACCGAGTACTACAAGACCGACCGCGGGCGTAAACCCAATGGCCGCACCAGCTTTCTGTTCTCCCGGCAGGCGCGCCTCGTCGGATGGGATGCCTACACCCGCGCGGAGATCCTGCTCACCCAGCCGTTGTGCCTCGTCGTCGGCGACAAGCCCGGCGCGTTCGGCGCCTACCGCGACGCGTTCGAGCTCTACCAGCGCGCCGCGTCCAAAGACAAGGAACTCGTCGTCTTGGAGGGCGTGACGCACTACGACCTCTACGACCAGCCCGAAGCGGTATCGCAGGCGCTGGACCGCCTCGTGCCCTTCTTCACCAAACATCTCTGACGGACCGTCCGCACGGTGAGTCGGGTCGGCGAGCCTTCCCGGCCCTACTCACCGGCCCGGCGTCGGCTCGTCCTCATCGATCGGGCGGGTCAGCAACTGCTCGATGAGAACCTTTGCGGCCGGGCTGAATTCGCGACCGCGGGCAGTGGCGAGATGGATCCGTCGTTCCGCCCAGGGTTCGGCGAGTTCCAGCACGGCGACGCGGCCGGTCCATTCGTGGCCGACCAGGCATTCCGGTTGCACGGTGACGCCGAGCCCGGCATGGACCAGGCTGATGGCGGCACCGCCGCTGCGTAGCACGTGCTTCGGGCTGTACTCCTCACCGATTCGGTGCGCGGCGGCGCGCAGTGCACCGACCAGCGCGCGCGGCGCGATCAGGTTCTCGGGCAACAGATCCCGGATCGTCACGCTCGATTGTCCGCTGAGCGGGTGCTCGAAGGGGACAACAGCGACGATGCGGTCGCGCCGGTACGGCGTCACCTCCACGCCGTCCAGATCCAGGCCATACGCCGAGACGAAGACGCCGAGATCGGCCTCACCCCGCGCCACCTCCTGCACGATATCGGCGTTCTCCACCTCGTGCACCACCAGGTCGACCAGCGGGTACTCGCGACTGAACTCGCCCAGCTCACGAGCCAGGAACGGCACGATCACCGACCGGGCCGAAACGATGCGCAACTCGCCCTGCACGCCCTCGGTGAGCGAGGCGAATTCGGTGCGCATGTCGTCGAGACTGTCGAAGATCATCCGGGCATGGCGGGCCAGGATCGCCCCCGCCTGGCTTGGAACCACCCCTTTCGGGGTCCGCTCCAGCAGTTTGACGCCCGCGATGTTCTCGAGCACCTGAATGCGTTTGGTCGCGGTGGACGCGGCGATGTTCTCGCGGATCGCGGCCAGGCCGATCTGCTGTTCTTCGATCGCGGAGAGGAACAGGCGCAAAGTGAACAGGTCGACCTGCCTGATCAGGTGCAACCGGTTGAGCGTGCCCATCTCACCTCCGCTGTCGGGCCGGACCGGCGTCCCCGATCATACTGCGCGTGCATGCATGGAATATTTAATATCCAGCATTCATGCGATCGGTACTCGCTCGATGAGCGCGACCTTGACATGGTCGGGCCGCTTCAGGGTGCCGTCGGGCACCAGCTCGACGGTCGTCTTCACGTTGAGCGCCGAGCGCACCCGGCCTTCGATGGTGGCGCGCAGGTCGTCGCGCTGCTCGGTTGTCAGGTGCAATGCGTACTCCACCACCAAGGGAAGTGGGCGCTGGGTGGAGTGGCCCTCGAAGTCGGCGCGGATGCGCATCTCCCCGGTCGTCGCGGGCGCCAGTTCCATGACCAGCTCCTTGACCGCGGACGGGAACAGGTTGATGCCACGCACGATCAACATGTCATCCGTCCGCCCGACGCAGCGCACCTTGTAACCCGTTCGGCCGCAAGCACAATCGGTGCCGGTGACAACCACATGGTCACGGGTGCGGAAGCGCAGCAGGGGAGAGGCCTGGCGCCGCAGCGCCGTGTAGACGAGTTCACCGCTGGCGCCCTCGACGGGCGCCACCTGGTCGCCGGTCTCGGCGTCGATGAGTTCGGCGATCATCAGATCCGGTGACAGGAAGTGCATGCCGTCGCCGACTTCGCACTCGCCCCAGTAGGTGCACGCGATGTCGGTGCCGCCCAGCATTTCCCGTGCCGTGGCGCCCCAGAGCGATTCGAGCTTCTCGCGCACCGCGGGCAGCCCACCGCCGGGTTCGCCACCCACACTGATCGCGCGCACGCCCAGTTCGGCGGCGGCGCGACCGACGATCTGCGGTGCCTGCTCGGCCAGGTGGGTGAGGAAGTAGGGGGTGCCGATCAGGGCGTTGGGACGCTGATCGGCCTGCACGCGCAGCAGCCGTTCGGCGCCCGCTTCCGCGCCGATCGGGATGTCCACGATGCCCATGTACTGCAGGATCTGCACGACCGGCAGGCCACCGACGAAGCCTTTGCTCATGCCGAAGCCGTGCAGCAGGCGGTCGCCGGGCCGGAATCCGTTGGCGTAGAGAGCGCGTGCGCCCAGTTCGCTCCAGGTACGGATGTCGCTTTCCGTCAGGCCGACATACGACGGTGAACCCGTGGTGCCCGAGGACGCCTGAATCTGCACGATGTCGGCCTCGGACGCGGCGACGTGCGTGCCAAGCGGTGGGGCGGAGGCGAGGCTGTCGCGCAGTTCCTGCTTCTCGGTGAACGGCAGACCGGCCAGGTCGTCGACGGTTTCGATGCTGTCGACGTCGACGCCGTGTTCGGCGAACTTCGCCTGATAGAAGGCGCTGTGCGCGGCCAGGTAGGTGAGCTGCTCGCGGAGCCGCTCGTCCTGCACTCGGCGCGCCTCCTGCGCCGACAAGGTCTCGACAGCACTCCAGTACCGCGCCGAGAAAGGAACACTTCTCATGATGACTCCCGAATGGCCGTTGCAACGTCGTCGCGCTACCGTCGTGGTCCGGTGACGATTCTTCCCGACCATAGTTCGGCCTCTGCCGCTATTCAATTCACCGTCTTCGAATCACCGATTCGGTATTTTTCACTTGCTAACTTCCGGTCCGACGCTCAGCCTTGAGTTGTTTATGGCTGGCCGCGCTGACCTGCTGGTTTCCTAACTGAAACGATGTCCTGACCGGGATTCGGAGCTCTCGAACAGGCGATTCGAAGATCATCACTTGGCGCATCGGCCGAGCGGAATTAACGTACTGCTCGGCGAACAATCCATCCGAACTCATCGCATACGGAGCACAAAGAATGAATTCGAACTTCCTGGACGATGCGCAGGCCGACTGGCTCGACACCGTGAACAAATTCATGGACAACGAGATCACCGTCGAATATGTGCGCAAGTGCGACAGCGGCCGGGAGTACCCGTACGAGGCCTACGAGAAGATCGCCGCCCAGGGCTGGCTCGGCATCCTCATCGACGAGGCCGACGGCGGTTCCGGCGGCGACATCTTCGACTACTCACTGATGGCCGAAGGCCTCGGCAAGTTCGGTTTCGACTTCGCCTGCTCGGTGCTGGTCCCCACCTTCACCGCGATGAACATTCTCAAATACGGCACCGACGAGCAGAAGGCGCGCTACGTCAAGCCGTTCATCGACGGGCAGATCCGCTTCTCGGTCTCGATCTCCGAGCCCGACGCCGGCTCGGATGCCTCCAACACCAAGACCCGCGCGCGTCGCGACGAGAACGGTGACTGGATCGTCTCCGGCCAGAAGCTGTGGTGCTCGGGTGCGGCGGCCAAGGACACGGTTATCGCGATGCTGGTGCGCACCGACGCCGACGACAAGCACGGCGGCCTGTCGGTCCTGTTGATTCCCAACGACACTCCCGGCCTGGACATCCGCAAACTGCCGACGCTGTCGCGTCACGCCACCGGCACCACCGAGATCTTCCTCGACGAGGTTCGCGTCCCCGCCGATGCGTTGCTCGGCCAGGTCGGCCAGGGCTGGAAGATCATCACCGACCACCTCGAACTCGAGCGCTGTGCCGTCGCCGCCGCTTACGTGGGCAACGCCCAGGAAGCGGTGCGCGCGGCCAACAAGTACGCCCACGAGCGGATCCAGTTCGGCAAGCCCATCTACGAGTTCCAGGTGCTCAAGCACATGTTGGCCGAGAACCAGACCCGCGTCGACGCCGCGCGCCTGCTCTGCTACCGCGCCGCCAAGATGAAGGCCGCCGGTCTGCCCGCCGCCCGCGAGACCTCGATGGCCAAGCTCTACGGCTCCGAGACGCTCAAGCAGTGCGCCCTCGACGGCATGCAGATCCTCGGCGGCTACGCCAACCTGCCCGAGGCCGATATGGAGCGCTACCTGCGCGAGAGCGTGCAGTCCACCATCGGCGGCGGCACCTCGCAGATCCAGCGCACCATCATCGCCAAGTCGATGCGCCTGTAATCCGCCCTTCCGCAAGAACTTTCGAGGAGAACTTCGATGGCCACCATCAACAACCGCATCGACATGCCGCTCGACGAGATCGAGGTCGGCACCGTCTTCCGCTCCGGCGGACGCACCATCACCGAGGCCGACGTGGTGAATTACTGTGCGCTGACGGGCAACTGGATCGAGATCCACTCCAACGTCCACTACGCCGCGCAGACCCGCTTCGGTGAGCGTCTGGTACAGGGGTCGCTGACCTACTCCCTGATGACCGGCCTGATCCAGTTCGGCCCGTCGATCCAGGCGAACTACGGCATCGACAACCTGCGCTACCTCAAGCCGGTGCTCATCAACGACACGATCTACGTCACCGCCGAGGTGATAGCCAAGAAGGACAAGGACGAGAAGTTCGGCGTCATCACCTTCCTGATGAAGGCGCTCAACCAGCACGGTGACGTCGTCCAGCGCAGCGAGTGGAGCCTGCTCATGCTCCGCAAGCGCGAGGATCTCGAAGCCCTCGTCGGCGCCTCGCTGCCGACCGAAAAGGTGCGGGGCTGATTCGATGACCGCACAACCCGTCGCAGCGATCGTCGGCATGGGCGACGCCTATGCCACCCGTGCCGATCGTAAGGACCCGCTGCAACTGGCCGTCGAGGCCACCGTCGCAGCGCTCGCCGACGCGGGGATCACGAAGAACCAGGTGGACGCCCTGTTCACCGGACGCTCGCCGTGGGCCGACAAACGCTCGCAGTGGAACAACATCTTCGCCTCGCACATGCAGATGCCGCTGACCTTCACCAGCGAGCTCACCCTGCACGGCGCCGGCCTCACCGCCACGCTCGCGCAGGCGTCACAGATGATCGCCGCAGGCAAGGCGGAGTATGTGCTGTGCCTGCAGAGCGATGCGACGGAGTTGTTCGTCGACGCGGTGGCCATGGGTGCGGAGGCCGATGCGGATCCACAGTTCGAAGTGATGTACGGACCGACGATCCCGTCCCTCTACGCCCAGGCCGCGCGCCGGTACTTCCACGAATTCGGCATCACCGAAGCCGATCTGGCCGAGGTCGCCGTCGCCAATCAGCGCTGGGGTGCCCATCATCCGCACGCGGCCAAGGCCAAGCACGGCGAGATCGATGTAGCCACCGTGCTCGCCTCGCCGTATGTGGCGACGCCGCTGCGCCGGTGGATGTGTTCGACCTGGGGTGGTGGTACCGGCGGCGCGCTGGTCGTCACCGCACCCGACAATGTGCGTCCCCATCAGCAGCCGGTCTACCTGCACGGGTACGGATCGGCCACCACGCACGAGTACCTGTCGGACCGGATGAACATGCGCACATGCAAATTCGCCGACTTCGGCACCCTGCCCAACCTCACCTATACCGCCACCATCGAAGCGGCCAGGCAGGCCTATGCGATGGCCGGACTCGGCCCCTCCGATATCGACATGATCCAGATGTCGGTGAACTTCGCGCACATGGGCCCGATCGTCATGGAGGACTTGGGCTTCGCGAAGAAGGGCCGGGGCATCGACATCTATCGCGAGGGCCGCACCGGCATCGACGGCGACCTACCGACCGACACCAACGGCGGCTGGCTGTCCTTCGGCCAGCCCGGCATCTCCTGCAACATGGACACCCTCATCGAGACCGTGCGCCAGCTGCGTGGGCAGGCGCTGGGGCTGGCGCCCACCCGCAAGCCGGAGACCGCTCTGGTCCAAGGGGCGGGCGGCATGCTGGCGGCGGGCAGCGTCCTGGTGCTGGCGGCCTGAGCGGAATCGGAGACGAACATGAGCGAGACCACCCAACGACTGGCCGCAGCCGTACCAGTTGCTCGATGCCGCACCCTACTGGGCGGCGCTGGACGAGCGGCGCCTGACCTTTCAACGCTGCGCCGACTGTGCCGAAGCCGTCTGGCCCGCGCACTCGTACTGCCCCTACTGTGCTTCATCCGCACTGAACTGGCAGGAGTCGACCGGGCGCGGCACGGTCTACTCCTTCAGCACGGTGATGCGTGGCCCGACGCCGGTATGGGCGTCGATCACGCCCTACACGGTCGGGTTCGTGCAGATGGCCGAGGGCTATATGCTCTTCGCCCAGATCGACGGTGACCCCGAGGCCATCGCGATCGATCAGGACGTCACCGTCCGATTCGTCGAACGCGGTGCTCAGACCATCCCCGTCTTCACCGCCGCGAACCCCGGATAGAGGTACGTCATGAACCAGCAGAGCGAACTTCCGCTGTCCGGAATCGTCGTGGTCGAACTCGGCGACAGCGCCTCGGCGCCGTTCACCGGCAAGATCCTGGCCGAACTCGGGGCCGAGGTATGGAAAGTCGAACGACCGACCGGTGATTCGTCGCGCGGGTGGGGTCCGAGCATGTGGAAAGGCAGCGGCGCGGCGTTCCACGCGCTCAACCGAGGCAAACAGTCCATCAGTATCGACATCAAGGACCGCGAGCAGCTCGCGCTGCTGCACCAATTGATCGCCGAACGCGCCGACGTGTTCCTGCACAATCTGCGACCCGGCTCCGCGGCGAAGTACGGTCTGGACGCCGAAAGCCTGCGGGTCACCAAACCCGAACTCGTGCATTGCGAGGTCGGCGCGTTCGGGCACACCGGGCCGATGAACAGTCTGCCCGGCTACGACCCGCTGATGCAGGCGTTCTCCGGCATCATGAGCATCACCGGCGAACACGACGGCCCACCGGTGCGCGCGGGAGTGTCGATCATCGACTTCGGCACCGGAATGTGGGCGGCCATCGGCATCCTCGCCGCGCTCCATCGGCGCCGATCCAAGCTGGACGGTGCCGCGGTGAACGCCTCGCTGCTGGAAACGGCGATCGCATGGATGTCGATCGGCGTCGCGGGCTACAACGCCGACGGCGCCCCCGGTGAGCGCCACGGCTCGGGGGTCGCGTTCATCGTCCCGCACCGCGCCTACTCGGCCGCCGACGGTGATCTGATCATCAGCTGCGGCAACGACGGACTGTTCGCTCGCCTGAGCCAGGCGCTGGACCGACCCGAATGGGCGAGCGACGACCGGTTCGCGACGAACACCGCTCGGCTGGCCAACCGCGCCGAGATCGACCGCTCGATCGGAGACCGGCTGGCGGAGCACCCACGCGAGCACTGGCAGAAACGGTTGCAGGACTTCGGTGTTCCCGTGGCGCCGGTGCAGACGACTGCCGAGATGGTGGCCCACGAACAGACCAGGGCGCTCGGCATCATCGGTGCGCCCACCGGGGACGAGATCGGGGTCGTCGGACTGCCGCTGTCGTTCGACGGCAAACGACCGCCCCCCTTGCCTGCCGCGCAGGATATCGGCGGCGCCGACGACCGGTTGCGCGGTGTTCTCGGACAGCGACGCGGCACCGACGGCAACAGCGATGGCTGAGCGCAGCGGCCCGCTGACGGGCATTCGCATCGTCGAACTCGGCGGGGTCGGACCGACCCCCTTCGCCGCGATGCTGCTGTCGGACCTGGGCGCCGATGTCATCCGGTTGGACCGGCCGCCGGGTTACGACGGCGGTGCATCGGTAGACGCCAAGTTCAACCTGCTCAATCGGGGCAGGCGCAGCGCTGTGTTCGACCTGAAGAAGCTCGCTGCGGTCGAGGCCGTGCTGCGGCTCGTCGGCCAGGCTCATGTGGTACTCGAGGGGTTTCGGCCCGGAGTCGCGGAAAAACTCGGCCTCGGCCCCGAGGAATGTATGGCTGTGAATCCGGCTCTGGTATATGGCCGGATGACCGGGTGGGGCCAGCACGGGCCGCTCGCGCGTGACCCCGGACACGACCTCAACTACATCTCGCTGACCGGCGTGCTGCATGCGGTCGGCCGCGCGGGTGAACCGCCCGTCATCCCGCTCAATCTGGCGGGTGACTTCGGCGGTGGATCGCTGTACCTGGCGCTAGGGGTGGTCTCCGCGCTGCTGGAAAGTCGTTCGTCCGGCCGAGGGCAAGTCGTCGACGCTGCCATGGTCGACGGCTCGGCCTCGCTCATGACGCTGTTCTACGGCCTGTTCGCCGCGGGTTACTGGAGCGACGAGCGCGGCGTGAACCGGCTCGACTCGGGCGCACCCTGGTACAACGTCTACGAAACCGCCGATGGCGGCTGGATCAGTGTGGGCGCCAACGAATCCCGCTTCTGGCGCAATCTGCTGCGGATCATGGGTATCGACGAAGCGGAACTGCCCGGCCAGCACGACAAAGCGCAATGGCCCGCGATGCGGGAAAGATTCGCTGCCGTGTTCCGCACCAGAACCCGCGACGAATGGTGTGCTCTCGCAGCCGGCCAGGAAGCCTGCCTTACTCCGGTGCTCTCGCTCACCGAGGCACCGAGCAACTCACACCTGCGGGCCCGTGGCACCTTCGTCGATGTCGAGGGAGTCGTCCAGCCCGCTCCGGCACCGCGTTTCAGCCGCACACCCGGTGCGATCCAGCGACCGCCGGCCCAACCCGGTGAGCACACCGACGAGGTGCTGGGGGACTGGGGCTTCAGCCCGGACGAACGCACAGCCTTGCGCGATCAGGGCGCCATCGGCTGCTCGTGAACACCTGGCCACGTTGTCGCGTGACGCCGCTGCCGCCCGCCGCCTGTCCGCCGCGCCACCAAACCCTCGCGCGGAGCGAAGGCGCGTCGAATCTCGGCGAAGAAGCGGCGCGGCGTCATCGAACCCAACCACCGCGCCTCCCCGCCGACTAGCCGAAGCGCAGCATGACTACTTCGAGCCTGTAGCCCCGAAGTTGGACTCCGAGGGCTGGAGGATGACGAACCCCGCGCCGAGGAATCGCACCTGTGCCACCTCGCCGGAGCCGCCACGCAACATCGATCCGAAGCTCTGGGTGCGCACGAGGGATGTCTGCAGGCCCGAGGACCAGCCGATCAGTGCATCGGAATCGGCGAACACCGGCTGCTGAGGGCTGACAGGAATGACAAGCGGCTGACCGTGGCTTGTGATCGCCAGTCGGCCCTGTCCCTGGAAAACGCAGTTGAACAGACCACCGCCGACGAAAGCACCTGCGCCGGAGACCATCTGGATGTCATAGCCGAGGCTGGGCTCGTAGACGAGAATGTGTTTGCCGTTGATCGAGAGCGAATCTTCGGGATCGAGGTCGATGAGAAAGCAATTCGACGCATGGTGGGCGAACCAGACCTCGCCCCGCCCTCGGCAGGTCATCAGCGGCACCTCGGTGCTCCTGAGCTCTCGCGGTCGGCGCCTGTTCGAACCCTCGGGGCCGAGCGCCTGCCTCACGATACCGAGCCTGCGGATCGGCGCCGAGATATCCGTCGTGGGTCCGTCCGACTACGGCGGTCCGAACGAAGGGGCTGGGCGGATTTCCGCCCAGCCCCTTCGTTTTCGGCACGGGGTTCAGTGGCGAGCCTCGACTACCGCGCCCTCGGTGTGGAAATCGGCCAGCTCCACCTGATGTGTCATCCGCCAGTAGTCGGCGACCCGCCAGGGCATATTGGTGACCACACGGCCCGCCGCGTTGCGGTACCAGCTGCGCATGCCGCCGTAGCTCCAGATCATCCTGGCGTGGGCCTCGTCGAGTTCCCGGTTGTAGCGGTCGTGCACCTCCTGCTTGCACTCGACGGTGGCCAGGTCGCGTTCGATCATGGTGCACACCAGATCGGCGATATACCGCACCTGGCATTCCGCGATCGTGATGAAGCTGCCGCCGTGACCGATATTGCTGTTCGGGCCGTAGGTCAAGAAGAGATTCGGGAATCCCGGCGTAGTGACGCCGAGGTAGGCTCGCGCATCTTCCTCGCCCCAGATCTCGTGCAGGAGGCGACCGTCGCGGCCGCGTACGGTGATCGGGTACAGCGGGCGCCGCGCTTCGAAACCTGTTGCCATGACGACGATGTCGGCGGGACGTTCTGTCCCGTCACCCGCCCGTACCCCGGTGGCGGTCAGCTCGGCGACACCATCGGTGACGAGCTCCACGTGCGGTTCACGTAGTGCGGCGAACCAGCCGTTGTCCAGCAGCATCCGCTTCCCGTAGGGCGGGTAGTCGGGCAGCGTCTTGGCGATGAGATCCGGTCGGCCGTCGAGTTGTTCGGTGAGGTATCGGGTGAAGTACTGCCGATGCCGGTCGTTCGTCCGGTTGATCGAGCGTCCGCCGCCGTCCCACTCGGGGTCGACGTGCAGTGAGGGGTGAACGCGGTCGTTGAAGGTCCAGGCCAGCCGGAAGCGGTTCCAGCGGCGATAGAACGGCAGATGGCGGTTGAGCCAGTGGATGTCGCCGTCGATGGTCCGGAAGTAGTCGTTGCTCGGTGCGATCCAGTGCGGCGAACGTTGGTACACCGTCAGTGATTCGACGTCGCCGACGATGGCCGGCACGATCTGCATGGCGGTGGCACCGGATCCGACGACGCTGACCCGCCGCCCGGTCAGGTCGAGGCCTTCCGGCCAGCGTGCCGAATGGAACAGCAGCCCACCGAAGTTCTCGGCGCCCGCCACCTTGGGCATCTTCGGCCGATTCAGCTGCCCGGTCGCGGTGATCACCACATCGGCGACGGCGGTGACGCTGTCGCCACCGGGCTCGGTGACCCGCAACTGCCAGAGCCGTTCGAGCTCGTCCCATTCGGCGGCGGTCACCTCGTGCCCGAATCGGATCACCGAACGGTCGACGCACTCGGCTGCCATCTCCCGCAGGTAGGCCTCCACCTCGTCGCGCTTGCCGAAATGCTGGGACCAGTCGCGTGGATAGAACGAGAAGGAGTACAGCTGGCTCGGCGTATCGACGCCGCAACCGGGGTAGTGGTTTTCCAGCCAGGTGCCGCCGACGTCGTCGTTCTTCTCGAACACGACGTGCTCGACCCCGGCGAGGTCCATCGCGCGGGCGGCCAGCAGACCGGACACGCCCGCGCCGATGATCGCCACCCGCATCGGCCGCTTCACCGTGTGTGGGGAGCGTGGCGCGTGCGGGCGGAAGCCGAGTTCGTCGGCCATCATCGGTTCGAAGTCGGCATGGACGGGCTCGCCCGCGACCAGCGACATCAGTCGCAGCAGTAGGTCTCCCGTGGGGGCGGGCACGGCGGGAGGCTGTCCCGCCGCCCACGCCCGGACCGCGGTCGCGGCCGCCGCGTAGATCTGCGCGCGGATCTCGGGCGCGAGTCCGCCGTCGTCGTTGTTGTCGATCTGGGGTGCGCGACGCGGGCGGTAGGGGTCGGCGAGCCAGCGGTCGTCGCCGGTCAGCTGGTAGAGCATCGCGACCAGGCTCGGGATATTGCCCGAGGCGAGTTTCTGCTCGAGCCGATCGTCGAGATCTTCGGTACGTAGGTCGAGCGGGTTCGGTTCGGTCATCGGAATGTCCTTCGTGAGTGGGTGAGTGCGGCGCCGGGGCGGATCAGGTGGTGATCAGCGGCCAGAGTCCGTCGCGGGCCGCCGCCATCGCGGCCGTGGTGAGCTTGTCGTCCCAGGAGCGGACCGAGCCGAATTCCGAGCGCCACGCCAGCGCAGCGCCGGTGAACTCGTGCAGCCGGTGTTCGAGCGTCGCACCCATCGCACCGTGGACCTGATGGGCGTTGCGCACCACCACCGAGGTGGCATGTCCGGCGCACGAACGAGCCACCGCGACAAGGAAATCCAATTCCTCCCCGGACCAATCTGTCCGGACGGCTGCGGCGACGGCGGCTTCGGTCGCGGCCCGGGCCAGCGACGCCTGCGCGGCGATATCGGCCACAAGGGTCTGCACGGCTTGGAACTTCGCGAGCGGGCGGCCGAATTGGACACGTTCGACGGCGTGGGTGACCGACATATCGAGGATGCGGTCGAGCGCCGCGCACACCTGCACCCCGCGGGCGAGCGCGCCGCGCAACCACAGCCGCTCGATCGCGGTGCCGGGCACGGTGATGCCGGTCAGAAGGTGCGGATCGGCCGTCACTGTGTCACGTGGTTCACCCGCGCTGTTGACGCCGTGGGTGATACGCAGTTCCGCGGTGGGCACATCGGCGACGAGGCAAGCGCCGCCGTGGTGCCACACGGTCACGACCCGGTCGACTTCCTCGGCCCAGGGCACCCCGCGGGCTGTGCCGGTGTGATCGAGCAGGCACACGGTGCGCCGTTCGTCGTCGACGGGCAGCCCGGCGTCCTCGAGCAACCGGCAGGCGAGCAGATCGTGTTCGGCGAGGGGAACCCGCACGCCGTGCGTCGCCGCCGCACGCAACAGTTCCGCCGCCTCGGCCCATCCCGCACCGCTGCCGCCGAGGTCCGCACTGCCGGTCAATCTGGTCAGGCCGAGTTCGGAGAGCTGGGCCCACAGGCCGTCGTCCCAGGTGGCAATCTTTTCCGGTGGGTGCTGCTCGCGGTGGCGGGCGAAGACGGCCGCCATCATGTCGGTGAGCTCGCGGTCGACGGCATTCATCAGCGCATCCCCAATCCCCGCGCGATCACACCGCGCAGAATTTCGTTGGTGCCGCCTCGGAGTGTGAAACCGGGACGCTGGACGACGGCATCGCCGGTGAGTGCGCGGTAGTGCGCGGGCGATTCGGCATCGGACAGGAGATCGGCGAAATCGGCGATGTCGCCTTCGGTGGATGTGCCGAGCACCTTCACCACCGCCGCCGCGATATCAGCGCCCGGTTCCGCGCGTTCGAGGGCGCCGGCGACCGCGCTCGACATCTGATGCAGCGCTACCACCCGCGCGGTGAGCCGCCCGAGGTCGCCGTGGCGTGGCAGCGCGCCTGCCGCCATCTGTTCGGCGGTTTCGGCGAGCAGTGCGAAGGTCGACAGGAAGCGTTCGGGACCACTGCGTTCGAAGCCGAGTTCGGAAGTGACCTGCTGCCAACCGTTTCCGATGGTGCCGAAGACCATGTCGTCGGCGACGAACACCGTGTCGAGCAGCACCTCGTTGAAATGGTGTTCGCCGTTCATCGAGATGATCGGCCGAATGTCGACACCGGGTGCGCGCAGGTCGACGAGGAACTGGCTCAGACCGTCGTGCCGGTGAGCGGGGTCGACGGGGGCTGTGCGGGCCAGGCAGATGAACGCGTCGGCCCGGTGTGCCCCGGAGGTCCACACCTTCGTTCCGGTGATCGACCAACCGCCTTCCACCCGAACAGCTCTCGTCGACACACTGGCCAGGTCCGAGCCGGAATCCGGTTCGCTCATCCCGATCGCGAAGAAGCACTCGCCCCGGGCGATCGCGGGCAGGAACCGGTGCTTCTGGGGTTCGGTGCCGTATTTCAGCAAGGAGGGCACGATCTGCCGGTCGGCGATCCAATGCGCGGCGACGGGGGCGCCCGCGGCGAGCAATTCCTCGGTGACGGCGAAGCGTTCGACGAAACTGCGTCCGTGGCCGCCGTATTCGGTGGGCACGGTCATGCCGAGCCAGCCGCGGGCAGCCAGTGCGCGGGTGAAGTCCTCGTCCCAGCCGGTCAACCACGTGTCGACCGCGGGGTGAAAGGTGTTCTGCGCGCGCTGCTCGGTGAGGAAGGCGCGGACCTCGGCACGGAGTTCGTCGGTGGCGTGCGGATCGTCGACGACTGCCGGTACCAGTCGGGTGATGGTCATGTGCGGGTTCCTTCCGTCGACCCGTAGCTGCGTCCGCCGCAGCTGTAGAGGAGCTGCCCGGTGACGTAGCGCGCCTCAGGGGAGGCGAGCCAGGCGACCGCGCTCGCGATGTCCTCGGGTTGTCCCGGTCTGCGCAGCGGAATACGCGACACGATGCGGTCGCGCACCCGTTCGGGCATCGCGTCGGTCATGTCGGTGGCGACGAAGCCGGGTGCGACCGCGTTCACCCGCAGGCGGGGCGCGTAGGCGAGCGCGAGAGTCCGGGTGAGGCCGACAATTCCGGCCTTGGACACCGCGTAGTTGAACTGCCCGACGTTGCCGAGGTGCGCTCGCGAGCCGATATTGACCACCGCGCCGTCGTCGGCCATGTCGCCAGCCAGGGTGCTGGTGAGCTCGTAGGTCGCGCCAAGGTTGATCCGGGTGACCTGCCGGAACATGTCCTCGGTCAGGTCCGCGACGAGCGCGTCACGGGTGATCCCGGCATTGTTGACCAGCACGGCGAGCGGTTCGCCGGTGGCGCGGACGGCGTCGCGGATCGCCGCGCGACCCGGTTCGGTGGCGATGTCGGCTTCCACGGCTACCGCGTTCAGGGCCGCGGCGCGCTCGCGCACCGCCGGATTCAGGTCCACCAGGACCAGCTGGTGACCGGTGGCCGCGAGCCGATGGGCGATGGCGGCACCGATCCCGCGTGCGGCGCCGGTGACGAGTGCGAGGGTCATGGCAGTGCCGCTCCCAGGTGGTCGGTACCGAGCGGGAAGATCTGGCCGTTGGCGCCGCGGGTGGCGACCAGCAGTTCGATCGACTCGGCAACTGTTGTCGGTTCGATGCCCGTGCCGACGGCGAGCACGCTCACATAGCAGTTGTTCTTCCTGCGCTCGAACGTCAGCGCGCGGGCGCCCCCGAGCAGGCCGGTGGCCACCGCTGCGTCCAGCGGTGCGCCGCGGCCGAGGATCGCCTCGGCCCGCACGACATACACGACCGGCGCATCGGCCAGTACGGCTTCCCTGGTGAGTGCGAAAGCCTCGGCGAGTTCGTCTTCGGCCGCGGTCCAGCCGGACAGTCCGGTGCGCGCTTCGAACACCAGACCGCTCGGCGAATCACCGTGTCCGGCAGTTTGTTTCGCGAGAAGCTCGGACAGTTCGAGATCGACGACCCTGGTCCTCATACCGACACCGCCCGCTTGAGAAGGGAGACCATCTCACCCGCCTGCACGACCACATCGTGCTGATTGAAGACTTCGACGCGCTGCACCATCACCCCGCGATCGGGCTTGGACGTCGGGCGCAATTCGATGATCTCGTTGGCGGCCCGGATGGTGTCGCCGATCAGCACCGGCCGCAAAAAACGCCAGCCGCGAATCTCGGCGAACGCCAGCAGCGAGTCGCCGAAGATGTTCAGCCGCCCGCGCAGGCCCGTGACCATCGACAGGATGAGCGCGCCGTGGGCGATCCGCTCGCCGAACTGGCTGTCGCGCATGGCTTGCGCGTCGGTGTGCAGGGCATGGAAGTCGCCGGAGACGCCACAGAAATTGACGATGTCGGCCTCGGTGACGGTGCGCCGCTCGGTGTCGAAGCGCATGCCGAGCTCGGCGTCGTCGAACCACATTCCGGTCATGGAGAACCTTTCGAAGATGCCGGGGAGGAAGTGCAGCGGAACGATCGCCGCTTGCAACGCAACTTAATACCGTCTAGTCGGAACGTCAATATCGATAAAACCCAGTTCAAAGCCTTGGCATGTGCGTAGTATCGCTCCAAGGTACCAACTAGTCGGAACATGAGTGTGCGAATTCGCCAGCACCGCCTGTGTGCCGACGCATCACCCCTCGAGTCCTGGAGCAGCAGATGGACACCTTGCCCACCGGTCGACGACAGACCGATCCGGTACCGACCACGCCGACCGACGACGAGCCGGCACGCCGACGTCGGCGGGTGTACGCCGCGAGCGCCATCGGCAGCGCGATCGAGTACTACGATTTCCTCATCTACGCGACCGCGGCCAGTCTGGTCTTCGGCCCGGTGTTCTTCGCGGGCGCCAGTCCGGCCGTGGGCGTGATCGCCTCCTTCGGCACGCTCGCCGTCGGTTACCTGGCGCGCCCCCTGGGTGGCATCGTCTTCGGGTATTTCGGCGATCGCGTCGGCCGCAAGTCCACCCTGATCTGGACACTCACACTGATGGGCCTCGCGACCGCGGCGATCGGGCTGGTGCCGACGCCGGACCGGATCGGTGTGCTCGCGCCCTGCCTGCTCGTCCTGTTTCGAGTCGTCCAGGGCGTCGCCGTCGGCGGCGAGTGGGCCGGTGCGGTGCTGATGTCGGTGGAACACGCGAAGTCGGAGTCACGCGGGCTGTTCGGCAGCGCCACCCAGACCGGGTCGGCGGTGGGGCTGCTGCTGTCCTTCGCGGCTTACGCCGCGCTCGGTGGACTGAGTGAGGAACAGTTCCTGTCCTGGGGTTGGCGGCTACCGTTCCTTGCGACCCTTGTCCTGCTCGGGATCGGCATGTACGTGCGGTTGGCGGTGGTCGAGAGCCCGGTGATGGCGGCCCAGCGGCAGTCCGCGACGACCGGGAGCGGTCCCGCTCCGCTGGTGGCGCTGCTTCGCGAGCGGCCGATGCGGGTTCTGCTCGGGATCGGCGTGTACGCCGGGCCGTTCATGGCCTACGCGACAGCGACCTCGTTCCTGGTCACCTACGCCACCACGCGGTACGGCGTGCCACGGCACCTGATACTCAATGCCTCATGATCGCTACGGCGGGCATGCTGGTGACAATTCCGTTGTTCGCGACCCTGTCGGACCGGATCGGTCGCAGGCCGGTCTACATCACGGCCACTCTGCTCACCGTCGTGCACGCCTTCACGGTCGTCCCACTGGTGACCTCCGGTTCGTTCCCGCTGATCCTGACGGCCTACGTGATCGGCCTGACGCTGCTCAACGCCGCGGTTCTCGGGCCGGTGGGTGCGCTGCTCGCCGAGCTGTTTCCGACCTCGTCGCGCTACACCGGGGTGTCGCTGTCCTACCAGTCCGCCGGGGTGATCGGCGGCGGGCTGGGGCCGCTGCTGGCGGCCGCGTTCGTCGCACCGGGCGGCCCGGGGATCGTCGCGGTGTCGGTGATGATCGCGGTGTTCTGTGTGGTGAGCGCCGGATGCGTGTGGGTGCTGGGGGAGACACGACGAGCCGACCTGTATCGGATCGGCGACTGAGGATTCGCACACGTGGCGCCGTCGGTTTGTTAGGCTGCCGTACCGACCGGTGTGGTGTACGGAAGGCTGCCCCCGCGCTGGTACTCAAAGCCGCAGGCAGCAGGATAGTTTACTCGCCCCGACTCGGCGAAGGATCGTTCAACCTACCAACCCGTTGGTATACAGGGGTAGCGTCGGAGTGCCGTGGTCCGTCGTGAGAAGAGAGGCGTTGTGGCCAGAGAAGCGAAGTCCACCGGTGCCGGACAAGGCACGCGCAAACGCAGGCCGTCCGAGCGCGATCACCAGGCGCTGCTCGAGAGCGCGCGACGCCTGTTCGAGGAGAAGGGATACGACGCGGCCGAAGTGCAGAGTCTCGTCGAGGCGGTCGCGAACACCACTCCCATGAGCAACGGGCGGACCGACGGCCGCCGCGTGCGTGACCCCGAAGGCGCTCGCCGGGCATTGCTCGAGAGCGCGGTGCGTCTGTTCGAGAACAACGGCTACGCCGCGACCTCGGTACAGAGCATCGTCGAGGGCGCCGAACTGACCAAAGGCGCCTTCTACCACCATTTCGAAAGCAAAGAAGACCTGCTGCGCCGGGTGCACGACGAGTTCATCAACTACCAGCTCGGCCGTGCCCGAAATGTTCTGGCCGACGCCGGGCAATCCACCGAGCAGACCCTGCGCCGGTTGATCGCGGAGGCACTGCTGGAACCGATGTCGCTCTACAAGTCGGAGATCACCGTCTTCCTGCAGGAGCGGCGGTTCCTGTCGGGTGAGGTGTTCGCGGAGATCCAGCGCAAGCGCGACGAATTCGAGCAGTACTTCGTCGATGTGATCGAGCGCGGCATGAACGAAGGTGTCTTCCGTCGACTCGCACCGGCCCGGCTGGTGGCGTTCGGCATCATCGGAATGGGTGCCTGGACGCACGTGTGGCTCGACCTGAACGGGCCGGTTTCCCCGCAGGAGATCGGCAATATCTACGCGGAGATCCTGCTGAAAGGCCTGCTCGAAACCGATGATGTCGATGCGCGATGACGAGTGGGTCGCGACCGACGTAGCCGAACCGAGATAGCCGAGGTTGGTGGCGTGGTGGTGACAGTTCCGGACGACGGTGGTGGCGCCGCCGGTGATCTGCCGGTGGACCTCACCCGATTCATCGGTCGGCGGCGGGAACTCGCGGCCGCGCGGCAATCCTTCGAGCGTGCCCGCCTGGTGACTCTGACCGGCACCGGCGGCGTCGGCAAGACCCGGCTGGCGTTCCAATTGGCCAGGGAAGTGTCGCGGGCATTCGAGGAGGGTGTCCGGGTCGTCGCGCTGGCCGATCTACAGGACCGCACGCTGTTGGGGCACACGGTCAACGCGGCGGTGGGAATCCGGGAGACCTCCGCTCGCTGGCAGCTCGACACTCTCGTCGAATACCTCGGTGACCGGCAGATGCTGATCGTGCTCGACAACTGCGAGCACCTCGTCGACGACGCCGCCGAGCTGGCCGCCGCGCTGCTGCGCTCGTGCCCCCGGCTGCGGATTCTCGCCACCAGCAGGCAAGCACTCAATATCGACGGTGAAACGGTGGTTCCGGTGCCACCGCTGTCGGTCCCCGACGTCGACAACGGGTGGAACCGCAGTGCGGCGGCGGCCGACAGCGAGGCGGTGAGCTTGTTCGTCGACCGTGCGGCGAGCGTGGTCCCCGGTTTCACCCTGAGCGCGAGTACGCAACCACAGGTGGTCGAGCTGTGCCGGCTGCTGGACGGGATCCCGTTGGCGATCGAGCTCGCCGCCGTGCGATTGCGGGTACTGCCGCTGGCCGAGCTGTCGGCCCGCATGGGCGACCGCTACCGGCTGCTCACCCAGGGCAGTCGCACCGCTCCGCCTCGCCACCAGACTTTACGGGCCTGCATCGACTGGACCTTCGAGCTCTGCTCACCCGCCGAACGGCTGCTGTGGAGCCGGTTGTCGGTATTCACCGGCGGGTTCGGGCTCGATGCCGCCGAGGCCGTCGGCTCCGGTGGGGAGATCGAACGCGACGAAGTGCTGGACCTGGTGGCCGGGCTGGTGGACAAGTCGATCCTGACCCGGGTGATGGAGGCCAGGGAGCCGCGCTATCAGATGCTGGAAACGATTCGCCAGTACGGCGCGGGTCGGCTCGCGGCGGAGGAACGCGCCGAACTCGAAGGCCGCCACCGTCGCTGGTATGTCGCCCTCGCCGAGCGCGCCGATCTGGATTGGTCGGGTCCGCGCCAGGTGGAGTGGCTCGAACGGCTGCGCTGGGAGCACGCCAATCTACGCGCGGCCCTGAACTCCGGCCTCGCCGCCGACCCGGTGGCGGGTATGCGCCTGGCGTATTCGATCGAGAACTACTGGCTCGCAAGGGGATTCCTGGCCGAGGCTCGGCAATGGCTGGACCGCTTGGGCCTCGCCGGGCCGGATCCGACGGTCGAGCGTGGTCGGGTCCTGCGGCTCAACGCCTGGCTGGCCATTCTGCAGGGCGATCACGAGGTCGTCTCGCCGTTGCTCGAGCAAGCCGCCGAGATCGCGTCGACGACGGGTGACCCGCTGCTGGCGGCGTTCGTCGACCAGACCTGGGGGTTGCTCGCGCTGTTCCAGGGTGATCTGGCCCTGGCCGTCGAACGGCTCGAGGAAGCGGTGGCGCGGTTCGCCGAACTGGGGCATCGCACCGCCGAGATCCATTCGATGTTCGAGGTCGGGCTCGCACTCAGCCTGGCCGGCGAGGGCGAGCGCGCGGCGGCCTGGCATCGCCGATGCTGTGAGATCACCACCGGCATCGGCGAGTCGTGGTGGCGGTCGTTCTCACTGTGGGCATTCGGCATCGAGAAACTGCGACAGGGCGACGTCACGACGGCGGCGAAGCTGGAGCGCGAAACCCTCGAGCTCAAGCGTCAATTGGATGATCAGCTCGGAACCGCAGTCTGTCTGGAGGCGATGTCGTGGATCGTGGCCTCCGAGGGTGATGCCGAACGGGCGGCCCGGCTGCTCGGCGCTGCGGATGCGATGTTGCGCAAAGTGGGTATGGCGCTGGACGGCATTCCACGATTGTGGGCCTTCCACCTCCGCGGTGAGGACACCATGCGGCGCCGGGCCAGCGAGCGCGGTTTCCGCAGCGCGTATGCGGCGGGGGCGAACCTGCCGACCGACGCGGCCGTGGCGCTCGCGCTCGACGACGGCGCGAATGTCGTTGCGGCGCAACCGCGCCGCGAGAATCCGGCTCCGGTGCAGGACGCGCTGACCAGGCGCGAGCACGAGATCAGCATGTTGGTAGCCAGGGGACTGACCAACCGGGAGATCGCCTCCTCGCTGGTGATCTCGGTTCGCACGGTGGAAAAGCACGTCGACCACATCATGTCCAAACTCGGTCTGGGAAACCGCACTCAGATCGCCGCGTGGGTCGCCGACGCCCGCGGCGAAGGCTGAGACGCAGAAACCCCGGGCACGGTCAGCGTCACGACACTCGCAGCAGGGACGCGTCGTACAGCTGCCATCCGTCGATCGAGAACTCCACGCCGAATCCGCAACGGCGCAAGTGGTTTGCCACATCCTCGAGCAGTTGCCGCCGACAGGCCGGGTCTCCGCATGTCCTGATGAGTGCGCCCCTGGCCACGCCCACCCGGACCGCGTCCGCGATCAACCCCGCGAGCAGGCGCGCCGAGGCGGGGAATGCGATTTCGATCGGGCGCGGCGAGTGGATGTCGGGATCGAGCACGGCATGCCGGGTGGTGTCGATGCGCAGGATCGGCATCGGTGTGCGGCCTTCCTCGACCTCCAGCCTGCCGGCCAGCACCGCGGCGTCGCGCAGGTTGTCGGCGTCGAGCGGACTCGGGTGGACGGCGGCGGGCCCGTCCTCCATGCGACGAAATGCGGGCTCGCTGCCTTCGTCGACGAGCCACAGGGTCACGGCGGGCACTGGCGTCATGGCGTTCACTCCTGGGACAGGCGGGTCTGCGCTGGTCCACCAGATCTTCGGCGCTCACCGCGCCGATGCCATCCGTAATCGTACGTATCTCGGTACGAATACGGCTATCGATGCCCAGGCGCGGGGATACGCTTCCCGAAAGAAGCAGCCGAGACGTCGATACCGCCTGGTCGGCATGTGTCCAAAATCCACCTCGAATCAGTAGAGCCTTGACAAACTGGCCTGATTCACCGCAAGGTACCAACTAGTCGGAATGGTGCCGTGATATCTCCGGCTCCTGCCGATTTCGAGACTTGGAGGAGATCGTGAGAACAGATTCCATCGGCGACAGGAGCGGCACTGATGCCCGACCGCCCGTTCAATGACTGGCACACCCACATCTATCTGCCCGAGCACCTCGGCCCGGTATGGACCGATCGTGGGACCGAGCTCGTCGGCCGACCCGGATTCGGTGCCGCCGATCTCGACGAGCACACCAGGGTGATGGTCGCCTCCGGTGTCGATCGGTTCCTGGTCCTCGGATTGCAGGTGGCCAGAATCGGTATGAAGGTTCCTAACGATTACGTCGGCGAATACCTCGCCGCCCACCGCGATCACGCCATCGGCGTGGGTAGCGTCGACCCGACTCAGCCCGGTGCCGCAGCCGAATTGCGCCGTGCTGTCACTGAATACGGGCTACACGGAGTCAAGCTGTCGCCCCCGTATCAGGGTTTCCACCCTCATTGCGAGGAGGCGTACGAGGTCTACCGCGCGGCCGCGGATCTCGGCATCTTCCTGATGTTTCATCAGGCGAGCGTCTTCGCGCCCGACGGCTGCAACGAGTACGCCTATCCGACACTGCTCGACAAGGTCGCCCGTGAGTTCCGCGATACCAACATCCTCGTCGCCCACTTCGGCAAGCCGTGGATGAACGAGACGGTCGAACTGATGATGAAGAACCGCAACGTCTTCGCCGACATCTCGACCCTGCCGGTGAAAACCTGGCAGCTGTACAACGGGTTGCGTCTCGCCGTCGAAGGCCACGTCACCGACCGGCTCGTCTTCGGCTCGGACTTCCCGTCGTTCGATCCGCGCGAGGCCGCCGACCAATTCCTGGCCGTCGCCGACCTCGAGATGCCGCTGCCCATCGACCGTGACGTCGTCGAGGACATCCTCTACAACCGGCCGTTCGACCTGATCCTGCGCAAATAGCGCGCCCGCTCATCCGAAGGAGACCGTCATGATCGAGTATCTGAACCCGCCCGCGCTCGGCGACTACACCGCAGCGGGTCTGTCGTCGGGCACTGCCAGCGAAAAGTTCGTCTACGCGGCAGGTCTGGCCATGGACCCGGCGACGATGAAGCGGCGCGCCGACGCGGCGACGATCGCGGACGAAACGCGCATCTGCCTCGACAACATCGCCACCATCCTCGCCGAGGCGGGCCTCGGTCTCGGCGACATCGTCAAGACCACCTGCTACCTGCGCGACGACGCGTACCGGGTGGAATTCATCGAGGCGTACAAGGCGATGTTCGGAGCGGGGCCGTACCCGGCGCGCTCGACGTTCGTCCTCGGCATCGCCTCGGATCTCCGCGTGCAGATCGAAGCGGTCGCCGTGCGCGCGGACGCGCGGTGAGCGCCGTGAGCTCGACACCCGAGTTCCAGAAGATCCGGCTCGAACGTCGTGATGACGGCGTGCGGGTGCTCGAACTCGACGATGCGGACAAACGCAACGCCATCGGCCCCGTAATGCGCGAGGAATTGCTCAGCGTGGCAGCGGAATTGGCGAACGACACAGAAGCACGGTCGCTCGTGGTGACCGGAACGGGAACCTCGTTCTGTGCCGGCGCCGACCTGATCGCGCTCTTCGATGCCGAAGACGCGACACCCGCGCAGATCCGCGAGCGTCAACTGTCCTACTACGACAGCTTTCTCTGGCTCCGTGAACTGCCGTATCCGACGGTAGCCGCAGTGCAGGGGCACGCCATCGGCGCGGGGCTGAACTTCGCACTCGCCTGTGACGTCGTGATCGCCGGTCCCGCGGCGAGATTCGGTGCGACCTTCGCCCGGCTCGGTCTGCATCCCGGTGGCGGTTGCACCTGGTTCCTGACCGAACGACTCGGCGGCGGACGGGCGCTGCACACACTGCTGCTGGGAGCCGTCCTCGACGGCGAGGAGGCGTACGCGCGCGGCCTCGCCGACGTCTTCGCGCCCGACGCGAGAGCCGAAGCGCTGACCTTCGCGACCTCGATAGCCGCCTTGGAGCCTTCCTTGGCTCGTGACATCAAACGTGCGGTCGCCATCGCGGCGGACGGTTCGTTCGAGGCGACGCTCGGCTTCGAATCGTGGGCGCAGGCGGCGAGTACATATCAGCCCGGGGTGCGGGAAGGGATCCGGGCGGCGGGTCGCAGTACCGGCGCCGCGACGAAGGAGACGAAGTGATCGATCAGGAGCAGTTCAAGAAGATCATGGCGTGTGCGCCCGGCCCGGCGGCGATCGTCACCGCGACCGGTGCGGACGGCCGCCCGCAGGGGCTCACCGTGTCGGCGGTGTGCTCGGTGTCGCTGGATCCACCACTGTTGTTGGCGTGTCTGGATCTGGGGTCCAACACGCTGGGAGCGGTGCGGGCGAGCAAGGCGTTCACCGTCAACTACATCGCCGCGGGCCGGGAACGTGTCGCGTTGGACTTCGCGGTGAAGTCCGATTCGAAGTTCGACAGCCACGCCTGGTCGGCCCCCGCCACCTCGTATGGTGGTCCGATCCTCGATCAGCACTGCGCGGCCTACGCGGTGTGCCGGGTGGAGCAGTTCATCGAGGCAGGCGATCACGTGATCGTCGTCGGTGCGGTCGTCGAGGGTCGAGCCGGTGAGGATCACGCCCTGGCCTACGCGCGACGGGCCTTCTTCACCGCGGTGAGCGCGTGACAACGCCGGTGGTCGGCGTCGTCGTCGGAAACCCGCGCCAGGGATCGCGCACTACCAAGGTCGCGATGGCCGTCGCCGAACAGCTCGCTGTGTCGATGAGCGGAAAGGTCGGTCCCGTCGTCGAACTGGCCGACCACGGCCCGGCCGTGCTGGACCCGGACAGTGCACAGGTGCGCGCCGACATGGTGACGTTGAGTGGGGTCGACGTGCTCGTCGTCGCCTCGCCGACCTACAAGGCCACCTACACCGGGCTGCTGAAAGCGTTCCTCGACCGCTACGGTCCGCCTGCGCTGGACGGTGTCGTCGCGGTCCCGGTGATGGTCGGCGGCGCGCCTGCCCACGCTATGGCCGTAGAGGTGCATCTGCACCCACTGCTGGTCGAACTCGGGGCTGTCACCCCGACGCGCGGGCTCTTCGTGCTGGAGTCCGACATCGACCGTCTGACCGGGGTCGTAGCCGACTGGCTGACCGGCGCGCGCACGGCGCTACGAATGGTTCGAATCGGCGACTGACAACGAGAACAACTGAGCGGCAGCACGTTCCAGCATGTTCTGTCGAGGCTCTGTGCTGTCCGGGAGACAGCCGAAGCCGAGAAAGGCCCGCCTGACCGGCCGGACCCGCCACGCGCGGGTCCGGCCGTTTTGGTGTGTGCCGCACGTATTCGCTACGTACGTCCGGGAATACGTAGCGAATACGTAATTGCGCGGTCGTGTTGCCGGGCGACCCCGTGGAGTCTGATGTGACGGTTGCCACTCGGCGAACAGGCGCATCGGCGACCTTCCCCTCTGTCCTCGCACAAGCCTCATTCGGTATCCGGTCCAGGACCGCAACCGGTGGGCCACAGCCCGGAACCTCGGAGTAACCCATGGAATTGGATCTTCTGTACGCACTCACCAACCGCTCGGGCGAACAGTCCTGGCACGACGTGATGCTCGAAACACGTCGACACACCGAGATGGCCGATCGGCTCGGATTCGACCGGATCTGGTTGGGGGAGCACCACTTCGACGTCGACGGCACCGACGCCAGTCCCAACCCGATCATGCTCGCCACCGACCTGGCCGCCCGCACCGAACGGCTGCGCTTCGGAATGGCCGCCGTCTCGCTCACCCTGTGGCACCCGCTGCGCGTGGCCGAGGACCTGGCCCTGCTCGACCATTTCAGCAACGGCCGGCTCGATGTGGCCTTCGGCCGGGGCATCCTGCCCATCGAGGTGATGAACCTGAACCCGGCCGCGAATCGCTGGAACGGGTCCGACACCAGCAAAGCGATCTTCGACGAGCACCTGGCCATCGTCCGCAAGATCTGGACCGAGGACGTCTTCAGCTGGGAAGGCGAGCGCTACACCTTCCCGGAGCCGGGCACCAAGTTCATCCACTCACCCGGCGCGCCGATGCCGGAGGGCTGGGTCGGTGAGGACGGCAACCTCGTTGCCTTCGGCATGACCCCGAGGCCGTTGCAGCAGCCGACCCCGCCGCTGTTCGCGGTGACCGAGTCGATGGAGGGCTTCCTCGGTGCGGCTCGCAAGAACTTGCGGCCGATCACCTGGTACCCGACCGGCAAGGTGCTCACCAACCTGTTCGAGAACTACCGCGACGAGGTGGCCGCGACTACCGGCACCATGCCCGCGCTGGGCGAAGGCTGCGGTGTGCTTCGGCTGTGCTGCATCGCCGAGACCGATGCCGAGGCACGTCGCGTCGCCGAACCCGCGATCGTCGAATTCTTCGAATTCCTGTGCCGGGTTCGCGGCATCGGGGTGTGGCTCGACGCCGACGAGGACCCGCATGATCCCCACTTCCGTCAGATGGATCCATGGGACCTGCTGATGGAACGCGACCACCTGATGATCGGCTCGCCCGAGAGCGTGACCGAGCGGATGACGCGGCTCACCGAAACCCACGGCATCCAGCACTGGCTGCTGCAGATGGGTGCGCCCGGCATCGCGGCGGCCGATGTGGACCGCTCACTGGAACTGTTCGCCGCCGAGGTGATGCCACAGCTGCGCAAGCTCGACGCGTCGCTGCGCGTGGCCGGCTGACTTCCCACCGAAAAGAGAAGAGACACAACGTGACCGAGTACCTGAACCCCGACGACCTGCTCTACCCCCGCTATGGCATGACTCCCGGCGTGGCGACGAGGGACTACGTCTTCGTCGGCGGCATGGCGCTGGACCTCGAGACGCTGAACCGCAAGCCGGAAGCCGACACCATCGCCAACGAGACCAAAATCGCGCTGGCCGAGATCGAGGGCCTGCTGAAGGCGGCCGGATGCGAGCTGCGCGACGTGGTCAAGACGACCTGCTACCTCAGCGACGACTCCTATCGCAAGGAGTTCTGGGAGGCCTACACCGAGGTCTTCGCACCGGGACCGTTCCCCGCCCGCACGACGTTCGTGGTCGGCATCGCGGGTGACTGCCGAGTGGAGATCGACGCGATCGCCGTCCGGCCCCGGTAATCACCGTCAACCAGAAAGACAGGAACATTCCATGGAATTCGGCATCTTCATCCCGAGTGCGCGCAACGGCTACATCATGTCCGAGACCGCACCGCAGTACTCGCCCACCTACGAGCACATGAGCGAGATCGTGCGGACCGGTGAGCAGAACGGTTTCTCGTTCGCGCTGTCGCTGTCGTGTCTGCGCGGCCACGGCGGCACCACCGGCTTCTGGGACGACGCGCTCGAGTCGATGACCCAGATGGCCGCGCTGGCCAGGGACACGACCTCGATGAAGCTGATCGGCTCGGTCAACATCCTGGCCATCCACCCCGCGATCGCGGCCAGGATGGCGATGACCATCGACTCCATCAGCGACGGCCGCTTCTCGCTCAATATCGTTCCGGGCGGCTGGCATCCGCGTGAGCTCGAGGTGCTGAAGGTATGGCCCGGCTACGAGTACAACAACTACCGGTGGCGCTATGCCGGTGAGTACTGCCAGGTGGTGCGAGACCTGTGGGAGAACGGCGTCACCAACTTCCAGGGCGAGTACTTCCAGTACGAGGACCTGCGGATGGGCCCGAAACCCCAGCACCACATGAACATCGTGTGCGCGGGCGCCTCCGACGACGCGATCAAGTTCACCACCAAGTACGCCGACTACTCCTTCCGTCTCGCGTGGGGCGGACAGGAGGCGCTGCGCGGGGTGGTCGACCGGTTCGGCGCGCAGATGGAGGAAGCAGGCAGGACGATCAAGCCGTATGTGGCGCTGGGCGTGGTCCTCGGCGACACCGATGAGGAGGCCGAGGCCAAACTGCAGAACTACGTCGACCACGCCGACCTGGCGGCGATCGAGTACATGGTGAGCGGCGCGGTGACCGATACCGCGCAGGGCGGCACCTCCGAGATCCTGGCCAGCATGGACCGCAAGGGCGCTGTCCAGATGTCGACCGATTTCATCACTGGATCACCGGCCGGCATCGCCCGCCAACTCGACGAATGGGCCGAGATCGACGGCGTCGCCGGATACATGCTTATCTTCCCCGACTACGTCGAGGACATCAAACGCATGGGCAGCGAAGTCTTCCCGCTGATGAAGAACTTCACCGCGACCACCACACCCGTCTCCGTCTGACCCGAGTTCCCCGGCCGTCGCGCCCGCGGTGGCCGGGGACCATCGACAAAGGATTTGCAGCTATGACCATGACCCTGCACTCCGACGCCCTGCGCACGCGGGTCGCCGAGGCACAACAGATGTTGATCGGCGGTGAGTGGGTGCAGGCCTGTTCGGGCCGCACGCTCGCGGTCGAGGATCCGGCGACGGGCGCCGTCGTCGCCCAGGTGCCCGCCGGGGACAGCGAGGACGTCGACCGCGCGGTCGCAGCCGCCCGGGCGGCGCTGCGCGGACCGTGGCGCCTGCTCACTCCGCAGGAACGGGGCAAGCTGATCTGGCGGCTCGCCGATCTCCTCGAGGCCCATGCCGGGGAGCTCGCCGAATTGGAAGCGCTGGACGCGGGCATGCCGATCGCGGAGGCGCGGTATGTCGATGTGGCGCTCTCGATCGACATCCTGCGCTACTACGCGGGCTGGCCGACGAAGATCACCGGCGACACCATCCCGGTGTCGTTCCCGATGAACTTCGGCGGCCCGTACCACGCCTACACGGTGCGCGAGCCCCTCGGCGTGGTGGCCGCGATCGTGCCGTGGAACCTGCCGTTGCTGATGACGGTGAAGAAACTCGCGCCCGCCCTGGCCACCGGTAACACCATTGTGGTGAAACCCGCTGAGCAGACACCGCTTTCCATCGCGTTGCTGGCGCGGCTGGTGCTGGAAGCCGGCATTCCCGAGGGCGTCGTCAACTACGTCACCGGCTACGGCGAGACCGTCGGCGCCGCGTTGGTTCGCCACCCGGGCGTGAACAAGGTGACCTTCACGGGCTCGGTGGCGACCGGCAAGCTGATCGCCCGGGCCGCGACGGACACGCTCAAGCGCGTCTCGCTGGAACTGGGTGGCAAGTCACCGAATGTCGTCTTCGACGACGCCGATCTCGACAAGGCGATCCCGTCCGCGGCGCTGGCGATCTTCGCCTGCCAGGGTGAGAGCTGCGTGGCCGGTTCTCGGCTGTACGCGCAGCGCGGCGTGTACGACGAGGTCGTCGCGGGGCTGGCCGAGCGTGCCCGCGCCATCACCCTCGGCCCCGGCCTCGATCCGGCCAGTGAGATGGGTCCGCTGATCTCGGCCGAACATCGGGAGAAGGTACTCGGGTATCTCGAACTCGGCCGGTCCGAGGGCGTGGAGATCGTGGCGGGCGGAAATCGCCACGGCGACAAGGGTTTCTTCGTCGAACCGACCGTGCTCGCCGGTGTCGACCGGCAGTCGCGCCTGCTGCGTGAGGAGATCTTCGGGCCCGTCCTTTCGGTGATCCCCTTCGACACCGAGGACGAGGTGCTCACCCTGGCCAACGACACCGACTTCGGGCTCGGTGCGGGCGTCTGGACGCGCGATGTGAGCCGGGCGCACCGTTTCGCCGGAGCGCTCGAGAGCGGCCAGGTGTGGGTCAACTGCTATCAGGCCGTCGACGCCGCGCTCCCGTTCGGCGGGTACAAGCAGTCCGGGTGGGGTCGCGAGACCTGCCGGGAGAACCTCGACGAGTACCTCGAAGTGAAGACCGTCGTGGTGAACCTGTGACGGGACGCGAGAACCGGCGATGAGTACCTACGACTACATCGTGGCCGGCGGCGGCAGCGCGGGATGCGTCGTCGCCGCCCGGCTCACCGAGGACCCGGCGGTGTCGGTACTGCTGCTCGAGGCGGGCGGCACCGAACAGCGGGCAGACGTCGAGACCGCCGCGGCCTGGCCGAGTCTGATCGGCGGCGACGCCGACTGGGGCTATACAACCACCACGCAAGCGATCACAGGACGCGCCATTCCCGCCACCCGCGGCAAAGTCCTCGGCGGATCCGGATCGATCAATGTGATGGCACACCTGCGCGGGCATCGGCTCGACTTCGACGAGTGGGTACGGGCAGGGGCCGAAGGTTGGAGCTATGACGATATCCTGCCGTACTTCCTGCGCAGCGAGGATGTCCCGAACGGCGACCCACGCCGGCGCGGCCGTGGCGGACCGCTGCGACCGCAGCCGATCCGCTCACCACACCCCCTGACGACGGCGCACCTCGAGGCGGCCCGACGTGCCGGACACCGGGTCGTCGACGACCTCAACACCGGCGAACTGCTCGGCGCCGCCTGCCACGACCTGTTGCTCGAGGACGGACGCCGGCAGAGCACCGCCACGGCTTACTTGCGTCCGGCGATCGGCCGACCCAATTTGACGGTTCGCACCGGTGCCGTGGTGCGTGCGCTGACGATGCGTGGCACACGGTGCACGGGCGTGCGCTACGTGTGGGAAGGGCGTTCGGTCGAGGCGAGTGCCGCCGCCGAAGTGGTACTCTGCGCCGGAGCGGTGGACTCGCCGCGCTTGCTCATGCTGTCGGGAATCGGTCCGGCACAGGAGCTTTCGCGGCTCGGTATCCAACCCGTCGTGGACGTGCCCGAGGTCGGCGAGAACCTGCAGGATCACATCATGCTCGCCGGGGTTCGGGTGCGAACCCAACGCTCGCTGCCGCCGCCGAGCGGGAATTACGCCGAGTCGACCCTGTTCCTCACGACCGACCGTGCGCAGACCCGGCCGGAGTTGCAGATCGTGCAGATCCAGGTCGATTACCACCTGCCCTGGCAGCAGCCTGTCGCGAACAGCTTCACCTTCGGCGTCGGGCACATGCGTCCGCGTAGCCGGGGAACCGTCCGGCTGGCCGCCGCCGATCCCGGCCTGCCCGCGGTGATCGACCCCCGCTATCTCAGTGAACCCGGCGACTTCGAGCAGCTCGTCGCGGGTGTCGAGACCGTCGACCGCCTGGTGCGCACCGGCGCGTTCGACGAGTGGGGCGGTGTATCGGAGGCAGCGATGCTGCTGCAGCTGAGCCCCTCGGGGCTCGAGCGGGCGATTCATGACGCGGTGAGCAGCTTCTTCCATCTGTCCGGTACCTGCCGGATGGGTGCGGACTCGGCCGCGGTCGTCGACTCGCGGCTGCGGGTCAACGGCGTGGAGAACCTCCGCGTCGCCGACGCCTCGGTGATGCCGTCCATCGTCTCGTGCAACACCAACGCCACGGTCGTGATGATCGCCGAAAAGGCCGCCGACCTGTTGCGTGACTGAAGACCACAGATTTCTCGAGAAGGAGACAACCGAAGTGACGTTCACAGAGCTGGATTCGATCGCCGCCAACCTGATCGACGGGAAATGGGGGCCGGGATCGGGCACGGCGACCATCGAGGTCTTCGACCCCGCCACCGGCAACCGCATCGCCGAGGTGGCGCCGGCTTCCGTCGCCGACGCCGACGCCGCCGTTGCGGCCGCCCAGCGGGCTTTCCCCGAGTGGAGCGCCCGCCCGCTGTCGGACCGGGTGCGCTTGCTCTACCGGATGCGTGGGCTGCTCGAGGACAACACCGAGGCGCTGGCCCGGGTGATCACCAGCGACCAGGGCAAGACCCTGGACGAGGCGCGTGGTGAAGTCGCCCGTGCCATGGACTTCCTCGAAACCGCCATCGCCGCGCCGATGCTCTACCACGGTGAGAACATCAACGTCACCACCGGACTCGACGCCCGCCGGGTGCGTGAGGCGCTCGGGGTATGCCTGGCGGTGACGCCGTCGAACTTCCCGGTGATGAACACGGTGCAGTTCTCGGCGTGGGCGCTGGTCACCGGAAACACGTTGATCATCAAGGCATCCGAACAGGATCCGATCGCATCCAGTGCGGCGATCCGGTTGTTGCAGCAGGCCGGGCTGCCCGCGGGTGTGCTCAATCTCGTACACGGCCGCGCCGATGTCGTCCAGCATCTGATCGCCCACCCGGCGGTGCGGGCGGTTTCGTGCATCACCTCCTCTCCGACCGCCAAGGCCATCTACGCCCAGGCCGCCGCGGCGGGTAAGCGGGTGCAGGCCAACGGTGGGGCGAAGAACCCGATCGTCGTCGCCCCCGACGCCGACCTCGACCGGGCCGCCGCGGGCATCCTCTCGTCGTCCTATGGCATGGCCGGGCAGCGCTGCCTGGCCGGTAGCCGCGTCATCGTGATCGGTGAGGTCTACGACGCGCTGATGGCGAAACTCGTCTCGGGCGCCGACCAGATCGTCGTCGGCGCCGGGGCGGACGAAGGCGTCACCATGGGGCCGGTGGTCAGCGCGGCAAGCAAGGAACGCATCCTCGCCGCCCTCGGAGAAGCCGAAAAATTCGGGGCAACAATCGTTCTCGACGGACGCAGGGTCAAGCCGACCGGTGGCGCGGAGACCGAGAAGGGCTACTTCATCGGCCCGACGATCGTCGCCGGACTCGATCCGAGGCAAGCGGTGGAACGGCGCGAACTGTTCGGCCCGGTGATCAATGTGCACCGCGTCGACTCCCTCGCTGCCGCCATCGCACTGTCCAACGACACCGAGTTCGGCAACGCCGCTTCGATTTTCACCACCTCCGGTGCGGTCGCCGCCGAGTTCGAACGTCGCGTGCGTGCGGGCAATGTCGGTGTCAACGCGTTCCCTGCTCCGCCGGCCAATGTGACGATGGGTGGATACGGCGAATCCTTCTACGGGGATTCGCATGTCTGCGGCGCCGCACCGCTGGACTTCTTCACCGACCAGAAGCTGGTGGTGTCGCGGTGGTGAGCCCGGCCTTCGTGATCGACGCGGTGCGCTCCCCCATGGGGCGCGCCCGCGCCGGTGGCGCGCTGGCGGACGTACATCCTGTCGAGCTGCTCGCCCAGGTGATTTCGGCGTTGATCGAGCGAACCGCCGTCGATCCGGGCGAGGTGGAGGACCTGCTGGTCGGCTGTGTGACGCAGTCGGCTGAGCAGTCCGGCAACATCGGCCGGATGGCGTGGCTGGCCGCGGGTCTGCCCGAACACGTGCCTTCGGTGACGATCGAACGCAAATGCGGGTCGGGGCAGCAGGCGCTTCAGTTCGCCGCTCAGGGCGTGATGGCGGGTTCCTACGACATCGTGATCGCGGCCGGTGTCGAATCGATGAGCCGGGTGCCGATCGGCTCGAACCGGCAGGGCGCCGACATCTACGGATCGTCGGTGACCGAGCGGTACGCGCCCGGCCTCGTATCCCAGGGCGTCGCGGCCGAACTCGTCGCGCAGCGCTGGGGAATCAGACGAGAGCGGCTCGACGAATTCGCCGCGCGCTCACACGAACTGGCGCACACCGCGGATTCGGCGGGTGCGTTCGAGCGGGAGATCGTGCCGATTACCGTGCCCGGTACCGGGACGGTGGTTGATCGTGACGAAACGATCCGGCCCGGGACCACCGCCGACAAGATCGGCGCGTTGGCCCCGGTGTTTCGCACCGACGAACTCGCCGCGCGGTTCCCCGAGCTCGACTGGCGGGTCACGGCGGCGAGCTCGTCGCAGCTGACCGACGGCGCGAGTGCGGTGCTGATCGCGAGCGAACGCGCCGCCCGGCGGATGCGGTGGCAGCCTCGCGCCCGGTTCCACGGGTTCCACGCCTGCGGTGACGACCCACTGTTGATGTTGACCGCACCCATCGCGGCCACCAGGACACTGCTCGCGCGCACCGGGCTCGGGCTCGACGACATGGACCATGTCGAGGTCAACGAGGCGTTCGCGTCGGTCCCGCTGGCCTGGGCCGACGAACTCGGCGCCGATCTCGATCGGCTGAACCCGCGCGGCGGCGCGATCGCGCTGGGTCATCCACTCGGCGCCACCGGGTGCAGGCTGCTCACCACGATGCTGCACGCCATGGAGGACAACGGCGGGCGGTACGGCCTGCAAACCGTGTGTGAGGCCGGTGGCATGGCCAATGCGCTGGTACTGCAACGAGATTGACGTGTGCTCGGCCGTGACCGGGCAGTCAGGAGAATGGCGATGAACAGCAGAGTCCAGTGGGACGAGGTGGAGCGGGCGATCGCCGATATCGCCGCAGGCAAACCCGTGGTCGTCGTCGACGACGAGGACCGGGAGAACGAGGGTGACATCATCTTCGCCGCGGCGAAGGCGACCCCCGAGCTGATGGCGTTCACCATCCGGCACTCCAGCGGAGTGATCTGTGTGCCGATGGCGGGGGAGTGGCTCGACCGCCTCGACGTCGGGTTGATGACGCCACACAACCAGGACCCGTTGCGCACCGCCTACACGGTGTCGGTGGACGCGAGTTGCGGTGTCACCACCGGAATCTCGGCCGCCGACCGGGCCCGCACCGCGCAGGTCCTGGCCGAGCCGTCGTCGGCCGCGGCGGACCTTAATCGGCCCGGTCACGTCTTTCCGCTGCGGTGCCGCGAGGGTGGGGTGCTCGTCCGGCGCGGACACACCGAGGCTGCGGTTGACCTGGCCCGACTGGCGGGCCTCCCACCGGTCGGCGTGTTGGTCGAGCTGGTCGAGGACGACGGCACCATGAAGCGCGGCCCGAGCTTGTGTTCCTTCGCCGACGAACACGGGCTGGCGATGATCTCCATCGAGAGCCTGGTGCGCTACCGCCGCAGGCACGAACGTCTCGTGGAACGTGTCGCCGACACCCGGCTACCGACCCGGTCCGGTGACTTCACCGCGGTGGGCTATCGATCCGTCGAGGACGGGGTCGAGCACATCGCCCTCGTCCTCGGCGACGTGTCCGGACCGGAGCCCGTCCTCACCCGTGTGCACTCGGAATGCCTCACCGGCGACGTCTTCGGTTCCCGCCGTTGCGACTGCGGTGCGCAACTGAGCGAGGCGATGGACCGCATCGCCGCGCGCGGGCGCGGCGTCGTGATCTACCTGCGCGGACACGAAGGGCGAGGCATCGGGCTGGCGGACAAGCTACGGGCCTATCGGCTCCAGGATGGAGGCGCCGATACCGTCGACGCGAACATCGCGCTCGGTCTGCCTGTCGATGCCCGGGACTACAGTGCCGCGGCCCAGATGCTGCGCGAGTTGGACGTCACCGCGGTGCGGCTGATGACGAACAACCCCGATAAGGCGATGGCCCTGGCGGACAACGGGATTCGGATATCTGGGCTGTTGCCGCTCACTGTGGAGGCCGACCCTCACTGCGCGGCGTATCTGCTCACAAAACGGGAGCGGATGGGTCATGCGTTGCCGGATCTGGCGGTACAGGTCGACAACGGGGACAGACTGCCTGCGGAGGATTCCGCCTCGGTCACGGGAATTCTCGAGTACTCCTGAGCCAGGGGCTCAACCGTCGACGCGCTACGGGTGGTCACCGGGTTCGCGGTCTTCCTAGGAGCAATTCCTCCCCTGCAACGGGTGATCGGCGGGTGTCACCATCGAGTCGGACAGCAGCACGGCCGAGTGCTGTGGGCCGATCGCACCTACCGCATCGCGGGGAAGGGTCGCGCGGCGTGAATCGAGGAGACCGTCATTTCTACGAACAGTTCCGGGCAGACGTCGCGGCACGCGGCGGCATTGATCGTCGGTGGCTCACTGGGTGGGTTGACAACGGCGCTCGCGTTGGCGGCTCGCGGTACAGCGGTGACCGTGCTCGAGCGGACATCCGGGCGCACCCAACGTGGTGTGGCGATTCTGGTATCGGGTGCCGGTCTGCGCCGGGCGCTCGGTCGGCAAGCGCGCGAGATCGTCGGCACGGCGCTCGGTCCCGCCTCGATGCGCCAGGGCGTGTACCCGCATTCCTGGTGGGACGTCTACTCGGCGCTACGTGCCGCGGCCGATGCGGAACCGCTCGTCACGGTGGTCGAGAACGTGCACATCGTCGAGGTCGGACAGGACGACATCACCGCCTGGGCCAGGGAAGCGGACGGCTCCACGTGGACCGGCGATGTCCTTCTCGGGGCGGACGGGTATCGCAGCGTGGTGCGCCGCTGGGTGGATCGGGCGCGCCCCGTCGCCGACTACGCGGGCTACGTCGTGTGGCTCGGCCAATCGGAACTGCCCGAGTCCTATCTCGACCGGGCAGGCGGCCCCGACTTCTTCTCCGGCGAGGACGACATGCTCGCCGTGTATCCACTGATCGACCGTGACGGGGGCGTCACCCGCTACGGGTGGGGCTGGTTCGACCCGCACCACACCTCGCTGTTCCAGCGGATCGGTGCGATCGAGGGCACGGAGGTCAAACACACGCCGCGCGTGGACGCGATTCCTGCGGAGGTGTACGAGGAGATGATGCGCACCGCCGAGCAGCGGTGGTCCGAACCGTGGCGTACGGGGGTTATCGAAGCGTTCCAGGCGAGGGAGGTGGTGGCCACGCCGATCACCGAGTATTTGCCGCAGCGGGTGGTCAACGGCCGCATCGGTGTGCTCGGTGACGCCGCGCACGCCCAAACACCCATGACCGGTGCGGGATTCGAAGAGGCGGTAGCGGACGCGGCGGCGCTGGCCGAGGCGCTCGACGGCGTCGAGGTCGAAGAAGGCCTGGCGCGCTACGAATCCGCCCGGTTGGTGGAAATGCGCAACCGGGTGTCGGCGGGACAGTCGTTCAGTCGATCTTTCGCGGGCGTCTGAAACTCGCTCGACGCTGTCGTCGATCAGGTCGACAGCTCATTCGGTCAGGTCTGCAGGGTCTCCGGCGTGTATGCCGCACCGGTCGACACCAAATGCTCGATCTCGTCTTCCCCGAACCCGTACTCGCTGAGGACCTGTACCGAATGTTCGCCGAGCCTCGGTGCGGGGTAACGCAATTCAGGGGCGTCTTCGCTCCACTGTTGCGGGATACCCAGCGACCGCAGCAGGCCTTCGGTCGGGTGTTCCTCCTCGATGAAGAACCCGACGTCCTTCATGTGCGGATCGTCGAGAAGCATTTCAGGAGTATTCATCTCGATGGCGGGGATGTCGGCTTCGGCCAGGATCTGCACCCACTCGGCCGTCGTCTTGGTTTCGAGTACTTCGGCGAGGAAACGGTAGAGCAGCCCGATGTTCTCGGTGCGGCCACCGATATCGGCGAAACGGGGATCCTGGGCCATCTCGGGCCTGCCGGCCAGGGCGAAGAACCGGTGCCAGTGCTTGTCGTTGTAGACGTTGACGCCGAGGTAGCCGTCGCGGGTGCGGTACGGGCGGCGGTCGGCGTTCATCATCCGGGCGTAACCGGAGGTGCCGATCGACGGGATGAAGGTGTGACCGTAGAGGTGGTCACCCATGGCGAACTGTGCGAATGTCTCGAACATGGGGACCTGCACCTCCTGGCCGCGTCCCGTGCGTTCGCGGCGGTAGAGGGCGGTGGTGATGGCGTTGGCCGCGGCCATGCCGACGACGCGGTCGGCGATCGCGGTGGCGATATAGGTCGGCTCACCGGTTTTGCGGCTCTGCAGGACCGGCATGCCGACGGCGGCCTGGATCAGGTCGTCGTAGGCGGGCCGGTCGGCGTAGGGGCCGTTCTGCCCGAAACCGAAAGCGCCGCAGTAAATCAGGCGTGGATTGCGTTCACGGACCTGCTCGTAGGCCAAGCCGAGGCGTGCCATCGACTTCGGCCGCAGACTGTAGAGCAGCACATCCGCCGAGGCCGACATACGCTGGAGTGCGGCGTTGCCGTCGGCGGACTTGAGATCGAGCACCAGGCTGCGCTTGTTGCGATTGAGGTGCAAGAAGATCGCGCCCATCCCGGGATTGCGGCGTGGACCGACACCACGGGTGGTGTCGCCGGCGGTCGACTCGATCTTCACGACATCGGCGCCCATGTCGGCCAGCAACAAGGTCGCGAACGGGCCCATGAAGTTCGAGGTGAGGTCGAGGATGCGCACGCCGTCGAGCGGTCCGGTCATGTTCGTCTCTTCTCGTGATGGGGGAACACGGCCGGGGCGGCACACCGGCAGCGATCGTGAATCGTGCCGGGAGAACCCGAGGCCTGGTCACCGGCTGTCCTCATCGTAGGTCGCTGAACTGCTCGAACCCAGTGACATGTTCCGAAGTGGGAATTCGTGATGGTCGAATCACGGTCGACGACTGCTGTGCCAGCAGCGAGGACCGCATCTCGCGCGCATCGAGTGTCCAAGAATTTGGACACTCGTGTGATCTGGATTTCTCTACCTTCGAATCCGGGCCACCGGAGATCGGCCACCTTCGGGTAGCGACCGACCGGCCCGTTCATGCCTTCCGTCCGGCGGAATTGCCCGCAACTCGCAACTAAAGGTGATAAATGACTGCCGCCCTCCCCGAAACCGCAGCCGTCGACCGTGACGGTGTCCCGCACTACCGGTTGTTCATCGATGGTGCGTGGGTCGATACCGAGACTGCCATCCCGGTGATCGACCCGGCCACCGAAGAGGTCCTGGTCACCGTCGCGCAGGCCGACACCAGCCATGTCGACGCAGCGGTCGCCGCCGCGAAGCGCGTCCACGAGTCGGGTGTCTGGCGCAACACCCCGCCCGCCGAACGGGCCGCCGTGATCGACCGGGTGATCGCCGCGCTGAGCGGCAAGATGGACGAACTGACGGTGCTCAGCGCCAAGGAGACCGGTATGCCGCTGCGGCTGGCAGGCGCTATCGGTGTGGGTTTCCCGTTGATGCACCTCGGGCATTACGCGGAGCTGGCCCGCACCTATGAGTGGGAGCGCTCGGGGCCGGTCACCGGCCAGGTGCTCTCGGCAAGCTTCATTCGCAAGGAACCGGTCGGCGTGTGCGCGGGCATCGTCCCGTGGAACTTCCCGGCCACCATCGCGGTGTGGAAGTCGATCCCAGCCCTGGTCGCGGGGAACACGGTGGTCCTCAAGACCGACGAGAAGACCCCGATCTTCGCCCTCGAGCTGGCACAGCTCCTCCAGGAAGCCGGGCTTCCCGACGGCGCGCTCAATATCGTCGTCGGTGACGGCCCTACCGTAGGTGGACACCTGGTCAAGCACCCCGATGTGCGGCTCGTGTCGTTCACCGGCTCCACCGCGACCGGCCGCCAGGTCATGGCAGACGCTTCGGGCACTATCAAGCGCGTCCTGCTCGAACTGGGTGGTAAGGGCCCGAACATCGTGCTCGACGATGCCGATCTGACCGCAGCAGTCGATGGTTCGATCTATGCCTTCTTGCTGCACGCGGGGCAGGCCTGTGATTCCGGCACTCGGCTGCTGCTGCCCGCCTCGATCCACGACGAGTTCGTGGCCCGGCTGGTAGAGCGGTTGAAGACCCTGACGGTCGGCAACCCGCTCGATCCGGCCACCGACATCGGCGCGGTGATGGGCAAAACCCAGCACGAGCGGATTCTTGCCTATATCGAGAAGGGCAAGGCCGAGGGCGCCACAGTCGTCGCCGGTGGTGGTGTGCCGACCGGTGCGGGCTTCGACAAGGGCCACTGGGTGGAACCGACCGTGTTCACCGGTGTCACCAACGACATGACCATCGCGCGCGAAGAGATCTTCGGCCCCGTGCTGGCGGTGCTGAAGTACGAGTCGGAGGACGAGGCGGTCAAGATCGCCAATGACACCGAGTACGGTTTGGCCGCCGCCGTGTGGAGCCGTGACAACCAGCGCGCGCTCGACGTGGCCCGCCGGATCGAGGCCGGTTCGGTGTGGATCAATGACTACCACAACATCTCCCAGTACCTGCCCTTCGGCGGATACAAACAGTCCGGCACAGGTCGCGAGCTCGGCCCGGACGCGCTCGACGAGTTCACCCAGGACAAGAGCATCACCATCGACTTGTCCGGAGATGTCAGCCGTCGTGCCTACGGCCTCGTCCTCGGCACCCCGCCCTCGGCCGAGTAGCCAGGAGTTTCGAAAGCCCCGCGCGAACCCGAAAGTCGGGCTCGTATCCGAAAGATCCGACGGAGACAACCTCATGATCGAAGACCAGTTCACCTACTACATCCACGATCACGCATGAGCTCGATCGTGGCAGTGGAAGCAGTGGTGCGGTCCGCCTTCGGGCCCGACGGCGGCGTCGGGCACTTGCTCATCGATGGAGAGTGGGTGCCCGCGTCGGCGGGTTCGACGTTCGACGTGATCGACCCGGGCACCGAGGAAGTCGTCGGCAAGGTCGCCGAGGCCGGGGCCGCTGATGTCGAGGCCGCGGTCGCGGCGGCCCGGCGTGCGTTCGATGAGGAACGCTGGCTGAGGATGTCGTCGGCCCAGCGCGGTGTGGTGCTGTGGAAGGTGGCCGACCTGCTCGAGGCGAAGTCCGAGGAGATGGCGCGGCTGGAGAGTCTCGACGTCGGAATGCCCGTCTCCCAGGCCAGATTGATGGTGGCCGAGGCGGTCAACCAGTTCCGTTACTACGCGGGGTGGGCGGACAAGATCCAGGGCACCACCGTCGAGATCGGAACCGCCGAACGTCGGCTGCAGGGCGCGACGTACCGCGAACCCGTCGGCGTCGTGGCGATGATCGTGCCGTGGAACGCGCCCTTGATCGCCATGTCGATGAAGCTGGCGCCCGCGCTGGCGGCGGGGTGCACCTGTGTGCTAAAGCCGTCGGAGGAGGCACCCCTCTCAGCGCTTGCCCTCGGCCGGGTTCTGCTCGAGGCGGGCGTTCCGGCGGGTGTCGTCAACGTCGTCACCGGTTTCGGGGCGACGGGCGCGGCGTTGGCCGAGCATGTGGGTGTCGACAAGATCAGCTTCACCGGCTCCACCGAGGTGGGTCGCAAGATCGTCGCCGCGGCCACGGGCAATCTGAAGAAGGTGTCGCTGGAATTGGGCGGCAAGTCGCCGGTGATCGTGCTGCCCGACGCCGACATCGCCGCCGCCGCGGCTGGTATCGCGATCGGTGTGTTCTGGAACTCGGGCCAGATCTGCACTTCGGGCACGCGGTTGTTCGCACACGTCGACGTCTACGACGAGCTGGTCGAGGGCGTCGCGGAGCAGGGCCGGAGTATGAAAGTCGGCTACGGCACCGATCCGGACGCGCTGCTCGGCCCGTTGGTCTCCCAGTGTCAACTCGACCGGGTCGCCGGGTACGTCGAGGATGGCCGCGCAGCGGGCGCACGCGTGGTCAGCGGCGGAAAGCGCCTGGCAGGGCGCGGTTTCTACTACGCGCCGACCGTCATGGCCGACGCGACTGCGGACATGCGGATCGTCCGCGAGGAGATCTTCGGTCCGGTGATCGCGGCGATGTCGTTCACCGATGTCGACGCCGCGATCGCCTCGGCCAACGACACCGAATACGGCCTGGCGGGCAGCGTGTGGACGCGCGATGTCTCGCTGGCTCATCGCGTCGCTCGCCGGTTGCGAGGTGGCCGCATCGGCGTGAACATCCACCGCGCCGGCGGTGTTCAGATGCCGATCGGCGGCTTCAAGCAGTCCGGGTGGGGCAGAGAGAACGGTCCCGACGCGCTCGAGGAATACCTCGAGACCAAATCGGTCGTCACCTTGCTCGACCGCTGATGGCGCGAGAACACTTCGATCCCGACTCTGGAAAGTTCGATCAACTATGGCAGACCTCAACGACGACCTGGCGCAGAAGATCCAGTGGGTCGTCGACCTCGAGCAGATAAAGACTCTGATGGCGAAGTACTGCCACGGAATCGACAAGAAGGACGAGCAGACCTTCATGAGCATCTGGGCCGACGATGCCGACTATCTGCTTCCGCGCGGTGAGGGGCACGGCATCGACGGGGTTCGCGAACTGGTGCGGAAAGTGTGGCGGGAAGTGCCGCAGTGTCATCACCACATCACCAATCCAGTTATCGACGTGCAGGGCGAGGTGGCGACAGCGGCCACCGACGTCTTCTACTTCCGCCTCACCGCCGACGGCACCCGGGTACTGCTTTCGGGGACATACGCGTTCGAGTTCGTCAAACGCGACGAGCGGTGGCAGACCCGAAGCGTGAGATTCGCGAGTTTGTCGCGGACAGCCCGGTCTTCGGATAGCACGGGCTACTCATAACCCCGAGGGGCCCTGCGATAGCAATCGCGGGGCCCCTCTCTTGCACGATCAGATCCAGCGGGGTATTCGGACTGTCCAATTTCTGGACAGATTGCAGCGGTGGGTGACCGTAGTCTCCTGGAATCGCTCTGGGTTCAAGAGATTTGGGCGATATGGACCGGCGATGACGGCTCCCCGTTCCGCCGATGAGAGATGGGTCAGCAGCACATGAGCAAGACTTCTGAAGTAGACGAGATCGCCGCGGCGTCCATGGCGGTCGTCGACCGGCACATCGCCGCGATGAGCACACGCGACATCGACACGATCGCCGCGGACTACTCCGAGGACACGGTCATCATTACGACGCTGGCGCCGGAGCCGCTGATCGGCAAGGCCGCTATGAAAGCATTCCTCGCGACGCTGATGGCGGCCGGGGCCCAAGAACTCGACACCGCGGCAGCCCCCACGTTCACGCGTAAGGAGGCAGTGGGCGAGTACGTGTACCTCGCCTTCGACCTGGGCAACGGCAGGACCGCAACCGAGACGTACCACATCGAGAACGACCGGGTCGTCTTCGAGACCGCGACGTTCTGAGCGTGGTCGCAGCGTCGGCGCCCGACGTGGCGCCGACGCTCGATCAGGCGCGCATGGCGGTGTATTCGGTGTGATGGTCGCGAATGACCAAGGCCGAGCGCAGGTTCCAGAGCCCGGTGGGGTCGGTGGTGTCGAAGCCGGTGAGCCGGAAGATCCGCTTGAGCCGGTAGTCGACGCTGTTGGGGTGCAGGTGCAGTCGGCGGGCCGTGCGACGCCGGTCGAGTCCGGTCTCCACGTAGGTACGCAGAGTCTCGATCAGGTCGGGGTAGTCCTCGAGTGGGTCGAGCAAGGTCGACAGGGCGTCGCGTCCGGGGCCGGGGCGGGTGAGCTGGTACTCCACCGCGATGTCACTGAAGCGATGGAGCCGCTCGGTCATCCCGAGTCGGGTGACCACGTCCAGGGCGGCGTGCACCTGTTCGGCCACCGTCGGCACGTCGGCGGTCGGCGCACACATCATCACCCCGGTCGGGATATTGCCCTCCGCGGTACGGAGAGCTTCGACGAAGCCGGTGAGGGCGGTGAACTCGCCGAACGCTGTGTCGGGAACGAGCACCGTCGCGCCTGCGGCACCGAGCAGGGCGAGAGCGCTCGGGCCGAAGCGGCGACGCAGCTCCGAATACAGCCGCGCCACAATGGGTTCGGCCAGACTGCGCGGCGCGTCGTGTGGTCTGCCGCGCCGTGCGGGCAAATGGACGGCGATGATCGCGTAGGCGGCGGCGACAGCTATCTGGTTGCACTGTCCGAGCACTTTCGACGAATCGCCGCGCAGCAGTGCGGCGGCGACCTCCTGTGCTGCTTCGACGCTGTCGTGGGTCGGGTGGCCCGCTTGCCCGTAGACGCGAGCGACGATCCCGGTGGCCACGCGGACCGTCCGCAGTATCTGCCCGGAACCGGCGGTGAGGGGGGACGTCGCGGGCGCGGCGTCGACGACCAATTCGATGGCTCCGATGACGATCGACAACGTGGTGTCGAGGTCGACGCCCAACCGGACGCACGTGGTCACCGCCCGTTCCAGACCTGCCACCGCCTCACCGTCATCACTGAGCTTGCTGGCCGAGGCGAAAGATCGGGAGGCCAGGACGAGTAGCTGTTCACGCACCTCGCCGGAAGCGCTGTGCGTGGTCACTGCGGAGTCGACCATCCGGGTGATTGTCTGGTTCACCTCGTGAACTCCCATCCTGCGTTCTTCGACCCCGGCACGCTGGAGCTTGCCGGGTGTTCGCCCGGGTAAAGGGCGACGTTCGGCGAGCCTAAGCCGCGCTCGCGTCATCGGGTGTCCAGCAATTTGGACACCCTCAACTGGACAAATGCTCAGAACTTTGGTGTCACGCGTGGGGTTGATGTCACATATGAGGCATAATGCATGAACAGGCGACCGAAAGGACCCCGATGGAAACCACCCTGCAGCGTTTGCCCCGCGGTGCGAACAAGCAGCGTCATCAGCTGTCGGAGGACGTCGCGACCTACGTTCGTGAACTGATCATCTCGGGCCGGGTGCGGCCCGGTGAGTTCCTGCGGATCGAACCGATCGCCGAGGCGGTCGGTGTCAGCAACACCCCGGTGCGCGAAGGTCTGCTGCTGCTCAGTGGCGAAGGCTTCGTCGAGTTGGTCCCGCGACGCGGATTCATGGTGTCGCAGTTCAGCAGACAGGATGTGCGCGACCTGTTCTGGGCGCAGGCGACGATGGCCGGTGAATTGGCGAGCCGGGCCGCGAAGTCGATCTCCCAACGTGAACTGGACCATCTGGCCGATGTTGTCGAAGCGCATGCGCAAGCGGCCGAGAACGGGTCCGACGACGCGCTCGTCACCTACGGTCACGAGTTCCATCGCTCGATCAATCTGGCAGCGGACTCGCGCCGGTTGTCGATGCTGTTGGCGACGGTCGTCAAGCAGTTGCCGAATCGCTTCTACATCACCATCGAGGGACACGGCGAGGACGTGTTGCGGGATCATCCACTGATCCTCGACGCGCTGCAGAAACGTCGCCCCAAGGCCGCCAACACGCTGATGCGCGACCACATCATGTCCAGCGCCGACGAACTGGTCGCCATGCTGGAGAAGCAGGGGCTGTGGGCAGAACCGACCCGTAAGTCCACGGCCTGATCCTGTCCGGGGGCGTTGACGCCGATCATCGCCCTGGCATGCCCGCGTTTAATATAGTATATATTTGACGTCGTTACATGCGTCACAGTGGTGAGAGGACTTTCAATGACGAAGTCGGTTGCGGCGGGCGTGCTGCCCGCGCACCCCGAGGCGTCCTATATCGACGGCAACTGGGTGCCGGTGTCGTCGTCGGAGACCTTCGAGGTCGTCAATTGCAGCACCGAGGAGGTCGTCACCGCCATCGGGGCAGCGACGGTCGAGGACGTGGATGCCGCGGTGGCGGCCGCGCGTAAGGCGTTCGACAACGGTCCGTGGCCGCTGATGTCGCCGACCGAACGCGCCGGTTACCTGCGCGCGATCGCCGCCGAATTGACCAGGCGTGGTGACGATTTCGCCCGGCTCTGGTCGATCGAATCGGGCATCGTCTATTCGCTGGCAAAGACCCGGCTTCCACTGTTCCTGTCCGGTGCTTTCAATGCCTATGCCGATCTGGCCGAAACGTTCCCGTTCCGCGAGGCACACACCCCCGCGGCCGGGGGCGCCGGTCTGCTGGTGCGCGAGCCGGTCGGTGTCGTCGCGGCCATCGTTCCCTGGAACGGCCCTGCAGGCCTGATGGCTTACAAGTGCGCGCCCGCCCTGCTCGCCGGATGTTCGGTCGTGCTGAAGCCGCCGCAAGAGGCACCCACCTCGGCCTATCTGTTCGCCGAGATCTGCGACCAGGTCGGGCTGCCGCCAGGCGTGATCAATGTGGTGACGGCAGACCGGCAGGTTTCGGAGACGCTGGTTCGCCACCCCGGCATCGACAAGGTGACATTCACCGGCTCCACGGTGGCCGGCCGCACGATCGGCGCGATCTGTGCCGACCGTATGGCGCGCTGCACTCTCGAACTCGGCGGCAAGTCGCCCGCTCTGGTGCTCGACGACTACGACATCGGCACGGCGGCGAAGGTGCTCGCCGGTGGCATCAGCTACCTGGCGGGCCAGGTCTGTCACAGCCTGACCCGCGTCATCGTTTCCGAGAAGCGTCACGACGAACTCGCCGACGCGCTCGGTGCCGCGATGAGCGCCGTTCGCGTGGGTGACCCGTTCGAGGAAGGCGTGACCATGGGACCGCTCGCGTCCGCGCGCCAACGCGAACGCGTCGAAAGCTTCATCGCCGCAGGCAAAGCCGATGGCGCGCGCCTGGTGACCGGTGGTGGCCGACCGGCCGGGCTCGAGCGCGGCTTCTTCGTCGAGCCGACGGTCTTCGCCGGTGTCGACAACCGGTCGGTGATCGCGACCGAGGAGATTTTCGGCCCCGTCCTGGCTGTTATCGCGGCCAAGGACGAGGACGACGCCGTCGCGCTGGCCAACGACAACCCGTACGGTCTCAACGCCGCGGTCTTCACCAACGACACCGATCGTGCCTATCGGGTGGCGCGAAAACTGCGTACCGGCACCGTCGGGCAGAACGGTCCGCGAACCGATTTCTCGATCGCCTTCGGAGGCTTCAAGCTGTCGGGCGTGGGTCGTGAAGGCGGTTCGGAAGGTCTGCTGCCCTTCTTGGAAAGCAAAACGCTGGTGCTCGAGAACGAGCCGGCCGATATTCCCGGCCTCGGCAACTGATTCTTCCTGCTGCACCGAAAATTCCACGGCAAAAGGCCTCGTCGACCTCGGTCGGCGGGGCCTTTTGCGCTGTTCGACGGGATCCTGCAATTGTGCTGTCCGGAAATTGTGTGCTGTCCATATTCTTGGACATTGCGCGTACGAAGAATTGCATAGCGTCTATCGGGAAAGGGTGACATACGGACACTGTCGCCCGATTCGTTCCTGGCGCAGATCGCGCGTGTCTATTCGATCGGGGAGCAGCGGTGCTCGCCGATCGGTCGGAGGTTGCACATATGTTCCCCAATCAGCGTTTTCGTCCCCGGCGCGCGGCCGCATGCCTCGCGGTGTCGCTCGCACTCGCGTCGGGAAGCTGGCTGAATTCGTCGGTCGCCCTCGCTGATCCCGAGACCCGTTTTCTGGTGATCGGGGGGACGGCGTCACCGAGTATCAGTGTGCTCGGCCTCGACGACGCGGGCAGATTGTCGACAGTTCCCGGCTCACCGTTCGCATCCGGGACCGGTTCTCTCGCGGTGACGGTCACGCCGGACGGCCGCTACGTCTATTCGACGAACACGGTGTCGGGCACGGTGAACGGATTCCGTCTCGGTGGAGACGGCGTGCTCACCCCGATTCCCGAGGCGAACCTCGAATTGGGGGCTCCCGGTGTCGGCGCCGTGGTCGCGCCCGACGGGAAGCGGCTGTATGTGACGAGCGGTTCGGTGACGAACGAGATCCGCACCTATTCGATCACCGCCACCGGCGGGCTGGTGTTCACCGGCACGGTTCAGGTACCCGGAGTGAGCGGACTCAGTCAGATGGCGATCTCGCCGGACGGCCGTTTCGTTTTCGCCGTCGGCTGGCTGCAGGCGACGACTTTCAGTTTCGCCGTCGGCCCCGATGGCGCGCTGACCCTCGTCGATTCCATCGGGTCGGGGCTGATGTCGACCCTGCCCGGTGTGACGCCGGACGGGAGGTTCCTCTACGTCAGCGATGAGGCGAGCGGCACTATCTCGGGCTATGCGATCGGCACCGACGGACAACTGAGCCCCGTGCCGGGATCGCCCCTCAGCACCGGGCTGATGTCTTTGCCGCACGCCGCGCAGTTCACCGCCGACAGCCGCCGGATGTACATCGCCGAGGCGATGGCCGGAAAGATCGGCGGCTACGAGATCGCGGAGAACGGAGCGTTGATCCCGCTGCCCGGGGCGCCGTATCAGACACCGGCGGGCACCCTGCCCGGCCGCGTCGTGATCGACTCGGAAACGCAGCGGCTCTTCCTCATCGACACCCTCACCGTGGGTATCACCGCGCGTGTGCATCCGTATGCGATGGCGCCCGACGGGCGGCTCACCCCGACGGGCGAGGAGTCCGTCGACACGGGGCTGATCTTCGCCGACGGCGCGAACGCGGTAGTGGCGGTGCAGCGATGATATTACATATATTATATTGAGTAGACTCGCACAGCTGCCAAGGGAGGCACACGATGAAACCGTACCGCTCGATGCTCTTCGTCCCCGGTCACAAGGGGTCCTGGGCCGACAAGGGCGTCGGCTCCGGGGCCGACGCGCTGATCCTCGACCTCGAGGACTCGGTGCCCGCTGCGGACAAGGTCGAGGCGCGCGGCACGGTCGCGGCCACGATCGACCGTCTCACCGCCGAGGGTGTGCGTCCCGACCTGTGGGTGCGAGCCAACCCGGAGGTGAGTGGGCTGCTCGGCGGCGACCTGGAAGCCATCGTGCGGCCAGGCCTGGCCGGGCTGTTCCTGGCGAAGGTGTTCACCGCCGACGAGATCGTGCGCCTGGACGCGGTGCTGAGCCACATCGAGCAGCGTGAGGGCATCGAGGTCGGGACGGTGCAGCTGATCGTGTCCTTCGAGACCGCGGTGTCGATGGCGCACTGCGAGGACATCGCGGGCGCGAGCCCTCGGGTGGCCTCGCTGCTCGGTGCCACCGGCCCGAACGCCGACGTGGGCCGCGAACTCGGCTTCGAGTTCACTCCCGCCGGTCTGGAGACGCTGTACCTGCGCAGCCGGATCATCCTGGCGGCCAAGGCGAACGGACTGCACCACCCGGTGACCGGTGTGTGGCAGGACATCAAGGATCTCGACGGCGCGCGACGCTTCTGCCTGGACAACCGGCAGCTCGGCTACCGCGGGCTGGTGGCGATCCACCCCTCGCACGTGGCGATCGCCAACGAGGTGTTCTCGCCGTCGCCGGAGACCGTCGACTACTGCAGGCGCATGATCGCGGCGTTCGAAGAGGCGGAATCCGCAGGCAGTGCGGCCGTCGACTTCGAAGGCCAGCATATCGATCTCGCGCACGTGAAGACAGCACAGGGTGTGATCGCCCTGGCCGACGCGGTGTCGGCCAACGCGTAGGAGTGACACGAAGAAGGGGGGTGGCCGCGGCCACCCCCCTTCTTCGTGTCTACAGGCGGTCAGTCGACGATCAGCAGAACAGTCTCGGCTACACAGGCGGGCTTGGCCGCCCCGCCGTCGAGGACGTACTTCGCTGTCACCGACGCCCCGGCGCCGGTCTCGGCGACCTCGGTGATCGTCACGGTTGCCCGCAGCTGCGACCCGGCGGGCAACGGTTCGGGAAAGCGAACCTTGTTGACGCCGTAGTTCACCCGCGCCGAGCCGAATCGGAAATCGAGCAGCTCCGGCCGGAAATGCGAGATCAGCGACAGCGTGAGATAGCCATGGGCGATGGTGGTGCCGTACGGTCCGGCGACGGCCCGCTCGGGGTCGACGTGGATCCACTGCTCGTCGTCGGTGACCTCGGCGAACGCCGAGATGCGCGCCTGATCGACCAGGTACGGTTCGCTCGGGCCGATCGGTTCGCCCACGGCGGCGCGGACCTCGTCGAGGGTGGTGAATACGCGGGGCACGGTTTCTCCTGATCAGTCGGTGGTGACGTCGACGGTGGCATTCGGCCCAGCCGATTCCCCCCCGGGACCGAACAATTCGAGTGCCACACCATCGGGCACCTCGGTGGCGAGCAAACGCGCGGGCTGGCCACAGAACAGGGGTGCACGGCCGCGGTGGCGCAGCTCCCGTACCGGTGCCCCGCCCATCAGCCGGTGGATCTCGGCCAGCGCGATGGCCTGCAACGGGCCGTGGACAACCAGGCCCGGGTACCCCTCCACGCCGGTGGCATAGGGCCAGTCGTAGTGGATGCGGTGCGCGTTCGCGGTAGCGGCGGAGAACCGAGCGAGCAGGGACGGATCGGTCCGCAGGTCCCAGGCGTTGTCCGCCGTGCGGCGCAGGGGAGCGCGCGGCAGAGTTTCCTCGGCCGTCGGCGGTTGCGCGGGCTTGTCCGGCGCGGGGGCGGCCTCGCGGTAGATCAGATTCTGAGTTTCCTCGACGGCGAGTTGGTCGGCCTCGGTGAACAACCGGATCCTGACGTCGACCACGACCAGCGCACCGGACCGGCCGTTCTTCTCGGTCACCGAGACCACCTCGGCCTCGCGCCGCACCGTCGATCCGACGAGAAGCGGTGTGTGCACAACGATCTCACCGCCGGCGAACATGCGTCGCGGCAGTTCGACCGGCGGGAGGAACGAGCCACGTCGAGGGTGCCCGTCGGGACCGAGCACGCCGGAGGCCGCCCAGCGCGGCAGCGCCACCCAATGCCACAGCGGCGGCAGCGGATCGCCGGGGCCCGGAACGGGTAGGCCGTCGTCGAGCAGCGCGGCCAATGCGGCCACCGGCGCGGGATCGAGGAGTTCGACGGAGGTTTCCGTGTGCGGTTGCCAGGTGCTCACATGAACCGCCCGCCGGTCACCTCGAGCACCGTGCCCGTCATGTACGAGGACATGTCGGAGGCGAGAAACAATGCCACCGTGGCGATCTCGTCGATCTCACCGGCCCGGCCCAGCGGAATCTCCGCCATCTTCTGATCCCACACCTTCTGCGGCATGGCCTCGGTCATGGCGGTGCGGATCAGGCCGGGCTGGATGGCGTTGACCCGCACACCCAGGTGCGCGAGCTCTTTCGCGGCAGCCTTGGAGAGGCCGACGATGCCCGCCTTGGCGGCGGAGTAGTTGGTCTGACCGGGCAGACCGATCTTGCCCGACAACGACGACATGTTGACGATGGCGCCGCTGCCGCGTTCGCGCATCACCGCTCCGGCCAGCCGGGTGCCGTTCCAGGTGCCCTTGAGATGGACGGCGATGACCTGGTCGAACTGGTCCTCGGTCATCTTGCGCATGGTCGCGTCGCGGGTGATGCCCGCGTTGTTGACCATCACGTCGACGGGGGAGAAGGATTCGGCGGCCGCGTCGATGAGGGCCTGGACGTCGTCGGCGACGGTGACATCGCAGCGAACACCGCGGGCGACGGTCGCGCCGCCGAGCTTGTCCGCGGCGGCCTGGGCAGCGTCGCCATCGATGTCACCGATGACCACGCGCGCGCCCTCGGCGACGAAGCGTTCGGCGATGGCGTAGCCGATGCCCTGGGCGGCGCCGGTGACGACGGCGGTCTTGTCGGCCAGAAGTGGTCCGGTCATGGCTGTTCCTCACTGTCGGTGGTGGCGTCGAGCTGCGCCAGGATGCGGCGGGCACGGTCGAGTACGGGCTTGTCGACCATGGCACCGTCGACCACGGCGACACCCGAGGTGTCGGTGATCGCGGCGGAAATCTTGCGTGCCCAGGCCTGTTCGGCATCGGTCGGGCGAAACGCGGTCGCTACCGGGTGGAGCTGGCGCGGATGGATGCACAGCTTGCCGGTGAACCCGAGCCGTTTGCCGTAGCGGGCATCGTCTTGCACCAGGTCGGCATCGTCGACGACACCGGTGACGCCGTCGATCGGGCCGGGCAGGCCGGCGGCGGCGGAAGCCAGGACCAGTGCGTGCCTGGTCCCGGCGAGTGCTTCACGGTCGGTGGGATCGACACCGAGTTCGGCGGCCAGATCGAAGGTACCGACCGCGAGCCGGTCCACGCCCGGCGTGGCCGCGACGGCCGCGGAATGCGATACCCCTGCGGCCGTCTCGATCAATGCGATCAGCAGCGGTCGGCTGCTGGCGGCTTTCGGGCGGTAGGGCGCGCTGGCCCGAGCCTGGGTGAGGGCATCGATGACGCCGTCGAGGTTGCCGATGTCGGCTTTGGGCAGCACGACCGCGCAGCGCAGCGGTGCCAGCGCGGCGAGATCGTCCGCGTGCCACGCGGTTCCGACAGCGTTGATACGGACCGCGCACTCGTTGCCTGCTTCGATCCAGGCGACGGCGTGTTCACGGGCGGCCTCCTTGGCATCGGATGCCACGGCGTCTTCGAGATCGAGGACGACCAGGCCCGGATTCGCCGCGGCGGCCTTGGCGAAGCGTTCGGGCCGGTCGGCCGGGACGAACAGCAGGGTGGACGCGACGCGGATCCGGGTCGCCAGATCCGTTGTGGTTCCGGCGCTCACGCGCGCTTCTTCGCTTCGCGCACGAGCCCGCCGCCGATGATCAGGCGCTGGATCTCGCTGGTGCCCTCGTACAGACGCAGCAGGCGCACGTCGCGGTAGATGTGCTCGACGGTCACCTCACGCATGTACCCGCTGCCGCCGTGGATCTGCACCGCGTTGTCGGCGACCCGGCCGACCATCTCGGTGCAGAACAGCTTGGCCACCGAGGGAGAGATGCGGCGGTCCTCGCCGGAGACGTACTTGGCGGCGGCGTCGCGCACGAGCGCGCGGCCTGCCATCACGCCGGTCTGCATGTCGGCGATCATCGCCTGGACCAGCTGGAAGTCGCCGATGGGCGTACCACCCTGGGTGACAGTGGCGGCGTAGGCGACGGATTCGTCGAGGGCGCGCTGCGCGGTACCGACCGACAGTGCGGCGATGTGCACGCGACCACGCGAGAGCGAGGCCATCGCGGCCTTGTAACCGACATCCTCCGAGCCACCGACCAGTGCGTCGGCGGGCACTCGGACGTCGGTGAACGTGACGTCGGCGGTCCAGGCACCTTCCTGACCCATCTTCGCGTCCTTGGGTCCGACGATGACACCCGGTGTATCGGCGGGTACCAGGAACACCGCGATCCCGGGCCCGTCGGGACCTGGCTCGGCGGTGCGGGCGAAGGTGACGAAAAGGTCGGCCAGCGGTGCGTTGGTGATGAACCGCTTCTGGCCGTCGATCACCCAGTCGTCACCGTCGCGGCGGGCGCGGGTGCGCAGACCGGCGGGATTGGAACCCGCGCCGGGCTCGGTGAGCGCGAAGGAGGCCAGTACCTCGCCCGAGGCGATCCGCTCGAGCCACTGCTTCTTCTGCTCGTCGGTGCCGTAGTTGACCAGCACCTGACCGGCGATGCCGTTGTTGGTGCCGAACAGCGACCGCAGCGCCAGCGAGGTGTAGCCGAACTCCATGGCCAGCTCGACATCCTGGGTGAGATCGACGCCGAGGCCGCCCCACTGCTGCGGGATGGCGTACCCGAACAAGCCCATCTCCGCGGCGGCTTGCCGGATGTCGTCGGGAATCGCGTTGGTCTCCAGGATCTCCTGCTCGCGCGGGACGACCTTGGTACGGATGAACGTGCGGACGTGAGCCAGGATCGGCTCGAAGTCCTCGGCACTGAGTTCGGACACTCTCGGCTCCTCTGTGGTTGAGGCTGATACTAGATATAATATACAATGATATAATATACGATGAGCCGAACGGTGAGGTAGCATCCGTTCGACACCGTCTAGTACATAATATATTCCGAGAGGACGCGACATGGCTGGCCTGTATTTCGAGGAGTTCGAGCCGGGAATGGTCATCGACCACCCCACCCGCCGCACGGTGACCGAGGCCGACAACACCCTCTTCAGTGTGATGACGCTGAACCTGGCCCCGCTGCACCTGGACGCGGAGTACAGCAAGAACTCGATCTACGGGCAGCGCCTGGTGAACAGCCTGTTCATCCTCGGGCTGGTCTCGGGTATCACTGTGCCGGAGACCACGCAGGGCACCACCCTGGGCAACCTGGGTTTCGAGCAGATCAAGTTCCCCAAGCCGGTGTTCCACGGTGACACCATCCACGTGCAGACCAAGATCGAGAACAAGCGGGAATCCAAGAGCCGCAACGACTCCGGCATCGTGACCTTCCGCCACCTCGGGATCAACCAGCGCGACGAGGTCGTCTGCGACGCCTTGCGTGTCGGGCTGATGATGAAGCGTCCGGCCGAGCAGGCCTGATCCGCCACACGACGAACCAGCAACGAGGAGGACACGTCATGGTGGACGTTCAGCCTGCCGAGCAGCCGGCCTGGGTGCCCGACGAACAGATCCGTGAGCGCAGCCGTCTGCTCGCGGCGATGCGAGCCTGGGGATTCGGTGACGACGCGGCAGCGGTCGCCGCGCTCAACGAGCGAGCCATCGCCGAGCCCGAATGGTTCTGGCGGGCCGCGACAACCGACCTGGGCGTGGACTTCTCGGTCCCGTTCGACCGCGTCGTCGACGAGTCGGCCGGGAAGCCGTTCCCCCGGTGGTTCACCGGCGGCGGCGTCAATATCGCGCAGCTGGCCGCGCACCGGCATGCGCGAGGCTCCGCCGCCGATCATCTCGCGGTGGTCTACGAGGGCGACGAGGGTGCACGGCGCACGCTGACCTTCGCCGAACTCGACGACCAGGTGCGGCGTTTCGCCGCCAACCTCACCCAGCTGGGTGTCCGGCGCGGTGACCGGGTGGTGCTGTTCATGCCGGTGGTGCCCGAAGCCGCGGTGGCCTTCCTCGCGATCGCGATGATCGGGGCCGTGTCGGTGCCCACCTTCAGCGGCTACGCACCGGACGCGCTCGCCACCCGCCTGCAGGATTCCGAAGCGGTGCTGCTGGTGACCGCCGACGGGACCACGCGGCGCGGCAAGCGGGTCGAACTGAAAGCGACCGCCGACGCGGCCCTGGAGTCGGCGCCCACCGTGGCCAAGGTCGTGGTCGTGCGGCATCTGGGCACCGAGGTGCCGATGCGCGCGGGCCGCGACGTGTATTTCGACGAGCTCGATGCCGATCCGGCGCCGGTGCCGACCGCGGACACCGAGTCCAACGACCCGCTCACCATCGTCTACACCTCGGGTACCACCGGTCGCCCCAAGGGCATCGTGCACTCCCACGGTGGTTTCGCGGTGAAGACGGCGGTCGACTTCGGCTACGGCTTCGACGTGCACGAAGGCGATGTCGTCTCGTGGATCACCGATCTCGGCTGGCTCGTCGGCCCCATGCTGATGGCCGGTCCGCTGCAGCTCGGCGCGACGATCGTGATGATCGAGGGGCTGCCGACGCACCCCACCGCGCACCGGATGTGGGAGATCATCGAGCGCAACGGTGTCACCGTGGCCGGTATCGCGCCCACCGCGGCGCGTGCGCTGAAGGCGGCGGGGGAGGAGGAGGTGACCCATGCGATGCCGAGCTTGCGCACCTTCGTGTCCACCGGCGAGGCCTGGGACGAACCCACCTGGTGGTGGCTGTTCTCCGAGGTCGGCGGCGGCACCCGGCCGATCGTCAACTACAGCGGTGGCACCGAGGTCGGTGGCGGCATCCTGATCGGGTACCCGTTCCTGCCCGCCGACCCGGCGGCCTTCACCGGCGCACTGCCCGGCGTGGACGCCTCGGTGTTCGGTGAGGACGGCAATCCGGTCGTCGGTGAGATCGGTGAACTCGTGGTCCGCAACACCTTCCCCGGCATGACCCATGCCTTCTGGCAGGACCGCGACCGCTATCTCGACACCTACTGGAACCAGTGGGACGGCGTGTGGGTCCACGGCGACCTGGCCAGCATCGACGACCAGGGCATGTGGCGCATCCACGGCCGCTCCGACGACACCATCAAACTGTCGGGCCGCCGGGTCGGTCCCGCGGAGATCGAGGCGGCGCTGCTGCGCGACAACCGGATCGCCGAGGTCGCCGTGATCGGCGTGCCCGACGAGCTGCGTGGCCAGCGTGCGGTCGCTTTCGCCGTCCTGCGTTCCACCGGTAAGGCCCCGGAAGACCTGCAGGACACCGCGATCGGGAACGCGGGACGCTCGTTCGCCCCCTCGGTCGTCGTCGTGGAGAGCCTGCCCAAGACCAAGAACGGAAAAATCATGCGCCGGGCCATTCGGTCCCGGTATCTCGGGGCACCGACCGGAGACATGTCCTCCCTCGACCCCGCCACCCCACTCGAAGCGATCCCCGTGTCCACGGGCGACGAAAAGGAGTAGCAATGACTGCCGCTACAGCGACCGACGACAACGTCGAAGTCGTCCGACAGGCCACGCGCGAGCTCGCGCGCAAGTTCGACAACAACTACTGGCTCGACAAGGACAACAAACACGAATACCCCTGGGACTTCGTGAAAGCCTTCGCCGCCGGTGGTTGGCTCGGTGCGATGATCCCCGAGGAGTACGGCGGCATCGGCCTGGGTCTGAAGGAGACCGCCGTGATGCTCGGCGAGATCTCGGCCTCCGGCGCCGGGATGAGCGGTGGCTCGGCGATCCACTTCTATGCCTTCCCGCCCGCGCCGATCGTGAAGTACGGCTCGGAGGAGATGAAACGCGAGTACCTGCCCAAGCTTGCCTCGGGTGAGCTGCTGATGGCGTTCGGTGTCACCGAACCCACTGCGGGCGTGGACACTTCGCGTATCAAGACCAAGGCGACCAAGGTCGACGGCGGCTGGGTGATCAACGGGCAGAAGGTGTTCATCACCAACGCCCAGAACGCGCACAAGATCCTGCTGCTGGCCCGCACCTCGCCGCGGCGGGAGGACAAGCCGCTGTGGGGCATGTCGCTGTTCCTCGCCGATATGGACCGCTCGAGGGTCACGGTCCGTGAGATCGACAAGCTCGGCCGCGCCGCCATCGACACCAACGAACTGTTCATCGACAACCTCGAGGTTTCCGACGACCGGCTCGTCGGCGAGGTCGACAAGGGCTTCTACTACCTGCTCGACGGACTGAACCCCGAGCGCATCGTGGTCGGTATGGAAGGCGTCGGCCTGGGTCGCGCCGCGCTGGAGATCGGCGCCGAATACGCCAAGAACCGCGTGGTCTTCGACCGCCCGATCGGCCAGAACCAGGCCGTGGCGCATCCGCTGGCCGATTCCTGGATCCGCCTGGAAGCCGCCGAGGGCATGATCATGCGCGCGGCGGAACTGTTCGACGCCGGCCTGCCGTGTGGTCCAGAGGCCGCAGCGGCCAAGTACCTCGGGGCCGAAGCCGGCTTCGAGGCGTGTGATCGCGCGTTCTCCACGCTCGGCGGGTACGCCTACGCGAAGGAGTACCACATCGAGCGGCTGTGGCGGGAGGTGCGTCTGCTGCGTAATGCGCCGTTCTCCCAGGAGATGGTGCGCAACTACATCTCCCAGCAGGTGCTCGGCCTACCGCGTTCCTACTAGGAGGGAAATACCGATGACGGGACCGTTGGCGGGTGTGCGTGTCGTCGTGCTGGCAGGCATGGGGCCGGTGCCCTATGTGTCGATGCTGCTGGCCGACATGGGCGCCGACGTGGTCCGGGTGGTGCGGCCACCGCACCGTTCGGCGCGTGAATTGAGCCAGACCGTCGGCCTGACCGAGGAGACCGATGTGGTCAACCGCGGCGTCGGGTCGGTGGCGGTGGACCTCAAGGACCCCGGTGGGCGCGAAGCTGTTTTGCGCCTTGCCGATTCGGCCGACGTGTTCATCGAGGGCTATCGCCCCGGTGTCACCGAACGGCTGGGGCTGGGACCCGAGGTCGCCACCGCGCGCAACCCCCGCCTGGTCTACGTCCGGCTCACCGGGTACGGCCAGACCGGTCCGCGCGCCAAGGACGCCGGACACGACATCAACTATGTCGCCCAGTCCGGCGCCCTGCACGCCCTCGCCTCCGAGGGCGGGGCGCCACGGCCGCCGATCAACCTGCTCGGTGACTACGCCGGCGGTGGGGCGATCGGCGCGTTCGGCATCGCCTGCGCGCTGGTGGAAGCCGGGCGCACGGGGCGTGGACAGGTCATCGATGCGGCGATGGTAGACGGTGTCGCCGTGTTGACGGCCAAGTTGCAGGGCTTGCGCGCCGCCGGGCTGTACTCCGACGAGCCGGGAACCAACTTCCTCGACTCCGGCGCCCCGTTCTACGACACCTACCGGTGTGCGGACGGGCGGTATCTGGCGGTCGGTGCGCTCGAACCCGACTTCTACCGTGAGTTCCTGAACCGCCTCGATGTCGACACCACCAGCTGGCCGGGCCAGGACGACCGCGAACAGTGGCCGAGACTGCGCGAACTCATCGCCGCAGCGGTGTCGAAGCGGACGCGCGACGAGTGGTGGCAGGTATACCGGGGCACCGATGCCTGCGTGTCGCCGGTACTCACCTTCGACGAGGCCGCCGAAGATCCCCATAACGTGGAACGTGGTGTGTTCCAGAGGGTTTCGGGAGTGCTGCACCCCGCCCCCGCGCCGCGCTTCGACCGGACCCCGGCCCGCACTCCATCGTGTCCGCCCACCGGACTCGGCGACCTCGACGACATCCTGACCCGGTGGACGACCGCCGCGGTCACCACCGGCGCCGACGCGGTGTCGATCAGCGAATGAAAGGACAACAAGTGCCCGGTTACGAGGAGTTCTCGTCGTTGACGATCGACCGCCCCGCCGAGGGCGTGCTGCGGATCGTGCTCGACGGCCCGAACCTGAATTCCGTCGGCGCCGAGGCACATCGGCACCTCGCCGACATCTGGCCGGTGATCGCCCTCGACGAATCGGTCCGCGCCGTCGTCATCCGAGGTGCGGGGGAGCGGGCCTTCTCCGCAGGCGGCAGCTTCGACCTGGTCGAGGCCATGATCGGTGACTACACCTCGCGGACACGGGTGATGCGGGAGGCACGGGACCTGGTGCGCAACATCATCGAGGTGCCCCAGCCGATCATTTCCGCCATCAACGGTCCCGCCGCGGGCGCCGGTCTGGTGGCGGCTCTGCTCGCCGACATCTCGGTGGCGGGCCGCCGCGCCAAGATCGTCGACGGCCATGTGCGCCTCGGCGTGGCCGCGGGCGATCACGCCGCGATCTGCTGGCCGCTGCTCACCTCGATGGCCAAGGCCAAGTACCACCTGCTGACCAACGAGGTCCTCACCGGCGAGGAGGCCGAGCGCATCGGCATGGTGTCGCTGTGCGTCGACGACGACCAGGTGCAGGACCGTGCCATGGAGATCGCGCAGAAGCTGGCCGCCGGTTCGCGGGCAGGCATCCAGGGCACCAAGATGGCACTCAACGGCTGGTACCGGCAGGCCATGCCGATCTTCGACGCCTCTCTGGGCCTCGAGTTCTACCACTTCGGCGGCCCCGATGTCGTCGAGGGCGTCGGCTCACACCGTGAGAAGCGGGAGCCCAAGTTCTCATGAGCACCGAACCCATGCGCGCTCCGCTGTCCGGGGTGACGGTGATCGGCCTCGAACAGGCCATCGCCGCCCCGCTGTGTACCCGGCACCTCGCCGACCTCGGCGCCAGGGTGATCAAGGTCGAGCAGCCGGGATACGGCGACTCGACCCGGCATTACGACACGGTTGTCGGTGGCCTGTCGGCGCATTTCACCTGGCTCAACCACGGCAAGGAATCGGCGGCGCTGGATCTGCGCGCCGCCGATGACCTGGCGGTCCTCGAAGCGATGCTGGCGGGGGCCGATGTGCTGGTCAGCAATCTGGGCCCGGGCGCGCTGGATCGGCTCGGGCTCGGTGTCGAGGAGCTGACGCGCCGGTTTCCGCGGCTGATCATCGTCGACATCTCCGGCTACGGCCGTGGCGGTCCGCTCGACCACAAACGTGCCTACGACCTGCTGATCCAGGCCGAGGCGGGTTCGTGTGCGATCACCGGCGTTCCCGGACAGCCGGCCAAGCCCGGCATCCCCGTGGCCGATATCGGTACCGCGCTGTACTCGTATTCGGCGGTCCTGGCCGCGCTCTACGACCGTGAGCGCACAGGCCGCGGCGCGGTCGTGCCGGTCGCGATGCTCGATGTGGTCTCGGAGATGATGGGCTTCGCGCTCAACCAGGTGCTGCACGCGGGCACGGAGCCGGTGCCGGTCGGTATGGGTTCGCCGATGATCGCCCCGTACGGCGCGTATCCGACCTCGGACGGGCAGACCGCGGTTCTCGGCACGACCAGCGATCGGGAGTGGCGGCGGATGACCGTGCTCATGGGCTGCCCCGAACTCGCCGAAGATCCGCGCTATCTACACAACGACGACCGGGTCGCGCGTCGCGGCGAAGTCGACGCCATTGTCGAAAAGTGGTGCGCAGCAAAGAGTCTCGCCGAGGTTCAGGACGCCGCCGACAAAGCGGGTATCGGAAACGCGCGGCTCAACGGCGTGCGCGAGCTCGCCGAGCATCCCCAGCTGCGAGAACGCGGCCGGTGGCGCGAGATCGGCACCCCGTCCGGCCCGGTACCGGCCTTGCTGCCGCCGGGCACGGCAAGGGACTGGCCGGTGACCAACGGTTCGGTGCCCGAACTCGGCGCGCACACCGACGCGATCCGGGCCGAGTTCGCTCCCCGGGTCCCTCAGCCGAGCGAGACCTGATGGACCTGCCGCGCGTCACGCCGCCGACCAGCCTGAAAACCAGCGCCGTACAGGAGATCCGGCGGCGGATCTTCGCGGGCGAGCTGCGTCCGGGCGACAAGATCGACCAGGACGAGATCGCGGATTCGCTCGGTATCAGCAAGCTGCCGGTGCGCGAGGCGCTGATCGCCCTGGAACTGGAGAGCATCGTCGACATGCCGCCCCGGCGTGGCGCGTTCGTCGCTCCGATGACGCGCGATGATGTCCGCGACCACTACTGGTTGCTCGGCGTGGTGTCCGGGCTGGCCGCCGCTCGCGCGGCCGAGCGGATCGGCATCTCCTCGCTCGACGCGCTCGGCGTGATCCTGGATCGGATGCCGACCGCGTCGAGCCGGGACCGCGAGTCGCTGAACTTCGAATTCCACCGGATGATCAACCGCGCGAGTGGATCCCGGCGACTGCTCACCGAACTCAAGGTGCTCGGCAGCGCCGGTCCGCACGGTTTCTACGAGACGCACGACGACTGGTCCGACACCGCCGACCGCGATCACCGCGAGATCCTCGCCGCGCTGCGCGCGCGGGACGCGGACACGGCTCGGGCAGTCACTGAGGAGCACTTCCTGCACGGTGGTGACCGGGCGGTGCACATGCTTGAATCGCGCGGCTTCTGGAAATGATATAATATTTTATGCGTGAACTAGGGAAGGGTAGGCATGAGCCTCACAGCCGATGAGCAGCAGATGGTCGATCTGGTCGCCGACTTCGTCGACCAGCGGGTCAAGAACCGCGTGCGCGAGTTCGAGGAAGACGATGTCTATCCCGAGGAGTTCATCGAGGAGATGAAGAAGCTCGGCTTCTTCGGCCTGCTCGCGCCCGCCGAATTCGGTGGTGTGGACGTGAGCACCGCCTGCTTCGCCGGTGTCACCGAGCAACTGGCGCGCGGCTGGATGAGCCTGGCGGGCGCTATCGGTGGCCACTCGGTGATCACCTACCTCATCAAGACCTTCGGCACACCGGAGCAGAAGTCGAAGTACCTGCCGAAGATGGCCGAGGGTGCGATCCGGGCCACGATGGCCCTCACCGAGCCCGCGGGCGGCAGTGACCTGCAGGCCATGCGCACCGTCGCCGTGCGCGACGGCGACCAGTGGTCCATCACCGGCTCCAAGACCTGGATCTCCAACGCCGCGCACTCGGGGCTGATCGGTCTGCTGTGTATCACCGATCGCGACGCCACGCCCGCCCACAAGGGCATGAGCGTGATCCTGGTGGAACCCGGTGACGGGATGATCATCTCCAAGAAGCTGCCCAAGCTCGGCTACCGCGGCGTGGAGGCCTGCGAGTTGGTGTTCGACGGTCGCAAGGTCGGTGACGACGCCATCCTCGGCGGCGTGCCGAACCTGGGCTGGAGCCACATGATGCGCGGCCTCGAGGTCGGGCGTATCCAGGTCGCCTCACGCGCGCTCGGTGTCGGGCAGGCCGCACTCGACGCCGCGGTGCGCTACGCGCAGGAACGCGAGTCCTTCGGCAAGCCGATCTGGAAGCACCAGTCCGTCGGCAATCTGCTGGCCGACATGGCGACCAAGCAACGCGCCGCCCGCCTGCTGACCCTCGACGCCGCCCAGAAACTGGACGCCGGCGTGCGTGCCGATATGGAAGCGGGCATGGCCAAGCTGTTCGCGTCCGAGACCGCGATGCAGATCGCGCTCGATGCGATCCGCGTGCACGGTGGCTATGGCTACTCCAAGGAATACGACGTGGAGCGCTACTTCCGCGACGCGCCGCTGATGATCGTCGGTGAGGGCACCAACGAGATCCAGCGCAATGTCATTGCCGCACAGCTCATCGCGCGCAACGCGATCTGATCGGAGTCGATGGATGTCAACCCTGCGCCGGGCCGCGATCGTCGCGCCCACCCGCACCCCCGTCGGTACTTTCGGTGGTTCCCTGCGTGACGTACCAGTCGAGGACCTGGGCGCCACCGTGGTGAACGCGGTGATCGAGCGTTCCGGGATCGACCCCGAACGCATCGACGATGTCGTGTTCGCCCAGTCCTACGCCAACTCCGAAGTGCCGTGCGTGGGTCGCTGGCTGGCGCTGCACGCCGGACTGCCGATCACCGTGCCCGGCATGCAGCTCGACCGCCGCTGCGGCGGTGGCCTGCAGGCCCTGGCCACCTCGGCGATGATGGTGCAGACCGGCGCCGCCGATGTGGTGCTCGCCGGTGGTGTCGAGTCGATGAGCCGCATCGAGTACTACTCGACCAGCACGCGCTGGGGTGCCCGCGCGGGCACCGTGCAGCTGTTCGACCGGCTCGACCGCGGCCGCGAGCGCTCCCAGCCGGTGGCCCGGTTCGGCGAGATCTCCGGAATGATCGAGACGGCCGAAAACCTCGCAAAGGACTACGGTCTGATGCGCGAGGAGGCCGACTCCTTCGCCGCGCGAAGCCACCAGCGGGCGGCCGCCGCTTGGGCGGAGGGACGATTCGCCGACGAGGTGGTTCCGGTGACCGTGCCGCAGCGCAAGGGTGACCCGGTGGTGTTCGGCGCCGACGAGGGGATCCGCCCGGATTCCACGCCGCAGACCCTGTCGAAGCTGCGCACGATCATGCCCGACGGCACCGTCACCGCGGGCAACTCCAGCCAGCAGAACGATGCTGCCGCAGGGCTTCTCGTCGTCGCCGAAGACCAGCTCGACGCGCTCGGCCTCGAGCCGATCGGCTACCTGACCGGGTGGGCCGCCGCGGGTTGCGAGCCCTCCCGCATGGGTATCGGGCCGGTGCCCGCCGTAGCGAAACTTGCCGCCCGCCAGGGCACCGACACCGTCCCGCTGCTCGACTCGATGGATCTGGTCGAAGTCAACGAGGCGTTCGCGGTGCAGGTCCTCGGTGTCCTCGAGGGCTGGGGCTGGCGCGATCACGACCGGCTCAATGTCAACGGTTCCGGCATTTCACTCGGCCACCCCATCGGCGCCACGGGCGTGCGCATGGTCACCACCTTGCTGCACGAACTGCGCCGACGTGGTGGTGGCCGTGGTCTTGCCACCATGTGCATCGGTGGCGGCCAAGGTATGGCCGCCACTTTCGAGACCGCCTGATCACCGTTCAGGCACCGACTGTGCCCCGGCGCACCGAACAGGCCCGCCGGGGCACAGTCATTCGGAACGACGAGTACAAGCAGGTCGACACCCGATGAAATCTGACAAGCGATCACCATGTCCCCACGAACCCGATATTCGATTGATGGTCCAATTCGCCACCATCCGAATGGAATTCGTGGCGTGTCTGACGGCAGCGCTGGTTTTCGTCCAGGATGTGGCCGGCCGCCATCTCTGTGACATCACGGTCGCAGCCGCGCACTACGCAGACCTGCCACGTCTGCCGAACGAACGCTTGTACTTGATGCCCTGATATGTGAAAAGCCTGGCCCGACTCGAATCCGAGTCGGGCCAGGCTTTTTGCGGTGGGTCAGACGCGCAACAGCGCGGCGAACTCAACGACCGGGGTGGCCGGATCCCCGGAGTTGATCGCAGTCAGCAAGGCCTCGCTGCGTTCGGCACCCAGATCGGCGACGGTGAGGTCGCGGAACTTGGCGTCCAGGTCGGTCTGCGTCATCGGGTTCTCGGCGGTGCCGCGTGGGTTGTCGACGAAGACGTGCTCGGTGGATCCGTCGCGGTAGGTGACCGTGATATCGGCGATCCAGCGTCCCGCGTATTCGGCGTCGAGCTCGGGGTCGACCTCGATCTTCACCCGGCGTGCCATCTCGGCGACCTCACTGCCTTCGCTGAGGTCCAGGCGCCCGGCCATGTAGTCGTGATGTGCGCGGAAACCGTTGCCACGGCCCAGGATCGCCAAGGCGAACTGGAAAGGCAGGCTGTATTGCAGGTGCTCGATGATCTGCGGGGCGTAGGCGTTGGCGTTCTGGTTGCCGATGATCACGTCGCCGCCGGACTGGATGCCGAGCCGAACGGACTCGACCTCGGCGGCCCGCGCGGTGAGCTGCTGGGCGCCGTCGATGTAGGCGTGGTTGATGCCGCAGCAGCAGTAGGGCTTGATCCACACCCGGGTGATCTCGAAAGAGGCTGTCGGGTCGAGCAATTCGGCGGCGTCCTCGGCGACCGGGCGTCCGACGAAGGTGCGGTAGAAACCCTTGCCGCCGCTGAGGAAGGTGGTCGGACCGGTGATGCCCGCCGCCGCCATCTCCGCGGCGCGAATCCCGTTGCGGGTACCGATCCCCGAATGCAGCCGTTTCACCGAGCCGCCGGTCGAGGTGTACTCGGTGGTTCCCGAGCTGTGGCTCATCGCGATCGACAGCGCGTGGATCGTGCGCTCGGCATCGAATCCACGCATCTTCGCGACGACGGCGGCGGCACCGAACGCCGACAACACCCCGTGCGGATGGAACCCGCGCTCGAGCAGCTGCGGCGCGGCCAGCATGCCGATCCGGGTGTAGGCCTCGTATCCGGCGACGATGCCGGTGATGACCTCCGACATCGAGGCACCGAGCTCCTCGCCGACGGCGACAGCCGCGGAGACCACCGCACTGCCGGGGTGGCTGGAGCTGGATCGGTGAGCGTCGTCGTACTCGAAGCCGTGACCGTACGTCGCGTTGACGAAAGCGGCATCGGCGGCGCTCATTTCGTCACCTGACGCCGTGACGTGGGCCGAGCCGGGTGCGTGCGAGGCCTTGGTCAGCTCGAGCACCGCCCGGCTCCATGGCAGGGATGCGCAGCCGATCTGCACCGCCAGCTGGTCTTGCATGAGTCGACGGGCGCCGGCCAGCGCGTCGGCCGGGATCGAGTCGTACTCCAGATCGGTGACCAGCCGGGCGACGGCGGCTTCCAACGGGGGTAGGGAAGGCATGGAGAACCTTTCGGAAAGTGAGGGGCGTCAGGCCAGCGTGTCGAGCAGGGGCTGCGGCAGGCCGTAGGACTTGCATTCGATGTAGGCGTCGAAGCCTTCGAGTCCGGCTTCGCGGCCGATGCCGCTGTTCTTGAAGCCACCGAGTGGGGCGAAGAAGCCGGCGGGGGTTCCGTTGACTTCGACAGTGCCGGTGCGGATGTGGCGTGCGACCGCCAGCGCGTGGGCGGGATCGGCAGCGAAGACCGAACCGTTGAGGCCGTAGTCGGAGTTGTTGGCGATATCGATCGCCTCGGCTTCGGTATCGAAGGTGTGCACGGTCAGTACCGGACCGAACACCTCCTCCTGTGCGATCCGCGCGTTGGGATCGACGTCGCCGAAGATCGTCGGCTCGACGTACCAACCTCGGTCCAAACCTTCGGGCCTGCCACCGCCGACGAGCACCTGGGTGCCCTCGGACCGGGCCTGCGCGATATAGCTCTCCACGCGTTCGCGCTGGGCGCTGGTCACCAGCGGGCCGACCTCGGTCGCCGGATCGAACGGGTCACCGATCGGCATCGACCCGACCATGTCGCGCAACCGGTCGTAGAGCTCGTCGCGCAGCGAACGGGCCACCACGATGCGAGTCTTGTTGCTGCACACCTGGCCGGTGTTGCGCAGCGACAGCGCCCGGATCACCGGCACCACCGCGTCGAGGTCGGCGTCGTCCAGCAGTACCGCGGCCGACTTCCCACCGAGCTCGAGGGTGACGCGGCGCAGGTCCTGCCCGCAGATGGCGGCGATTCGGCGGCCCGCGGCCGTCGAGCCGGTGAACGAGACCTTGTCGACACCGGGATGGCGGACCAGGTGCTCACTGACCTCGCGCCCGGCGACGACGATGTTCACCACGCCGTCGGGCAGACCGGCCTGTTCGAAGATCTCGGCGAGCAGATACGCCGACATCGCGGTCTCCGGTGACGGCTTCAGCACAGCGGTGCATCCGGCCAGCAGCGCGGGCGCCAACTTGATGATCGCGATCTGCAGCGGCGCGTTCCACGGCACCACCGCGGCCACGACCCCGACAGGTTCGCGCGTGACGAGTGCGTTGCCGGTGACCGAGCGGCGGATATCGGACCACTGGTATCGCGGAGCCAGCTCGATGAACGCGTCGAGCAGCATCCGGGTCCCCATCGACTGCATCCGCGTCGACAGCGTGATCGGACACCCCATCTCGGCGCTGATCAGGCGAGCGACCTCGTCCTGCCGGTCCGCGAGAATCTCGCTCACCCGGGTGAGCACCGCGATCCGCTCGGCGAGTTCCATCCGAGGCCACGGGCCGCGATCGAAGGCGGCGCGGGCGGCAGCGACAGCAGCGTCGATGTCGGCCTCGCTGCCCTCGGCTATGCGGGCGAGGGGTTCCTCGGTGGCGGGGGAGACCACCTCGAACGTGCGCTGCGTTGCCGGATTCACCCACCCCCCGCCGATGAACAGCTTGTCGAACTGTCCCTGCCACAACTCTGTCTGAACACTCATGGGGTAGACCTATCGTCCTCGTCGGCGATTGTGTCCGGGTGGGAAAATCCCTGGTCAGCGGTGGTTTAGCGCGCGGCGCTCCGTCGGTGCCATGTGACCCGGCTCATGTAAAGTATATGATATAACTTAGCGCACAGGCCAGGGCTGCTGTGCTCACCGCCACTGTGTCTATTCTGTCGGTTGCCGTCGTGCGCCGATCGACCTTCGCCGGATGTGACCCATGACACCGCGATGCAGCGATAATATATAATATGAGCACGTGACTAGAGGGAGACAGGCTATGCAGCACAGGCCGCTCGACGGAATCCGGATCCTGGAGATCGGGGGCTACATCTCGCTCCCGTTCGCCACCTCCATGTTGTGCGCCCTCGGTGCCGAAGTCGTGAAGGTGGAGCGGCCCGTCGTGGGCGAGGACTTCCGCCGTCACCAGAACGACGCCAGCCCGTACTTCCGTCAGTACAACACCGGCAAGCGCAGCCTGGCCGTCGACCTCAAGCAGCCCGAGGGCATCGCCCTGGTGAAGGCGCTGATCCCGCGTTTCGACGTGGTGCTCGAGAACATGCGCCCCGGCAAGGTGGCTGCGATGGGCCTTGGCCCCGAGGTCTGTCGCGAGCTACGCCCGGACATCGTCTACGGCTCGGTCACCGGTTTCGGTGCGGGCGGCCCGCTCGCAGCCCGGCCGGCCTACGACACCATCGGGCAAGCCTTCGGCGGCCTGTATTCGCTGCTCGGCGACGAGGGCCGTCCCCAGCTCACCGGCGGGTTGAGCGCCGACCTGGTCACCGGGCTGAGCACGGCCGCGGGCGTGCTCGCCGCGCTGGTCGGCCGGTACCGCACCGGGGAACCGCAGCACGTGGAGACCTCGATCATGGAGGCCGTCAGTGTGCTCGTCACCGACGGCATCACCCAGGCTTTCGAACTCGGCGCCGACCCGACTCGGCGCAGCAGGCACCCGCAGGCGCAGAATTTCTGCGCGCCGACCGCCACAGGCGAGTACATCGCTGTGCATCTCTCCTCGTCGCAGAAGTTCTGGCAGTCCCTGTGCCGGGCGATGGATCGCGCCGATCTGGCCGTCGACCCGCGCTTCGCCGAATATCGCCCGCGTGAGGCGAACTATTTCGAGCTCGCCCAGATCGTCGAGGCCGAGTTCGAACAGCGCTCGTTCGCGGAGTGGGAGAAGCGGCTCACCGCCGAAGACGTGCCCTTCGCGCCGGTGTTGTCGATGACCGGTTACGTCGAGCACGAGCAGGTCGGGTGGCTGCGCATGATCGAGCCGCAGGACGACGGGCTCGCGCTGGTGCGTCCGCCGTGGCGC
>NZ_BDBI01000010.1 GCF_001612905.1 Nocardia ignorata NBRC 108230 | reverse complement strand
AGAGAGCGCAGGGCCGCAACCCTATTCGGTGGTCCCGAGCACTCCCGCCGAACGCAGCTTACCGAGCTCGCTGTCGTTGAGACCGAGGATTTCGGCGAAGACCTGATCGGTATCGGCGCCAAGGGCTGCGGCTGGGCGCACCGGTCCGTACTCGCTGTTCTCACGGATCGGGCTGTGTGCCGAGATGACGGGCCCGATACCGGGTTGGCTGACTTCGGTCAGCACCCGGCTGCCGATTCCCGCCTCGAAATCGGCCACCACATCGCTCATCTGGCGGTATCGGCTCCACAGCACGCCGGCTTCGGTGAGCGCCGCGCCCACGGCATCGAGGGGCAGCCGGGCGAACCACGGCCGCATCACCGCCGCAATCGTCTCACGGTGGATGTACCTGTGCGCTTCGTCGGCGAAGTCCACCCCGAGGGTCTGTTCGAGCGAGGTGATCACCTTCGTCGTCTCGGTCGCCGTGCACAACGCCTGCCACTGACGCGGCGTGAGCGCTACCACCATGACTCGTCCATCGTCGGCGGTGACGAAGTCGGCGCCGAACGAGCCGTACATGTAGTTGCCGTGGCGCGGGCGGTCGCCGCGTTCCCGAACCTCGCTGAGCCACCCCAGATTCGCGACGCCGGCCAGGGCGACATCGGCCAGCGCGATCTGCAGGTGCGCGCCCTCGCCGGACCGTTCCCGGCGGTGCAGCGCGGCGAGCAGCGCGGTGGTCGCGGTCATCCCCGCGACCAGATCCCACGCGGGCAGCACATGATTCACCGGCGTACGAGAATCGGCGGGCCCGGTGAGATCGGTGACGCCGGCCTCGGTGTTGACCGTGTAGTCCACCGCGGGACCGCCACCCGGCTGACCACCGATGTGCACTTTGATCACATCGGCTCGCAGATCAGCGAGCGCCTCGTAGGAGAACCACGGACGCCCGACCGCGTTGTCGACAACGATCCCGGCATCCTTGCCCGGGGCGGTCGCCAGCGCCAGGACGAGTTCCCGACCCTGCTCGCTGCGCACGTCGACGGCGATCGACTGCTTACCGCGATTGAGTGAATTCCAGTACAGGCTCTCACCGTTGCTCTTGGCGACCGGCCACCGGCGGTAGTCGGGCCCGCCGCCGAGCGGGTCGACCCGGATGACCTGCGCGCCGAGCTGGGCGAGGGTCATCCCCGCCGACGGTCCTGCCACGAAACTGGCGAACTCGACGACGCGCAGACCCGCCAGCGGCTGCCCGCTCACGCGTGTACCACCAGGGAATCCTCGAAATGACCCGGCATCTGCATCGCGCTACTCCTTCACCCACTGCGGACTGTTTGAAATATAATATATCTGATGGTCAAGGCGTGAGCACCATGATCGGTCCGTCGCCCAGGACGGTGCCGGTGTCCACCGACGGCAAGGCGGACAGGGCCAAAGTCCCGTCGGGTCGCACGTCGTAGGTATGTACCCGGGTGGTGATTCCCGTGGTCAGCACGTCGGCGGCGTAGACGTGCCGCTCGTCGTCGCTGAGCACCAGCGTGCCGGGGCCGGAACCGGGAGGCGCCGGATAGGGCGAACCAGGGAGGGCTGCCAGGGCGCCGTCCTCGCCGATCGAGTACCCGGCCACACCACCGCCGGCGACCACGGGCACGTAGACTCGCGCGCCGTCGGCGGTGACCTCGGCTCCATGTGGCATCAGCGCACTGGCATACGGTGACCCGGGCGTGGGAGTGAGATGGCCGTCCCAGCCGATCGAGTAGCCGGAGATGTTGCCGCCCAACTCGTTGCTCACATAGACGAAACGGCCGTCCGGGGTGTAGCCGGGATTCACCGGCAGCGCACCGCCGGACACCGGAGCGCCGATCGGAGTGAGTTCACCATCGGGTTCGATCGAGAAGCTGGAGATCAGGCTGTCGAAGGGGCTGACGAAGCGCAGGAATCGGCCGTCCGGGTCGATCCGGATCATCGGGATAGCGCTGAACCCTGGTACGGAGATCGAAGCGATCTGCGTAAGCGCGCCGGACGGGTCGACCGAGTAGGTCCTGATGTGCCCGGGCACTCCGCCGACGGCGACGAACAGCAGACTGCCGTCCGCGGACAGGGTCGAGGTGATCGGAACGCCGCCACCGATATCGACCGCAGCCCCGGGGATCGGGCGAAGAGCGCCCGCATAGTCGATCTGAAATCCGCTGACCCGCTGTTCACCCGCCTGGGTGACGTAGACGTGGCGCCCGTTCGGTGCGAGCGCCAGGGACATGACGCCGAGACCGACGGGTGTCTGGCCCACTTTCGTCAGTCCGCCGCCCGGTTCCACACGCAACACGGTCACGTCACCGCTGACTGTGCCACCCACAAGGAGGAACCGGGGGTTGTCGACAGGCCCGGCCGCTGCCGGGGGCATCGCCCCCGCGCTCAGCAGGACGGTCGCGACTGCGACTGCCGCCTTCTTGGTCCGTGCGGCGAAACCTGTGGTCCCCTTGTTGGATGTCGTCATCGACGTTCCTTCCGGCGCGCGAGCGCAGTTCCCGACTGGCCGCGGGATTCCGCGGTGCCCGGGCGCTACCTCCCGGGTCGTTCGAATGTAGGAACGTTCGAGCGCGAGGAGTGTCCAGGAATTCGGACAGTGTTCACGGGGAGCCCGTCATCCGGCGCATCGACACAGGGGCGCGCCAGCCGCAGGGGAGACCGCAGGTGGCTATCACCTCGTGCTGGATGGAGCCTTCGCCGAAGTGCTTGATCACTCTCGAAGCCGAGGCCGGGTAGCCGCAGGCGCCGCATCTCCCGAAGTAGTCGAGGAGTTCGTGGACGATGATGCGGACAGGCGTCGGCGGTTCTTGCTCTGCGGGGGGCTGGGGATTGCGGGCCGAGTCCGCAGGATAATTACGCATAATATATTAAAACCGTTACTGTGTTATGACCGGAGGGCGGGTCCGGTTCGTTCGAAAGGGCTAGTTCGGGTGGTCCGCCGGGGCCTGTTCCGGGACCGGCGCCGACCATGAGGTGAGGATCCGCAACTTCTCATGAGACGTCGTGCCGGGCTCGGCCGACCAGAGGACGAGCTGCTGTTCCGAATCGCCCGACGAGCTGAAAGTGTCCCAGTTCAGGGTCATCTCGCCGACATCCGGGTGGTTGAGTGTCTTCGAGCCGAACTCCTGCCGGGCCACATTGCGCGCCGCCCACCACTGCCGGAACTGCTCGTCGGCGATGGACAGTTCACCGACCAGCGCGGTGAGCTGGGGGTCGGTCGGATTGGCCGCGGCATCCATGCGGAGGATGGCGACGCACGTGCGCGCGACGCTCTCCCAGTCGTCGTAGAGGGTGCGCATCGCCGGATCGGTGAAGACCATCCGCACATAGTTGCGCTGTCGCGGAGTCATCCGGCCGAAGTCGGTGATCAACGCCGCCGCCAGGTGATTCCAGGCGAGGATATCGAGATAGCGCCCGAACACCAGGGCTGGGGTTTCGGTGAGCTGGTCGAGCAGTCGCTGCAGCTGAGGGCGCACAGTTTTCTGGCCTCGTTTGGCCGGTCGGCGATCGGAACGGCGAACCAAGTTCTCCGCGTAGTCGCGCTGGGCGTCGTCGAGGCGCAGAACGCGCACCAACGCGTCGAGGACCGGCTCCGACGGTGCGAGACGGCCCTGCTCGATCCGGGTGTAGTAGTCGTGGCTGATCGCGGCCAGGTCCGCCACCTCCTCGCGGCGCAAACCTGCGACCCGGCGCGCGGCGGCGCTGTGCACGCTCAAACCCACATCCTCCGGGCTGAGCTCGGCACGCCGCGCTTTGAGGAATCCACCCAGCTCGCGAAGGTGAGGCGCTCTCTCGGTCATTTCTCCACGATATGCCCGGCGGCGGCGCTGTGCCTGGGAGAAATCCTTCCCACGTCACCAGAAAATGCCAGGCATCACGGCAAAAGCCGAGGAACCAAGCAGATATTGTGTATAAAATACAAGTGCGCTCGGTCACAGGGGACTGGGCATCGACCGCATGTTCAGGCGGCCGGGACAAGGTGGTGTTGAGTATCCATGACTGTGTTGCAGGCTTACCGGGATTCGACTCGACCGGACATCGAGTCGGCGTGGGCCCGATCGCGGCTCAACGGCATCCGTGAAGACGCGATGCCGCCGTTCGACCTCGCGACCAGAAGCACCGACAGCTTCCTGGGTCGCGCGGCGAGTCCGGTCCTGCGGCGCGTCGCGAGTGAGCTCGAAGGCACCCCGGTGGCGCTGGTGCTCGCCGATCAGGCCGGCCGGGTGATCGACATCCACGGCGCCGCCCGATCGATCCGGCGGGCCGTCGCCGATATCGGCATCGTGCCGGGCGTCGAACTCGGTGAAGATCGCATCGGCACCAATGCGCTCGGCACCCCGCTCGAGACCAGGCGCAGCCTGCTGGTGCGGGCCGACGAGCACTACCTGGCACTGTTTCGCGGATTCACCTGCTACGGGCATCCGATCTTCCATCCGGTCACCCGTCGGCTCGAAGGCGTGCTGGGGATCGGCGCGAAAACCAGTGCGGACCACCGGTTGTCGGCGCTGTTGGCCCGCCGCATGGTCCGCGATATCCAAGAGCGGCTCCAACGTGACTCACCCCGTGCGCACAGCAGACTGATGAGCGCCTTCCAGGCCGCCGCGGGACGCCGCGGCCGGGCCGTCGTCGTCATCGGTGACGGGCTGGTCCTGGCCACACCTGCCGCGGTCGACCTGCTCGAGCCGGCCGACCACGCCGCATTGCGTGCCTGCGCCGAAGCCGTGCCCGTCGGTGGACAGGACAGCCGGGAACTCGTGCTGACCTCCGGTCGCGCCGTGCGATTGGTCTGCCGATCGATCGACGGAGCCGACGGAGTTCTCGTCGACATCACCCAGGAGTCCGGTGTTCGACGTGCCAGGGTGGCCTCGGACCGGATGCCGCTGTGGCCGCTGCTCGTGGTCGGCGAGGCGGGGACCGGCCGAACCACCGAAGCGCTTGGTCTGGTCGGCCCCGCGGCTCGCACGCTCGACGCGACCGACATCGTGCTCATCGGTGACACTGCGTGGGCCGCTCAGCTCGGCGAGACACTGGCGGCCGACGGCCCGCCGGTGATCATCGAGAACATCCAGCTGCTTTCCGAGCAACTTACCGCGCTGCTCGCCCAGCGGCTACGGGAAACCTCCCGCGAAGTCGTGCTCACCTCGACGCCGGGCGAGCACCTCGACGCGGTGCACGCCCCCCTGCCCGCGCTGTGCAACGACCGACGGGAACTGGTCCCGTTGCGCCGACGCAGGCACGAGGTGCCGGGCCTGGCCCAGCAGATGCTGACCGAGGTCACCGGCCACACCAGGACCCGGTTCACCGCCGAGACGATGCGGGTGCTGGCCTCGCAACCGTGGCGTGGCAATCTCGCCGAACTGCGCCGCGTCGTGGAACTAGTGGCGAGTACCCGATCGGCAGGCGACATCATCCCCACCGACCTGCCCGCCTCGCACCGCGGTGGCCAGGTACCCGGATCGCCGATTCGGGAAGCCGAACGGGAAGTCATCATGGCGGCCCTCGAGGCCGCGGGTGGCAACAAGTTGCAGGCCGCGCGTGCGCTGGGCGTGAGCCGATCGACGCTCTACAACCGGATCAGAGCACTACGCATCGCGTGACCGGTCGACCAGGGGAATGTCCAGAATATTGGACATGCCCCTTCTGCTGTCCTGGCTACTGTCGACAGCATCGGCCGATGAAGGGGGCGGCCGGTACGCGGAAAGCCCCGCACGCGTAGGGGGCGGGCGGGGCTTTTCGTGCCTGATTCTCAGACCTGCCTGCTGTTCGGAGCGAGCAGACGCATCACAGTGCCGAAATCGTCGACCTTGTCCACCCCGAGCACCGTCTCGACGACCTGATCGATTCTATTCTCGGACAGCACATCTCGGGCGTTGATCCGGAACTTGGCGACCAGTTCGTCAGTGGTCATCCTGGTGCTCGGATCGGGGGAGGGACTGCCCTTGGGATAGGTCCGCTCCGCGACGAAAGTGGTGCCCCGCGCGTCGACCTCGACCTTGGTCGGGCGTGCCGAAGGATGCGCGGACAGTGCCTTGAAGTAGTCCGGGTGCGGCGCGAAGGTGACCTTGTCCATCAGGCCGAGCACCGAGTCGCTGAACACGAGTTCCGGTGCGTGCCAAGCCCGGCTCGGCGTGACCCGGTGCGCGCCGACCGACAGACCGTGCGCGATGTCGAACTGCGCGTCGTGGGTCTTCTCGATGACCCGGCTCTGCCACAACGGGTGCATCACCGCGGCCTCACCCCAGCAGCGGATGGCGTCGATCTCCTCGGGCCGGATGTCGTTGGTCTCGAGGATCTCGGTGAGCGCGTGCAGCGGCGCGTGCAGGATCCGGCAGTGCGGGTAGGGCTTGTAGGACTGTTCGGCCAGGAACCGCCATTCGGTGCCGAGCGCGTCGGTGAGGTTCTGCGGTTCCCACCGGCGGGTGCCGATGTACTTGCGGAAACCGACCTCGGCGTCGTCGAGGATCTCCAGGTCACCGGTGTGACCGAGCTCGGCCATGAAGACCGCGGTCAGGCTGGCCTGGGTCAACGTGCCCGCGAGCAGGTACTTGAGGGTGGAACTGGGAGCGTGCTTGATCCACGGCCGCATCGAGTTCACCGGGGCGGTGGCGGCGGCGATGCCCAGCGCGTTGGCCAAGGTCTCGGTGGATTGCCCCGCCAATTTGCCCGCGGCCGCGGTACCGCCGAAGACGGTGACGCTGTAGCCGATCACCGGCGACAGATCCATCGAATCGTTCTGGACGTCGCGCAGGTAATCCATCGACTTGTAGAAGCGGTAGGACATCTCGTGCGAGAGCGCGACGGCGGCGAGCACCTCTCGGCCGGATCGGCCACGGCTCTCGGCCATGGCCATCGTGGTCGGCAGGACGTAGGGCGAGACGTGGCCCGGCGGCAGCACCGCGTCGAAGTCCAGGGCATTGATCAGTTCGCCGTTGGCGAAGGAGGCGCCGAAGATCGACACCCGGTCGTCGGTGCCAATGATGGTGGCGTCGCCGTCTGTGCCGCCGGTGAGCTTGCCGTACTGGATACCGATCTTGCCCTTGGGTTCCTCGACGGCGCCGAGCGCGCAGCCCATCGCGTCGAGCAGCAAGCGCTTGGCTTCGTCGACGGCCTCGGGCGGAAGGGTGTCGTAGTTCGCGCCGGTGGTGAACCGGGCCAGTTGCTCGACGATGGTGTCGGCCATGGACTGTCCTCTCACGGGGGTGCGAGGACAGCAGACCTGCCCGCACCATTACTTGCACTATATATTATGTAAGCATTACGAACGGGTTTCCGGCAACGCCGACTCAGTGGACGGTACTGCCGCGCAGCCAGTACGCGACAGCTTCGGCGCGGTTCGCCGCACCGAGTTTGCGCAGGATATGGGTGATGTGAGTCTTGACCGTCGCCTCGGAAATCGCCAGGTCGCGCGCGATCTGACGATTCGCTCGGCCCGCCGCGAGCAATTCGACCACTTCGACTTCGCGCGACGAGAGCGCCTGACCCTGGGGCAGGCAACCACCGGCCGCGTGGCCGGTCAGCCGATCCAGTCCACTGCGCAGGGCGGTTACGCCGTCGAGCAAGCTCGCACCGGCCAGTGCGTGGCCCAACCCGGCGGCGAAGACCGCGAGCATCGCCCGCGCGGTGGCGTCGGCTTCGCGCCGCTGGAAGTAGTAGTCGCCGTGCACCAGCCCGACGACGGAACCGTGCAGGGTCAGCGGCGCGACAGCATAGGAACTGCAGTGCGTCATCTCCACCAGTGGTCGGACGACACGGGGATTGTGCTGAACGTCGAAGACCAGTCCCGGTCGGGCCCGCTGCACGATGTCGCTCTCGACCAGGTGGCCGTCCAGGGTCGGTGAGGACTCGCGTCCGGCCGCCAGAATCGCCTCGGCCCAAGGCTTGTCGTCGACGACGAACATGGTGTGCAGGTGCCAACGCTGGCCTTCGGTCCTCGACACGAGTGCGCGGTCGAAGCCCATTGCGCCCATCGCCTCCGCGGCCCGGCTCAGCAAGTCGTCGACGCCGCGTGCGCCGCGTAATCGCGCGATCGCCTGTGCGGCCATCCGCAGGTGGGTGGCCGAACTCGCGGCGTCGACCGCGGCGAGTTCGGTCTCGGCGGCACGAATGCGAGCCAGTAGCGCGGTCGTTCGCTGGATGTCCGGGTGGTCGGTGATGCCGGATAGTGCGGCCACTGCCTCGTCCCACAGCTGGGCGAGCAGCCGCTTGGCCGCGTCGGGGGAGTGGGCGCCGGGCGGCTGGATCCGGCGTCCGAGGATCTCCGACGCTTCGGTGGCGACGGCGATGAGCTCGGCCTCGACTGCCACGCCGCCGCTGGGTGCCCTCATGTCGATCACCACGTGTCAACTCCAGTCCTCATACCACTACTACACAGAATATGCAATATATAACGCGATAGCGCGGTGTGCGTCCGAATCGTGTCCGAAACTCCGGGTCCGCATCAGCCGCTGGTCGCAGCGCTGTCGACCCTTCGGATGATCGCAGGTCGATCTTCTTGTGAGGCACGACACCACATATTTAATATTTCGCACAGTCTGCGAGAGTGACCTGAGTCTCAGAGGAGAAACCCATGCGGGGAGCATCATGACGACGTCCACAGCGGCGGCAACCACGCCCCGTCCCAGCCTGCGCGACCAGCTCGGCCGCTCGGAACAGGCCTATTTCGTTCTCGGCATCACCGCCGTGCTGTGTGTCGTCGGTGCCGCGACGACACCGGGATTCCTGACAACCGGAAACTTCGCCAGCCTGTTGCGGCTGTCGGCGGCCTTCGGGATTCTGGCCGTCGGCGTCGCCATCGTCATCCTGGGCAAAGGCATCGACCTGTCGATCGCCGGTGTCGCGCTCGGCTGCGCCCAGGCCACGCTCGCCCTGATGTCGAGTGGCATGCCCGAGTGGCAGGCGATCGCGATCGCAGCGGCGGTCGCGCTGATCGTCGGTCTCGTCAACGGCGTGCTCGTGGCCTATGTCGAAGTGCCGTCACTGTTCGTCACGCTGGCCACCGGTCTGCTCGTCATCGGCGGGGTGGACATGTTGCTGCTCGACAGCAACTACTACGCGCTGCCCGGCGGTTCGTGGATCGCGGAGCTCAGCAACGGTTCGATCCTCGGTGTGCCGCGGCCGATCATTATCGCGGCGGCGGTCTTCGTGCTGGCCTGGCTCTTCGTCACCTATACCTCGGCGGGCCGGTTGATCCGGGCGATGGGCGACAACTTCGCCACCGCCCGGGCCACCGGTGCCCCCGTTCGCCCGTTGCAGGTGCTCACCTACGTGATCTCCGCGCTGCTCGCCCTGCTCGCCGGATACCTGACGGTGTCGATCCAGGGCAGCGTGCAGACCACCGTCACCTCCTTCGACCCGCTGCTGTTCACCGCGCTCACCGCGACCGTGATCGGTGGCATCTCGCTGGCCGGCGGTCGCGGCTCGATTCTCGGGGTGCTCGCCGGCTCGCTGTTCATCGGTGTGCTCAACAACCTGCTCGTGCTGCACGGTCTCACCTCCGCGGTGCAGGACCTGATCCGTGGCGGTGTGCTCATCGCGGCCATCGCACTCGACTCGTGGCTGCATCCGCGCGACGAGGAAACCGCCAAGAGCGGCGAACTGTAAAGCCACCCTCGAAACCCTTTCGCTCACAAGGAGTCTTCAACGATGAAGAAGAAGATGATCGCTCTCGCTCTCGCCTCGGTCTCGGCCGTCGTACTCGCGGGCTGTTCCACCGGCGCTCGAACCTCGTCCACCGGACCGGCGGGAGGTGAGGGCCAGGCGTTCGGTGAGAACGTGCAGCTGTTCGACGCGACGCAGAAGGTGCACGAGTCGATGCAGGGCAAGCGGGTCGCCTTCGTTCCGATCCTGTACAAGGGCTACAACCTGACGATGAACTGGGGCGCCTCGATGGAGCGTGCCTTCGGCAATCTCGGCGCCGACTTCCAGATCCACGACCCCAATTTCGACACCGACAAGATGACCAGGATCATCAGCGATCTGATCGCCCGCAAGGCCGTCGATGTGCTGATCCTGCACAATCCCGACGTCGGTGTGCTGTCCAAGCAGATCGAGGACGCCCAGCGCGCGGGCATCTACACGGTGGTGGTCAACATGATCTCGAGCCGCCTCGGCGACGCCTACATCGGTGTCGACAACCTCGCCGCCGCCGAGGACATCGCCCAGCGCGCCGTGCAGGACTGCGAAAAGCGTGGGGCCCCCAAGCGATTGGCGATCATCGACGGTCCTGGCAACGACGCGGCCTCTCTGCTGTGGTCCAAAGGCGTGCGCAACGTGCTAGACCCGGCAGGCTTCGAGGTGGTGACCACCGCGCACACCCAGTGGCAGAACTCGCTCGCGCAGCAGGCCGCCGAGTCGATCATTCAGCAACAGAAGAACAACTTCTGCGGATTCCTGGTGACATACGACCTCAACTCCGTGGCCGTCGGTGACGCCGTGCAGAGCGCGGTCTCGCGCGGGGTGATCCCCGCCGATTCCCTCGGCACGTACACGATGGCCGCCGACACCGTCTGGTGTGACGCGCTGCGCGCGGGCAAGGTGACGGCCTCGGCCTCCTACGACGTCCAGGGCGTCGGCACCGCCGCGGTGGTCACGACCCAGCAGTTGATCCAGACCGGAGCCCCGGCGGGCAGCAGCCACACCGTCGCGTTCGTGCCGCACACCATCGTGGACCGCGCGAACGTCGACAACACCACCATCGCCTGCTACAAGGGGCAGTGAGCGGCGATGACACTGCAATCACGCTCGCGGGGAGTCGATGCCTTCCCCCTGACCGGCGGGAAGTGGCGTGATCGGCTCGCGCCCGCCAGAACCCTGTCGGACCTGTTCGAGAAGCGCTGGATGGAGGGCGCGGTTCCGCTGGCCCTCGCCCTGCTGCTCAGCCTGCTGTTCGTCCTCTTCACCCCGGTGGGTCCGGCCGACACCCCGATCATCATGGACGAGGTGTCGGAGAAGGGGCTGCTCGCCATCGGGCTCACCGTGGTGCTGGTCTGCGGTGGCATCGACCTGTCGATCGGTTCGATGGTCGGCCTGACCGCGATCGGCGTGATGGTCGCCTCCCGTGCCTGGGACTGGCCGATGGCGGTCGTCGCACCGGGCGCCGTGGTGTTCGGCGCCCTGCTCGGCAGCGTGAACGGCTACTTCATCGCCTATCGCAAGATGCGGCCGTTCATCACGACGCTGGTCACCCTGGTCGCGTTCGGTGGTGCGGCCGCCGCCTTGCAGTCGGCGTTCAGTTTCGAACTGAGCATGCCCAAGCCCGATATCGTCTGGGACTTCCTCGGTGAGGGCAGCATCGCGCTGATCCCCACCGGCTGGTTCTTCTTCGGGTGCGTACTGATCGCCGTGCATGTCGGCCTCACCCGGTCGCGGTGGGGCTGGTGGGTCGCGGCGGTCGGCAGTGATCGGCGTTCGGCGCGGCGCAACGGCATTCCGGTCGACCGGGTCACCTTCTTCGTCTACGTCCTGTCGGGGGCACTGGCCGGGTTGGCCGCCCTGCTCACCTCGGCCAGGGTCGGGCGCACCGACCCGGACGTCGGCCAGGGCTGGGAGATCATCGCCCTGACCGCCGTGGTGCTCGGTGGTGTCAGCCTCAAGGGCGGACGCGGATCGGTGCTGCGGGCCACCGTCGGCATCATCGTCGTGCAGGTGATCCAGCAGGCCACCGTGGCCTTGCGACTCGAAGGTTCCTACTACACGGTCGTTCTCGCCACCGCACTGCTCGTGTTCGCGGTGCTCGACCTGCAGTGGGGCAAATACCGGCAGCGCACCGCCGACAAGCTCAAGATCGATCCGGGCCGGATCACGCTCGGCCCGCTCGTCGACGTCACCGAGCCGGGCACGGTGTGGACGATCAACAACAGGACCACCGACGCACCCCCGATCGGTCTCGGCAAGATCGAAGGCGCCGAGGACTGCGCGGTCGACCCGGAGGGCAATGTCTACTGCGGTGATCGTCGAGGCTGGGTGTGGCGTTTCGCCGCCGACAACCCTGATGAGGGCGAGATTTTCGCTCGCACAGGCGGTTTCCCCCTCGGGCACGGGTGGGACCGGGACGGCCAGTTGCTCGTCGCCGTCGGTGGTATGGGCATCTACCGGATCTCCCCCGACGGTGAATCCGAGCCGATCGCCACCAAGGTCAGACGCAGTCGTTTCTCCCTGCTCGACGATTCGGCCTTGCGTGCGGTCGACGACCTGGACGTGGCGCCGGACGGTTCGATCTACGTATCGGACTTCTCCACGCGTACCAACGCGGCCGAATACCTGGTGGAGCTGGTGGAATCGCGGGCAAACGGCCGCGTGGTCCGTATCGACCCCGACGGCGGCACCGAGGTGGTGGTGTCGAACAGCGTGTTTCCCAACGGCATCTGCACCTCGCACGACGGCCAGTCGATCCTCATCGCCAGCACCGGTCTGTGCCGGGTGGACCGGCTCTGGATCGCCGGACCCAAGCAGGGGCAGCTGGAGCCGGTGCTGGAGAACCTGCCCGGCAACCCCGACAACCTCAACCGCTCCTCCGACGGCAACTACTGGCTGCCGTTCGTGTCGATGCGCACGCCGATGTCGGACCTGCTCAACCGCTACCCGGCGGTGCGCAGGCGGATGACCAAGGAGGTCCCGCTCGACAGCTGGGTGGTGCCGCAGCTCAACGTGTCGTGCGTGATGAAGTTCAACGATCGTGGCGAAGTCCTTCAGGTGCTGTGGGATTCGTCGCTGGCGAACTATCCGATGGTGACCGCGGTCAAGGAGCGGGCCGGCCAGCTGTATCTGTGCGGTGTCAGCAACAACCGCATCGGTCGACTCACCCTCGACCCGAGCGAGGTCGGAACGATCGATCCGGCCGCGGTTCCCGGGCTGATCGTGCCCGGCCGATCGATGGTGGAGGTACGGCGATGAACCGGACGATCAACGCCATGAAGGAATGGCTGAACCCCGACTGGGCCCGGCACCGCACGGTGCCTCCGTTCGAGGCGGGCCTGCGGCCCAACCGCCGCCTCGACGAGGGCGTGACTCTGCTGCCCGACGTCGAGTTCGAACCCGACGACGTGCGCATCCGTGACAACGGAGTGGTCGTCTTCTCCAGTGGTGACAGCATTTTCACGCTCACCGAGGGCACCGTCATGCGGCTGGTGACGCTCGGTGGGCAGGTCGGCAGTCTGTTGGTCGCCGATGATCGGGTAGTCGCCGCCGTCGAGGGCGTCGGCCTCGTGACAGTCGACGAAAGCGGAGTGGCCACCGACCTGTGCACCGATCCCGAGCTGGCCGGGTGCGTCACCGATCTGACGTTGCTGCCGGACGGCGTCGTGTTGGCGACCATCGGCTCCCGCGAGATACCGGATTGGTCCGCCGCGCTGGTCGCCGACGACCGGAGTGGGCGCATCGTGCGCGTCGACGGATCGCACGCCGAGGTGGTCGCCGAGGGTCTCGGCTGGCCGGGGGGAATCGAAAGTACCGGCGAGGGTGAGGTTCTGGTATCGCTGGGCTTCGACCACCGCATCGAACGCCGCACCGTGGCCGCACCGAGCAAGCCCGGCACCGCGGTGGCATCGAATCTGCCGGTGTATCCGGGCCGGATCGCCGCCACCACGGACGGCTGGTGGGTCGCCGCGCCGTACGCGCGCAATCGCTTCACCGAATTGCTGCTCGACGAACCCGCATTGCTACGCGAGATGACCACGACGATTCGTCAGGACCAATGGTTCGTCCCACGCCTGCGGTGCCCGGATCCCTACACCGACACTCTGCAGCTAGGCCAGCTGCGCGTACACGGCGTGATCAAACCGTGGGCGCCCGCGCGCTCCTACGGTCTGGCTTTCCGCATCGATCAGCGGGGACGCATCGCCGAAAGTGTGCATTCGCGCGCGGACAGCGACCGCCACGGGGTCACCGGCGTGGTGTCACGTGACGGACGGATCGTTGTGGCGGCGCGTGGTTTCCGCAACCTGATCGAACCGCAGACAGACAACGAAAGGTGAGCACCGTGAGCGACACCGCCGTCGCCGAGCCGGTGATCCGGCTCAGCCGGATCAGCAAGCATTACAACGGAACCTACGCGCTGCGCGACGTCGACTTCGAGGTCGCTCCGGGCGAGATCCACGCCCTGCTGGGTGAGAACGGCGCGGGCAAATCCACCCTCGTGAAGGTGATCTCGGGTGCGATCGAACACGACGCGGGCACCCTGCTCGTCACCGGGCGGATGCGCAACTTCAGCACCCCGAAGGAATCGGCCGAGGCCGGGGTCGCGATGGTGTACCAGGAAGGCTCGCTCGTCGAGTCGATGACCGTGGCGCAGAACCTGTTCCTCGGTGACGAGAAGGCTTTCAACAATCTCTCCCAGCTCAATGTGGTTGCGCGAGAATTGTTGGAGTCACACAACTTCCACATCCGGCCGGAGGTGCCCGCTGGTGCGCTCGGCATCGCACAGAAGCAGATGGTGGAGATCGCTCGCGCGGTACACCGCGACGCCAAGGTCGTCATCCTCGACGAACCGACCGCCTCGGTGACACCGGAGGAACGACTGCAGCTGTTCCTGTCGATGCGCAGGCTGAAGAAGCAGGGCATCGGGGTCGTGTTCATCACCCATATGCTCGACGAGGCACTGGAAGAGGCCGACCGCATCACGGTCCTGCGCGACGGTGAGGTGCAGGGCACACTCGACAAACCGGCCTTCGACCGCGCCGAGGTGGTGCGGATGATGGTGGGACGCAGCGTGGAATACCAACGGGTGCCACCGAATCGCGAGCCCGATCCGGCACCGGTGCTCGAGGTCGAGGACATCACCCTGCTTCCGGCTGTGCGCAACATGTCGTTCTCCGCACACGCGGGGGAGATCGTCGGGATCTACGGTCTCGTCGGTGCCGGGCGAAGTGAGACGGCGATGATCGTCGCCGGGGTGACCAAGCGCCGGCGTCTACGTGGCGGCACCGTGCGACTCGACGGGCACAAGGTGCGTTTCCGGACACCGCGCCACGCCCGTCGCGCGGGCCTGGTCTATATCACCGAGGACCGCAAGGCCTCCGGCTTCTTCGGTCACTTCTCGATCGCCGACAACATCTACTTCGGGCACCTGTGCAGCGCGCCACGCCTGCCGTTGCTGGTGCGACCGGGGGAACGCAAGACCGTGGCCCAGCGCTTCGTCGAGCGGTTCCATGTGCGCACTCTGCGACCCGAGCGGGCCAAATTGGAGGAGCTCAGTGGCGGCAACCAGCAGAAAGTTGTGCTGGCCAAAGGGCTGACCCGTCAGCCACTGGTGGCGATCATCGACGAGCCGACCCGTGGTGTCGACCTCGGGACCATCACCGAGATCCACGCGATGATCCGCGCCTTGGCCGACGACGGTGTGGCGGTGATCGTGATCTCGTCCTATCTGCCGGAGATCCGGGCGCTCTCGGACCGGATCCTGGTAGCCAAGCAGGGCAGCATCGTGGCCGAGTTCGATCCGGCCGAGGCCGACGACGCGAAGCTGATGTTCGCCGCGGTGCACTGAGGGGGAAGGATCCTTCCCAGGAACAGAGTCGTCCTGCCAGGGACTTTCCGGATGACGAAGACTGATGTCATCCGGAAAGAACCCCGACGAGCCGAGGACATCATCGTGCAGCACATCGACTTCCCGAACGCCACGGTCACCATGGCGGGCGACCTGTACCTGCCCGAGAACTTCTCCGTCGACCGGTACTACCCGGCGATCGTGTGCGTTCATCCGGGCGGGGGCGTGAAGGAGCAGACCGCCGGTCTGTACGCGCGGAAGCTGGCTGCCGAGGGCTTCGTCGCCCTTGCCTTCGACGCCTCCCACCAGGGGGAGAGCGGCGGGATTCCGCGTCGGCTGGAAGACCCGTTCGCGCGGGTCGAGGACATCCGCGCCGCGGTGGACTACGTCTCGACCCTCGACTTCGTCGATGCCGCCCGGATCGGCGCGTTCGGTGTGTGCGCCGGGGGCGGTTACGCGATCGACGCCACCAAGTCCGACCGCCGGATCAAGGCCGTCGGCACGGTGAGCCCGGTCGACATCGGCGCCACCTTCCGGCGCGGCTGGGACGGCTCGTTGCCGCTGGAAACGCAGCTCGCCACGCTGGACGCCGTCGCGGGGCAGCGCGCCATCGAAGCCGCGGGCGGGGAGATCGCCGAGGTCACCTACGTGCCCGAAACCCTTGACGACACAACCCATCCCGACATGATCGAAGCGCACGAGTACTACCGCACCCAGCGCGCGCAGCACCCCAACTCCGACAACCGGATGCTGTTCACCGCCAGCGTCACCCGGATCTTCGACTACGACGCCTTCGCCGGTGCCGAGTTCCTGACCCAGCCGGTGCTGCTGATCGCCGGCTCCGCCGCCGGTTCGCTGTGGCAGGCCGATGCCCTGCACAAGCGCCTGCCGGAGAACACCGACCTCGTGCTGGTCGAAGGCGCGGGTCACGTGGGTCTCTACGACCGCCCTGAGTACGTCGACCAGGCCATGGCCGCCCTGACCCCCTTCTTCGCGACCAACCTCTGATCAGCGCCCACCCTATCGAAGATTTGATATGGAATATATTATTATGGAAATGTGACGGGCGTCTTGTCCGTCCGGACCGAAGGGTGGCATCCATGACCAGTGAGCATCTCGGCAAGACCGCACGACGCGTGATCGCGGGCCTCGACGGCGACGGCAAGTCGACGATCGTCGTCGACGAGGACACCGCCACGCGCATCGCCCTGCCCGCGTTCACGGTGAACGACGTGTGGCGGGTCGACGCATTGCCCGCCGCCATGGCCGACGGCGACACGCTCGGTTCCGAGGTGGAGCTGGACCCGCCCGCCGCGGGCGTGGTGGTGCGCCTTGCGACCTTCCCGCCCGACAGCGAGATCGACCCAGCGGTATACGCGGAATCGATCGGCAACCTGCACGGCGAGGACGCCAAGGCCGAGGACGACGCGATCGTCGGCCTGCATGCCACCGAGACCGTCGACATCGCCACCATCATCGACGGCGAGATCTACGCGATCTACGAAACGGGGGAAACCCTGCTTCGCGCGGGCGACACCGTGATCAACCGCGGGATCAAGCACGCCTGGAGCAACCGGACCGACAAGCCGGTGACCATGGTGGCGGTCATGCTGCCAGGTAAGCGCTGACGGCCGAACAGCGCCGGCTACGAGGCCTGGGAACCGCCGACGGGTCCCAGGTCTTTGTTGTGTTCACGCACGAGCTGGTCGTCGAGAAAGTATTCCGGATCATATATTGTGCGATATTGTGATCCACGTCGCACGGCGGTGTCGCTGTGGCAGAACGTCGAAGGAGTACGAAATGGATGGTCCGGCCCCGCGCAAACGAAGTGGCCTCGTCGTGGTCATGCTCTGTTTTCTGACGATCGTGGCCGACGGCTACGACCTCATCGTCTACGGCGCCACCGTGCCGAGCCTCCTGGACGAACCGGGGTGGGGGATGTCGGCGAGCACCGCCGGCTTGATCGGCAGTTGGACCCTGGTCGGCCTCATGGTCGGCTTCCTGCTCGCCGGCCCACTGGCCGACCGCATCGGACGCCGCAAGGTAATGATGGCGGGTGTCGTCTGGTTCTCCACCGGCTGCGCGATCTGCGCGGTCGCCACGTCGCCCGAATTCCTCGGCGCCGCTCGGTTCTTCACCGGCATCGGCCTCGGCGGCGTCGTCCCTTCGGCGGTCGCCCTGACGATGGAGTTCGCGCCGCGCAATCGCAGGCAGATCTACAACGGCATGATGCTGACCGGTTACTCCTTCGGCGGCATCATCGCCGCCCTGGTCGCGATCGCCTTGCTCCCCGACAACAGCTGGCGCGTGCTCTACGGCGTCGGCGCGTTGTGCGTGATCGTGGTGCCCGCCATGTACTTCTGGTTGCCGGAATCGGTGAACTCGCTGGTCGCTCGCGGGAAAGACGCCGAGGCTGCCGAGCTGGCCGGTGACTACGGACTCGACATCGACGCGATTCGCGCCGAACAGCGAATCCAGGTCGGCACGGCCTCGAGCACCGACAGCGCGAGCGGGCTGCGTATGCTCCTCACCCGCCGGTACCTGCCATCTCTGCTGCTGTTCGTCCTGGTCTGCGTCTGCGCCCAGGTGATCACCTACGGTCTGAACACGTGGTTGCCGGTGCTGATGCGCGAGGCAGGCTACCCACTCGGCTCCTCGCTGCAATTCCTGCTGGTCTTGCAGGTCGGTGCCATCATCGGCATGATCGGCGGTTCGATGCTCGCCGACCGGTACGGCTCACGGCGGATCCTGGTTCTGTTCTTCCTCATCGGCGCGGTGTCGTTGCTCGCGCTGAGTCGCAAACTCGAGACCGCGGTGTTGATGGTCGCGGTAGCAGGCGCGGGGCTGGGGTCCATCGGCAGCAGTTCGCTCGCCTACGGCTACGTCGCGGCCAAATACCCTGCCTCGTGCCGGGGTTCGGCTGTGGGCGCCAGCATGGGGCTCGGCCGCGTGGGCTCCATCCTCGGTCCGTCGATCGGTGGCTGGGTCGTCGGCTCCTCGCTGGGCAGCCACTGGAACTTCTACGCCTTCGCGATCCCCGCGCTGATCGCCGCCGTCGTCGTGATCCTGATGCCCGCTTCGACGGTCGACGACGAGGTTGCGCAGGTACAGGCCCCTGAAACAGACCCGGGCGGGGTCGTCGAACCGGCCCGCTAGCTTCAGGTTTCCCGTCCGGCACAGCTAGGTCGTCACAACGCGTCGGCGGGCAGACGGGTTAGGCCGAGCCGGGTGCACTGCAACAGCAACGGCGACAGAGTGTGTTCGGCCTCGTCCCGGCGCCCGGCCCGCCGCAGCGCGGAACCCAGTAGCAATTCGGCGCGCAACCTCGCCAGTGGGCGACGGTTCGCGTGCATGCTCGCGAGCAGGAGTTCGGCTCGTGCCAGCGCACGTTCGTGTTCGCCCGCCTCCGACAGCAGTCGGATGGCTGAGTCCTCGTCGAACTCGTCGATGGCGGCGACGATTCCGTCCTCGTGCCGGACCGTGCGTGGTGCCAGCAGGGCGTCGGCGATTCGCGGGTCCAGATCGAAGCCCGCGCGGACCTGTTCGTTGCGGAGACGAGCGGTCAGCCGAGGTAGCTCGAGGCGCTCGGCGACCGACAGGCCTTCTGCCAGGAGTTCGCGCGCGCCCACGTGATCGCCGCGCAGGGACCGCGCCCGCGCACCTGTTCCATAGGTGGCCAGCATGAAGTCCACCCCACCGCCGCCTTCGGTCGACAGTTCCCTGCTCGCCGTGAGCAGATCCACGGCTGCGTCGAGATCGCCTGTCTCATAACGCAGCTCACCGAGTAGTGCCCCGGCCAGGCGGGTGGCGTGCGCCGCCGGGCCCATCGTGGCCCGTGCGGTGTCGAGTGCGACGGTGAAAAGCTCCTCGGCGCCGGCGATGTCGAGCTGTTCGAGGGCCGCGAGACCGGCGAAACAGCGACCGTAGACGGACAGGAACGGGCCGGTCGCCTCGTGGTACGGCGCCGCCCAGAGTTGCCGTCGCCGCGCCTCGTCGAAGTCGAAGCGATGGACCGCGGCGAAGGTAGCGATATTGGCGGCCAGGCCCGGAATCCTGGGAGAGAAGTCGTCGGGACGGGTCAGCGCCTGCCCGATCAGCCCGTCCAGTGCCGATACCCGGTCGGCGAACATCTCGCGGACACTGATCGCGACGTCTGCTTCGGCCCGTAGATCGGCACGGTCGGCTTCGTCGACGCAGTCCAGGGCCGACTCGAAACGGGCCAGGTATGCCTCGGTGGCCGCAGGCCTGCGCAGAACCAGGTTCACCCACACCCCGAACAGCTGGATCCGCGGTCTCGTGCGGCACACATTCGCGGGAAGTTTGGCCAGAATCCCCTGCAGCCTCACCATTCTGGACCGTTCCAGCAGATAGCCCGCGCCCTCCTCGACGAGCTCGGCCGCGCGGCCGGGGTCTTCGGCGGCGAGAGCGTGTTCGACGGCGTCGTTGAGCAGATGACGGCGGGCGAACCACTGCGCGGCCCGCAGCCGCAGCCCAGCGATTTGTCCCGGCCGGTCCTGGGTCAGTCTGCGGCACAGGTAACCGGCGAAGAGCTGGTGGTAGCGGTACCACTCGCTGCCGGGGCCGGTCGGCAGGAGAAACAATCCACGTTCGGCGAGGTCGGCGAGCACTTCGGCGGCATCGGCGTGGCCGGTCAACGCTGCGGCCAGGCTGCCGCAGATCCGCTCGCAAATCGAGGTCGTCATGAGGAAGTCGAGCGTTTCCGGGTCGAGGGCATCGAGCACGTTCTCGGCCAGGAACGCACCGATATCAGGGTGGGTGGCGAGGCTACCGAGTAGCTGCCCGGTGTCCTCGCCCGCGCGCAACGACAGCACCACAAGTTGTAACGCGGCGATCCACCCGTCGGTGGCCCGGGTCAGCGCGAGGACTTCCTCGGCGTCCAGGTGCACATCATCGGCGTCGTCGAGGAAGTGGCGGACTTCGTCGGCGTCGAAACGCAAAGTGGCGGCGTCGGCCTCGGTGAGCTCACCGTGCATGCGCAGTCGGCTGACCGGCAGGCCCGGACTCGCGGTGGTGGTGACGACGAGCGGCAGATGATGGCAGCCGTGCTCGAGCAGGAACCGGATGGCCGCCACCGAGTCGGCGCCGGTGACGCGCTGCCAGTCGTCGAGGACCAGGGTGACCCGCCGGTCGCGGGCGTGCAGACCGTCGACGAGCCCCGTGAGGACAGCGCGGGCCGGATCGTCGGGGTCGGCCTCGAGCAGGCGATCGAGGTCGTCGGCGAGATCGGGAACCGCGGGACGGACAGCCTCGACGAGGTGGGCCAGAAACCAGGCGACGTTGTCGTCGTCCTCGTCGACGGTGAGCCAGGCAACGGCGGCGCCGTGTTCGACGAGCTCGTCGTGCCATTGCGCGGCGAGCGTGGTCTTCCCGAAACCACTGGGTGCGTGAATGGTGGTGAGCCTGGTGCGTTCACACGTACGCAGCCGCTCGAGCAGCCGCTTACGGGCCAGCGTCGCACGCGCCGGGGTCGGCGGGCGGTACTTGGTGGCCGGAGTCGGTGGGGCAGTGGTTCGTTCCTTCGATCGCGGTGCCGGCGCCGCCACCTGTGGTGGCGGGCTCGGAACCCGAAGCACGTCGACGGGTGCGCCTGTAGCCCGTTGCGCCGCACACAGTTCCGCGCCGAAACCAGCGGCATCGGCGGGCCGGTCGGCTGGGTCGGGAGCCATCGCGTGCTCGATCACCGACCGGACCGCCGCAGGCACATCCCGGCCGGTGAGATCGGGGCTCGGTTGCCGGGAAATTCGCAGGAATTGGGACACGACCTGCTCGCCTACGCGACGTTCGTAGGCCACATGCCCGGTGAGCGCGCAGAAAAGTGTGGCGCCGAGACTGTACACATCCGCGGCAGGGGTGGCCGAAGCGCCGCGCAGAACTTCGGGCGCGGCGAACGCGGGGGAGGCACTCACGACACCCGTGGTGGTGTGGAATCCGCCCTTGACCCTGGCGATGCCGAAATCGGTGAGCTCCGGCTCGTTGTAGTCGCTGATCAGAATGTTGGCCGGCTTCACATCGCGATGCAGGATGCCCGCCCTGTGCGCCGACTCCAGCGCACCAGCCATCTTCACACCGAGCCGCAGCGTCGCCGCCCAGTCGAGCGGACCGACGGTGTGAATGCGTTGCTCGAGCGACCCACGCGCGTGATAGGGCATCACCAGATAGGGATGCCCGCGATGAGTCGTGCCCGCGTGGAAGACGGCGACGATATTCGGGTGGCCCGAGAGCCTGCCCATCGCCTGCTGCTCACGCACGAAACGCTGCAACCCGTCGGGGTCCAGCTCAGCGGTGAGTACCTTCACCGCGACGACCCGGTCCAGATCCGGCTGGGCGCACCGGTACACGACTCCGAAGCCGCCGCGCCCGATCTCCTCGGCGTCTTCGAAGCCCGCCGCGGCCAGCTCCGCGGGAATTCCCGAAGCGGAACTGCGCTGTGTCGACTCGATGTCGGCCATCTCGGCTCGATTCGGTACTGCCGCTCGGGTCGCGGTGCGCGGGTGCGCTCGCCTCTACCGAGAATAGCCCTGTCGATGCCGGTGTTCGACCGGCATCACAGGCGTTTCGACCAGTAGTGCACCCAGCGGTACTTCGCTCGCTCTCTCGGCGTCATTCCGCCCCAGATGCCATGCGGTTCGTTGGTGGTGACCGCGTGGTCCCGGCAATGGGTCAGCACCGGGCAGTCCGCGCAGACCTTCTTGGCGGCAAGCACCTTTCGCGATTCCTGGCCCGTGTCGTAGAAGTCGTTCACGTCGTAGGCGCGGCAGGTGGCATACATCTGCCAGGCCCACGCTTCCGCGCGCGGCGGGGGCAGGCGCAAAGACTTCTCGCCCGCGGGTCTCATGCCGGTTCACCCACGGTGACGCTCAGCGCGCGCCGGTGAGCGGCCGCGGCGAGCTCACGTTCGCGCGCGCTGTCAGGTCCGCCGAGACCGGCCAGGTGGTCGTGCAACCGTGCCTTCGCCGCGTACCAGGCGGCCAGCGCTTGCGCATCCGCGCCGGGGGCGGGACGGGTCAGGCACAACGCGGTCATTTCGATCAGCACGTTCATGATCGGTCCTTCGACTTGCCGGGATCAGTCGTAGACGACGACGCCCCGCAGGTTCCGCCCGGCGTTCATGTCGGCGAAGCCCTGCGTGATGTCGTCGAGGGAGTAGCGGGTGGTGACGAGTTCTTCGAGTTTCAGCGAGCCCTGCTGATACATCGCCAGCTGTGCCGGGATGTCGGCGGTGGGCGAGCTCGCGCCGAACAGCGAGCCTTGCAGGCGCTTCTGGTACAGCGTGAGCTCGTGCAGGTTGATGTCGCCCGCGCCGACGGTGGCGTCGCCGAGCCCGACGGCGACACAGGTGCCTGCCTTGCGCACCGCGCTCAGTGCCCTCCCCACATGGCGACCGGTGGTGATACCGACCGTCACGATCGCGGAGTCGGCACCCTGGCCGTTGGTCATCGAGCGGGCGAGTTCGGCGGCCTCCTCGATGTCGGCGACGGCATGGGTGGCGCCCAGCTTCAGCGCGGAGTCACGTTTGAACGGCACGGGGTCGACGGCGATCACCGCGGCGGCGCCGGCGTGCGCGGCGCCCTGCACGGCGTTGATGCCGATACCGCCGATGCCCATGACGATCACGACGTGTCCGGGTTTCACCGCGGCCGAGTTCACCGCCGCACCCCAACCGGTGCCGACACCGCAGCCGGTGAGGCAGGCGATATCGAGCGGGATCGACGGATCGATCTTGATCGCCGAGACAGCGGAGACGGTGGTGTATTCGCAGAAGGTGCCGAGCCCGGCGAGCTGACCGACGGGTGCGCCGTCGAGCGAGAGCCGATACGACGTGGGGTCGTCGAAACGCGCGCCCGTGGCCAGGAACGCGCCGAGGTCACACAGGTTCTGGTGGCCGTGTGCGCACCACCGGCAGCGGCCGCACACCGGAAGGAAGGAGAAGACGACATGGTCGCCTTCGGCGAAGCCCTTGGTGCCCGGTCCGACGGCCTCGACGACACCGGCGCCCTCGTGCCCGCCCGCGAGGGGCAGAATGCCCGGCGTCTGCGTACCGACAGCGAAATGGTCGTCGGAATGGCACAAGCCCGCCGCGGCCATCTTGACCCGGATCTCACCGGGACGGGGGTCCTCGATGTCGAGTTCGACGATCTCGTAGGCGCCAGGAGTCTGCCGAAGCACCGCGCCCCGGGTCAGCACGAGGTGGCCTTGTCGTCGGTGTTCGCCCAGCTGGTCATCAATGCACTCCTTCACGGTCGTTGATTCAGCATAATATATTGTGCGACCTGCGTCACGCGATCGGCCGGAAACTCCGCACGTCGACAGCGCGGTGCGGGTCGGCCAGCGCGCACAAAGTCGCGGTGCCGAAGACGCCCCCTCGGTCGAAGGCGACGGCGGTGCCGACCGAGATTCCCGCCTCTTCGATTCGCTGAGTAGTGGCGAAACCGACGGCCGGGCCAACGGGCAGGCGGCCCAGGGCCAACGAGACGTCGGCATTGATGAATTCGAGTCCGTTGCCGCCGAGGTTGACCGCTACATTCACCACGTCGGCAACGCCTGCGGCCAGTTGGAACGGTGTGGTCGGCTCGCCCTCGACCACGGGAATCTGCTCGTGCCAAATCGTATTGCGAGCCTCGTTGGTGGATCGGTCCGCGTCGCCCCACCCGGTGTTCTCGGTGAAGTAGAGCCGGTGCTGGGCTTCGACGAGCGCGGTTCCAGGTGGTGGCGGCTCCGGTTGCGTACCTCCGGACCAGACCGCACCCGGCGGGCTCTGACTGGGCGCCAGCCACAGCGCCGAGGCCCGGGCGACGGGCCGGCCGTCCTGCTCGAGCACGGTGTCGATCAAGCACAGTCGCTTGCCTTGCCGGACGACGGCTGCCGAGGCTGTGCACGGGCGTAACCGGGCGGGCCGGAAGAGGTCGAGGGTCCACCGTACCGGCACCAGGTCGGCACGCCCGATGGTGTCGATCTCCTGCTCGGCCGCGCGAGCCAGTGCAGAACTCACCGCTAGTCCACGCATGTGCTCCTGCCCCCACCCGCTCGCAGCCTCGGCCTGGGGGACCAGCTCGACCCCATGGCCGCTGTGCTGTGTGCGGAAGAATGCTCCGGTCATCGGTGTGCCCTTCGGATCAGGTAGACCATTATATTAAATATATGATAATGTCGGATTCTGAACACTAGCCCTCCCGAGGTCCTTCTGATCCCCCGGGACCTCGGGCAAGGCGTCGGTCACCGCACACGGCACATGGGCTTCGACCCTGCGGTGACCGACGCCGTTTTCCACGGGGTGGTGCTGCGCGATTGTGCTTCGGGGCCGCATAATGCGTAAGTGCCGATCGATAAAGACCCTCTGGACGCCGATTCCTCGCACCGGGAGCTACCCCGCCGCGTGAATTCGCAGCGTCAGCAGTTGTCCGAAGACGTCGCGAGCTATGTGCGGGAACTGATCATCTCGGGCCGGGTTCGCTCCGGTGAGTTCTTGCGCGCGGAACCGATCGCGGAAGCGGTCGGCGTGAGCAACACGCCCGTGCGTGAGGGCCTTTTGCTGCTCAGTGGCGAGGGGTTCGTCGAACTGGTCCCGCGGCGCGGGTTCATGGTGTCGGCGTTCAGCAGGCAGGACGTACGCGACCTGTTCTGGGCACAGGCCACACTCGCGGGTGAACTGGCTTCGCGCGCGGCGAAATCCATCTCACCGCGCCAGCTCGCCCACCTCGCCGATGTGGTCGCCGAGCACGAACAGGCGGTAGCCGACGGAGCCGATCTCGACCGCATCGTCGCGCTCGGCCACGAATTCCATCGCACCGTGAACTTGGCCGCGGATTCCCGCAGGCTCGCGCTGTTGTTGCGCTCGATCGTCAAGCAGTTGCCCAACCGGTTCTACGGCAATATCGAGGGCCATGCCAATGAGTCTCTCGATTTCCATCCCGCCATTCTCGAGGCGCTGCGCAAGCGCCGCGCGAAGACGGCGAGCAGCCTGATGCGCGATCACATCATGTCCGGCGCCGACGAACTCATCGCCATGCTGGAGAAGCAGGGCATGTGGTCCACCCCGGAGAAGTCCACAGCCTAGGTCGCAGTGTCCAGAAAGTTGGACACTCGGTGCGCCGGTTCGCACGCAGCATGGGGGAGCAGGACCTCACTGCAGAGAACCGGACAGGAAGGCACCGTTCAACGATGAGCACCACCCCCGATCAGGCCACCAAAGATCTCGCGGACAACTGGGTCAAGGCCCTCACGAACATCGATCTCTTCAAGGAGATCAGCCATGACGATTGCCTCGTGTGGCACAGCGCCGACGACAAATGGGTCACCGTGGCCGACGCGGTCGCGGCCGTGTACGAGCGTTCCGCGGGCGGTGCCGTTCCGACCTTCGTCTCCCTCGGGGTCACCTACACCGAGCACGGGTTCTTTCACGAGTGCACCACCGAGGTATCGATCGGCGGTCAGGAGATGAAGCTGCACCTGCTGCAGAACGTCGAGGTCCGCGACGGCAAGGCCGCGCGGGTCCGTGAGTACATCGGCCCGGAAATGGGCGTCCAGCCCTGATCCGGAAGCCGGGAGCTTCGCGCTGAGGGCCGGTGTCGGGACCGAAATGGTCATGACACCGGCCCTTTCGTTCGTCTAGGGGGTGATGGCGACCACGGGCCCGTCGGACATGACCACACCGGTGTCGACCGAAGGCCGTCCGGACGGTGCGAGGCTGCCGTCGTCACGGATCGTGTAGGTGTGCACCCGCGTCGTCACCTGCGCGGTGAGCACATCGATGAGATACAGCGTCTTGCCGTCGGGATGCAGGGCCACTTGACCCGGCAGGGTGGCCGCGGGCGCCGCGTACGGTGAACCGGGAAGTTCGGTCAGTCGTCCGTCCGGGTGCAGGTCGAAGCCGGCGATCGACTGGCCCATGGCGTTGGGGACGTACAGGCGGGTGTTGTCGGCGGTCACCACCGCGCCGTGCGGAACGCCGTGGGTCGGGTAGGGCGAGCCGGGCGTCGGTGTCAGATTCCCGTCGTCACCGATCAGGAAACCGGACAGATCGAAACCGAATTCGTTGCTCACGTAGAGGTATCGCCCGTCCCGGCTGAAGCCGGGGGCGACGGGACCGAGTTTCACCTCGATGGCGCCGAGCGGGGTCATCGTGCCGTCCGGCGAGATCGCGTAATTGGACATGGTGTTGCCGAGGTAGGTGACCACCCGCAGGAACCGTCCGCTCGGGTCGACGGCCGCCATACCGACCGCGCTGAACCCGTCGACCGGAACCGTCGGCGCTCCGGTGGGAACGAGCGCGCCCGAGGGCGTCACCGCGAACGACTCGACGTGGCCCGGCGCCCCGCCGACCACGACGAACAACTGTTTGCCGTCCGGGCTGAGTGTCGCCGCGGTGGGTGGCCCGCCGACGGTGATGTCTGCGCCTGGTACCGGATGCAGTGTCCCGTTGTCGTCCAAGCGGTATCCGGAGACGCCGAAGTCGCCGGCGTGGGGGACGTAGACGGTGCGGCCGTCCGGGGCGAGTACCAGCGAGAGGACGCCGAAACCGGTGGGGAAGGGGCTGTTCGGGACATGTGTCAATGTCCCGTCGTCCGCCACGCGCAGGACGCTGATGCCCATCGACGCGGTGCCCGCGACCATCAGGAAGCGGGAAGTGGCGGCCGCGGCCGGGCCGGGCGCAGCACTCCAGCCGACGACGGCGAGCAGCATGGCGATGAAAGCCATTGCGGCGCAACGGAGTATACGACTCACGGGGCCGGATCGGGAGGGGAGGGAAAGGGAAGTCATCGGTGATCTCCTCGATGAGATTCGGAGTCCGCGATCGGCAGAAGGCAAAATCGCGCGACAACGCGGAACGATCACACTTTGTATATGATCTGGCAACCTCCGTTGTGTGCCGTAACAGTCGGAGGTCTGTCTGTTTGCCATATTTCAAATCAACAACGCGAGTGAGATTGCACACTATATTGTGCATAATTCGGGGCAGGCGACGTGGCTTGCCCGATACACGGAGGTACCGCATCCTGATGCTCAGGAACGCATTCGCACCGCGACGTGTCGCCGCAGCCGTGGCCGCCGCGCTCGCACTGTCGTTGTCCCCGGCCCTCGCGCACTCGGCCCCCGCCGACGCGCCACGCTATCTGCTGGTGACCGGCAGCGGTTCCGCGAGCATCGGCGTCATGCGTGTCGACGACAACGGCGCGCTCACCCCGGTGCCCGGTTCCCCCTTCGCCGGCGACACCGGCTCGATTACCCTCGAGATCGCCCCGGACGGCCGCCGGGCATACGCCGGGCACGTGGTCTCCGGCTCGATCATCGGCTTCGACCTCGGCGCCGACGGGTCGATGCACCAGATCGCAGGCAGCCGCATCGATTTCGGCGCCCCCGTGATCGGCGTGACGATCACGCCGGACGGATCCCGGTTGTTCGCGACCGTCGGCACACTCAGCACCGAGGTACGTTCCTTCGACATCACCGCCTCGGGCGTGCTCGTGCCGACCGGCGCCCCGGCCACTCTGGTACCCGGGATGAGCGGATTGAGCCTGCCACAGGTCACCCCCGATGGACGCCACCTGATCGTGACCACCTTCACCGGCGGGACCGTCACCAGCTACGCCATCAACGCCGACGCCTCGCTCACTCAGGCCGGCCCGACCATGGCGACGGGTGAGCTGCCCGCCTTGCCCGCCATCACCCCGAACGGCCGCTATCTCTACGTCAGCAACGAGGGCAGCGCCACCCTGTCCGGCTATGTGATCGCCCCTGACGGCAGCCTGTCGGAGGCTCCGGGCTCGCCGTACCCCACCGGTGACACCCCGCACGGTTCGGCGATCACCTCGGACGGCAAGCACATGTACGTGCCCGCATCACGCAGCGGACAGGTCGAGGGTTTCCGTATCGGCGCCGACGGTGCGCTCTCGTCTCTGCCCGGTGCGCCCTACCCCACCCCCGAGGGCACAGTGCCCGGACGTGTTGTGCTCAGCCCCGACGAAGACGAGCTCTGGGTCATCGATTCGCTCACCGTCAACGGCACCGCGCGGGTGCATACCTACAACGTCGCCGCCGACGGCAGCATCGCGCCGTCGGGGCTGCCCGCTGTCGACACCGGCGTGATCTTCCACGACGGCCCGTCGGCCCACCTGACCCCCGCGCGATGACGCACCGCGGTGGGCCGCCCGGCCCACCGCACCGTCAGCGCCTGTCGATCCCGAGGAGAGCCACTGTGCCGCCGGCCGAAGCAGAGTCGAGCGTCGAGGACGCCCGTTCCAGCAGTTCGCACCACCCGCTGCGAGCCCGTTTCGGCACGAGCGTGCGGACCCGTGTGCTCGCGATCGCCCTGATCCCCAGCCTGGTGTTGTTGGCGACGGGCGCGGTCGCGGTGACGCTGGTCGGGCTCCGGGCGCAGTCGGTCAAGGAATGGTCCGACTACCGGGGCACAGTGATCGACCCGCTGCTGCGGTTCGTGACATCGATCCAGGCCGAACGGCTCGCCAGCGTCACCGCGCAGGAACACGCACCGGGCGCGGACGCGGAACTGCGCACCAGCCGCGACGACACCGACCGCGCGATCGCCGAGACCGGCCGGATCGCCTCGGCGGCACAGGATATGGATCAGGACACCGGTGCCGAGTCCATCCAGGCGCTGTCGGATCTCATCGGCCGGATGCAGGTGATCCGGGAATCGGTCGACAGCAGGCGGGCGACCACCGGCGACGTCGACCAGTATTTCAGCGACCTCATCGCCGCCATGCTCGGCGCGGGCCAGGACTCCGCACGGTTGAAGTCTTCCGACACCACGACGATGGACGCCGAGATGACCGCGATCGAGCTGCTGCGCGCGGCCGAAAGCCATTCGCGCGTGGTGAGTCTCGTGGCGGCGGGAACCGCGTCGGCCGAGGGTCTGTCAGCGTACGAGCGGCGAGTGCTCGCGCAACATATCGGCGTCTACCGCAAACAATTCGAGCTCGTCGACACCCGCCTGTCGCCTGCGGTGCGCACCAGCGTTCGTTCCCTGACCGGCGGTGCCGACTGGCGGGTGGGTACCACCGGCGAGGACGAGATGGCCGAGCGCGGCGAGCTGACGATGCCGGTCCAGCAATGGTTGGCCGCCGAACGCGCGATCGACACCCGCCTGATCGCGGTGATCCGGGATCAGTTCCGGGTGACGGTCGACGCGACGAGCGCGGCAGCCGACCGCATGATCGACCAACTGCTCTTCGTCTCGGTCATCATGCTCGTCGTCACCATCCTCGCCGTGTCGGGTTCGCTGGTCCTGGCCAATCGATTGTTGCGCCGCCTGCGCGCTCTGCGCTCGGCCAGCCTCGAGCTCGCCAACGACCGGCTGCCCGATCTCATCCGCCGTATCCACAACGGCGAACAGGTCGACGCGCAGGCCGAAACCGCCCCGGTCGACCGGGGGCGTGACGAAATCGGCCAGGTGGCAGAGGCTTTCGCTGTTGCCCAGCGCACCGCGCTCGAGACCGCTGTGGGCGAGGCCAGTACCCGCAACGGCTTCAACAAGGTGTTCCTCGACATCGCGTTCCGCAGTCAGGCCCTGGTACGCAGGCAGCTCGACGTGCTCGACGTCGCCGAGGCCCGCCAGGACGACCCGGAAGACCTCGAGCTGCTGTTCCAGCTCGACCACCTGGCGACTCGCGCGCGCCGCAACTCCGAGAACCTGCTGATCCTCGGCGGGCGCGCGCCGGGACGACGCTGGCGCAACCCGGTGGCGCTCGAGGAGATCGTGCGCAGCGCGGTATCCGAGACCGAGGGGTACGCGCGGGTGAGCGCGATCCGGCTACCCGCCGTCAGCGTGCTCGGCGCCGCCGTCGCCGACCTCATCCACTTGCTGGCCGAGCTGATCGACAACGCGACCGCGTTCTCCCCACCTGACGCGCCGGTCGCGGTGCATGGAAACTCGGTCGGCAGGGGAGTGGTGGTCGAGGTCGACGACCAGGGCCTCGGGATCTCCTTCGAGGAACGGGAACGGCTCAACGCGATGCTGACCGAGCCGCCACAGTTCCACGAGATGGCGCTGGCGGGGCATCGCCATCTCGGGCTGTTCGTGGTGAGCAGACTCTCGGCGCGCCACGGCATCTCGGTGACCCTGCAGGAATCGCCGTACGGTGGTGTGCGAGCGACCGTGCTGGTGCCGTGGGCTGTGCTCGAGGCCGGGGACGACAACCCGACTGCGGCGGTCGAACCGGTGCACACCCGCGACGCCGTGCACCGTGTTCCAGGCGCCACCGCGCTGCCCGGTGCGCCTCGCCCCGATCCGGTTCCGGCACCTGCCCTGCCGGAGCAGATCCGCCGGGCCGAGCCGGTGCGACGCAACGGGTACCACGCGGCGAGCAACGAACCGCCGGCCAGGCTCAACGGAGCCTCGGTCGCCGAGGCGGATCGCAGACCCGCCCTGCCCAGACGTGAACGGCTCACGCACCTGTCGCCGCAGCTCAGTACCGATGTGGGAGAAGAGGATCCGTACAACCCGCCGCCCGCAGGGGCAGCGCGCGTCCGAGCGCCGGAGACGGTGCGCACGGCGATGAGCTCGCTGCAGAACGGCACGCGACGGGCTCGCGTGCGACCACCCAACTCCCATCCGTAGAACGGTCAGAACATGAACGAGGACATGATGGTTCGTCAGGCTCCCGCAGGCACGCTCGACTGGTTGCTCACCAACCTGGTCACGATGACATCCGGCGCCGAACACGCGGTGGTGCTGTCCGCGGACGGACTGGCACTTGCCGGGTCCGACGGTTTCGAGCGCGAGGATCTCGAGCATCTGGCCGCCATGTCGTCGGCCCTGCACAGCCTGGCTCGTGGGGTCGGCACACGGTTCGCCAAGGGGCCGCTGCATCAAACCGTCGTCGAACTGGAGCACGGCTATCTGTTGGTCACCGAGGCCGGGCACGGCGCGTGCCTGGCACTGCTCACCGACGCCGACGCGGATCTCGGTTTGATCGCCTACGAGATGAACGTGATCGTCGGCCAGGTGCGTGAGCATCTGTCGGCGGCGCCGCGAACCTCGATGCCGACGCGAGTGCCGTGAGTGAGGGGCCGGACGAGATGTGGGGCTACGAGGACGACGACCCGGGGCCCCTGGTTCGGCCGTTCGCGCTGACCCGCGGCCGAGCGGGCCGGGACCTACCGGACCTGGACATCCTGACCCTGGTGATCTCGGTCGGCTACGACTCCGATGTCAACAAGCTCGACCGTGAGTACGCCCAGATCTTCCAGCTGTGCCGCCATCAGCCGATGTCCATCGTCGAAATCGCCGCCCATCTGAAACTGCTCCTGGTCACCGTGAAGGTGCTCGTCAGCGACCTCATCACGGCCGGCTATGTGATCTTCCGATCCCCACCGAGGGCCGAAACGGGCCCCGACCCCGAACTATTGCAGGCGGTACTGGATGGCATACGTAACCTCTGACGGACGCGGTCCGGCGGTCATGTCCACCGAACTGGCGGTGAAGATCCTGGTGGCCGGGGGATTCGGCGTCGGGAAAACCACGATGGTCGGTGCGATCAGCGAGATCACCCCGTTGCGCACCGAGGAGCAACTCACCGAACTGAGTAGTTCCGTGGACGACCTGCGCGGGATCGAAGCCAAGCGAACCACCACCGTCGCACTGGATTTCGGCCGGATCACCATCAATCCGCGGGTGATCCTGTATCTGTTCGGTACCCCTGGGCAGGATCGGTTCTGGTTTCTGTGGCCGGAGCTGTCGCGTGGCGCACTCGGCGCGGTGGTGCTGGTCGACACCCGGCGTCTGGCCGACAGTTTCGCCGCGGTCGACTATTTCGAGTCCAGGCGGATCCCGTTCGTGGTCGCGGTGAACTGCTTCGACGGCGCGGACCGCTACGCCCCCGAGGAGATCGGCGCCGCCCTCGGCGTGCCGACCCATGTGCCGATCATGCTGTGCGATGCGCGCGACCGCGCCTCGTGCAAGGAGGTGCTGGTCTGCCTGTTCGAGTACATCATGGCGAACACTGCCGCAGTGCGACCGCGCTCGATATGAATTGTGAAGGCGCACAACTACTCTGGTGCTGATCGACAAAGCACAATATATTTTCCGGTATCCGGAACTCCGGGTGCGAACCTCACCGAAAGGTCCAACCAATGAGCGATCTGCTCGACCTCGTCAACGTGCACTACGCCGGACTGGAAGGCGGCGATCTCGAACTGGCCGCGAGCCCGTTCACCGAGGATGTGTCGGCGCAGTTCCCGTCCGGCCCGCTCACCGGCATCGAGGCGCTGCGCGGCATGATCGGCGCCTTCATCACCGCGTTCCCCGGGATGAAGATCGAGCGCCGCAACACCTGGGTCGACGGTGACACCGCGATCGCCGAGATCGTTTTCACCGGTGTGCAGACCGGACCGCTGGCGACCGCCGAGGGTGAGGTGCCGCCGTCCGGCCGCACGGTGACGTTCCCGCTCATCGACACCTTCACTCTGCGTGACGGCAAGGTCGGCGAGCACCGCGTCTACTGGGACAACGTCAGCTTCCTGACCCAACTCGGTCTGATGCCCGCCCAGGGCTGAGCACCGTCCCGACGCGCGACCCCTTCGGCTCCGGCCGGAGGGGTCTTTCGCTGTCCGTGTCGGTGGGAAGTGTGCAATTTCCTGGACGATTCGAGTGTGGTTCGCGTCATAACCTCCCAGCTATGACCTCTGATTCAACGTCGACAGGTGGTTCGGGGACACGGCGCGCGCGAGCGGGCTGGGTGCTCGCTCTCGCGGCGACCGTTCTGCCCGGCTTCACCGCGACAGCCACGCCCGCCGCGGCCGACTCGAGCGGCTACCACATCTACGCACACGGTTTCCTGAGCAACGGCATCGCCGGTTTCAACGCCTCCGACACCGGCCAGCCGACCCCGGTCGCAGGCAAGCCCATGCCCGGCGCGCTGAACTGGCCGCAGACGCCGACGCCGGACGGCCGGTTCCTGTTCGTCGCCCCCGGTTCGAACCCCCAGCTGATCCCCCACGCCATCGGGCCCGACGGCGAACTCACCGCCGGGACGCCGCTGGCGATGCCCGATGTCCCGGTCGACATCATCATCTCGCCGAACAACCGCGATGCCTTCGTCGTCGTCGGTCTGCAGAACGCGCAGGTCGTGCCGGTGCGTATCGGTGCGGACGGGACGCCGACCCTCAACGGTTCGCCGGTTCCGTTCGGGCAGTCGCTCGACGGCGTCGCTTCGGGCACCATCTCGCCGGACGGCAAGCAGTTGTACGTGGCCAGCCTCCTGCCCCAGCAGCTGCTGGTGTTCGACGTCAATGCAGACGGTTCGGTGTCCCAGGCCAAGCAGCGGGCGTCGACGGGCGTGAACCCGATCTATCCGCGGATCACCCCCGACGGCAGACACGTGTACGTCATCGACGAGGTCATGGGTTCGGTCACCGGCTTCAGGCGCGCCGCCGACGGGACGCTCACCGAGATCGAGGGGTCGCCGTGGCCGACCGGCTTCTTGCCGCACGTCCCGAGCTTCACTCCCGACGGCAGCTTCCTTTACGTTCCGAACATGGGCTCGGGGCACATCAGTTCCTTCGCGGTGGCGCCGAACGGCGTGCTGACACCGCTGCCCGACGTCGCGTTCGCACCGGAGAAGCCGGGCACGTTCGCCGAATCGACGGTGATGTCACCGAGCGGTGAGGTGCTGTGGGCCCTCGGCACCGACCCGGCGCGCGGCGGCGAGGAAATTCTGCGGAGGTTCACGATCGGCGCCGACGGCGTCCTCGATCTCGACGAATCGGTCGGGGTCTACACCGGTACCTACTTCGCCAACGGCCGCACGATGTCGCTGGTTCCAGGACGCTGATCCACCTACCAAGGCCCCTCCGGTTGCGACCGGAGGGGCCTTTCGCGTGTCGACGGTATGTGCAGCATCACGACAGCTATGCAACTAAGTTGCGCAATTCAGTTGTATGGTTGGCTAATGGCTTCCGCACCCTCCACTGCCCGCGAGCTGGGTGAAGTCCTGCACCCGATCGCCCGGCGGCTGTTCACCGGTCGGACGATCTCCGGCGGCAAGCTCGGCGTGCTCGCGTATCTGTCCACCCACGGCCGTGCCACCGCGGCCACTCTTGCGACAGTCCAGACCGTCAGCCACCAGGCCATCGCCACAGCCGTGCGCGAACTCGAAGCACTCGGGCTGGTGCTGCGCACCCCCGACAGCGAAGACCGCCGTCGCGTCTGGGTCGAACTCACCGATGCGGGGCACGCCCGGCTCGTCGAGGAGCGGGCCGTCGGGCTGGACTGGCTGGCGCGCGCTCTCGCCGAACGACTCTCCGACGAGGAACGTGCGGCCCTCGACGAGGCGCTGCCCGCGTTACGGAAACTGGCTGCCGCGGGACCGGTCGAATGATCGCCGCGCGCCGATTGACCCCCGCCCTCGTCTACACGGCCCTGACCTCGGCCATCGTCAGTTCGCTCGGCATGCTGCTCGTGCCCGCGATCTCGCGTGAGATGAGCGTCGACGTGAGCGCGGCGCAGTGGATGCTCACCGTCAACCTGCTGGTCGGTGCGGTGACGACCCCGGTCATGGGCAGGCTCAGCGACGGCCCGCACAAGAAGCGGTTGTTGCTGTGGTCGCTGATCATCATCCTGATCGGGTCCGTCGTCGCGGCCGTGGCCACCGATTTCGCGGTCTTCCTGCTCGGGCGTGCGTTGCAGGGGCTCAGCTACGGGATCGTGCCTGTGACCATTGCCCTCGCCCGCCGCTACCTGCCCGCCGACGACGTGCGCAACGGCATCTCGACGCTGTCGGTGACAGTCACCACCGGCCTCGGGCTCGGTTACCCGCTCACCGGCATCTTCGCCGACGTATTCAGTTACCGGTTCGCATTCTGGGCGGCAGCCCTGTTCCTGCTCTCCACGGTGCTCGTGGTGTGGAAGGTGGTTCCCGACGGCCCGGACGAGCGGGCCCCGCGCACGCCGTTCGACCTGCGCGGTGCCCTGCTGCTCGGCGCCGGTCTCGCGGCGCTGCTGCTCGTCGCCGGTGAGGGTTCGCGGTGGGGTTGGGGTTCGCCGTGGACGCTCGGCCTACTCGTCGTGTCACTGGCGATCCTGACCGGGTGGGCGTTGGTGGAACTGCGCACCGAGCACGCACTGGTCGACCTGCGGGTGCTGCGCGCCGGCGACGCGCTCGTCGCCAACGGCACCGCGATCGGTCTCGGCGCCGCGATGTACGCCTGTCTGTCGATCGCCAGTCTGATCGCGCAGGCACCCGCCACCACCGGCTACGGCATCGCGATGCCATTGTTCTGGGCAGGCTTCGTCATGTTGCCGCTGTCGGTCGGCAGTTTCGCGGCCAATCGCGTCGTCCGGATGGTCTCGGCCCGTATCCCGATGCGCGCCTTGCTGATTCCCGGTGCGGCCCTGGTCACCGCGTCGAGCATGCTGCTGTGGCTGGCCCACGACGAACTCTGGGAGATTCTGCTCGGCATGTTCGGCTTCGGTGCGGGCATCGGCACCACCTACGCGGCGATGCCCGCACTGATCGCACGCAGTGTGGCCGACCGTGAGCTCGGCAGCGCAGTGAGCTTCAACCAGGTTCTGCGCACTGTCGGCGGTTCGTTCGGTAGTGCGATGTCCGGCGCGGTCCTCGCCGCCCATCTCGCCCCCGACGGTTACCCGAGCGGCACCGGGATCGGCATCGCCTTGGCCGTCGGCGCCGTCGGCTGCACCGCGGTGCTCACGGTTCTGCTGGTCGCCCACCTGATGACGCGCCGTGAACGACAATCTTGACCGACAACGTGATCAGCCGCGGCTGCCACCTGGCAACCGCGGCTGATCGCGGGGATGAGTTCCCCTCACGGACCTGCGTTGAAATCCGTGGCGAACTCGGTGACGATCGAGACCGTGGCGTCCTTGGTGACCGCGGTCGCGCCGCCGTCGACCGGCAGTGCGACGCCGGTGATCCAGGCCGACAGATCGCTGGCGAGGAACAGCGCCGCGCCGGCGATATCGCGGGCGCGGCCCGCGCGCCCGATCAGCGTCTCGCCGCCGATGCGGTCACCGATCCCGGTGAGGAACTCCTCTTCGCGCTCGCGGCTCACCCCGAACATGTCGGTGATGATCGAGGTGAGGACCGCGCCGGGGAGGATGGCGTTGGAGCGGATACCGGTGCCCCGGTTCTCCGTGGCCGTTTGCCGGACCAAGGCCAGCACCGCGGCCTTCGCCATCGAGTACGCGCCGCCGTTCCATCCGGCCTGCAACGCGGCGACACTGCCGGTGGTGATGATCGAGCCTGGAACGCCCTGCGCGCGGAACTGCCTGGTCGCGTATTTGTGTGCCGCGACATGGGCATGCAGGTTCAGCGCCAGCGTGCGGTCGAGTCCCTCCGGGCTGAGGTCATCGATCGGCGAAAGATCCACGGCGGCACCGGCATTGCTGAACATGACGTCGAGTCGTCCGAAGGTGTCCACTGCGGCGCCGATGGCGGACTCGACCTGCGCCGCGACGGTGACATCCGTGCGCACGAACAGTGCCGAGTCACCCAGGCGGGCGGCGGCTGCCGATCCGCGTTCCTCCTGGATGTCGGCGAGTACCACCTTCGCCCCGTGTTCGACGAAGGTTTCGGCGGTGGCCAGGCCCATCCCGCTCGCCGCGCCGGTGATGACGGCGACCTTGCCGTCCAACAGGTTCACAGCGGCCACTGCAGGTGCTTGACTTCGAAGAATTCGCGGAAGCCCTCTTCGCCGCCCTCCCTGCCGATGCCGCTGTGACCGGGTCCGCCCCATGGGGCGTCGGGACGCATACCACCGCCCCCGTTGATCGTGACGGTGCCCGAACGCAGCCGCCGGGCGAACTCGATGGCCTGCGGGGTGGGCCCCCAGACATTGGCGTTGAGGGCGTATTTGACGTCGTTGGCCATGCGGACCGCGTCGTCGAGGTCGGTGTAGGGCATGACCACACCGACGGGAGCGAACAGTTCCTCCTGGGCGATCTCGGCTTCGTTGGGGACACCGGTGACCAGGGTCGCTTCGAGGAAGAACCCGTCGTCGAGGCCTGCCGGTCGGCCACCACCGACGGGGATGTCGGCGCCCGTGTCACGCGCTCGGGCGAGGAACCCTTCCACATTGGCGCGGTGTTCACCGGTGATGAGTGGGCCGAGGACGGTGTCGGGTGCGAGCGGGTCGCCGACGGTGAGGGTGCGCAGGAAAGCGCCGGACCGCTCGACGTATTCGTCGAAGTCGGCCTGCGGCACCAGGGTTCGGGTGGTCGCTCCGCAGGCCTGGCCGCTGTTGCGGGTGAACCGCAGCGCCGAGGCGGGGACCGCGCGATCCAGGTCGGTGCCCGGCAACACGATGTTGGGTGACTTGCCGCCGAGTTCGAGAACCACCTTTTTCAGCGTCGGGGCGGCCAGGGTGAGGATCCTGCTGCCGACGGCGGGGGAGCCGGTGAAGGTGACCATGTCCACCTCGGCGGCGGTGACGACCTGCTCGGTGACGGCCGGTGGTCCGAACACCAGATTGACCGCGCCCGCGGGGAATCCGGCTTCCTCGACCAACCTGACGAACGCAGTGGTGAGCAGCACAGACTTCGGTGAGGTGACCAGCACCGTGGAACAACCGGCGGCCAGCGCGGCGCCGAGTTTGTAGGCGCTCATCATGATCGGCACGTTGTAGGCGACGATCGCGGCGACCACACCCGCGGGCTGGCGCAGCAGCAGACTGCTGGTGGTGATCGGGTCGTGATCGAGTGGCATGGGCTGTTCGTAGCCGTCGCGGGGTCCACGGATGGCGGCGTCGGCGAACCAGCGGAAGAACTTCGCGGGCAGGTCGACATGCAGGGTCGGTCCGCTGCCGATCGGGGTGCCGATCTCGGTGGCGGCGATCTGGACCAGTGATTCCCGGTTCTCCTGGAGCAGGTCGGCAAGGCGGTGCAGCAGGGCGCCACGCTCGGCCGGACCGAGACGGCTCCACTCGCCCCCGTCGAAGGCGCGTCGAGCAGCCGAGACGACCTCGGTCACCTGGGCGGGGCCGGTGGCGGGGGTGAGCGCCACCTGGAGCCCGGTCGCGGGGTTGATCGTGGCGACAGGCTCGCCGTCACCACCGCTCCAGCGACCATCGATGTAACTGGCGGCCGCGCCGATCATGGTTGTCATGCGTGAATCCTTTTCGGGTAGAGATCAATTCGAGAAGGGGACAGTCAGCCCGCCATATAGCCGCCGTCGACGACGAATTCGCCGCCGGTGGCGTAGGCGGCGCGGTCGGACAGCAGCCAGCACGCCATCTCCGCGATCTCCCGGGGCTGGGCGAGCCGGGCCGCGGGGATGCGCGCCATGATGGTGTCGCCGCTGCGGCGCTTGGCGTCCTTCATCAGGTCGGTGTCGGTGTAGCCGGGACACACCGCGTTGATCCGGATGGTCGGCGCGTACTCGAGGGCGGCGGTCTTGGTGAGCCCGATGACGCCGTGCTTGGCGGCCGAATACCCGGCGGTGGTCTTGAAGCCCGACAGCCCCGCCAGCGACGCGGTGTTCACGATCGCGCCGCCGCCCTGGGCTTCCATCTGCGCCAATTCCGCACGTAGGCAGAGCCATACGCCCTTGAGGTTCACCGCGATCGCTTGATCGAAGGCGTCCTCGTCCCACTCGCCGACGCGGCGGCCGCCCTGGCCGATCTGTCCGCCGCTGACCCCGGCGTTGTTGAACGCGCCGTCGAGGCGGCCGTATTCGGCGATGACCGCGTCGATCAGCGCGTTCACCTCGGCACCATCGGTGAGGTCGGCGGGCAGGGCCAGGACCTCGCCGCCCGCGGCGCGCACCTGCTCGGCGGTGGCTTCGAGGCGATCCTTCGACACATCGGTCAGCGCGAGCCGCGCGCCTTCCTCGGCCGCGAGCAGCGCGGTGGCCGTACCGATTCCGCCTGCGGCGCCGGTGATGAGAACGACTTTCCCGTCGAGCGACATGGGAGTCCTTTCGGAGCGAAAGATGGTGGGGGAGGGCTTATCCGACGCGGGAGGCGGGCCAGTCGTGGGCGGGCGAGCGCCACGCGGGCCAGTGGTCCTCGGGTTCGGGACGGGTCACCGACACGTGGTGGAAGCAGCGCTGGCACTTCACGACCATGCGTGGGCCGAGGAAATTGGCGACGGGGTAGCGGGCCAGCTCGGCCGCGCCGCAGGCCGGGCACGCGCCGTCGACGGGCACGCGCTCGACATACACGCGGTCGGTCTCGGGGCGGGGGAACAAGAGTCGATCGACTGACATGTCAGTGGTCCTTGTCTTCAGAGGGTCCAGGTGAGGGGAGTGGCGACCGGCACCTGCCAGCGCCCCTCGGCACGCTCGGTCGCCAGGCGCGCACGCTGTGCGGTGGTGGCGGCTTCGTCGACTTCGCCGTCGGCGAGCACGACTCCGTAACCGGCAGTGGCGAATTCGGGGCTCACGAGTCCTGCCCGCACGTCGGACGCGACCCTGTCTGCTTCGCGTTCGAGCGGGTCACCCCAGCCGCCACCGCCACCGATGACGAAACGCAGGGCGTCACCGGCTTTCAGGATCAGACCGGAGAACTTGCCCGTCTGATAGCGCGCGCCCCGGCCGAACTTGCCGTGGTTGGGGTCGGGTCTGCCGTCGGCGCCGAACATGCCGAACAGTGGCTCGATCCCGCGCAGATCGAGCGGATCGCCGTGCCGGGCCAGATCGAAATTCTCGATGTACCAGCCGAATGCGGGGGCGCCCGCGCCGCCGCCGTTGGACCCGGGGGCGCCGACGCGGATCCGGTCGGCGGTGACGGTGACCATCGTGTCGGATTCGGCGTAGATCGAATACACCGAACCGGCGCCGCCGCGGTACCGGCCCGCACCGGCGGTGTCGACGACCATCTCGTGCTGGACGACGACCAGCGGGCTCTCGATCTCGAGGTGCTCCTGAACGGAAGTGCGGCAGTTGCCGATCGGGATCACGCAGAACGAGACGCCGTCTTCTTTCCAGGTACCGCCCCAACCGCCGCCGGCGAGTGCGAACGCACCCCACGGTGTGCCCTCGTGCCCGGCGCGGGTGTCGATGCCGCCGAGACTGACGACCACCGCGGTGCCGGTGTCACAGGCGAAGGCCTCGTCGGTGGCCTGGCTCAGCGCCTGGGTCACCACATTGATGCCGCGCGCACCGATATCGGCGTGGTTGGAGCAGCTCGACGGCGGCAGCACCTGCACCACGCTGCCGGGCGGCAGGATTGTTTCGACCGGTCGCAAGGTGCCGCTGTTGACCGGAGTCGACGGGTCGACCATCAGCTTGACCGCCTCGATGCAGCGGGTGGCCTCGCACCAAGCGGTACCGCAGTTGCCCAGCGGCTGACGACCGGAACCGGAGAAGTCGATCTCCATCGAATCCCCGCGGACCTTCACGGTGACGTGTACCGGGATCGGCTCGCCACTGACACCGTCCTCGTCGAGGAAGTCCTCGGCCGTGTAGTCACCGTCGGGGATGCTCGCGATACCGCGGCGCATGCTCGCCTCGGTGGACTCGATGGCATAGCGCCCCGCCGCCCGGATCTTGTCCAGACCGCTGCGGGCGACGAGCTCCTGCAGCTGTCGTTCGCCGACGACCAGGCAGCCGTGCAGCGCGCGCAGATCGCCCAGCACCAGCTGGGGCACGCGGTTGTTCTCGAGGATGAAGTTGAAGGTCGGGCGCACCGGAACGTCGTTGGCGTACAACAGTGTCGGCGGCAGTTTGAGCTGCTCCTCGAAGTGGGTCTGGGTGCCGTTGGAGAAGCCGCCGGGGATCGCGCCGCCGAGGTCGACCAGGTGTGAGGTCGAGTGCAGCAGGAACTCCACGCGACCGTTGACGAACACCGGACGCAGCAGGTTCACATCCGACTGGTGGATGGTGCCGCGCCACGGGTCGTTGACGAAGATGACGTCACCGGGCTGCATCGTGTCGATGTCCCAGTCGTCCATCACGAAGTTCGCGATGTGCGGTGCGGTGAAGGCGTGCTGCATGCAGCCCTCCCACAGCGCGACCGTCTCCCAGCCGTCGTCGGTGCGCATGTGGATGGCGCTGGTGCAGTCGAGGATGTCACGGCAGACCGGTGAGAAGGCGCTGCGCATCAGCGAATCCAGCATTTCGCGGGCGACTTCGACGAGGCCGTAGCGCAGGATGTCGAGCTCGACGTCGACGGCGGGGCCGGGGGTTTCGATGGTGGTCATGGTTGCTCCTCAGGCCTGCGGCTCGATGATGAGATTGAGGTCGTCGTCCACGTGGGCAGCCCGGCCGGGCAGCACCAGGGTGGTCGCGAATTTCTCGGCGATCAGGGCGGGGCCGGGCACCGGCTGGTGCGGCGCGAGACGTTCGCGGACGTGGATCGGTACCTCGACGGGGTCGGTGGTTCCCGGCACGGTCAGCCGGGTGGTGCGCAAGAAGGACTCGCCCTGCTCGGGGGTGTGGTCGGCGGCGCCGAGTTCGCGTGGAATCACCGCGGTCACCTCCACAGTCGAGACGACCACGGGGATCTCCGGGGCCGCGAAACCGTAGGAGTCCTGGTAGAACTCGTGGAACCGGGGGATCAGCTCCCCGACCCGCTCGGCGGTGATCGCGACTGTCTCGATGGGCAGCCGGTTGTCCCAGGTCTGGCCGCGGTACATCGCGAACACGGCGCGCTCGAAACGCAGACGCGAGACGTCGATGCCCTGGTCCTGTAGATCAGCCCGGATGCTGTCCTGCAAAGCCGTGAACGCGTCCTCCACCGCCTCGGCACGGTCGGGTGCCAGGGGCGTCATGATGGATTGCGCGCGCGTCACCATCAGATCGCTGCGCAGCAGACCGAGCGCGGAGAACTGGCCGGGGCTGCGGGGCACGATCACCTTGTCCAGCCCGAGGATCTGACCGACCCGGTCGGCGAGCATCGGACCCGCCGACCCGGACGGTTGCAGGGCGAATTCGCGGACGTTGAGGCCGCGGTACACCGAGATGCTCCGCACCTTCGCCGCGATGTCCTGGCAGGCGATTTCGTAAGCGGCCGAAGCGAGTTCGAGCGCCGACATGTTCCACTGCTTGCCGGTCGTGCGCAGGGCCTCGACGGCGCCGTCGACATCGAGCTGGATCGCGCCGTTGGCGAACAGGTCCGGTTGCAGGATCCCGAGCGCGGTACACGCGTCGGTGAGCGTGGGTTCCACGCCGCCGCGCTGGTAGCAGACCGGACCGGGATTCGATCCCGCCGAGGCCGGGCCGACGGCGACGGTGCCGAGGGCGCTGGGCCGGATCAGGCTGCCCGCACCGGAACCGATGCTCTCGACATCGACCAGCGGCATGGTCAGGGTCAAGCCGGTCTCGAGGGTCCAGGTGTCGGTGAGCGGGGTCTTGCCGTTGCGGATCGCGGCCACGTCGGTGCTGGTGCCGCCCACATCGATGGTGAGCAGGTTCGGCGCGCCGCTCTCGTTGGCGAGTTTGACGCTGCCGCTCACCCCGCCGACCGGGCCGGAGACGAGCTGGAACACCGGTGCGCGGCCCGCGTCTGCGAAGGTCGCGACGCCGCCGTTCATCATCATGATCCACAAGGTGCCCCGGTAGTTCTGCTCGGACAGCCGGGCCATCAAACGCTCGAGGTAGCCGACGACGGCGGGGCCCACGTAGGCGTCGAGCGCCACGGTGGTGGTGCGTTCGTGTTCGCGCGTCACCGGATACAGCGCCGAGGTCTGGATGTAGGCGTCGGGCAGTTCCTCGGCGACGATCTGGGCGGTGCGCTGCTCGTGGGCGGTGTTGATGTAGGAGTTCATCAGGCACACCGCCACCGAGCGGGCGCCCTGCTCACCGAGTTCGCGCGCGGCGCGGCGTACGGCGTCCTCGTCGAGCGCGAGCAGTTCGGTGCCGTCGTAGCGCAGACGACCGGGGACACCGAAACGGGATTCGCGACGCACGATCGGGCGTTCCTGGTGCGGGCGCAACCAGGTCGGATCGTAGAAACGGTCACCGAATTCGCGGTGCATGCGCCCGATGTCGAGCAGATCGCGGTGGCCACCGGTGGCGATCAGGCCGGTGGGTGCGCCCGTGCGGCTCAGCAGCGCGTTGATGCCGACGGTGTGCCCGTGCACGATCTCGGCGACCTCGGGCACGGCGACCTCGATCGCCGCCAGCGCCGCGAGGACGCCGACTTCCTGTTCGGTGGTGGACAGCACCTTGCCGTCGCGGACCTCACCGGTGGATTGGTCGAGCCCGATGATGTCGGTGAACGTGCCACCGACGTCGATGCCGACGATCCAGTCGGCTTTCCGTTCGCTCTGTGTCATACCGCGCCTCCGTGCCGTGTGCGGCGGCTGTGCTGCCGCTCTATGTCACACGTCACTTTTCCGCCCGGCGGGCACGCCGACATCTGGCGCGGGTAGGAGTTTCGTACGACCTTCGGCCGGTTCGAGACGCATCAGGCGCGCAGCGGCCCGGACGGGTCCGAGTTCCGCAACCAGATCGACACCGCTTCCGCCCGATTGGCGGCGCCGAGCTTGCGCAGCACACGGGTGATGTGGGTCTTGACCGTGCCCTCGGAAATAGTGAGTTTGCGGGCGATGCGCGCATTGGAGTCACCCTCGGCGAGCAACCGGACGATCTGGACCTCCCGACGGGTGAGAACCTCGTCGTCGTCACGGCTCCTCGCGATCGATCGGGTGACAGTGCGGCCCGGCGTGGACCACCTCCCCAGCCCTTCGAGCTGGGCGCGGATCGCCGCCATGCCCTCCAGCATCGACACGCGCGCCAGCTGTTGGCTCACCCCCTGAGCGAAGGTGGACAGCAACAGTTGGTCGACGTCGTCGAGCACGCGCCGCTGGTGATAGCAGTCCCCGTGCACGAGGCCGACCACCTCACCGTCGACCAGCAACGGCGCGATCCCGTACGAGGAGGACTTGGTGATCGCCGCCAGCGGCCGGTTGACTCGCGGATTGTCTTGCACCTGGTGCACGAGTACAGCGCGTGCATCGACGACCGTGTCGTTCTCGACCAGCCCGTGGTCGAGAATCGGCGGGTTCTCCCGTCCGACCGCGACGATGTCGGCCGCCCACTGCGGATCGCGGACGACATGCATCGTGTGCAACCGCCACGCGCCGTCCACCGTGGAGACCAACGCACGGTCGAACCCCAGCCCGCAGGTCGCCTCCGGGATCAGGGTGAGCAGCGAATCCACGCTGGTCACCGCGCTCAGTTCCGACAGCGCGGCGTGCACCTTGCTCAGCCGCTGGGTCCGGTTCGCGAGCCGAAGCCGCGCCTGCATCGATTCCGCCGCCCTGATCCGGTCGAGCAGACCGATCAGTTCGGCCAGCCGGGTGGGCGAGGAGCCCGCGGCCTCGGTGTCGCGCAATACGCGGGTGGTGACCAGGTCCCAGAGTGCGCCGAGGCTCTCTCCACCGGGGTCGAGCTGGTGCTCTATCGGATCCCGATCGAGCACGGCATCGGCGTGCTCGGCGATCTCGGCGATGGTGGCGTTCAGTTCGGCGACACTGCACTGATTCGATGCCATGTTCGGCTCCTGTCCTCCGCCCGCATTCAATCGAGGCCGGCCCGGCCCGCGGTTTCCGACGGCAGTTCACCGAACCGTTCGCGGTACTGCTGGGCGAAGCGGCCCAGATGGAAGAAGCCCCACCGCATCGCCGCGTCGCTCACCGAAGCGGCTCGGCCGGAGGACAATTCGTCGCGCACCCGGTCCAGCCGCACCGAACGGACGTAGGCGCTCGGCGACATGCCGACCGCGTCGCGGAATGCCAATTGCAGTGCCCGGGCGGTGACCCCGGCGCGGGCGGCGAGCTCGGCAGTCGAGATGTCGGCGTCGGGGTGCGCGTGGATGTAGGCCACGGCCTCGCGTACCCGCGTGTGTCCGATGCTCGGCGCGGAACCGGTGAGGACCGGGGTGAGCTGACTCGGTGCGGTGAGCAGAATCTGGGTCATCAGCGTCGACTCGAGTTCCCGGCAGGCCAACGGCATCGTCGACACCCCGCCTTCGCGGGCCAATTCGTCGTAGACGAACCGGGTCGAGGCCAGCAGGGCGCGGCCGGCGGGGGTGTCGATGGGGAAGGTGAGGTCGAACAGGACCGGCTCGGTGTCCCGGCGACCGAGCAGCCGAGCCGCGTGGCGTTCGAACGGCACGCGGCGCAGATTGATGTGATAGTGCTCGGCGTCGGCGCTCCAGCGAATGGACACCGGGGCGTCGTGCACGAACGCCACGCCGGCCTCACCCGCGCCGAACGATCGGCGGGTGCCGTGTTGCGCCACGGTGCTCTGGCCGGCCACGGACAGATTCAGGTGATAGCACGTCTGCATCGGGGGTCCGTCGATGCGGGCATCGGTGCCGTAGGCCATCCGGCCGACGGTCAGGCTCTGCGAGCGGACCGTCTCCAGGGCGAAGTCGATCCCGTGCCGCTCGTCGAGGACGAGTTCGTGGTGGGCGAAGGCGGCGGCCACGTGATCGTGTGCGGCGGCCGGGTCTTCCGTACGAAAGGCGCTCACGCACGCCGCGGGTGCTGACGACAACGGCAGACCCTCCTTTCAGGCGTGATGGGTATCACATAATCAATATAATATACGTTCTGCGATTCCAGAGGTGCTTCGCTCGATGGACAGTGCACCTTCGCCGAGCGGATTGTGACCCAGGTCTCCCGATCCTACCGTCGTCCTCACGGCATCCCGGCCGCACATTCTTCGCCGTAGGAGGACCCAGCCATGGCTGACGCACCCACACCACTCGAGGTGGATCGCGAACCCCGCGACGGCACCTGCCCACGATGTGGCGCCGCCGAACTGCGCGCGTACCCCGTCGTCGCCGAGCAGGGCTGGGTGCAGGTGGTCAAGTGCCAGCGCTGCCTGCACTCCGTGTCGCGGGAACCCTGGCACCGCCTCGGCCCCATCCAGCTGCTCGCCGACCTCGTCTGAGCACCGAACCATTTCAGGAGACACCCATGATCGCAGTCGATGTGGGCGGCACGTTCACCGACGTCGTCGCCTGGCGCGACGGGCGGATCCACACCGCCAAGATTTCCACCGACTACGCCGAGGTCGCGGGTCCCGTCCTGCGCGGCGCGGAGGTCCTCGGCGTCGCCGACGCCGCGGTGTTCAACCACGCCAGCACGCACGGGCTCAACGCCGTGATCACCCGCCAGCTGCCCAAGATCGGCTTCCTGACCACTGAGGGCCACCGCGACATCCTCGACATGGGCCGGGTCTGGCGCCCGGCCGAAGCCATCCTCGACCCGCACTGGCGGCGCAGTTTCGGCGATGCCTCGCGGCCACTGGTGCAGCGCTACCTACGGCGCGGCATCCACGAGCGCATCACCGCTGACGGCGGTGTGCTGTTCGACCTCGACGAGGACCAGGCCAGGACCGAACTCGAGGTGCTGCGCCGATGCGAGGTCGCGGGCGTCGCGATCTGCCTGATCAACGCCTACGTCGATCCCGTGCACGAACTGCGGCTGCGTGAGCTGGTGCGTGAGGTGCTCGGCGACGTGCCGTGCTCGATTTCGAGCGAGGTGTCGCCACTGGCCAAGGAATACGCCCGCGCCTCCACCACGGTGATCGACACGCTGATGAAGATCATCTACTCCGACTACACCGCGGGTCTGGAGAAGGGCCTGAGCGAACTCGGTTTCGCCGGTCAGCTCAACTTCGCGGACTGCGCGGCGACACTGGTGCCCTCGGCCCAGGCGATGGAGCAGCCGTTCCGCATCGTCTTCTCCGGCCCTGCGGCCGGAACCGTCGCGTGCGCGCACTTCGGTGCGCTGATCGCGGAGAGCGACCTGCTGTGTGCCGACGTGGGCGGCACCTCCTGTGACATCAGCGTGGTCAGCGGTGGCGAACCGTTCGTGAACACCACCTTCGAACTCGAGCACGACCTCGTGGTCAATGCGCTGGCCAACGACATCTCCAGCATCGGCGCGGGCGGAGGCAGCATCGTGTCGATCGGTACCGCGGGCGAGATCCAGGTCGGCCCCGACAGCGCGCGGGCACAACCCGGACCGGCCTGTTACGGCCGTGGCGGCACCCAGCCGACAACGACCGACACCTGCCTGCTGATCGGGATCCTCGATGCGGACGACTTCGCGGGCGGCGAAGTGCAGCTCGACGCCGACGCGTCGCGGCGGGCCTTCGAGTCCCTCGACACCGAGCTGGATCTGGCGCACCGGGTTCGCTACGCCTACGAGATGGCGGTCAACAACATGGCCGAGGGCGTGTTCAACGTCGCCATCAAGAACGGTGTCGACCCCCGCGACTACAGCCTGGTCGCCTTCGGCGCCGCGGGCCCGATGCTGCTGCCCGCGGTACTCGACACCGTGCAGTGCAAGCAGGTGATCGTGCCGCCGAACCCCGGCCTGTTCTCCGCGGTCGGATTGCTCTCCACCGACCAGGTTTTCACCGTCGACCGCAGCGCCTACCTCATGCTCACCGGCGACACCGCCCCCGCGATCGACAAGCTGTTCACCGAGATGGAGGAACAGCTGCGGGCGCGCACCGGTGGCGGCTCGGTGCGGATGCTGCGCAGCATGGACGCGCACCTGGCCGGGCAGAGCTGGGAGACCCCGTTCGTGCCGGTGCCGAGCGGCACCATCGATGACGCCGCCGTCGCCACCATGGTGTCGGCCTTCCACGACACTTACGAGGCCCGTTCGGGCAACCGCTTCGAGATCATGCCCGTCGAAGGCGTGACGTTCCGGGTGCGCGCGATCCTCGACACCCCCAAGGTCGAATACGCCGAGCTCCCGGCCCGTTCCGTGGGCGACGGTCCACTCACCCCTCGCCGCACCGTCACGCTGCGGTACCTGGGTGACCTCGATTCGGACGGTATCGGCGCCCAGCAGGCCCACGTCTACGACCGCACGAGCCTGCGCGCAGGCGATGTGCTCGACGGACCCGCCGTGGTCGAGGAAGAACTGTCAACCACTCATATCGGCGCGGGCCAGCAGGCCACCGTCGGTATGTACGGCGAAATCGTGATCCGGAGGAAGTGACATGTCCAGTCCGACCATCCCCGCCGCCCCCCGGCTGCGCGACCTGTCCGACGCCCTGTTCCGCGAGCGCTACGGTGCCGACCGGTTCAGTGCCACCGTGATCACCAACCGGCTGCGCTACGCGGTCGAGCACATGTCCACCGGTTTCATGCGCGAGGCGTTCTCGCCGATCATCCGCGACTGGTACGACTTCGCCTGCACCATCAGCGGTCCCGCGAACAAGGGCTATCCGATGGCCGTGGTCAGCAACAGCCTGGTCGTGTTCCTCGGCACGATGGGTGACGCGGTCCGCAACGCCGTGGAGGAGTACGGGCCCGAGAACCTGCGACCCGGTGACGTGTTGATCTGCAACGACCCGTACCGAGGTGGCAGGCACGTGAACGATGTGGCGTTCACCCGCCCGGTGTTCGTCGACGGAGAGATCGTCTCCTTCGTCACCATGTGTGCGCATCAACTCGACATGGGTGGCACGGTGCCCGGCGGTTTCTCCGCGACCAAGAGCAATGTCTACGAGAACGGCCTCGTCATCCCGCCCATGCTGCTTTGGGCACAAGACGAACCGGTGCGCTCCACCTTCAGCCTGATCTTCGACAACACCCGCTGGGGCGGCATGCTGCTGCCCGACTTCAAGAGCATCTTCCAGCAGCTGAAGCTGGGGGAGCGGCTGATCCTGGAGAACATCGAAAGGTACGGTCTCGCGGCCTATCTCGGCACGTTGGACTATTCCTGCGACACCTCGGCCGAGCGCATGCGCGACGCGATCGCACTGGTACCCGACGGAGACTACGCGGGCTCGGCGCTGATCGACGCCGACGGTCTCGACGACACCGTCGACTACACGGTGCGGGTGCTCGTGCGCAAGCGCGGCGAGGACATGGAGATCGACCTGTCCGGCACCTCGCCGCAGGCCAGGACCTGCATCAACTGCGGTGTGCTCGACGCCAAAACCGCTGTGGGCGTCGCCCTCACGATGCTGCTCGACCCGAAGGTGCCGTTCACCTCCGGCACCTGGCGCAACGTCGACCTTGCGGTGCCCCCGGGCACCATCGTCTCCTCGCTGCCACCAGACGGCGGCATCATGATGTTCTGGGAAGCCTCCGGCGCTGTGGCGTCGGCGATCTTCGACGCGCTCAACCCCGTCCTCGGCAAGCACGGCGTCGGTGGTGACTACGGCTCCACCAACACCCACAACGCCTCCGGCCTGCGGGCCGACGGCACCCCGTGGACCTCGGCCACCCAGTGCGGCGGCGAACACGGACCGTGGGGCGCGACGCATGTCGGCGACGGCGACAGCTACACCGTCCTGTTCACGCTCAACAACCTCGACCCCGCGACCGAGACGATCGAACGTGAGTCCCCGGTGGTGCTGTTGCGCAAGGAACACGCCATCGACACCGGCGGCGCGGGCACCTTCCGCGGCGGGGCGGCCAATCTCAAGGACGCGCTGTGGCTCACTGCCGGCACGCACTACCTGTCACCGTTCCGCACCAAGCAGCCCTCGGGTGTCGGCGCCAACGGCGGACAGGCCGGGCCGACCGGGGCGATGTGGCTGTTCCCGCCGGGCGCGGACGGCGCGACCCCCGGCCTGCTCGGCACCGACTCGCAGGTTTATGCCGACAGCGTGCCCGTCGCCGGGGTGCTCGATCCGGAAACCAAGGCGCTGGACTCGGTCGACGGCCGCTACCACTACTTCGCCGCCGAGCAGGTGTGGTCGACCGGACCGAACACGATCCTGCGCTGCCTCACCAATGGTGGTGGCGGATGGGGCGATCCGATGCGGCGTGATCCGGAGCGGGTGCTGGCCGACGTCCGTAACGAGTACGTGAGTGTCGAGGGCGCCGCGCGCGACTACGGGGTCGTCGTCGAGGGCGACCCGCACCTCGACCCCGAGGGCCTGCGCATCGATCACGAGGCGACAGCGCGGCTGCGCGCCCGCCCCTCCGCCTGATTTTGCTCGCACGAGACAGGAGAAAACTGATGAAGGGGATCTTGTTCCCGGGAGACGGCACCACGGTGCTGAAGGACTTCCCCGAACCCGAACCGGGCTACGGCGAAGTCGTGGTGAAGATCCGCGCCTCGGGAATGTGCGGCTCCGACCTGCACTTCTACCACGGCGCTTTCGATTTCGACCACGGGGTGATCCAGGGTCACGAACCGTGCGGTGAGGTGTACGTGGTCGGCGACGGTGTCGACCCGGCCCGCTTCGCCGTCGGCGACCGGGTGATGATCCACCACTACTTCGGCTGCAACACCTGTCGCCGTTGCCGTGCGGGCTGGCCGCAGATGTGTGAGACCGCACCCGGCAAGACCATGGCGGTGCACGTCAACGGCGGCCACACCTCCTTCGCCCTGGTGCCGACGGCGGCGCTGCTGCCGATGCCGGAAGGACTGTCGTTCAAGGCAGGCGCGGCCATCGGGTGCGGCACCGGGACGGCGTGGGGTGCGATCAAGCGTGCCGGTGGCGTCGCGGACACGACCACGGTGGTCTTCGGGCAAGGGCCGGTCGGCCTTTCGGCGACGATGTTCGCGGCGTCGATGGGCGCCCGCGTGATCGCTGTCGACGTCGACAACCGCAGACTCGCCGAGAGCGAACGGTTCGGTGCCGACATCGTCGTCAACTCCCGCGAGCAGTCCGTGGCCGAGGTCGTCGCCGAACACACCGGCGGCCGTAAGGCCGACGTCGTGCTGGAGACCTCCGGCCGGGCCGGTGAGGACGCCCTGGCCGTGCTCGGCACCTTCGGCCGGGCCGTGTTCATCGGCTTGCCCGGGCACGTCGAGTTCACGACCCAGTCCGTCTACAAGAATCAGTGGACGCTGATGACGTCCTGGACCATGTCGACGATCGAACAGGCACGCTGCGCCGATTACGTTGTGGCGCACAATCTTCCGGTCGACGACCTGTATTCGCACACCTGGACCCTCGAGCAGGCGGAAGAGGCCTACCGATGGTTCGACAAGCAGGACGCGGGCAAGGGCGTCTTCCTTTTCGACTGACCCCCACGTCCTTTCGTTGATTCGGAGAGATCTATGACCACCACCCATCCGGTGCCCGCGTTCGTCGGCACGGCCAAGCACAACCTGATCGGCGGACGCTGGGTGCCCGCCGCCTCGGGCGAGACCATCGACGTCGTCAACCCCGCCACTGGTGCCACCATGGGCACCATCGCCGCGAGCGGCGCCGCTGATGTGGACGCCGCCGTCGCGGCTGCCCGCACCGCCTTCGAGGGCGAATGGAGCCGCTGGACCCCGCACCAGCGTCGCTCGCTGATCCTGCGTGTCCACGATTTGGTGCTCGAGAACTTCGAAGAACTCGCCACCATCGAGACCCTGGACATGGGCGCCCCGCTGACCCGCACGCGCGGCCTGCGCGAGTGGACCTCGCAGGTACTGCAGTTCTTCGCCTCCCAGGTCGACGCGGGCACCGCGAGCACGCCGCCGAACTCGCTGCCCGGTGACTTCCTGACCCTGCGCTACCGCGAACCCGTCGGTGTGGTCGGCGGGATCATCCCGTGGAACGGCCCGCTCATCGGTCTCTGGTGGATCTTCGGCCCGGCCCTGGCGACCGGCTGCACCGCCGTCCTCAAGCCTGCCGAGGACGCGTCGCTGTCGGTGCTGCGGGTGGCCGAATTGCTCACCGAGGCGGGCGTTCCCGACGGTGTCGTCAACGTGGTCACCGGTTACGGCAAGGACGCGGGCGCGGCGTTGGCCGAGCACCCCGGTGTGGACCGCATCGCGTTCACCGGTTCGGTCGGTACCGCCCAGACCATCGTGCGCGCCTCGGCCGGGAACATGAAGCGGCTGCAGCTCGAGCTCGGTGGCAAGTCGCCCGACATCGTCTTCGCCGATGCCGATCTGGATCTGGCGGTGCCGGGCGCGGCGATGGGCGTGTACACCAACAGCGGTCAGGTCTGCGTGGCCGGCACCCGTATCTTCGTCCAGCGCTCGATTCACGACGAATTCGTCTCGCGCATGGCCGAATTCACCAAGACGATCCGGGTGGGTGACGGCCTCGACCCGAACAGCCAACTGGGCCCGCTGATCTCACAGCGCCAACTCGACCGGGTGCTGAACTACATCGACATCGGTTCCGGTGAGGCCGAATTGGTCAGCGGCGGCAAGCGGCTCGACGGCGACCGCGCATCGGGCTTCTTCGTCGAGCCCACGGTGTTCGCCTCGGCCACCAACGAGATGACCATCGCGCAGGAGGAGATCTTCGGCCCGGTGGCGACGGTGATCCCGTTCGACGACACCGAGGAGGCGCTGCGCCTGGCCAACGCCACCCCGTACGGGCTGGCCGGTGGGGTCTGGACCAGGGATCTCAGCACCGCGCACAAGGTGTCGCGCGGCATCAACGCGGGCACCGTCTGGGTGAACTGCTACGGGATCCTCGACCCGTCGGTCGGCTTCGGCGGAACGAAGATGAGCGGCTACGGCTGGAAGGGCGGCCGCGAACACGTGGAGAGCTACCTCTACCCGAAGGCCGTCTACATGAACCTGGGCTGAGCCGCCCAGCGAAAACGGCCGGGAGACGATGAAGTCTCCCGGCCGTTCTTCTGTTCGTCGAGGCTCAGCGAGTCACGCGCAACCGTTCCCGATCGCGGAGCGGATCGGCGAGGAACAACGCCGCCACCGCGGCGATCGCGCCCACCACACCGAGGCATTGGAAGGCGGCCGTATAGCCGTCGACCTTGCTCGCCGACGCGTCGACCACGATCCCCATCGACCACGGACCGATGATGCCGCCGATCGCCTGCAGCGCGAAGAACGCGCCGATCACCCCGGCGGTCTGGCGCGGCGGGCACGTCGCGATGACCGCGGCATTGAGCAGCGGGAAGATCGCCACCACCAGGCCGTAGGCCACCGACACCGCGATCACCGCCAGCAGCGGCGACCCGAGCAGGGGCAGGCTCAGCAGCAGTACGCCGGCGATCATGACACCGACGCACGGCACGACCACTCGCACCAGCCGGGTCGACAGGCCACGACTCACGCCGCGGTCGCTGAGCCACGAGCCACCGACGAGCGTGGCGATCCCGACGAAACTCGGCGCGGCGAACAGTGTGCCCGACTCCAGTCGCGAGTACCCGAGGCCCTGTTCGAAATACGAAGGTAGCCAAGTCAACACGACCGACATCAGCGCGTACGCGGTGATCGCGACGACGACCGCCGAGACGAAGGTCTTCGACGTCAGCAGCCGCCGCCACGGCACCGCGGGTTCGGTCGTGGCGTCCTCGGGCGCGGCATGCTTGCCACCCACCTGATACGGGCCCGGCCGCCACGTCAGCAGCCACGGGACGCACCACAGGGCGGTCGCGGCCGCGAGCACGATGATCGCCGCGCGCCAGCCGTACTCCGCGACGACCAGCGCCAGCAGGGGTACGACGGCCATCTTGGCCAGCATGCTGCCCGTGAGAATGAGCCCACTGGGTAGTCCGCGCTTGTTCGGCGGATGCCACGAGTACGCCGCGGTGTGCAGCAGAGCCGAGGTGGGCCCTTCCGTGAAACCGAGCAGCATCCGGCTCAGCAGCAGCACGGCGAAGGTCGCCCACACCACCAGCGGCAGCATGACCAGACCCCACAGCACCGCGATGAGCGCGATCGACCAGCGCAGCGCCAGGAGCTTGTTGATCGGTCCCGCGAGGAACCCGCCGACGGTGAAAGCGAGGAAGAACAGGCTGCCCGTGAACCCGATCTGCGATGCGCTCAGATCCAGATCCTCGCGCAGCGGCTGGGCGATGAGCCCGAACACCGCCTTGTCCGACGCGTTGAGGAGGTAGAGCACCACCAGCATCCCGGTCAGACCCCATCCGGTTATCCCCGGGCCCGGGGTCGGTGGTGGTGTGGCGGGCGAGGTTTGCTCTTTCGCGAGTTGTGTCACGTGCGTGTCCTTCGGGGGCTCGGGGTCGCTTCGCTCGGCACGAGGTGGGCGGCCCCGACGAGCCGCCCACCGGCCGTCTATTTCTGGCTGGGGAACGGGGCGTTGACCGTGTCCTGGTACTGGATGACGGCCGCGATCGCTACCGGAGCGCCGACCAGGATCGCGCCGGTCAGCACACCGATCGGGGCCAGGGCGGCGGCGCCGATGAGGCAACCGGCCAGCGGGCCCGCACCGAACAGCAATGCCAGGGGCCCGGTGGCGACACCGGCTGTCACGCCGCCGAGCAGACACCCGATGGTGCCCGCGCCGACCGCCCCGACCAGGGCGCCCACGGCCGCACCCATCGAGATGGTCGAGGTCATCCGCGACCAGGCGGCCTGCTCACGGTCGTACGGGGATTTCCACGGTGCCTGTTCCTGGTGGGGGAGCGCGACGGGTCGGTAGTGGGCGCGGGCGGGATCGAGCACCGGGGTCAGGCGCGCGGTGTCGCCGGTGATGGCCACGTCGATCGGAAAGGCGATGTCGTCGACGTTGAACTCGAGCGGCACGCCGGCCAAGATCTCGCCGCGGTCGGACCGGATCTGGAACTGGCCGTTGTCCACGATGAGGGCGCCGTGCTCGATCTCGATGACGGCCGCGGTTCCGTCCTTGTACGCGGTGTAGTTCACGCCGGGGACGATGTCGACGCTGAGGGGGTCGGCGGCGGCGACGGTCGAGGTCAGGACCAGGGCGCTGAGCGTGGCGGCACAGGCGCCTGCCAGACGGGTGGGTTTCATAGTGCTCCTCGAGAAGGGGGGTGGGGTTCTGACGCGCCGGCCACCGAAGTTGGGGTAACGGGAGGCTTGCTGGTGGGCAGGATCTGCCGCCGGACAGCGCGAGATCTGCGTCGGATCGCAAGCGGATCGGAGCAGAAAACATAATATATTCGCTGAGCAAGATTTCAGATCGGGTTTTCGCGAACTTCATCCGAACGTGGAGTTCGGCGCGGGTACGGTCGAATCGCCAGTGACGCGTCACACTTCTTGATACGGTGCTTTATATATTATGCTGAACTGTGGCGTCAGCCACACCTGATGAAGCGGAGACGAGCGTGGGTTTCAAGTATCGAGCCACCCCACCCGAGAGCGATCCGGCAGTGCCGACTACCTCGCTTCGACGGCTGCCCGGAGCTTGCTCGGGTGGTGGCAAACCATGACGCGTCGTCCGAAAGCGGCACTGGCAGCGCTGGCCGCGATCCTGGTCGCGACCGTGGGCTGCGGCTCGGCGGAACACGGCTCCGACGACGGCATCACGCTGGTGGTGGCCGACGGATTCTCCGGTGGGCATCCGGTCAGCAAAGGTGGCTCCGCCCCGTTCTTCGCTTATCTGCGTGAGCACGGTCCCGAGGTCGGCTTGCACCTGGACTACTACGGTGCCGGGCAACTGGGCAAGACCCAGGAAATGCTCACCCTCGTCCGAACCCGCGCGGTGGACATGGGATTCGTCCTGCCGGCCTACCTGGCCGACGAGTTGCCACTGACCGGCGTAGGTGATCTTCCGGGGCTGACCGACGATCCGTGCACCACGGTTCAGGTGCTCGATCCCCTGGTGAAACCCGGCGGGATCATCTACGACAAGGAGATCGAGCAGCGCGGTGTCGTGCCACTGTGGGGTGCTGCCGTCTCCGGGATCGAGGTCTTCACCGCCGACCGCCGCGCCACCCGACCCGAGGACCTCGCCGGCCTGCTGGTGCGCTCGCCCGGTGGCGTGGGTGACCGGGTCGCGAAAGGTCTTGGCGTGGCCCCGGTCTCGTTGCCGGTCGGCGACATGTACGAGGCGCTCTCACGTGGAACGATCGATGGCGCGCTGTTGCCGCGCTACGCCGTGCTCTCCTACAGCTTCCAGGAGGTGCTGCGGTACGGAACGCTGCGGGCGAATCTGGGCTCGAGCAGCATCTGGTTCACGATGAACGCCGATGCCTGGGCCGAGCTCGACGACGCGCAACGACGGGTGGTGCAGGCGGCCGCCGAAGTGGCGCGCGCCGGAGCCTGCACGTCGATCGCCGCGGCCGACGCGAAGGCCGTCGACGCGATGCGGGCGGCCGGAATCCAATTCGACGAGGTCAGCCCACAGACGCGCCCACAGTGGGACGCCGCGCTCGCGAGCGTGCGCGCCGAATGGGTTCGCGACCTGGAATCAGCGGGCCTGGACGCCCGCGAGGTTCTCGATGCGATCGAGGCCCGGGTCGGGGGAGCGGCGAAATGAGTATCGTTCACCCCTTCCGGCACGGTACCGCCCAGCGCACCATGTTCGGTTATCGCACCGAGGAACACCCCGGACTGGATCGCGTCCAGAACGGCATCTCGGCGGTCTGCGGCGTCATCGCCGGAATCGCGATCGTCGCGATCGTCGCGTTGACGCTCGTCGACGTGGTCCTGCGTACCTTCTTCTCCGTCACAGTGGGTTGGGCTGTCGCGTTCATCGAGATGTACCTGCTCACCATCGTCGCCTTCTTCGGACTGGTGACCGCCTACCGCAGCGGCGCCCACGTCGCCGTGACCAGCCTCTTCTACCGCCTGGGTGTGCGGATGCGGAAAGTCCTGCTGATCCTGGCCTACCTCGTGCTGCTCATCGGCATGGGCGCACTGCTCACCGCCGGTATCGAAGGCCTGGTGTTCGCGATCGCCATCGACGAAGGACCGATCCGCGGGTCGTCGGAACTGCTCATACCCGGGTGGTTCATGCGCGCGATTCTGCCCGTCTCGATGGTGCTCGGCATGATCGTGGTCCTCATCGATCTCATCCGCGAGCTGATCGCGCCCTGGACAGTCCTCGCCACCGACTACGACCCAGGCGACACACCTGAAACCCCGGTGGCGACGAGCCATTCCGGTACCGACATCGCGGGAGGTGCGCGATGATCGCGCTTGTCATGGCAGTGCTGCTGATCGCCCTGATCGCAGTCCGGGTGCCGGTGTCGTTCGCGATTCTCGGTGCCGGTTTGGCGGGCTTGGCTCTGCAGCTGTCGGTCGGGGCCGGACTCGGAGTCCTGGAGGCGATACCGGTGGGATCGGTGCAGTCGCTGTCCCTGTCGGCGATTCCGTTGTTCATCCTGATGGCACATCTGATGCTGATGTCGGGAATGATGGACTCGCTGTTCAACGCCGGGCGCACCATGTTCGGCCGGATCCCCGGCGGCACCGGAATCGCTTCCACCGCAGCGGGAGTCGGCTTCGCGGCCATCTCCGGTTCGTCGACCGCCGCCGCGGCGACACTCGCCGAGACGACCAGCAAACGCATGATCGATGAGGGATACCGCCCGACCACCGCCACCGGCATCGTGGCCTCGGTCGGCACGCTCGGCGGCATGATCCCGCCCAGCGTCATCCTCGTGTTCTACGCCGTCACCGCCGAAACCAGTGTGGGGGACATGATCGTCGCCGGCCTGGTTCCGGGGCTGATCATCGCCGCGGCGCTGTTGGCTGCCATGCTGCTGCCCGCCCTGCGCGACCCGTCCAGGATGCCGCGCGGCGAACGGTCCTCGTGGCTGACCAAGATCAAGGCGGTGCTCGAGGCCCTGCCGATCGCGGTCGTGTTCCTGGCGGTGGTCGGTCTGATCTACTTCGGCATCGTGACGCCCACCGAGTCCGCGGCCATCGGTTGCCTGGTCGCCGCACTGCTTGTCGCGATACACGGCCGCATGACCGTCACCGGTCTCGTCGACGCGGTGGTCGATTCGGTCAAGTCCAGCGCGATGATCTTCGCCATCGTGATCGCGGCGCACGTGTTCGGTTACGCGTTCGCGCAGACCAAAGTCGCGGCCTCGATGGTCACCTGGATCGAGGGCCTGCCGGTTCCGCCGATCGCGATCATGCTCGCCTTGCTGGTGATGTACATCGTGCTCGGCTTCTTCATGGACCAGGTCGCCATCATCGCCCTCACCGTGCCCATCGTCCTGCCGTTGGTGGAGACGATCGGCTACGACGTGATCTGGTTCGGCGTGTTCGTTGTCCTCATGGGCGAGATCGGCCTGATCTCGCCACCGCTCGGCTTGAACGTCTTCGTCGTGGCGCGGGCGACCGGCCGCGACACCGTCGAAGTGTTCCGGGGTGCCGCGCCCTACGCGGTCGCCATGGTGATCGTCGCCATCGGCTTCATCCTGTGGCCCGATGTCGTGACCTGGCTACCGGATTCGCGATAGCTGGTCACTGTCGCCGGCTGCCGGAGGCACGGATGTCGGGATGTGAGCGCAGGCCGGCAGGTCGACTTCGATGCCGCGCCTGCGCTCACGAGCCGATGATCACGACGGCAAATCGAAACCGGGGCGAACGTGCTTATCAGTTCCCCATGACCAGCACGATCTTTCCGACTGCTTCGCCGGATCGCAGCCGATCGGCGGCTGCCTTGCCCTGCGTCAGGCCCAGGGTGCTGTCGATCACCGGTCGGATCTGCCCGCGAGCGACGGCCGGGATCACCTCGGGCAGGAGCGCGGCGATGACGTCGGCCATCTCCTGGTCGCGGGTGAAGCCGAATGAGACTCCATGAACCGTGAGATGCCGGTAGGACAGGGCGTCGAGGTCGATGGTGGAGGCCGGGCCGGCGAGGCGGCCGATATTGACGACGTGACCGTCGATCTTGGTCGCGGGCAGGCATCGGGCGAAGGTCTGGCCCGCGATGTGGTCGAGCACCACGTCGACGCCCTCACCGTCGGTGGCATCGAGGGTGGCTTCGGTAAGCTCTTGTTCGTCGGTGACGATGACCGTGTCGACCCCCGCCTCCGCCAACAGCTCGCGTTTCGCGGCGGTACGGGAGGTGCCGATGACCTGGGCGGCGCCGAGGGCTTTGGCCAACTGGGCGCCGATGAGTCCGATACCGGTGGAAGCGCCGGTGATGAGCACGCTCTGTCCAGCAGTGAATCTCGCAGCGGTGAGTGCGCCGTGTTCGGTGAGCAGACCGGTCGGCAGCGCGCACGCCACGGCCGGATCGAGATCGCCGGGGCGGGGGAGGACGAAGCGCTGATCGGCGACGATGTATTCGGCGAAAGACGATGGAATCGACCCCATCACCGGATCGCCGACCTGCCACCCGTCCACGCCGTCGCCGAGCGCGGCTACCTCACCGGCGTATTCGAAACCGGCGATGAACTGGTTGCCGTGTCCGCCGTGAGTCGGGTCCGCGGCGGCGAGCATCGGCAGGTCGGCGTTGTTGGTGGCGGCGGCGCGATTGCGCACCAGGATCTGACCTGCTGCGGGCTGCGGTCGCGGAACTTCTCGTAGTACCCAGTCGGGGCCGATTCCGGAAACGAGTGCGCGCATCGTGTCGGTCAAGCGTGCTCCTGGCGATAGCTGGGTCAGCGGTGCCCGACAGCTCCGGCCGGGGTGAGGTCGATGCCCACCCCGGCCTGGTCAGGATCAGTTGAACAAGTCGAGAAGCGAGCCCTCGTTCTCGGACCCGATGATTCCGACCGGCTTGCTGCTGCCATCGGCCAGGATGGCGTCGAGGTTCGCCTGGATGTCCTCCGGCGTGGCCTCGGGGTTCGTATACCCGTCGTTCATCGTGAGTGCGAAGCGCTGCATCAGACCACCCTGGCTCAGGAGGGTCTCGCCGGTGATGGAACAGTCCTCGTGCGCGAGGTAGGCGACCGTCGGAGACACCATTTCGGTGGTCATCGTCGCCTCGAGCTTCTTCTTGAGATCATCGGGGATCTCCGCTTCCGCCGCCATCCGCGTGTAGGCGGTGGGGGCGATCGCGTTCACACGAATCCCGACCGCGAGCGCCTCCATGGCGAGAGTGCGGGTGAACGAGAAGACCGCACCCTTCGAGGCCACGTAGGCGCTCTGCTGTTCGAAGCCGACCAGCGTCGGCGACGCGGTGTTGACCACTCGCCCCGCGCCCGACGCGATGAGATGCGGCCAGGCTGCGGCCGTCACAGCCGCGGTGCCGAGAAAATTGACCTCGATGTGCTGCCGGATGCCTTCGATCGCCTCCGGCCCGAAAGGGGTCATGTGGTTGATGCCGGCATTGTTCACGAGGATGTCGAGACGCCCGAACGCGTCGATCGCGGTCTGCACGATCGACTCGGCTCCGGTGGTCACACTGTCGTGGTTCGCCACCGCCTTTCCACCCGCCGCGATGATCTCGGAGACCACGTCGTCGGCCGGAGAGGTATCGGACCCTTGCCCGGCGGCAGAAGATCCGAAGTCGTTGACTACGACCGATGCTCCCCGTGAGGCCAGCAGCAGCGCGTGCGAACGGCCGAGCCCCCGGCCGCCGCCCGTGACGATGGCGACCTTCCCGTCGAAACGCAACATGGTCTCTCACTTCCCTCCATGCATGGCATGGACGCAGGTCGATGGGTCGCGAGGCGACCCATCGGGTTCTAAAATATATTTAATAGTATATGCCGCTGAGTGTGTGGTGACGCAAGGATCGCACGAAAATCAGCGGCTAGGACGGGGCACTGCTGGGGTCGGCGCGGCTCAAACGGTCGAGCTACTGGATCGGTTAGGGTCGGGCTGCCCCGCGACGTGGCGGCGCCGTGTGGGTGCACGGGGAAGGTTCGTCTCGACCGGGAAACCGGTCGAGACGAACCACGCATGTCAAGGGCGGCGCGATGGGGTGGTCGCCGAACATCCAGGGTTTTCGGCGTGCCTGCGTCGCCGCCGACGCGGGCCGACGAAGCAGTCGAACGTCACCTATCGGCTGCTGACGTGACATCCCGGATGGCAGCTGTGCCGTCGTCGATGCTCGAACCGTCGTGGCACCGAGGATGACCCGGCCGAGATCTGCTGCGCCGACGTGAACGGATCCATTTCCTGGGCGAGGAAGTCCACGATTGTTTCGCTGACAGTCCGGTGGGCCGGTTCGTGTAGCAGATCGTGCCCCGCATCGGGCACCTCCCGCAGGGTGACCGTCGGCCGATTCGCGCACCATGTCCTGATCGGGTCGATCTTGGCCCGCCGATCCTCACGCCCATGCAGAACGAGTGTGGGAACTTTCGGTGCCGGAATGGCGAGGGTCTGAGCCTGTTCCGGGGTTCCGGTGAGGACTACCCGCGAAACATTCCGCACCTCGGCGGAGCCGGACTGCATGGCGATGAGCGCCGTTCCCGCGCCGAGGGAATGTCCGACCAGTGCCAGCGAGCCGGACGAGTCTGCCGATCGGGCAAGAGCCATCAACTGCACTGTCGCAGTAGCCAATTCGTCGACCGGGGGGACCCCGTCGAACTCGCCCTCGCTCAATCCGTGGCCCATGTGGTCGATGCCCCAGACATCGATGTGGTGCCGGTTCAGGAACCTGGCGAACCGGTGATAGTCCGCGCTCTGCTGCCCGAGTCCGTGGAGAAGCACCACGGCCATCCGTGATCGCGCTGTCCGCCAGCGCCGGTAGTGCACCAGCCCGGATGGTCCATCGAAGAAGAGCACAACGGAAGTGTGCCAGAGGTAAGTGGAGCCTTACCTGTGCGACATCTCACATCGTGTCCGACCTGCTCGCGGCACGGTGTGCGGATCGTTTCGCCGCGACAGGGGATGATAAATGAAATATATTGTGCGGCAAAGTGATTGGTTGTGCGCATCCGGAGGGATACATGCAGGGGTCGGATCTGACCGGGAAGACCATCGTGGTGACAGGGGCGAGCGCGGGTATCGGCTCCGCGGCCGCCGCGAAACTGGCCACGCGCGGTGCCGAGGTCGCAGTTGTCGGCCGCTCACCGGAGCGGACTTCCGCGGTGGCGGCGCGCATCGGAGGCACGGCGTTCACGGCCGACTTCACCCGCTTGGACGATGTCCGCATGCTCGCCACGAGATTGCTCGATCGTTACGACAGGATCGACGCGCTCCTCAACAACGCGGGTGGATCCTGGCCTGGACGCACGGCTACTGTCGACGGCAACGAGTTGACCTTCCAGGTCAACCACCTCGCCGGGTTTCTCCTCACGAACCTGCTGCGTGAACGGTTGGAGATGTCCCGGGCGCGGGTAGTGAACACCTCGAGTTCGGACCACCGCTTCGCGCGATTGCGGCTGGATCGCGTGAACGCGGTCACCGGGCCGTTCAACCAGATCACCGCCTACGCCGACACCAAGATGGCGAATATTCTGTTCACACGAGAATTGGCGCGCCGCACCGCGGGCACCGGTCTGACAACCGCAGCAGTCAATCCGGGCCCCGTGCTCACCGGTGCCTGGGACAACGGACCGTACAAGATGGGCGCGATCGTCCGGTCACGTCCGGTACGGAAGCTGCTCCTCGGCCCAGAGCGCGGTGCCGATCCACTGGTGTACCTGGCGGCCGACGCGGGCTGGATCAACGGCGCCTACTTCGAACGACATGTCCCCTGGCGTTCGTTCCGTAAGCAGGCGGTGGATCTCGAGCTGGCCGCACAGCTGTGGGCATATTCGGAAGAGCTTACCGGCCTCGATAGCCGATGCGCTGTCGCGGCGGACTGACCCGCGGGTCATCGGCTATCGAGCGAGCAGGTGGTCTGTCGCACTGCGTACGTCGACGGAGTTCACAGATCGGTCCAATTGCTGCAAGGGGACGAGTTTCAAAGCGGCCGACCTAATCGGGAGTTTGTGATCTCGATCGGTTGATGCCTCTGCAGCAGATGGCCTCAATGATTCGCTGATGCTGTCAGCCTTCTCGAGGCTCTCTCAGATAGAACCGTAATGAACCCCCACGAACTCCTGCCTGCGGTTTCGCAACTAGCACGGCTCGAAGTCGGATTTGACTTACATCTATATGTGCAGGTCAGCGAGGTAAATCAATAAAAAGCGTTGTGTCCGGAGGGCGATTCGACCACTACACACACCGTCTGATTCAGCGGACGTCATTGGTGCTGGGCTGACGGCGGGATCGTCATGAAGCATTTCTAACTCAGCGGTCTACTGCGCCAACCGCCCGCTCAGGGCAGGGTGGTTGGCGGAAGATTTGAAAACCTGCGACTACCCGGCGTCGGTTCGCATCGACTCAAAGCTGCCCGAATGTACCCAAAACTACTGGTAGATCAGGACTTTGGCGCGCACAGAATCCTGGTTGCTTCTCGTTGTTTACGGCTCTTCAGAAGGGCTCGCACCCGGCTGTGATCCGATCGTCCATCGTTACGCACCGCGGTCCCGGCACCGAACCAGACATGCACCAGCGCGTTCATGCCGTCATCACCGAACTCGGGGACCGGCCCGGCACACGCTTGACTTACCTGGCCGAAGCGAGGCTGGAGTCGTCGGCACCGTGGTCGTCGTCTCCTTCTCCCAGCAGTGGCGATCTGCCGACCCCACCATGATCAAACCACCAGTTTCCGAGTCTGGCAGCCACCCGGCACACCTCGCGTGAGGGTGGCCAGCACGGTCGACATCTGGTCAGGGGGGTGCAGACTGGGGTTATGGTCCGCACTCGGGCGCGTCCGCCGCCGGTGCGCGGGCCGGGTTGGCGGTGACGGTCAACTATGCACGGCAACGACCCGGTGGCCGGACCCTGATGGCTGAGCGGGGCACGGTCAGCCGCGACCTGGTCTCCGTGCTGGCAGCGACCTACGCCACCAGCGTGCTTGGACGCTGCGTGCAGGACATGGCCGTGGCCGCACCGGCGGGTGACCCGCTCATCGGTGTGGTCGATGCTGATCAAACAGCTACTGGCCTACACCGCCCACGAGGTCCTGTTGACCTGCCGGCAACGCAGCGGCGCCCAAGGATCGTTGCGCACCAACTGGATCCAGGACTGGATCGGCAACACCGAAGGAATCATCACCGCCGAAGGCGAATCACAGCTGCTGTGGAAACAAGCCGGACAACTCACCTCCTTCGACATCATCACCTTGGCGCTGCCGGCCACCCCATCGCATCTGTCCTGGTATATCCGGATGCTCATCGACAGAGCGGCCAGCATAGCGGCCGGACTGCGACGCGACAACATCACTGCGGCCGGAACCGCGCTCGATCGCGATACCGCCGCCGTCGAACTCGCCGCCGCCACCAGCGAACGACTCGCGCGACCATAGCCGACGGCGACACCGCGCGAGGCCTGCTCGAATCCGCGACCGCGGTCTACACGCTGGAAGGAATCCTGCAGCGAGGGACCTGGTTCGCCGCCCACCGGCGGATGACACCCCGGCGTGCCCAGCGCGTCCACCGCGAACTACACCGCCACCGCCAACACCTGGGAGCACACCTGGGCGAGTTGGTCGACGGATTCGGCATCAGCCTGGACGTCTTCGACGCACCGATGGCCGCCCCCGACTACCTGCACTGGTGGCAACACTGGACCAGCTGGCCGAACCCACCCAGGCCCACCGCGACCCGGTCGGTGATCAATTGGGCGTGGCCATGACGGCGCACCGGTGGTCGTCGTCGGGGCAGGATTCGGCGGACTTACCAAGGCCGCGGACTTTGAAACGCGCTAGCGTCGAAGACTTCCGGTCAGTCAAGAATCGAAGCTGACTACGGGCTGTAGGCGGGTGTGGTGGTGATCATCGGAGGTTGTGAACTGCCGAGTGGGGGTCAGGGGTTCGAATCCCCTTAGCTCCACAGAAATAGCAGGTCAGGCCCGCACAACTCCCCGTTTTGGTTGTGGGTTTGATGGATCCCGTCTGCGTACCTCTTGTTGTCGCGGTTCCGATGTGCGGTGACGGACGATGTGAATGTAGTTGGCCGTGATCTTGTCCGGGGCCGCACTGGTGATGGCCTGCGCGCCGTCGATCGCTGGTGAAGGTTGGGCATGACTGGCCTGTGCCGAGCCCTGCTATGGCCGCGTAGCTCAGGTGCTGCGGGTGTCATTCGAGCTGCCGGCGGAAATCCTTGATGCGATTGCGCAGACACGGCTGTGGCACCTGCACGGTGGTTGGCAGAGCGCGGTTGAGTCATCGGGTCCCCAATCCGAGCCAACGGAAATTGGGTGCGAAGCTCGCTGACCCCGACTACTACGGCGGCGTTGCGCGCGTACGGTCCCGATCAACTTGGCGAGGCTTTGGAAGCACCCCACTAGGCTCAGGTGTGGTAAGTCCAGCCTGCCGTTGCCCAATCCGCCTGGTTCAAACACTGCCTGCCATCGATGATGTGACGTCCTCGGGCGACAGCACTAACGTCGAGCGGGTTGAGGTCGATGAATTCGGTCCACTCTGTGAGCACGAGTACTGCGTCCGCCTTCGCGCACGCCTCCAACGCAGAGGTGGCATAGTCCAGGGTCGGGAAGATGCGCCGTGAGTTGTCCATGGCCCGGGGGTCATAGACGGTGACATTGGCGCCCTGCAGTTGGAGCTGCCCGGCCACGTTGAGAGCGGGTGAGTCGCGCACATCGTCGGATTCGGGTTTGAATGCCGCGCCAAGGACAGCGATTCGGGCGCCGATCAGGCTCCCGCACACTTCGCGGACGATATCGACCACCCGAGTGCGACGCCGCATGTTGATCGAGTCCACCTCGCGTAACAACGTCAGCAGATGATCGGCGCCGACCTCTCCGGCACGTGCCATGAACGCCCGGATGTCTTTAGGGAGGCAGCCGCCGCCGAAACCGAGTCCGGCATCGAGAAACCGGCGCCCGATCCGCTGGTCGTATCCTATCGCATCGGCGACGGCGACCACGTCCGCGCCGACGGCCTCGCATACACCAGCGACCGCGTTGATGAACGAGATCTTAGTTGCCAAAAAGGCATTCGCTGATGTCTTGACCAGCTCAGCCGTCGGCAGGTCGGTGACTAGAAAAGGTGTGTGCGCGGCGAGCATGCTGGCATAGATCTCTCGCGCCATCTCCTCGGCACGTCCGCCGGAACGCACGCCTACCACCAGTCGGTCCGGACGCAGGGTGTCGGCGACGGCGTGTCCTTCACGCAAAAACTCGGGGTTCCAACAGATCTCAACATCGATATCGACGTCGGCAAGCTCCGCGGCACGTTGGGCTAGTCGGCCCGCAGTGCCGACCGGCACTGTCGATTTGCCAAAGATGACTGCATCGGAGTCGAGCAGTGGTAGGAGTGACTCCACTACTGTCTCGACATAGGACGTGTCAGCAGCGTATTCGCCTTTGCGCTGCGGAGTGCCGACAGTAATGAAATGAGCTGGGCCCCACACGGCCGCCTCAGCATAGGAGTCGGTGAACCGTAGCCGGCCAGCTTCTATGTTGTCCAACAGCAACCTTGGCAGATCCGGTTCGTAGAAGGGGACTTCGCCAGCGTGAAGCTTGGCGAGCTTGGCAGTATCGATCTCGACGCCGATCACGTCGTGCCCAAGCTCGGCCATGCACGCCGCATGGGTTACGCCCAGGTAGCCCATACCGTAGACAGCGATTCGCATTGTTGTTCCTTGCTTGCCATTTCGCGAGGCTACGCCTTGCGGCGGCGGTGGCCTCGGGTGTGTTGGTCAAAGTCGACTCGGGACTGCCAGGGTGGTCTGGCCATCGCCGCCCGGAAAAGTCCTCACTTGATTTGTTGAATCAGAAGTCGTACGAACAACTTCAGCGGTACTCGACAACGAATCCTGATACCTTCTTGTACAACGTGTTTAGGGACTCGCCAACCGTGTTGCGATATATGTCCTATTGCGGTCAACCGATCCCGGCGCCAGCCTACGAACAGTCGTCGCGAAGGCGAATCGACGCGTACTGCTTCACTCCAACCAGCCGCCGGCACCTGGAGTTGCCCAGCCGAAAACCTTCCGCCGCCGGTTGGGAGTGACCGATCAGTGCCGTGTGGTCGTCTACGGCGGCGCGTCGACTGAGATGGGTGCCTTTCGGTAGGCGTGGGAGAAGCACAGCAGCACAGTGGATCAGGTGTCCCGTTCGGTCAGTGCCCCGATCGAGGAGCTCTCCCGACCGAAGATCAAGTTGCCTCCGCGGTGTCAGCAGTGGCACGATCGCGAGTCTCGGCGGGACAAGACTGGTCCTGATTGCCTGGTCGGCCAACGTTCCTGCCCACCCACGGATATAGGTGCGCACAGCACCCGCCCGATGCGAAAGCGGGCGGATGAGGCGCGTCGTATCTAATCCCCAGTCAACGATGGGCAACGCCTATAGATCGCCTCGTGCGAGATCCGCATCGAATAGTCCGCAGGGAAGGTCTAAATGCAAAGAGCTGCGACAGTTCTAAGAACAGTGTCTGGTGGCAGCCCGAGTGAGGACGCGGCAGCGCTGGACAGGATTCTCCGACGGGAGGCCCGCGTACGTTCCGCGGAAGTGGCGGCATGTCGTTGACTAACTTGACTGATGGGCAACTTATTCTCGCTCAGCGAGCGAGAATAAGTCACCATCCTGCGCGCTCAAGGCTTCGGCCTGCGCAGAAGCGCCTGCCGGATGAGGAGATCACAGTCGACGATCTCACGCAGTCTGCGGCGCAACGCTGCGACTCATTGCGACTAGTTTCGTCCCAGTGTCACAACTGCGCAATGGCACGCCGGCGGTCGCGGCTGGAGCCCCTAACAGCGTTGTGATGCTGCGATCGCCTTCTCCATCTTTTGGGCACCGTGAACCAGTGTGGTGAGCTCCTCAGCGAGCGCGAGCTGGCCGATCCGGGCCTCAGGACGCGCAGCCGACCGTTTCTCCAGATCCTCGATCTCCTCCCGCGGCTTGAAGCTAAAAGTACGCAGCAGTTTGCTGACCTCGTTGTCACCCACATTGATCCAGTACTGGAAGAATGCATCCGGAGAGGTCAGCTCGGGGTCGAGCCAGATCGCGCCACCGGCCGTCTTGCCGTACTTGGTGCCGTCGGGCTTGGTCAGCAGCGGGGTAGAGATCGCGTGCACGTGATTGCCAGTGACCCTGCGGATCAGGTCCGTGCCAGCGGTGAGGTTGCCCCACTGGTCGCTCCCGCCGCCCTGGAGTACACATCCGAAGCGGCGGTGCAGCTCGAGGAAGTCCATGCCCTGGAGCAACTGGTAGGAGAATTCAGTGAAGGACAGGCCAGTCTCCAACCGGGAGGCCACGACCTCACGCGCCAGCATCTTGTTGACTGGAAAATGTGTGCCGACATCCCGCAAGAAGTTGATGGCCGACATCGGATCGGCCCAGTCAAGGTTATTGACCATCCGGGCGGCGTTCTCACCCTCGAAGGACAAGAATCTCGACACTTGGTCCTGGATCCGATTTACCCATTCGGCCACGATCTCCGTGGAGTTCAACTGGCGCTCGGTCGAGCGTCCGCTGGGATCGCCGATCAAACCGGTGGCCCCGCCCACTAGCGCGAGGGGCTTGTGCCCGGCCAGCTGTAGACGTCGCATGGCAGTAACTTGAACGAGGTTGCCGACATGAAGACTGGGTGCCGTTGGGTCGAACCCAAAATAGAACGTGACCGGACCGTCAGCAAGTACCGCACGGAGTTCATCCAGATCAGTCGTATGAGCCAACTGGCCACGCCACTGCAGTTCATCCACGATGTCAGTCACAGCTACCCCTAGTTGAATTGACATTTGTCAGCCCCTAGCCTGCCCGACCAACGGCCCCGTGCGGTAATCGCCGAGCACCGTACGGCGTGCCATCGCACGGATCGCCGGCTCTCAGGCGAAGTCGGGGACGGAAGCTCTACGCTGAACCGGCCTTTGAACCTGGCTGGGACTGGGAAGGCCTTGAGGAATCCCATCTGGCCGCGAAGAACAACCGGCCCAGTGCGATCGCGGGGCAGTGTGGCTACCCGAGCCGCGCATCAGCTGGACATCCGTTGACAGCAGGCCTGCAGGATGGTGGTTGATGAACTCGCTACGGGTGTCCTTGCCGCCCCCAAGATCTGGAACGCCATCACCGGCGAGAACTCCTCCAGCGTCACGTGCACTCACTGCTGCGCCTGGTCCACGCTCCGGTTCTCCATCCACACGGTCGCGATGTCTGATGTCGGCGCCGCGGTCGAAGACGTCGATCTTCGCTGGCGAATGTTTCTGCGCCACTTCGATATTGAGCACACCTCCGGCAGTTCAGCAAACTCTCGGCTGGACTCGCGTGCAGGTGCGTGGCCGACCGCTGGATCTGGCTCAGCTTGGCCGCGTTCGCCCAGCTGCACGCGACCAGTCGGTTCGCCGACGGTCTACGCAACTAGCGGGAGAAAAGCATTGCACCAAACGACATACATTCTCCGGAGCCGGCGCGGGTTTCGCAAGACCTACGCGAAGGCTGGCTAAACGGCGGCTACGCCGAGACTCGACCGAGCCGGGCCACGTCGACCATCCCGATCAGCCAACCGCCACCTCGCTGACCGCCAGGACGTGGGACGCATCCTGCCGGTCAGCGAGGCCTACTCGGATCGAAGCGTCACAGGAGGGCCCAGGCCTTGAGGAGCGGGTTGACGACAGGCTGGTTGGTTTCGAGTTCATCGAACCGCCGCATGGTCGCCGACAGCTGACTCAGCGCCGTTGTCTGACCGCTTCCGGCCAGCATCCCAAGAACTGCTGGCAATTCAGTTTGCCGGGCTATAGATTCATTTGTGTCGGGAATATCCCGATATCCCGTTTGGAAAGGGCTGACATGCTGCCTTCAGAAGTCAAGAAAATCGAATCCGAACTGCCGCAGGGCGAGTGGTACGAGGCGGTTCAGAATCTGTCCGTTGCCGACATCGAGTCAATCTCTATCGGTGACATCAGCACCCTCCAGAACAATTCGCTGAAGGACCTGGTCAACCAGGCCGTTCAGCAGCGCCTCGCTGGCCACATCGGTGGAACCTACACCTCCCCGCCGGTTGGTTCGCTGGCCGAGGCCAAGGCCGCTGGCATCTAAGAGGGTCCTTTGCCCTCGGCTGGTATAGACCAGCCTTTTTAGTGATGGCCGTCGCCGGGGCGAATCTGATCCAGGCCCCGGCGACGGTCGCAAAGTAGAAGTGCCGATGAGGAGGATTTGTACTCGTCGTCGGGCCGAATTGGTGCCCGTTCGGGCTTGGATCTATTGGGGTAGGGAAATATAGTGCGGGACGCAAAGATTGTCATGCTTGGATGTGGCGGCTATATTGGAAGTCACCTCTTGGGCAGGCTGCTCGGCGGGCGGGGCAACAAAATCATCGGGTGGGACCTTGATGATCACAAGATCTCGGATTATCTAGGACACCCAGACTTCGAGTTCCGGAAAGAAGATCTTTCAACCGCCGCGGCGCGACGGCATCTCCGGTCCGTCATCGCTGACGCCGACGTGGTGATCAACCTCGCGGCGATTTGCAACCCCGCTGAATACAACACGGAGCCCATCCGGGTCCTGAAGGCTAACCTTTTCGACCTCTACCCGGTGGTCGACATGTGCGCTGAGTACGGCACATGGCTGATCCACTTCTCGACGAGCGAGGTTTACGGCCGGACGGTAGCCAGCTACCTTCCGGATAACCGATATCGGGACACCGACCTCTACGTCCTCGATGAGGACACGACTCCCCTCATCATGGGTCCCATCCGCAACCAGCGCTGGACCTACGCGGCGGCCAAGCAGGTCGTGGAACGCCTGATCTTCGCCCATCACAAGGAGAGCGGACTCCCGTTCACTGTCGTGCGGCCGCTGAACTTCTTCGGCCCGAGGATGGACTATTTGCCGGGTCGTGACGGCGAGGGAGTCCCGCGGGTCCTTGCCTGCTTTATGAGCGCTTTGATCGACCGGACGCCGATGCAGCTCGTCGACGGCGGCACAGCCCGCCGGACGATCCTGTCCATCGATGACGCGATGGACGCGATCATGCTGATGCTGGAGATGCCCAAGGCGGCGAAGAATCACATCTTCAACCTCGGCAACCCGGACAACGAGGTAACAATCCGCGAGCTGGCCGAGCTGATGCGTCGGCTGTACGCCGAGATCGCCCACGACGACTCCTATCTCGAACACCCAATCGTGGACGTTCCCGCGGAGAGCTTCTATGGGCCCGGCTACGAGGACTGTGACCGGCGGATGCCGAGCATCGAGCAGGTAAAGCGACAGCTCGGCTGGAGTCCGGTGAAGACCCTGGAACGGACTATGCGCGAGACGATGACGGCCTACCACCTGGACTATGCGGTTGCCGCCGAGGAGCCCGTGCGATGAGCCGCTCTTGGCCTTCCGACCAGGACGCTTCGGGCCGCTCGTTCCACGGCAGGGAACTTGAGTATCTGCAAGAGGTCCTTGCGAGCGGCCAACTGAACTCTACCCGGGGAAAGTTCAGCGCTCGTATGGAGAAAGCCTTCGCCGATCTGATCGGTGCACCCGCGGTGTCCTGCGCATCGGGGACGGCTGCCGTACATGTTGCCATCGCCGCTCTGGACCTTGAGCCCGGCAGCGAAGTGATCACTTCTCCACTAACGGACTTCGGCGGGGTGGCCGGAATCCTCTGGCAGGGATGCATTCCAGTCTTTGCCGATGTCGACCCGGTTTCGCTGAACATCACCGCCGAAACCGTGGCCGCGCGGATCACCCCCCGGACCCGAGCGGTGATCGTGACGCACCTGTTCGGCAACCCGGCGGACGTCCGCGAGATTCTGAAGGTCGTGGACAGGCTCGGCATCCCTGTGATCGAGGACTGCGCCCAGGCCTACGGTGCAACACTGGACGGCCGCCATGTGGGTGCCTTCGGCGCGCTTGCCTGCTTCAGCCTGCAGCAGACGAAGCACATCACGACGGGGGAAGGCGGCGTGGTCACGGCGAACGGTGCCGCCTTCTTCGAGCGCGCCCACCAGTTCGTGAACAAGGCTCGAATCTACACCGACGAGATCGCTGAGCACCACTTCCTGTCCCTGAACTACCGCATGACGGAGCTGCAGGCTGCAGTCGGCGCGGCGCAGCTCGAGCGGCTACCGGACCTGCTCGCCGCGCGGCGGAATGCGGCCAATGCCCTTGAGGCGCAGCTGAGCGGGTTGGAAGGCCTGCGACTGATCAAGCCGCTGCCTGGTGCGACCCAGTCCTTCTGGAGGATCGCGCTGCACATCGACGAGCAGATTGTCGACGGCGGCATGGCCCGCTACGCCATGGCCCTCAAGGACTTGGGCGTCCTCGGTGTCATGCCGGGCTACCAGCGTCCCGCGTATGAGTGGAAAGCGGTGAAGGAGCAGCGGACCTTCGGGACCAGCCGATACCCGTTCACGCTCGCCGACCCTGAAGCCGTCGACTATGCACCGGAGCGGTTCCCGGGTGTGCAGCGGGCCCGCGCCGGAGTGCTGGTCCTTCCCTGGAACGAACGGTATGGCATCCAGGAGGTCAACGACCTCGCTCAGCGGATGGCCGATGCGTATCACGAGCTCGCCCGCAACACGAATTCTTAAACGGCAGGTAGGGAGGGTTTGGATGAAATCCATTCCACGTCTAGACGTTGCTGACCATGCCAGGTCCACGGCAGAGGCATGGGAAGCGTTGAGGCACAAGGTGATGGAGATCCTGTCCCGTGCTCCTTATGCGTGCGTGGTTCGAGGGATCGGCTTCCACACACTAAGCGATACCGACCGCAGCGAACTTGTGCGCCGGACCGCCAGCCTCTTCGGCGAAGTCTCAGACAATAACCGCTTCGACGAGGAAAGCGGCAGTTTCATCGACGAAGTCAAGCCGACGGAACCCGGTGGGACAGACGTCACTTTTACGCTGGGGGCCTGTGAAGCCCATTCGGATGAGAGCTCGAAGCCGTTTCCCGAGGACGTCGTCATGCTGTGGTGCGTGACCCCGGCGGACGACGGGGGCACAAGCCTCGTCTGGCCGGCTTCGGAACTCGCGGCGTACATCGGCGACCAGCCGGACGGGGAAGATGCCCTCCGCGTCCTCCGAGAGCCCGTATTCCTTTTCGGCGGAAAACTTCGCAACCCGCCGAGGATCCTTCAGGCGCCGGTCCTTTTCGGTGATGACGGCATCCGGTTTCGGCTTGGGTCCATGGAGGACGCCCTCGAGGTGACCGGTAGGGAACTCACGAAGACGCAGCACCGCGCCCTCGGTAGCCTCATTGAGGCACTCGATTCCGTTGAGCCGTACATAAGCGACCTTCGGTCAGGGGACCTGCTCGTCACGCTCAACCGGCGGACCCTGCACGGCCGGACCAACTTCACCGACCAGAAACGACTCCTTCTCCGGACACGGTGTTTCAACAAGGAAGTGTCGAACAGCGACCGAGACCAAGCCTCGTGGCTGATCTCGTGAACGGCGAGCGCTGCCGAGCGGTACTTTTCGATCTTGACGGAGTCCTGGTCGAGAGTTTCGAGTTCTGGCGAGCACTGATCAACCATGCCGCGGCTTCTGAAGGCCTTCCTGCGGTCAGCTGGCAGGCGCTGAGGAAGAGCTGGGGCCAGGACGCGGAGGCCGACGCAGCTGAGTTCCTCCCGGGCTGGTCGGGACGGCGGCTTGAGGAGTTCTACAAGTGTCACCTGGAGTCCTTCGCGGACCTTCTCGTGCTGAACCCACACGCGGCGGAGACCTTCATCGAGCTGCGCTCGCAGGGAATCAGCACCGGTCTGGTGACAAACTCGTCGAAGGACTTCGCCGCGCTCGTTCTGCGACTGAGTGGCCTAGCTTTCGATACCGTCTTGACTTCCGACGACTTGCAACGCCCCAAGCCGTATCCCGAAGGGATCCTGCAGGCGTGCGCGACGGTCGGAGCGCCGCCCGAGACTGCGGTCTACATCGGTGACTCGGAATACGATCGGAAAGCAGCCGCGCAGGCTGGTGTCACCTTCATCTGGTTCGGAGTCGGCCCGCGACCGGCCCTGACCGACCTGAGAGATCTTCGCCAGCACGTGATTGAGCCGAATTTCAAGGAGGGGTCATGGAAATGATCCAATCTCCTACCGAGATTGTTTATGAAGGACCTTGGGACGTCAAAGAACTTCTCGCGGCCGAAGGCGGCGGCGCCCGCACAGTTGAGCAGATCATGGCGGAGGTCGATCTCCTGATGGATTTGTTTGCAAGGGCGCAGGACGACACGGTCTTCGACTCGTCAGAATTGTTCTGTGGGCAGATTGCCAAGCTCGCCGAGATATTGGACCGGCTCAAGCGCCTCAGATGCTATGCGGTCCTGGTGTGGAGCACGGACGTCAACGCTCCCGGGAACATCCGCGTCTATGAGGCGGTTACCCGCTGGGCGTCAGCCATCCAGCAGCGGTTGAACGGCTTCACGCAGGTTTGGGCGGCGGTACCGGAACACCGGGCTCTGGAGCTCTTGGCGGACGGACGTGTCGCCTGCGCCCGCCAGTACCTGCTGAGACTCAGATCCACGGGCGGATCCACGCTCGGCGAGAAGGCTGCGCATGTTCTGGCGGTCAAGGCCGGCACAAGTTCGGAGTCATGGAAGCAGCTCTACTACGCGGTGGCGGACCAGGTTCGCGTGCCCTATGCAGGCGCAGAAATCTCGATGGGTGAGGCACTCGGAAAACTGTCCTCGCGGGAGGCTGACGTCCGATCAGCCGCGTTGCACGGTCTCTGCTCGGTGCCCGGCAGGGAGACCGAGACGATGGCCCACATCCTGCGCGCCATCGTTGAGGACTGGACCACCACGGACTGCCTGCACGGCTATGAGCACTGGCTCGAGCGGCGAAACCGCGAGAACGATGTGACAGCGGCCAGCGTCGAGGCGCTGTATAAGTCCATCACTGGCAACTACCACCTAATGCACCGGTGGTGCCGGCTGAAAGCGCGCGTGCTGGACATGGAATCGCTCACCGATAGTGACCGGCTTGCCCCGCTTGTTTCTTCGGAGGACGACCTGGACTGGGACGAGGCTCTCTTGACCGCTTTCGACTCTTTTGGCTGGTTCGCAGCGGACCTCAGGAAGAGCGCGGAGCGCTTCGTCGAGAACGGCTGGATCGACGCGCGGACAGGTGGCGGGCGTCGCGTCGGAGCCTTTTGCGAGTTCTCGGTGCCATCGGTGCACCCCTTCATCATGCTGAGCTGGCGCGGCGGCACCCAGGACCTGATTACGCTCGTCCACGAGCTCGGCCATGGCGTGCACGGTCTGCTGTCGGCAGGCCAGGGAGTCTTCCACCAGGAGGTCCCGGTCGTCCATGCCGAGACAATCGCCATCTTCGCGGAACTGATAGCGCTACGCAGGCGCGTGGACATTGTGGAGCGGCCGGAGGAGAGGTTCGCCCGCCTGGGAGCGCTCATCGATCGTGTGATGGACCTTGTCTTCAGAATCGGAGCCCTGTGGGCATTCGAAGACGGGATCCACCGGTGTTTCAAGGAGAGTGGAGCGCTCGGCAAGGACGATCTGAGGCGGCTCTGGATGGAGTCTCAAGGCGAACTCTATGGAGAGACCGTCGGCTCATACCGGGAGGGTTACGCCGACCTCTGGATGACCGTGCGGCACTTCTTCGAGGTTCCTGGATACCTCTACTCCTACCCGTACGGACAGTTACTGGCGCTCTGCCTGATGGACCGCCTGGAGGGTCAGAAGGATCGATCAGTGCACTTGGTGGAATTGCTGGAGTCCGGGGGCTCACGCGGCCTGTCCGACCTCTTGGCGGAAATCGGCATCGAAATCGATCGGGAAGCGGCGTGGCGCGGAGGCATCGAGCGCCTCGCGTCCTGGATGGACGAGCTCGAACAATTGACTCGCCTGCTAAAGAAGGGCTCGGCTGCATGAGTTTCGACACGTTCGTATGGAAGATCGCCAGCAGGTGCAATCTGGACTGCAGCTACTGTTATGTCTACAATCTCGGCGACGACTCTTGGAAGTCTCAGCCCAAGCTGATGTCCGAGAGGGTCGCCGCTAAGGCGGCCGGGAGAGTCCTCGAACACGCGCTTGAGCGCGGGCTGACCGGAGTAGTCATCAATTTCCACGGTGGTGAGCCCTTCCTTGGCGGAACCCGCCATCTGCGGTCCCTGCTCAAATGCATCACCGATGTGTTCCAGGACACCGGGATTCGGGTGTCGACCGCGATCCAAACCAACGGCCTCCTATTCACGGACGAGATCGGAGACCTGCTGGCGGAGCTGGGCATCGGCCTCTACGTCAGCGTCGACGGACCGCCGGAGACTAATGACAAGAACCGGCTCGACCTCCGGGGGCGTCCGATCGGCGGGCGCCTCGACGCTGCGCTCCCGAACATCACCGGGCCGCGGCACCGGGCGATCTTCGCGGGCTTTCTGTCCGTCGTAGACGTGCGGTCGAACCCTAGGGAAGTCGTCGACTACCTGAGCGCGCATCAGCCGCCGATGATCGACTTTCTCTTGCCGCTCAACAACCACGACAGAGTGCCGGCGGAAGGCGTCGCGGCCTACGGAGACTGGCTCTGCACCGCGTTCGATTACTGGCTGGACCAGCAGAGCCAGGTACGCGTCAGAACTTTCGATGACATAATCCTTAGACTGATGGGCGAAGGAGCGGTCAATTCCGACTCTGAATACCTAGTCGTCGAGACAGACGGTTCGCTCGAACTAGACGACACTCTGAAGACAGCCTACGCCGGCGCCGCCAAGCTGGACATGAACATCTTCGCCCACTCGCTCGCCCAGGTCGCCGAACTGAGCTCCGTACAAGCCATGCGCAATGACCTGGTTCTGCTCTGCGACAGCTGCCGTGCCTGCAACGTGGTCAACGTGTGCCGTGGCGGTCATGTGTCCCACCGCTATTCGGAGGAGAACGGATTGCGGAATCCGAGCGTCTATTGCGCTGCTCTACAGCAGCTGATCGTTCATGTGTGGCGCCGGCTCGTGCGCGAGACCAACACGACGATTAGCCCGCCAGTCTAATCCATCTCGCCGACCGACTATCGAAGCTAGAGGAGAACAGATGCTCGTTGGCATGGGACTCGCGTTGATGAACCCCGTCACCCGGCCTGACGTCGACGTCTATCGGGACGCCCTGAATTTGGCAGATTGCGCGGAGCCACTGGGATTTGAATCGTTGTGGGCGGTCGAGCACCACTTCACCGGCCACTCGCCGATTCCCAATGCTCTCCAACTGCTGTCATACATGGCCGGACGAACGAACCGTATTCGGCTGGGAACGTCCGTTGTGGTGCTGCCGTGGCACAACCCGATCAGGGTCGCGGAGGAGGTCGCGGTGCTCGACATCCTCTCAGGAGGCCGCACGGTCATCGGGTTCGGACGTGGCAGTAGCGCTGTGGAGTACGGACATTTTGGAGTTCTGCAGGACGAGGGTGCACAACGCCTGGAAGAAGGAATCGAATGCGTCCGTGGCCTGCTGGAGAGCGAGATCTTTTCCTATGTTGGAAAGTTCAACCGACTAGAGAACGTTACAGTCAGGCCCCGCCCGGTACACCGGCCCGAGGCAGAATTCTACGGGGCGGCTCACACCGAGCGCTCCGCGAAGCTCGCCGGCGAACAGGGCCTCAACCTACTCTTCTCGCCTGAGGACAACCAGGACTACACCGATTCACTGATCGCCACATATAGGACGACTGCCGAGAAGGCCGGATTCAGTCCGGGCGAGCTGACCGCGCACCTGTACGTCTCGGTGGCCGCAACGCGGAAGGATGCCGTCGCCAGGGCTGAGCGGTATATGCAGCCGATGGTCGAGTCACTCGCGAGGCACTACACGGCGAAGCCAGGCGAGATAAACGCCCCGGACAGGCGGATCGGGACCGACGAGGAGATCACCGCCGCGACCGCGCATTTCATCGGAAAGCACGTCGTAGGTACGCCTGATGAGTGCTTCGAAAAGATCAACGGCTACCGGGAGAGGTACGGCCTGACTCGATTTGTCGGCGAGTTGAGTTATGGGGCCATGCCCCTGGACGAGGCGACGGAGAACATGCGGCTATTCGCGGAGGAAGTCCTTCCCCGATTTTGAGCCGACTACAGGAAGAAGCCGAGAGCGAGGTGGGAGATGTCTTCGAGCGTTTCAGCGGACCAGCGGAGTGGCATAAGGGCAGGAGAGGCCGCTCCGTCTCGGCGAGGCGTTCCGCTCGCCGACCCCGATGCCGTTCTCGAAGGGGCGGTCACGATCGAGACGTTTGAGGACGGATCGGTACAGCCCTGGCGGATGGACCACACGGCCGCCAGCATGGCGCATCCCTCCCTGATCGGACCGGCGAGGTGTGGTGCCGGTGTCCGTATCCGCCTTCGGACCGATGCGATTTCGATCGGCCTCCGCTTGGAGCCCTCTGACGACCCGGAGATGCTCAGACCCTGGTTGCATGGCCTGTGCGATCTGGCGATCGGGGGTGTGCGGTCCGCAACAGCGATCGTCGCCGCTGATGGAGAAGTGCTGTTTGCGAACCTGCCAGCGGAGGTCAAGGACGTGGAGGTCTGGCTTCCGGTCGAACCCGCCTATCGTCTCTGTTCCCTTTGGGTCGACGGGCGGGCACGGCTCTTTCCCGTTGGAGCGGCCCCCCGGCCCGGTTGGGCGGTTTACGGTAGCAGCATCACTCAGGGCGTCGGGGTCAGCCCGACATCCTCGTGGTCCGTGCTCGCCGCGCATGCGCTCGGACGGCGGCTCCACTGCCTGGGATTCGACGGCGGTTGTCATCTCGACCCCTCGGTGGCGGGTGACGTCGTCGCGCTCGGACCGGCCTACATCAGCCTTGAGGTCGGAATCAATGTGTTCCTGGCGAAGAGCTTCACCGCTAGGACGTTCGGGCCTGCTTTGCACGGCTTCCTCGGCCTGATCCGACGTGAACTGCCACAAACTCCGATTGCGCTAATTTCTCCAGTCATTTGTCCGTCATTCGAAGACCTGAGTGAGCGAGAGGAGCTGACCTTGTCACAGATCAGAGCGACGGTTCGCTCCGTGGCGGACATCAGGCGGAGTAGGGGCGATGGTCGTTTGTTCTTCGTGGACGGCAGAGACCTTTTGGTGGATGCCGAGCATTTTCCTGACGGACTGCACCCGAACGCGGAGGGTCACCGCACGCTCGCTGAAAGATATGTGGCCTGGGAGCGAGAGGTGTTGAGGTCATGACGCCGAGCTCCAGTGTCGACATCGATCAGATCGTCTGCCAGCTTGAGCAGGCCATGTCGGTTCGTTCCCCCATGCCACTTATCAGCGGGATCATCGGACCGGACTCCGTGCAGACGGCGAAAAGAATCCAGGCGCGCTGGAATCAACTCAAGGTCGCAAACGGCGACCGGCTTGTCGGCTACAAGATCGGTCTAGTGAGTCGCTCGATGCGTGATCAGTACGGACTCGATCATCCAGATTACGGATGTCTGCTCGAGTCCAGGAGGTTTTCCGTGCATTGCGGAAAAGTCGAGATTCCACTCGACCTTTTCCTGCGGCCCCGACTGGAGGCGGAGCTGGCCTTTCTGATTGGAAGGCCGCTGAAAAGCGGCGCTGTCACTGCGGAGGACGTGATTGCCGCTGCTGATGCCGTGGCGCTGGCCGCCGAGGTAGTGGACAGCCGCTTCGCGGATGAACGCATCTGCATGGTGGACACGGTCGCTGACAACGCATCCTTTGGCGGGTTCGCCATTGGGGAATGGCAGGGCAATCTCCTGGGGCTTGGCCTCGGAGACCTCACGCTCAGCATGAGACGCAATGGCAAAGGTGAGACCCGGGAGAAGGCGTCCGAGGTTCTTGGAAACCCCACCATGGCAGTGGCGTGGCTCGCCATGGAACTTCGGGAGAACGGTCAGGAGCTCAGACCGGGGGACGTGGTGCTATCTGGTTCTCCGTCTCGTGCCCTCGCGGTGGCGAGAGGGGACGATTTCCGTCTGAGCATCGATGGACATTCCATGATGAATATTGGCTTCGTGTGATGCGCGGTGGCGGATTTGCACGAAGAACCGAGGAGGACGCGTAGATGTTCGCAGTGAAAGGTTGTTGCAGGGCTAGGGGTGGTGTCTAGATGAGGGTTCTCCTTCTCGGGTGGCGCAAAGAGGTTCTAATGGAGATCTCGAAGCTGGCGGATGAGGTCGTGCTTTTGGCGAGATCATCGGATCTCGTCGACATCGCCGCATCAGGCGAGGCGTGTTTACCAGTCGCGGTGGGCGACCTGCGCGACATCGAGCAACTAGTCTCGGCTCTGACGCGCCGTGGGCTGAGTGCTTCCGACTTCGACCTCATCTGCACTGCGGACGAGTTTTTGATCATGCCCGCCGCCGTGCTCGTCGACTTAGGGCGCACGCGCGGAATCGGCCTGCGCACCGCAACGGTTCTCCGGGACAAGGCGGTGCAGAAGGAGGCAGTCCGGCACGCGATGATCCCCACCGCTCGTTGTCGCACGGTCGATCGGCTGAGTGACCTGATGAACACCGACGTCGGATTCCCCATCGTCGTGAAGCCTCACGCCGGTGCAGCGAGTCACGACACCTGCGTTGTCCGGGACGCGGCTGACCTGGCATGCTTCGCCCGTTCTCTTGGAGATCGCGCGGAGAGCCGCCCGTGGCTGGCGGAGGAGTATGTCGACGGGGCTGAATACCATTTCGACGGGGTCGTTCGCGCTGGTCGCATCGAGTTCTTCAGCGTGGGCCGGTACTTCGCCCCTTTGGTTGGGGCTCGGGAAGGAAGGATCGTAGGGTCGGTGCTCTTCGATCCAGTCGTGGACCGCGACATTTTTAGCGCCGCACGCGTGATGGCCGAGGATTCGTTGGCGGCCATAGGCCTCCGGGACGGTGTTTTCCACCTCGAGTCTTTCGAGCGCGGCGGTGAATTCGTGTTCGGCGAATGCGCGGGGCGAATGGCTGGCGGGATTATCCCACTCCAGGTCCACCAGAAATACGGAGTCGTGCTGGACCAGGAATGGGCGCGTGTATTGATGGGTGCGCCTCCTTTGCACAGGCGCGCGCCCTCACCATCGTCATACGGAAGCATCCATCTGCCGGCACGAACTGAATGGAGCAGCTTTCCAGGCGCTGAAGAGATCGCGCTGATGCCAGGAGTGTTGAGGGTCCTCATGCAGGTGCAGCCGGGCGGCGAGGTGCCCGACTCGCGAACAGGAATCAATGTGAGAACGGGTCAGGTCCTCCTGGAGGGGGGCTCCGTAGAAGCGGTGGAGCGCGATGCGAATGAAATCTTCAACTGGTTCTGTTCCAAGGCCCGATAGACCGCTAAACGAACGGCGATTTCGAGGACATGAGGAGTCAGCCTCTTGAACCCTGTCAATGTGTTCCCGCCGGGGCCTGAACGTCGGCTCGCGGTGGCCTCGCTGATTGACACCATCGGAACGGGCCTCAATTACGCCATTCTACCGATTTTTGTTATTCGCCATGTCGGATTTAGCGCCACGCAGTTCGGTTTGGCTCTGAGCATCGCCGGAGTGCTCGCGCTCACCGCGGGGCTAGCCTTCGGGTACTTGGCAGACAGGAAAGGGCCCAGGGGCGTCGTTGTGATGGCCTATACGACACAGGCCGTTGCCGCGGGGATTCTGCCTGTCGTTCATGGCTTCCTGCCGGTCCTGCTATTGCTGTGCGTAGGGGTATTCGCCGGTGAAGGAGGCAGGGCCTCGCGGTACACGGTGATTGCCAGGATCGGCGCGGACCCCGTCAGGTTCAGGGCGAAGCTCCAGGTGGTGACGAATAGCGGGGCTGCCATCGGGGTGGGACTTGGCGGTGTCCTCGCGTCCTTTGGAACCCAGGAGATCTATGCATCCGCGCTGCTGGCGAACGCGGTCAGTTTCGCGCTGGCGGCGGTCATCCAACGGTCGATGCCGTTCCTGCCGCCGGTGCCGAAGACCGAGAACGCGGTGAGTGGATCGGCCGCGCGGTCGGTGTACCGCGACCGCCCGTACATCGCGGTGACTGCGGTCAGCGCGATGCTGATGATCCAGCACCAAGTCACAGTGCTCGCCCTCCCTCTTTGGATCTTGACGGAGCACAAGGTCCCACTGTGGATGATCTCGGCGTGTATGCTCACGAACACGCTCATTGTCGTGCTCTTCCAGGTCCGAGTGGTCCGCGGACTGGATACGCCCGGCGCGGCTGGCCGAGCGTGGCAGCGCGCCGGATTCTGCTTCTTGCTCTCCTGCATGCTGGTTCCAGTCGCGGCAGTCTTGCCCGGGTGGATCGCGATCGGTTTGGTGCTGTTCGCCGTCTCTGTTCACGGCCTCGGCGAGATCTGGCACAGCGGGGGGATCTTCCAGATTGCCCTCGGCCTGGCACCGGAGCACTCGATGGGCAAGTATCAGGGATTCTTCAATCTCGGCGAAGGGCTGTCCGGGTCGTTTGCCCCCGTGCTAGTGACGACTCTTTGCATAGGGCTCGGAACCTGGGGCTGGCTGCTGCTTGGTCTCCTCCTTGTCGCGCCGGGCCTCGTGGCACCCCGTATCAGCCGTTGGGCGGAGCGAAGCTTGGCCGCTAAGCCGCAAATGACACTCGCCAAGTGAGACCGAGGGATGGATGCTTTGAAAGGCCAAGTGGATCCTATGCTCCAACGCTTTTCCAAGGTGGTCTACACGTGCCCGTGGCTGACCCTCCGGGAGGACCAGACTGTGTTGGCGGACGGCACGCCCGGCCTCTATGCGGTGGTCGACAAGCCGGCCGCCGCTTGTGTGATTCCCTTCGAGCGGAACGGAGTTCACCTGGTCGGGCAGTTCCGCTATCCGCTCGGCGTCCGCACCTGGGAATTCCCTCAGGGCTCATGGCCGGATGCCGGCCCGCCTGGCGAGGAACTGGCCCGGGCCGAGCTTGCAGAGGAGACGGGGCTGCGCGCCCGGGAGCTTTCCCATCTCGGCCAAGTCGGGGTCGCGCCGGGTCTGACCAGCCAGCGCTGCGACGTCTTCCTCGCAACAGGGCTGTCCCAGGGCGTGACCGCTCGTGAGCGCACTGAACAGGACATGGAGCAGAGGTGGGTTTCCTGTGACGACCTCATTCAGATGGTCAGAGGCGGCGTGGTCATCGACGCAATGACGCTCGCGGCGTTCAGCCTCTTCCTCCTCAGGCAATGACGACGGTTCTGTTCTGCGTTCCGCTGGCTGGCTGCATGTCCACGTCGCCTCGCTGCATTCGTCCGGGGGCGGGCCGCCCCCGGATCAGCGGTTCATCTGGTCGCGCGAGCGGTACAGACCCCTGGCGATCCCGACCACCCGATTCGGTATCCGGGTTGCTCGGCATCGGCGGTGGGATCGCATCGCCTTGTTTGCAACCTCGGTGAGGATGTAGGGCGGACTTAGGTGCGGTGCTCGGATTGCGCTGGCGCCCTCTCCAGCCAGCCGCACCCGGCGTGCCGGAAGGGATCATGATGCCTCGAGAGCTGCATCGCGTGGCCGAGATCAAAGCGAGGTTGGATGGCGCCGAATTCGATGGGGACCCATCCCCGTTGAGTGCGACCTGGTCGAATCGCTTCCATCTGATGCGGTGTCGGTGCCCTCCCCACGGATCTCCCGCCACCAAACATACGTGGAGAGCTGAGCGAAGGCGTTCTTGGCAATCGCGTGCTCGAAGCGTCGGCCCATGTGCTGGTCCCTTCGTCGTTTGCGCATTCACTTGATGCGGAAGGGAGGAAGTCGAACCCGTTGGCAAAATGAATGACTAGGGTCTTCGCGGCTACAGCTGTTGCAATCCCATCGGCGTCAGGGCCTCGCTCAGCGGCGCGGCGCTATTCGGCGTGTCCTCATCTCTGATGGCGCTAGAAATTAGTCCCCAGAAGCGCGCGGCGAAATTCCCAGACGGAGCAGAGGTTGAGCTATCAGGTGACGTGATGTAGCGGGAGGATTCGGTTGTCTGTGGGGAAGCTGCTTCCGACGTGGTGAGCAGCGCGACAACGGTGTTCGGCTCGCCGCAGTGAGGGCAATCGCGGGTGGCGGCCGGCTGTCTGTGCTCGTCGAAAACCGGATCTGGCACAGACTCCGTGATTGACCACATCGAGATGCGAAGGGGTGCTTGATAGTTGATCATGTGGCTGGTGTTCTGATCCTGACCGATGGGAATCTTGTTCTCGCACCTCGACGGACTGGCGATCAGCCAAGTTCGAGCCACTGGCTCCACGGTGTGGGTCGAGGCCGCGACCCGCGATGAACCGGCCGCCTGTCCGAGTTGTGCGACACCGTCAGGGCGAGGCCACAGGCGCTGCAGTCGGCGACTGGCGGACACCTCGATCACCGGGCGCGAGGTAGTGATCGAACTGCGGGTCCGACGGCTGTTTTGCAACCATTCCGACTGCAGCAAAGGGGCTTTCGTGGAAAAGGTGCCGCAGTTCGCGGCCTGATATCGGCGGCGGACTCTGCTGCTGCAGCGCCCGTCGTTGCCGACGACCGTGGTCCGGTGCAGGAGCCGGTCCAGCATTGCCGCGGCGACGGCCGCGTCTCCGAAAGCTGTTGTCCAGTAGAAGATCCCGATGCATCTCATCGAGATCGTGCCACTGTTCAGATAGTGTTGATTGATCAGCTGAAACAACGTCGAGGCTCAGTCGCCGTGCAGTGGGAGGTAGCCGAGCTCGTTGATGACGGGGAGCTTCGGTCCGGCGAAGAACCGCATGCAGGTGTACCAACGTCCCTCCAGCGCGGCTCTGTGGCACTTCGCTGCTAGCTCGGCGGCGGTGGTGAAGTAGACGCGGTGACCGGCCTAGAGCGCGGCCGCGCGCCAACGGACGGTCAGCGTGGTCTTGCAGACTCCGGGCGGACCAAGGAACAGCACATTCGCCGCGTTGTTGCGGAACCACAAACTGGCCAGGTCCCGGATCGGTGCCCGCGTCGGGATCGGCGAATTCACGGCAGACCCTCGATTTTCAGCGCGGCGGCTCACTACTGGTGACCGGATTAGGACAACTCCTAATGTTAAAGGGGGACTAAAGTTCGCGGGTCGGAAAGAACGGACAAATTTGCGGGTCCGTTGCGGCTACGGTTGATGATGATTGAGTTTTATCTCAAGGGCTCGTTATGAAGGCTTACAAGATGCTAGCCTCGGATCGAGGCATCGATCGTGTACCCGAGCCCAACTGCGGCAACGGACCTGGGGGATGTCGACCAGCTACCCCGATTGGCCAAAACCCGCGAAACTGAGTCAAGCTGGCCCGGTTTGCCGGCATTGGAGATATGGCAGCATGTGAACAATATGAACTGAGGGCAATTTGTGTGCAAACCGACAACGGTGATCACCACGGGTTTGACAGTGGTTCATTGTCTGGTAGGAATAGACTCAAGGTGCTGGTATAGGACGAGTCTGAGGGGGCGGACAGCGCTACTTGAGTCGCGAAAGTCGGAAGCGATTCGGTAGATCTTCTCGTAAACAAAGAAATGCCTAGGGGGTCCGGATGGATCAGCGGATATTCGAAGGATTTGAATTAGGCCCGGTATCTCACACGGAAGAATTCAGCCAGCAGTCACGACGAACTGCGCGCACTGCTCGCCGCGGCGCCCGCCGATGTGGTCCATCGCCATCGACGACCGTCGAGTACTTCTCAAGTGCTAATGAGGAGAAGCCATCTGGGGAGCAACTGGCGCTCATCTTGCTTTTGGCAGAAGGCTTGACCGATGACGCGATTGGCCGACGTATTGGAATCTCGGAACGTACGGTCAGGCGTCGAGTGGCCGTCATTGTTGAACTTCTAGGAGCCCGAAGCCGATTTGAAGCTGGCGCAAAGTCCGTTGCTGCAGGTTGGTTGGGCGTGCGGGAATTGAAGAAGGGCTGATTAGTATGGGATTAGCCGGTCTCGGGTCCGGTAGGCGTTTGATACGTGTTCGGTTGATGGTGCAGGCTGCGCAGATTTTATGGCCGCTGTGGGTTCTAGAGTTCTTAGCTTTATCTTACCGCCGAGGGGGATATCCAGTATTTGTGGTCGGTAGGCAATTTTAGCGTTGAAACGCTGCTTTCCGGCTATCATTCATCAGCTCATGATGGCGGTAATCGACGGTATCCATAGGCTTCGGAACGCTGAAATTCGCGGCGGGGGCGGAAATCGGTCCTATTTACTTCGATTGAACTGCGGTGCTGCGCCTGTTTGGCACAGGTAAACGAGGATGAGGGCCGAGGTAAATTGATCTCTTGTGTGCCTCCGCAGTGCAGAGGAGCCGTTGTTAGAGTTACTGCCAAATGTGTGTATCGCCACGGAGATGATTATGAATCCACGATGGAACTTTTTCCGCTTATCTGATGGAATGGCGGCATGAAAGAGATATGGGCAACCACGCTGAGTCGACCTCTGCTCGGAATCTACGCGGGTCAAGCGGCGACTTTCATTAGTCGAAGGCTGATGAAAGTCGAGGATATCAGGTGGGGATTCGGCCCACGCTGCAGGCTCGCCAATCCAGGGCCAGTGGCTGATCGGTGCCGAATGTCCGCACGCTGATGTCGCAACGGATCCGCGTAGTTGAATTAAGGGGCACGGATATGCAAACTTTTGCAGGGCCGATCGAATCTTGGCGCGCTTTCGTTGATAGGCCTCTAGATGGGTACGCGTATGCGCAAAACGAATTTGCCCACTCTGGGGGATAGAATCATGAGAGGTCAATTTATGACTGGGGTCGCACAAAAGCCTTGGCCCACTAGCAGGCGGATGATGTTCGGACATCCGATTGGGTTGCTAAATTTGTTCGGCGTGGAGTTGTGGGAGCGATTCTCGTTCTACGGAATGCTCACTCTCCTCGGATACTATCTGTATTATTCGCTCTTGGACGGCGGCCTTGGTCTGGAAAAGTCGACCGCAACAGGCATCGTTGGTGCATACGGCGGCCTGATGTACCTGTCGACCATGCTGGGGGGATGGGTCGCAGACCGGATGCTTGGCATGGAGCGTTGTGTGTTCTACGGCGCCTTACTGGTTATGGCAGGGCACACTGCGTTGGCGGTTATTCCTGGCCTGCAAGGTGTGGGCATCGGCCTCGTCATGGTTGCGCTTGGTAGCGGCGCGGTGAAGGCGAATGCGTCGTCACTACTGGGAACCCTCTACGACAAGGACGACCGTCGCATTGACGGTGGATTCACCCTGTTCTTTCTGGGCATAAATATCGGTGCTCTAACAGGCCCGTTGATCACTGGTGTGCTCCAGATAAATCTAGACTTCCACTACGGATTCGGCGCGGCGGCTATTGGTATGTCTGTAGGCCTGGCCCAATACGCAATCTTCCGACGAAACCTTGGCATACAGGGTCGCACAATTCCGAATCCACTGCGACGCAATGAAATCGGCAAGGTGCTGACAGTCGCAGCTGTAGCAGTGGCAGTCGTTCTCGTCGTGTTGATGACCGGACTTGTGACCCTGTCCAATCTGGCGTGGACTATGACTGGTGTTATTGCCGCTGCCGCTTTCGTCTGCTTTGTTGTCATCCTCATCAGTCCGAAAGTCACTGCGGTTGAGCGAACTCGGGTAGTCGGCTATATTCCACTGTTCATCGCCAATGCAGTGTTCTGCTCGCTGTTCCAGCAGGTCTTCACGGTGCTGGCTGTGTACTCCGACGAGCGGATGAACTGGTCCTTCTTCGGGTGGACTGCGCCTTCGAACTGGCTCGGCTGGCTGGAGCCGGCCTGGGTCATCGCTCTCTCACCGTTGCTGGTGATCGTATGGACCCGGCTGGGCAACCGGGCTCCTTCCGCCTGGCACAAGGTCGCCTATGGCGTGATTGGAATGGGTGCTGCCTTTCTGCTGTTCGTGCCACTTGCCGGATTTTCTGGCCGGACAGTGCCAGCGCTGCTGGTGTTCTTCGTTCTCGGTGGTTTCGCGGTAGCCGAGCTGCTGATGTCGCCGACTCTCCTCGCGGTCACGACTCAGCTTGCGCCCGAGGCGTTTCGGGCACAAATGATGGCCGTGTACTTCTTGTCCGCGGCTATCGGTTCGTCGATGTCCGGTGTGCTGTCGCGCTTCTACGATGCCAGCCATGAGGTCGCGTATTTCGGAATCACCGGAGTCGTCGCAGTTGCTGTGGGCCTGGTCATTTATGGCGTCGCCCCCAGGATGAGCGGCCTGATGCATGCAGCCCACGAGCGCTAGCGGGCCGTATGTGAAGGTGTTGGACGGTGGGCCTTGGCGAGGATCTGATCTGCTCAGCGGTCTTGGTCTGTACTGACCATGGACGTTGGTGACGGCGTGGCGAGCTGACATGGCGAAGACCTCCGAGTGAACTGCGAGCTGTCTAGGAACGCACCCACGCCTCGGAGGTCTTCGTGTCACACCGTAACGCCCCGTTGTCGGAGTTGGTCCGGTGCCTGGCTCGCTGTGTCATCGATGACGGTTGTCCGCTGCGCCGAGCCGCGGACGGTTCCAGGTCTCACCGACCACCGCAGCTCGCTGGGCTAGCCGCTATCGAAACTCCCAAGGACACAAGCCGACCGGGGAACACAACGCCTACGGCAACCCGGTCCGCGGCTACCACTACCTCCACACCGCACCGGATGACCACTCGCGGTTGGCCCACACCGAACTACTCGCCGATGAACGCAAAGACACCGCCGCCGAGTTCTGGACCCGCGCCAACGCTTGGTTCGCCAGGCACGGCGTGGCCGATCGAAAAGTATTGACGGAAAACGGTTCCTGCTATCAATCTAAAACATCCGCCAATCTCTCGGTCCGTCGTGCACAAACGGACCCGCCCTACCGGCCTCGAACCAACGGCAAGTCGAACGCTTCCACCAGACTTTGGCCGATGAGTGGGCCTACGCCCGGCTCTACCGCAGCGACACCGAACGATGTGCAGCCTTCACCGCCTGGCTCCACACCTACGATCACTACCGCGGCCACACCGCACCCGCAGGCCACCCATCAGCCAGCCGTGTCCCCAACCTCTCAGGTCAGTACATCTAGACGAAGGGCTTCGCTCTCGGGTTTCAGCCGTTGATGAACTCGCGGATCTTGGTGGTCAACTCGCGGATGTTGCGGAAGGTGCCGCGGTGGATGGGTTGGCGTTCGATGATGCCGAACCACACCTCGACCAGGTTCATCCACGACGCTGAACCTGGTGTGGAATGCATTCGGATACGCAGGTTTTCGGTGCTCCAGGCGCGTACCTCGGCCTTCCTTGTGGGTGGCGTAGTTGTCCATCACCAGGTGCAGCTAACCGGTCGGATAGGCACGAGCGACATGTTTGAGGAATGCGAGAAACTCCTGTGGCGATGGCGTGGTTTGCAGACGCCGTGACTTTGCCGGTGGCGACTTCCAGCGCCGCGAATAGGATGGTCCTGCCGTTGCGGATGTAGTCGTGAGTTTGGCCCTCAGGGATAACGATCTTCATCGGCAAATGTCGGTGCGGTGCGGTCCAGGGCTTGGATCTGGGACTTCTCGTCCACGCAGAGCACGATCGCGTTCTCCTGCGGGTCCAGGTAGAGCCCGACGAATGTCGGTGACTTTGCCGACCAGTTCCGGATTGTGGAGAACTTGAACGTCTCGACTAGCCATGGTTGCACCCCGTACTCGCTCACACCTTCGATACCGTGCCGTGCGATAGCGAGTGATCGGCCAGAAACCGCCAACTCCAGTGTGTAGCACCATATTTACGGGGACGCGGGGTCAAGGTGGTGGTGATCAATTTGTCCCGGTTCATGGTCCGCGGCCGCTCCGAACAGTGCTCGTCATGCAACCCGTCGAGTCCGTGCGCCTGGTAGCGGGATCGCCAGTTGATCACGGTCTGCCGCGAGGTATCGAACCTGTGGGCGATCTCGGCATGGGCCACACCATTGGCGGCCCACTAGCTCGTCCGGCGATCAGGGGTCGAAAATCTGGCGGGAGATGCCGTTCGCCATCCGGCTACCGCAGAGCGTCGCCGGGTTTCCGGAAGCGAATGCTTCCGGAACCCCGGCCAAGGGCCCGGCGTAGTAGGGATGTGAGGTTGTGGCCTGCGGGTTTGGCGTGCCGATGGGGACACACCGTCGCCGGTGACGATCGACGGTCGTGCACCTGATCGTCGAAAGACATTGCAATGTAAGCGTTTCCATCATCGCTTGCGGCGGCTGTCCGGGACCTGCCGCCCCAGGACTATCCGGCGTCGGCCGGTGCCGATGCTGCCCTGCCGCCGGTTCCTGCGGGGTGGCGGCAGATCTTTCCACTGTCGCCGATCCTTGGCATCGGCACAGTCTTCGCCGCCGCCTGCCGGTGGTACGGGCGATCGCGCTGGTCGCAATCTTGGCTGGGGTGTTCGTTCCCCGCGATCGCCGAGCCGACACCTCCACTGAAGTCGACTCGCTACCCGCCGCCCTCCTCGCGCCGAGTAGCGCACGTGAAGAACGGGGGGCCGATAGGTGGGTTAGCGCTGGAGGAATTCCTTGGTGATGCGATGGAAGGGTAGTTTGGCTTCTACGAAGACCCAGTGGCCGCAGCGGGGGAGGACGTGGAGCTCGGCGTGGGGGATTAGGCGGAGGGGCAGTTGGGCCATATCGAGGGGGCATTGACGGTCGTCTGCGCCCCAGAGCATGAGGGTGGGGCACTGGACTTTGTGCAGCATGGACCAGTAGGGCGGCATTTTCGACTTAGCCTCTGACTGTTCTTGTAGGGCAGCGGCTTTCGAACTGTACATAGCCTGCAGTGTTGCCAAGGAATCGGGTTCGGAGGCTGCCTTCCAGCGCTCATCGATCAGGTCTTCGGTGACCAGGTTCTGGTCGTACACCATGCAGTTGAGCCAGCGCACCAGCGCCTCGCGGCTAGGAGAATCGGCGAACTCGCGCAGCAACCGGGTGCCCTCGCTCGGCCCGGGACTGAAGATGTTGGTGCCGACACCTCCGATGGCCACCAGCTTGTCGACCCGGGTCGGATGCGCAAGCGCGAACATCGCACCGACCACACCGCCCATCGAATTGCCGACAATCGCAGCAGATTCGAGGTCGAGCGCATCCATGAACCGCTGCACTGACTCGATCGCGGTGAGCACCGGGTGTGCCCCCGGTACCGGATCGCTCGCTCCGAATCCGGGGAACTCGAGGATGTAGCAGTGGTAGTCCTCCGCGAAGTGCCCTAGATTCGCGCCGAAGTTGCGCCAGCCGTTTACCCCGATCCCCGAGCCGTGCAACAGAATCAGCGGCGGCCCGTCCCCGGCCTCGTGATAACGCAGAACCCCCTTTTCGGTGTGAACGGTCTTCAGTGTGTTCTCGTATGTCACATCCACCCCAACAGACTAGAACATGTTCTAACTTTTGTCAGGCGGCCACCCGGCGTCATCGTCGAATCTCGAGGACGACCCCCGCGCGTTCGGAGGTGTCGAGATAGCTGAACCCGGTGCGGTCGTCACGTCGGCCGGACATCATGACCGGAATCCCCGCAGCGCAGGCGGTTTCGGTCGACGCGTCGATATCATCCACCGCGAAACCGACGTGGAAGACACCGCCGCCGGTACGCTCAAGAAATCGCCGCTGTGGTGTGTCACCGGGGCCGGGCTCGACCAACTGCAGCTGCAGTCCGGCAACGGCATCGGTGTAGACATAGCGCAATGCGAGGAATGCCCGTCGGTCGGGTACATCGAGTTCTTCGTTATCGTATTGTGAAAGATCCGGATAGGGCTGCCAGTTTCCTATTCCGAGGTTCTCGTAGTAGCCGATCGCGGCGTCGACATCAGCGACCACGATGCAGATGTGGTGTGCGCGGCCGAACAATTCGTTCATCGGTGAAGTCCTCTGATTGCGCAGCATTGCTCAGAAGGCTGCTTCGGCAAGTTTCATGATGTCGTTGTCGAGGTCGGACAGCACGGTGCGTGTAGAGGTCAGTTCGGGCAGGACGTTGCGGGCGAAGAACTGCGCGATCGCGGCCTTGCCGTGGTAGAACGCCTCGTCCGAACCGCTGTCGAGGGCGGCTATAGCGACCTCGGCCTGACGCAGCAGCTGCCAGCCGATGACCAGGTCACCGACGGCCATCAGGAAGCGGACCGAACCCAGGCCGACCTTGTACAGCTCGGTCGGCTGGTCCTGGGCGCCCATCAGGTGCCCGGTGAGGGTGGCGGCCATGGCCTGCACGTCTTCGAGGGCGGTGGCCAGCAGCTTGCGCTCGGCCTTCAGGCGGCCGTTGCCGGCTTCGGAGCTGATGAACTTCTGCACCTGGTCTGCCACGTGGGCCAGGGCCACACCGCGGTCGCGGGCGATCTTGCGGAAGAAGAAGTCCTGCGCCTGGATGGCGGTGGTGCCCTCGTACAGCGAGTCGATCTTCGCGTCGCGGATGTACTGCTCGATCGGGTAGTCCTGCAGGAAGCCGGAGCCACCGAAGGTCTGCAGCGAATCGGTCAGGTACTGGTAGGCGCGCTCGGAGCCGACACCCTTGACAATCGGCAGCAGCAAACCGTTAACGCGTGCGGCCAAATCAGCGTCGATGCCGGAGACGTGCTCGGCGACAACGGGGTCCTGGTGCGCGGCGGTGTATAGGTAGACCGCGCGCAGACCTTCGGCATAGGCCTTCTGCATTGCGAGACTGCGCCGCACATCTGGGTGGTGGGTTATGGTGACGCGCGGCGCGGTCTTGTCGGTCATCTGGGTCAGGTCGGCACCCTGCACGCGCTGCTTGGCGTAGTCGAGAGCGTTCAGGTAGCCGGTCGACAAGGTCGCGATCGCCTTGGTGCCCACCATCATCCGGGCGTGCTCAATGACCTTGAACATCTGCGAGATACCGTCGTGGACCTCACCGACGAGCCAGCCTTTGGCTGGGATACCGTGCCTGCCGAAAGCCACCTCGCAGGTTGCCGATACCTTCAGGCCCATTTTGTGCTCGAGGCCGGTGACGAACACGCCGTTGCGATCGCCGAGTGCCCCCGTGGCGGGGTCGAAGTGGAACATAGGCACGAAGAACAGCGACAGGCCCTTGGTACCAGGGCCCGCGCCCTCGGGGCGCGCCAGCACCAGATGCATGATGTTGGGGAACAGGTCATCGGAATCGGCGGAGGTGATAAACCGCTTCACACCTTCGATGTGCCAGGACCCGTCGCCCTGCTCGATCGCCTTGGTGCGACCGGCGCCCACATCCGAACCGGCGTCGGGTTCGGTGAGCATCATCGTCGCGCCCCAACCCTGCTCGACCGCGATCTGCGCCCACCTCTTCTGCTCATCAGTCGCGTTGTCGAAGAAGATGTTCGCGAACTGTGCCCCGGCCATACCGTAGAAATACGCTGCGGGTTGGGCGCCCAGAATGAGCTCGGACAGCGCCCACAGCACGATCGACGGCACCGTGATACCGCCCAATTCTGCTGCAATACCGAGCTTCTCGCATCCGACGTCGACCAGGCAGCGATAGCTGCGCTTGAACGTCTCGGGCAGCGCGACACGGTGGGTCTCTGGATCGAACACCGGTGGATTGCGATCGGCATCGGCGAACGACTCACCCAACGGGCCCTCAGCCAAACGGCGAACCTCGTTGATCATCTCCTTGACGGTGTCGGCCTCCAGCTCGCCGAACGCACCGCTTTCCAGAACCGAACCCAGGCCCAATACCTCGAAGAGGTTGAACTCCAGGTCACGAACATTGCTTCGGTAGTGCCCCATATTCGACTGCCCCCTCCCGCTACATGGTCCGGATCGGGGCGAGGTGATCCTCGCCGATACGGGCACGCAGGTCGGCATCGGTGACGCCGAGGCCCTCCGACGGAGCCAAGCAAAGCACCCCGACCTTGCCAATGTGTGTGTTCTCTTGAATCCCGCGCGCGGCCTCCCCGACCTCTGCAAGCGGGTAGACCTCAGACAGCATTGGTGAGATACGCCCTTGTTGGATCAACCGATTGACCTGCGACTGCTCGTATAGGTTGGCTCCGTGGCTGCCGATGATCTTCTTCATCCGCATCCACAGATAGCGGTTGTCGAAATTGTGCGCGTACCCGGTGCTCGAACCGCACGTGACGATAGTTCCGCCGCGGGCCGCTACGAAGACAGAAATCCCGAACGTATCTCTGCCGACGTGTTCGAAAACTATTCGGGGATCCTCCCCGATCTCCTGCCGGATCAATTTCCCCAGCTTCCGTCCCGCGCGCACCGTGGCATCGGGATCGGCCGAGATCTCGCCGATCTCTCGTCGGTCGATCACCGTTTCGCAGCCGAGCCGCCGGGCGATCGCCGCCTTCTCCGGCGAACTGACCACGCCGATCGGAATACCGCCGCCGTTGCGAACGAACTGCACGGCATATCCACCCAAGCCGCCGGCAGCTCCCCAGATGAGAACCACATCGCCCTGCCGCATGCGCGCACCATGCTCACCGACGAGCATGCGGTAGGCGGTCCCCGCGCACAAAGGATTGCAGGCTGCTTCCTCCCAGCTCAGATGGTCGGCCTTGGGCAGCAACTGACTAGCCCGGGCGACGGCGTAGTGCGCCAGCCCGCCGAAGTTGGTCTCGAACCCCCATGCCCGCTGCTCGTCACCCATCATGCCGTCGTGATGGGTCAGCGGCTCCTGATCGTCGACGTGAGCGGTCGCGACCACGACATGGTCTCCCACCTTCCACTTGCGCACACCAGAGCCGACGCGCACCACGACCCCCGACGCGTCGGACCCGAGTACGTGGAACGGCTGATCGTGGCGCGCGGCCCATCCGCCCTGCTTCCCGTAGTGCCGCAGGAAGTTGAACGTCGGCAGCGGCTCGAATATGGCGGACCAGACGGTGTTGTAATTCATTGCCGCCGCCATGACGGCGATCAGTACCTCGTCGGGGGCGAGCTCGGGCATGTCCACTGGCCCCACATGAATGGATTTTCGGACATCCTTGTCGGTCACCTCCGAGAACATCTCGACATCCTTGGCGCGCACATGTGCAGCGGTGTACCGGGTGGGCACCGGAATACGCTCGAGTTCCTCGGGTGATGCCCCCGACACGACAGCAGTAGACAACTCGTCCATTTTCAATCCTTCTTTCACCGGCGTTAGCCGATGGGTATTAATGCGATTGGATGGTGGCGGCAGTGACTATTTCCACCAGAACGCCGCCGCAGTCGTGGGGATGGAGAAAGGTGGCACGTGATCCCATCGAGGCCGCCCGCGGCGGATCGAAGAGAACGTCCACACCGCGAGCCCGCAGCACCGCCGAGGCCCGATCGACGTCGGCGCACCCGAACGCGACGTGGTGCAAGCCCTCACCCCGCGTCCGCAGGAACTTACCTACCGGAGAATCCGCCCGGGTCGGCGCGAGCAATTGGATATAGGTGGCGCCACCATCGTCGGCGCCATTGAGCCGGATCATAGCTTCGACGACGCCCTGGTCGTCATTGCGCTCGCGGTGACATACTTCGAGGTCGAACGCCGCTCGATAGAGGCGGACAGCCTGATCCAGATCGTGGCACGCAATACCGACATGATCGAGCCGGGTGAACAGACTCATCACTCCCTCCCTCTCTGGGCACGGGTCGCGGCCAGCACCGCTTTGAGTACGCGCCCTTGCCCGACCGCGGTCAGCGCATTGGCGAATTCTTCGAGTGGGTAGACGGTCACGAGCCTGGACAGATCGAAGCGGGATGCCAGTGCCGGCAGCATCCGTACGTACTCGACCAGATGCGCTCCGGAGAACGCCCACGAGCCCACGACAGTCAGTTGCTGGCGCACGATGTGATGCGGGTTGATTGTGGTTGGCCCCGCGTCGGTGTACTGGCCGACAATCAGGTATGCACCGCCGCGGCGCGCGAATCCGATGCCCTGTGCGACGGCTTCAGGCACCCCAGTGCATTCGACGACGAGATCTGCTCCTGCGGGTACTAGCTCACGAACCTGCCGTGCGGCCGCTTCCGGCCCCTGATCGATGATGTCGATGTGCTCGTCGCCGATACCGCTCTGTTTCGCCTTCTCTAGGCGCCCCGCAGGGCCGCCCACGATGATCACGCGCTGAGCACCGGCCAGCTGGGCGAACGCCGCGGCGGCGAGGCCGACCGGACCGCTGCCCTGCACAACCACGGTTTCGCCTAGACGCACGGGGCGTCGTTCGAACAGCGCATGGACCATGGTTGGTCCGGCACAGGCGAAGGCAATGGCTGTAAGATCGTCTATCGCGTCCGGCACCTTGATCACGGCGGCGCCGGGATGTAGTCGAATATATTCCGCCCACGCTCCCGATAGCGCATCACCTTCGAGTGCAGGGCGATTGACACCATACGTGAGTCGGTTCTCGCACAAAGTAGGCTCGCGATACTGTCGGCACGGCACACAGGTGCCACACGCGATAGAGGATGCCCACATAACACGGTCGCCCGGCGAGAGTTGCTCGCCCAGGGCATCGGTCATGTCACCTCCGATTTGGCTGACCGTGCCCAGCCCCTCGTGACCGAGGACCAGTGGCAACGGAATCGGCAGATGCCCTCGCTGCAGATGCAGATCCGTGCCGCACACACCGCCGTAGGTGCCAGCGATCAGGAGTTCGCCCGCCTCGGGTTCGGGGATGCTGAACTCCCGCAGCGACGGCGTTGCGCCGAATTTGTCGAGAACGACCGCGCGCGCCATCACTTCTGGCTCCACACAGGTGATTCCAGCGGGCGCACATCGTCGCCGACCAGGTAACTGGCGCGCGGTTCGGCGGTCCGGGGAAGGTTGGAGCAGGAGTTGTAGGTTGCGATGAGCAGCCGTCGCCGGGTCGGCGACATGTTCGGCGCCGACCCGTGAACGATCTCCGGGGAGAACAAGACCACGGATCCGGCCGGCGCCTGCACGCTACGCATCCCGAACTTATCGACCAGGTGGGCGACGTTCTGCGGCTGCAGGGCGATGTCCTCCGGGTCGAGGTGCAGCTCCGAAGCCGATGCCTTGTCGCGCTTGTCACGCAGACTGCCTGTCTGATGCGAGCCGGGCACGAAGATCAACGGGCCGTTGAACTCCGTTGCCTCGTCTAGTAGCAGCGCGGCATTGACCAGTCGTGCAGACGGCAGCCAGTCGGCGATCTTCCACGCAGTATAATCCTGATGCCATGACACTCGGTCCTTGCCGAAAGCGGGCTTCACATTGATCTTGAACTGGTAGACATATACGTCCCCACCCACGAGTGTGCGGGCCGGGTGCAGCAGCTGTGGCGAGCGAACGAGATCGGCGAAAACGTCGATACGTTGATGCGAGCCGTACAGGGCCACGAGCTCGTTCGCCTCCGCGTCGAGGATCCGATGCGGGCCCTCGGCGTCATCGGTGTCCATCGCATCGAGCAGCGAAGCGACTTCGTACTCGTTGAACACGGATTCCAGCACGAGAAATCCATCGGATTCGTAACTTCGGATCTGCTGATCTGTCAGCCGCATTTCAGACAACCTTTGTTTCATATTTTCACACGTACGGGAAGGGACACCAACCCGTGGGTAATGGAGCTGGACTGCCAACGGAGCGTTTCGAGGTCCGTGGCTGCGGAGATATCGGAGTAATGCGCCAGCAGACTCGACACGGCCACCTGGGCCTCCCGCCGGGCCAGAGCTGCACCGGCACAGCGGTGAATGCCGTAGCCGAAGGCGAGATGTCGATTGTCGAGTCGGTTCGGCTCGAGCTCGTCCGGTCGCTCGAACTTGTTCGGGTCGCGGTTGGCGCTGGCCAGCGATACGACCACGACCTGCCCCGAATCGATCTTCTGCCCGCCGATTTCGATCGGCGCTGTTGTGAATCGCGGCGGCGAGACATTGCCGGAACTCTCGTAGCGCAGCATTTCCTCGATGAATGCTGGCACGATTCCCGGATCCGCACGCAGCTCCTGCATCAGCCCGGGACGCCGCAGCATCGTCAGGATGGAATTCCCAATGAGTGCTGCGGTTGTCTCCTGGCCGCCGAGTAGCAGCGCGTTTACCATGGCGACCAACTCCCTCCGCTCCAGCCGTTCACCGTCGTCGGGCGGTCTCATAAGATCGGAGAGGAAGTCTGTGGCGGGTCGTCCGTCGCGCAGGTCCATCAGTCGGTACACATACTTCTCGAAACTGGCCGCAGCGGCGTACTTCTCGGGGGTTCCAGCGGCTGACAGTTGAGTCTGCAGCCAGCCCTGGAACTCGCCCCGGTCGGCGGGGTCGATGCCGATAAGTTCGCATACCACGGTGACGGTGAACGGGTACGCGTAGGCGCTGAGAATGTCGACCTCGGCCGCCGTGCCCACCGATTCTAGAATTGATTCTGCGATCTGCGGGATTTTCGAATCGAACTCACGGATCGCCCGCCCGGTCAGCGCCCTCATAGCGATCTTGCGCAAACGAGTGTGCCGCGGCGGATCGGAATACACGAGGTTGTCGTTCACCGGCGGATCCAGACGCAGCGGTATGTTGGCGTTCAACTGGGCCAGTGTGCCGGCCGGACCGTACAGATCCTTGCTGATAGTCGGGTCGCTGAGCACCTGTTTCGCCAGGTCGTATCCCGTGACCATCCACGCGCGCAAGCCATTCGGTAACTGGACGTGGTGAACCCGGCCGTGTTCGTTGAGGACGCGGTAGGTGTCCTGGGGATTTCGGTAGAAGTCCTCGGTCAGGCGATGTATCGAATCAGCGGTCATTGTTCATCCTTGTGCACAGTGTCGGATCGGTGATGCCGAAATAGAAGCGTCCCCATGAATGTCAGAATCCCCATGACCGCGGCAGCGGTGAAGGCCGAGGTCACGCCGTGGACGAGGACCTGGTCCGGTGCTGCGGTCAGGTGTCGGGTCGAGCCACCGAATACTGTGATCAGGATGGCTAAACCGAGAGCGGCGCCGGTCTGCTGAGTCGCTTGCAACGACCCACCCGCCACGCTCGCCAGATCCGGAGGAATATCGGCCATGACAATGACACTTAGCGGCATGAGGGCAAGTCCCGTACCGCAGCCCATCAGCGCCGCTGTTATGAATACCAGGGGAAAATAAGCAGTGTTGGTGTTCAATTGGGTCGGCAGCGCAAGCCCGGCGAACAGTATCGCCGCGCCGACCATGGTGACCCGTCTTGGACCGAAACGCTGCAGCATGTGCGGGATAACCCGGATCATGGCGAACATCAGTAGTGCAGTGGGCAGAAATGCCAGCCCGGTGGCAAGCGGGCTGAAGCCGAGCGCGTCCTGCAGGTAGAGCGTCATAAAGAAGAACATCGACATGCTGCTCATGTATCCTACGAACACTGTGCCGTAGGCAGCCGCGCGGTCGCGTTCGGTGAACAGCCGCAACGGCAGGAGCGGTTGCGCTGAATTATGTTCTATCGCAAGGAAGATGATGGTCAGGAAAGCGCCGAGCGCGAGTGCGGCCCCAGCTACCGGGTCGTCCCAGCCGTTCGATCCCGCACAGATGAATCCGTACACTAGTGCGGAGATCCCGGCGGTTGCGGCGGTCGCTCCGGGAAGACCCAGCCGACCTGTATTTCGCTCTACGGTCGGCAGATTCCGCGATATCACGACAAGCGCGAAACCGCCGAGTGGAACATTAATGAACAGTACGGACCGCCAGGTCAGCCATTCGGTGAGCAGGCCACCGGCAATCAACCCGAGTGCGAATCCCGCACCCGCCATCGCTGAATACAGCGACAATGCCTTCATCCGCGCCGAGCGCTCGGTATAGAGGGCGGTCAGCAGCGCGAGGGTGTTCGGCGCTGCCAAGGCCGCGCCGATACCCTGCCCCACGCGGGCGATAAGCAGCCAGGACGGGCCCTGTGCCAGGCCGCCGACCAGGGAGGCCGCCGCGAACAGTGCGATGCCTGCAATGAACACCCGTCGTCGCCCGAGCAGGTCGCCGGCCCGCCCACCCAATAGGAGCAGCCCGGCGAACACCAGCGTGTACGCGTCGATCACCCATGACAATCCGGTAGCGCTGAAATTCAGGTCGGATTTGATCCGGGGGAGTGCGACGTTCATGACCGTTACGTCGACGATGATCATCAACTGGCAGACGAGCAGACCCGCCAAGATCAAACTCTTCCCACGGACGCTATTCGATATTTCTAATGGTGCAGCGGAATTGGACACGTTATTCTCCGGCGACTGGCTCAGGAAACCGAGATGCGTACCATCTTTCTGGGTGCGTCAACCGGGTAGGCGGATCTACCGTGCACCACGCGCAAGTTGTCCATGATGAGGATCTGGCCCACCTCCCATCGGTGCGCATAGGTGACCTCTGGGCGGCAGAACACTGTATCGAGCTGTTCGAATAGCGCGAGGCTCTGTTTCCTGGTGTAGCCGACCACCGATGCTTGGAAGTTGCGTGTCGGGTCCTCCGGGTAGTCCACTCCCATGCGCAGTGCATCGCCGCCCGTGACCGGATCCACCTGGATCGGAGCGACCACGAGATTTCCGTCCGGCCGCTCGTTGTAGAATCCGGAGACATTCGAGCGGTACTCGATCTCGATATCGCGTAGTCTCGCCACGAGGTCGCTCGGAGCGGAGGCGAAGAATGAGCTGCTGGTGGCGATGAGTGTCTCGCCTCCTGTGGGTGGAGCCTCCAGACACTCCAGTCCGATATAGCGCACGCCGTCGGCATTGAAGAACCCGTCAGCGTGCATCGGAATCGCGCCGGTTCGGAACTGCGAGTTGTTGGTCTGCGGACGCTGCTCCTGGATCAGTTTCGTGCCGTATCCGTATTCGACCGGCTCGCCGAGGGAAGCCATGATGTCCTCGAGCGTCAGGCACTCATTGCCGTCTGACTCGAGCACGACGAACCCGTACTGCTCGAGCTTGTCGCGGTAGCGGGACCGAGGACTGCGGTCGCAGCGCGCGTGCTCGGCCAATTCCCTCATATCGGTAGTTGTCTGCACAGGCATGCCCTTCATGAACTCGTGCCCAAGGTGTGTTGGGTGTAGGCCGTTGCGATGGGGCCGAATTGGAGTGCGGCATGCGATCCCGCGGTGTGGACGTCGCGCCACAGTCGCTGCAGTGGGGCACTGGTGCTGTGCCCGCCAGAGCCCGAGGCGCGGAATAGCCGATCCACGGCATCGACCAGAAGCCCTGCGGCGAAGGCGCAGTCGCGCCTGTTGCGGACAACGTCGGCTCGACTGAAGGTCGATGCGGTATCGGCGAGGTAGGCGACCCGCTCGAGAATCAATCCCGCCGCGTCGATCTCACTCGACGCGCGGGCATACACCGGTGCGATGTAGGTGAGGTCCCGAGTCGCGACCAGTTGCTGCCACAGTCGCAGCGCTCCGCGGGCCGCGCCCAATATCGGCATAGAGAAGGCGAGGGAATTGACCGCCAGCATGGGCACCGCTCTACCGTCGGGGCCGACCGGCGGAGAGTCGGTCTCGGTGAGCGCGCTCGACGGAAACGTCAGCGACGCGGGAACGAACAGCTGCTCGGCGACCACGGTGTGGCTCCCAGTGGCGAGCATCCCGGTGCTGTCCCACGTCCGTTCGATGCGGATATCTGACTGCGGCACAAGGCATATTCGTCCTGTCGGCTCGCCGCCGGACTCGACGATGGCGGCCAGTAGCACCCAGTCCGCGCATTCGCAGGCCGACACGGTGGGCCACACCCCCGACAATATCCAGCCGCCGTCTCCCGGGGATACGATGCCCTTTGGCAGCACGCCACCGGCAATGAGCACGTCGGGTCTGTCGCCCCACAGGCGTCGCTGGCCTTCGACCGACAGGGCACCCGCTCCTCGTGTCATGAGGGCCGCCAGCACCGCACACCATGCCGTGGCCGGGCATCGGGCGCCGACGGTGGCCGCCGCCCGGGCCAGTGCGGTGAACGATCCGCCAGCGCCGGCGAATTCCGGCGGCGCGAAATGGCGTGCGAATCCCGCGTCGACGACCGCGTCGACCACTGTGATATCCGGAGTGCGCGCCGATTCGGCCTCTTCGGCCCGGTCAGCGGCCAGCTCCGCGACATCGAAAGCCCGGGCGGTCAGGCGCGCGTCGTGGTCGTACTCGATGGCCGTCATGCGCTCGCACTCTGCGCCAGGAGCCCGATGATCTTCTGGGCGAGGCGGACGACGGTCACCGGCTCGCGAAAGAATCCGGTAGGCTCGAATTCGATGTTGTACTGCTCTTCGAGTGTGGTGAGCACTCGGACCAGATTCACAGAATTGACGCCGACGCTGATGAGGTCCGCGGCGAATTCATCGGGGCCGATCTGGTAGCCGCGAGCACCGAGCTCGTCGGCGATCACCTGCTTGATGTCGGCTTCGCTCATTGGAATGCACTTTCGATCTCGTCCTGGATGCGCCTGGCGTTGTCGGGCTCGAATACGTCGAAATGTCCTCCCCCTAGCAGGATGCTCGGTGGACTGTCCGCCACTCGGCTCCACGCTCGCGGATCAGGCTCGGCCGGATATTCGGCGGCTCGTAGTTCGACGACGTGCGGTATGCCGACGGGGGGATGCCACTCGCGCAGCGCCACCATGTTCTGCTTGTAGACGTCAAATCTGCGGCGCAGGGTCTGATCGGTACGCACGTCCGCCGCGCGGACAGCCACGCCCCCCGACTGCTGGACGTCACCGACGAATCCCGCCAGCAAAGCGGCCTCGTCATCGTCGCATCGCCGCGCGGCCGTTGAGACGGGGGTGTCGATCGCGACGACACGTCGCACTGGATATGGGGCTTTGTGCGCGGCCTCGACGGCGAGGGCACCGCCGAACGACCAACCGACGAACACCACATCCGTGTCGGAGTCGTGCGCGGCGAGTTCACGCAGGCAGGCCGCGGCGATTTCATCCATCGCGGGCTGATCACCTAACGGGCTATCGAACCCGAGCACACGCACATCGAGATCGCCGGCCACACTGTGGATCAGCTCGGAATAGCACGAGACACCACCACCGACGGGCGGAAAGAAGACCACGCGACCGCGTGGGCGATCCACGCTCCGGGGCGCGAAACTCCACACCGCCGATTCCGTCGCCTGCCGCGCATTCGCGCACAGCCCGGCCAGGCCCGACACCGTGGGATCGCTCACGAATATTCCGAACGGAATGTCGTAGCCCAGCTTCGTCCGCAGCAACGACAGCAGCCGAATAGCATCTAGTGAGCCGCCGCCTGATTCGAAAAAGCTGTCCCGGCCGGGTGCGCGGCCCAGCACCTCGGTCCAGCACGCGGCCACCTCCTGCACGTGCAGGCCGCCTCCGGGCGGTTTTGCTGTGTCGGCCGCATCGGCAGCTGTGGGTGCGATCGCTCGTAGCCGCTGGTGATCGATCTTTCCGTTGCTGGTCAACGGAATCTCGTTCACCGCGACGAGGGCATAGGGAACCATGTAGGAGGGCAGTTCGTCGCGCAGCACAGTTATGGCTTGCGACGCCCAGGTTGGCGGTGCCAGCTCTGAGATGACGGCATATGCCGCGACTCCGCCACCGTCGTCGCCGACGCAGACGGCGCTGCGTCGGACGAATTCAAGCGTGTCGAGCACGGATTCGATCTCACCTAGCTCGACTCGGTGCCCGTTGACCTTCACCTGACTGTCCAAGCGGCCGAGGAATTCGACCACGCCGTGGCGATCGCGCCGCCCGCGATCGCCGGTCCGATAGATCCACCCGTACTCGGGATCGTCGATGAAGGCGGCCGCAGTCCGGTCGGGGTCATCGAGGTAGCCGTCGGCGACACCGCGGCCCGCGATGTAAATATCGCCGACATGCCAGTCAGGGATGGGTCGACGCTGGTCGTCCAAGACCAGAATGTTCTGCCCAGGCAATGGTCTTCCGTACGGAATTGACCGTCCTATCCTGTCGTCCGGTGTGACGCGATGGTAGATCGACCAGATCGATCCCTCGGTCGCTCCGCCGAGACTTATCACCTCGGCATCGGCGGAGATTTGCTGGAGCGCTGCGGGCAGCTGTTGGGGAATCCAGTCGCCACTGAGCAGATAGACGCGGACGCCCGGGAGTGCGACACCTTCTTCGCTCAGGAGCCCGGCTAGGGCCGGCGCCGAGTTCCAGACAGTCACGCCGTGTTCAGACACCGACCTGGTCCATGCGGACGGCTTTCGAGCAGCGTCCTCCGACAGCATTACGACTGTCGCACCGACGAGCAAGGGTCCGAAGATGTCGTAGATCGACAGGTCGAATCCGAGCGAGGACACCGCGAGAACGGAATCCGAGGGTGTGAGATCGATCAGACTGTTGACCGCCTCGATAGTGTTCAGCACGGCGGTGTGTCGGATCACGACGCCTTTCGGCTCTCCGGTCGATCCGGACGTGAAGATCACGTACGCGACATCTGCCGAGCCACGGTCCTGTACACGAGGGTTCGCATGCGCCGTTGGCGGATCAGAAACCGTGACTGCCGTGACTCCACGCATCAGCCACCCGTCGATCATGGTCTCGTCGGCGTCGGTCACGACCGAGCGCAGGCTCGCCTGGCGGGTGATGCGGTCGAGACGGCCGGGCGGCAGACCGCGATCGAGCGGTACGAACACACAGCCCGCCATGAGCGTTCCGAGCGCGGCCGCGATCTGACCGCGCCCACGGGCCATGTGGATCCCGACCCGTTCGCCGACCTCGGCTCCGACACTCACCAGACGATGCGCGATATCTGCGGCGGCGTCGACCAGGTCGGCGTAGGAGAGCAGCCCATCGGCGTCACGAACTGCAATCGCGTCAGGCATGCGCTCGGCAGTGTGCAGCACGCGACGATGCAGTGTGTCATGCGCCAGGAATGCCGGTCGCTGTGGTGGACGAGTCCAGGTCTTGTCATCGCTCGCCAGGCGCTGCACAATCCGGGTGTACTGCGCGACGAGATCGCCGACGAATCCATCGTCGAACGCATCTGTGCGCCAGTCGAAACCGAGCAGTATCGAGCCGTCAGCATCGACGCCGACCTGATGGTCGAGCAGTACCTGCGGGACGCGCATCTGAACGCTATCCCAATCTCGTTGCAGCCCTGAAGCCCTTTCGCGCTCGCTGTCGAGCTCGACCGCGGTGAACGCGAAGGGGTGGGCCAGCCGCCGCCGGTCGGCGGGTCGGCCCGTCAGGCGGGCAATATCAATTCCGCTCAACGACGAATGCAGGGAATGCTCCAGATAGCAGCTCTGGACTTCGCGCGCGAGGGTGACGAAGTCGCGCCCCTCCGCCGCTGGAATCTGCAGCGGCACGGTGGTTCCACAGTTGCTGATTGCCACACCTTCGTCCTGGCATCGGTGCCGCGGTTGAACCAGGGTGATGGTGTGAGCTCGGCCGCCGCCCATGGAACCCAGCAGCGTCCCGTATACGGTGAGGAAAATCATCGGGACCGTCAGCCCGTGCGCCCGTGCCGTGGCTGCAAGCGCTTGCCCCGCCTCGGGGTCGACGCGCACGATGCGATGCTCGACGGCGCGGCCGGCCTGTCGCCAGCCCGGCCGCAAGGGCAGATCCGCAGCCTCGGCCAAGGTAGTTGCGATTGCGCGCCAGTATTTTTCGTCGCGCGCGCGGGGGCCTTCGGGTGGTGCGGGCGCGACTGTCGCCTTCGGGGTTTGCGGATGATCCGTCGCCACCAAATCGGTCAGAAATCGTGCCAGCCCGACCCCGTCCATCAGCCACATGGCGTAGACGATGTGCAGCCGGGCTCGCTTATCGGAGCGGACAACGGTGATCCGCATCTGAGGCCAGTCATCGAATTCCAGAGTGTCGCACCTAAATTCGTCGGCAACCTCAGCGTCCACGGTGGTGAAGGTCTGCGGTGTGGTCTCGCGAACTACGACGGTGAGCCTGGCATCCTCAGGCATCGGGGTCGGTGTTAGGTCCGCACCGATGCGGGTGCGCAGGATGGGGTGGGTGCCGATCAGACGATCGACGCGCTGCTGTAGTCCGTCTACGAGTTCGGTGTTCAGCTCACAAGCCAGGTAGTACCTGGCCGGGCTGCGTAGTTCCAGCCCCTCTTGGTCCCCGACCAGATAGGCGCGCTGAATCGGTCCGAGGGCGATAGTAGAGGGCAGCGTGACCGACGCGAATTCAGGCATGAATCGTCTCCTGTGCTGCACCGATAGCCCACAGCAGTGTGCGGTGAACGCGGTGGATGATCTCGGCGCCGCCGATTCCCCGGCGGTAGTAGTACGTCATGACCATGTCGGCCCCGGACATTTGAAGCTCGCCCTGCAGCTGGTAGCGCAGTGACCGTCCCAGCGAGCGTGGTCGCCACGACCCGAGCTCGCGTACCGGGGTTCCTCGCGGCACGGGACGCTGGTTGAACAGGACCGTGGACAGGGGGAAGTAGTCGGTCGCGGGCAGGTTCAGATCGGCAATGCGCTGGTCGAACTCCCAATCGCTATGCTCGGTCCCCGCCGCCAGCTGATCGGCGAGAGCCTTGACGGCATCCGGCAGCGACGCCGAACCGGTCGCCCGGACGATGAGGGTGCCGGTGAACATGCCGACCACGGACGCATCTACGCCCGCCCGCTGCTGATTGGCGACAACGATCGGCAGCCCCCGAACATCGAAGATGGTGGACACGGCTGCCTCGAAGGCTGCGAGCACCACCGCAAATGCCGACACCCCCAATGTCTGTGCGATCTGGTGAATTCCCCGTGTGTGGAGCACCCCGAACGGCAGGGAGAGCAATTCTCCGGATGCCCCATCGCCGTCCTCGGACTCGGGCAGGTGGACCTGATCGACATCGGTGAGCAAATCCCGCCAATAGGTAGCGGATACGCCCCGCCGGTCCGATCGCGCCGTTGCCAGGCAGTAAGCGCGATAGGTACCCGTGCCGGCGCTCACGGAACGCGGTCTTCCGGACACCGCCGCACGAAGATCGGCGGCCAGCACATCCATGCCAGGGCCATCAACGAACAGGTGGTGCGCGGCGACGATTGCCGAGCACCCGTCGGTCCCGCGTACCAAGACCACCCGCAGCGGAGGCGGCGCGGAGGGATCGATCAACCTGCTCACCAGGGCCGCACGGGCGGATTCTACACGGTCTCGAAATTCTGGGGCGGACGTCGCGACCGCCAGATCGACGACCTCGACCGAAGGTGTCAGTTCTGCTGCTGGAGTGAAGGTTTGGCGCTGCCAATCCGGGGTGAGAGCGAGCCCGAGCGCATCGTGACGCTCGAGCAGCGTACGCAGTGCCTCCTCGAAAGCCCTGCTAGTCCACGGCCGGTCGAATCGAATCTCCCGAGACAAATTGCACCAGTTGGCGTTGCCGCCCGGCATGCAGATCCGGATGTACGCCACCTGACGGGTTGACAGCGGGTAGTCCCGCGCCGTGTCAATCCCGACGGGTTGCTCGCTGGGAGTCGGCACATCGTCGGTTCGGCGGGCGCGGATCTCCTTGGCCAGCTCACGGGTAGTGCGTAGGCCGAAGCATTCGGGCGTGGTGAGTGTGACCCCGTACGTGCGGTTTATTGTCGTGAGCGCCGCGAGCATGTCCAGGGAGGTCACCCCGACCTCGACGAAGCCGATGTCCGCGTGCTCCATCCCCAGTAGCGCACATAGCTGCTGTTCGAGCTCGGATCCGTCGCCTGCGGTCGCCTCTGGTGTGGGGGCTGCCGTCGTGGTGTCGTTCAAAGAGGCTAGCAGTGCGCGGCGGTCCACCTTGCCATTGCGCAGCGAGGGCAGGTCCGACCGCAGGTGGACGACGAACCGCGGCAGGTCGAAACGCCGGCCGAGCTTCTCGATCGAGGTCCGCATGTTCTCGGCGCGATCGGTGGAGACAAAGACCTGCGGCCCATCTCGATCGACTACTACGCACTGCACGACCCCCGGGAGTTGCACGACGGCATCGACGAACTCGTGGAACGAGATTCGCCGACCGCTGTACTTGATGTCGTTGCCCGCCCGGCCCAGGACGACGAGCTCGCCTCCGCCGGTACGGTATCCGAGATCGCCGGTGGGCAGCGGATTCGGGATTGGAACGATCCGGTGAACGGCACCGGATTCGAGGCCCAGAACCCCAAGCGCGGGTGATTCGGAGGCCAGATACACCTCGCCGATCCCGGAGCCGTCGTGGTCTACCGAGACCTCGATGCCCGGCCGTGGCACACCTACCGGTATCGGGTGGGTGGTGACGTCCTGCGCATTCCGACGGTACAGCTGGGCGAGGGTGGCCTCGGTCTGTCCATACAAGTTGACGATCTCGGCGTTGGGCGCCAGCACCGTCCACTGCTCGACGACCCGTCTGCCCAGCACCTCGCCCGCGCAGAAGATCAAACGAAGTTCGGTGAGCACCGTGCCCGCCAGCCGTGGTTCTGCGGCCAGTCGGGTCGCGACCGAGGGCACGAGGAACACTATGGTCGGCCGCGTGTCGATCAGGTGGCCGGCCAGGCGTGATAGATCCGATCGTGCGTCGATCGCCGGTAGTACCACGGTGCCACCGACCCCGAGCACCCCGAGCAGCTCGCGCAGCGAGGGATCGAAGTTCACCCGGGTCAGCGCCGCGCAACGGTCGGCTTTAGTCAGTCCGAATTCTTTGCTGAACCAGGCGAGGAAGTCCCGCAATCCCCGGCGACTGCCGACGATGGCCTTGGGTTCGCCTGTGGATCCGGAGGTCGGAATCACATAACTCGCATCTGGGTCAGTAAAAGTAGATGCAGTGCAGGCAGTTTCGGGAACAGAATCGATCACGATCGCACCGGTGTCCGAATCGAGCACTATCTCTCCGGCGCCGGAGGCGGCTCCCGCATACTGGTCCACTGTGGTGACGTCAGTGCTGATCACCACCGCCGGGCCCAGACGCCGCTCCAGCCAGGCATACCGATTCGCGCTCGTCCCGGCATCGACGGGCACCGGCACGGCCCCCGCCCGCCAGGTCGCCAGCAGCCCGACGAGATAGGCCGGACACAGAGGCCCCAGGACGAGGACCGCGGTCCGCGGCGGTGCCAGCGTGATGAGTCGATTGGCCAGGGCCGCGACAGCACTCTCGAGCTCGGCATAGGTGAGGCGGCGGTCGCCCCATTCGACGGCACTATCCGCTGGCCGCCCGTGGATGAAATCCCGGTCTGCCCCGAGCCTTTCGACGGCTCGCCGTACTGCGTCGTAGTCGGTCTTCCCGACAGCGGTCCGCGGTATGGCGTCGGCGAACGAATACAGCTGTGGTAGCTGGTATGGGCGCAGATGCCTCGCGACCCGTCGGCGAATCGCCTCGGCATCGCGAGAACCGTCCGCGACGACCAACGCTGCGACCTGCTCGCCGCCGTCGCCGTCGTCCACCCCGACCACCGCGCAGTCGCCGACGCCCGCACAGGCGCGCAGTGCGACCTCGATCTCGATCGGCGCGACCTTGTTTCCGGTTACATTGATGAAGGTGGATTTGCGCCCCCGCACCGACCAGCCGTTCGCTTCGACCGCGATCAGGTCGTGGGTACGCAGCCAGCCGTCAGCGAACATTGAGTGCTCGGCTTCGGGGTCGCGGTAGTAGCCGCGAGCAAGCGATGGTCCCCGCGCCAGGAGTTCGAACACCGATTCGTCGTCGGTCGGCTCCAACCGGATCTCGACATCGCGCACCGGAAAGCCGATCATGCCGGGCCCGGCATACTCGGAGTCCCATGCGATGATACCGATTTCGCCGAGACCGTACCCCTGACGGAGCGGAAGCCCGAACCGCTCGGCGAATTGCACCTGCGTGTCGGCGGAAATGGGTGCGCTGCCGGTGAGGGCTAGGCGCAACGACGACAGCATCGACGCGTTCACGCCTTGCGCGCCGACGAGCATCTGATACATCACCGGCAGACCACTGACGATCGTGACCGCATGGTGGTGGATCGCCCGCGTCAAGCCCCGGGCGGTCAGATGCGACCCGCGAGTGAAAACGACCGTCGCGCCGGCCAGCAGGGTCGGTAGGGTCAGGACGTCGATTCCATGGCCGTGCCATAGCGGGAGAGCGCACAGCACCACGTCTGTCGGTCGCAGCGCACACTCACGGCTCCAGGATTGCACGCGGGCGGCTACCGCCGCCTGGCTCATCACGATGCCCTTCGGTGCGCCGGTCGATCCCGACGTGCAGTGCACGACGAAATCGCCGGAGCAGTAGGCGTGGGCCCTGCGCCCATCGGTGCGGACGTTCTCGATACAGATTGACCCGGGCCCGGAGTCGCCGTCGCGAACCAGAAGATCCAGGTCGAATCTCGCCGCCATACGCGCAAGGTCCGTCGATGTCGATCGGCCATCCAACAATATGGTCACCAGGTTGCACTTTGCCGCCGCGAAATACGTGGCGACGAACCCGAGGGGATCGTCCACCGCGATCCCCAGTATGTGGCCGGAATGTGCAGCGGAACAAAGTGTTTCAGCGATGGCGTCTGTTGTTGCGAGCAGTCGGCCATACGAGGTGACTTCTTTATCGAAGTCGATCAGTGCCGGTGCATCGGGCCGCCGTATGGCGATGCGACGAAGGTTCGGATACAACGACATCAATTCGCGTCGACCGCTTTCTCGTCCGATGTGCCGAGCACACGCCTGAAGTGTTTGTGCATGGCCTTCGCCTTGAACCCGTTGCGGTGAACTGCCTGCGAGGCTGGGAGGGTACGCTGCAGCGCTGTGCGCATGGGCTCAGTGGACACGCGTTTTGTGCCGGCAAATGCGATGCGGGGGTAACTCCCTAGCCGTCGGGCGCGGGCCACGGCGCGATCGATCAGAAACTCTGGTTCGCACACCTCGTCCACCATGGTGTAACGCAGCGCTGCCTCGGGTCCGATCGGTTGGCACGACATGATCACGTGGCGCGCAACGTCGTAACTGCAGGTGGTCGTCAGCACGGTGGCGCCGACCGAGGCGCCGATTCCGTGCTCCAGTTCGGGCATGATGAAATCGGCCCGCGACGACATGATCTTCCAGTCGAACATCATCGCCAGCTGGAATCCGAGGCCGATGGCGTGATGATCCACAGCAGCGACGGCGGGTTTTCCGCAGTTCAACACGGCCAGATACATATCGGTGCACCAGGCGATGGTTTCGTCCACGATGTCGTCGTCCAACAGCATGCGTGCTTCGTTGAAGTCGCCTCCCGCGCTGAAACAGCGATCGCGTCCACCGGTGACCACGACCGCGCTCACCCCGTCGTCCCGATCGGCCTCGGCGAGGGCCTTCATCAGGTCCGCAGCGGTCTGCTTGCCGATCGGATTGGTGTATTTTTCGTGCGTAAGTGTCAGGAGGCGCACGCCCGCGACATCCTCGATCTCGATTCGCCTCATATATAACCCCTTAGCGTGTCACTGGTTTTCGATCAGATAGGCGGAAATCGCCGCCTTGAGACAGTCATCAGAATGGATAGGGCCGTCCGGAGATTTGAGCAGCGCCTCGACTAGCTGGGCCTCGATCAACCTGTAGAATCGTTCGGCGTCGACCTGCTCCACCCCGATGAGTCGTGCGACCGCGGCGTCGAGATTGCGTTCCACGCCGCTGCCATGATGCAAGGCCTGTTTGGGCCGCCACGCGACGCTGTCGGGCACCAGTTGCTCGGCGGCCAGGCGCATATGCCCCTTTTCCCGGTCCCGGTACCGCATGACCTCGGGCGCGGTATCCAAGGCCGCTTGAACGACCGAGGAATTCCAATACATGTGTCGTAGTGCGTATCCGTGGACCGCGGCTCCGACACCGGTGAGTTCGGAACTCGCCGCCGCCTCCGCCAGCCGTTCAGCGACTGCCTTCTGGATATCGGCGACGGGGCCCGAGCCGTCTCGGTTTCCCGAATTGATGAGGTCCGCGCCCACACCGGTCAGAATGGTCCCGGCGGGAATCGTCCCCTGTCGGTAGACGGCAACGAGATTCACTCCCGCCGCGACGGTTTCGCGGTCAGTGGTGCCGAGCATACGCACGGTTTCGGGCAGGGCCCGCAGAATCTCTTCCTCCGACAAGGCGATTCGTCGCACCGGAACACCGAGGTGGGCGCCGAGTTCGTCGGCCTCGGGGTATTCGTCGCCCCAAGGCGTGCCCAGGCTCGCCAGATGGTCGACTATTCCCGCCTGCTCGGCCAGCGCCGCCACCAGCCCCGAATCCACCCCGCCCGACACCACGACCGTGATCGGACGCGGTCCGCCGACGGCGGCGATCTCGCGGCGCAGGGCCGCGATCTGTCGGTTCCCGGCCTCGTGCGCGGTCTCACCGGAGATAGGAGCCGACGTCCAGCGTGCGGTTACCGTGTCCTCGACGGTGAGGCCGCCATGGGTGGTCGAGAACGTCACTGTTCGCCCCGCACCGATGGGGTACGGCGGGTGATCGGTGTGAGACCCGGTTGCGGCGACGATGCGGGCGAGCAACCCGGCGCGGTCGGTTCCGATAAGAAAGCGATCGGAATCGGGGTGAACCCAGTAATACAGCGTCGTCGGATTCAGCCGGTTCGTGCGGACCACGACCGCGTCGTTGCTCCACTCGATCGTGCCGCAGCTGTCCGGCCCGCCCGCGGGTAGGGGCCACTCCCGGCCGTATTCCTCGACCGTCAGTCTGCCGGCATCGGCGGCATCGGCGAATGCCAGTCCGAAGGGCGTGATCCAGCCCTCCAAGGACACCGAGGGATAGTTCTTCATTTCGGCCTCGACATCAGGCGACCGACAGCCGAATCAGTTTGCGCGACTGATTCGGAAATGCTGCTCGTCCGTGCAGAACTCGTCGATTGTCCAGCACCACGATTTGGCCGACCCGCCACTGGTGTCGGTAGAGCACACTCGGAAGATGCAGTGTCTCTTCGATTCTGCATAGTAGCTCCGCGCTCTGATCGGCGTCGTATCCGACGACGGTGGCGTCGTGGGTTCGCATAGGATCCTTCGGGTCGGTGAATCCGACGACGAGCTTCTCCTCGCCCGTATCGGGGTCGACCTGGATCGGAGCCAGGCGTGGGTGATCACCCTCCGCGCGGTCCTTGTAATATCCTCCGATGCGGTTGCGGTATTCGATGACGATATTCCGCATCGTCTTGAGTAGATCTTCCGCAGCATTGTCGAAAAACGCCGAGGATCGTGCCACTAGCGTTTCTCCGCCTACCTCGGGTGCGGTCAGGCACTGCATTCCGATGTACTTCACCAACGGCCCCGAATTGAACGTGGAGTCCGCGTGCAGTCGCATTCCCTTGGTGGTGAACTGCAGATTAACCGAATTCTCCAGTGGTTCGAGAGCCAGCTTGGTGCCGAATCCGTACTCGACCGGATCGCCCAGCGGGAGCATGATGTCCTCCAACTGGATAGGATGGTCATCTGTATCGGCTGGTTCGATGATTGCAAAGCCGAACTTGTCAAGTGCTTCTTGGAACTTACCGCGCCAATTGGACGTCGAGAACGTCACTTGTTCGGCAATTTCTTGGATGTCATACATTGCTTATCCTCGTTACATCCGAGCAGAATCGAGCCACGCATCGTACCTGCTCAGTGCTTGAACTCCTTTACACGCGCGCAGGCCGACATCGAGACAGTGAGAGAAAAGACTACTAGTCCGGCGGTCGAACCGAATCAACCGTGCATCATCTTTGGTGCGCTATCCACGATAGGTCAAGTTTCACTGTGGGTACAGCGTCTTATGTGGCCACAAACGGCCAACTTTCGGGTAGCGCCTGGCCCAACTCAGTGCAATAGGCCCAGTTCTACCGCGCGCGCCCCTAGCTGAAAACGGGTGGTGGTGTCGAGGCGGGCCATGATGTCGGCAACGTGCCGGCGGTAGGTGCGCGGCGAGACTGAAAGCTGCCGTGCCGCAACCTCATCGGTCACCCCGGCGTTGAGATAGCGCATCACCGTGATTGCGGTGGAGTCGAAGTCCTTGCGCCGCAGTTCCATATGGTTACGTAGGGGAAGACCCACAGACCAGGCCCGCGTGACAAACTTCCCGATCGAGCCCGGCAGAACCTTGCCGGTGAACAGATACGCCCGCGGGGCCCCGTCTGCAGAAGCCCATACGACGGCCTCGCGACGATCGACGATCATCGCGTTGTGGAAGTCGGTGTAGGTGACGCGTATCCGGTCGATCAACGGGCATCCGGCGCGTAGAGCGCGCTCGCCTCGGCTGTCAGCGTATTTGGGTGATACTAATATCCGGACCCGTTTGCCCACGGTTAGCATATCGCGTACCAGCAATTCTGCTGTCGGATACCGACGCTCCATCCGGATTGGGTCGGAGACGGCGAGAACAATCTCCCTCTGCACCGATTTCAGACGTCGCTGCAGGTCGGTACTCCATTCGCCCCCGGGGATCAGCTGCGCTATTCCGTCGATTTTGGCGACAGGATCGTTCGGTCCCGTAATGGCGCGATCCAACGCCAGTTTCGGTCGATCCACTTGGTCTACAATATCCGCATCCACGGCGGCCCCCGCCTTTCCCACCGGCATTGTTGCCAACTCCGATCTCGAAGGTACCCAACGCTACCGATCTTGACAAGAACATGTTCTAGTTTCTGATGTGACGTCTAATCGAGCGACGGCCGCGTACGCGATCATCCCTCTTCGTCCTGCCGTCGCGACTTGACGCTCCGGGTACTGAAGCACACTGACCGCGTTTGACAAACCGGGTGGTGTTGCTGGGACAGCAACCGCGTCCGAGGTGTATATGGGGTGTCAGAGCCGTTCGTCGACGGACGCCCAAACAGCCCGTATGTGTTCAACGGGCTCGTCGCCGGTGCCACGGTGGGAGCGCTGGCCGGCGGTGCCGCCGGTGCCGCCGCCGGGTTTGTGCCGACGATCCCCCTGGCTGTCGCCGGTGGCCTGGCGGGCGGGGCCGTGGGCTGTGTCGTCGTGCCGGCACTCGGATGCGGGGTCGGTGCGGGCGTGGGTGCTGGAGTAGGGACCTTGGCCGGAGTCGTGCTGTTCGGAGCACCCGGCATGATGGCCGGTGCAGCAGACAGTGCCGCTGCAGGCGGTGCGGCGGGGGCCTACGCGGGGGCGATGATCCCCGCCTGATCGCGCTTCGTGGCATTCGCACGGGTCCGATCAGATCAACCGGAAACCGGCGGGAAGGACCGCTCGAGAAGCTGAACCTGGTTGCCCTCATCCGTTGTCGCGCATCTGATCCGGTCCCGCGGTCTACTTGCCGTGGCAGATGACCCTTGCGCGGGCGCCGACGAGTACGAGGCCGCGTTTCTGGCCTTCCAGTCCTCGCGCTCGACTCCAGCGTGCCCGAACGAGCCACCGATACGGACTCCTGTGGGGGTGGGTGTGATGTCGGCCCATGGAACGAGGGGAACCGCCAAGGGCGGAAGGGCGGGTTATCCAGCGCTGGGCAGCCGGCGGCCCCGGTGGATGGCAGGGGCCGAAGCGTCGTCCCTTTCCGCTGAGCCGGCGGGCCTCTCGATCCGAGTAGCGATGATCACAGAAGAGCTTGGGGCACAACAGAACTGACTACCATTCCCGTGATGGTGTGGGGCGGGGACCGCAGACCCAACCCACACCGTCGCCACCCGCAGGTCCCGACCGAATCGGCACGTGCTTGGCGGCTCGTGAAGCGCGCCGTCGAAATCTGGGGAACCTCGCAGAACTAGGCCTGGGGACCTGAAGCTCAAGGTTTGTGGTCTCTGCCACGCCAGGGCGTCCGTTGGGTACGTAGGTGCCAGAGCGGGCGCAATCGGGTCCCGAGAGGGGTCCACTTGACGACGGTTCGGGTCGTCCCGAAGGTGCCCGAAAGTTCCCAAAACTACTGGTAGACCAGAATTTTCACGAACGTCGTGTTCTGGTCACTTCCCATAGTTTCCCGCTGATTCCGGTCATTTATGTGTGGTTGATGTGTGTCGCGTCGGATGCTGGGGTGGGCAGCGTCTTTACGTCTGAGAGCGATGAGCGTTTAACTGGCTCGAACTCCTTAAGGCGTGCAAAATATGACTCATCGGCTAAACATCTGTGCGGGACGGGGGACTTGCACACAGATCGTGTGTTGACCACGGGGTCGTCCGCACAACTGGCCAGCCTCACGCTGACCCCAAATTGGTGGCCAGCACCAATTCGACGCCAAGCTCCTCGCCGGCGACTGCCAGCAGCAGGGTGCTGTCCGGGCGGGTCCCGAATGCCACCGACGATACCGAGTTGGTGTGGCCGGTCAACGGTGGCCCGAGGGGTTGGTCGGTGTCGGGGTTCCAGATCCGGACCGTACAATCGTCGCTGCTGCTGGCCAGTAGCAGGGTGCCGTCCGGGCGGGTCCCGAATGCCACCGACAACACGTGGAGGGTGTGGCCGGTCAACGGTGGCCTCAGGGGTTGATCCGTGTCGGGGTCCCACACCCGCACCGTGTCATCGC
>NZ_BDBI01000009.1 GCF_001612905.1 Nocardia ignorata NBRC 108230 | reverse complement strand
TGGTTGCTGGTTCATCGAGGTCGGCCCGAACTTCACGAGTTCGTAGACGGCCCGGAACTGCTCGTCGGTCACCGGTTCGTCGGTGAACGTGTTGGCGGTGCGGGCAGCGCGGAACAACAAGTTCTGCGCTTCCGCGTCCAGTGCCAACTGCTGGGTCGCTACCGTCTCGGCCATGAAAGCGCTCCAGAGCAAAGTTGATTAGACTAGATGGTCCAGTCCAGTAAATAGTAGATAGACTGACTCGTCCACCCGTACGGCTGGTGCCCCGGGTTGCTCATCAAGAAAGGCGCACAGGACATGCCGTCATCGGCCATGCGACCGAGCGGGGCCGGTGGCCGCCCGCACGGCGGCGACCCGGGGAAGCGCCGAGCCATCCTCGACGCCGCGATCGATACCTTCCTGCGCGACGGCTACGAGCGGGCGACCCTCGATGTAATCGCCGAACGGGCCGGTGTGGCGAAACAGACCGCCTACAACCACTTCGGCGACAAACAGACCCTGTTCCTCGCCGCCGTGGACGACGAACGCAGCCGAGTTGCCGCGAATTTCGACGCGGAGATCACCGGGTCGGACAAGGCAGACGACCTTGACGCCATCACCGCCCTGGTCGAGATCGGCCTTTTCGTGCTGCGGGTCCTGCTCGACGAACGCGCTTCGGCGCTGCGCCGCTTGGTCATCAGCGAGGTCGCCCGCATCCCGTCCCTGCGCCCTGCGTGTGCGGAGGGCGAACCGAAACAACTAGTCACGCAGATCGCCGATCTGCTACGTGGCCGCAGTGAGCGCGGCGAGCTCGATGTCGAGGACCCGGCGACGGCCGCCCGGCAGTTCATTTCCCTACTCGTCCAGCAGGGTCTGCACGCCTCGACGTACGGCACGATCCCACTTCCGGCCGCTGACGCGGCAACGATCTGCACCGAGGCCGCCGATCTCATCGTCCGCGCCTGCCGCCCGAACGGTTGATCCGAGCTGAGGACCGTTTGCGGCGAAGTGGTTGGGTCGAATGTCCGCACTCAGCCAACCAACCGGTCCTGTCCTGAGACGCCAGCCTCAACAACAACGTCGGCAAAAGCTTCGGCCGGGTTGGCCAGCTCCAGCCGTCTACCGAACTCACGGACGGTGCCTGGCCATGGGTTGGTGATCTGGCCGTCGGAACGTTTGAACCAGGACTGCACGCCGCGAGGCCAAACCGTCTGCGCCAGCTCGGTGTCCAGGTGTTGCTGGTAGGTCGTCATTGCTGCGGCGGTGACCTCGATCGGAGACCCGAGTCGAGCGGAAAGCTCCAGGCACCGCAGGATGTAGCGGGCCTGGTGCTGCTTGACCGAGGGATTGCTGTTCGACGGAGTGAACGAGTGCGGCCCAGCGATCATGTAGAGATTCGGAAAGCCGGGTACCGCGAGTCCGTAGAAGGCGGTCGGTCGTCCTCGGGACCGCCACTGCTCGTGCAGGTCTTTTTTGTCGCGGCCCCGGATCCGGACCCCGGCAAAGAATTCCGGGGCTCGGAATCCGGTGGCCCAGACGATGACGTCGGCGTGGTGTTCGGTGCCGTCGACCGTGCGGATTCCGTCGGGGGTGAGCCGGTCGATGGGGTCGGTGACCAGTTCGACGTGTGGCAGGGTCAGTGCCGGGTAGTAGCCGTTGTCGAGCAGGATCCGTTTCTCCCCGATCCGGTAGTGCGGTGTGAGTTTCGCGCGTAGCTCGCGGTCGCGCACGTGTCGTCGAAGGTGGGCCCGCGCGACGAGTTCGGTGGGCCGTGCCGACCACCCTGCGCGCATGATCGGTGCGAGGAGCAGGTCAGCGGCGTGGTAGATCCCTGTCCGGTAGAGGTCGTGTAGGACGGGCACATGCGTCAGCGCCCAGCCTGAGATCGGGCCGAACGCGGCGGCGGGCTTAGGCAGGACCCAGGCCGGGGTGCGCTGATACACGGTGACTCCGGCCGCGGTTCGGGCGAGTTCGGGAATCATCTGTGCCGCTGAGGAACCGGTGCCCACGACTGCGATCTGCCCACTCAGATCGGCGGTGTGGTCCCACCGTGCGGAATGGAACGCAGGCCCGGCGAAGGTCTCCGCCCCTCGCATGCGAGGAATCGCGGGTCGATGCAATTGACCGAGCGCCCACACGACCGCGTGGGTGCGGATCAGCTCACCGCTGCTCGTGGTCAGGGTCCAGGTGCGGTCGGTGTCGCTGTAGTCGGCGGCCACCACCGTGGTGTTGCAGCGTAGGTGTGGTCGCAGGCCGTTGCGGTCGGTGACCTCGCGCATGTAGGTCAAGATCGACTGCTGGTGCGGGTAACGGACCCGGGCGTCACGGTAGGGGTCGAAGGCGAACGAATACAGGTGCGCTGGCACGTCGCAGGAACAACCCGGATAGGTGTTCTCTCGCCATACCCCACCGACCTCGGGTCCTTCTTCGAGGACCAGGAAGTCTTGGATGCCAGCGTGTTTCAGTTCGGCCGCCATGGTGAGGCCGCCGAATCCTGCCCCGACGACGACCACTCTGTGTGGGGTCATGGGCGCGTCTTGTCGCTGATCGACCGGGTGGCGGTGGCGGTTGGCGGGTTCGGCCTGGTGGCCCAGTGTTGCCACCAGTGCAGGTAGTCGGGAGCGGCCATCGGTGCGGCGAAGACGTCCAGGCTGATGCCGAATCCGTCGACCAACTCGCACAGATGCGCGCCCAGGTACTGGCGGTGGCGGTGTAGTTCGCGGTGGACGCGTTGGGCGCGCCGCGGTGTCATCCGCCGGTGGGCGGCGAACCAGGTTCCTCGGTGCAGGATTCGTTCCAGCGTGTAGACCGCGGTCGCGGATTCGAGCAGGCCTCGCGCGGTGTCGTCGGCGGCGGTGGTGGCGGCGGTCCACAGCGCGGTCGCGGCGAGTCGTTCGCTGGTGGCGGCGGCGAGTTCGATGGCGGCGGTATCGCGATCGAGTGCGGTTTCGGCCGGGGTGATGTCGTCGCGTCGCAGTCCGGCCGCGATGGTGGTCGCTCTGTCGATGAGCATCCGGCTATGCCAGGGCAGATGCGAGGGGGTGTCCGGCAGCGCCAAGGTGGTGATGTCGCAGGTGGTGAGTTGTCCGGCTTGTTTCCACAGCAGCTGTGATTCGCCTTCGGCGGTGATGATTCCTTCGGTGTTGCCGATCCAGTCTTGGATCCAGTTGGTGCGCAACGACCCTTGGGCGCCGCTGCGTTGCCGGCAGGTCAGCAGTACCTCGTGTGCGGTGTAGGCCAGTAGCGGTTTGATCAGCATCGACCACACACCGATGAGCGGGTCTGCTGCTGGTGCGGCTGCGGCCATGTCCTGCACGCGGCGTCCGAGCACGCTGGTGGCGTAGGTGGCTGCCAGTGCGGAGACCAGGTCGCGGCGGACCGTGCCCCGCTCAGCCATCAGGGTCCGGCCACCGGGTCGGCGTTGCCGTGCGTAGTTGACCGTGACCGCCAACCCGGCCCGCGCACCGGCGGCGGATGCGCCCGCCAGATCGAGGCGTCCCTGTCCCAGGGTCGTGATTGCCCGGTGGAACCGTGCCCGCACCGGCACTGTCGATGCCATCTCGAGCGTGCCCATCACGGCCCATGTCCCGCCGAGCAACCCCTCGGCGGGGACGAAGACTTTGTCGAATCGGATCAGCGCGTGATCCATGGGAGCCCATCCTTTGTCGGGCAGGGTGGCGACCCGCAAGCCGGGTGTGAGCCCTTGATCTGTGCGCAATCTCAGGAGCAAGGGCAGGACACCTTCGTCACTGCCGCCGATGATCAGGCGGGCGGTGACCACTCCGATCTTGGGCGTTGTCGGGTCGGCGATGTTGGGCATGAATTTCCAGCTGGCCGGGTCAGGTGAGGTGAGCCAGAATCCACCCCGGATGTCGTCCCAGGTCGCGGTCGTTTGCTGGTCGGCGCCGTTGGTGCCTCCGAGTTCGGTCAGCAGCAACACTCCGATCGCTTGACCGGTGTCGAGTTCGGCGAGCAGGTCACGTTGGTAGGCGGACCCGTTGCCCAGGGCTTTGATCGCGCCGATCGACAGGTCGAGGTGCCCGGTCAGCACTGGCAGCAGGTGCGGGGCGTAGATCGCGGCCCATTCGCACACGATTCCGCGCAGCCGGGTGTCGGCGGCGATCGCGGTCGCTGATCCGCCCAATCCCGCAATGGTTGCGCGGAGCAGGTTCGGTGCCAGTCTCGCTTCAGCCGTATAGGTCGAACCGGTGCCGGGCCGGTCCCCGAGTTCGGCGATGACGGCACGCACGCGCTGGTGCATGTCTGGTTCGGTGCCGAGAATCGCGGTGCGCAACGATGCGACGGTCGGATCACTGGATGGGGAGAACGGCTGGGCCGCCCGATTGTCGCGAGCAGGGATCGGCGGTAGATCGACAGTAGTCATGGCAAAGGTCTCCAAGTGTTTGTTGGGGCATTGGGGCTGGGTGACCGCTGTGCACGGGCGATTTCGGCGCCGCGACTCACGCGGTTGGTTTGGGGGTGCTTCGATCGGGTTGCACCGGCTGGTCGTTGCCGAGCTCCGATCGGTCGGCGGCGGTGTGGTGGGTGTAGTAGTCCTGGGTCGAGCCGGCGGCTCGTCACGGTTCAGGGCCTGGCGTGAGTGGACGATCCAGTGGCGGCCCGCCTGTTACGTCGGCCGTGTGGTGGTCGGGTTCTGTCGCCGTGGACGGCAGGGCAGAGTGGACTGCGGTTTCGATTCGCTGCCCGTCGGTCGACGGATCCTCTGCTGGGGTGGCGTCGGCCAGTTGCAGGCGGGTGCGGGTGATCAACTCCTCGACCGTCGGCGGCATCGGCAAGCCGGGCTCGGTACCGGCCGGTGGGGTGGTGGTGCGGCGCAGGCTGGCCAGCGACGAGCGAACACTCGCCGCGATCGCGGGGGTGGCCAGGTCGCGCCAGAGCGCGGTCAGGTCGTCGACGGCGAGCCGGTGGTGGGTGGCGAGACGTTCGGCGAGGCGGGCATCGGTCACCGTCGTGCTGCGCTCACGTTGGGCGGGGGGCATGTTGATCGCGGCGGCGGTGTGGATGATGCGGGTGCGGATCGCGACCATGTTGTGCCGAAGCTGTTGTGCCACAGCAGGTTCAGGCTCGGTCTCGATTCCGGCTTGGTGGAGATGGTGGTGGCGCAGTACCGACACGGTGGCCATGTCGATGAGCCGGTGGGTGTCGGCGACGACTCGGCCGTAGCCGCGGCGGGGGACGTTGTTCTTCGGCGGGTCCCGCAGCACCGTGGTCGGTTGCCACGCCCTGTTGTCGTGCCCGTATTCGCGGGCTTGGGTGATCCACACCGCTGGTATCGACCTGCTGGCGGCCACGATCTCGGCGATGCTGCGGTCGTGTTCGAGGCGCACCAGTTCGGGGGCATACGGCTGGCTTCGACGCAGCGCACCGGCGCGGCGGGCCAGATCATGAATGTCGTTGAGTGCTTCGGCCTGCGGGGCCGGTAGATCCGAGACCAGACGCGGCTGCGATGACGGGCGGCTCATGGCTCGATCCCGGGATAGTTGGTTTGCGGGTCGCTGAATACCGGCTGGGTGGTCCACGCGTCGTTGTCGAGGTCGTGGGCGTAGGCCCCGGTGGCGCCGATGGCGGCGTCGATCTGCGCGCCGGGTGCGTGGGAGAACAACCCGATCACCCGAAGGTGGTTGTCGCCGAGAACGTGAAGCACTGCGCTCGGCTCTGGGGGTGCGATCCTCGAATCGGGTTCTATCCCGGCCTCGGCCAAGGCGCGCGCCTGCACCGCGTAACTGCTGATGTCGGTGGCTGCGATAGCCCGCCACTGGTGTGCGAGTCCGGCTTCGTCCAGCCCTGCCGCTGCCGAGGCGGCGGTTTCGATCCAGGTGTCGTGCGCCCAGAGTTGTCGGGCTTCGTCTGCCTCTACCCGGAGCAGCACACCGAGTTGGGCAGATCGTCGCCACAGGGTGTCGAGTGTGTCGTCGACTTTGGTGGTGTCGGAGTTCTGTGCGGCTGCGATGGGTCGGTAGGCTGCATGGATTCCGGTGAACCGTGCCAAGTGTTCGATGTCGGTGCGCAGGTTGTCGATCAGCGCTTCCCGATCGACCGGTGCGGCGCGGCGCAGGAATAGGTTGGTGTTCCAGCGGATGCCTTTGGTGCCGCGTTCGCGGGCCTGATCGATCCACTCGACTGGCACTCCTCCGGCGATGGCAGCGGCGCCGAGTTCGCTGTGCACCGTCGCCCGCGCCTGGAAATCCTGTGTCCACTCCGCAGCCGGTTCGGTGCCGCTGGCGCGTTGGGTGTTCAGGAGCTTTTGAGAGTCGGCGGCCTGATTCTGTAGCGCCTTGAGGACCCTTTTCTGGACTGTGGTCGCGTTGGCCATGCTCACTGCGGCTCACCTGCTTCGGTGAAGGCGCGAAAGTCCGGGCCGAACCCAAGGTGGTGGACCGGTGTCGATGCCCCGGGAGTGCCGAACCAGTTCGACGGAACCGGTTCGCCATCGAGGCCTGGGCTGTCGATGTGGCGGTCGGGTGTGCAGCGGTGCAGTGGGCCGTTGGCGGCGTCGAGGATGTACCGCAAGTGGGGGTCGATGTGGCGGACGAACAGTGCGCTCATCGCCTGTTTGTCGTCGGCATTGACTGCGGCTTCGAAACACGCGTGCAAGCCGGCGAAGCGGATGGCCACGGATTGGTGGCGCCACCACTGCCGACACCAGGTGTATTGGCCTTCCCGGTTGTTCGCGGCGATCTTCACCGACACCACTGGCAACAACCACTGCTGCACGAACTCGCTGTAGTGGCCGAACTTCTTCGGCGGCTTCTCATCGTCCACGGCGGCGGGGGTGGCGGTGCCGAACCAACCGGGTGGAACAGGATCGAACGGCAACGACGGTGTCGCCTGGTGGTGCGTGCGGGTGCAGCGGTGCAGGGGGCCGTTCGCGGCGTCGAGGATGAGGTTGACGTGCGGGTCGAAATGGGTGAGCAGAAACGTGCTCAGGCTCGATCCGGCTTTGGCGCGGCGCATCGCCTCGAACGCTGTGTGCAGGTGCGCGATGCGGACGGCGACCGGGCGATGAGCCCACCACCGCGAGCACCAGGTGAAGGTGTTCTCCCGGTTCGCTTCGGCTAACCGGAGGCTGATCGTCGGTAGCATCCAGGCGGTGGCGAAGTCGGTGAAGTGAGCGAACTGGGGTGGCATCGGCGCCGTAGCGGTCTGGGTGGGGCTGGTCACGACTGCCCCTCCCCCATGGCAGGAGGAGCGGCTTTGATCAGCGAAACCCGCGCCCCTTCGAACCGTTGCATCGACATACGGACCAGTGGGGCGTGCTGGCTGTCGAACCAGGGGATTTTGCGGACGATGACGGGGCCGTGGCCGGGAAGACGGACCAGGGCCCGGTCTTTGGGGAGGGCGGCGAGCATGGCGACGTCGAGGATGGGTTCGGCGCGCCAGGACAGGCTGCGTTGGATTCCGCCGGGGGTGTAGGTGCGGGAGCGGTCGGAGACGTCGTGTTGCCCGGCCATCGCCGACCAGTGCTCCAGATAGTCCCTCGAGGCGATGGACCCGCCGTAGACCTCGATCGACTGGGCCATCATCGTCTTCAAACCATTGACGCCCCACAGGTTTTCGCCTTGTTCGAGGACCTGGAGGATGGTCATCAGGATGATTCCGCAACCTGCGGCGTAGGTGTAGTAGGAGGGCAGTTCGCTGATGCGGGCGCAGTTGGCGGCCTCGTCGAGCACACTCAACAGCGGTACCGCCAGCCGCCCGTCCGGGCGGGCCCGCGCCGTGGTGAGGGCGGCTTCCAGGACTTGCCCGACCAGGGCGGCGGTCAAGGGGGTGGCCCCGTCGGGGCCGGTCATCGACAGCGGGTAGAGGGTGTCGTTGGAGGTGACGAACGCGGTCGGGTCGAACTCCGGCAACAGGTGGGTGCGTGGTTGCTCGGTGGTCTCGATCAGGACCCCGTTGCGGATCGAAGCCGCCGTGCCCGCCCGATTCTGGTGCGCTGTAACTGATTTGGCCGCGGTTTCGCTGACCTGGAACAGCTTCCGAACCGGTGGCGTGACCATCTGGGCGTACCCGGAATCCGACAGCACGTTGAGGAACCGGCGCGCCATGTCGTAGAGGCCGTCACGCTGTCTCGCGTAGAGGCCTTGGCACTCGATGATGCGGGCGGCGGGGCGGTCGTGACCGTAGTGGCGCAGGATCAACGCCGGGGTCGGGTCCTGGTCGCGGCCGAGCCATTCCGCCACATGATGCAGGTCCCCACCCGCGCACGCAGCAGCGAAGATGCACAGGGCGAACAGTTCCTGGGCGCCGCCGTCGAAGTAGGCATCGGTTTTCGCGTTCGCGATCTCGTTCGCCGAACCCGCCGACCCGGACACGAAGAACCCCGCCAGCTTTCGCGCCGCCGGGAGCCCGGTGACCTGGTTGAACAGGTTCACCCAGAACCCGCACACCACCTGCCCGGTCACCGCCTGCAAGTCGCACACCCACACCCGCCCGACCTGTTCGCGCCCGTAGACGGTGTGCCGATACAGGTCGGGTTTGTTCGAGGTGGCCAGGCACGGCCCCCACGCTGCGAGCACCGCCGGGATCGCCCACGCCACCGTCTTGCCGGTCCGCTGACCAGCCGTCACCGTGACACCGAGTTCGGCGGGAACATGTAAGGCGATATCGCCGATGACCGTGCGCCCCAACAGTGGTCCCGGATTAGCTCGAATCTCTGATGGGGCGTCGGCGAGGAGGCGTTGGTTGTCGGCGAGGTTGTCGGCGGCGCGAGCGATGCGGATCTTGCCTGGCGGTTGCATGGTCCGCGCCGCCGCATCGACCTGCCCGCCGCTGGTGAACGATCGAGCTCCGCGGATCGCACCTGCGCCGGTCACGCAGAGAAGGACCACCGCGATCGGGGTTGCTTGCCACGGCCATCGCTTGTCTCCGGCGACGACCGAGAGCAAGGCCGCGAACGGGTTCCACGACAGGGATTGCCCGGCCTGCCAGCTGCCGAGTTTCAGTGCCGCCCACAGCACGACCACGAGCGCGAGCAGTGCCAGCAGGATCAGCAGCATGCTGGCTTCCTCACCCAGTCCGGACTTGGTGCGGCGGCGGGTTTCTCGGGGAGAGAACATCATTGACCTGGTCCTTTCAGAAGTCGGGGTCGACACCGGGTGCGGGTTGAGGCGCGTCGATGACCCCGGTGAGTTGAGGGCTCATCCACTCGGCGGTGACGTCGGCATCGGGCAGGGCAGCCTCGACCGCATTGGCGATCACCGCCCCACCCGGCGGGGCGGTGTTGGAGGCCGGGTGGTGGGTGTTCTCCGCGCCTGCGGCGAGCGCGAGCGCAGGTGGGGGGTCAGGGGCGAGACCGAGTTGGCTTCGCAGGGTGTCGAGTTCGGCCAAAGCGTGGTCGCGTTCGCCCAGGACGTGCTCGAGTTGGGCCAGCCGCGGCGCCCCGGGCTGCTGCGACCAGTAGTGCCCGGCCAGGCCCGCCTGGTAGGCGGCGGTGATCTCGCCGTGGTCTGCCCCGGCGAGGGCGGCGGCGCGGCGGGCATCTCTGGCGCCGTCCATCAACCGCTCCAGCTGGTCGATGCGGACCTGACTGCCTTCGGGGGATTCGTCGAATTCGGTTGCCAGCCGGGCGTGTTGAGCGGCCAGGTCTTGAACCCGGCGCACGGCGACGATCTGGGCGGGCAACTGGTCGACCGTGACGGTGGGGATGAGGTAGGGGTTGCGTTGGGCGGCGGGCAACAGGGCGGTGATCTCGTCGTCACCGGTGTCGAGATCTCCGAGAGCTTCCTCGGCGGCGAGGAGTTCGTCGGAGCCGTTGATGATCGCCTCGACCTCGGCCATGCTCAGCTCAACTGCGGCTCGCCCACCCAACGCGCGATCGACCAAACTGTCCGAATGTGTTGCCTCCACGCCAGGATCGGGAACCACGCTCAGGTGGCGAGGTCGCCATCGGGCGCCGTCTTGGGCCGACCGGTCGTTGACCGGTTCGAGGTGTCCGGTCAGTTCCGCGGCTTGCCGTTGCGTGCGGACAGAGTTCAGGTCGATATCGGGGTCGCCGTCGATGAACGCTTGCTGGAGTCTGCCGAACTCGACGCGGGCGGCTTCGGGGTTGGCCGTCCAGGCCTCGACCGCGCTGGCCAGGTGGTGCCACAACTGTTGATGCTCCGGTGAGGCGTCTTGTTGCCAGTGCCGGGCGATGGCGTGCGCGCGAGCTTTGTACTCGACGACCTGTGCCGGGGTTTCCCCGTAGGCGGCGATCTCGCCCAACTGGTGCTGAGCGGCGAAGTCGGCGCGGAGTTGGGCCTCGACGCTGTCGGCGGCGTCACGGTAGTAGGCGGGGTTGGTGAAACTGGTTCCTCGGGTCTGCCAGCTCATCGCGGGCTCCCGGACAAGCACAGGTGCCACGATGTGGTGGGGTTCGAGGGTGAAGGTGGTTGTTCGCGGAGACGGTGGGCCATCGTGCTTCCTCGGATCGAGAAAACGTCACACCCTCAAACGGGGTGTGTGAGGTCCCAGCGGTTCAGGTTCGGTCGCCTCGGTCCAGTTCCCCCTGGCCGACGCGCCGACAATCACGAAATAAGTTGCAGCTCTATATTTCTGGCCCACGATCGGCGCCGATTTCGCCGACAGGTCGCGGTACGGGGTCCGGGTCGGCTTCCCAGGTCCATGCGGTGTCCTCACCGAGGGCGGCGTCAACGACGGCGGTGATCGCGGTGCTCTCGGCGGCCAGATCGGTCGGTTCGGCGTGGCGGATGGCGGTGTCGACGAACTGGGACCGCAACGCGGTCGTCGCGTCGGCGAGCATCTTGCGTGGGGTCGGCGGGGCGACCTGAGCGGTGTCGGTGGGCGTGCCCGTGTCGGGATCTCGCGGAACATACGGTGGCACCGCCAACGCCGGGTCGGCGCGAGCGTAGCCGTTCCAGGCTTGGGCCAGGTCTTGCTCGGTGTAGGCGGCGAAGGTCACCGCATGCACGCGGCGGATCCCTTCCACACTCGACCCCCACAAGCTCTCACCCTCGGCCGGTGTCAGTTGCGCTGCGGCCGCGAGTACGGTGACCCGGGTGTGCAGTGCCGTCATGTTGTCGGCGAACTGCGTGACCGCGATCGGGTCGGTATCGAAAGTCCATCTCCCGGTGGCGATTCGGTCCATGCGGGCCGCTTCCAGGCCGGCCATGCGTTCCATAGTCCACAGGTCGACCTCGAGCATGTCGAGATAGAACTCCTGCGCTTCGCTGGCGCGGGCGGGATGCTGGCGCACCACGCCCGGCTTGGGTGGGTTCGCCCCACGCTGGCCGAGTTCGCGGGCATCGACCACCCAACCCGGGTCGACCCCACCCAACATGGCCGCATACTCGGCGTGTTCGCGCTGCACGGTGAGCAATTCGAGTCGCTCGTTCCACACCTGCTCGCTGTGACCGGAGATCCCGTCATCGAACATGCCCGGTCCGGCATCGGTGATCTCCCGGTGTTGGGCGGCCAATTGCTGGATCCGCCGCAGGATGCGCCCTTGCCACTGACTCACCGACTCCTCAGGCCCTGGCTCGCTACTGGTCATCACCACACCCCCTGATCCACACCAGACCCGGGCCCTCGATCAGGGGGGTGGGGTTGCAGGTCCGGGTCCGGCTCCCACTGTGCTGCTGTTCGGATCCCGGTCGCCTCGACCGCGGTGCCGATACCGTGCCCCGCACCCGGGCCCAGGTTGTCGGCGAAGCTGACTGCGGCCAAGGCCTGTTCGGCACGCTGGGCAAACTCCCAGGGAGTGGGCGGGCCGAGATCGGTGACGGTCGTGGTGGCAAGGTTGTCGAAAGTACGCGAGAGGTCGGCCTCGACCCCTTTCCACGACATTTCCGTGAACCGCTGCCGCAGTTCGGCATCGGTGTAGGAGGCCGCGGTCAGCTCCGCCAACTGTTGCCACGAGCCCAGGCTACGACCCCACAGCTGCTCGGCCTCGCCGGGTTGGACGTTGATCAGTGCCGCGGTCCCGGTCGCACGCCGCCACAGCGCGGCCATGTTGTCGTGGAGTTGACGTTCTGCTGGCTCGTTGTCGGGCAACGCGCCGGTGTGCACACGATGCAGGTACTCCGCGCGGACCAGGGCAGTGTGTTCGAGGCGCCACACGTCCTCGGCGAGCTGGTCGAGCAGGTACAGGCGTGCCGGATCCGCCCCCGGCGGGGCCATCGGCAGTGTTGTTGTTTCGGGGGTATCGCCCCACCGCGCTCCCCTGGCGCCGGTTTCGGTGGCGTAGTCGATCATCCGTTGCGGGACCCCGCGGGCGTGGGCGTGTAATGCGATCTCACCGCGCTCGTCGTCCAACGCCCGTAGATGGGTACGCCACGTCTCGAGCTGAACGCTCGCGCCGCTGGCGGGCGAGTACTGCGGGGACCCGTGGAACAAGGTGCGGTAGTGGTCGTAGCTGGCGTTCTGGATGCGTTCGAGTAGGCGAAGCTGCCACGACGGCAGATCCTCGGCACCTGAGAGTGGATGACTCACCGGTTTCTCCAATCCTGTTGATCGACTGCGTGTTCGGAGCCCCACGGGCGGGCCTGGAAGGGTGGGTGAGAGCTGTTCACGGCCCAGGCCCGATCTCGGGTCCGGTGTGTTGATCCGGGTTCGGGCCCGGTCGGTGATCGGTGGGGTCGTGTTCGGTGTGGGCACCGGCGCCGGTGGCCTCGATCGCGGCGTCGATGCCAAGCCCCACCACGTCGCGGTTCGCGGGGTCGGCATCGAGGGCGGCTGCGGCGAGCTCGACCATCCGGTCGGGCAGGACGGGGAGTTGACGGTTGATGTCGTCGGGAGTGATTCCGGCGGCTTGGAGCACCATCACGGGCATCGACACTGTGGCGAAGTCGGTGTCGATGAGGGCCTGCCACCGCGCCGACAACTCCGCCCGGTCGAGCTTCGACAGGGTGTGCGCGACCTGCTCGGTCCACGGCCTAGTGGTGGGTTCCCACGCGTGTTGCTGTTCGACCATGGTCAAGCCCAGGGCGTGCCCGATCGCGCCGACGCGTTGCCAGCTCACGCCCATGACGCGGCGGAATGCGGAGAACCCGGCACGCGACAGGGTGCCTTGCTGCGAGACAGCGGCCCCGACTCCGGCCATCGTCTGCAGTTCCGCGACCGCTGTCCGGTGCCCGCGTAGGAGGGTGTCGCGGTCGATGGCTTCGGTGCTCAACAATGGTTGGCCGGGTGCCCAGCGGTGTCCGCGTTCCCCGGATGCGCGGGTGTAGTCGATCACCGACTTCGGTACACCGACCGCTAGCGCGATCGCTTCCAGGTTTTCCCGGGTGCGTCGCCCGATATCCAGATGAGCCAGCGCCATCGGCGACAAGTCCTGGCCGTCGCCAGTGCGGGATCGCTCGATCAGATGCTGGTTGTCGCTGGCCAAGTTCTGCACGGCCTTGAGCAGCTTGGCCTGCACCGGATTCGGCTCGAACATCTCACCGGCCCCGTCCCACATCGAGATCGCCACGCCACACTTCGAGCTCGGTGCCTGTGGCGCGAGCTAGCGAGGGGTCTGCTCCCCCACTGGTCAAGTCAGGATCAGCAGCGGCGGGATCGATGTCGTGAACCGCAGTCGCGGACACGGTGGCCTCGATCCATTCACCGTCCTCGACGATCTCCGCGTCGATAATCGCCTCAGCGGCCGGGGCGGTGGTGGGCGCGAGATAGGCTGCGAGGTAACCGAACTCGTGGCGCAGGTGCGCGTCCATGGTCAGGTCGGCTGCTAGCCTGCCCATGTCGTCGACGCCGCGCGGTCTGCGTGGGGACTGATTCGCGGTGTTGTCGGTGAAGAAGTCTTCGGGGTCCAAGCCGGTGTCGTGGATGAACCGCTCTTCGTAGGCTCGGCGCGCGGCTTCGGCGTCCGGGGACAGGTCGCGGGTGGCGTCGGCGGCGGCGAACTGGGCCGCTGCGGCCTTGGCGGCGCCGGTGCGTTCATCGGAGTGGTGCAGGGTGTCGGTGAATCCGGCCGCGCGGCGGCGGATGTCGATCATCAGTTCCTTGAGCTCGACATCGAGCTGGTGCAGCTCCCCTTCGCGGGCTTCGCGGTTGGTGTAGCCGGCGATGCGTGCGGCATGCACCTCGCTGCTCTGCTGCCGGGACAGCTCACCGTCGCGTTCTCGTCGCGCCAAATCTGTTTCAGCCCTGCTGATCTGGCCTTCTTTGTGGCGGAGGTCGACCTCGGTGATCTTGGCGGCGTTGTCGATGCGGGCGCGGACTTCGGCGATCTTGGTCATGGCCAGTTGTTGCTCGGTCCCGAGGTTGCCGAGGCGGGCCTGGTGCTCGATCCACGACCGTTGGTTCTTGGCCGCTTCGTTCGCGAGTCGCTGCTCGGACTCCGCACGCGAGCGCGATTCCCCACCCCTGCTGCGGAACAACGCGTTGGTGGTGTGCGCGGTCTGCAACGCCTGCAGAAATCCCTGCCGGACCGCTTGCCCGCCTTCCTCGACCGGATCCCCGCTCATCACAACACCCGCATTTCGGCGACCAACCATGCACGTTCGGCACCCGCTCGAGTCGACCGCGCGGACACCGAGAAGACGATCGGTGCCCGGCCGACCGGGGTAAGGGAGACAGAGAAGACCCGGCTCGACGCGGTTGCGGTATCCGGCGAATGGCCGTCGTCGGTCGGGTAGGCGTCGGTGCGCAACGGCACCCTGTGTTCGACCCAGTCCTGCCACACCTCGGGGGTGATCGGCGCCCACAGCGAGACCCCGATCCGGGCGTCGGTGGAGTACGCAGCCCACATCAGCGGTCGCGCGGTCTCGAACGTCGACCGTGCGTCCACCTCGGCAACCGGATCCAACCGGTACAGCGTGGTCACCGCGGCCTTGAGAACCGCGGACGCCGAACAGGGCGCGACCTCGGTGTGTGGTGGGGGGAACGGCTCGGCGCGACAGCCTGGTTCGACCACCGGTGCATGAGCGGTCGAGCACCCACTCACCATCGTTGTAGTCGCTGTCAGCACGCTGAGGGCAATGCAGGTGGACAGGGCGGGTTTCATGACGCTGCGTCCCAGAGTTCGTGCAGGTCGACGGTGCGCCACCGGACTTGGTCGGGCCAGGTGCATTGCTCGGCGGCGGGGTTGCGCACCGGGACGGTCGCGATGTCGAGGACCAGGCTCGCGGTGGTAGCGATGCTGTGGAGCCGCGCGAAGTCCAGGCCGCGGCTGCGCGCCAGGTTCAGCCGCAAGACCCCGGCGTCGCCACCCCACTCGACCAGGGCGTGCGCGGCCAACTCGATCGCCTTCTCCGCCGAGAGGGTGGCCGCCTCTACCCCATCGACCATCTCGGCATCGAAGGTTTCGTGCCAGATCATGCGACCGGAGGCCCCGCACACGGTGAAGGCGTCCAGGGTCGCCGCCGACCACATCGTCAGCGCCGGACCGGTCGCGGCCTTGCGCACGAGGTTGGCACCTGATGTGGCCCAGAGGATTTCGGACTGGCGCAGACCGTCGTAGTCGATCCCGGCGACATCGAGCAACGCTTGAACGTATCGGTCCGACAAGTCCTCGGTGGTGAAACCGTATTCGGCTGCGAGACTGTCGAATTCGCTGGTGGTGGCGAAGGTCTGTAGTTCGGCTGTCCGGGCGCGGACCATGTCTTCGGGGGCGATGGGGGTCGGCGAGCCGCAGGTGGGCTTGGTCGTCATGGGGGTCTCCTCGCAGCGATCGGGTCAGAAATCTGGTTCGCGCTGTGGGTGCGCGCCCTCTCCGGGCGGGGGAAGGTCGAACAGGTCACCGTCTGCGATGCCGTAGCTGTCCTCGATGCCGGTGGCGGCGATCGCCGCGTCGATCCCGACGCCACCGTCGGGTTCAAAAGTGGCGGTGTGCCAAGCGTTTTCGGCGGCGATTTCGAGCAGGTGCGGGGCCGGGGGCAGTTGGTGGGGTGCGCTGTCGGCGAGGTCGATGCCGACCATCCGCATCGCCGTAACCCGGATCCGTCCTTCCCGCACCCGGCCGACGTGGGTGAGTTCGCGCCATTGACGCCCCTGATCGGGTGCCGACTGCTGCGAGATCTGGTCCAGGCGGGCTTGCCAGTCGGCCGTCTCGAGGGACCACCAACCGGTGGTTTCGGCCTCGGTGACGTCCAGGGCGGTGGCGACCATCGCCACCCGCAACCACTGCAACCGCAAATGCTCGGCCAACTTGTCCGAGGCCTGCACGGTTATCGCGGCGTGGTCGCGGCGGACCGGTCGAACTGCGGCCAGGGTCGCCAGTGTGTCGACCTGGTGGTGGAGCTGGGCGATCAGCAGCGACCGTGCCACCGGACGCCGTGGCGGCAGCGACACTGCCTCGGTTGCTCGGCGACCTTGCTGACCAGCCTTCTTCGCGTGAGCGATCCAGTCTGCGGGCACACCGATCGCCACCGCTTGTTCATGCACGACGCGCCCGACGACCGACAGATCCCGGAAGGTCTTGGTGCGGTTGTGGGGTTCCCGCGCCAACTGCCTCAGATCGACGCTGACGTTATGGATCAGCGCCGCCATCCGACGATGCAGCAGCACCGCACCCCGGGCATCGAGGTGGTGAGACGCCGGAGCCAGCACCGGACGGGCCGGGTCGCGGGGCGTGGTGCGCTCAACCATGATCGGTCACCGAGGTGATGCGGTAGCTCGACATCCGCCACCCCTGCGAGGTTTCAGTAACCGTGACCCTCACCCGCATCCGCCGATACATGGTGGTGGAACCGTCTCGGTGGAGCACCTGCTGGGTCACCGACGCTGCGACCGTCGGTCCGGACCCGCCAGCTTCTGCCTGCCCGGTGTCGACCAGGGCGGTGACGATGTCGTTGCTGGCGCGCCACCCCGCCCATTCCGGCAACGGCGCCAACCCGATCGCAGGGCCGTTGCGCGCTGCGGCAGCCAGTTCGCCGGTCAGCCACGGTGCCGCACGCACCAACCCGACACCAGGGCCTGGGTCAACACGAGGCTGCCAGGAGAACATCGCCGCCAAACCCATCTGGGCGACGGTCACCGCGTCGGCACCCTCAGGCTCGGGCCCCTCCACGCGGGCGGCATTGGGGGTGTGCGTATCGGACGTGGGCCCGGGGTCGTCGGCGCCGCCAGTCAGTACCGTGGTGAGTGCAATCACGACGGCCGCGATACCGACGGTCACAGCGGCGAGAGAAAGACGGTTGCTCATGGTGTCCTCAGCTCAGCGTCGTCGTCATCTGGGTGGCCGTCGCGAGAATGTTGGCCACGTACGGGCGGGTCTGAATCTCGTAATCCGGTGAGCCCGTGGGGAATCCGCCCGAGCGCAGAACCGCGTATTCGCCGGCGTTGTAACCGGCGAGGTAGAGCTCGGTTGGCCCGTTGGGGGCCACGACCTTGCCTTCACTGATCCAGGCGTCCACGTGGTCGGCGATGTCGCACAGGTAGCGGGCTTGGCCGATGATCGCGTCGCCGTCGTCCCACACCGACGCCACACCGTTGCCGTCGGCGTCGATCACATACGGTTGCCCGTCCGAGGCCAGCGCGGTCGCGGTCCCAGGCAGGAACTGGGCCAACCCCTGCGCACCAGCAGCCGAGGTCAGCCCCCGCCGGAACCCGGATTCCTGTTTGCCCTGCGCCGCCAGCAACGACGAGGAGATCTGCGGACACACGGTCCCACCCAGCTGATACCAGGCCAGCAGTTCCTCGGGGACCGCGCCGGGATCCAGGTCGGTATCGCCGAGGGCCGGCCCGCACACCGTCGCGCTCGCAACCCCCGCAGAGTCCGTGGTGACCGGGCCGATCGGTGCACCGTCGTCGGGGTATCCGCCACCCAGCGTGGTGACATGAACGTGATCGAAGTGGTTCGCCGTCACACTGCCGCGGTCTTCCATCAGGTTGGACTCGCCGCTGGCCGAACGATAGGTCTGACGCCAGATCAAGTAATCGATGCGCAACGCGGCACCGTTGGTGATCACGAAGTCAGCGATCCGATCACCGAGCGCCTTACCCTCCCCCGACATCGGGTCGGGAATCATGATGTCGATCGCCCGCCCGCTCGGGTGATCGGGCAACGGGTCCTCACGCTGCCCACCGATCGCACGCACCTGCGGAAACTGCTGAACGATGGTGCGCGCCAATCGGATCGTGTCGACCTGCAAACCGCGCTCGGACCCGACCGCCGCGGGCATCGCGGGCAGTTCGGCCCCTGCCTGTGTTGCGGCTTCGATCACCGTGCTCCCGCTCGGGCCGAGCGTCGTCGATGGGGCGGGGTCGGTCGATCCGCCCGGACTGGACGGCGACGACCCACCGTGCAGCCACGGCATCGGATCGATCGCGGTGCCGCCGCCGAATCGCCCTCCGCCGGTCCAGATCTCGAGGTGCAGGTGTGCACCGTCCGGGCCTGCGGGGACGGTCTGACCGTTGTAGCCGACTCCGGCGATCAGCTGCCCGATCCGCACGCTCTGGCCTTGTTCGACCTCGATACCGTCGGCGAACATGTGCCCATAGACCGAGGACACGATCTCGCCGTCAATGTTGTGATCGATCACCACCCACATCCCGAACCCACTGGCCTCGCCCACGCGCACGACGACCCCGTCGGCGACGGCGTAGATCGGGGTCTTGGGTGCGGCGGCGAAGTCCTGGCCTTGATGCTGTGTGCCCCAACGCATTCCGAAACCCGAGGTCAGGGTGTAGGTGCCCTCAGCCATCGGCATCGTCCTCGCCGTACCGGATGAGGGCGCCTGCTTCGTCGCTGTGGACGGTGCACAGCCGCGCTCCTGGGCGCTGCCGACGAACAGCAGCAGCACCACCAGCAACACGACCGCGCCGAGGACCGCAGTCGTTGCCCGCACGGTGCCACTCATTGGCCCACCAGGTCAGAGCAGGTGGCGCAAGTGCGGGCGGCCGGCGCGCGATATCGACATGAGCCATGGTCAACGGTGCTCATCGCGAGTTCTGTGAGCGTCGCCCGGACGGGATGTTTTACGCGGTGTTTCGTGCGCGAACCATGCCGTTCTCACTAATGTGTCGAAATTTGGTTTCATTGATTTCTCACCTATAAATGGGTGTGCGCGAATTACTCGTCTGCGGTGGCAAATGGCCAGCTGGCTTTCGTCAGGCGAAATCCGGGCCGATTGCGGTGTCGTGGGTAGATCCGGGCGGTGCTATGTCGGCCTCGGTGTGGTCGGGGGCCTCGAAATCTGGGCCACCTGCGCCGAGTGCGGCATTCACGGCCTCCGCGATTCCCGGTTGGGGGTCGATAGCGTCAGCGGCGTCGGCTGACCGGTCGCGTGCGCTCACCACGATGCTCGTGTGGGACCTCACGGTCGGGCTCGTCTCCGAGGCGGTGGCGTAGGTGACCACCCCACCGGCGGTGGTGACCACCTCGTTCACCAGCTCACGCACGTCGTCTGCGAACGGTGCAGCGGTGTCGAATGGTTCGGTGCGTGTCGTGAGGGCGATCGGCCCGGTCCAGCCCGTCGGATCGCGGTATCCGAGGCGGGTCAGGATCTGCTCGCTGAGCGGGTTCGCGCCCTCCGCGTCCGGGACGTACCAGACCTGGACCCGACCGGCCATGGACAAATCCAGGCGAAGCCGGTCGACCTCGAGAACATCCATCATGTCCTCGACATCACCTCGCCCGTAAACGGCTGTGCGGTCTGTCTGCAATACGACGAAATCAACTGGCTCGTTCATCGAATTTCCTCGCCTTCAGTCGGGGGGCGTTGTACTCGTTGCGTGGGCGAAACATTGTGTCCTCCAACGCATTTGAAGTCGGGCAAACGATTTCGTGGCGCTGATATGCCAACCCGGCCCTGCGCCGAACTCGCGGGGCGACAAATGGACGCCGGTGAATTGCCAGGGCGCTGCGAATCGTCGGACCGGTACTCATGGCGGGTTCACCGATCCGATGGGGGTTTGGCCGAGGTTGTCGAAGCGGCGGTTGGTGTTGTGGACTTCGGAGTCACGTTCGGTGGGAGTGAACACCATCCGGAACGGGATGCCGGGCTGCTCGGCTTCTCCGGTCTTGAGCAGGTAACACCCAGTGCCGGGCGGTATTTCGCGCCGAGAGGTGTCGAGGTCGTCATCGCTGGGTGGGCGCGGCGCCGCCCAGGAGGTGACCAGCAGTTTCTCGGTGTCGGTCATCCCCGCCACCGCGGCGATGCGGTTGGCTTCTTCGGGGCCGACCGGGCCGATGATCTTCGCCCGGGCCCGTTCGAAGAACCCGAGCGCTTTGGCCTGTGCGGCAGGGGAATCGAAAGCGGCGAGGTCTTTGATGGTGTGCGAGCACATGATCAACCCGGTCGCCAAGCCGCGATTGAGCCGGGTCAGCGCGTCGACGCGGTCGACCATGAATTCCCCGACGCCGAGCACCCGCCAGATCTCGTCCATCACCACCTCGAACGTCCTCGCGGGGGCCAGCCCAGCGTCGGCGAGGGCGTGGGCGGCGGCGACCGCGCCGAAACCGTCGGACCAGCAGGTCATCAGGACCGCGGCCAGCAGTTTGGTGTCACCTTCGGGGATGCGGGAGATGTCGATGCAGATCGCGGGACTCGACAGATCCAGGCGGGTCGAGGTGGGGCCGTTGAAGATCGCCCCGAACGGGCCTTCGACCAAGGCCCGCATCGACCGGCGCAACGGTTTCGTCGCCGCCCGGTAGGAGAGTTCGTCGTCTTCTTCGGCGAACGCGCGCAGCCGCTCCCCTCCGGCCGAGATCACCGCGAGCAGGTCTTCCAGCAGCGGCGGGTTATGGTGGGTGAAACCACCGGCTGGGCTGTAGAGCTCGCGCAGACCGGCGGCGAGCAGCACTTCCTCGTAGTCTTCGACCCGGGCTCCGCGCACGAGCTCGATGAGCCCGGCGACGATGTTGATCTGTCCGGCCTCGACCCGTGCCATCACCTGACGGCGCTGATCGGCATCAGTCAGTGCGGTGATGACGGCGCCGAGGGCGCCGACGTCGAGGGGGTTGATGGTGCCGTGGCCGTAGCCGACGTCGACGACTTGTCCGCCGAGGCGCTCGACGAGGTCGCGGTATTCGCCTTTGGTGTCGCCCATGCACAGCACGGTCTCCCCCGCCGCGACCGCACCCGTCATGATGCGCCGGATCAACGAGGACTTACCGAACCCGTTGAGCGCCAACACAAATGCGATCGGCGCGGTAATGAACCCCCGCAGAAACCACGACATCGGGTCGAAATGCACCGGAGCGCCGGTGATGTAGTGACTGCCGACCGGCACGCCTGCGGTCGGGGCGCTGGCCCCGACACAGAACGGCCACAACCCCGCCACCTGCACAGTCGTGGCACGCCACTCCGGGGTACGCGGCACCACCGACGCACGACCACCCCCAGCACCGGCGTAGCCGCGGTCGGTCAACACCGGCGCGATCAGATCGAACCCGTCCCCGGCGCGACCGTCGCGGCGCCGTGCCGCGGTCGCGCGGCGATGATCATCACTGGACAGCAGCATCCGTGCCCGCCGACCCCGCAAACCGGCATGCGTGGCCGCGAGCTCGACTTCTGCACGGCGAGTTCTGCTCAGAACCCGTATGCCCTCGACGATTTCGGTTCTCGCGAGCTTGCCTCGGTCGGGCAACCCGTTCGTAGGCCCGTTCATCCCGAGACCCGTTCCGAAATGGAGGCGTGCTCAGGCAAAATCAGCCCGATCCCGAGCGAGGCACCGAAACCGGCGGCCTGATAGCCGTAGCAGCGGCGCACCGTCAACCGTGACGCCGCCGCCATCCCTTTGACCGAGGCCTCGATGCCCGGCAGATCCGCATCGAGGTGATCGGTCACCGTCACCAACACCCCGAACCGGGTCAACCCCGCCCCGCGAGCTTGCTCTTCCCGGGCGGCCGAGGTGTTGCCGACCCGGATGCGTGCCGCCGCCGAGGAAATCCCCCGTTCGGTCTGTTCAGCGGCGACCGCGTCACGGAAGTCCGAATCGACCAGGGAGGTCGCTTCCGCGGCCGAATGCAGGCGGTAGACGATCGCGACCCGCTTACGCGGGACGTCCGGGCGCGGACGGAGCAGTTCCTCGAGGACGGTTTCCATCACCGCCCCGCGCGGTGCGCCGTCCATTTCCCACGTGATCGAACGGGCCCCGTCGTGGACGTAGTGATCCCACCGATCCTGATGGGCCAGCGGCCCGACCGAGTCCCACGACTGCGACTCCACGATCCGGTCCCCGGCCGCCTCCACATCACGCTGAGAGGCGAGGTCGAATCGGCTTCGCACCAATCCCAGCACCTCCCATGCTTGCAGGGGTGTGGCGGGCAGGCCGGCGCGGGCGAGATGGGACAGCACCGATTGCAGGCGTTGCCCGATCTCACGGGCCTGCTCGGCCTGATCACGGCGGATACGGCCCTTGCCGATCGCCCGGTAGGTGATCGCGATCCGCGCTTCGATCCGCACCCCCACCCCACCGCTGTCGGCAGCGGCTTCGGTCATCACCGTCTTGGCGAACTCCGGGGCACTCGTGCGGATCAGGCGGGTGACTTCCCGGGTTTGCTTCAACCGGGTTTCCACGACGTTGTCCAGCACCGCGGTCACCGCGACCACTTCTCCACCGCGGCTTTGCGAGGCCAGGAATTGGCCGTATCCCTCGACCCAGGAATCGATCTGGGCTTGGTCGACGAGTTCCTTGCCGCGCGGGATCACCCGCACGACCACTGTGTAGTGATCGCTGCGCCGGATATGCAGCATCGCGAACCGCTTCCCACCCGGCGTCTCGTACTCGGTCAAACGTGAATCAGCCAGCAGCCCCGGCAATTTCGCCAACCCCGGCAGGCGGGAGAACCGTCCGGATCGGTAGGTCAGCTCGCCGCGAGAACGCGCACGCGCGAACTGGACCCGAAGCAGCACCAGTTCCCACCCGGTGCGGCCGTTGCGGGTCACCGCCAGCGGGACGAACACCACGGCCGCCCCGGCCAGGACCGCCCCAGCGAATTCGAGGGAGCGGGTGATCATGAACGACACCATCACCGTGATCACCAACCCGAGCCCGAGGAGCGAAACACCCCAGGTCAACCCGAAGAACCCGGCCGAGCGCGGCTGCTCCCACCGCCCATACATCCGTGTGCTCATCGGCGAACCTCCCCAGGACCGAGCGAATCCGGATCTATTTGTGGCGATTCGGGGACCGAGCGTTCCGTGGCCGAAGCGGTGCCTTGCACCGCGCCGACGGCGAGCTGGGCACCCGCCGATGCCGCCGACGAACCCGCCCCCAGCCCCTCGGGCGCTGCGGGATTGCCCTCACCACCTGCATTGGGGACCGAAGCATCCCCATTGCCCGAACCCGCTCCGACCGGTGGTGTGGGCGTTGGTGCACTGCTTCCGGACGAGGATGGTGTGCTTCCGGGCGGTGTGCCCGAAGTGGGCGACATCTGGCGGGCGCCTTCGGCTCCACCCGGCGGCGATGGAGGACCCCCAGAGCTGGGCGGGGGGCCCGACGACGAACCAGAGTTCTCTGCCTCCGACATTTTCCGGGCCTGAGACCCCCCGCTGCCGACTGCCGACATCGCGATACCCGCACCGGCACCAGCCAACGCCGCTGCCGCTCCGCCACCGCCGCCCAGGGTGGCCACTGCCGGGGCGATCAAGCGGATCAATGCTGGAAGGACGATCACGCTCATCAACATCAAGATCATCCCCAGCAGGACCAACTGAGGATCTGGGTCGTCCTCAGTGCCGGTGACCGCGAACGCGATGGCATAGACCAACGCCCCCACCGGCTTCCACAGCACGAACGCCAGCGACCACGCCACCAGCCGTTTGTAGGCTTGTGAACCGGGCCCGGTGCCCGATGCTGCCGCCGCCATCGGAATCACTGCCACAACGACAACGAGAAGGGCCTGTCGGATCACCAGCATGACGAGTTGAACCAGCAGGCTGATCGCGCCGAGCACGCCGAGAACGAGCAAGATCCCGGAGCCGAGATTGCCTGTGATCCGTGGGTCGGCGATGCGACCGACAGCGGTGTCCAGGTCGCCGCGAGCGGCGTCGAAGACGACCCAGGAGGCGAACTCGTCCCCGGCCGTGGTCGCGACGGTGATCAGTACACCGAAGGTCATCGCCCCGAACGTCGCCCGTGCCAACATCAGGAAGCTCTCCTGCGCTTCCCCCGCCGCGGCGCCCCGCTTGGCCAATGCCAGCCGCGCGGCGGCGAACATGATCCCGGCGGTGAGCAGCACCACCTGTAGCCCACTGGTGTATTCACGTATTTGGGCAAGCACTGGGGCGGGCTGTCCCTGGGAGGTCGCCAGTTCCGGTGACGGGAAGGTCGTCCACCACGCCATCACTAACCGCAACCCGCTCACCAGGCTGTCGATGAGATCGGCAGCGATGCTGCCGATCACCGAGTCGCTCGCCGCCTCAGCCACCTCCCCAGCGAGGTCCGCGAGCCGGCACGCTTCCTGCACTCCGGGCACCGCCAGACAGGCGAGATCGGGAACAATTTGGGCATGAACACCGCCTACCGGCGCGACCGGTGCGGCGAGGACACTCACGACTGCCTCCAGCGGCCGAACCCCGCCATCGAGGCGACGGGTGTGGCTGGACGCCACAGCGTCTCGATGACCTCGGGCGTGCGGATACGCCAATCACCATCGACCCAGACCATCGGCCAGGTCGCGATCGCGTACCCCGTCGTCGAACGGACCGCGAGCTGAACCACAGCGAGGTCGTCGCGGTAGCCGGGTTCAACCCGCACACCTTCAGGGACGGTGACGTAGCGTGCCATCCCTGGGGCGCTGGCTCTAGAGCGGGCGAACTGGTCGATCAATGTGTCCCCGCCGCCGTAAAAGCGCTCCCGCACGACCTTTTGCCAGATCGGGTCCGGTGCGGCATAGGCCCGCCCGATGGCGTCCATCGCCGCCAGTGCGGCACCTTGCGGTGTGCGTGCGAACCCCTCGGCCACACCGGCGTCGATACGGGCAGGGCCATCGCTCCCTGAGACCGGCACTGCCGCGCCGTCCCAAATTCGTTGCCACTGCAATCGAGCGGGTGCCGCGCTCAGATAGTCCGGTCGCGTCGGGTCCGGTCGCTCCTCGACGGTCTGCGACAACGCCGCACCGGCGTCCTCGGCAGGGACTTCGAGCCGGTTACCGAACATGTCGACCGTCGGCGGACGCGCTGCTGTCGGTGTCGCCGGTGACACCGCGATCGTGGTGGGTTGCCCGCTCTGACCACGGGGTTCGGTGGTGTCGGTCTGGTCGTCGCCTGTGACGGTCAGGACGAACACGACAATCACCACTGCGGCGATGATGCTGAGCAGTATGAGCAGGGTTCGCATCGAGCGCATCAGAAATTGATCCTCACGGTTTCGGCAGGGCAACCATGTCGTTGGGTATGGAATCCACTGCGGTGACCGGGCTTTCGGTCACCGTGTCGGGCAGTCGCAGTCGCCACCCGTCGGTGGCCCAGATGACGGTGGCGGTGTTGCGAGTGGTCGAGTTGTCCGGATAAATCGAGTAGGTCTGGATCTGGGCCTCTGTGTCGGTGTAGGCGGCGACGACGTAGCCGAGGATCTTGGGCACCGCGTCGGTGGCCGGGGTGGGGATCGAGATCTGGGCGCGTGCTGTGGCCCAGGCATCCCGGCCTGGGCCGGGGGCGATCATGCGCTGCCCGACCGCCGCCCACTGCCCGTCGGGTGCGACCGAGATGCGCACGGTCGTGTGGATGGCGGCCAGGGCGGCACCGGCCGGGGACCGGTCGAAGTCGGTGGCGGTCGCGCCGTCTACCACGCGTGGACCTTCTACCGCGGTGGGCAGGTCGATGCCCTGATAGGTCCGCCAGCTCAGCCCAGTGGGGACCAGCTGTTCTGCGGTGTTGGCGACTGGGAGACGCTGGTCCTCACCGGGCTCGGTGCCGCCACAGGCTGTCGCGGTGCCCGCCGCAGCGAGCACGATCCAGGCGGTGAGCGTCCGGCTGCCGAGTATCGAGAGTTTTTGTGGCATTGCGGTGTCCTGTGGTTTTAGGTGGGCAGGATGGCGATGGCCAGGGCGCTGGCCGAGCCGAGGAGTGCGGCGGCGGCGAGAGATCCGATGAACCCCTCGATCGCTTCTTCGCGGTAAATCCGCAGGGCGAGTTGGCCGCCGACGAAGGTCGCGCGGGCCACGCACAGCAGCAGCACGAACCAGGCCAGCCAGTTCAGCAGCTGTGTCAGCGGCGCCAAGACCTGCGCGGGCAGCGGTGCGGCGATCACCACTGGCCTCCGAACCGATCGGCGTCTCGGGCTACCCGGATCGCGGAGGACACCGCTGCGGCGGGCAGCTGAGGAAAGGTTCGGGCCAGGTCATGGCCTCCGTCGGGCAGGCTGCTCAATTCTGCCCACACCGTTTCCGCCAGTTCCGTGACCCGCCCGTAGCTTGCGACGGGGTCTGCGTGCCCGGCCACGATCCAGGTCGGTGTCGCGCGCAACAGGTCTTCAACCACCGCTAGGTCGGCCCCGCAGCGCCGATACGCACGCAGGGTGTGGCGGGCGGCCTCGAGTTCGGCGTCGGTGTGGAGGCGGTGCTCGCCCAGGGCTGTGGAAAGTTGGTGGATGAGACGTCGACCGGCTCGCAGGGCCGCCCCCGTGGGGTGTTCGGTGAGGGCTTTGTCGTGATCGGGTAGTTCTGTCACCGGTGTGATCGCGACGATCGCGTCGACGCCGGCGGGGTTTCGTCGGTGGTGGTACAGCCATTCCTGAGCGACGATCGCGGCCAGTGAATGCACGACCAGCACCACGCGACCGTCAGCCTGGGAGAGGACGGTGTCCAGGTCCTCGACGAGTTGGGCCATTCCCGCCGGGCCGGGGTGCAGCGGCAGGTCGTTGCCGTGGCCACGCTGGTCGTAGACCAGCTGGGCGACCTCGGCGCGGAGGTGTCGGTCGATCAGCGTGATCATCGGCGCGAAATGCGTTGCGTCTGCCAGTGGTCCGGGCAGGTAGACGACGGTCAGCGCGGCGTCCGGTTTCCCAAATCGGGTTCCGGTCAGCACTGTGCCGTCGGCGGCGGTGATGGTCACCGCGTGTGAATCAGTTGTGGTGCTGCGTGTTTCGTGGCGGTATTGGGGTGCCTGCATGTCAGGACCCTCCGGTGACGGCGGCGTTCATGATGGCGCCGGCGGAGGTGGCGATGATGCCGCCGACCATGGCCGCGAACACGATCTTGGGTGATTCGACCGCGCCGCCGTGCCAGCGTTCCCACCCGAACTTGCCCCCGGCATAGATCAGGGCTGCTACCCCGGCCAAGATAACCAGCCAGGACAGGTAGCCGACCAGGTTGGTCAGCTTGTCCCCGCCCGGCGGGACGGTCGGGTTGATCTTGATCTCTTGGGCCAGCACCGTCACGCTGTCGCCCACGACGGATAGAACCGACATCGTCATTTCTCCGAATCGTGTTGGTCGATAGGGTTTTTGGTCGTTCGGGCGAGGGCGTCGATGAGCTCGCTGCCGACGTGATGAACATCCAGCGGCACCGCTTCGGTCAGGCGGGGGCGGCGTTGCGGGGCAGGGTCGAAGGGGCTGAACTCGGCGAGTTCGCTGAGTTCGCGTTCGATGAGCTCGTCATGCCAGCCGATCTCCCACACGTGCTCGGCCAGGTCTTCGACTACGGCCCGGTAGCGGCGCACCGGTGCTGGGACTCGGCCCGGTCGGGCGGCACTGAGTACGACACCGACGACCTCGACGCCTTCGGGTGCCGCTCCGGCGTGCCATTCACGCAACCGGTCCGCGCAAGCGATCAGCCCTGGCAGGCACAACCGTGCCGCCACAACGACACGTTGGGTGGTCTGCGGCGAGCCCGGCCAGGACTGTTCGCAGTCCGCAGCGGGAGCCCACCACCGTGCCAGCGTCGAGGTCCCCGCTCCCCCGTGAGCGCCGACGATCGCGACCGCCGGTGGATGCGCTCGGGTAGTCGGCAGGGGTTGTACGCGGATGCTGGCGACGCGCAGTGGCGGGGTCACCGTGGCCGGGTCCAACTGACAGCCGCCGATCACGGCGAGAGGATGCTCGTGAAGGATCAGCGCGGGCATCAGCTGCCTCGCTTCTGGATGTTGGTGATGACCAATTCGCCAGCAGCAGCGGCGGATACGTTGATCAGCTGCAGGTAGTCGAAGCGGCGGCCGTCGGGATGCAGTTCCACCAGGTGGACCTCGGCGGTGTTCTCCGCGATCGGAGTGATGCCGACGCAGTGGCTGGTGCCGATCGGCAGCGCCGTGATCGCAGCGGCCAGCGGTTCGTGCACGATCCCGGCCTGCGGGGTCACCAACCGCAGCGCGTCCTCCGCGCTGCGTGTGACGTAGTAGGCGAACTCGAACGCCGCGATCACACCGGCGACGGTCCTGGTGTCCCCGGCGCCCGCTGTCACCGTTTGCGCAGAGAGCCCGGCACAGGCCCGCTCGGTGGCGGTGACAGTAGAGGCAGGGGTGGTCGAGCTTGTTGCGGAGGTGGAGACAGAGGCGGCGGTGTCGGTGTGGTCGCTGCCCGACATGTCCACCGCGACGGCAGCGACCGAACCGGTAAGGATGCCGGCGGCGGCGCTCAGCGCAATGATGCGTGACCGCCGCGTCGACGCGTGGCGCGGTATTGATCGGGCGTGGAGGTGTTCGCTGACCTGATGGGGTTCGTCGGGGTGGGGGTCTGGGTTGTCGGGCTTGTACAGCCAAGCGGCACCATGGTTATGGCTCAGGTCGTCGGTGGGCATGTTGTTCACCTCCTCGGTTCGGTTGGGTTGTGGTCGGGCCCTTCGGAGCACGCCGCTGGAAGAGCCGCTGACCAGGGGGAAGGCTGGCTGCTCGATTCGTGCTCCGAAGGGGTCTAGGGGTGCACCCTCGGCTCACTGGCCGTGGCCGAGGGCGAACCGGTCTGTGTGGCACCGGGTTTCACTGCGGTAGGCGAGGGAGCCGGGTGCGGACTGGTCGGAGTCGTCGCGCTGTTCGAGGGTGTCGGCTGCTTCGCCGATGGCGTCGCGGTGGCAGTGAGGTCGTGGGCAATCGCGGTGAACCAAGCGGTCGTCGCGACCAGCGGGGTATCGCCACCTGCGGTGACCGAGACGGTGCTGTAGCTGCTGCGTCGCCCGGTGGCGTTGCTGTATTGGGCGGTCGCCGAGGTCGTGTACAGGTCTTGGGGATCGGTGATGGTGGAGGTGATCGCCTCGAACGCGTCGTTGACCCAGGTACTGATCGACTGGGGCGGCACCAGATCCACTACCGCGTCAGCGACTTTCGTGCCGAGTACCGCGACCGCGGCGGCGGGGTTGGACAGCCCGACTGCGGCGAGTTCGGCGATGGTCGTGGCGGTGAAGACCTTCTGCGCCACCGACACCACGGCGTTCAAGCCGATCGTGCCGATCTTGAACAGCGCCGAGAGCGCGTCGGACTCGGTCGGTGTTGTAGCCGACGGTGAGGACGCGGCCGCGATGCGCTGGCCGAGAGTTTGACTGGGGGTGTAGGAGAGCTGATCCAGACTGGTACCGGAGATGTCGTCGTTGACCACCCCGACCGCGGTCGTGAACGCGGTGGAGGCCAGGGCTTGGGCGACGGTGGCGATCGCGGCGACCGGGTCCTTGCCCTCTGTTTGTCCGGTGATGTTGGTGACCGCGGTCAGCAACGGACTCCCGGACTGGACGTCGCAGGTGGCATCACCGGCCACGCACAGATCAGCCACCCGACCGACCAGGGACCCGAAGTTGGCCGGTGTCTGGTCGGCGGCGATCCCGGCACCGGACAAGCCGGTGTTGGTCAGCTTGATCTTCGACACCGCGGTTCCGTTCGTGCCAGGAGGCGCGGACGGGACTTCCGCTTTGTCGGTGCCGGGCAGAGCACCGGTCGCTGCGCGCCGCGACGGGTTGGCCAGCAACGCGATCCCTGCGACCTTCTCCGCAGGGACTCGAGACTGGTCTGCCCCGGCCTCTTCAGCGAAAGCGGCCGCGGCAGCGGCACCTTGGGCATAGCCGGCGACTGCGATCTGTGTCGATGGACACCGGTCGATGACCTCACCGGCGCGCTGTTCGATCTGATCGGCTGCCGCGGTCACCGCTGCGGGGTAGTTCGTTGTGTTCACCTCGGCGCCTACGACGATGTAAGATCGCTCGATCGCCGTGCCTGCGCCGGCACCCAACCTGCCGAAGGCCTGGCCCAGCATTCCGGTATCGCCGGTGTCAGCGGTGGTGGCGGCGCCTTCCTCACCGCTCTGCACGCCCAGCACATACAAGACAGGGCAGGCCGAGGTGCGACGTTCGCCCGACGTCGGCGACGGGCCAGGTGCGCTGGCGGTGGGCTCGGCCAGGGCTGGTGCCGCGCCGATGAAGATCACGGTCAGACATGCGGCCGCGATGGCGCAGGCTCTGCGCTGAGTTGTGTTGTGGTTCATCGGGTTCGGCTTCCTTTTACCGTCGAGTCAGTGGGCTCTGCCTGCCCGCGCCGGAGGGGGTGGCGCGGGCAGGCGCGTCAGTTGGTCGGGTTCGGGCCTTGATGGCGTGGTGGTCGGGCGAATCCCGTGCGGAAGGCGGCCAACACGTCGGGGACTCCGAGGTCGGCCGCGCCGAGGTGGGTGACGTCGAATTCCGACCAGGACACGGCGACATCGCGGGCGGTGTACTCGGCGAACAGTTCGCGCCCGGACTCGATCGGGATCAGTCCGTCGAGCAACCCGTGGTAGAGATGGATCGGCGCCAACGGTGTTGAAGTGCCGAGGGTTTCGTGAGCCAGCACGTATCGCCAGACCGGGTCGTTCCAGGGGTCTGGACGTTCACACCATGCCGAGAGTGGAGACAAGAACTCCACCATCAAAGTCGCCAGATCGAGCTCGGAAGCCGTGCGGACCGCGCGCACGCCGGCGTCGGTGAGTAAGTGATCGACCGGGAGATGAGCGTATGCCCGGGCCAGCCCGATCATGCCCGCGAAGGCCAGTCCCGACCACGGTCCGCCGTCGAGGCTGTTGATCAACGCGCCGGGGTCGCGGATCACCGCACCGGCCGCGACAGCCCGTAGATCCAGTTCGGGCGCGTAGGCAGGCTGGAACTCCGCGGCAGCGGCGGCAACCCGGCCGCCATCGGCGTAGCCCCAGATCGCGACCGGAGCCTCGAGAGTGCCCTGGGCGGGCTGGGACGTGACTGCGCGAGCTATGTCCAGCACCGCATGTGCGCCCCCCTTCTTGGCCAGGAAATGGTGGGGTCCTGCGCCGTGGATGCCCAGTCCGATCCCGTCGGGAACCGCGACCGTCCATCCCTGTACGAGCGCGGCGGCGATGCTGCTCGTGTCGGGTTCGTTCCCGTCGACCAGCAGCTGCGAGGGAGCGCACCGACCACCCAGACCGTGAAAGGTTGGGCAGTACACCACCAGCGGGGTATTCATCACCGAACCACCGGTCAGCGTGGCCGGTTCCAGCACGATGCCCGAGGCGGGGACCGGGACACCGAAGCTGGTTTTGGTCGTGTAGATCACCTGCCAGGCGTTCCGGAGTCCGGCGATGTGGGGCACCATGACCTCGCGGGTACGCAGGATTCGGCCGGGGGTGCCGGAGCCGACCGCGGTATTCGCGTGGAACTCATCGGCCCCGGTGCTGGTCATGAGCGGGCTCCCGCGACGTCATGGGCCAGCGCGATCATCCACGCGATGCCCGAGTCCAACTGCCCGGTCAGGGCATAGCCGTTGTGACGTCCGACGGTGTCGGCGAACCGCAACCAGGTCGCCGGGTTGACCAGCTCGGCGTTCTGCGCCGCGAGCTGCCCCCACGCGCCACTGAGTTGGGCGAGCAATTTCGGCACCTGCGCCAGTGGGTTTGCCGCGACCGTCGCGGTGATCTCGTTCCAGCGCGCAGCCGCTGCCGCTGGATCCGTGACAGGTGTGCGGGGGTCACCGGCATCGACCAACCGCTGCCCCAAATCCGCCTGCGGCGCATAGTCGACACCTCCGGCACCGACCTGGAAGTCGTTGACGATCACGGTGTTCCAAGCCTCACCGAGTGCGTCGGAGAGTGCGGCGCCGAGAGTGGACAGCGCCGCAACAGGGTTGGTGAGGTCGGCTTGGGCAAAGACCTGGGCCCCCAGTCGCAGGACCGATGCCTGGCCCGGGGCGGAGCAGGCGAGGTCGCCGTCGCTGCAGATGTCGGCGACCCGGCCGGTGAGATCGCCGTATCCGGCGCTGGTGGTCGCGAGTCCCGCACCACCTGCGGGGGCCGCGAGGACTTGCACGGTCGAGACCGCCGAACCCGAGGTGCCGGGTGCGGGGTCGGGCACGGTTTGGCCCGGTCGACCGGGGAAGACTGGTTCGAGTTCGCCACGATCCGGATTGGCATACAACACGATTCCTGCGATGCGTTCGGCCGGGACGGGGCCGTTGCCCGCACCGGTGTCGCGCGCGAAGCTCGCCATTGCTTGGGCGCCCTGGCTGTAACCGACACCGGCCAGCATCGTGTCCGGGCACGCCTGCACGACTTGTTGTGCCGCGGCGTCGAGGTTGGCCCGGGCCCCCGAGACCGAGGCGACGTACCGGGCGGAGCCCCCGCCGGGGACGATGCCGCCGAAGCCCGCGTCGTAGCCGATGTAGGCGCGCTGCACGAGCGCTGGCACCGCACCCACGACCGGTCCGATCAGCGCCCCGACAACACCGGTGTCCGCGAGAGGGTCCGCAGTCTGCGACGATTGGCCCGTTCCTTGGACACCGAGGATGAACAACGCCGGGCATCCCTCGATCGGCACTGCGACCGCGGGAGCCGCCGGTGAGGCCGCGGCGATCACCGCGGCTCCCACCAAGGCGGCGGCCACGGCTGCTGCGGTACGGGCTGCGCTACTGGTCATTGGCCGACTCCGACGCCGGCGCCGAACCCGGCGCCGATCGTTGCACCGACCGCCCCGCCGACAGCACCGGCTGGCACGCCGAGGAGCGCCGCACCCGCAGCGGCTCCGGCGGCCGCACCCAAGGCGGTGCCTGCGACTCCGCTGGTAGCTTGTCCGATGATGGGGACCGGGATCACGATTCCGAGTGCGGCACCGGCGATTCCACCGACTGTGCCGCCGATTAGCCCTCCGGCTACAGCACCGACTGCGGCTGCGGGTGCCCCGAGCACGGTCGCACCGGCTGCGCCGCCCAGTGCGGCGCCACCCAGGGTCGCGCCACTGACGCGATCAGAGCGTCCTGCGGGGATCCCGACCGAGTCCAGTGCTGTCGCGACCTGCGCCTCGGCGCCTGCTGCGGTGTTGTTGATGGTGTCGCGGACTTCCACCGGGAGCCACTCCGGGCTCGGGGTCTGCCACTCTCCGATCCGAATCGTGTTCTCCGGCGGGGTGATCGGAGCGACCGGCTCGACAGGGACGGGGAGGTGCAGTTCTTCGATGCGCACCGGTTCGACCGGCTCGTCCACTTCGGGGGCGGGCCGGGCTGGGCCGGTGCGTACCTGTTGGGGCTGTTCGTAGTACACCGGTGGTGTGGGTTCAGGAGTCGGCTCCGGCTCGGGTTCGGGTTCGGGAGCTGGTGGGGGCGTGGGTGTTTCGGTACCGGGTTGGGGCGGACTGGTCACGCCGCCTTGATCGGCAATGGTTGCTACGGCGCTGTTGGCGTGGGCAGGGCCGGCGGCGCCGACTGCGACAGCGACCGGAATGGCGGCAGCGAGCAGCATGGTGCCGGTGCGACGTGCGCCGGAGATTCCGGATCGGCGGCGAGCTGCGCTGCGGCGGGCGGTCGGAGTGTTTTCGGGCATGACTGGTCGACCTCTCTAGTCGAAAGGTGAAGCTGATATATGGGGCCGCAGCGGGATTGGCTTCGCGTGCGCGGCAAGAATTCAGATCGGTGGGCTGCTGCCCGGCACCGCCGATCGGTGTACCCGGTTCGGCGGTGCCGCTCGGCGGCTAGGTCAGAGCAAGTTCAGAGCCAGATACAGCACCTGATTGGCCAGGGCGGCGCCGTTGGCCAACAGCGACAGCCCGGCGTTGAGATAGCTCGCGATCACGATCGGATCCACAGGATTTCCTTTCTGGGAGGGAATTACTTTCGCTTTCCATCCAAACCTTGAAACCGACTGTGCCGCTAGACCATTAACTGATCCAGTTTGGATATATCAAAAAGGATCAGTTAAGGGACCCATGTCAACGCAGGCAGCAACGGGACCGAAACTGACCCATCGGCGACGCGGCTACTCACCCCCCGGACGAAGGCGAGCCGCGTCGAAATTGCCTCTGTTGCTGAATTTTTGACGAACGCCGTCGTTCCCAACTCGCGGGCCGTGGGCAAACTTGCCGCATGAAATCCCTTCTGGTAGACAATGTCCCATCACCAGCAGGTGACTCTCACTTCAAACCTCTCAGCCTGTGACTTACACCACTAGCTCCCGGGGGGGAGATATGAAATACGAACGTCCTTCTAGGCGGTTGCCAGATCGGCCACGTCGACGGCGGCGACGCGATCCGACACGACCCGATGTGTCCATTCCCGACCTCGGCACGACGTGCCGGTGGATCCGGGAGGATCTGGGTCTCACTCGCGAAGAGGCGGCCGACGCGGTCGGGTTCAGCGCGGTCCACCTCGGGCGCATCGAACGCAGCGAGCGCGAGCCCTCGCTGAACACCCTCGAAGGGATCGTTCGAGGCTACCGACTCGACCAGGCGATGTCCGCACACCTGCACGACCTCGCCATCGCCGACATCCCGCTGGCCCCGACTCACCACCTGCGCACCTACGTCCAGGCCGAGCCCGCATTGGCTGCCAACCTCGAACGCTTCCAGACCCGAGGCGTCTTGGCCGCTTACATCGATCCGATGTCGAATGTGTTGTCGCGCAACGACTTGTTTGCCGACCTACTGATCGGCATCGATGACATCGGATCGGTACCAGTCTGGATGTTCGGCGAGCATGCCAAGACCGTCCTCGTCGATCCTGATGGCGAACGTTCCTGGATGATCGCGAAGGTAAAAGCCGCACTCGGCAGGCACCGCACGTCGGTACAGGCCAAAGAACTCGTTGCCGCACTGTCCCCGAACAATGATGCTCAACGACTGTGGGCAGCGAGCGTGAAGGTCTCCCTCGGTCGCGACGCGCGGCGCCTGTTGCACGCCCACAGCACTGACCAGAACAGGGTCTCTTACCAACTGTCGCTGACCGACAGCATCGTCTCCAAACACATCCAACTGGTCACAGCCACACCAGAGACCTACTCGGGGCCCGTGCTCGACTGAGCGCCAGCAACATCGGAGCGGCCCAACGGTGACATATCCGCGCGCGTGGGTCGGACAATTGTGAGGCTAAACAAGGAGTCGAACCCGAAACACCGTGAATTGCGACTGATTTCACGGCTAGGGCGAGAAATGGGTGGAAAAAGTCGTGAAGTTCATGTCTTCTAGAGGTTGGAAGAGCCACTGATCGGGCAGAACGAGGTGCCCGATGAAGATTCACGCAGCAACCGCGCCCGCCTACGGGCGCGACCATTCTCCAGCGGAGAGATCGCACGCCCCCGTCACCGATAGCCGGTGGACTCGTAGCGCCCGAAGTCGTCCTGGCCGTTGCTATGACCCAGTCTCGGTCGGGTCATATTCGCACGATGTCCTACATCGCCTTCGTCGCCGACCTTGTACGAGGACAGGACCACTTCTCGCCGGGTCCTGCCCACCTCTAGTGCGCGGCACCCGGCATCGCGAACCCGGAATCGGCATCGACCACGACCGGGGGCACACCCATGCGCCATGACCCCTCGACTTCCCCTCCGCCGCTTCGCCGGTGGGTCAACACCAAAACGGCGGCCGACCACATCGGCATCCACCCTGAAGTACTACGGCGCTGGGCCCGTCAACCGGGCAAGCACCCGTGGCTACCCAGACCCATTCGAGTCGGAAGACAATTCCGATGGGACATCGACGAACTCGATATAGCCTTGGCGAACGCTGACCGCGAACCGCCCGGGCACCACGGTGAAACCGGGTAGACCACATCACGGCCGTGGGGCACGGCCAGGGCTACGGCTCGAAGACGCGCCGAACTTCGCCGATCGGGGCCAGGATCCGGACGAGTCTGGCGCCTGCTCTGTGTCGCAGCAGCGGCCAACGGTGCTGGGAACATGGCAACCGTCCAGGACACGACCGTGCCCGCGGGACTCGACCTACGGCTCCGCCCTCTACGCATTCATCGTCGCCTAGGACTCCCCGACAACTGACTGCCACGTTGCGGGTGGCGCGATTCGCAGACTTGCTGTCTACTGGAATGTGGAAGAGCCGTTGATCGGGCAGAACAGGTGCCCGATGAAATTCACGACCACCCTCACATTCCTATCCCCTGGGTTGTTCGCATGTCCCCGGTGGCCCGCCCCTCCGGCCTTGCTAGCACGGGCAATCCGCTGAGGAAGAGCAAAACGCTCGCCGCGACTGGACCATGTGCAGCAGGTACTGGCAGGGGCGAGCGATGAGCGACCCCAACCACGAGATCGCACGGAAATTGCTGGACCAGCTGGGGATTCAGGTGCAGGATCTCTTGCCGAAGTCGGACCCAGCACCGGTGCCAACATTCGACGAGTACATCGCGCGAATCATCCCCTCAGTCTCGGCCGGAACACTGCGAACCTACGGGACTTACTGGCAGCGCCTACAGAATGAGTGGGGAACACGGCGCCTCGACGACCCGACGAATCTGGAGATGCAGGCACTCGTCGAGCGCATCCGCGCAGGCGCGGTCCAGCGCCGCAATTCCCGCGGCGGGAGGTCCGCCGCCGAGCACATGGTGAGCGCGCTGCGCTACCTGTATCGGTTCGCGGCCAACGACGGCTACGTCCGGACCTCCAATGCTGCTACGGAACTCATCAAGCCGCGTCGACTACCCAGCCCTCGTGGTGCGATCGCAGCCGAGCGGCTCCACGAGGTGATCGAGGTGGTCACCACTACCGGCGACGACGTCGAACTGGACACCCTGCTGCTGCGCCTGCATCTGGAAACCGCGTGCAGGACCGGCAGCGCACTGGCTATTCGGCCGACTGATCTCGATGCCAGGCAGCGCCTGGTCAAACTGCGTGGCAAAGGCGGAACCGTCCATTGGCAGCCGATCTCGACGGCTCTGCTCACCATGCTCACCGCCCACTGCGCGCGCGGCGATGATCCTGACGGGCAGCTGCTGCGCTACCGCTACGGGCGCCCGATCACGCGCCGACGCTACGACCACCTGTGGATGCGTGCGGGCCGACAACTGCCTTGGGTCGCGACCCAGCAGGTCAGCACGCACTGGCTCCGCCATACCGTGCTGACCTGGGTCGAGCGAAACTTCGGCTATGCCGTCGCCCGCGCCTACGCCGCCCACGCTGTCCAGTACACACCCGGCGGTGCGACGCTGACCTACGTTCGAGCGAGCGTCCACGAGGTCGCGGATGCCCTATCGGCGCTCACCAGCGAACTACACCCACTCGCGATGGGGCAATCCGCAACCAGCCGTGTCCTATCGCCACTGCCGCTGCCAGTCTGGACACCCCAGCATGGCCCGTCGATCCATCACCAGTAGCACAGCCAGTCACCTGCCCTGGGCAGGGCGTCACCGCGCATGCCGAGATGCGGGCCGACGGCCTCGAAATGCCCACAGCGACGATGCCAGAACTGCGGAATGGGATACAGGTCTCGAACCGCCCACGGAATCGGAGGGTCACGATCCCGGCCAGCTGCGTCACCAGCGGCGACACAATCGCCGGGCGGATCGGGCTGCGCCACTCAACCTCGTCGAAAGCCTCCCTGGGTTCACCTACTGATCCTGCCAGCATGGCGTGGACACGACCGAGCGCGCGCTGCGGGGCCAGGCGCAGCCGAAGGCCGCGCGGGTGGCCGGTCTGACTCGTCGCGAGGTCGGCCACGGGCTCGCACCCCGACAGCGCACCGACTCACTCGCTACCTGGACACATCAGCGAGCCCATCCTGAGCAGATGAACGCGATATAGACCTCACGTGCCCATGGCAGCAGCAGCCAGCACGCCGGTTTCCCCCTGAACCGGAAGGCAATTACGCTCGCGAGCGACCGTGCACCACAGACACAGAGCGAACAGGACCCACATACATGGCGCGCAAAGTTGTTGTCACACTGATCGACGACTTCGACGGCACCTCCATTGCTGAGGAAACGGTCACCTTCGAAATCGACGGGACCGCATACGAAATCGACTTGTCCGCCGACAACGCGGCCACACTGCGCGCGACGTTCGACCAGTGGCTTCCCTATGCACGCCGCACCGGCCGAATCAAGGCATCCCTGCGCCGATCCGAGGCGAAGGCTTCCGCAGAGGCACCGCTACGCCGCAACGACCTCAATGCAATTCGGACTTGGGCCAACAACAACGGACTCCCTGTGTCCGCACGCGGCAGGATCGCCGCCGACGTCATCACAGCCTACGACAAGGCATTCGCCTGAGCCTCACAACTACCAACCGTCGACCTGATCCACCGACGACAGGGTCGAAGTCTGTGAACTGCTGAGATCACCGCCGGGCGCGCCGGGGTCATATTTCCGGCGCGCCCGGAAGTCGCAGCGATGTCGTCCGCGTCGACAGAGGAGCAGTCGGTCGATCGTCCTGGGCATCGGTACAGCCGTCTTCTGCCCCGGCGCACTCTCGGCAGCCCGACGCCTGCTACCAGACGATGTTGAGCGCCCACTCCTGCCACGACCTCCCAAGTCACCGCGAGCAGCAGAACCCACGCCCTGGGTTCGCCTCGCCGCATCTCGAACTGCCATGACGTCCCAGCAGATACGCCGTCGCGACGCCAACGAGACCCGCAGCGACGATGAGCACCGAAGTGAGACGGTCAGGGTCGGCGCACCAGGTCCGCGAGCGGCTCGCCTGCGGCGAAACGGGCCACCAATTCATCGGCGTCGAAGTCGACGCCGATGGGGTTGGTGTCGAAGGCACCGGACTCGAAGAACTCGTTCAGCTCCGCGTCAGTGCTGAAGTTGTCGATCTGCAACTCGATGTGGTTCCCATCGGGGTCCTCGTAGTACATCGAGGTAGTCGGACCGTGGTTGATCGACCAAAACGGCTGTACACCGGCGGCTTTCAACCGCTGGTAGGTGTTAAGCAGATCACCGAGCGAGTCGTAGGTGAAGGCGACGTGATGCAGGCCCGAATGCTCGTCGGTGGGTCGCTGAGACGCACCGGTCGCCAGAAATGCGACGCGATGATGCTCCTCGTCGTAGGTGATGAACGCCAACATGTCGTTACTGAAGACCAGGCGACCTTCGAGGACCTGCAGGTACCAGTCGACCATTTCCGGAAGCTGACCGGTGCGCAGGACGACATGAGCAAGTTTTGCCGGTGATGTCGCGGCCAGCCGGTAGGCGGCGCGGTAGAGCGCAGGTACAGCCACCTCGGCCACGCGTCGCATCCGAGCTCGACGAAGGGCTGCCCCGGCAGGCACCATTCGTCGGTGTGGCTCACCGTCACGGCCCGCAATGGCAGCCCCTCGACGTCGAGGGACAACTCCCTGGAACCTTGCTCGTTGGTGCGCATCCGGATTCCCGCCTCGTCGAACAAACGAAACACCAGCTCGCGACGCTCGAACATGGGGAAGATCCATTCCGCCTGATCCCTCAGCGCCGTTCGCGCGTAGCTGGCGCGGATCTTCTCGTGGTCCACGCCGGACTCCAGCGCGTAGACCACCGTGCTGATCAGGTCGTAGTCAGCATCGAACCAACCCGAAAGTGCCTTTTCCACTTGCAGGATCGCGTTGGCACGGCGCGTCGACGAATCGGGAACCGATGTCATGGCTTCGAACCTACCCCCTCGCCCGCCTCACCCCGAGACAACAACGTCCTCCGGGTTGGTGAACCGCTGTGGTAGCCGTCGACCACACCACCACGGACATGGTCGCTCACCAAGGCTCAACCGGAACTGCCCGACGCGGTTGTCCCGCCCACCCGAATCACGTCGACCCGAGGGTGGAGAACCCCTACGCGAATCTGGGCGACGTGAACGACATGAACACAGCGGCGCCCCGACCGTCGACATCACCGACACCCTCACCCTCCTCGTGGGCCTGACCATCGCCGGACTCACCGCCGCCAGCTGCCTGCACATCGTGCTCTACCAACGAGATCCCCAGCGCCGCTCGGCACGCCGCAACCTCGTGGTCGCGGTCACCTGCGTCCTCGGCGCGATCGTCCTGCTGTTCATGTGGACAGCGATCACCGAGCAGTCCAGTCCACCGGCCCGTACAACCGACCCCGCCAACGTCGAGGGACAGTAGCCTCCCCACCAGCGCATATGACACGTCCCCGCCAGGTCCGGCGCTGCCGCCCCCTCGCCGGACCGCCACGGTGTGACCGACCTGGCCCGCACAGGCACCTGCTGAACGAGCCCGACTCCGAGCCCTCGTGTACGCCTGCGCAGCTGCATGGACCACGACGGGATCAAGGCAGGACTGGCGACTCCAACCGCACTACACTCGTGGCTGCGCGCACGGACAATGCTGGGATGCCCGAGTTGATGTCGACAGTGGTCGAACCCAACACATTCGCCGCTGACCAGCCCACCCTCACCAGTACCGACGGGCTGATACTGCGACCCTGGAGCGACGACGACGCACCCGCCGTGTTCGAAGCATTCCAAGACCCCGCGATCCGCCCATGGCACGTACGCAGCGCCGAGTCCATCGACGAAGTTCGTCAATGGATCCTTTCGTGGCGCTCGGCCTGGACAACCGGCAACGGGCAATGGGCCGTCACCTGCGACGGCGAAGTCGCCGGGCGCATCGGACTGCGGCAGTCCGATCTCGCCGAGGGCGTCACCGAGCTCGCCTACTGGACCCTGCCCGCCTGGCGTGGCCACGCAATCGCGCCCCGCGCCGCAAACACTCTGATCCGCTGGGCATTCGACGACATCGGATTCGACCGGATCGAGCTCACCCACTCAGTCCGCAACCCGGCTTCATGCCGGGTCGCCGCCAAGTGCGGATTTCCCCTCGAGGGCACACTGCGTGGCGCAGGACGCCACCACGACGGCCGCCACGACATGCACCTGCACGCCCGCCTCCGCACCGACTGACTCCCACACGCGAGACACCAGCGAGCCGTCGTCAGGACACCATGGCCGCGCCCGCCACCACCGACTACCTTCCGACAGCATCCGCTGACCTGCAACGATGACATGTCCCCCAACCCTGGGATCCTGTCGGGCAGTGAGCTATTAGCGGACTCTGCGGTGTGCCCGATATCGTCACCCACATGACCGCCGATCCCGCGCACACCCAGGCCCCGACGGGCCAGGGCGCGCTGCGTGGATCCACCGACCTTCTGGAACTGGAATTCGCCGAGCAACTCGGCGCGCAGCTCGCCGCCAACGATGAATTCCAGGCCCTGCTGACCGCCAACAATCACCTCCTGCTGCAGTCAACTTTCAGCGAGCTGAGCCCCGGACCGGAATGGGCGCACAGTATCGCGGCCCAGCTCGCACCGGCACCGGCGGATTTCACCGCCCACTGGTACGCCCCGACACTTCCCGGCTCGCAACACTGGGCCACCGCCGCCGCGACGCTGGCCTCCGACACCGCGGCCCGTCTCGCCCACTCTCTCGCCCCCACCATCGCCACCTCCCTCAACGCCCCAGGTCGGTGGATGTCCACGGCGCAGATGCTCGGCGTCGAAGAAATCACGGCTGAAATCTCGTCTTGGGCAAAACGGGTCATCGCGATCAAACGCAATCGCGACCAGATCCGTGTGCTGATACTTCTCGCGCTCGAACTCGAACGCGCAGCACAGCGCACCATCAGGGCCGGGATCCAGATCTACGGTCTGACCGAACTACTGAGGAGCACCCGCAACCGGCTACGCGAAGCGCTCCTGAGATCCAGCACCACCACACGCCTACGCCACCGCGACCGCCGCCGTGGCCCCACCGCCCCACCCGGGCACACCGTCGCTGCCCGCCCACGCGTCAGCCGCGGACCCAACACCTGCAGGTCGATCGCCATCCCTCGATCACCTGCAGGACTCACCCACGCCTGATCAGACTCTCCCCTGTCGGTCACGTCGGGCGATCCTGCACAACTCCGCAGGAGAACCCTTGAACACCACCGTCTTCGGCGTGCTCGCCGCCCTCGTCGCGGCGCCGCGCGTCGTCCTCGTCACCGCCCTGATCGCATTGCCGGTGACGATCATCTCGCTGCTGCTTCTGCTGGTCGTTCCGGTCGCCTTGTTCGCCGACACCGCGCGCGGGCGCCGCGCCGAGCGAACCCTGCAGTCTCTGGTCACTGCGCTCGCCGCTCTGGCACGGTTTGTCGCCGGGAAGCAACGGTGACCGGGTCGCGGCCGGTCGGGCGCCCGCCGCAATGCTCGCCCGAGGTCGTCGACCGGGTCCTGGTCCTGCGCGACGACCACTCGAAGAGCCTGCGCCAGATCGCCGAGACCCTCAACCGCGAACAGATCCCACCACCCGGCGGCGGAGCCCGATGGCAGCACCCACACATCAGCCGGCTTCTCCAGACAACACACCTCAAACACCGTCGCCAACTACGGTCGATCACCGCTGTGAACAGCAGAAACGACACGTCTCTCACCACAGGGCGCTACCCCCACGACGCAGAAAGGTCACCGCGGCCGAAGCGCTCGACCACGGTCGAGTCCGGAACCGTCAGCGAGCCGACGGCTGAGCAGCTACCCGCTCGACCGATGCGTCATGATGGCGGCTATGACCGAGGAGACCGGGCCGCAGTTGGTGGTCTTGCGCGGCAACTCAGGATCGGGAAAGTCCACGGTTGCCCGACTGGTGCAAGAACGGGTCGGGAAGGGCCGGTGCGCCGTGGTCGGCCAAGACGTCGTGCGCCGCATCATCCTTCGCGAGCACGACGCTTCAGGCGCGTTCAACGTGACGCTGATCGAGACCATCGCCATGGCCTGTCTGGAACGCGACCTGACTTTCGTGGTCGAGAGCATCCTCCACGCCGACCGCTACGCGGCGATGCTCAAGCGGCTGCGCCATCACGCTTCACGAGCGCACTTCTACGCGTGGGATCTTTCCTTCGAAGAAACCGCGCGCCGTCATCAGATGAGGCCTCAAGCCGCCGAGTTCGACCTCGACAGCATGCGGTCCTGGTTCCACGGCTGGAATCCGCTGCCCTTCGTCGACGAAACACGTTTCGACGCGACCTGCAGCACGTCCTCCGCCGTTGGGCGCATCTGCTCGGATCTTGGCCCCGAGGGGCGGACCACTCGCACCGATGACAGCCGCTCCGGATCGATCAATCGAATCGACGGGATCAGCCCTCCGGCACACACGCCCGCCCCCGCCATTATCGAAGGACAGTGACCTCATCCCGAACGAAGCACGTTGACCAGCGCCGATGACACGTCCCCACTTACCCATGCCAGCGGCGACGTGCCCCGCCGTCGGCGATAAGGTCTGTGCCGTGAGCACCGACCGTGCAAAGAAGCAGGCTCGACGACGTCACCGGCAGGCGAAGAACGCCGTCCGAACATCACTACGACCCGGCTACGCCGATGATCTCATCGACAACTTGATGCCGATATTGACCCAGGACCCGACCCCCATCTTCGACACGACAACACCAGTGCCTACCGACAATTCGCCATTGTCGCTCTGGGAACCGACCACACGGCTGGCGAATGTCGACGACCTCGACGACGCGCTCCTCGAGGTGATGTCACCGCGACCAGACTTCACCTACGGCCATCTCCTTCCATCAACCGTTGATCTGATCCACGGCCTGCTGGCGGTCGCTCGGGTGCGTGCTGCGTCCGCACACACCGACTGGGAGCAAGGGCGAGAAGGTGAAGCCGCCCTCGATCGTGATCTCCATGCCGAACTGATCAGATTGTTTCCTACGATCACCGCCGTTCTCGACGAGACTGAGGTGCGGCCGATGCTGACCCTCACGTTGCCCGACGATCGCGCTGTTCGGGACTACGACCAGTGGGTCGAACTCTGGTACCGCATCGGCGACGGACTTCGGGTGACGACCGAACTCGCGCGCGTCGCAGCTCAACCCGAAGCCCCGCTCTCACCCGAGCACCGCTTCCTCGCGGGATCCCTGATGTTGACGCTGTCGCACCTCGACGAGCGGTACATGGCGCAATACGGGGCGAATATGGATTCCCTCGCCGCGGACTTGGAGTAGGGCGAAAGCCGCATTGGTTGTCTAGGACTCGAAGCCGTTGCGCAACGAAGTCCGCTGCTGCCCAACGACTTCCCGGCACTGCTGGCCAAGCGGCCACCATGGAAATAGCTGACCTTGGTCATGCGGCATCGGCCGCAGCCGTGGCCATATCCCGAGGAAGGCACAGGATTTGAACGAGACCGCACTCGATCCCATCGCGGACGCCCGACGGCACTTTCAGGCGATCTGGGACCGATCCGGCGGGCTATGGGATCTGCGGGGATGGTTCGAGTACCTGATGGCGCCCGAAGCGGCCGTCGAGGAGGAACTCGGCGGTGGATACAGCCCCGTCTCGGAGCTGTTCCTGTGGCCACCGATCCTCACCGCACTCGACAGAGAAGAGCTTCCGCTCGACGACATCGCCCTGTTCGCCCGACTCGTCCCGGTCCACGAGCTCGTCGACCTGTTCAACGAGGCCCGCACCGGCCGCTGGCAGCACCACCCCGCAGAGCTGGTCGCCCGATTCATCGAGCTCACCGTCACTGAACAGATGCAGACCCTCATCGAGCAAAGTCTGCTGTACTCCCCCGAATTCCAGGCCGCCGCGAGCAAGGCGCGCGCCCTGTACGCGGCCGAGCAGCCATGCTGAGCCCGAGCAGCCGACATTCAGCCGCGGACAGTACGACGTCGGGTCAGATCCAATAGGAACAGATGCCATCGTCGCTCTCGACGCAGACAGTGCCACCACACGCGTGAATGACGTATTGACTGAACTAACTTCATAATCCTTGCAGGTCAACACAGGTTTCTGCTAGCTTTCCCCGCCATGTACGAAGAGGGCGCCGAGCGAGATCTGTCGAGACTCGTTGTGCCAGAAATCGGTCGGCTCCAAAAGACCAGTGACGTGTGGGACCGTACCGGCTTCTCGACGCGAACGGCGCGGCCATCGAGCCCGCGGCGAGGTACTTCGTCGAGCTACAGGCCACCGACAAGCGCCCGTCGACGATCCGATCGTATGGCAGTGATCTGCTTCGCTGGTGGCGGTTCCTGGCTGCGATCGGCATGTCGGGGGACAAGGTGACTCCGGTGGAGGGACGCGACTTCGCGCGATGGATGTTGTTGGCGGACAAGCCGATGAGAGTCCATTGGCGACACCGGACCGACGGCCGGTTGACCGGTTTGCCCCACAGCCGCCCCGGCCCGGTCGTCAATGCCGTCACCGGCAGACCGAGTCCTGGACCGAAGTACTCGCCGGCGTCGCGGGCGCATGCCGAGACCGTCTTGCGGGCGTTCTATGACTTCCAGCTGGAAATCGGCGAAGGACCGTTGATCAACCCATTCCCGCTGGACCGCTCACGACGCTCAAGGCGGGCCCATGCGCACCACAACCCGATGGATCCGCATCGGAAGGAGCGGGGCGGCCGCTATCGGCCGAAGGTTCCCAAGCGGATCCCGAAGAAGATCCCCGACGAGCAATTCAACACGGTGTTCGCGGCACTGAAGTCGAACCGAGATCGCGCTCTGCTGGCGTTCTGGGTGTCGACCGGCGCCCGCGCCGAAGAACTGCTGTCCGCGCGCCAGGGCGATGAGGACCCCGGCCAGCAGCTGATCACGGTCACTCGCAAGGGTTCTCGCAAAGCTCAGCAGCTGCCGGCCTCGCCCGATGCGTTCGTTTGGCTGCGGCTCTACCAGGAAGAACTCTGGGCCAAGGGAGCTCCCCGGGGTCGTCGCCACCCACTCTGGTTCACGCTGCGCCGCCCTTGGCGGCCATTGTCCTATCACGCGGCCCGAGCCATGTTCGCCCGTGCACAGGAAGCGCTCGGCTCCAACTATCCGCTCCACGCACTTCGGCACACCGCGGCCTACCGCATGGCCGATGACCCGGACATGGATATCACCGACGTCCAGTGGATCCTCGACCACGCCTATCTGACGACCACACAGCTCTACACCACCCCGACTCAGGATGAGGTGATCGCGGCCGCGCTCGCCCACCACACGCGCCAGACCGAGCGCGCGACAGCCCCACCGGAGCCGCCAGCACCAGGTTACGACCCACGTTCTCTCGACGTCATTTTCGGCAGGACGTGATGAACTCATCGACAACAACAGCGCCGTCTGAGGTCGGTTCGAGCAGCCGACAGCAGGAACTGACTCGCGAAGCGCGTGGAGTGCTCGCCGAAACGATTCTGGACCAATTTCCCGCTCGGCCATCGCTTTCCGCTTCGCGTCAGGTATTGACAGTCGAGAAAGCCATCGAACGGCTCGAGGCGTTACGGCCTCCTCCGGTGTCGGACGACATGCGCTTTCGTCACAGACTGTGTGTCAGGAGGCTGCTCGGCTGGCTGGAGATCTTTCCCGGCAAGACATGGCAGCAGCGATGGCAGGCCAGCGGTGCCGAGGCCGCCGAGCCGCACTGGACCGCGGCCGCCACGGAATGGCATCGGGCACACGGCCGGACGGGCGATAAGTCCCAGCTGCTGGCCGCGTTGATGCTGCTGTCCATCGCAAGGATCATCTGCCCGAGCCCGGCATTCTTGCTGACTATCAACCGACCCGGAACGTGGACGACAAAGCTCGCCGATCTTCGCGATCTGTCGGGTTTCGGGCAACTCGACGCGGCGATGCCGCCCGAAATTCGGTCGAGCACCCACCTCCCGGTGATCCGATGGCAACTCTGTGTCCTGCTGCTGACCAAGGGCGGCGGCGTTCGCGACATCACCGTCGGCGACTGCGTCGAGCTGCGCAAGCAGGAGATAGACATCGGTTTGCCAGGAAGGGGCCGGTATCTGTTCTACACCCTGCTCGAAGCTGCGGGATTCCTTCCGCAGGGCGCGCCGGTGACCCTGCGGGCGATCATGAACTATGGCGGACGATCCAGTGTCCAGCGACTGGTAGACCGGTACCACGTCGCAGATCCCGAGGTCCGTAACCTGCTGGTCAGCTACCTGGCGGAACGACAAGTCGCCCTGGACTACACCGCACTCGACTCGCTGTCCCGGGTGCTGGTCATGAACTTCTGGACGGATCTGGAAGCACACCATCCAGGCATCGACTCGCTCCACCTCGACCCGGAGGTGGCGCAGGCGTGGAAAGAACGCCTCCGCGTCAAGATCCAGAAGAAGCGCCTGCCGGACGGCACCACCGTCGAGGTCACCGTCCCACGCGTGAACTACCTCCAACTCCTGACCACGGTCCGGGCGTTCTACCTGGATATTGCACAATGGGCTACCGAGGATCCCGCTCGATGGGCGCACTGGGCTGTTCCGTGCCCAATCCGCGCGTCGGAAACTGCGCACTCGACCAGGAAGTCGAAATCTCGCCGAAAGGCGCGCATGGACCAGCGGACCCGCGAACGCCTACCCCTGTTGCCGGTTCTGATGCGGACTGCCGAACGGCGCGCGGAGGAGGCCCGTATCCGGCTGGACGCGGCACTCAATTCCGAACCCGGCCGGCCGTTTACCGTCCTGGGCGAGACCTTCGCCAGAGTCTCCGCGCGAAGGAACGGAAATCACCGGCTCAGCATGGTTACGCGCGTCTTCGACTCGACCGGTCGACGTCGAGACCTCCGCGCGGAGGAACATCGCGCCTTCTGGGGTTGGGCGGCAGTCGAATTTCTCCGACACACCGGCGTCAGAATCGAGGAAATGCTCGAAACGAGCCATCACAGCATCATCCAGTATCGACACCCCGAGGCAGGGCAGATCATCCCGCTGCTTCACGTCGCGCCTTCCAAGACCGACGAGGAACGCCTCCTCGTCGTCAGCCCGGAGCTGGCCGATGTCATCTCCACGATCATCGCCCGAGTTCGACAGAAGGGCCGAGCCATCCCGTTGGTCCCGTTCTATGATCTCTCCGAGCGATGCTGGGCCGCGCCGACTTCACTGCTGTTCCAGTGGAAGAGCGGCAGCCATACCAGAGCTATAGCGGCGTCGACGATCCGCAAATGCATCAGGGACATCTTCGAGTCGACAGATATCAAGGACGCCGATGGGCAACCGCTTTACTTCGTGCCCCACGACCTGCGCCGAATTTTCGCCACGGACGCGATTCTGAATGGTATGCCCCCGCACATTGCGCAGATGCTGCTGGGCCACAACGACATATCCACCACAATGGGCTACAAGGCCGTCTACCCGCAGGAAGCAATCAACGGGCACCGCGCGTTCATCACGCGGCGCCGAGGAACGCGGCCGAGAGAGGAATACCGCACCCCTACCGATACCGAATGGGAGGAATTTCTGGGCCATTTCGAGCGCCGCAAAGTAGCGCTTGGCGAATGCGGGCGCGCATACGGAACTACCTGCCAGCACGAGCACAGTTGCATCCGTTGCCCAGTCCTGCGAGTGGACCCGACCCAACGCGGTCGGCTCGAGAAGATCCGCGACAACCTCACCGATCGCATCACCGAGGCCGAAGCCGAGGGCTGGCTCGGCGAAGCCGAAGGTCTGCGTGTCAGCCTTGCCGCCGCCAACGACAAGCTTGCCCAGCTCGACGAACGAGCCCGCCGCTCCGCGACCGTCTTCATCAACATCCCCACATTCCCCGAGGTGCCGCCAGCACCGTCGCCACGGCACGGACTGGTCTTCGAAATCCGGCGGTAAGACCCGGCGCACTGCCGGAGCGGTGAATCCCGTTGGTGCACCCCCCATCAGCTGGGCTCCGTGGTGCTTGTCGACGACCACCTCCCACCCCGTCTTGGCGCCGTGACCAGCACTGACGGGCGAGTAGTGAGTCGGACTCGGCATTGCTCCGGTGTTTCTGCTGAGTCCGTATCACCCTTGTCGGTAGGTTGGCCGACCATGAATCCCGCCGAAGTGTTCGACGCCGACGCTCAACACACGATCGCATGGGTGAACTCCCACACCGATCAACTCAGGCAGCTCCCGAGCCTTCCCGTCCCCATCCGGTTCGCCCACGCGATGAACGCCTTCGCCGCGATCGGTGTGGCAGCTTCCCTGCTGTACCGAACAACCGACGACGAGGCCGAACAACGCCAGCACTGGCACATCGTCGAAATCGGCGACGACGCACCCGATCACCTCGCCAACGGTGCAGGAGCGCCGGTCGTCCGCCGCTACTGCTACGCCGAGGATCAGCCGCTGCCGCCAGGGCTGATCACCCCCGACGACCTCACCGAAGCGGCGCGAACCCAGCTTCGACGAGCGGCACGAGACACCGCCGCTGCGCTGAAAGATCTGCTGCATGCCATCTCATCCGATGGTTCCGTGCCACCCGACCTTCGCCTGATCGCCACGGATACATTCCACGCCGCAAATCTGGTCTCGACCATGTACGACGACGACCCCCGCAAGGCGCGGCTCATCTGTGAAACTCTGCCCGCAGCACAGGAAGCGAGGCACGACGAACTCGAACAGCAATTCCACGCGCTCACCTTCGGCGGCGTCTACGAACCGACAGAGGAACGAATCATGGCGCTGGCCAAGGAATCCGGCTCCCAGCGCTGATCCCGACCCGGCGCGAAAATGGTGCGGCCTGGGAATCCCCGCGAGAAACGCTGAGTGGCTGCCCATGCCAAGTGAGCGCGTCGGCAGCAACGAAATTCCGCTAGCAGCTGGGTTACCTTCCCATCAACGCCGACGGCGAGATCATCGGCACGCGGAGCGCCTTCGGCTGTACGCCGCGTCGGTCAGGTGTTGCCGGGCGGGGCGATGACGCTGAGAGGGCAGGCTACACAGGGGGTTCAAGGGTCTAGAGTCGAGAACCTAGAGGTCACCGCACCGAAATCGGGTTGCGCGCGCCAGGCTCACCGGTTCAGCATCGAGCCATGACCAAGATCGGCCAGGTAGTCGTGCGACCGCTGGGACCACCAGACGAGGAGGCCTGATTGCCAGTGGCGCGACCTGAAGGGTTACCACTTCGGTGTCAGTTGGTTTTCCCGCTCGGTGTCGGTAGCCGCGGTGGAAGGCTAGACGAGTTACCCACCGAGGTCAGCGACTTGGGCCACCCTTGGTCGATCCGGTCGAAGACGCGTTGGTCGCGGGATTCCTGTAGACGCTGAAGGGCGAACCCGCTCGCCGCTTGGCTCGTTTGGTGCGAGTGGGTTCTCTTCGGCAGCTTTCATTACGTCGTCGCCGAGTCAGCGCTGTGACACAACGATCGAGCACGTTCCTGTAGTTCGGTGATGCCGTGTTCGATGCCGTCGGCGATCAGGTCGATATCGGGTGTCGAGCCGTAGTCGCCGGTGATCCCGAAGATGAGGTGATCGTGGTAGCTCAGTATCGCGATCGTGGTGCGCAGGCGCATCGCGATAGGAATGCAGGGCCAGATCTGTTCGACCTCGCATCCGTCCACGGCGAGCTGGTCGCGGGGTCCTGGGACGTTGGTGGCCAGTGCCGCGACGCTGTGTTGCGGGAAGTGTCCTGCCAGCCGGAATGCCCACGCCCCGAATCGGAAGGGCAGCAGCTGGGCCATCGACAGTATCGATGTCTCGGCCTCGGTCTCTCCCCGTTCGCGGTGGCGTGTCACTCGTTCGTGCACGGTTCTCAGCGCTTCGAGTGGGTCGGTGAGCTCTACCGGGAGGTGGGGAAGGATCGCCGAGATGCGGTTGTCCATCGCGAATTCGGTGTCGGTGCCGCGCATGGACACCGGAACCAGGATGCGGATCTTGCTGGGCGAGGGTTCCTCGCCGCGGTGTTGCAGCAGTCGCCGGTAGGCTGCGGTGACAGCGGCCAGTGCTACGTCGTTGAGCGAGGTGCCGAACGCGTTTTCGATGGCGCGGATGTCGGACATTGCCGCCTTCGCGACGGCGTAGCGGCGTTTGCGCCCGATGGGGCCGTTCAACGTTGACGGGGCTGTCGGGGCCATCGCGGCATACACCACGGGGGCGACCCCGCGCGCGATCGAGAGCGCGAATCGGGGTGCTGCCACTGGTAGCCGGATCCCCTTGTAGAGCAGTTCGAGGAGTCCGGTGCTGGGTCTTCCCGATCGGCGGGTGTCGTTCGTGGCGGTGTGGTGCGTGGCGGGATCGCACAGTTGCTCGAACAACGCGATACCTGACATTCCGTCGACCATGCTGTGGTGTGCCTTCACGATCAGCGCCCATCGGTTGCCGGTCAGCTGCTCTACGACGACGCATTGCCACAGCGGATGGTCACGATCGAGTCGTTGCTCGAGTTCGGTGGCGATCAGCTCCTGCAGTCTCGACTCGTCTCGAGGCGTCGGTAGTGCGGTCCACCGGATGTGGTGGGCCAGGTCGAAGTCGGGGTCGTGTTGCCAGACCGGGGCAGTCAGGTCCAGTGGTGATCGGTGCACGCGCTGGCGCAGCCGCTCGATGTGGCTGATTCGCTCGCCGAGCCATGCGGTGAATGCCTCGCGTGTGGGCGCGGGTCCGGTCATGATCGCGACGGCGCCGATGGCGAGGCTGATCTAGGGATCGGTGTTTTCCAGTTCGATGAATCCCCAGTCCAGGGGATGCAGCTCGTTCATGGCTCGACCTCGAGGTAGGCGATGCGGCGACCAGGCTGTCTGCGCGGCCGGTGATTCGATCCTCGCGGGTGCTGTCGGCGTTGGTGAGAGGAAATGGTCCACGATCAGCGGCCGAACTGCTCTTTCGGGTGCCGTTGCGCAGGAGGCGTGTGTTTGTGCCGCCACGATGGGGGCGGGCGTCAACGGCCTACGTCACGATGTCGTATCCCGGCCCAGGCGATGCCGGTCGCGGCGGCGGTCACCGCGAGCAGGATCGCGCTCGCCGCTGGGTCCGGGTGTTGGAGTGGGATGGGCGCGGTGTGGCGCAGCGGTGATGCTCCGGCGAGCCATCCGGGTAGGTCGAACGCATCGACGAACAGCAACGCCACAGTGACATAGGTGAAATAGGTCCAGCCGAGAACGGCCGCGATATCGGGCGCCCATCCTAGGATCGTGGCGGTGGCGGCGACGAGGACCCAGACAGCCGGCAGGTATCCGAGCGCCGATGCTGCCAGGCGCAGGGCCTGCTCTGGTTGTTCGGTCCGTATGCCGTGGGCGAGTCCTTCACCGAGTCCGCCGGCGGCGAGAACGACCGTGGTGGCGGTCGATGCCACGGCTACGTAGCCGGTGAGCCAGCGCACGCGCCCGACCGGACCCGCCAGAATCAGTTCCGAACGTCCGGCGGACTCTTCCGATCGCGCGTGCAGGACGACGGCGATTCCGCATGCGGCGGCCAGCAGCGCGCTGATGGCGAGTGTGAACGCGAGGTAGGAGTCGACGGCCTCGCGTGGGGCGTCTGCTCCGATGTAGGTGGCGAGGTCGGGATTGTCGGCCAGGAACTGCTCGATGCTGTCGGCGAAAGAACCGTAGGCGGCGCCGAGGAGGAAAGCGCCTGTCGCCCAGCCGAGTACGGGGCCGCGTTGCAGCCGCCATACCAGGCCCAGAGGCGAACCCAGTAGCACCGAGGCCGAGCCGCGTCCGGGCCGGTAGCCGAGAAGTCCGGCGCCGAAGTCGCGGTGTTGCGATACCGCGAACGCGACCCCGATCAGTATCGCTGATGTTGCGGCGAACAGCGCTACCGGCCACCAGCGGTCATCGACGTAGGGGTAGGTGCGCTGTCCCCAGCCGATCGGCGAGGCCCAGGCGAGTGCGTCCCGGCCGGCGTCGCCGACGGCTCGCGCGACATACATGGCCGCGATCAGGGCGGTGACGGCGCCGTAGACGGTGCGCGGGTTTTCGAATATTTGGGCGGCCACGGTCGTGGCCGCGGCGACGGTGAATCCGATACCGGCGACTGATACCCCCACCAGCACTGACCCGGCCGCTGGCAGTCCGGTCGCCGCGGCGGTCGCGGACACGATCACCGCGACCGCGCAGTTGGCGATCATCGCGGTGATCAGGGCGGCGAGGATGGTCGAGTGCCGGCCCACCGGCGCCGATCTGATCAGTTCGGCTCGCCCGAGTTCTTCATCGGTGCGGGTGTTGCGGCCGATGAGGAACATGTTCATCAACGAGACCACGACAGCGAGATAGGCGAAGACTTCGAACACGACTTCGCCACCGACTGTTTGCAGCAGGCGGGTCGGGCCGCCCATCGCGACCACGGCGGCGTTGGCTGCCATGGTGGCGCGCAGCTGTGCCAGCTTGGCCGGGGTGTCGTAGAAGTTCTGGCTCGACACCGACTGCAGTGCCATCAACGCCGCCACCCCGGCCAGCCACCACGGCAGGATCCGGCGTTCACGTCGAAGGATGAACCGGATCAGGGTGGACACTCCGGCGGTTTCGGGGTGCGCGGCGACGGTGGTCATGACGGAGCCACGGTCTGGTCACCGGTGTAGTGCCGCAAGAAGATGTCCTCCAACGCCGGTTTGCTGCTGGTCAGGGCGATGACGCCGAGGTCGGTCAGCGCACGCAGGACATGATCGAGGTCTGCGGTGTCGACCTCGAAGCGGGCAGTGGTGCCGGTGATGACCAGGTTGTGCACGCCGGGCAGGTCGGCCAGGGCCGAGGCGGGCCGCTGGGTCTGGACCTCGATCGAGGTGCTGCGCAGATGCTTGAGCTCGGCTAAGGCGCCGGTCTCCACGGTGCGGCCGCGCCGGATGATGGTGACCGCATCGCAGAGCGCCTCGACTTCGGCGAGTTGATGGCTCGACAGCAGCACCGTGCGGCCCTGGGCGACGAGCTCGCGGACGCAGTGCTGAAACTGCATCTCCTTGACCGGATCCAGGCCCGCGGTGGGTTCGTCGAACAGCAACAGTTCGGCGTCGGAGGCCAACGCCGCGATCAGGGCAACCTTCTGGCGGTTGCCTTTGGAGTAGGCGCGGGCCTTGACCGCCGGGTCGAGTTCGAACCGGTCGAGCAGTTCCGCGCGTCGGCGTGGATCGATGCCGTCGCGCAGGTTGGCGAGCAGGTCGATGGTCTCCCCGCCGGTGATTCCCGGCCACAGGGTGACCTCGCCGGGCACATACGCCAGCCGACGGTGTACGGCCACCGCGTCGACCCAGGGATCGCAGCCCAGGACACGGGCGGTTCCTGTATCTGCGCGTAACAGCCCGAGCAGGATCCGGATCGTGGTCGTCTTGCCTGCCCCGTTCGGTCCGAGGAATCCGTGCACCGAACCGTGCTGGACGGTCAAATCGAGTGTGTCCAGTGCCGCGGTCGCGCCGAAGGACTTGCTCAGCCGGGAAACAGCGATGGCGGGTTGGTGCGTCATGGTTGTGATCGTCGCCCCGGACTCACGCTGGCGAGGAGAGTCGAAGGTCCCGCACCGCTGCGCGTTGGTCACCGCCCGCCCCCCGCCCGCGCGGTTGCTGGGGCTGTCGGTGCCATTGGTCCCTGGGTTGTGGGTATCACGGCTCTGACCGCAGACGGCTCCGGGCAGCGAGGCTGAGGGTCATGACCACAACATCTGCACCCCGCGTCGCGGTCCTGTTCGCCACCGCGCAGGGTTCGACCCGCGACATCGCCGAATACATCTGCGAGGAACTGGCCTCGCGTGGCGCGCGCGCCGAGCTGCACGACATCGAGCACGCACCGGATTTGACCGGAGTCGACACCGTGGTGATCGGCAGCGCCATCCACGACATGGATCTGCTGCCGCAGGCATCGGCCTACATCCGGGCCAACCTGCCCGCCTTGGGCGGCATGGATGTCTGGCTGTTCACTGTCGGGCTCGGGCCCGCCCTGCGTGGGCCGATCGGACGGTGGGCCGGCCGCCAGATCCCCCGCAAGATCGGGGCGGTAATCGGCGCACTGCATCCCCGCGACTACGCCGCCTTCGCCGGCAAGTACGAGCGGGAAGGGGTGTCGTGGCGGGCCCGCACAATGTTTCGACTGCTGGGCGGCACCCGCTACGGCGACCTGCGTGACTGGCAGGCAGTGCGTCAGTGGACGAACCGGATCGCCCACGCTCTCGAGCTGCCCCACGCCCGGGCGATCACCACCGACCATCCCTGACCGAGGACAGCATGGCTACAGCGCGCAGCAGTCGAGCGTCATCGCCACGTTCACGATCAACCCGACGGTCGATCTGTCGCTCGATGTCGACCGACTGCTGCCGGAAGGGAAAACGCGTGCGCGGGTGCGGGTGCGCACGGTCCGCGGGAGGTGGTGGGATCAATGTCGCCCGATGCGCGCGACGTCTGGGCGGTGCGGTGCTGGCGGTGCATACCATCCGCGCCGTCGGCTGGAACGACTCCGGCCCCACTGTGGACCATCCTCACCGCGATAGAGGTTCTCGGCCACTAGCCTGACCCGACCCTCACGACGCGGTCGTTGAGTCAGGGCACCCGCGACCGCCCCACCCGGGTCTGGCCCAGCGGCGAATTCGACTGCCGCTGGGGTCGTTCGCTCACCCGTGTCGGGGGCGCATTTCTATGATGGCGTCGATCGGGCGGCGCGGAGTCCGCGGCGGCGGCGGCGAACACGCGGTGCCGATTCGCACCAATACCTGGGGGTGGCGATGGCCGATGAGATCGGCGAGCATGGCCCGCGCCGACGGCACCTCCACGACGTGGGACACGGTGCAGGTCGACAAGCCTTGGGCTGTGCACTCGAGCAGCACCGCCGACAGCGCGTAACCGGCATCGAGCAAGTCTGGGGCCGCATCGCCCTCGGTGGACAACACCGCGATCCGGGCCGCATCGTCTGCACGGGCTTCCGGCGGTTCGGCGGTCCCGGCCGGGAATTGGCGGCCCAACGGAACATGAGCTCGGTCAGCAGCCGAGGGACGTGCTGTCGCGGGGACGCCCGCGCCACCCAGGTCGTGGCTGGTGCTCCACCAGTTCAGTTCGGCACCGTATTTCGGGTCGTAGCGGCGCAACCGTGTCGTCAGTTCCGATATCCGGCGCAGCTCGGCGACACCGCTGTCATCGAGGAAGGTGACCTCGGTGTGGGATCGGTGTCCGAGGAACTCGAGCACCTTCGGCGTGGTCACCCACTCCGAGGGTGGGTCCATCGCGGTCCTGTCGCTGTATCTGTGATCGATCGCCGCACCGAGCAGCTGTTCGGGTTCGGTGAGAGCATGTGTTGCGACCGGGCGCACCGAGGCGAGGTGCGCGCGCACGGTCGGATCGGGAAACCGCGAGGTCCGGGTGTCCCAGCCCGCTGCGGCCCACGCGAGTTCGGCATGATGCAACATCACCCCGCAACCGAGGACCTGCTCCCGGTTGAACGCGTCGGTGGCGGGCAGCAGCCGTGTGGAATCCACCGTCAGCGCGGCCTCGGATCCGTCCCAATACCAGTGCCAGGGCTGACTGTTGTGCAGCGACGGGGCCCGCGCCGCACGCTCGAAGACCGCACGGACAGTGGCCAGGTCAGGGGTTTGCTGGTTCGTCATCGGTGGCCTCGTTCGTCTCGGCTATGGTCATGCCGGTCGATGGCTCTTGGCGGCCTCACCTGCCAGCAGCAGATCGTGGGCGCGGCGGGCCGCCTCGGCGGCCCGGGAGGAGCCGGCGGCATCGGTCGGCAACTGCTCGAGACCATGTGAGAGCGCCAGCACGGCCTCGGTCAGCGTCGTGGTGTGTTGTTCGAGCCGGGCCAGCCGGTCGGGTGCGGGCTGGGTGTCGGGACCGAGGTCCTCGGGCAGGTGCAGTTCGCCCGCGATGTTGGAGCTCGCCCCGTACAGCAGGCGGTAGAGAGTGATCGGCAGTCCGGCGAACACGCGCGAGAGCAGGCCCGGTGAGAACTTCTCCTCCAGCGCGTAGGTGACCGCGGCCACGACAGCGGGTACCTCCGCGGGGTCGATGTCGGCTTCCCGGGCGAACTGTGTGATGAAAGGATGCAGCGCGTGGCGAACCGGGAGGTGGCTGGGTACCCAGTTTTCGTAGTAGATCCCGCGCAGCAGTTCGGGCAGCTGGGCACTCAGGTGCGCCGAGCTGTCGATGCCGATCCGATCACGCACGGTATGCAGCCACGCGCGCACCGCCCGCAGGGCGAAGCGGTGGTCGTCGGTGTCGAGACTGTCGGCGACCACGCGCAGCCACACATGAGCGATGTGGACCGTCGGAGCCAGTGGATCATGGTTGTTGGGCATGGTTTCTCCTGATCGTCGCAGTGGCTGGCTTCTTCGATTCGACCAGCCACGGGGCGTGGGCGACCAGGGCCCAGCGTCCTCGACCGGGGCGCCGTTGGTCGTCAACCAGTCCCCTGCGGGCCCTGCCTGCGGTCGTGATCTTTGTTCTCCAGGGTCGGGCATTTCGGCTTTAGTCCGGTCTGCTTTTCGACGGAAAGTCCGCAGCCATCCGGCCAGCGGAAGAAGCCGCTATGGCGCGTGGGTCGAGCGAAGCGCAGGACGCGGTCGGGCGACATGGGCACCAACTGTCCAAACCGAGCAGCGATGGCCCTGTACACCCCAGGCTTCGCCCCATCACCGACACCCTGGCGAACCGCTGCACGACTTCCTCATCCCGCAACCGCTCCAACTCGTTAGGCCACCGCCCCTGCCCCGGCCTCTGCCCGACGTCTCGGCAGAAATCGCAATCCGACACGAATGAGCCGCGCCCCACCACCCCCTCCCCTGTACCGCAGCTTCAACCTCACCTCCCGCCACTACGCTCCGGGCCAGTCGCCGCTCGACGGTATTTGGACATTGCTCGTGCGCGATCTGGCCGAGGTGGGGGTCCGCGCGCGATACCTGCGAACTAGTCCGGCGTGTATTGGCAGGAAGCGATCGCGAACTCACCCTTGCCTTCGTTAGCGCTGACGCTCTTACCATCCAGAAGAATCTCACACGTAACCGAATCGCTTCCAGGAATGCTGTTCTGTGCACTCACTTGGTACACGATTGCGTCGGATTTCGTCGAAACCGTTTTTTCCCAAGGGATCTGCGCCTCGGTTTCTTGCGAAGTCTGCGTTCCACCGTCTGTGTAGGTGATCGACGCTTGCGTTGTACCGCCCACCTTGTACGTGATTTCACCGCCACCAGTGGTGCCGGTGTCACTGCAAGCTGTCAGCGGAACGGCGACAGCGGTCACGATTGCTACGATGACTGAAAATCGATGCATGAGAACCGCTCCTCACGACAGACGACATTGTCGCCTCGATGCTATCAGGGCGCGTTCAGTGACAGTGAAAGAAATTATCTCCCTCGGACAATTGGCGCACGTTGTATGACAAGTCCCGAATGTCGACGCCAAAACGTGCCACAGAGACTGTGATATCGGGGGCGAGCCCGATGAAGTATTCGTCGGTTCCCCAGCCGCACCCGCAGTTCGAGGAGACAAACCGTGGCTGCGACTCGGATGGTCAGCTGGCGCCCAGTGGTCAAGGTCGCATGGGAACAACCGGCACGACCGGCCAAACATCTGCGCCGATATCGGCTTCGCTATGCGCGCCCCGGGCGCCGAGGTCGCGCGCGAAGCCGTCGACCTGATGCTGCTCGACCTCTTCGCGACGATCGTCGCGGCCCGTTGGCTCGGACGGTCCCACCGAGGCCCGGTGGGGCCGCGCAGGACCAATGCCCGTCCAGCCGGGACCTTCGACCGTATCGGGACCCAGCGGTGGCGGCCGAAGCTGGGAACAGACCAGTGAATCCGAGCGGATCGAGGTACCCGATGGGCGAGTTCGTCACCGAGTTGGGTGAATTGCGAATCGGCGACGCCGACCGGGCCGGCGGCAAGGGCGCCAATCTGGGCGAACTCGTCGCCGCCGGCCTACCGGTGCCGCCGGGTTTGGTCATTCTGGCCGCCTCCTACGAGCACGCGCTCACCGACAGCCCCGCTGGTCCGGAACTGGCTCACCTTCATGATCGTGCCCTCACCGCCGTTAGCGACCCCGCCACGCTGACTGGTCTGTGCGAGAAGATGCAGGCTCTCGTCCACGGCATCGGCGTGGACGAGAGCCTGCGCGAGCCCGTGCAGGTCGCTTACCGGGCACTCGGCGACGACGTGGCGGTCGCGGTGCGCTCCTCGGCGATCGGTGAGGACAGCGCCGGCGCATCGTTTGCGGGCATGAACCTCACCCACACCAACATTCGCGGTACCGAGGCACTGTTTTCCGCGGTGGTCGACTGCTGGGCGTCGCTGTTCACTCCCCGAGTGCTGACCTATCGGGCCCGGCGCGGGATGGCCGGGCAACCGGTGATGGCGGTGGTCGTGCAGACCATGGTCGATGCCCGCACCGCCGGTGTCGCGTTCACCGCTGACCCGACCACACGCCGACGCGACCGCGTCGTGGTCGAAGCCGCCCGCGGGCTGGGCGAGGTCGTCGTCTCCGGCGCCGTCGAACCCGACACCTACCTCCTCGACGCCGCGGGCCCGACATTGCTGGAAACCCGTGTGGGACACCAGGGTTACGCCGTCGTCTCCGGTCCTGACGGCGACCGGCGCGTCGAGCTCGGTGCCGCCGACACCACCGGCCCGGTGCTGACCGAGGAACAGGTGCGCGCGGTCGCCCGGCTGGCGCTGTCGGTGCAGACCCACCATGACGGCGTCCCTCAGGATGTGGAATGGGCCTTCGATGACCACGGCGACCTGTGGATCGTGCAGGCCCGCCCGATCACCACACCGACCGACGCCACCACGAGTTCACACCCTGGTGCGGTCCGGGGCGAGGCCTTGATCCAGGGCATCGGAGCCGCGCCCGGTGTGGCCGCCGGACTCGTGCGGGTCCTGGCTTCCCCCGAGCAGGGCGACCGGCTGCGCGACGGCGAGGTCCTCGTCGCGCCGATGACGAACCCGGACTGGCTGCCGACCCTGTCGCGTGCGGCGGCCGTGGTCACCGACAGCGGCGGCATGACCTGCCACGCCGCGATCGTGGCACGCGAACTCGGCATTCCCTGCATCGTCGGCACCCGCACCGCGACCACCACCCTCACCGACGGCGCGGCGGTGACCGTCGACGGTGCCACCGGGCAGGTCAGCGCGGGCATGACCGAGATGTCGCCCCGTCGGCCCGCTACCCGCACCGACACGCCCGCCACCGCGACCGAGCCGACCGCCACCAAGATCTATGTCAATCTCGCCGCCCCCGGCATTGCGGCCACGGTCGCGGCCGGTGATGTCGACGGTGTCGGTCTCCTGCGTGCGGAAACCCTGCTGACTCGCGCCCTGGACAGCCGTCATCCGCGTGAGTTGATCGCCCACGGGCATCAGCAACAATTCGTCGACCGGCTCAGCGAGTCACTGGTCGGTATCGCCGAACCGTTCGGCACGCGCCCGGTGATCTATCGCACCACCGACTTCCGCAGCAACGAGTTCCGTGCATTACGCGGCGGCGAACAGTACGAACCCGTCGAACACAACCCGATGATCGGCTACCGCGGCGCCTACCGCTACATCCGCGAACCCGACCTGTTCACCGCCGAACTCACCGCCCTGGCCCGAGCCCGGACACGGTGCCCGAACCTGCACGTGATGATCCCGTTCGTGCGCACCCGCTGGGAACTGGAAGCCTGCCTGGAACTCATCGACGCCAGCGAACTCGGTCACCAGCGCGGCCTGCACCGGTGGGTGATGGCTGAGGTCCCCTCGGTGATGCACTGGCTGCCCGAATACGTCGGCATGGGCATCGACGGTGTCTCCATCGGCAGCAACGACCTCACCCAGCTCATGCTCGGCGTCGACCGCGACTCCGACCAGTGCGCCGAGCTGTTCGACGAAGCCGACCCCGCCGTGCTCGACGCGATCGCGCGCATCATCGCCACCGCGCGACGGCTGGGCATCACCTCCTCGCTGTGCGGGCAGGCGCCGTCGAACCGGCCCGCCTTCACCGAACACCTGGTGCGCATGGGCATCACGTCGGTGTCGGTGACCCCCGACGCCGTCGCCGCCACACGCCGGGCCGTCGCGGCCGCGGAACGCCGAGTCCTGCTCGACCACGCACTCACCCACACCGCGACGGCGTCCCCAGCCTGATCATCCCCCGCATCCACAAACACCACACAAGAAGGGCTCGATCATCATGACCGATCTGACCGGACGCAGCGTCGTCGTCACCGGCGGCGCACGCGGCATCGGCGCGGCCGTCGCGCACACCCTGGCCAAGGCCGGCGCCGGCGTCGTCGTCGCCGACCTGCTCGAACACGACGGACGCGACACCGCCGCCGCCATCGGCCCCCAAGCGATGTTTCGCCACCTCGACGTCACCGACGAGGACGAATGGCGGCTGGTGCTCGACGACGCCGAAGCGAACTTCGGTCCGCTCGCGGTACTGATCAACAACGCCGGCATCGTCGATTTCGGTGGCGTCGAAACCGAAACGCCCTCACAGTTCCGCCACGTCCTGGACGTGAACCTCGTCAGGTCCTGGCTGGGCATGCACCTGGCCGCGCCGCGTCTGCGCGCCGCCGGTGGCGGTGTCATCGTCAACGTGTCCTCCACGGCCGGTCTCATCGGCTACTCCGGCATCGCGGGCTACGTCGCCAGCAAATGGGGCCTGCGGGGGCTGACCAAAGCGGCCGCGCTCGAGCTCGGCGCGGCCGGCATCCGGGTGTGCTCGGTACACCCAGGACCCATCCGCACCCCGATGACCGCGGACATGGACCCGAGTATCGCCGCAGGACAACCCTTGGCGCGTTTCGGCGAACCCGAGGAAGTCGCGGCGATGGTCGGGTTCATCGTCACCGAAGCGACCTTCTCCACCGGCTCGGAATTCGTCCTCGACGGCGGCGCGACCGCGGGTGCCTCGCTGGTCCTGCCCTCATGAACCCCGCCGATGCGGCGCCCGCACCGCCGGCCCCGGCGCAGGTGTGTGAGACCCACACCGGTGTGGTGTTGCTGTGCGGGACGCGTGCCTACAAGGCGAAAAAGCCGCTGCGCACCGACTTCCTCGATTTCAGCACCCCAGCCCTGCGGGAACAGGCCTGTGCGCGGGAACTGGCGCTCAACGCCCGGCTGGCCCCGGATGTCTATCTGGGGGTCTCCAACCTCGACGACCCCGAAGGTGGACCGGGCGAGCCCGTGCTGATCATGCGCCGCATGCCCCAACACCGTCGCCTCTCGGCCCTGCTGGTCGCGAACACGGTTTCTGCGACCGACCTTGCCGCACTTGTCGAGCTGCTGGTCGGGTTCCATGACCAGGCGCCACATGGCCCCGACGTCGATCGCGCGGGCACAGCCGACGGCGTGCGCGGGCGATGGCGCACCCTGCTCGATCCCCTACGCGCCGCGCCCGCCGACCTCGTCGATCCGCAGCTGGTGGACCAGTTGGATCACCAGGCGATGCGCTACCTCGACGGGCGGGCCGCGTTGTTTGCCGACAGGATCGCCCAAGGCCGCATCGTCGACGGACATGGCGACCTGCTCGCCGAGCACATCTTCGACCTGTCCGACGGTTTCCGGGTGCTGGACTGCCTCGACTTCGACGATCGACTGCGCTATGTGGACCGCCTCGACGACATCGCCTTCCTCGCCATGGACTTCGAATTCCTGGGCCGCCCCGAGCTGGCCGCCCAGTTCCTCACCAACTACCTTGCCGCGACCGACGATCCGGCACCGGCTTCACTGCGCAATCACTACATCGCCTATCGGGCGACTGTGCGCGCGAAAGTCGATCTGATCCGCGCCGGGCAAGGCGACCCCGCCGCCGCAGCGCGACTGCGCAACCACCTCGGCATCGCCGCCCGCCACCTGGCCGCCGGGGCAGTACGCCTGACCGTGATCGGCGGGCTGCCCGGTACCGGGAAATCGGCCGTCGCCGCGCGACTGGGCGAGCGGACCGGAGCAGTGGTGCTCGGCAGCGACCACCTGCGCAGACAACTCGCAGCTACTGGTGAAGTCGACGGCGATATCGGCCGGTTCGGGGCCGGACGATATTCCGCAGCCAACAAGGCCCTGGTCTATGACACCCTTGTCGATCGCGCGCGCAAACTGCTGGCGCGCGGCATTCCGGTGATTCTCGATGCGAGCTGGACCGGCGAGGCCGACCGTGCCCGCGCCCGCACGCTCGCCGAGGAAGTGCACGCCGATCTGGTTGAGCTGCGATGTGTCTGCCCGCGCGATCTGGCCCATGAACGGATCCGCGCGCGCCGCGGTGGCGAATCCGACGCCTCCGTCGACACCGCCGATGCGATGGCAGCCGCCGCCACCGACTGGCCCGACGCTGTCGTCGTGGACACCAGCGGTGAACTCACCGATTCCGTCGCCGTCGCCTACGCCACCTGGTGCGGCCCACCGACCTGCCCGGCCACGGCTTCGACAGCGTGATCACCGCCAACCGCCGGCCCGAACAGACACCCCGATTCCAGGAGACGACCATGACCGAGCACAGCGACCACCCCCACCTGTCGGCCACGGCGGCGGTCGTCGTCGGGATCGACGGATCCCAGGGATCCGACACCGCCCTGGCCTGGGCGGCGCGCACCGCCGCCGACCGTGACCGTGGGCTGCACATCGTGCACTGCACCAACCCGATCGCCGATCGCACCCCACGCAGCGCCTACGACGCCTTCATCTACGCCACGATGCAAGACATCCGGCTGGCCGGGCAGAAGATGCTGACCGCCGCCCGCGCGGACGCCCTCGCCGTGGCACCGGCGATCACGGTCACCACCGAACTGGCCACCGGCAACCCCTCCCGCACGCTGATCGACGCCTCGGCCCACGCGCATCTGCTAGTCCTGGGCATGCGCGACACCGCAGGCACGATCGCCCACCTCGGTTCGACATTGCTGGCGGTGACCGCGCACGCGCGCGGCGCCGTTGTCGTCGTGCGCGGGCCGGATCCGGATCGACGCAGCGGGCCGGTCGTGGTCGGTGTCGACGGCAGCAGCGTCGGCGAACCCGCCATCGGTGCGGCGTTCGCCGAAGCGTCACAGCGCGGTAGTGAGCTCGTCGCGGTGCACGCCTGGAGCGATCTGTCGCAAGGACAGTTCGGCGGCACCAGCTACCTGGACATGCCGATCGAGGGCTTCGCCGTCGCCGAGGAAGCACTGCTGGCCGAACGACTGGCCGGCTGGTCCGAGCGATTCCCCGAGGTCGTCGTGCGCCGCGAGATCGAGCTGTTCGGGCCACGGGAGAACCTGGCCCAATGGTCACAGACCGCGCAGCTGGTCGTCGTCGGCAGCCGCGGTCGCGGGGGATTCCGGGGCCTGCTGCTCGGGTCGACCAGCAACTGGCTCGTGCAACACGCCCAATGCCCGGTCATGGTGGTCCACCACGATTGAGCCGACCGCACGGCCCGCGCCGTGACCGTCGATCCTTCGGATCAGCCGAAGGTCACGGCTGGGGCGGGCGACCGCGGGCCGTGTCGGCGTGAAACGCCGCGACCGCGGTCGCCAGGGTGGGAAACAACCACTCGGCGCCGATGCGCCCGCTCAGCCCACACGCATCCAGGTCATCGCGCAGATCCTGTTTGACCCGCGCCATCGCGAACACAACGCCCCGCGCGACCAGTTCGGCGCGCACCTGCTCGACTGCGTCCAGGGCGGTCAGGTCGACCTCCACATTGGCCTCGGCGCTGAGCACGAACCAGCGAACCGGTTCAGCACTTCGTTTCTGCGACCAGTCCACCGCCGCCAGCGCTCGTTTACGGAAGTCCTCGGCATTGGCAAAGCACAACGGCGCGTCGTAGCGGTAGATCACCAGCCCCGGCACCGGTTCGGCGGCCGGATAGTCGTCCACGTCGTGCATGCCCGGCAGGTCGGGAACGAATCCGAGTACCGCGTCGTGGGCGTGGGCGATGCGGCGCAGCAGATCCGACACCGACAGCGCGATCGCGACCAGAATCCCGTAGAGGACACCGAGCACCACAACGGCCACCACCGTGCCCAGCGCCAGCAGCAGTTCGCTGCGCCGAAACCGTGCCAGCCGCGTGAACTCCGCCACGTCGATCAGCCGTAGCGCTGCGTAGACCACGAGCGCCCCCAGGGCCGCGGTCGGGAACCCCGCCAGCACATCATTGGCGCCGTCGAGCACGATCAGCACTGCGGCCAGCGTGATCAGCGCGTAGAGCTGCGTGCGGGCGCCCAGCAGATCCGCGATCGTGGTGCGGCTGCCGCTGCAGCTCACCGGGAATCCATGGGTGAAGCCGGTGGCCAGGTTCGTCGCGCCCAGCGCTGCCAGCTCGGCATTGGACCGCACATGCTCACCGTGGCGCGCGGCGAACGCCCGACCGGTCAACGCGTTGTCGGAGAAGCCGACCACCGCGATACCGACCGCGGGCAACAGCAGCGACGCGGCATCGCCGAAGGTGACCGCGGGCAGGCCGGGCATCGGCAGACCGGCGGGCACACTGCCCACCACCGTGATGCCGAACCGTTGCAGCGACAACGCCGCGACCAGGGCTGTGGCTGCCAGGACCACGATCAGTGGCCCCGGCGCACGCGGCGCCCACTTGGCCATACCCAGCAGCGCCGCCAGCACCGATCCGGCCAGCAGCGCGGTGGCCGGATGCCATTGGTCGAGGTTGGCCAGCAGCGAACCCAGCTGTGCCAGAACCGAATCGCCCTCGACCGGTACACCGGTGACCCGGCCCAGCTGTCCGACGATCATCAGCCCCGCGGTCCCGGCCAGGTAGCCGACCAGCACCGGATGCGACAGCAGATCCGCCAGGACCCCCGACCGCATCAACGCACCCACCAGGCACAGCATCCCGACCAGCAGGGCCAGCAACGCCGCGAGCGCGCCGTAGCGATGCGGGTCACCGGCGGCCAGGGCCCCAACGCCACCGCGGTCAACAGCGCGGTCGTCGACTCCGGACCGACCGAGAGCTGACGCGAGGTCCCCAGCACCGCGTACACCGCCAACGGGGTGATCGCCGCCCACAAACCCACCACCGGCGACAGCCCGGCCACGGTGGCGTAAGCCATGACCTGGGGAATCAGATACGCCGCCACGGTGACACCAGCCGCCACGTCCGGGCGCAGCCATGCTCGCCGATAGCCCCGGAATTGCGCCAGGCCCGGCAATGCACGCATCAACATCGTTCCAGTGTCGAGGCTCGCACCGGCCTACGGGACGGCCGAACGTCACCGGATCAGGACAGTGGTCCTCAGCACCGGGGACCTTCGCCCCTGACCTCGAACAGGGCTGACCCGCCACGCTGGGACCATGATCTCGACCTACCTGCGCCGGCTCGACCCTCGCCGAGCCGTACTGTGCGTGATCGCCGGGCTGCTGGCGACGTGGGCCTTCGCCGGCGCACTCGGTCTGATCACCGGCGCACTGGCACTGAGCCCGGCGACCGAGACCCGGCTGCCGTGGCAGAGCCCGATTCTGGCCGGTGTCGCACTGGCGGTGATGGTCGGGCTGCCTCTGACCGTCGTCACCCTCACAGCCCAGGACGGCCCGCGCACCAAGCACACAACCATGGTCGCGGCCTGTGCACTGATCGGCTGGATCCTATTGCAGCTGTTGGTCTTACGCGAACTGAGCTGGCTGCAACCAGTGTGTGTGATGCTGGCGGTTGTCATCGCCGCGCTCGGCGTCGCGCCGCAGCCGGCCCGCAGCGCTTCGCGGCGCCCGAAGGAGTGGAACTGATGCACGCACAGATCGTCTACGAATCGATGTTCGGCAACACCGCCGAGATCGCCGAAGCGATCGCGGTCGGTCTGCGGCCACGGTTCGAGGTGACGATGTGCCCGGTCGCCGAGGCCGTGAACCGCCCGGCACCCGATGTCGACCTGCTCGTGGTCGGCGCCCCGACCCACGCGTTCGGTCTCAGCCGCGCCGCGACCCGCGAAGACGCCGCCGGGCAGACCGACGCCCCGGTCGAGATAGAGATCGGGATCCGCGAATGGCTCGACGCGGCACTGCCCGTGGCATCCTTGCGGGCGGCGGCCGCCTTCGGGACCAAGATCGCCCACCCACCCTGGCTGCCCGGTTCAGCGGCCAAGGGTATCGGCAAGCGTCTGCGCCACCTCGGCTATCACCTCGCGGCCCCACCAGCGGACTTCCTGGTCGAAGACATGACCGGACCATTGTGCAGCGGCGAAATCCAGCGCGCGACCGCGTGGGCAGCACAACTGGGCGCGACCGAAACCGCCACTTCGGCAGAGCGGCCATGAACACACCGCCCGCCGCCGACGCGCGCTCGGGCATCGACACTGCCGCTGTCGTCGCGGGTGTCGACGGATCACCACCGACAGCGATCCGCGCTGCTCAATGGGCCGCGGTCGCCGCCGCTGCCCGGCACACGCCATTGCAGTTGGTGCATGTCGCACGACGACCGGCACTCGGGCCGCGCGGCTGCGGAATCCTCGCCGAAGCGCGGCAGGCGGTCATCGGTCGGTGGAGGCAAACCACGCACACCCCGGCACGGAAATCGCCGAGTTGACCCTGCATGGAGATCTGGCGACCGCACTGATCGACCTCTCGGCGACCGCGTCCGAGGTCGTGGTCGGCAGCCTCGGCCACAGTCGCACGGTGCAGACGATGCTCGGCTCGGTCGCGTCGTCGGTTTCTGCGGCGGCGCACAGCCCCGTCACCGTCGTTCGGCCCCTGCGGTACGTGGCATCAGCTGTTGGCCCGATCCTGGTCGTGATCGACCCGGTGAACCCTGGCGCCGCCGACACCCTGGCAGTGGGGTTGCGCGCCGCGCAGGAGCGAGCCACCAACATGGTGGTCGTCGAGCTCACCCGGTCCGGTGCTCCGTCGTCTGCAGTCGGCGGGGACGTCGAGGCGTTGGTGGCCGAGTTGGGTGTCCGGTTTCCGTCGGTGCGGACCAGCATGATCACCTACTTCGGTCACCCACGGACCGCGCTCGAAAGGTTCAGCAGCACCGCCCAATTGGTTGTCGTAGCGCGCGATCACCGCACGTTGTGGCCACCCCAGCAGGGTATGGGGCGTACCGCGCTGGGCCACACCCGCTGCGCGGTGTCGATCGTTCCCGAACCGACTGCGGCACCGACCGGCATCGATCGATTCCTCGCCTACGCCCGAATCGAGGCCGATCGGGTGTTCGCCCGACCTGACCACCGGCATCGAACCGCGCTCGAGCAAGACGCTGCGACGCGGTGACCGCGCCGGTATCGCACACCGCGACCACCTTAGTTGGTCCGATGCGCGAGCTGCTCGACGAAAACTGATTCCCCCGGCGCCATCTGGGCGCCCGGGTGGCTGTAACCGAGGGCGGCCCGCGTTGCCTCGCGATAAGGTCAGCGCGGACCGCCATTCGCGGTCGACACAATCATGCCGCCGCCGAGCCGGCCCAGCTCCCGAATCGAAGTACGCCGTTTTCGTCGACGGATCCTCGAGCAAACGAAAACTGCATGTCGCGGGCGTACGTGTTGTCCGAGATCGTCTCCGGCGCGGGCGAACGGGTCTCGGTGGCGTCAGCGAATCAGTTTCAGGCCGCCCACTCGCGCCGGAATGAACTGATCGTGGTCGGCGTCCCCGGAGCTTCCGGTCATCGCGAGGACTTCTTGCCTGTCGAGACCTTTGTCGAGCAGCGCCTCGCCGATGGTGGCCGCCAACGCCGGATGCTCGGGTGGGATGCGGTCGGCGCCTGGTTCGTTGGCTTTCCACCCACGAGCATTGAGTGATCGATAGAACCGGGTGCGTTCCTCGCCCGTGACCCGCCCGAACTGATAGGCACGCTCGTAGATCGCCTGCATCGATACACCCCATGTGGCTTTGAGGTCGATCAGTCTCGCAGGCTTCAACACCGACAAATCCGGCTCGATCAAATGCTTGGGCATCAGGAACTCGGCGGCGAACTCGTCGGCTTGGCGCTCCATCTCTCGATCATCGACGACGAACACACTGTGCAGGACCAGGTGCCCCAGCTCGTGAGCCAATGTCCACCGGCGGCGGTCCGTCGTTTGCGCAGCGTTGACGATGATCACCGGATAGTCACTGGCCCACTGGGACATGCCGTCGATTCGGTGGGTATCGAAATCCTCCTCGAAGATCAGCACACCTGCCGATTCCAGCCATCGAGTCAGGTTCCGCACGGGACCGATCGGCATCCGCCACTGCGACCGAGTCAACCGGGCCGCATCGGCGGGGGTCGCTGTCGCGGCGGTATCGAGTTCGAACGTCGGCACCTGGTTCTGCGGTCGCATGCCGATCCGATCCAGCAGGAACGCGCTACGCATGCGATACATGTTCAGCCGCGCCTCCCCGCTCTTCCAATGCGAGACCTTCGCCGTGCGTTGACGACGCATGTGGACATCGCCTGCGAGGGCACCTTGCATCCGGCTGAACGAACTCGACAGAAACTCCGGCGTCAGCGACAACGCCGCAGCGAGCCTGGCGACCATGTCCGGCTCGGGTGTACGAGTGTTGTTCTCATACCGCGACAGCGTGGCTTGCTGGATGCCGAGTTGTTCGGCGAGTTCTTCTTGAGTCATCCCCGCCGCCCGCCGCGCCGTCAGGATGACATCGCCCATGCTGTTCACAGGGCATCGGGTTCAGCCTGCCCGGACATCCCGTCGAACAGGTCGAAATCGATCGCGGGCATGACAGGGTCGATGGGCGTGAACACCAACTCACCGCCTGCCGCGGCATGTCCGGTGTCGAGCTCGACCATCCACCGCGGCTTGTTCTTGCTGTCACGGAACGAGATCACCGGCTGCTTGATCTCGCCGAGCTCTCCATCCCAGATGTAGCCGATCGCCAGGCTCCACTGTTCGAGCCCGGGAAGTGCGGGTGTGGCGCACCAGAAGTTCAGAGCAGCCTTGGTCGGGAAGGTCTCGATCGCCGCGGCGTGGCTGTGGCGCTTGATCCGGAGTCGGTACTTGCTGCCATGGCGGACCTCGCGCACAGGCTCGGCGTCGATCATCGTCACATCCGGGTTGTCGAGCGTAGCGAACTTCATGTGCGCCCAGATCCGGTCATGGATGAAGTTCGCGACCAGTCGTTGAGAGAAGTCGACGAACCAGCCCGGCTTGATCTCGCGGAACTCCCGGAGGTCTTCTCGGGCACCGTCGACGGCGGTGACGATTGCGTGCAGCGTCTTGTCGCCGAGGTCTTCACGCACATCCTGAGGTTCCGGGTATGAATTCATACCGGAAAATATACCGGCATTGTCAACCGGGGGCCTTCGCCCACGCCGGGGAACCTTCGGCCGACCAGGAACCATCTCGATGACGCGTCAAGCAGTGGCGCGGCCGACGCGGTCCCGCCGTGGCGCCGGAGCAAAACCGCCGAGGCGCTGCGATGGGCGAGCCGGATGCCACTGGGTCGATCACCGAGCCGTCCGCGGCGTCGCCGACCACGCCTCGTGCGCCGACCTTGCCGGTGACCTCTCCGTGCCGACCGGAAGCGATGACCCTGCACGAACACCTGACCCGATCCGTGATCCGCGCCGGGCGACCGAAATCCGTCAACCCAGATGCCATGATCTATCCACGACCCTCTGACGCGTCGTCGACGAGGGTGCATCGGCGCCTTGGTATTGCTCGGACGCCGTAGTGCGTGGGCAGCGCGTAGTACGTTGCCACACATGAGCGAGCCCAACGCCATCGTCGTCGAGCCGGTGGTTTCGGAGGAGAAGGTAATAGAGCTGCTCGGGGTGGGGACCGAGCTGACGAACCTGGACTACAAGCGCGTGGTCGATCTCAACGACCATCCCTCGCTGGTGGAGTTCACGAAAGACGTTGCGGCCATGCGCGCTTGCGGCGGCTACATCGTCATCGGCGCTGACGATTGCGGCAAGCTGACCGGGGAAATGACCACACAACTGGCGCAGCAGTTCGACGAAGCGAACCTGCGCCAAAAGCTCGAGAAATTCCTCCACCCGACCCAGGTCATTCCCGCCCAGCACACGGTAGCCGGACACCCCGTCGTGCTGGTGTTCGTGCCGCGTCATTCGCTCGGATTCACCGTCGTGAAGGCGATCGGTGAGTACACCAAGCCGAACAACAAGCAGCAGACAGTGTTCCGGCCCGGCGACGTCTTCCTTCGGCGCGGCACCTCGAGTGCGCGGTGGGAGCAATCGGAGGTCTTGAGTCTGTTCGCCGAACGCGACGAACGCCTGCGCGAGCAGCACCGCCAGGAGTTCGCTGCAACAGTCGCCGCGATCGAGGCCGGCGTCCGAGGCCAATCCATCGCCCGCGGTCCGGTGCAGGCGCTGACGTGGCAACTGGATCAGGCCTCGTTCGACAATGCGGTGCTCGAGTTACTGCGCGAACGCGACCTCGTGCCGGTACGGCTGTTGCTGCTGCGCGCGGCCGGTGACGCCTTGGCCGCGGCCGACGGCGGAGACCTCGAGGAGTACCGAACGATCCTGGACCGGCTGATCTCCCTGGCCGGCACCGCGCTCACCGTCGACGACGACGATGTCGCGGCGTCGGTCATCGATCAGCTCGCCCTGATCTACCGGACACCGCCGGCACCGCAGTCTGGTGATGGGAAACTGCTCGCGCTGCTGTGGCTCGAGATCATCTTCCGCGTCGAAGCACTGGGCGGGCTCGCCGTGCGATTGGGCAAGTGGGAGATCGTCAGAAAGCTTGCGCTGCAGCCATCTCCCGATGAGTACTGGGCGATCTGGCTCGGGCACGGCTTGGTCATGGGCAGCCGCCAGAACCATTTCCCGAAGATCAACAGCCAAGACGAAGGCGGTGGATTGATCCCACCAGCGCGCCGGATCACTCACCGTCTGCCTGCGCTGCGCCCGTACGCGGTCGACGACAGTACCTACGATCCGCAACCCGGCACCGCGATCCCCGACCGGGATCCGATACTCGACGCGCTCTGCGGTTTCGACGCGATCGCGGCACTGGTCATCACGACCAGGCCCGGCCGCGGGACCACGCGGCCCCCGCGCGCCGGCAGCGAGTACTACCCCTCGTTCGCCAACTACTATTCACGGCGGTCCGAGCCATGGTGGACCAAACTCGCGACCGACCGGGACTTCCGGACCACCGTGCTCGGCGACGTGAGCGAGGACGCCTTGGGCGATGCTTTGTGGGAGGTCGCGGTCCGTGCCGCGAGGATAGACACCGGATTCGGTGTCTGGTCGGTCACGAGCGCACCAGTTCGACAGCTCATCGACGCCGCCCAGAACCGACAGTCGTGATGAGGACCGATGCCGACCAGCTGACCCGGCGCTGAATCGCACCGACAGAACGCATTGAGCGCGTTGCGACGTCATCGTGGGCCGGTCCCTCTGCACCGCCGCGTGTCCGGTCGCGACGCGTCGGTGAGCAGCTGTTCTGTGAACCACACCGCGGCGAGATAGGCGGCTCGGCGCGTCGGCTAGGAATCCAGCGGTGACCGGCCCGGTGACATCAGGCGAGTCAAGCGGTGCTCACTGCGCATCAACTCGGCCGCGCACTGGTTGTGTGCAAGTACTCGCCGGTCGAGGCCACCGACCAGAAACAGCGTGGGCGCGGTAATCCGAGTCAGCCGCGCGCCTGCCAGATCGGGCCGAGCACCACGCACAACCACCGCGCCGACCATCGCACCGAGCTCGCCGGCGGCCCACAATGCTGCAGGAGCATCCGAGCCCGTGCCCAGCAACCCGGTCGGCAACTCACGCAGCGCCGGCACCGCGTGCAACCAGCCACGCACCTCGATGAGACGATCGCCGAGCAGTTCGACATCGAACAGGCTGTCAGGCCTACCCGCCTCGGCGGGGGTGAGGACATCGACGGTGAGGCTCGCAAAGCCATGCCTGGCCAGCAGCTCGCCCATGTAGCGGTGGCGCGGGCTGTGCCGGTCCGTGCCACTTCCGTGGGCGAATACGATGACACCGACCGGATCGGGCGGCACCCTGAGACAGCTGTTGACCACGACCTCGGCGCAAGCAATCATCACTTCCTGGTTGCCCGGCGCGGACGCGGCCACCGCGTCGAGGACAGTCACAAAGGGCTCCGTTCGCATCACACCTGAGAGCGTGTGGATCCGAGGTGGTGAGGTGTTCCAGTTCGGACCTGGTGCGGGCCTCCGAGCACGCACCAGATCCGTTGTCGCACACCGTGCTCAGTCGGCGGTCTTGACTGCGATCTTCTTGGCGGCAGCTTCGGGTTCGGCGACCGGAATGCTGACGGTCAGGATCCCATTCGAATAGGTCGCCTCAATGCTGTCTGCGTCGGCACTCTGGGGCAGGCTGACCGACCGAGAGAACGAGCCGTAGGTGAACTCGGAGCGCCCGTTGTGCTGGTGCTGTTCGCTGCGCTGAGCCTTGATCGTCAGTTGCCGGCCTTCGACGCTGACCTCGACGTCCTTATCGGGGTCGACGCCGGGGATTTCCGCTCGCACGACGTAGCGGCCGTTATCGATGCTGTCCTCCACCGCCAGCAGATGAGTCCCGATCGTGGATCCCAATCCTGCGTGGGCGAGGGCATGCCACAGTGTGTTCAGATCGGGCACAAGACCCGGGCGGTGAGCCGGAAGAATGCTCATGTCTTTCCTCCTCGAGGATGAGGTGATTCGGCCTTTCGATCCCACCGCGTCGCGGCTGCGCCCGACAGAGCATCGGGTCATCAGCGGTGAGGACGGTGGACACTTGATCAGCATCCGAAAGCCCCTCCGTGTCCGGCGCGCGGCTGTGCGTCGGTCCGGTCGTCCGGATGGTCGACGGCGCTGAGAAGCGCCAGGGCGCTTCGAATACGGGCAACAAGACGGATATCCGAGCGATCGGCGCACTCACGGTGGTGGTCACTCGAAGCTCGCCAGCCGAAACCGCCGATCACGCCGTGGGTTCACGGCGTGATCGGTCCGCCCGGCACCTATGCAGCAGTCGCGGCGGGGGTGATCAGGCCGTAGTGTCCGTCGTAGCGGTGATACAACACGCAACCCCTGTCGAGCTCGGGGTCGACGAAGAACACGAACGGCCATCCCGTCAGCTCGAGGCGTTCGGCAGCGCCCTCAACGCTCAGAGCCGGCGGCGGTGTGGGGCTGATCGTGACCGCCACCACGCTATCGATGACGGCCTGGGGATGTGGATGAAGCTGAGCCAGTCGGTAGCTGGTCTGCCCCGTGCGATACAGCACACTGTCGAGTTCGCTGCCCGCCTCGGTGAACAGGTGGAACTCGTAGTCCAGCAACGCCATATCGTTGGCCGCCTCGTCACAGGTTTGGCTGGCCAACGCGAAGGACTTGCGTCGCAGGATCTCGCGCTCTTCGATCGGGCGGGGGAAATACGGCAGGCGTGGACGTGGCGTGGCCCCGTGGTGCCACACGTGCGGATCGGGCCCGAAGCGGTGACCGCGCACCGGTTCCCCGCGCCGCGACATCCGCTCCAGGCGCCCCCGCAACCGCGCCGCGAGCAGATCGATGGCCTCACGCGCCGACGCGGCCGAGACCTGAGCGCGCACCGCACGCCCATCGACGTTCACATTCGCTTGGGCGACGGTCGGATCGGTGACCGCTGGGTCGGCATGCCCTTCCAACCGGACTCGTGCCGAGAGCACGGGCCCGCCCGCGTATTCCAAGGCCCCACCGATCTTCTCGCGTGCGTAGTCGCTTGCCGCGGCCGATACGTGACGGCCCACCGAGATCTGCAGGTTCGTATTCGCCAGTTCCGTGCTTCGATGCATGGCACTCTCCTTCTGTCGCACCTCACAGCTTCTGCGAACACCCGTCATCCGAACAGGGCCCCAGGACCGTGGCGAGCCGATACCGGAGGCATCGAGTTCGGGGACTTTGGTCCTTCGACAGCCCGTCCCCCAGGGAAACCGATCTTCGAACATCCGCGTGCTCGTGTGGTGCAGCTTGTTCGCATCAGCCACGGCTCCCACGGCGCGGCCGAAGGGTTTGCACGCCGTCGGCCCTGGTCGGGTTCCGAGTCTTCGCGCCGACCAGTGCATGTGGCCCTGGCTATCTAGGCGTCGCCTTGGTGTGATCTGTACCAGGTCATGCGTCCGTCGGCTGCAACGCCGACGCAGTGATAGAGGCGAATGAGGTTGTTGTCCGCGTCGTAGCGTGCGAGCTGATTGCCCCCGAGAATGGAGTCCTCGAACCACGCCTTATCCGAAAACCGCTGTCTCACTGCAGGTCTGCCAGGATCGGTGGTGTCGTAGACGATCATCGAATCAGCGGTTCGGACGTACAGGGCTTTGCCGATGCCGCCGATTCGAGGGTGCGAGACGAACTTGACCGGGTGCGCGTCCGACACAGACGCAGCTGCATGGAGAGTACGCAGGGCTTGTTCGCTGGCGTCTTGTGCATGTGTGGTGATTCGCCGGCCGGTGCCGGTGCGCCGCGTGGGCAGTCCGCTCGGGTCGACGGTGTCCGGCGGCTCCCCGATGAGGACGGCGACAGGATGATGGGCAACAGTGGTGTCTATGTTCGCGTTACCGACGCTGTCGTGCAGCTTGAGCAATTGACGGTTGCCGTCGCGTTCGAACCACAGGTCGCTGAGCTTGCCTCGGACCCGCAGATCGGCTCGTGCGGCGTAGTGGAGTTGACGCACTGTGATCGAGGGGGGCCGGCGGTCGGAGTCACGGGCAGGTGCTAGCGAGATCTGTAGCTGGTCGATGGGATCGGCGAGGAGCAGCGTCGTGAATACGACGCCTGTTTGTGGCGCTGTCAAGGTTGCCAGCGCTACTTCGTCGAGGGTCGATATGGTGACCTCGTCGTCGGTGGCGAGATTGTGTACTGCTATTTGCCACAGCGTCCAATCCGGATGTTCCATCGGTTGGGGCTTCGGCACGCCGACGATTTCCGGAATATGGAAGCTGTCACGCCATGCCTTACACATTTTGTTCAAGTTCCGACGCAGTTCCTCCAAGTCCTTTTTCTCGGCGTCGGTGATCGGATTCACCGGCGGATACACAATGGTCCGGACACCTCGTTTGGTGATGACGCGTACCTGGCATGGGTATCGTTCTGCGAGCGCCATGAATTCCGGACGGAAGGTTTCGCGGACGATGAGGTTGTTGCCTTCCATCGTGAGGCGGTATTCACCGAGGGGATCGTCGATGATCCGCCCGGAGCACAGTGGCGTATCCATGGACCCGTTGACCGTGATCGTGGCGATCGCGGCGATACCGAAGCCACCACCCCGGCAGCTCCCGTCGACAAACCATCCCAGCTCGGACTGGTCGAGCGCGGTTGTGCCGGGCTTCACCTCGGAAAGGCCACCGACCGATCCTGCGAATACCAGCAGATCCGTTGTGCCGTAGACGGTCTCGAAGTTGAGTCGCTGCCGAATCGGTGGGCTCAATGCCATCCGAACGTTAAGTGGCTGGACAGTTTCGTAGTTGCTATCGTCGATCTTGCGGGTTTCGGCACCGAGGTCTTCCGAGATGTCAGGGGGATCCTGTTGGTAGATCGCAGCCAATACGCCGATGGCCGGCACTATCGGAGCGGTTGCCAGGCCCGCGAAGTAGTACCCCAGTCCGTCATCTAGTTCCTCGTCCTTGAGCAGCAGGGGGCCGATGAACGGCCACAGCAGGCTGGCGGTGACGGCGCACAGTATCGTCTCCCCAACATCGGATGGTTCACCTGTGATATTCACCCGGGTCGTGAGCCGATTGTCGGCTACATGCAGAGAAGCGGTGATATCGACGTCGACATCCATGTCGATGTCGTCCACGAGGAACGGGCACGCATCGAACAGTTCGAGTTCAGCGTGAACACGCACGGCGCATTGCGTGGGCTGCCACGTGGCGACGGGACCACTGACCAGATTGAGATCGGTCGACGCGCTCAGCGGTATTCGGACCTGCTCGCGTACCTGTTCGACGATCCGGTCCTTGTCCAGGGCTACGGCCCATTGATTGCCTCGCAGGAGATCGGCGGGGTCCTGCTCGAAGAAGGCGCGGGTAACGCTTCCGCCGCGCACACCGTTGACCTGGAAGTCGATCCGCATCGCGATACGGGTCGCCGCCCGGTCGCACACGATCCCGCAGTTCACCGCATTGACAGCACCGCTCCCCTCCCCCGCCAGCGCACTATCCAACCCTGACAGATCCATTTCGACCGGAGCCGGTGCGAGGCCGACCAGCCGCTGCTCCACGGCAGCCTTGCTGGTCGCGGGAATGAAGGGGTCATAGATGCCGTAGTCGATGTAGCCGAGGCTGTATCGAAGAAGCGGACGACCGCCACCCTGAGTGCTGTTCGGTGCCCACAAATCGACGTTGAACACGACGGTTAGTGCCACCGGGATCGAAGGTGACGGGGCCTCGGCATGAGCCCGCAGGTCGGATGGAGACACAAGATGAACGGTCACGGGCTGGCGCACTTGAAGAAAACTGGCAGTGAAGCCGGACAAGAATCCTGTCGGGGTGATGATTCCGACGGGGTTGGTCGCTGCATCGACTTCGACCGGCGTTCCCGATGTCCGATCGAGCCGCCGTTCACGTTGCACAGACGTCCCGTCTTCGACGTCTATGCGGTCCAGAACATACGTCGAGTCGAACAATGGCAACTCATGGTCGAGACAGATCGGAAGGGAACGAAGACGATTCCGCACTATCCTCGTGAAGACATCGGCGGCTAACTGAAACTCCATAAACACAGCAACCACCTCGCGTCGGACTAAACCAGAGCGGGCTGTCAGTGACGCCGCGCTCGCGGGACGCTCGCAACGAGCACGAGCACTAAACGGGCCACGCCGCCGGGCCAGAACCCGCTACAGCGACGTCATTCATCGACCACTCACCGGATCGAGCTGTGAGCAGAGTTGCATCCGCTGCACGGAAAACGCAGGAGGGACTTCTCCGAGGGGCTCGAACACGGACAATTTCCCCGTCCAACCAGTACATATCCGCGCTCTCATCATCTCACGGCCGCTGTGTGGCAGGCGGCAACTTCGGACAAGAAGCGCTTTTCCCGAACTTGGCCGGGTCGCATCTCATGCCGCAACCACGTGGTGAAGCCGTGACGGCAGAGAGTCCGGCTCGACAGCAGTATTCAGATGGCTGGGTGGTCGCGGCATGGGTGACCGACCGGGGCGGCGGCCGGATGTACCCGCGACCCGGCACTGCGCAGTATCGGGAGGGCGAGCGTGTTCAGTCACTCCCCGTTGAGCACCCGCGTGTCCCCGAGCTATGTGAGGGCGCTGCCAATCACCCGGATTCGCTGGGGCCGTGTCGTTACGACCCGCTGGCAGAGCCGCCGCTCGGATACACCGCAGATCCGTTGCGACGCCAGTATGGGGCAGCGTGCACGAGCTGAACAGGGACCTGCAGCGCTCCTCGCGGTAGGCGACCGGGCGGCCCTCGCGGGGCGGCAACCGGGAGCTCCGTTCGCGTTGCGTCCGTGCCATCGCAGGCGCGGCCGAAGGTCCTCTCGTGATGTGTCTTTCAGCCCTACGGAGCGGCGGGGCCGCGATGGTGATGTAGGCACCAGACAGACCACACACAATTCGATGACATGAAAGCGGGGACGCGTCGCGTGGCAGCCACCGAACAGCCCTCAGCTGATCTGGACTCGGGACTGACGGTCACCACTCACGGACCGGTCGACCTCACCACGACCGCCCGCGCAGCCCGCCAGATCGGCAATGTACTTCGCGGCCACGGCATCAGCGACGGACGGGTGCGAGTCACCGCCGCCTCCGATGCCGGGGCACAACAGCTGATCCAACTGAACTGTCATCGACACCACGAGCCGATCCGAATCCAGATCGCCGGCCCTCGTGAGTTCGCGGCGGCCATCGCCGCCGAGCGGCTGGACCGTCTGCTCACGCGGCTGGACTCTGCGAACGCGACGATGCGGTGTTGGCCCGATCCGTCGCGACCAGCCCTCGCTGTGGTGACCGGACCTCGCCGGATCGTCCGGCGGCAAGCGCTGCACTCTGGCCACCGTCGACGTCGAGACCGCAGTGCGGGTCATGGACGCGATGGACTATGACGTCGAGTTGTTCACCGACGCCGAGACCGGCGAAGACGCGATCGTCTACTGGGCCGGCCCCCTCGGGGTGCGGCTGGCCCGCCAGCATCGAATGCAGCCGCCGACCGCACCACACGCGATAGCCGTCTCGGTCAGCTCCCGTCCTGCACTACAGCTCACCGACCTCGAGGCCGCCGATCGCCTGTGCTCCTACGGGCTACCGCACCTGTTCTTCTCCGCCGCCGATGATCGGCGGGGCCGGCTGCTGTACCGCCGCCACGACGGTGACCTGACCATCGTGGAGCCCATGTCCTCGCCGGGTACGCCGCAGCCCGGCCCGCGCCCAACTTCTCGACCCGCCGCACAGACAGGGATGGACTCGTGAACGACACCGAACCGGACCGGCGCGTCATCGACCTCGACCGCGACGCCGCGTTGAGGCTACTCGCCTCGGCACCGTTCGGCCGGATCGTGTTCATGCGCGATGCCCTGCCGGCCGTCCGACCGGTCAATCATCTCGTCGAGAACGATGAAACTGTCATCGTGCGCACCGGAATCACCTCGAAACTGACAACCGCGGTCCGCGCCAACTCCGCGGTGGTGGTCACCTACCAAGCCGACGACATCGACCCCATCGGCCGTCTCGGCTGGTCGGTCACGGTGACCGGGCTCGCGCGCCCGGTCACCGACCCGGCTCGCATCGCCCGCTACGAGCGCATTCTGACCCCCTGGGTCGACAAGACCATGGACTCGGTCATCGAAATCGAGACCACCATCGTCGCCGGTATTCGCCTCATCGACTGCACAAGGACAGACCACCACCATGCACCATGATCTGACACAACGTGAAATCCTCACCGAGCTCGAACCGATCACCGAACGCTGCCTCGACAACCACCTGCACACGAGCAAGCCATCGCGACCCCACGACTACATCCCCTGAGACCAAGGCCGCAAGCGCGCCGTGCTCGGCGGAACCGACCGGGCTACAGCAACCCAGGTCGCCCGAGGACCCCGCCGTGTGGACACACCAGCAGACCGCCCTGCAGAGCAGGGTCGTAACCGAACCTGACGCCGAAGCCCGCGGGATCAGCGCGGGGTGGTGTCAGGGTCGTCGTCGGTCAGCGCGCGGACCACAGCGGCGGTCGCGGCGTTCTCGCGATGCGGCATCGGGGCGTGACAGTGGCCATCGGCGGGTGATCGAAGGCGCCGATCGCGAAGGAGGACAACAGCGATGACCTGGCCGCTGATCGCCACAGCCGCCGCCGAGACGGCGGTGCTGGCAGCAGTGCTCACTGCGTATTTCTCGGCGCGCCCGGTGACACGGTGGCCGCGGCAAGGATGGCGACGAGCAACCAGACGATCGCTGCGCCATTCACGACACCGCCGGCGATGCCGATCGCTACGACGAGCCCGAAAGGGCTGTCCGAGCTACCAGAGAGAGCCGGTGAGGACGCTGCCAGCAGCCCGCACAGCCAATCTGGGCTGCGGTGGCCAGACCCATCGGTGCGCGCGAACCATCCATGACCTCAACACGAGTCACTGCGCGACCCACCGTTTCGCCTACCGCACTGTCATCTCCACCGACGCCACAACCGGTCGCTAGGCATGCGGTCTCGCTGCCGGCCGATGGCAGCGCAGTGTGTGGGCAACTCGATCACAACGAGCGGGTCTGCTATGGGAACCTCGCAGTGGGGGAAGACCTGCTGGTAGTACCCCCGAGAGCTCCTCGTGCTCGAGAGTCCCCACAAAAGCCACATGGGCGATCGCCTCCACCCCTCGGCCATCGCGGTGTATCGAGATCGGGTGCGGTGTTGTGAAGTTTCGCCACCAGGCTTTGGACTGGGCACGCGCGACCCGCACCACGATGGTGTCGCCGATGTGCGCGCATTGCACCGGCAGCGCGATGTGCCGTCCCGACCGTCGTCCTCGGTAGCGCAGCTCGGCCACATGGGGCACCAGCCGCGCCAGCAAAGGTACGCGCAGCGCCGAAACCACCAAGGATGCACCGATTCCAGAGGTTTGATAGTTCGCCGAGACGGTCATGACTGCGATCATCGCCTCACCCGAGCCTCGCACACCAGAAACCGAAGACCCTGAGGTGAGGGCATTTCGGACGGAATCATCACCTCGAGGTCGGTCTTTCGCTGCCCGAGGGCAGTCACGAGCGCAGCGGCGGTGGGGCGCTACGGCCTGGGCCATGCTCCTCCCCTGCCCTGACAAACGCCGCCGAGCCCGACACGGGAATCAGGCCGAGTTTCGATGCCCCATCGCCGGACCGGACACAGCAAAGATGTCGACTCCCAACGAGCCGCGAAGGACCGCGCTGAGTCCTCCTATCGCTGCCACTGGATCGTGGCCGTAACACCCCACCCTGACCCACCAGGACAACGCCGCCGGTCTTCCCGATCAACGGATGGCAGCTCCGCAATCATCGGGCTGTTCGCCTCCAGAGCGCCGACGTAGTCCCGCAAGGATGACCTCGGCGCGGGTATCTCGGCGCACCGGACACGGTGCGCTGTGCGCGGCGCTCATCAGATCGACGACAATGTGGACGTCGACCGATTGATCGAGCATCCCCGCTGCCCGGGCACGCTCCACACTGGGCCCGACGATCGCCTCTGTCAGCTCAGCGGCTTGGGCTGCGAGCTCGTGTGACTCGTCGGCCACGGCGTAGAAGAGTGCGAGGTCGGCGCCCTCGAGCACGCACCCGCGCCGAAAGACCTCGGCGAACGCGGCCCATGGGTCGTCGATGTCGCGGGCTCGCTCGGCTACCGTCTCCGCCTCCGAAGCCAGCTCTGTCAGTACGGCCGACAACAACTCGTGCCGGGTTCGGAAGTACCGGTAGAACGTGCTCACACCGACCTGGGCTGCGGAGATTACAGCATCGTTGGATGCGGTAGGGCCTTGGTCACGGAAGACCTCACGAGCGGCTGCCAGGATCTTCGTCCTGTTTCGTGTGACGTCGCGACGCTCTTTCATGCTCCGACCCTACTCGAAACGGTAGACCTACTCCTACTTTGTCGCTACCAGTCGAGAACTGGAAGTTCAACTCTCATTTTCAGGAGAGTTGGTGCGTCACCTCGTTCAGACACAGACAGCCGAGCTGGCCGTCGAGCTGCAGCACACCGATCCACCTCGGAGTAGCGCCGAAACCGCCCTGGTACGAGTCGAGGCGTTCGGTTTGAATCGAGCCGACGTGTTGTATCTGAAGTCACCGAGGGCCGATGGCGCGTGGGCATCGACGGTGTCGGAACCGTTATCGGCGCTGCTGGCAACGGATCGGGACCGTCGGAGGGAACTCGCGCGGTCGTGCACCTGCCCGAAGGCGGCGCGGGGGCTGAGCAGATCTCAGTCGATTGGAAGAGGCTGGTGCCGCTACCCGAGGCAGTGGATACGGCGACCGCGGCGGCATTGCCGCTGGCGGGCATGGTTGCCCTGCGGCTGATTCGGGTTGCAGGTGACCTCCACGGTCAGCGGGTTCTCATCACCGGCGCTTCCGGTGGTGTCGGTTATCTGTTGGTGCAGTTGGCCCGCGCACATGGCGCGGAGGTCCATGCCATGGTCCGCGAGACCGAGCCGTCGAGGCATCTACTCGGCGCCGGGGCGCGTATTCACAGCCAGTGCCGCCGCCCCGAGTGGTCGATTCGATGTCGTCTTCGAGTCGGTAGGCGGACGCACCGCCGCTCACGCTGTTGCCGCTCTCGCGCCAGGGGGCCACGTCGTCTGGTACGGGCAAGCCAGCGGCGAACCGATCTCGCTCGACTTCTTCTCCTTCCTCACCGCAGGACAGGGCTTCTCATTCACCCACTTCGTGTACAGCGACGACGAAACCGATCCCAAGGAAGACCTCGAGGAACTGGTCCAACTGGCCGCGGCCGGAACCCTGACGCCACATATCGGCTCGATCGAAGACTGGGCGCACACCACCGCAGCCCTCGATCGCATCAATCAAGGCATTCAGCCAGGTAAGGCGGTACTGATGATCAGAGAGACGCGTAGATGAGCGGCATCGGCCTCGTCGCGAGTCTGCACAGGCCGAAACGTCCACTGTCTGAAGTTCCTCTGACGTGGTGACCATATGCCCTCGTAGACGACCCGCCACCGGTCGAATGATGGAACCGAGGACAACACCGAATCCAGGAGGCGCCCCATGACAACGACCGACGCTGTAATGCACGCCGACGTCACGTTCATCAGTGTGCGCGACACGATGGAGACCGCCGCCAGACGGATGCACCAACTCGACATCGGTGCACTACCCATCTGCGACGGCGAAGGACACCCGGTCGGCATCGTCACCGACCGCGACATCGTCCTCAAAGTCATCGCCCACGGCGAGAACCCCAAGACCACCACCGCCGGAGAACTCGCCCAAGGTGAGCAGTTGATCACCATCAAAACCGGCGCCGACATCGAGAATGCCCTGGCGGTGATGGAACAGCACCAAATCCGGCGGCTACCGGTCACCGACCAGGGAAAACTGGTGGGCATCATCACCGAAGCAGACCTCGCCCGTCGCCTACCCGATCACACGGTCGGTGAATTCGTCGACGCCATCTGCGCCAAGCACCTGCCCTCGACCACCAACGGCGAATCCTGAGGCCTGCCGGGCACCACTGCCAGCCCAACAGTCGAAGGGACCAAGGTCATGACCACCCATCACATCGACCCGCCGACAGAGGCTCCGGTCGTAGTCGGTATCGACGGCTCCGAAGTCGGCGCACCGGCCGTGCGATGGGCTGCCGAGACAGCCGCCGCACGCAATCGCCGCCTACGAATCGTCCACGCTGTCGACCTGACCGCCGCCCACATCCTGCTCGACCCTTACGAACTGCCGATGGCCTCGGTCACCGAGGCCATGCGCGACTTCAGCGCCGACTGCCTGGCCGCGGCGCGACGGCTGGCCCAGGCCGTCGATCCCGCGCTGGTCATCGAAACCGCAACCGTCGACGGCACCCCCGCCCCTGTGCTGGTCAAGGAATCCACGACCGCGCACCTGATCACTCTCGGCGCTGCGGGGCTCAGCGGAGGCGGCCTGTTCGGTTCCACACTGCTCGCCGTCGCCGCCCACGCACACGGCCTCGTGGTAGTCGTGCGCGGCTCCGAACCCGAACAGCCGAGCCGAGACTCCGGGCCCGTGGTCGTCGGAATCGACGACAGCGACTCCAGCCACGCTGCGGTAGGAGCCGCGTTCGCCGAAGCCTGTGAACGCCACACCGAACTCGTGGTAGTCCACTGCTGGAGCGACCTGCGGTTCGGATGGTTCGCTGGGCTACCCGACCTGCTCGACAGCCGCAGCGCCCAAGCCGACGCGCACGAGCTGATCACCGAGCAGCTGGCCGGCTGGACCGACAAGTATCCGCACATTGCCGTCGAACGGAAGGTCTACCTGTCGGGTCCATCCCATCATTTGATCGACTGGTCCAGATCGGCGCAGCTCGTCGTTGTGGGCAACCGTGGTCGCGGCGGCTTCCCCGGACTGCAGCTCGGCTCCACCAGCAACGCTCTGATCCAATGTGGCCAGTGCCCGATCATGATCGTTCACCCTCGGTCCGGGTGAGTCGGCAGAGTTGGAAAGCCGGTTCACGACGGCCGCGCTGGCAGCCGGCGAACTGATGTCAGTACCGAACCGCTGATCACCCGCAGTGCATCGGCTGATCACCATCGCCAGTATCAGCGCCGCTCTTGCGGTTTCGGCCCTTTGTGCTCGGATACCCCCGTCCCTGCCGGGTGTCGGGCTGACGGTCGCGGTGACCGCCGAACCTGATCAGTGCACGGTTGGATGCTCGCGCAGCCATGCACGAATACGCTTGCGCGCGTTGGTGTAAGGCGAGGAGGTGTTGAACTGGATCATCCGGCCGGCAGTGTACTTGCCATAGAACGGCGCACCGTACAGCTCGTCGTCGCTCATGGATCCGACCAGTGCGACAACCTGCTCTTCGGCCGCCGCGAAACGTGCCAGCAGATCTATCCACGACTCCGCGGCGTGGTCGCGATAGAACTTCTGAGCGAGTTCCCCGAGTTGGGTCCAGGTGAATCCTGGTGTGGGAAAGCTTGGTTCGATACCCCGCGCGCGCAACTCGAACCACGACAGCACCAGCTCGTTCCACCCGATCAGATACGCAACAAGGTCAGCTGGGCTCATCATCGTTCCCGCCGCATGCCCGGGCAACGACAACTCCCGCGCCCGTTGCGGCGCAACGCGGCCGAGGTCCAGAGTCAGCTTCTGATAGCAGTCGACGATGGCATCGAGCAACGCGGCCTTGGACTTCGGCACCGCCATTGAGTTCCTCACCTCCGTGGACCCACACCAGTCGAGTCGCAGGCCAGTCAGCGACACTCGACCTGACCCAGACCACACCGTAACCAAGCTCGCGACGCCGAAGCCTGGCGATGTCCTGCCAAGTGCGTATTGCACCCATCGCCTCGCCAGCACGCAGCCGAGGCATTCGATCGTCGGAGGAGGTGCCCCGCATCATCCGCGCCGAGACGCCGCGGAGCTGGCCCACGATGGATGCGTTCGGTCCCTAGCCCAGCTTCGCCACGGTTAACAACACTGCCGCAGCGTCGAGGGCCTCCAGCGAGTGCCGCATGTTGGGCACGATCAACACGTCTCCGGAACGACCTTCCCAGTTGTTCTGACCGGCAGTGAGCCGGACCCGTCCGTGCAGGACCTGAACAGTGGCCTCGCCCGGGTTTTCGTGCTCGTCGAGACGTTGTCCCGCCGCCAGTGCGATCAAGGTTTGGCGCAGAACGTGCTCATGACCGCCGTAAATCGTGCGCGCGCTTCGGCCACTCGACGCGGCGCTGGCAAGCTCGAGTTGCTGGCGCGCCAAGGCTGTCAGGGACATCTTCTCCATCGTGCACAACCTTCCTCATGGGTCTTCAGCTCAAACCGATCCTCGCCGGCGAAGCTCACCTGCAGCCCAACCACTTCGAGGTACCGCCACCACGCTACCGAGTCCAGCGCTTCTCCGACCGTCTCCGCAGGTGGTGTCCGCAACCTTGCTCAGGGGTTGGGGTGCGGGGCCGGTAGCACCCCGGATCACTTGGCCCGTGCACACATTGAGCCGGCGCGTAACACCCGTCACAAAACTAGTATCGCATCTGCGAATTAAAGTACGGTCTGGTCATGCAGCTCACCCGGTTCACCGACCTCGGACTGCGGATCGTCATGCGCCTGGCTGTGGCAGCCGATGGTGAGCGCCCCGGAAGCCGAAGCATCGCCGACGAGCTGTCGGTGTCCTACACACATGCCACGAAGGTGATCACCCGGCTCTCCGAGCTCGGCATCGTCGACGCGCGACGCGGACGCGGGGGTGGCCTGGCCATCACCGAACTCGGTCACACCGCCTCGGTGGGATGGCTCGCGCGGCGCCTCGAAGGTGAGGCGGAAGTGGTCGAATGCGACGGCGCCAATCCCTGCCCGCTGCGCTCGGGATGCTTGCTGCGCTCGGCGTTGCGCCGCGCCCAGGAGGCGTTCTTCGAGTCGCTGGACACCCTCACCATCGACGACCTCACCCAGACTCCCACCCGAGCCGTCCTGCTCGCCCTGCCTCCGCCGGTCGGCGCAGTCCCCCACATTTCGTCAACAATCGGAGAATGACATGCTCTCGCCCACCGCGACCGAGATGATCCGCGCCACCCTGCCTGCGGTCGGTGCTGCCATCGAGGACATCACGACGCTGTTCTACCGCAAGATGTTTGCCGCCCATCCCGAACTCGAACGCGACCTGTTCAATCGCGGAAACCAGAAACAGGGCGGCCAGCAGAAGGCTCTCGCCGGGGCCATCGCCGCTTTCGCGGCTCTTCAGTTGGAGCCCGATCAGGCCCGTGTCGATCTGATCCTGTCCAGAATCGCCAACAAGCACGCGTCGCTGGGAATCGAGCCCGCACAGTATGCGATCGTGCACACGCACCTGTTCGAAGCCATCGTCGAGGTGCTCGGTGACGCCCTCACCCCCGAGGTCGCTGCCGCCTGGGACGAAGTGTATTGGCTGATGGCGCAGACACTGATCTCGATGGAAGCCGGGCTCTACCAGGCTGCAGGTGTCGCGGTGGGCGATGTCTGGCGTCAGGTGCGTGTCCGCGACCGCCGCCACGAGTCGGCTGACACGGTCTCCTTCGTGCTCACGTCGGTAGACGGTGCTCCCCTGCCGTCGTTTGCTCCGGGGCAGTATCTGTCGGTGGGTGTGCATCTGCCGGATGGTGCGCGGCAGATCCGTCAGTACAGCCTGTCCTCTGCACCCTCGCGCGATGACTGGCGCATTACCGTCAAGCGCGTCGACGCCCAGACGCTGGCGGACGGGTCAGTTATCCCGGCTGGCGAAGTATCGAACTTCCTGTTCCACAACGTCTTCGAAGGCGACATGCTGAACGTGACCACACCGTTCGGTGACCTGGTGCTCCAAGACGACGACGCGCCACTGCTCCTTGTCTCCGCCGGTATCGGCTGCACGCCGATGATGGGCATGCTCAGCCATCTCGCCGAAACCAATGACTCGCGTCCGATCTCGGTGCTGCACGCCGACCGCTCACCCAGCAACCACGCTCACCGTGCCGAACTGACCGAACTGGTCGAGCGTTTGCCGTTCGCGGTCATGCACCGCTGGTACGAGGACCTCGGCGCCCGCCGCCCCGAAGGAAGCCTTCGGCAGGGCCGCGCCGACCTCGGTGAGATCACCATCGCGCCAGGCACCAGGGCGTACCTGTGTGGTCCGCTGCCGTTCATGCTCGGCATGCGCGAGGCACTACTCGCCAAGGACGTGGCACCGGAGAACATTCACTACGAGGTCTTCGGGCCGGACAGCTGGGCGGCTGCCCCGGTGTGAGCAGCGCGCCGCTCACACCCCGACTCCTCGACTCGGGGTGCGACCGAGCTGAATTTCCCTGAATGACAGCGTGCCACCACGGTTGGGGGGAGCCCTCACCGTCTCGGCGCGTAGATCGGAAGGACCCACATGACAACCATGCACGCGGTCGCGATCGCGGTGACCTTCCTATGGCTGGGAATGGTGTTGGCCATTTCGTTCCTGGAGGCGCCGCTGAAATTCCGGGCACCCGACGTGACGGTGCGAATAGGGCTAGGAATCGGGCGACTTGTCTTCGGTGCCCTGAACCGCGTCGAGATTGCCTGGGCGGCAATACTGGTCCTCACCGTCATCGTCGGCGGTGCGCGGGCCGCGGCAGTAGCTGCCGCGATGACCGCGGTCGTGGTGCTTATCGTGCAGATGGCAGGTGTTCGTCCTTGGCTGACGCGTCGGTCCAATCGTGTCCTGGACGGCGAAGATGCTCCCCGTTCACGCGCGCATCACGTCTACGTCGGGTTGGAAACCGTGAAGGTTCTTGCGCTCCTCGCAACCGGCGTCCTCCTCCTTGGTGGGTAGGGGACTCTGGCGATCCACGCACACAAGCAGCCACTATCGACGGTCAACTCCGTGTCGGCGCTGCTGCTGTGGGCGCGGACTGCAAGCAGCGAGGTTACTGCTGTCTGGGACTCGTCATTGAACTGTCAGTACCGGATCGTCACTTCGTGTCAGTAAATACGAGCACACCGACACAACCTGAGTCGTGATCGAATGGTCGGTAGCGCGCTTGCCTCGACGTCACCGGAGAGCGAACGGTTCCGGATCGACGCCCAGCTACGCGTTCGGTTGGCCTAGTGGCGTGGGAATGCCTCTGCACTCCACCGCGAAATGCGTCAACGTCAACCCGACGGCGGCGCACCGGCACCGAGTCTGTCGACGATCCATCGTGCGATCCGTGAGGACACGCGGCGACATCGCAGGTCTGCGCGAAGGTGAGCGGTCGCGACGCAACTTCGATGTGTTCCTCAGGCGGCCCAGCGCTGGCCAGTACCGCAATGCGGCATGGGAAACCGATCATGTGGACGCCGCGGTAGAGGTCGATGTCGATGGCCGGTTGATGAAACCGTGGGTGGCCTGGTTCGTCGACACCGCGTATTGCGTGATCATGGGTGCGGCGGTGACCGCAGAATCGAAGCGCGCAAGCCGAGATCGACTCCCGGTTCGGGTCCTCGGAGTCGTCGGGATCGACTCGGGCACCGTTGATCCCAGTCTGGGCATGGGTGTAGCGCGGTGCCCGACGCCGTTGCGCGAAGTCGACGCGGCAGCAAGGGTGCGGGTAGTGGCCAAGGCGGTCCTCCGCTCGGCGAACCCCTCGGCGGCCGCAAGCTCGCAGTAGTGCAGCGCTTGACGGTAGCGGCCCAGTTGCGCATGGCACAGCGCCGCTCGCGGCACGCCGTCGCCTACCTGCCGGGCTGACTTGAAATGTTCCGCCGCAGCGGCGATCGCGCCACGCGCTTCGGCATCTCGGCCCACCGCCAATGCCTGCTCGGCGGCCGGGACCGCAGCCCAGTCGCGATCGTGTTCAGCCCGCAGGACCGGATCTCCAGCGATATCGGCGGCCTTGGTCCGAGGACGCGGTCCGTGTACCGGCGGACCTCGTCCTCGGACGGCGTCGCGGCGGCGGCCGCGACAGCGGCGGCGATGACGAGAGCGTCGAACTTCTCGGGAAACAGGTGCATCGGATGCTCCTACTTCGTTCAGCTGGCGAGTAACCCCTACTTATTGGCAGTTGTCAGGTGACTGCGCGGCGAGTCTTCGGTGAGACGTACCTCTCACCTCAGGAACTAAGTATCACAGTATTATCGTTCGTATGATTAACGAGAGTACGATCTACGATAGATATAGCTGTGGGTCCATTTTCGAAGGGGGCGATGGCCGCGTTGATGATCGGCGCGATTGGTATCGGTGGGTCGTGACGCCGGAATTTGCTGGCGTCGAGTCCGTGGGTGATCACCACGGCGGGCAGGGCACGCTGGAGCTTGGCGGCAACGACGGTCTTGATGGCAGGGGTTGGACGGCCTGTCGCGGCAGGACTGTTCGATGCTGAGCTGGACGTCGCAGCGCTCAGCGGATGCACCGGTCTTTCTCGGAGGCGACGGCGAACCCGTTGTGCTGTTACATGGCGCGACGATGTCGTGGCGGGTCTGGGAACCGTTGCTTCCGTCGCTGGTCGAGCGGCATCGCGTATTGGCTCCGAACTTGCTGGCGCACATCGGCAACCCCGCGCTCACCGTTGTCGTCACGCTGGACGATCTCGTCGATGCGGTAGAGGTGGAGATGGATCGGGCAGGGTTCGGCACCGCGCATATCGCTGGGAACTCCCTCGGAGGGCTGGTGGCGATGGAGTTGGCGCGGCGGGGGCGCGCGCGTTCGGTTTTCGCGATTTCCCCAGCCGGCGGCTGGACTCCTGCGGACGGTGAGGCGATCAGCCGGAAGGTCGCCAACCAGCAGTGGCTCACCCGCCGAGTCCATCGGCTGATTCCGTTCATGATGCGGTTCGAATGGGCACGGCGGCAGGCATTTCGGGATGTGGCACTTCGAGCGGACAAGCTCAGTCCTGCAGCGGCTGTCACCTCGTTGCAAGCAACTGCCGCGGCGACGATCTTCGAACGCATCACCGGCGTGGTGGTGGCCCGGTCCTATGGCGAGCTCGGCGCGCCGGTTCTGATCGCATGGCCCGAAGAAGACCTGATCATTCCGCTGCGTCCGCATGGGATGGGCTGGCGCGCCTTGGTTCCCGATGCCCGCTGGGTCGAAATCGGTGGTGTCGGCCACGTGCCGATGATCGATGAGCCAGATCTTGTGAAGCGCCTGCTCACAGATTGGATCGATGACCTGCAATAGATCAATGAGGGCGCGACAGCCCGAGATGTGAACGATTCAATGCAGATGACTAGTGAGGAATTCGAATGACACCGAACAGCACGCGAACCACAGGCCCCCGGAGGGCGGAGACCAACCACGTCGGAGTTCTGATCGTAGGCGCGGGCTTCTCCGGCCTCGGGACTGCTATCGGGTTGTTGCAGAGCGGATTCGACGACTTGCTCGTCATCGAACGGGACGCTGAGGTCGGAGGCACATGGCGCGACAACGTCTACCCCGGCTGCGCGTGCGACGTACCGTCGCGGCTGTATTCGTATTCGTTCGCGCAGAAGCCGGACTGGAGCAGGCGGTTCGCGCCACAACAAGAGATTCTCGACTACCTGAACGATTGCGCCGACGACTTCGGCGTGCGCCGGCATATCGACTTCGATCGCGCTCTCGAGCGAGCAGACTGGGACACCGAACGCCAGCTGTGGCAGGTGCAGACCAGCGCCGGGCCACTGATCGCGAACGTTCTGATCATGGCCCAGGGGCCCTTGTCCGAACCCGTCGTCCCGAGGTTGTCAGGTCTGGAATCATTCGGTGGCCCTGTGTTTCATTCCGCGCGATGGAATCACCAGTTGGACCTCGCGGGGCTTCGCGTCGGTGTGGTCGGTACCGGCGCCAGCGCTGTGCAGTTCATCCCACATCTGCAACGGCAGGCCGCGCAGGTCACGGTGTTCCAGCGGACGCCCTCATGGATCACGCCCCGTCGCGACCGTGCGATTCCCGCCTGGCGGCAGCGGCTGAACGGGCTGCTGCCGGTGCTGGACAGAATCTCGCGCGCCTGGGAGTACTGGCTGCGCGAACTATCGGTGCCGGGGCTGATGGGCAACAAGACCTGGCTCGAGATCGGTCGACGTGAGGCCCAAGAGCATCTGCGGAAACAGGTGTCGGATCCGATACTGCGTGCCGCGCTCACTCCCGACTACGATTTCGGATGCAAACGTGTACTGCTCTCCGACGACTACTACCCCGCGTTGACGCAGCCTAACGTCAGTATCGTCACCCAACCGATCGACCGGGTCGAGCCCGGGCGCGTGGTAACGAATGGCGCGAATGCCGAAATCCACGACGTGGATGTACTGATCTTCGGCACCGGATTTCACGTCACTGACAGTCCGTTCCAGCGCATCGTCTTCGGCACCGACAAGCGGAGCCTGGAAGAGGCGTGGCGCGACGGTCAGCAGGCATACAAGGGCACGACGGTCTCGGGTTTTCCGAATCTGTTCTTGATGGCGGGACCGAATACGGGAGTCGGCCACACCAGCCTGATCTACATGATCGAATCGCAGATCGCCTATCTGATCAGTTGTTTGACGATGATGCGGAGCCAGGGTGTCGCCGCCGTCGACGTACGCGTGGGCGTCCAGGCGGCATACAACGCCGGGTTGCAGCAGTCGCTCGAGCCATCGGTCTGGGCCAGTGGAGGCTGTGTCAGTTGGTACCAGGACCACCGGGGCAATGTCACGACGATCTGGCCGGGCCATACCTGGCGGTATCGGCGCGAGACCGCGGCATTCGATCCGCAGGCCTACGAGCTGATCCGAGCGGACGCAGTGACTCCGGTCTGATGAACAACGGTGCGGCTGGTCGCCGTCTGCAGGAACTGCGGCCAGCCCGGTGGCTGATCTTCATCGAGACGGTGAGCGCCGTGGTCCTGGGGGTGATTACCCTGTCGTTCTCGTACCCGGGCGCTGGTGAACCGCCGATATTGGTGCAGCTGTTGGGTTTGACGTTCCTGGTGGGAGCCTTCGCCGCGAATCTCCATGTGTGGCGCGGGATCATTGTCAGCGAGCTGATACCAGACGCTGGTGAAGTCTCCGCTGCACAACAGCTGCGTCAGCGGATGGCCGACGAGCAGCGACTGCGTAGGGCAGCGGTGATGTACCCGGTCGCGATCTTCGTACTCGTCCCACTGCCCACAGCGTGGCTGTGGTTCTGGTTCATCCTCACCATCATCGCCACGGCGGTGAGCGTTGTGGCGCTCCTGCGAATATGGCAAGCCGACGTACGTCGTCGGTAGGAACGGCTCGGGTGGTCAGCGGCGTAGTGTCGGGTCCGCGGCACCGCTGATCACGTCGGCGTACCAGCGGAACAAGCGAATGGGCTGTGTAGGTTCCGATTTCAGTAGCTCGGCCCAGCACGCAGCGGCTATGGCCCGCGCGGCGGTGCCGATCCAGGGCTGGGGAAGCAGTTGGGGTGGCAACAGCGGATCCGGTTCCATGGCACGGGTGAATTCGGCGGCCAGAGCGACGGCGCTGGTCAGGCGCTCGGTGTGTGACGCGGTGCGCAATTGCACCAGGACGCGTTCGGCGGTATCGAGCAGGCGGCGATGGCCGTCGGCGATCTGCTCCAGCGGCCACAGCTGCTCGGCGAGGCCACGAGGGTCGCTGATACCACCGATCTCGAGATCGGAGCTGGTCAGCATGGTGACGTGGGCGACGATACCGAGTTCTGTCGCGGTGGACCGTATCCGGTCCTCCCATGGATTCGCCGAGACGTAGAGCCCGCCCTGGATCGGCACACCGCCTAGGCGCACGATGGCATCGCGCATCGCATCGCGGGCCTGTCTCGCGGACTCCGGAACGCCGAACGCGGTCAGATGCCACCGCCCGTCCCAGCAGACCTGCCCGCGGTCCTGGTCGTACATGTACCGGACGAATTCGAGATCGGGTTCGATCGTGGCGCGGGTGAGTTCGGTGGCGCGCAGGACTGCTTTGCGTCCGCGACCGTCCTGTGTGAACCGGCCTTCCGCGCTCAGACGTTTGATGCACAGCCGAACTTGTTGATCACTCATACCGAGCGCATTGGCGACGTCGTACAGTTCGCCGGCATCGATCGTCGCGTCCTCGCGGATCATGCTTTCGACGAGGACCCGGGTGGAAATCTCGGTTTCGTTGCCGTTGTCCATCGCTCACCTCGTCTCCGTGCACAGCACCGCACTGTACTCGTTCATTCAGCGTACTCTCGCGGACTTTGCGATCGTCGGTCGTGCGCACGAAGTCGGGTTTCGTGCGCACGACCGATTACGCGATCGATTCCTGCTCGACCAGGTAGATCGGCGATCCGGCGTCGCGGCCGAGTACACTATTCAGATCGTCGAAGAACCGGTGCGGATCGATGACCGCTTCGGGGGCCTGAACCCCCGGGGTGCGTGCGGTGCCGTCGATGACCTGAGACATGCCCAACGCCAACGGGATTCCGGTTGCGCGAGCCATATCTCCGAGGAGGCTTCGAACCGGATCCGTGCTGGGTCCGGTCAAGTCGAGGTGCGCGAGGACTCTGTGGTCGCGGCCCTGTTTGGTGCCGGTGGCGGCAGCGAAGAACGGCGGCAGCGTGCCGGGCCCTTTGGTTCGCAGGGCCGTCGGTATCGCCCGGAGGCCGCGGAATGCGTTGGGCTGGGCCATTTCCATCGCAGCGGTTTCGTTGGTGAGTTTACCGCTGTCGATATCGCGGCGCAGGGTGTCTAGGTAAGCCACAGTCCACGGCTTGATAATCATCAAGTTGACTGCGCTGCCACGAGGTTTGACGGTGCGGTGCAGGGTGATCGGCTCCGGATGGCCGACGGTGTACGCGGTACCGCGCCGACCGCCCGGCAGGGCGAGGGTGACTGGGCTCAGTGGGCGGTGGTCGGCCAGTCGCCCGTCACGAACGGCGGTGATCGTCCCGCTGGATTGCTGCATCCAGTGCACCGAGGCAGCGGTCGGGCTGCCGTCCGGTCCGAGGAACAGGTCATCGCCCTCGGTGTCATTACCCGCCCCGTCGACATCGACCGGCCACGCGGTGTACAGGTTCTGCACGGTGTCGAGTTCGGCGGCGGCGGTGACCGCGAGCAGATTGCTGATTCCAGGGCTCGCGCCCATGCCGACGACGGCGCACACGCCCTGATCCCTTGCGGCACTGTCGAGTTCGAGCATCTGCAGTGTCGGTTCCCAGTCATCGCAGATGTCGAGATAATGGGTTCGAGTCTCGATTGCCGCCCTCAGCACGGTCAGGCCGAAGCGGTAGTAGGGGCCGACAGCATTGAGGACCAGATCGACTTCGGCGAGCGCCTTGCTCAGTGTCACGTCGTCAGTGACATCGACTTCGATCGCTCGTACCGGCACCGAGGACCGTGCCAGTCGACGCGCCAGCAGTCGGGCGGCACCGAGATCGCGGTCGGCGATCACGATCTCCTCGACTCCCGGCAGCGTGAGCGCTGTGTGTACCGCAACCGCTCCCATCGCACCAGGGCCACCTAAGGCGAGGACTCTCATCGTCGAATTCCTAACTGTTGGTTTCTCATGACCTGTGTTGAATCAGCGGGCGGGCTGTTGCTCGACGTAGCGACGGAGGTTGTCGAGGTATCCGGATGCGTACAGTGCGCGTGGGGCGAAGAGGGCGACCGCGACGGTGCGCAGTCCCTGGTCGTTGTCGAGGTCCGCCTTGACGATGTTGTGGGACGCGTCGGGGTACTTCTCGATGGTGAGTAGGTCGCGCGGCACCAAGTCTTCGTAGACCTGGGCAGTCTCGGAGACATCGACGTTGAGGTCTTGTTCGCCGAGGACGAGGAGGACGGGGATCTTGACCTGCGGTAGGAATGCGGTCACGTCGGAGAGGTAGTTCTTGCCGACGAAGCGCCAGCGATCCTCTGACATGGGCGAGGAGTCGACTCCGGAGGCGATGTACTGCTCGTAGGTTGCGTTCTCGCGGAGCAATCGGAGGGTGTCGTTGCGTCGTCGATAGGCCGAGTCGATATCGGCGGCGGGGGCGTCGCGGTGTCGTAGTTCGGCCGCGGTGTTGTATTCGCCTTGGCGCTGCCAGTTGATCGCCGCGCCGACCAGGATCATGAACTGCAGGTCTGGATGGCGGGAGGCGACTTCGGGCATCACCCAGCCCGCCTGGCTGATGCCCCACATTCCGAGCCGGCGCGGGTCGATGTCGTCGCGGCCGCGTGCCCAAGCGATGGCGGCTTCGGTTTCGACCGCCCGGTCATGCATGCTCTGGTCCAGCCAGTTGCCCGGCGCCTCATTGACGCCAGGTTTGTCCCAGGACAGCGAGGCATATCCAGCGCTCGCGAAGGACTCCCAGATCGGGCGATAGAACGAATCCCGGGTGGCGTCGGCGGGGCCGTCGCCGTGCACGAATACGACCAGCCCGTAGGGGCCCTTCTTGTTCTTTGGCAACACCAGCGTGGCATGCAAGGGCTGAACGGAGCCGGGGATGGTGACGCGCTGCTCTTCGATAGCGAAGTCGTTGCCAACGAACACCCACACGACCGCGGACCCCAGCAGGGCGATGACACAGCCGGTTGCGATCACCAATCGCCGCATCCAACTACGCCGCGGCCTGTAGGCCGTGTCCGGGTCGATCGAGTTGCCGCGCTCCAAGCCGTGGGAAATCACAAAACTATCGTAGCAGCAACGAACGTTGACGATGTAATAGCAAGACGAGGATGCGGACTCACCGTGGCCGGACAGGCTGAGCGGCGCGCAGGTCCGATGACGACATACATCACTGGAACAGTCAACGGGGCCTGGCACGCAGGCCCAGGTCGTCCTCGCCGCATGCTGGACGCAATTGATGCACCGCGAAACGCTGCTACATGCCTGACCTCGGATGTTTCACAGCTACGCCGATGTCATCCGGCGGGTGAGCACAGTCGGCGACTCCCCGGACCGATGGCATCGCGCCCGCAGACGGGCAGCTGACCGCCGGTGTCGAGATGTCAGCGTGACCAGGGCCAGCGAGGTCGTCGCCACTGCCGGGGCGAACCAGAACTCCACCTACCTCGGCGGGGCGGCATCAACACCACGGTCGCGCCGACGATCAGCGCGGCGCCGAAGCGGACGCGACATTCGTCGCGGCGCTGCTCGCGCAGTCGAGTCGACGCTGGCAGTTCCGATGACATCAAACCGTCCGCGATCATCCGGCGCCAGCAGGCGAGCCTGAGCGCGGGGGCTGCCATCAACAACGAAAGGCCCAATAGCTGCACTTCTTCCGGCGCGACGGCCGTGCCCGGGTCATGAAAGGCGGCGTCATTCCTATGCCGTCACCACGCCTCCCTGGCTGCCATCACTCGCGCTGGGCGGCCGCCGCCGGATTGCCCGGCGGCAGTTCTCATTCGTGGTCAGCGCAGTGGGCTCTCGTGTTCATTCCTCAGGGAAGCCAACCCGATTCGATCATGATAGCGTCGATCGTATCGGGAACGAACGTTTAACGCTGGGGAGATCGATCGTATGCGTGTTCTTGCATTAGGCGGAGCGGGGGCGATGGGAGCCGCCGCTGTTCGAGCTGCAGCGACACTGCTGACCGTGACTGAAATCGTCGTAGCCGACCAGGATCTCGCAGCCGCCCGGGCACTGGCTGTCGAGCTCGCCGGGCGCGGTGTCGTCGTCCGCGCTCTGCGGGTGGACATCACCGACCCCGATGCACTCAACGGCGCCATGCACACCGCTGACGTCGTGCTCAACACCGTGGGCCCCTATCACCGGTTCGGGCCGACGGTGCTGCAGGCAGCGATCCTGACCAGGACTCACTACCTCGACATCTGCGACGATGGTGAACCCACCACGCGCATGCTCGATCTGCACGATGCCGCCAAAGCCACGGGCGTGTGCGCGATCGTGGGGATCGGGGCAAGCCCAGGTGTCAGCAATCTGCTCGCGCTCACCGCAACACGCGGCTTGCAACGGGTCGACAACCTCTACACGGCTTGGCCCGTCGACGTTCCCGAATCTGCCGGAACCGTGGGTCCGCCAGGACCAGACGGCATAGCAGAGGCCGCAGCGGTTCATTGGATGCAACAGATCAGCGGCACCATCACGGTCGTGCGCAATGGCGAGCTGGCCGAGGAGCCGCCATTGCGCGCAGTGACCCTGGACCTACCCGGCGGTCGCGGTGGCGATGCCTACACGGTCGGTCACCCAGAACCGATCACTATGCACCGCACCCTGTTTCCTCACGGTGAGGCAGCCAACCTGATGGTCGTCACACCAGGAACTGCGGCCTTCCTCAAAGTGCTGCGCACAGACATCGACAGCGGCAGACTCACCAACGAGTCCGCCGCGCACGAAGTCACCAAACCCAGCCTGTCGCGGATACTCCGGTCGCTGACCCGGATCAGCTCACGCACATCCCACGGCACACTGCCGCCGTTCTTCGCCGCAGCAACCGGCCACACCGGCACACACGACCGCACCACCATCGCCTACCTCGCCGACACCGGCGAAACAGCGCGGTTGCTCGCAGACAGGGCCAGAGCCACGGGAATTTCCCTGGCATTAGGACTGTCTCAGCTCATCGACGGCACAGCCCGAAAACCCGGCGTGTACCCACCCGAAGCCATCATCGACGCCGACCGCTTCTTCGGCGACCTCGCTACCCGCCTCGGAATGAGCCCGGCTGTGAGTTTGTTCGGCGTCGAGCACACACCCGACCAGGCCGCAGCGACGCCCCGAGACCGAATCGGCCGCATGGGACGTGCCAGCTCATCCCCGATCCGCTGATCAAGGAGCACCATGTCATTACACATCACCGCACCCCGAACCCGCGTCACTGCGATCGCGACAATTCTGATCGGCTCGCTATTCGGTGTCGCGATCAGTTCCTGCACCGACCCGGAGGCCTCCGCCATGGCGCGGTCGACGGCAACTGTGGAGACCCGCACGGTCGATCCGATCAGTCAGCGGCTACCGCACGCGGCACCGACCACCACGCCCAGTAAGACGCGCCCACCCAAGTGGCGACGCGTGCCGCGCCCCGACGGCCCGGGCTGGACAGTGTGCCCTCCCCGCGCCAAGAAATGCTGATGCGTCGGCACGGAAAGAGGGCCCGCGGCTACACGTACTTGGTACCGCATGGAAGGGCAGTGCCGCACCGACGTCGAACCTCATGTGCACAAGCTGATCCGGCCGTTGGGCGAGTAGATCGACCGCGTACTTCCTCACCGGAAACACCGCCCTGTAGTCGACCCTGAACAGATAGGTTGTGCGCGATAAATCTTTGAGATGGTGCCGGACAATTGCTGTCCACCGCGGGCGACAACTTCGAACTCAGGCGCTCGAAGCCCGCATTCGCGCACCTGGTCGGCGCCGCGATCCTAGCCTCTTCGGGACGCACCCACCGCTACGGCCTCATCCGCGGCGGCGACCGCGCCGCGAACAACGCACTGCACACCTTCATCCTGGTCCGCGTGCGCCACGACCCGTGCACCCGTACCTATGTCGAACACCGCACCAAGGAAAGGACTTTCGAAGAAGGAGATCATGCGCTGCCTCAAGCGAGCAGTCGTTCGCGAGGTCTACTGCGTACCGGCGATCCCACCATCCGGCGCCATCAACGAACTTGCTCCTGTCGCTTGACATCTAAGCATCACTCCGATTTCGTCTCGCACCACTGCAATCGACCCGCGCCGTCGCCGCACTGGCCACGATCCGAAAACGCGCACCCAACGCAAGCGCCTGACCCGCCCGGCAACTGCACGGCTTGTTCACAGTCGCCACCGACAATGTCAGCTGTGACGCGCCGCTACTGACAATCCATGACGAGAGCTACTGACATCAGTGACGAATCCGCAGGTCGCCAACTGAGATCGATTCGACGAATCTCACCGCTGCCTGAAGGAGCCGAACAACCGGCGGTTCCACAGGTGCAAAGCGGTTAGATTAGGACTGGGCGCTCTGAAGGTGGACCTCGGGAAGGCGAGAGAGCCGAGGCCGACGGTCGCGGGCCGCCCACCTTACGGTCTACGAGCTCCCTTCTGCGATCGTTTTGACCAGGGAGCGCCACCGAACAGCGACGGGTAGGCGCAATGGAGGGCGTACGGACAGGCCGATGTCCACGACAGGAAGGCGAAGACAATGGGAAGCGACGACCCGAGTGTCAAGAAACTCGCTGTCAACGAATGTTGGGCGCTACTCCGAACCGCGGAGGTAGGCCGCCTCGCCGTATGGGTGGATGACCACCCGGACATCTTCCCCCTCAACTACGCGGTCGATCACGGAACCATTGTGTTTCGATCCGCACGCGGTACCAAGGTGTCCGCCGCGTTGTCGGATGCGCCCGTCGCACTGGAAGTCGATGGCTACATTTCTCAGTCTCACGAAGCCTGGAGCGTGGTGATCAAGGGACGTGCCGAAGGGATCCGGGAGATCGGGGATCTGATGGACACCGTGGATCTTCCGCTCTTTCCCTGGCAGGGCGGTGCGAAGGATTTCTTCCTCCGACTCGTACCCACCATGGTGACCGGTCGCCGGTTTGTTGTCGCCGACCCGTCCGCTTGGCAGAATCCCTTCTCGAGTGTGCGACGGTCTCCTATGGAGTAAGGCACATTCACAGCGATGGCGCCCGCGTGCAGGATCGAAAATGTGCTGTTCGACGAGATTGGGGCGTCGGGTGCACCTGCTTGCCGGACCGTTCGCACGCCCCTGCCAGCGCAGCGAACAGCAGGATCGCGGAATCTCGGCCGCCCTTCTGATGTCGGGTGCCCTACCGAACTACCCACAGCCCCGCCCTCAACGAAGCGCCTCTGACCAGCTAAAACAGCTTGCATGGCAACTAAACCACCAAAATAGCGGTTAATGACCCCGGTCTGGTCAACTCTGCAAATATGACCCACTCACGTAATCGGACACCGAGTACGACGAGCATGGATCTGACCAGCACCGGCATCATGTTGGCCACCTGCGTGTTCTTCCTGTTCGGCCTGACCGCCCTGACCGGATCGTTCTTCCTCGCGATCGCCGCCTCCCTCGGCTTGGCCGCGGCCATGATCGCCTCGACCAAAATGGTCGGACTCGACCGCCTCTAGCCTCGCCGGACCTGCGCCTACTCGATCAGGTTCGCGCTCTTGAACCAGTCGTGGGCGACATCGGCAGGACCTTCACCGTAGATGTCGACGCGACCATGAGTTCCCGCACCACATCATCGGTCAGCCGCTCGGAGATCGTGCCGAGCTGGGACCGCAACTCCGGAGCGCTTCGAGGACTGCGCCGCGGACCACAGCAGTGCCGCTGAGGGCAGAACGACTTCTTGCTGTGTTCGGTGGCGGGAAGACGGGCAGGTCGCGGCTACCGGGTACGAGGCGAGAGGGTCGCCTCGGTGAAATAGCGAAGGGCGCCGCTGGCCGTGATCTGCTCGCGCCAGCTTCTGGTTCGCCGATACCCGGACGCGGCCAGAGTGCGATCGAGCCCATCGAGATCGGCGGCTGTGCCGGGCTGCATTCGCAGAGTCCGCGCCCAACCTGAGGTCCTGGATTCGGGGCCACCGGCGATGTCGCTGCTGTAGACATCGGCGGCGCTGCCACCCACCTCGAGGCGGGCAATGACGTAGAACTCCCCATGCGGCGCCGAGGTCGCTTCCACAGCCTCGCCCCGGTTCTGCGGGGCCGTGCGTACGGTCCCGTGATCGTTTGCGGAGCAGCCAGGCCTTGCGTCCACTGGTCGCCCATTGCCATGTATGCAGCAACGGTATGGCGTATCCGAATCTGGGCGAACACGAGAACCGTCCAGCGAAGCTACGTCCGTACGCGAAATGGGTTCTGTCAGCCGACAACTGGTCATCTGATCACCTCACACCTTTACGGTCGACGCAGTCTAACGCGACTCGCACCACACCACTGCGAATCTCTGGCAAATAGGGCAGAAGGCCCCTGCGAAAGGTCCGGCTGGAGCAGATGGCAATTGCCCGGCACCCGATAGAGTCGGGCTGTTTTCACCAGCCACATCCCTGCTGCGCGGGGATACAGCGGTCAGGCGCCACCTTCGGTGTCGCCAACACCTCGACGGTGGGACGGATCTACGATGGTCGGGCCGATGCCGTAGCCGCCGCGTCGGGCGATGACTACACCGAAATCGCGCCGTCAACCTGACCGCTGGATGCAGTGGATTCGCAATAGAAGGCAGCGGTTCAGGATTCGGATCTACCGCTTCGCGTCGCTACCAGCCGCGTCGGCGCGGCTGGGACCCCACGAGCTGATCAGCCGTAGCGGCTTCTCTGCTGCGGTAAACCACATAGGGCCGGAACAGGTAGCCGATGGGCGCGCTGAACGCGTGTACGAGGCGGGTGAACGGCCACAGCGCGAACAACGCCATCGCGATCAGTGCGTGCACCTGAAACGACAGGGGTGCTTGCATCATCAGATCGCCGCGGGGTTGCAGGATCCAGATGGACCGGAACCACGGGGACACGGTCTGGCGGTAGTTGTGTTCCTCGCCGACGACCCCCGAACCGATCAGTGTCGTGGCCAGCCCGGCCACGATGGCGGCGACCAGAACCACGTACATGATCTTGTCGTTGGTCGTGGTTGCGGTGAAGACCGGGCCGTTGGTGCGCCTGCGGTAGATCAGCAACGCGATCCCTACCAGCGTGGACACCCCGGCGATCGTGCCCAGGGTGATCGCCTGGAGGTGATAGGCGTGCTGACTCAACCCGAGCGCGTCGGTCCACGATTGCGGGATGATCAGGCCGATCACGTGCCCGACGATCACCACCAAGATCCCGAAATGGAACATCGGGCTGGCGATGCGCAACAGCCGATTCTCATACAGTTGCGACGATCGTGTGGTCCACCCGAATTTGTCGTAGCGGTAGCGCCACCAGGTGCCGACCACCACGATCGCCAGGGTCACATACGGCACGATGTCCCAGAAGATCTCACCTGCGCCCATCATCGGCTCCTTCGCGCTGTACTGGATTGCCCGCACCGTCGCGGCGTGGCGGCACGGTCAGGGTGAACGGCTGTAAGCCGATCGCCTCCGCGGGCGGGCCGGCGGCGGCCAGTCGCTGGGCGCGGCGTTGGTCCTGGTCGGTGACCGGCGGCAACGTCAGACAGACCGCCTCGACGGTGGGGGCATACACCGATGCGCGCTCGTTCAACGCACCGCGCAAGATATCGAGGGCGATGCGGTGTTCGCGCAGTAGCCGCTCCCCCGCTGCCGGGTCGACGGTGGCGGCGAATTCGAGTACGACGGTCAGATGATCGGGTGCCTCGGTGGCCGGGGCCGGGGCGCCTGCCTGGCGGTAGGTCTGGGCGAAGGCATGCATCGCTGTCCCTCGGTTTCGGGTGTCGCCGTCGGTCCAGTAGGTCAGATACATGGTCGCGCCGCGGTGCAGGTCGAAGGTGTCGACGTAGTCGGCCTGCAGTGTGAACGGGTCGGCCCCGGTCAGCGCGTCCACGGTGCTGTCCAGCAACCGGCGTGGCTGACCACCCACGTGGTCGAGCAGCGATCGCACCCCGGCGAGCCGGTCCGGCAGACGATCGTCGGGATAGGTCAGCAGTACGGAAGCTGTTTGGCGAATCAGCCGGTGCTGCAGCTGGTTACGATCGGTGTCGGCGTTGCTTCGGAACAAGGCCTTCACGTGTTCGCTCCATCGTCGGAGTGTGTGCGGGGGAACATTCCCTCCGGAACACCGTTGCCGTCCCAGTTGAGCAGGTTCACCCGAGAAGGTCGCGCCGCTGAGCCGGCCGGTTCTTCGCTGGTCTGACGCTGTTGCAACGCGTGGAAGGTCTCGACCGCGACCGGGACCGGCCCGCCGCTGGTTTCGCCGAACGGTCCCGAGTCATACATGCCCGGGCCACCCTCATACGACAGGGCGCAGTCGGTGGCGGTCTCCTCGAGGCGGTGGGCCTCGGCGGCGTAGACACTGGGAATCACGTACCGCTGCTCGTATTTGGCGAGCGCGAGCAGCCGGTACATCTCATACATCTGCTCCTCGGTGAGCCCGACCGATTCGGGGATGTGTGGCTGGGTCTCTCGTCCGAGGTTGATGTCACGCATATAGGAGCGCATGGCGGCCAGGCGCCGCAGCACGTCGGCGACGGGCTCGGGGTCTCCTGCGGTGAACAGCTCGGCCAGGTATTGGATGGGGATGCGCAGCGCTTCCAGGGCTCCGAACAGGTTTCCGAGGTCTTCGCCGTCGTGGCCGTCGCGGCTGACGGCGTCGACGACCGGTGACAGGGGCGGCACGTACCAGACCATCGGCAGTGTCCGGTATTCCGGGTGCAGCGGCAGCGCGACTTTGTAGGTGTGGATCAACGCATACACCGGCGACTTCTGCGCTGCTTCGATCCATTCCTCGGAGATGCCGGCAGCGCGTGCCCCGGCGATGACGCCGGGATCGTGGGGGTCGAGCAGGATGTCGCGTTGGGCTTCATACAGGTCGGTGTCGTTTTCGACCGAGGCCGCTTCGGTGACGCGGTCGAGGTCGTAGAGCACCAGCCCGATGTAGCGCAGCCGTCCTACGCAGGTTTCCGAGCACACCGTCGGCAGGCCGACTTCGACCCGCGGGTAGCAGAACGTACATTTCTCGGCTTTGCCGGTTTTATGGTTGAAGTACACCTTCTTGTAAGGACATCCCGACACACACATGCGCCAGCCACGGCACTTGTCCTGGTCGACGAGCACGATGCCGTCTTCGGTGCGCTTGTACATCGCACCGGATGGGCACGAGGCCACGCAGGAGGGGTTGAGGCAGTGTTCGCAGATGCGGGGCAGGTAGAACATGAAGGTCTGCTCGAGTTCGAGCCGGACCTGTTCGCTGATCTTTTTCAAGATCGGGTCTCCGGGCAGGATTTCCGCTGATCCGCCCAGATCGTCGTCCCAGTTCGCCGACCAGGACACCTTCATCGGTTTGCCGCTGATCACACTGCGCGGCGCCGCGACGGGCATGTGCTCGCCCAGTGGGGCCGAGATCAGGTTGTCGTAGTCGTAGGTCCAAGGCTCGTAGTAGTCCGACAGTGCCGGCATTTTCGGGTTGGAGAAGATGCGGGCGAGTTTGGCCAGTCGTCCGCCGTCGCGCAGGCGCAGCCGTCCGCGGCGGTCACGGATCCAGCCTCCGCGCCAGCGGTCCTGGTCTTCGTAGGTGCGGGGATATCCTTGTCCGGGACGGGTTTCGACGTTGTTGAACCAGACGTACTCGGTACCGGAACGGTTGGTCCAGGTCTGTTTACACGTCACCGAGCAGGTGTGACACCCGATGCACTTGTCGAGGTTCATCACCATCGCCAGCTGCGCCATCACCTTCATGACCTGTCCCCCCGGTCCCCGGAACCTGGGCCCATACTCGTGGAGTTCATCAGTAGCTCACTTCCTGGGAGCGGCGGCGCACAACGGTGACCTCGTCGCGTTGGTTGCCGGTCGGTCCGAGATAGTTGAAGGCGTATGCGGTCTGGGCGTACCCGCCGGCCAGGTGGCTGGGTTTGACGAGCAGGCGGGTCAGCGAGTTGTGGATCCCGCCGCGCCGACCCGTTGTTTCGGTCAAGGGGACATCGACGACGCGTTCTTGGGCGTGGTAGACGAACACGACCCCTTCGGGGATGCGGTGGGAGACCGTGGCCCGGCACACCAGCACACCGTTGCGGTTGACCGCCTCGACCCAGTCGTTGTCAGCGACCGAGATTTTCGCGGCGTCGGCGATACTCATCCACATCGTGGGCCCGCCGCGCGAGAGCGAGAGCATGAACAAGTTGTCCTGATACTCGGAGTGGATCGACCACTTCGAATGCGGCGTCAGGTACCGCACGGTCAGCCCGAGGCCGTCTCGGCCTGACTGTCCGAGGGCGGGTTCGTCGAACAGGCGCGCCATATCCAGGGGCGGTCGGTAGGTGGGCAGCTGTTCGCCGAGTTCTTCGATCCAGTCGTGGTCGATGTAGAAGTGCATGCGCCCGGTCAGGGTGTGGAACGGTTTGAGTTCTTCGATGTTGACGGTGAACGGGGCGTAGCGGCGGCCGCCGGTTTCACTACCCGACCATTCCGGGCTGGTGATCACCGGCACCGGCCGCGCTTGGGTATCGGCGTAGGTGATGCGGCGTTCCTCACTGCCCTCGGCCAGGTGCACCAGCCGGCGCCCGGTGCGCTTTTCGAGCTGACGGAACCCTTCCACGGCCAGACGGCCGTTGGAGGTTCCCGACAGGGCCAAGATGGTGTCGGCCATCCGTTCGGCGGTGTTGATCGCCGGACGGCCCTGGGCCGCTCCGGAATCCATCACCCCGAACTTGCGGGCGAGTTCGTCGACCTCCTGCGTGGGTGTGGTGACCACGCCTTTGGTGTTCAACCCCAAGGTCTCCACGAGCGGGCCCAGAGCCGCCCATTTTTGGGCGATCGCGGTGTAGTCGCGTTCGACGACCGTCAACGGTCCCATCGTTTTCCCCGGTACCGGGACCTCGCCGGTGGCGCGCCAATCATGCTCGATGCCACCGGGGTAGGCCATCGCCGCGGGGGTGTCGTGTTGCAGGGTGGTCATCACGACGTCGGTGCGTGTGCCCAGATGGGTGGCGGCCAGGGTGCTGAAGGCGCGGGCGATCGCGCCGAAGGCCTCGTAGTCCGAGCGTGTCTCCCACGGCGGGTCGATGGCGGCGGTGAACGCGTGCAGGTACGGGTGCATGTCGGTGCTGGACAGATCAGCTTTCTCGTACCAGGTCGCCGCCGGCAGCACGACATCGGAGAGCAGTGTGGTCGAGGTCATGCGGAAATCGATCGACATGAGCAGGTCCAGTTTGCCTTCGGGCACCGGCCGGGAGGTATCGACCTGCCGTGGCACCATCCCCTGCCCGGCCGGAACCGCTTGCAGGTTCGACGATGTCCCCAGCAGATGTTGCAGGAAGTACTCGTTGCCTTTGCTGGAGGACCCGAGCAGGTTGGCCCGCCACACGCTCAGCACACGAGGCCAGTTGCGGGGGTCGTCGGGGTCGGTGACGGCGAGCTTGACGCTGCCGGCGGCGAGTCCTTCGGCGACATAGCCGGCGATGTCCTTGCCCGCGGCGCGGGCCTCGTCGGCCAGATCCAGGCTCGACCGGTCGAATTGGGGGTAGAACGGTGTCCAGCCCATCGCGACCGCCGAGGCCAGCACATCCATCGTGTGTTTGTCGGCGAATCGGCCGCGGCCCAGCGGGCTGGCCAGCGCGTCGGCACGGTACCCGTCATAGCGCCACTGGTCGGTGTGGGCATACCAGTAGGAGGTGCCGGCCATCTGACGTGGTGGGCGTGACCAGTCGGTGCCCATCGCCATCGCCGCCCACCCGGTCACCGGGCGGCATTTCTCCTGCCCGACATAGTGGGCCCACCCGCCGCCGTTGCGGCCCATCGACCCAGTGAGGATCAGCAGAGCCAGCACCGCACGGTAGGTGGCGTCACCGTGGAACCACTGACAGATCCCGGCGCCCATGATGATCATCGATCGGCCGCCGGACTCTTCGGCGTTGGCGGCGAATTCCTTCGCGACGCGGATCGCTTGGCTGGCCGAGACGCCGGTGATCGGTTCCTGCCAGGCCGGGGTGTAGGGCTGGGTCGGGTCGTCATAGCCGGAGGGCCACTGCCCCGGCAGGCCCGGTCGCGCCACCCCGTATTGGGCCAACATGAGATCGAAAACCGTGCACACCCGATGGTCACCGACACGGCGCACCGGCACCCCGCGGGCGATGCTGGTGCCGTGCCCATCGAGGGTGTCGAAGCTCGGCAAGTGGATCAGCGCGGTCTCGTCCTGATCAGGCTGGGCGTGTCTGACGGTGAGGGCGGGTTCCAGATCGCCGAGATCGAGGTTCCACTTGCCCATCCCGGCATCGCCGTACCGGAACCCCAGCGAACCGTGCGGCACCGCGACGGTGTCGGTGGCCGAGTCGAGCAGCACGGGTTTGAACGCGGCGTTGTCCACGTCGTGTCCGAGGTCTGCGGCGGTGAGGTTCTTGCCCGGGACGAGTGTGCCGTCGCGTTCTTCGAGCTTGATCAGAAACGGTAGGTCGGTGTAGCGGCGGACGTAGTCGACGAAGAACGGCACCCGGCGAGCGACGAAGCACTCGGTGAGGATCACATGCCCCATGGCCATCGCCAGCGCGCCGTCGGTACCCGCCGCGCACGGCATCCACTCGTCGGCGAACTTGGTGTTGTCGGCGTAATCGGGGCTGACGGTGACGATCTTGGTACCGCGATAACGCACCTCGGCCATCCAGTGCGCATCCGGTGTCCGGGTGACCGGCACGTTGGAACCCCACATCATCAGATACGACGCATCCCACCAGTCACCGGACTCCGGGACATCGGTCTGATCACCGAACACCTGCGGCGAGGCCACCGGCAGATCGGCGTACCAGTCGTAGAACGAGGTCATCACCCCGCCCAGAAGCTCGATGAACCGCGACCCCGCGGCGAAAGACACCATCGACATCGCCGGAATCGGGGAAAACCCCGCAACCCGGTCCGGGCCATACTTCTTGATGGTGTGCACATGAGCGGCGGCAATCATCTCGGTCGCTTCGGCCCACCCGATCCTGACCAGCCCGCCCTTACCGCGGGCCTGCTGATATCGGGTGCGCCGTTGCGGATCATTTTGGATCTCGGCCCACGCCAGAACCGGATCACCCAGACGCGACTTTGCCTCGCGGTACATCTGCACCAGCACTCCCCGCGCGTACGGGTAGCGCACCCGCGTCGGTGAGTAGGTGTACCAGGAGAACGCGGCGCCGCGCGGGCAACCGCGGGGCTCGTATTCGGGCCGATCCGGACCGACACTGGGATAGTCGGTTTCCTGGGTTTCCCAGGTGATGATCCCGTCTTTGACATAGATCTTCCACGAGCACGACCCGGTGCAGTTCACCCCGTGGGTGGAACGCACCACCTTGTCGTGGCTCCATCGTTGGCGGTAGAAGATGTCGCCCTCTCGCCCGCCGTCGCGGGTCACGGTGCGCCCGTCGGTCGAGATCGTCCCGGGGGTGAAGAATTGGCCGGTGTTGACCAGCAGCTCTTCGAGCCGGCCGCCGGTGTGGGGTGGTGGGGTCACAGAATCTCCTTCGGGTCGGTGCGGTCAACCCGCGGTGGCCGAAACCGGCTCCCTGGCATGCAATTTCGTTGCTGTGAAGATCAACGCGATGACCGCGGTCGCTACCAGCAGCAGCAGACCGACGGTGTAGTCGTTGTCGAGGGGGTCGTAGGTGGCGCCCATGACCAGCGGCGGGAAGTAGCCGCCGAGCCCGCCTGCCGCGGCGACGACACCGGTGATCGAGCCGACCGAGCGGGCCGGTGCGCGGCGCGCGACCCAGGCGAACACGCCGCCGGTGCCGATGCCGAGGAAGACTGCGAGCAAGATGAAGTCGGTGGCCGACCATACATCCGGCGGCGGCTGCAGCACCGCGATCGCGGCCATCACCGCGGTGCCGGCCAAGGAAGCCAGGACCACATATTTGGGTGCGATGCGGTCGGCCAGGGCGCCGCCGATCGGGCGGGCGATCACCGCGGCCAGCGCGAACGCCGCCGTCCGCGCGCCGGCATCGACGGCGGAGAACCCGTAGATCGTCTTGATGTAGGTGGGCAGGTAGTTGCTGAAGGCGACGAAGCCACCGAACACGACCGCGTACAGGAACGCCATCTCCCACGTCACCCGCAGTTTCAGCGCGGCAACGAGTTTAGGCACGACCGGATCGGTATTGGGATGGAATTGCGGTGAGTCGCCCATCATCACAAAGCACACCACGGCGGTGGCCGCGAGCGCTACCGCAACGATCGCATGGGTCGGGAACACACCGAACCAATTGACGAACCGCGGTGTGAAGAACGCCGAGAGCGCGGTGCCGACCATTCCGGCACCGAACACCCCGGTCGCGAACCCGCGCCGCGAGGGCTCATACCAGTTGTTGGCGAAGGGGATACCGACGGCGAAGACTGTGCCGGCGATGCCGAGGAAGAACCCGAACACCAACAGCAGTGGATAGGAGCCGGCCTGTCCGGCCGCGCCGACAGCGAGCACGGGCAGGATCGAGGCGAGGCAGATGGCAATGAACATGACTCGCCCGCCGAAGCGGTCGGTCAACGCGCCGACAGCGATCCGTCCCAGCGAGCCCACCAGGATCGGAGTGGCGACCAGCATCGATGTCTGGGTGCTACTCAGTGACAGGTCACCAGCGTAGATCGTCGACAGCGGGCCGATCATGTTCCACGCCCAGAAGTTGATCGCCGACACCCAGGTCGCCAACGCCAGGTTGGCTCCACGTTTCGCGCCGATCCCGGTAGCAGACCGCGTCACCGAAACCACAGCCAATCCGCTTTCCTGCTCAGGTCCCCGGGTACGGCTACCGATCGCAGCGGCCGGCTGTTTCGCCTCTGCGCCGACCGGTGCATTGCGGCCGCTGCCGGGGGTGGCGTGCTTCGCTCGGTCCCGACTGGTTCTTTCTGGTAGGCCGGCGGTGTGGGCCAGCGCCGCAGGTGCTCCGACCTACGCGCGTCCTCGGAAATCCCTGCCGAGACCTGTCCCTCGCAGAATGGCCCTTCATCTGGCTGGGCGTGCATGCACGTGCCTCCTGTCTGGGACGTATCGCTGATACGTCGTCATCCTCACGGGCCCGGTCGGTGTCCCAATAGGGCCTTTCGGCCCGCCGCGAGTGGGCAACCTGTCACACACGCCGAGCAGCGGCGGGTAGCTCATGTGCGATCTTGGTATGCCAGGCCCATCTGGCGCTGCGCGACATGCCGACTGCGCCATTGCCGTAGTACCCGAACCGCTTCGGCGCTAACGCCAGCTCTCTGGCTGCTGGGTCCCGCGTCGTGACATGGACGCGGGCACCTCGGGCGAGCGCGATCTGCGCGGTGAGTGGGCGCTGCCGCCGCAGCCGTAGATGTCCAGAGCGCCGTTCGCGGGGTGCCTCTGCGGCAGCGCGTGGGACCCGATGTGCCAGCGCACATCAGTGGATGTTGACTCCTCGCCGGAACGTGCAACGGCAACGGCAACGCGGAATCAGCGCGAACCGTGGCGAATTCGGTGCCCCCGTGGCCCCGGCGTTCCACGGGGTAGCCCGACCGCGGGCACAGGTGCTCTGCCCCGTGCAGGCAGTGCCGGCATGCACCACTTGTCCGTCGCAGCCACAAAATGCCGACCCGGTCACCGACCCTGACGGTGACCGGGTCGGGACGGAGACGACCTTCGCGGCCACCTCGTGTCGTGGCGCCACCGCCTGTCGATAGACCGATCCGCGTATTCCTTCGCCTCGATCTCACCTCGAGCGAACCGCTCCGCCAGCACATGCTCGCCTAACGGCAGCACCGGATACGCGCAGCGCTCGCTGTCCGTCCGATACAGGTATCGCAGGGCGAGCGCGAAACCAACGATCAACAAACTCCAGAACACGACCATTCCCAAGCCCATCCAAGGGTATCCCCAGCTACTGACATCATGGTCGTACCAGTACATTTCCGGTCTTCCTCATTCCGTGTTCCGAAACCATGCGACACTGCGGTTGTCGGTGCTGTAACCATGACCCTTGCGGTCGCGGCGAGGTAAGGGCCGACAGACACCATCGGGGACTACCTATTCCTCCCAGATGACTTTCGTCGAGGCCGGCGAGGACCAACGCCTCTCACCACAAACCAGACGCTGGAGGACAGTTCTCTCGAGCGACCGGGGAAGTGTCCCGGTTCACACAAACCTCGGAGGAATCACCGTGAGCGACAGCACTTCCAGCGTGGCGTACCACAGCAAGCCGGGCGAGAGCCTCGCAGATCCCTACAACATTCCCGGGATTCTGCTCTTCTTCACCGGAATCGTCGGACTCGCATCGACATTGACAGCAGCAGGGTCCGGGTTCAGCGGCTGGACCACACTCGGGGCGATCGCCACAGCGTTGAGCTTCACCGCGAGCATCGCCGTGTTCGTCCTCGAACACGAGCGGCTGCGTAAACTCGCCAGCCGCCGCTGAGCGGCCCGGGTTCGTCCAGCTCCGCCGCGCGGGGCGCAGCGGACGGTTTGGGATGTCTGGCCGTGAAACGGTTCTCAGCACCCTGACGAAAGTGCCGGCATGATCACGACACTCTCGCAACTGCTCGTTGTTGTCGCCGTTGTGTTCACGGGGAATTTGTTGCCGGCGTTCGGGCCGCCCAACGCGCTGCTCGTGGTGTTCTTCGGGCTGACCTGGAACCTCCATCCGGTACCACTTGTCATCGCCGCCGCTGTCGCCTCAGGCGCCGGGCGGTATGTCCTGGCCATCGCCACCCGGTCCGCCGGTGGCCGACTCGGCCCGCAACGCACAGCCAACCTGCGAGCCGCCAGCGGATATCTCACCCGGCGTCGTGGCCGCAGGTTTGCCACCATCGGAGTCTTTTTGTTCTCGCCGTTACCGTCGGCGCAGATGTTCGAGGCTGCCGGGCTCTTGGGCTTGCCTCTTGTTCCGCTCACCACCGCGCACGTGGCGGGAAGACTGGTCAGCTTCTCGCTCTATATCGGTGCGGCCGAAGTCGCCGAGCGCAGTCTCGGCGAGACCCTGACCTCCTCGTTCACCACGCCCTACGGCATCGCCGTGCAGATCGGTCTCCTCGTTGGTGTCTTCATGCTCACCCGGGTCGACTGGACCAAGTATTTGCCGATCGCGAAAGCAGCGCCCAGCACCGATCCACCGGCTCAGGCAACGCCGTCCGAGCGGTCCTGACGGTGACCGAGATACTTGCGCGTGACGGTGAATACGCTGGCGGCGCAGACCAGCACCACCGCGATTGCACTGATTCCGATCCCGATGTCGAGGCCCCTGCCCACATCAGCGCCCTCACCGCGCAGCTCGGCAAGGAAAACGTCGGAGAAATAGGGCCGGTGCGCCAAGACGGCGGCCGCGGTCGCGATGGCGAACAGATCGGCCGCGACCGACAACGCGGTGACCGGCAACGTCCAGGCACGAACGAGCAGTTGCGCGGCGGCGACCGCGATCCACAGCACAGCAACTCCCGCCACCGCAGGCAGTAGCCGGCTCACCACACCAGGATCGAGGCCGTCGGCGATCTCGGCGAGAAACGGCGGCGCCAGCGCCGGGAAGAAACACAACGCCACGGCCAGCACGGCGATCGCGAACACCAGATCGCCGATGGCCTCGCCGAGTGGGATCTCTCGCCCGTGTGGCACCGGCGCCAGGTCCTCGGGCCGCCACTCGTGCAGCACCACGCCCGGCGCGACGCGCTCCAGCACCGCGAACGCGACAGTCACCCAGAACGCGGTGTACACCGCGCCCGCGAACGCGGAGGTCAACCCGTCCTGAAGTACCTCGAAGACGGTCGGCGCGGCTTCTCCGCCGAGCGAGGTCGTCAGCAGACTCACTCCGCCCACGGCGATCGCCATCGCCCGCATCGCCGGCCACAGAACCTGTAGATAAGTGTCGTAGAGGTGAGGGCCGATCAGCTGTCGGGGCGCGCCGCGGAATCGTCGAGCTTGATCCGCGGGCGGCCCCAACTGGGCCAGGACCGCTCGCACCGCACGCGCGGGCGCCTCCTCGGCGATCCGGGTCCGCAATTCCGCGCCGATTTTACCGCGGCTGGAGCGCGGGACATGGGCAAGGACCGCGTACACATAGCGGTCGATCAAGTCCTTGTCAGACAACTCGTCTGCCACAGTTACTCCCTGATCCAGGTGCTCGCTCGTTTCCAACCCGCGCATACATCGCCGACGGGCGCCCACCTGCTAGTGCCGACGGTCCGTCGAATTACGTGGCGAAGCGATGCCTGGCAAGTACCGAATGCCGCGCCGAGGCGACCTTGGGTCGCGCGACGAGGAGCACGAGGCATGCACAGCTCCGATCAGCCCCAACCCGAGCAGCGCTCCGCGCACGGCTGAACCGCTTTTGCCACATGGGTCGTCGCGCCGCCGGATCAGCGACGAGGACGCAGTCGGGTCGACGGCGAGATGATCACCGCCCGCCGGCGGAGCGGATGCCGCCGACTATCAGCGCTGCCAGGACAACGGCCCCGACAACGGTGATCAGCCTGTTCATATCGATCGCCGGCTGCCACCGCACGTTTCCGTCACGGATGACGAACGCGCCGACCGGCTTCGCCCCGACCCCGAAGCCGGCACCCGATCCCGCGTCGCCATTGGTCTCCGATCCACCGCCCCCGGCGCCACCGGAGACGGCGGCGACGCCGATCAGCGTGGTGCCGTCACGTTCGATCGGTTCGGCGTAGACGCGCTCGACAGCCATCACGTCTTTCACGGTGCGGAAAACATCATCGATCTTCATCGTCCTACTCCTGATGATCTGGTCAAGAACTCGAAACCGGGGGACGTCGCCACGACCGGTGGGCGGGATTCACCGCCAGGCCTCGGAGCAGCTCGTCGCAGCGCACCAACAGTTTTGGTGCCCCGTCTCAGGCGGACGCCCCTGTCGTCACTGCTACTTCCTGTCGCGTACGACGATCATCGGAATGTCCACCGAGTGCAGCAGAGCGTTGCTCGTGGAGCCGAGCAGCATACTGGCGAATCCGCCGCGGCCGTGACTGCCAACCACCAGCAACTGTGCCGAAGTGGACTCTTCCAGCAGCGCACGGACCGGGCGGTTGGCCACGACGATGCCGCGCACAGCCACGTCGGGGTAGCGCTCGCCGTAGCCGGCCAGCGCCTCGGAGAGCTCAGCTTCGGCGGTCTGTTTGCCCATTTCCCACCCGAGCGTCGGCAGATCGGCGCTGGCGTCACTGAACGCGTGGACCGCCACGACATCGACCTTGCGACGCGAGGCCTCCTCGAACGCGAGTTCCACCGCGGGCACACTGTTGTCGGACCCGTCGACGCCGACCAGGACCGGCAGCGCGGCTGACACCGGATCGGACGCGACGATACCTTGGATCACCGCCACAGGGCAGTGGGCGTGGCGCGTCATCGCCGTACTGACCGAGCCGAGCAGCCCGCGCTGGAAGGCGCCGATGCCGCGACTGCCGACCACGAGTATCTCCGCCCCAGTCGAGCGGTCGATCAGCAGCGGCGCGGGCAACTCGAAGGCGACCTCGGTGGTGATCGTGAGATCCTCGTCGGGCACCGTAGCGCGGGCGACCCGCGCGGCTTCACCGACCACCCGCTCGGCGTCTACCCGCAGCCATTCCAGGTCGGCTTCACCGAGCGTGATCCCCGACCCGAAGCCCGTCTGTATCCCGGCCGAGGTGAGAATGTGCAGCGGCAGGTGGTGCAGCACCGCTTCGGCGGCTGCCCACGCGGCAGCCTGATAGGAGTTGGCCGATCCGTCGACCGCGGCCACCACGGGCCTGATTCGGTGTTCGGTGGGCCGCGCCTTCTTCTCGCTCATCGTTGTGCCTTTCCTCGGGGTCACCAGCTCGTCGTCGCCGACGTCGAGTTCGAGCATTCCCGTGATCGGCCGACCTCGAGCAGGGGACAAAGTCATTGTCGCGGCGGCCGATCGGCCCCAGATCTCGCTGCGTGGTCCCTCAACGCGGCGTGTGGGCGGTCCCGATCAGACCAGCGCACATCTGCGACCACGACTGGGGGCCGACGTCAGGTCGTTACGCTTGACCGTGACCGCCCGGCCGCCGTCAACGCGGCGAGCGACGCGCAACTCACCCACTCGTTGGACGACCGGCGACTGGTCGGTCCCCAGCTGACCAGTGAAGATCCACCGCCGGGGTGCGCAGAGCTGACACGAGAGAACTTCGCTTCTGCGGGAAAGCCGCCATCGGTCAACCGCTTCGCCTCGAGCACGTCGAGTGCCTCGGCGCAGCGTGGATCGTCGATCAACTCGGACTCGGCCAGCACCGTCAGCGCGAACAGGATGTCGTAGTGCCAATAGCAGGGAAGTACAGCTCGAGAAACGCCCGATCGATGACGGAGTCGTCGGTGCGGCGGCGGAACAGCCGACGTCGGAGAAACAGTTCGGAAGCACGAAGGACCCCCTCGCGGGCATCGGAATCTCCGGTGGTGCGGGTATAGGCGTTCAGTGCCCGAAGCGGGACAACGCTCTCCCCGAATGACGACACGCGGCCGCTCGCTCGCCGATCACAGTTCCAGCCGCCGTCGGACCATTGGGCACGGAGCAGGCGAGCGACAAGGCGATCGATCCGCTCGTCGGCCAGTCCCAACCGCAGTAGCGACCAGACCAGGTTTCCCTCGATCGAGGCGTGCAGTGTCGGCAGATCCTCTCCCCGGACCCGACCCATATGCCGCCGCTCGTATTCCTGCGACAGCACCCACTCCAGCGCCTGCTCGCGCAACGGCACCAAGGACGCGTCACCCGCGGGATACCCGAGCTCGGCCAAGGCGAAAGCACCCAATGCGCGCCACGCCATTTCGCGTTGTAAGGGTGGAAGGGCAGTGTGCCGTCGGCGACTCGTTCCGAGAGCAGACGCCGCACGCGCGCGCTCTCCGGGACGCCGCGGCCGCTGCGGCGACCGCGGGATCGCGAGGGGACAGACCGAACACACCGCGGATTTACCCCTCCGGTCAGCAGCGACGTCGGCGCGGCGATCCAGGCCAACGGCTCGCCTGCCAGGGCGATGAGTGGTTCTCGCTCTCAGCCCGGATGCGCGGCGATCGTCAAGATCTCCTCGACCGGTCGACGTGAGATCGGCTGGGGCGGGGCGTCATCGGCTGGTGCGGCACCGACGCGGATGAGGACTTGCGGAACCCCGTTGCCGGTGATGAGACCTTCCAGGGCCCTACGGGCGCTGACCAGCTCGGTGATGTGGGTCAAGGCGCAGGTGGCCAGACCTGCACGGGTGCATTCCAGCAAGACCGCTGAGAGCGCTTCACCCACCTGTAGCCAGTCGTTGACGCTGTTGCCTGACGAGCTCAATACAATCAGTTCGGCTCGGTCTTCGATGTCGAGGCGGCGCCCGTTTCCCGGCGCGGCAGGAAATGTCCGGGCAATCGGAACGTGGGTAATGGCGTCATCGGGTGGCAGCGCCGTGCGCGGGATTCCCTCGTGCTGGGCTGAATGCCCTGTCCACCAGTGCAGTTCCGCTTGATAATCCATGTCGTATCGGCGTTTGGCGCTGGCCTCCTGCGATGCCTCGGCCAGGATCGGACGGGCACTGTCGGCCAGCACATCGAGCTCGATCCCATGGGGGTTTGCCAGCGTCCGTGCCGATCGGGCTACGTCCTCGAAACCCGCGGGTGCCAGCAGTGCAAGACGATCGGTGCGTCGATCCTGGATCGCTGCTGCGCGGGCAACGACGTCGTCGGGCGGGTTGGTCCAGGGTCGGGGTACCAGACGAGCCAACAGGTCAGGGCGCCCAGGATCGGGAAGGCGCTCGAGATCGGTGCGCCAACCGCGAGCGGCGAGCGCGGTGCGCAGGTGATCCAGGATGGCGCCACAGCTGATCACCAGCTGGCGTCCGGTCGGGTCCGCGGCGGTCAGGAGCCGGGTGTTGTCGCGACAGAGGAAAAGGTTCGTGCCGTCGAATTCCCAGCGCCAGGGCTGGGTGTTGTGGATCGAGGGGGCGCGGCAGGCTTGCTGCAGCGCCATCTGGATGGTCGACCGATCGACCGCCGGGGAGGTCATGTTCGCGTTGCTGTCAGTCATATGGCGAGTCTTCTCCCCTTCCGGACCTGCGGTGAACGGGAATTTGGTTCTTCATCGAGGGCCGATAGTCACCGGTGCTGCTGACCCCGAAACGACACACCGTTGCGTGCCCCTCGCAGTGCCGACGTCACAGGCACGAGAGAAGTCAACGGGGTCCGGTCGTCAGTGATCCCCTTGGGGCGGTGACGTCGGAACTCCGAGCCGTCGCGGTGGGTTCTGTCCGGGTGCGGTATGGAGTCGGGCGGTTCAATTCCGGGTGGAGTCCAGCGCGGCCAGGGCAGCGCGCAGGCGGGTGGTGGCCTCGTCGGCGACGGGGTCGAGGGCGGGCTGGCCGGTGACCTGGACCAGGAGTTGGGGATTCATGGCTTCGACGATGATGGTGTCGATGTCGGTGGGGTCGCGGCGAACCACGACATTGCAGGGCAGCAGTAGCCCGATCTGGCGGTTGATATCGACTGCCCGGTGGGCCAACAGTGGGTTGCAGGCGCCGAGAATGCGGTAGTCCTCCATGTCGTGGCCGAGCTTGGCTTTGAGGGTGGCTTGCATGTCGATATCGGTGAGGACGCCGAATCCCTGCTCGGCCAGCGCTGTTGCGGTGCGTTCGATCGCGTCCTCGAAGGTGGTGTGCAGAGTGGTCGACAAGGCGAGGTCCATCATGTGCTCCGATCCGGGACTGTTGGTTCTCAGGTGGGGGTGAGGCAGGTGGTGTCGGCGAGGCCGAGCTGGCGCAGCGCCAGGGTGGCCGGGCACCAGCCCAGGGCGCTGTAGCGCAGCAGGTTCAGCCCCACCAGGGCGGTCAGGATCAGCCACCAGGGGTCGCGCTCAGCTACTGCGCCGAGCAGAACCAGCGAAGTCCTTCCGTCCGCACACCAGCGCCTACCTGGCGCCGTTTCTTCCGTCGGCTTCGGCGCCGAGCAGCACATCCTCGACCGGGCGGCGCGCCGTCTCGGCGATCGGCTCGTTGCTCGTGGGAGCCCAGCCGACCCGGATGAAGACCTGTGGGTAGCTGGTGCCACCGAGCATGGCCGACCTGAGCTGGTCCCGCTGGGCGGGGATCTCGAGCGGCTCGGTCAACGCGCAGGTGGCCAATCCGATGTTGGTGGCGGTCAGCAGGACAGCACTCATCGCTTCACCCGCGCGCAGCCGCGAGATCCTGTCGTCGGAGGACGTGCCGAGCATCAGCACCTCGGCGTGATCGTCCCCGTGGGCGGGATCAGCCAGTTCGGCGCCGGCGAACGTGCGTGCGGGCAGCTCGTCGCCCGGTCGCGGCGCCGGGGTGTTGCGAGCGGGTACCCCATCGAGGCTGGCATGCCTGCCAGACCACACCGCCGTCTCGAATCGGTAGGCCGGATCAGCGGCATGGGCGCGCGCGGCTGCCCGCGCGGCATCCACGAGCCGAACTCGGTCGGCGTCATCCACCGGACGTACGATCGCACCCAGTGCCATGGCCCGTTCGGTCAGCAAGCCGAGGCAACCCGGCGGGATCGGCCAGGAGCTGAAGTGCCTGCGATCGGTGTGGCGGTACCGGATCGCCGAGCTCATCGCGATCTCCTGATCCATCGGCCTATGGGCCACCAAGGTCACCGAGGCGAGGTGGTCCGGGTCGGCCGGGTTGGGCAGCCGGTGCACCACCGTCGCCCAGCCGGTCGCCGCGAATGCCACCGACAGGTGATGCAACGCGGCACCGCAACTCAGGAGCAGGTCGCGCTGATCGGGGTCGGTCACCGGCAGTGCCCGTTGCTGGTCGAGATACAGGTGGACGCCGCGATCGGTGATGCGCCAGCGCCACGGCTGTACGTTGTGAACCGACGGTGCCCGCCCAGCGAGCGCGAGCACCGCCTTGACAGTGTTGTCGTCAGGCAATCCGCGGTCCATGATGTCCGTCCTTCGTTGGTTGTTCTCACCACACTGGCACTGCGGCAGGGCCGCTGATTAGGGCAGGAGGGCCCAACCTGAGGTGACTTCGGCTATCACTACGGCCTGTCCCCTGACCTTCGGCCGGTGCACCGCGGACCTTGGGCACTTTCGCACTGTCGCCGGAGCTCATCCCCCGCACCGTCGACTACTACATCGCCCGGACCAGCCACGGTTCGACATTGAGCCGCCTCGCACACACCTGGGTACTCGTTCGCACCGACCGGGCACGGTCCTGGGGCCTGTTCGTCCAAGCGTTGCGCGCTGACGTAGCCGACACCCAACGCGGCACCACCGAGAAGGCGTCCACATCGGCGCCATGGCCGGGACCGCCGACATGGGGCTGCGCTGCTACAGCGGCATCGAAACCCGCAACGACACGCTACGACTCCATCCGGTCCTGCCCGCCGAACTCGGCAGCGGTGAGCTCACCATCTCCTACCGGGGACAGCTCGACTGCCTCGATCAGGACACGGGTGACCTGTTCATCGAGCGCGACTCCGGAGCCTCTCCTGATTGTGCAATGTCGTTGCGAAATCCTGCATCTCGATCTGCCGGGACGAGCGCATCCTCAGCCCTATCCGTCATAGAACCCACGCAGTGAGGTTCCCCCGCTAATCCGGAGAGCGGATTATCTGGTTCCAGCAGGAACCCGGTGATGATAGATGGCTTCGTACTCGTCGGGTGATCGCCAGCCGAGCTTCTTCTGGATGCACTGGGTGTTGTACCAGCCGTCGATGTAGCCGAACATGGCGTTCTCGGCGTCTTCCCTTGTCCGCCAACTGTTCCGATAGACCAACTCGGTCTTCAGGGTGGAGAAGAAAATTCTCCATGAGGGCGTTGTCGTAGCTGTCGCCGACCACCCCCATGGGCTGCGCGATCCCGTTGTAGGCCAACCGGTTCGCGAACCGGATCGCCGTGTAGGTCGACCCACGGTCGGAATGATGGACGAGCTGCCCGTCACGAACATCGCGGGTCCACACCGCGTGCTCGAGAGCGCCGAGCACCAGTTCGGCGTCGCATCGGTCCGAGCACTTCCAGCCAACGATCCGGTTCGAGAACGCGTCCTGGACCGCGGCCAGCCAGAATACGCCCTCACCGCAGGCGATGCGGGTGGCGCCGGCGACCCACAACCGGTCCGGCTCACCGGCGGTGAAGTCACGGTTGACCAAGTTCGGGGCCGGGATGGCACCCGTAATACGAGCTCGACCGTGTGCTGCGGGTGTTCGCTGACGAACGCCACGATCACCGCCGGGTCTGGCCGAGCTCCGAGGCGAAATACGCACTTGCATCACCCAATACGGCGTTCACTCACTCCAGCTCCGCGACCCGCTTCTTCAGATCTCGGTTCTCGGCCAACATGTCGGTCGTCGGCATGTCGCCACGTACGCCGGCGTCGGCTTCTGCCTGGCGGATCCACAACCGCAACGCTTCGTGATGCACCCCGAGCTGCGCTGCCAGCTTGCGGGTCGTCGGCTTCGGGTCCGACTCCCGATACAGCCGCACGGCCCGCGCCTTCAACTCGTCCGGGTACTTCTTCGGTGCTGCCACGAATGACTCCTTCCGGTCCTATCGGGCCACAGTCCAGAGCCCTCCGAGAAAGCGGGAACCTCAATCTGCCAGACGACCGACAGCGCGTCACCACGCGCACAACCGCGTCCGTTGTTCGCCCTACAGACACTCGCTGTGGGCGAGATCTACCGTCAGCTGAAGCGAGATACAGCTGTGGCCGTCTGCGCTGTGAGCGAAGGGAGCACCCCCATGCGGATACCATCACGAATAGTTCCGGCGAGCGTTCTCGCTGCGATCACCTGCCTGATCATTGCGATTTTTGCTCGCAAGACCGCGTCGAACCACACACCTGGAGACACCTACTACCCCGACGGGCTGTACCTCGCTACGGTCATGTCGCTGGCCGTCTCGATCGGCGTCACCCTCGTCATCGACCACATCTTCGGCAAATCGGAACGTGCGCCGCGGTGGTACGGCATCGGATTCGTGGTCGGCGTCATCATCTTCCTGTTCGGGTTTCCGTGGGCAAATCTCGATCGGGGCGGTGGGCAGGCGTTCAGCATCCTCGAGTGGTGGCGGGCTCCGATCATCGCGACCGTCGCCTATCTCGTTGCGGCGGTAGTTGATGCGAACACGCGTCATCAGCGCGAGCAGGCAGCCCACCTAGCGGAGCGTGACCGGCAGGCGAAAGCCAGGGCGAACCGCCAGCGCGAACTCGGCGACTCGCTGCGACAGTGCTGCGACGATGCCCTGAACGCATTCGAGGAGCTGCCCACCCACCTGATCGCGGCGCGCGACACTCTCGACCAAGCTGAGCAACTCTTCCACGAAAACGCCTACGCACCATTCTGGTCGGCGATCGAGGAGAGCACCGCGCACTTGGGGCGATTCAGCGCCACCCTCGTGCGGCTTCGACTTTGCGCCTCCACCTACACGACCGCGACCGCGGAGTACGAGGGTGCGGCGCCACCGTTTCCCGTCGAGACCTCTAGCCTCGAACAGTTGGCTGCCCACGAGATGCTCGTCGAACGCCTGCACGAACACGTTCGGCCCGCCCAACGAGACTTCCACTTCGCCAGCATCTACGAACAGCGCAAGACCAACACCATCCTGGTCGCCGGGTTCGGCACTCTGGCCTCGGCGATCGAGACGATGGGATCACGCCTGGCACGCGAGATCGTTGACCTTCGAACGGGTGTGGCCGCAATGTCGACAACTCTGAGCACCGAGCTGTCAGGCATGCACTCGAGTATCGCTGCCTATCAACGCGAACGAGGCCACATCGACGGCGAACTGCTCCACCGTCACGATCGAGTGGTGTCGATGCTCGACAACATCCAACGCGGCCACCGACCACTTCTGTGAGTCGTCCCAGCTTGGATTAATGCGTGATCCGTCAACACAGCGGACAGCAAGAACTACGACGGAGGTCGACAATGCTCGGAATGACCACTCTGCGGCGCACGGCCTTTCGAGGAACGGTGCTGTGCGCGGGCGTGTTGGTCGGGGTCATCGGCTGTTCCGACGACGTCGGCCACGAACCGTCCGTGCCGCCGTCGACCGTCCCGACGGCCACCCTTCCTCCGCCGGGCGTTCCCACCTTCGACGGTCGCCGGGCGGACGAGATCAATACCGCCCTCGACGGTGCGACGACTGCATCATTGGCTTCGGCGGTCCTGCTTCCAAACGACGTAGCGATCCCGGAAGCCGTCGTTGCGGGGCTGAGTGCCACGGCACCATGGAAATACGACCTTTCCTCGGTGCGATACGTCGGCACCGACGCGGCCAGCGTTCTCGCCACGACTGCACAGGACCCACCACAGACGTGGCGGGTGATTCTCGTCCTCGACGGCACGGCGTGGAAGATCGCGGCCACCGATCAAGAGCAGGGGTGATGATGTTGCGTCGTCACCTCGCGCTCCTCGTCGCCGTGATCTTCGGTATCTGTGTGCCCGCATGGACCGCACCGTCTGGGGTAGCGGAGCCCAAGTGCCAGAACAGTTCTCAGGATCGAAGGATCGATTCGCTCCATTCCGGCCGGCACCCGCTGGTTTTGGTGCACGGGTGGCTCGGCCCCGGCGAGGGCATGGGTGAGACCGCGCGCATGATCGCCGACCGAATGCCCGACACCTTCGACACCCTGTTGTTCGAATACCCTGCCGCAAGCTCCGAATGGGCGGCCTCACCCAACATCGCGACCTGCCTGGCCCGCTTTCTCAACAAGGTGTCGGACGCCCACCGCGCGAAAGGGCAGGATGGAAAAGTCTTCGTCGTCGCTCACTCGATGGGTGGACTCGCCGCGCGCTTCGCCACTCACGCCGACTACTCCGAAAAGCCGGCCACCGACCAAATCCTCGGTGGGATCACCACCGTCGCGACCCCGCATCTCGGCTCTCAACTGAGCGAACTCGGCTCTGCGGTACGACAATTCGCCAACAAGGTCGACCGGCGCCTGATCCCGCCGATGTTCGCCGACCTCGACTCCGATGCTCTGCACTGCCTCGCTCGCCACGACCGCACCCGAAAACTTCCCAGCCCGTGCAAGATTCCGCCCTACCTGCCGTCCGGAGTGCCCTTGGGACAGGTCGCCGGCAACACCGTTATCCGCCGCACCCTCGCCGGATTTCACCTCTACGACGTCAACGTCCGTCACGACGGAATGGTCACCGTCGCATCAGCTCTCGGATACGCGGAAGGCTCCGGTCCCACCAACGAAACCCCACCCAAGCTTGTCAACGGGTCAACCCCGGAGATCACCTGCGTCCACACCAGCGAGGAGATGGGCAAACTGATCGCGGTAGCGGGCGGTGGCATCGCCGGCGTAGCGATCGCCGCAGCCGCCACAGCACTCAATGACCGCGAGGTCGCCGGCCAGGTCGAACGTGGCGAAATAGGCCCGAACCTGGCACTGCTGCTCGGCCAGATACTGGCGTATCGGTTCCCGTGTTCCCACAACGCCTTGCCCACCAACGCCAAAGCTATCGACGCGGTAGTCGACTCGCTGCGCAGCCAACTCGACGCGGTCACCGAACCGAAGATCACCACCCTCCGCCCATTCACCACAGACGGCAACACCAGCCCCGGCTGGTCCGCGGACTCGGCCAGCACCGGACCGATCGATTGCACCTACAGCACCGGCTCACCCAGCGCCGTCAGCGACGGAATCGCCGCGTGCAGTCCATCAGCAGCGGCAGCCGACTCCTGCGCGATAAACACCACCGGCAAGTACGCCTTGTGCCTGACCGATCCGTTCGCAAAGAGCGTCGCCCGCAACACCCTTACCGGTAGTCCGCGCACAGAACAGAAAGCTCCGAAAGACCCGAAGCCGATCGCGATCGTCCTCGACGACGGCACGCGCTGCCGGTTGCGCATCGGAGGATCCTGGCCCGTACAAGCAGCGGCGCCAAAGTACGTCGGCCACTATTCCTGCACGGGCGGATCTGGCTTCCTCGCAGTGTGGGCGCCGCCGAATGGACCAGGCTACCGTGACACCTCGCGCGGCTGGGAAGTCGAAGTCGGTGCGGCCACCGGCCCGCTGACTACTCGCCGAATCACCGAGGCGATCTTCGTGGGTACACGCGACAAGTAGCGCCCGGCCCAGGTGAGATTGTCCGCAGGGAAAGGTATCAGTAGACCGATGAACACCACATCCGATCAGCCACGGCCGCTTACCGCCCTCGAATCCGAGGTCGTCACCAAATTGCTGTCGGTCGGTGGCGTTGACGCCGAGGAACTTCGTGCGCAGATTCCCCATTCACACGTCGTCGCGACGTGGGGCGTCGGGTCACCCAGTGTCGATCTGGCGGTGGATCCGAAGTCCGCTCGACCAGCCTCGGCAGCCGATGGGATCTACGCCAATGCCGCCGTCACCGACCACAACGGTTCACCGGTCGGGGAGATCATCCTCTGGATCGACAATGGGTGGCTCAGCAGCATCGAATACGCCTGGTACACCGACGAACGCCCTCGCATTCTGCCTGAGCCGACTCAGATCGAGGTCCTCCAGCCACACCGGAAACCAGGCACCGGCCTGCGGTGATCCCCGCACCACAGGCTCGGCTACAGATTCGGCCGGTAATTAGAACGCATATCACCGCAGCTGAGGGCACACGTGATCGACCCGTCGGATGGCTTACGCGCGGGAGAGTTCGTCACCATTGACGGGAGGGCGTTCGCCAGTTGCGATTCAACGGCAGCCTGACCCTCAGCCGCGAGCGACGCGAGCACTTCGTGAGCCTCTCATGGCGAGAACGACAGCTACGGACAGCGCAGTGCAGGCGGTACGAAGATTGACCACCCGATGAAGAAAGGGCCCGACGCCCGTTCGGCACTGCCGATTGGCCGACAGACAAACTGCCGCCATTGAACCACCTGCGCCAGACCGCTGTCGGGGCCGCCAGGAAATTCGACCTCTGACTGCAGCGACCGTCACGACGCGATAATCTTGTTCGGCGCTCGAGTCATGCGCCAAAGTGCTAGCGTAGGTGGGCATATGGGAAGGGTCGTGCTGAGTGCTGCCGGATAGCTGGTCGATCGTATGACGGCCTACAGCTTCGGAAACAGATGGGTTGGGATTTCCGCGCTTGGCGACCCGCCCCCACCTGAGCCGCTACACAAGATGGCGTTGCGACTTCACGCTGCAGCACTCACCCGAAAGGTCGCGATAAATGGCAATCATTCGATCCCTGTCGCCAAACTGCTGACGTCATTGGCACGTCTGCGCATCAGATTGGTACTTTCTGGCCAGGAAACGTGGTCACAAGAGGTCCTCGAAATCGAGCGACTGATCCGCTCAGGACAAACACCGGCGTTTCGACCATGGCTGCAGAACGAACTACAGCCGTCCCAGCCAGGCAGCGTCGGCGGTGCCAAGCACTCGGGGTCGACAAATGCTGCGAATACTGGACTGGCCTCCGTTCAACCGACGGAGTGGAGCAGTTCCTACCCGCAGGCCCCGGACTCGCCGTGGTTACCGCAGGCGTCAAATGCTCTCATCCGCGAGATCGCCAAACTCGACATCGATCTCGACGATGACGCGATGCGATGGCTGCGCTGGGCCTGCCTACACCGTAGCTACCTATACGAGTCGATGTCGGATGGTCCGGTCAGCGCCGAAGCCCTCGATGTTCTCGCCAACCTCGGTTGGGGATGGATGCGTTCTGCGCTGCTCGACCGTGTCAAAGCTCAACGCGGCGACTTCACTTCGAACACCGAGGTCAGTGCGGTGCTCGCTTCTCACAGTCAGGCCAAATCCGCACTCGGGGCCTGGGTAGCGTCCAATAACCTCGCCTTCTACGGCAAAGGAGAAGCTGCGCTCCTGGCCAGCGGCTCGAACAGCCGCGCCCCTGAAACAGTCGCGATGCAGATCCTTGGAGCGCTGTCTATTGTCACCGCGTCCCAGAAACCAGCCGACGAGCTCCTCGAGTTGGTTTCATTCGAGCCGCGCAGTCCAGAGCCGGACTGGCCTACTCTGCTCGGTTCCCACACCAAGCGGCCACCGACCTACACCCGCAGGGAGTCCGGCCCCGACCACAACAAGCGGTTCACGGTGACAGTCGAGGTGAATGGCCGTTCGGCGGACGCCACCGCTGGTTCGAGCAAGGCCGCGAGAGCGCTGGCGGCACGTGCCTATGTTCTGCGATATTTGCCGCGCATCGCCCCTGCGACGCCGACGGCCTCCGCGCCGAGAAAAGCGACGTGGCCGATGCCCTATCGTGCGAATCTTCCCCAGCATGTTGCAGCACGCGAGTGGGGCAAACAGGCGTTCGAGGTCGCCGATGCAGGCCTGATCAGTCAGGCTTTGACGCATCGTTCTTGGACATACGAGCATCCACGGGTGGTCGCCGAAGCACGACAGAACGACTACGGCGCGCTGGCAACGGAGGGCTCCGAAGCCCTGACACACCTGGTTCACCATCACTGCGCGCTGCGCGCTTTCGACACCACTTTTCGGCTACCGCCGCGGACCGTCGCCTCACCATCGGTTACTGATGAAGCGGTAGCGAAGTTGTTCGACACGATGCCCCTAGCGAACGGAGTTCTCCGGTCCTCCGGCACCGCGTTGACTACGTCGATCAAATCCGACGTCGCGCAATCGCTCGTCGGCGCCGCATGGCGCGCCAATGGCGACCTATTGATGGAGCGCCAGCCCGTAGTCCTTGCCCAGTGGCTGACCTCATTCACCCCACGGATCGACCCAACCACCCAGCTACAGGAGTACTGCGCGAAGGTCAAAGCCGAGTTCGACTTCGACTTCGAACAGCAAGGCCGGGACCACGAGAAGAAATTCCGCGCTACCGTGACGCTCCAGGTGGCTGGACAACCGCAATGGCGCGGCGATTGGAAAAGCAGCAAGGTCCAGGCAAAACACAGCGCCGCGGACGGTGTCCTTCACGTCTTGTTCGGCGAATACACCGAACCATCACCAGCTGCCGATGCTCTGCTGCGAGGGATGTTTCTTGCCGAACTGGGCGCGGTCGATCCGCACCGACCAAATGCCGCGAAGGCCCTCACTTCCGGTCAACTCGGCGTCGACTTCCTCGCAGCTGGGGCATACGACGACTTTGCTCGGTGGACCCAGGCGCGTTCACGGCTGCTACCGGGCGATGCATCGGCGATCGCAAGCCGCCTCGAGCTCTTCTACGGGGCTGTGCTGAAGAAGCGACGCCGCGACGCCGTCAAGCATTGGGTGGCCCAGAATCTCCCCGTTGCCACAACGGAGCTCCTGGATGTAGAGCTCCGAATCCTGCAGTGGCGCACAGGAATCCAACCCGCGAGACTTGCGTTGCTCGAAACACTGCTGGCTGCAGCCGCGGAGGCCGATCCATGGCAAGCCGTCCTGGACTATGTTGAGACGGCCGCGAAAACGCTCGCGCTCGAGACACACGCCATTCTCGAGATCGAACGGCGCAGTGACTACGCTGCACACTCGGTGGCGCTGCGTCTGTCAGGTTCCACGTTCTCGGACGCACTCGGGCCGATCGTCAACGCCGTCGACAGCATCGTCGGCACAGCATCATGGGCGCGTACGGCCGATATGGTGGTTCTGACCATCCCCTCCGCACAGCCAACCGACGATCCGCTGACGCAGTGCGGAATCGAAGCGGCGCGTCACGCTTGGCAAGATCCGTGGCTCAATGACGTTCGGGAAGGGCTCAACGAACTTCTCTGCGCTCTGGACGGTGCTGATGATCAGGCGACGAGACCAACTGCGGCCCAGCTGACCGGAATCGTAGCGGCGGAGGAGGCACTCATGAATCGCCTCCGTCCGCAAAAGAGTCAGACCCGCACCGGCACAAGCGTACCCGAGTTGTCACCCGAGTCGCCGATGGGTTCGCCCTAGGCGTCGGCCTACTGACGACGCTCGCCGAAGTATTATGCGCTGTTGGCGAGCCCGGGCAACGAGTCGATTGTTTCAGACTTTCGCGCCTGCCGAAAACAGCCGTTCCCGCTCGCTGGCGATCACGTCCCGCGTGAGGTCGGCTTCCGAAACATCGTATGCCTCTGGTGCGCTTCCTGCAGTCTCGCTCCTCTTCGCGAATTCCTCGAACATCGCCCGTTTGTGGGCCAAAATCTCGGTAATGCGCACGTCAACACCTTCTTCCGAAAGCAGCCGGTGAACCTGAACAGACTCCAGCTGCCCCATTCGGTGCGCACGCGCGATAGCCTGCCATTCTATCGTCGGCTTCAACTGCGGCTCGCATATGACCACCACCGACGCCGCCTGGATATTCAGACCAACTCCGCCGGCCACGATTTGTGCCACCAATACTGATCCATGCTCGGCCTTCTGGAACTGATCGACCATCGTCTGCCGAGCCTGTGCGGGCACTGAACCGGTGAGAGGCCCGTAGACCTTACCTGGAAGCGCCGCCATGACCAGGTCCAACACCGCGCGGAAGTGGGAGAATACGAGCACTCTACGGTTGTTTTCCTCAGCTTCTCTCACGATTTCGATAAGCCGTTGCACTTTGCCCGAGCCATGCCGTGACATCGCAGCTTGCCGCATGGCCATGAAATTTCCAGCCGTGACCGCCGCCCGATACGTCACGCTGTCCTCGTCCGAGATCGGCACCCACTCGTTGACTTCGACCAGATCAGGAAGCTCCACAAGTACGTCTTCTTGGTTTCGGCGCAAGTAGGCGGGCGCAACCTGCTTGCGGAAGCGTGCCGGGGTGAACTCGTCTGCGTCGACGACGAGCTCAGGTCTGACGTACCCCACAAGATAGCGGAACTCTTCGAGTCGATTCTCCAGTGGCGTTCCCGTGAGGAGGATCGCCCGGTCAGCGTTAGAAATCAGGGTGGACGTACGTTGAGATCTTTTCGCCGCCGGGTTCTTTATGTAGTGGGCTTCGTCAACAACAACGCATCCGATCTTGCCCACCTCGGCTAAACGGCTATCAAACCATGCCAGGGTTTCGTAGGTTGTCACAGCAACACCGCCGGAATTGATCCAACTACGTGCTGCACTTTCCCTACCTGCGCCATGAACCCGATGCGGTCGCAACCTCGACTTCGACGCAATCTCCCTCACCCAGTTCGTCACAACCGCCGCGGGACAGACAACGACCGTGTGGTGATTTCCCGTGGCGCGTAGATGTGCCAGAACTGCAAGTGCTTCAATTGTCTTTCCGAGACCCATCTCGTCGCCGATAATAACCTTCCGTTGCACAAGCGCAAACCGTGCGCCAAAACTTTGGTACCCACGGAGCGACGCGAGCAGGTATTCGATGTTTAGTTCAAATTTTCGAATGGACTCGACAATGACTTCTGGGAGGTCACCTCGTGTCTTCCGCTCGTCTTCCGTGAGGAATCCGAGCTCCGAAAGCAGCGCGAAGTAGTCTGCGGGACGAGACTGAAAGTCGTGCCATGGATCTCCGACGGCCTTGCCACCGGAGCCTGTTCCGGTCAGCGCGTCAGTGGTGTTTAGTTCTCGAGCGCGACGCCCAAGGCCGACGAGCAAATCATCGAAAGCCGCAACTGTGTGCGGACTCGTCGGGAAGACGAGGAGATGACTGGTCTGGGCATTCGTGGTTCTGCCGAGCGGAATCAGCGCGTTTGCTGTTGCAATCTCTAAGGACGTCGGCGCACCTCGACGCATACCATCCCATGCTGCGAGAGCACGAAGCAGTTGGGTTGCTTCCGTCGGGCGCGTCTTGAGATCGATCCGCGCTGGCGTTTCGTCAAGAGTTGTCTTCCATAAAGTTTCGGCTGCACCGAGAATCCGAGTCGCGCTCATCGATCCCAGGCCTGGGATGTGTTCGATAAGGCGCCCTTGCTCTCGGACCTGAAGGACAGTCTTGATGCCTGCCTTATCCAGCGGAGCGATTTGGAGGCGTTCTCGGGTTGCCTCTCGTAGCCGATCCACAGGCATCTCCGCTACCAGGCGCCTGGTTTCTGCCTGACGAACGTTGTTACCGGCATTAACCGCGTTGCCTCGAAGCGCCTGAGTCCTTTGACCAGCTGTCTGAATTGTCGAAATAGTCGCAGCTAGGCTCGCTACAGAACTCGCTGCTAACAGCTGTGGCGCGACTCCGATGTCTTGGAGTTGCCCACTCAGGCCGACCCAGTCGGCAAGCGCGTCCGCTGTGGGTACGGCTGGCACCGCGTTGGACTTCGGCGTCAGCGATTCGAGTTGGTATGCGACATTATTCGCGACCGCCCACCGGTAGAACTCGTTGAGGAAATCTGCGGCCTTTCGACTTGCCTCACGCTTGCTACTGCTATGCAAGAACCTTCGAAACCCTGACACACTCTGTAAGTCACGAATTGCTTGGTCGGCCTCGACAATCAACTGCCGACGTATAAGATGCTCCTCGAACTCGCTCAACTTCCGTAGATTGTGGTATTGAGCTATCGAGCCAAGAAGGTGGCTATGCGAGCTGGTGAGCGGGATAACTCGCCACGCCGTTTTACCTTCGAGGCGGATGGCGCAGCACTCACGCCGCAGCGCGGCGACGGCCTCCGACGCCAGACGAGCGACCTGATCATGATGCTCAATTATGGTTCGCGCTCGACTAACCCACCCGGCCACCGCGTGCGTGACTCCGGCGAGCTGTGCCCGTTGATCCTTGTTCATTTTCCTGCCAACTCGCTCTGGTCCCATTCCGGTGCCGGACCAAGCGAACACGACCAGATCGGTTGGTGCAGTCCAGGTCGACGACCCCAGACAGCAACGATACCGCAGTCCAAGCGGTGTCGAATGTCGCCTTGCCACTCCGCCGTATGGCCGCATAATCGCGCGAAGGTGCGCACATCCGAGGCACCGCGGCACCCCCACCGGTACTGGTGCATCGGGGCACGAGCACCGGTGAGCGTGTTGGTCGCCAGCACCATGACCTCTTGAAGGTCAACCTGCCCCGTGACCTGCAGGCTCAGGCCTCCTCGAACCCGGACTGATCGAACTTGAGTGTCCTCGCGTTCTCGGAGACGGTTCGAACCCGGCTCTCGTTGAAACCCTCGGTGTCAGTCGCCTCGATCTCGATCCGCACCGTCACACTGGTGTTCTCACCGGAACGAAGGTGCGCAAGCACCTCGTCGGCAATGTTCTTGAACTCCAGTGCGATCTTGTCGGAGTTCAGGGTCTTCACCCCGTAAAACCGCGACGGCCAGGCGACATCGAACTTAGGCGTCTGCGACGAACCACTATTCGACTTGTGGGCCGGCGACGGAGCGGTGCCCGGATCATGTTCGTGGCCGGATCCCGGTGTCGGTTCAGGCCCGGGTTCGTCCGCGCGCTGCTTCTGCGCGACATCAGGGCGGACGAGAAGAAGCGAATCGGTTGCGACTGGAGCATTCTCCTTGTCCTCTGGGGTCCAGAGGCCGATGTATCGCCCAGCGGCCGCATCGTAGCCAGCTGCGAGAGCGAACGCATCCGTCTGCCATATCATCGGCAAGTCGAAGATTCCGACGTCGAGAACGGACCGGTCACGAAGTCGCGGCATGTATGGGTACTGGGCATACAACGCCCACAGCGAACCCAACGACACATGGCCGTCCTTCCAGATCTGCGGAATCTTGCCGATCGCGAGGCGGATCGTCGCCGCGGCCTGCCGCGTCGAAAGATCACCGTCGTTACCCAGCCGTTTCGAGACGCGATCCGCAAGAGCGTCGGACTGACCCTCGACTTTGGTTTCCTTGATCAAGAACGGCGCGCCGGGATCAGGCTGCGCAGGGACCAAGGCCCAGGTAAAGCTCTGAAGCAAACGAGCGGTAACTGTCTGGTCAGCCTGAGTGGCCCGCTGCGAAGCCTGGTTCTTCTGATTCTGGGTCAGATCGAGGTCGGTCTCATTGGCAAGTACGTGCTTCCAGCCGAGATAGTCGCGCGTCGCGCTGTTCAGCTCCTCGAGTCGCGCTTCGTCCGCTGCGAGGTAGACGAGCGCATTGCGATGTGTCCGGTTCGAGCTTCCGCGGTGCTCAGTGGCCTGGTGGGCGAACGCCTTTGCAGCTGTGTCCGCACCCCTCTTGTGGGCGACCTTCGGGTGCAAGATAACCAGTCGAGCCTCGTCGGTATCAGGGATGTCCGCGTTCGACTCGGGGCAGACGTGGACGCCGACGAAGTCGCCGCGCTTGCGTCCCTGGTCTTGAAGGCGTCGGACGATCTCAACCCACACATCTTCCTTGTGGAGACGCTCAGCCTGATCCTTGGCTGCACGCGAAATGTTGGGCTGGACGTCGTACCAGTACTTGCCCGAGCCGGAGTAGAAGTACGTGGCACGGTCACCAAGCTGCGTCAGCGCCGAGTGGAAGTTCCCCGGGATATCACCAGGGATGGCAGTTCCGAGGAAGACCCGCTGGGCACCGATTCCCTTGTGAACCGACCCGGGCGCGATCGTTGGAGCCGCACCGAAGAAGACTGTGCGCGCGAGGCGCTTGGTCAACGCCCGCTGACCAAAGAGCGGTTTATCCTTGTCGATACGAGCCGGCTCAGAATTCGAACCATCGACATCGGCGTCGATGATTGCCTTCCATGAGTCGTGGAGGTACTGCGTGAGCTGGGAGTTCACGTTGGACGTGGCTAGCGGGATCGACGCGGGCATAATCATCGGCGATTGATCCTCGCCCGTCCAGAGTGCGTGAATGACCGTGCTCATCAGACACAGGACGCCACGCGTTTGTTGGAACCGCTCCAGCGACGACCATTCCTCGTAGAGGGTGTCAAACAGTTCCGGGTGGATCGGGTAGGTCCGCTTGATCCGGTTTTCATATGCGGTGTCACGAGCCTCCCGTGGGAAGTCGTCGGAGAATTTGCGATACATCTCGACGTACGCACGGGCTGTTGCGCCGATGGCCGCGAGCGCTGCTGCATCCGGCTGCTTGAAAAGTCGCTGCTTAACGATGTGGTAGGCCTCGGTCGACGAGGCGGGGCGCCACTGGTCGGCAACACGGCGGACGACGTTCTGGAGTCGTTTGACTGCCTCTAAGCCGTTCTGCCCGCCAACTTCCTCGGCGTTGCCCGCGACGATCTTGTCGTTGGTGTCCCCGGTCTCCGATGCCGGAATGGATATTGCGAGCAAGACCCCTTTGGTGCCTTTAGCAGCCTCAGTGAGCGACTGTGCGAACGTGAATTGGTCGTCGAACGTCCCCCCAGCAAGGTCGTCACGACCGACCAGTGACCGCGCGTAGGCAACCCACTCGTCAATAAGGATGACAGCTGGGGCGTACTTGGCCAGCAGCTGGTGGAGAGTCTCGCCTGGGTGGGTCCTGTCGCGGTCGGCTTTGGCCACAACCGTGTAGCCTTCTGGCCCACCGAGCTGCCACGCGAGCTCGCCCCAGATGGTGTTCACATGGGTGCCGTCCTCCTTCGTAGCTCCAGACGGGCTGAAGTGGTTGCCAACGATGGCAACACGGTTGACCTTGGTGGCTGAGTAACCGTTGGCCGTCAGCAGTTCCTGAGTCTCTTGCGGAAAGCTGCCAACGGGCAAGCCTGCGGCCACGTGCCACAGCGAGAGCATCGAGTGAGTCTTGCCGCCACCAAAGTTGGTCTGCAGGTTGATGACTGGCGACGCGTTGTCGTCGCCTGCAAGTCGGCGGACAGCTCGGCCGATGAGGCTGCGGAGACCCTCGGTCAGGTAGGTACGACGGAAGAATTCGACTGGGTCCGCGTAGTCGGAATCGACCTCGCCGCCGGTGGCGACCTTGTAGAGATCGGCCGCGAACTCCGATGCGTGAAAATTGCCAGTTGCCACATCATCGTGGGGCTGGAGCACCTCGCGCCACGGCCGAAGACCAGCTGCCTCCGGGTTGTCGACGGCGGCCTTCAGTACCTTCTTGTCGTCCTTGTCGGCGGTGACGCGGCGGAGGTTCAAGCGGATCAGCCGGACCTCGTCTGCATCCTTGCCGGCGCCGATCAGCTTGAGGAGCCGTTCGCCCGTGTCGAGTGCACGGTATGCGTCGTCGTCGGTAAACGTACCGTTATGTGCCCATTGGTTGCGCACCTCGCGAAGTTCGTTGGCAAAGGTCTCCCCGCTCCGGCCGATTGCCTGATTGAACGGGCGCCATCCTGGCTTAAACCCAGTGGTGATGTTGCCTTCGGTCAAGATCCTGAATTGCACCTGCGGGTCCAGCGCGTCGTACGCTTTCGTCGACGGAGCGCCGTTCTTGCTGTCCTTAGCCTGCACTAGCTTGGTCCAGACGGCTCCCAGCGACGGATCTCCTTGGCCGACGACAGTGGAGATGAAATCATCGAGTGCTGGGGTCAGTACTTGGAACATCCGGTCGATACGGTCGCGATTACTCAGTGCCATGTCAGTCGTTCTCCGTGACGGTGTCATCTTCGAGCTCGTCCAGCTCGATGTGTGCCGAGTCTTCCTCGGCGAAGCCATGATCGATATCGCGCTGGACGTTCTTAACGATGGCGGCCTCAATTAGCTTGCACAAGCTCTCGCGGCGAGCCTTGAAGAAGGCGTCGAAGTCATCCGTCCGCAGCAGATTGGCTGACACGAGATGCAGCGCGAGCAACGCATCGACGCGTGATGACTCCAGTCGGGCGCGGGACTCGATCACCTTCAGATACGAGGACGGTGCCACTCCGCCGATCGTTCGATTAGTTCGGGCACTGATCGCACGCGGCTTGAATCGAACCTGAGTGTTGCCCGTCTTGAGCAACATGACCGCCCCCAGCGGATGACCGCGCAGGACTGTCACCAGGAGCTGCCGGATTCGCTCGTCTTCCCACTTGTAGCCACGCTGGAAGTCGGGGAGTTGAATCTCGCCGGACCGCGTCCACGTCAAATATTCGCCGTGCTCGTACATCGGAGCCAGAAAACCCATGTCAATCGTCTTCTTCGTCGAAGTTGAACGCATTCTGCTGTGCGGCTGGCTTCTTCACAGACTGGGCTACCTCAAGGATCTCGGGCCAGCTCGTGACAAGCGTGTTGAAACTCAGCGCATCCTTTGTCCAATTATTGCCCTCCGCGATGCGGAACAATAGATGGGCAAGTTCCTTCACCAGATCGGCTTCAACAGCACCGTCCGGGCGAGTCAACGCAGCCTGTAAGAAGTCGCCCGCCGGCGCAATGCCGTCACGCTCCAGCACCTTGATCAGGTGGTGCAGCGCCTCCCAGTTGCTGGTATGCATGTCTTTGAGGACGTCGTAGTTCCACGACAGGTCAGCGGGTCTGATCAACTGGGCGTTCCCCGCACGACTCGTCAGAATCTCATCGCGATCCATGCTCTCGACATTGGTGTTTCTGGCGTTTGCCAGGCTCTGCGCCTCACCGTAAGGGCCCACGGTGTACCCGCGTTGCCGGTACCAGGCAATTGCGAATCGTGAAGTCGGGTCGAAGTCACCTTCCTGCTCATTGAGCACCTGATCAAGAATCTCATTGATGCGCGCCAACGCTGAGCGGACCGTCATTTTCTTGCCGTCGGGCTCAAGGACAGCTGCGTATCTGCTGAATACAGCCATCCCCGGCCCGATCGCTGCTTGAGGCAGGTCGACGGGGGCAATCTGGCCCTGCTGCAGTTTCCGGAGGGCCTCAGGCAGTTCGGCTTCCATTTTATGGATGAAGCCGCGGCGATCTGTGGTCGGCGCGTCGATGGGACGGGGGCGAAGAGATAGGACAATCGATGATGCAAGCGCGTTCTTTTTGTTGCCGATCAGCCGAACGCTCGACTCGGTGCGCATCGGCCAAGTCGACGTGATCTCCCAACCGGATCCGATCATGCCTTCGAGGAGGGTCTCCCAGCCGGTTGAGGCCTGGCCTGCCTCGTCAGCGTCACTTTGCTTAAAGGCGTAGTACACGGTAATCGGCCAGTCAGAAGACGCTGACTCGCGTGCCGACGCAAACACCTGCTGGAAACCGGTTTCGAAAAACTCCTGTGCGCCCAGTTTGCCGTTATGACGATAGGGGTTCGCAACGAGCTCCTCGGCTTTCGGTACGAGAAGAGTCTCGAACAACTCAGGGTATATGGAGCGCAACATTTTACGCTGCCACACATAGAAGAAGTCAGAAAGATCCGAGTATCCGATGTTGTCGTAGTAGGGCGGGTCCGTCGAGATCGCACCAACCGCAGCATTGGTCGCCGCGTCCGATTGGCGAACCTGGGCGGATCGGGTAGCAGGTAGCCAATCAACCACCTTTGCGACCCAATTCAACTGCCCTGAATAGCCACCGGACGATTCAGAGAATGGCATTACTTCGGCGTAGTCCCAGGACATCGGGATCGCCTGGCGGCCAAAGACATTGCGAAGCTTCTCGCCGGTGTTATGCCAGCTACAAATGGAAGACCAGTAATCGGCACAACGTGAGACAGACAAGGCGAGATAGGTAGCGACAGCATCCGCATAAGCGACTGATCCACTATCGGCCTCTACCTGCGACCGCGCCTCCCCTACGAGCTCACTAAAAGTGCAAAGTGCTGTCAGTTGACGCGGCGTGAACAGATCCGAGAACTCGGTGAAACCGTAAGTCGGCGCCTTCAGGTCCCTCGGATAGTAGCCAAGGGTTCCAGAGACCGAGTCGGATGGCGTATCGACCTCTGCTGCGTGCTCGTGGGCTGCGGTCGGACCAATGTAGTGGCGACGCCGATTCCCCTCAGCAACCGTGGCCATTAACTGGCTTCCAAGCCTCTTAGCCCGTCCTTCTTCACGAATGTAGGCGAGCGACGCCCCGGTGCCGCAGGAGATGCAGGTTGCTCCAGTTCTCCCGACCGTACCGTCATCTGCCTCTGCGGGACCGCCACCACACCCCTGAATCACCTGGAACTCGACACGAAGGCCGGAAGGATCGTCAGCCGATCCCGTGATTCGGGGCGCGATGTATGCTTCCCTCCCCCGCTTCTTACAGAGCCACCACGACTTCACAAGCGGCAAGTCGATCGCGCATGCCGGGTTGGGGCAGCTGACGGTCCGGGCCCAGATCCAAGCGATAACAGTGGCTTGCGAGCCATCAGCTAGCACGGCCGTCGGGTAGAGCTGGCCAATCCGCCGCTGCGCTTGATCTCGCATCCATGTGCCATACGCGCGAACATCCGCTGCGAGGCCCTCTGCCCCCTTCCACATCCGGATCTGCGACCCTGCGAGTCCCGGGAACGCTGGAGCCTGGTCCCTAAACTTTCCAGGGATCTCGATCAGTGCCTTGTTTATTAGTACAGCTACTGGGTTCAGATCGGACGCTTGAGCGTCAAGCCCGAGTCGCTGGGCTCTAGTGGAATCGTGCCGCCTCCAGCGAAAGGGTCCACGATCCGCGGCGGATTCCCGTCCGTCGACTTCAGGATCTCCTCACGTGCCTCATCAAGCAATCTTTCGTCACGGACGTTTTCCCAAACCACGAGCCTCTCGATGATCGAGTGCAGCCGGTCCCGTTCCTTCCGCTGGAGCTCCTCTGTTGGAAACTCCCCCGGCCGCGCACTCGGGTCGTCGACCAACTGGGCGAAGAGAACTGCGCGCGCGGCCGCAAGCGGACGCCGAGCCCACCACAAGTGCAAGGTGGAGGGGTGGCCGTGCCGGATCGCCTTCTCCCTGGCGGACTCCCGGTTGATGGCCTCGAGTGGCAATGCCACCTCGATCAGCTTTCGTTTGTGCACTAGTTCCTCGACCCTTCGTGCCCGAGATGACGGGCGAATCCTCGCCGACGATGCGGCACGTGACGTTTACATGAACTTACCGGTGGTGTCCGACAGTCTGGAGCGCGAGTGATTCGTCGGGCCCTGGAGCATCAGAAGGGCTGGGTGCCCTTCGCCCAGGTTTTCGCCCAACTGCCGCGGATACCGGTGGCCTCAAAGTCGCCGAGGTCGGTAGTGGCGAAGGGATCGCCCAGATACTTCACCTCATCGAGCTGCGGACCGCGAGGGTCAACCCTCACCAGCGCGAGGCGGTACCGCGGAACGGCGTTCTTGCCCGTCATGACTTCGTTGTGGGTTACAAAGAAGTCCTTCGCGCCGTCGATGCGCGCCTTGACCTCGATCCGGTAGGTGTCGCCGTTGGCATCAGTTGAGAGGATGTCGAAGCCCTTATTGTTAAACGCCTGCTCCACAGGCTTGCGACCCAACTCGCGCTCGCGTGTCAGCACAAGATCGACACCACGCCGCTCTACTTCCTTGGTCTCCTTGGCATGTATGGGCGCGGTCGCCGGGATCTCGCCTTCCATCATCCCAATCGGAAGCACCAACGCTGCCGTGACGATGTGCGGGGGCTTGGTCGACATAAGCCGTTGCTGGTCAAGCAAGGCCAGTCGCTTGCGGAGGCGCACGTCGAGCTCGACTGCCTTCCTGTTTAGGCTGTCGGAGGATTCCTTGGGCTTCTCGCCCTTCTGTTCCTTCTCCGATGCCACTGCGGCATCGAGCAGCAGGCGCTCGCTCTCGGAACTGAGCCGCTTTGTCACTAGGTCGCGGGCCTTCTGAAGCTCCGCAAGCCGCCGCGGCTGAACCTCGGCGAGGTATTCCGGAAGTTGATTGGCGATGATCCAGCTCATGCCCTTGTCCTCGGCGTCGGACAGCCATGCCAGGCTTCGGGCAGCATCAGCGACAGGGCCCTCGGGTGCTGCCACGCAGTCGAGGTACGGCGCAGGGCCAGCGGGACCGACGGCGCCGAACTGGTCGACATAGGCGTAGCCAAAGCGCCGCGCGACCGACCCACCGGTGGCGTCTGCGACCTCTTCGACGACACCGACGAGGAGATGGGGTTCTTCCAGGGTCGGGGAGACGAGGATCGTGCCCTGGTTAAGCGCGGCACCGAAGTTTCGGATCGCTTCGCCCATGACAGCGTCATGCAATGGGTGGCCTGGCGCCAGGAGATCGGCGCGGGTCCGGTCCCCGGGCTGGACGTGGCTGAGATCGAAGGTGACCCGGTCGTACTTCGTCGCGATCGGTCCAGTGCCGGCTGCACGGATGTGCTGCGGGACGTTCGCTACTTCGTAGCGCCCCTGTTCACGCTTGACGATGCGACCGCCGAGCTTGGTGAACGCGGCCTTGAAGGCGAGCTCGATGTAGTGCGGCTGCAGACGGCGCGCGCGTGCTTCGTCCATCGCAGCCCGCAGTGCGTGGAGATCGGCCTCGGCGAGGTGCTCGGACGCGAGGGCTCGCTCATCGAGCAGGTCCTTGAGCCCGTCGCCGACGGAGGCATCGATGACTTCGTGCATCTTGGCTTTCACATCGGAGCGCTCGCCGTACTGGATGGCCTCCAGCAACAGATCTCGCAGTGGGATGTCGGTGAAGGCCTCGCCTAGAACGTCGAAGACCTTACCGCCGTATGCCTGCCGCATCTGTTCGAGCTTCTCCAGCAGCCGGGTGAAGACCTCGCCCTCGCGGGTGTTCGAGGCGACCAGGTTCCAGAGACGGCAAACTTCCTCCTGGCCGATGCGGTGGACACGGCCGAAGCGCTGCTCGATGCGGTTCGGATTCCACGGGAGGTCATAGTTGACCATCAGGTGGGCGGCCTGGAGGTTAAGACCTTCACCAGCCGCATCCGTGGCCAGCAGGATCTGGCAATCGCGATTCTTGGTGAACTCCTCGGTGATCTGACGCCGTTCGGCGCGGCGTACGCCGCCGTGGATTGCGCGGACTGCGTCGGGCTTGCCGAGGAGCGAGCCGATCCTGCCCCGGAGGTAGTCGAGCGTGTCGCGGTGCTCGGTGAAGATGATGAACTTCCGCGGCCAACCGTTCTTGTCGGTGACAAGCGCGTTGTCCTGAAGGATGGTCGACAGCTCGGTCCATTTACGGTCGGTGCCGGCTTCGCGAACGAGTCTCGCGGTCTTGATCAGGGCACCGAGTTCGACGAGCTCAGCGTTGAGCTCTGCGACCGTGCGGGCTGCGGTTGCCGTGTCGAGGAGCTCCTCCTCCATCTGCTCCAGCTCTTCAGCATTGAATTCGTCCTCATCGATGTCACTTACATCGATGGTCGGTTCGCTGTCGCGGAAGGTGCCGTTCTGGATCTCGACCTTCTTGCGCTCCAGTCGCTCGGAGCGCCTGACGAGGCTCTTGTAGATCGCCTCCGGGCTGGACGCGAGGCGTCGCTGGAGGACTGTCAATGCGAAGCCGACGGTGTTCTTGCGCTTGCCACCGACACGCTCAGCACGATTCATACCCTCGCGGACGTAGTGGGTCACATTCTCATAGAGGTCGTATTCGAGCGCCGTCAGCTCGTATGGGACCGTCTCTGCGATGCGTTCCGGGAAGAGCTTCTTGCCCTCGAAGGTCAGGAGGTCCTCCTTGACCATGCGGCGCATGATGCCGCTGACATCGGCGGTCTTCTTCTGCTTGCCTTCGAACCGGTCGCGGTCGAGCAGGGTGAGAAAGAGTTGGAAGTCTTCCTCCTTGCCTGAGTGCGGTGTTGCGGTCATCAGGAGCAGGTGGCGGGTGATCTGGCCGAGGATCTCGCCGAGTAGGAATCGCTTGGTCTTACGCAATTCTCCGCCGAAGTAGTGCGCCCCCATCCGGTGTGCCTCATCGACGATGATCAGGTCCCACTCGGTTTCCTTGAGCTGGGCCTGAAGCTGCTCGTTGCGGGAGAGCTGGTCCATTCGCGCGATCAGCAGCGGGTTGGTCTCGAAGACGTTGAAATTCGCCTGAGCGTCGATGAGCTGGTTGGTCAGCAGATCGAAGCGGAGGCCGAACTTGAAGAAGAGCTCGTCCTGCCACTGCTCGACCAAGCCGCCGGGAGCGATGATCAGGCACTGCTTGACGTCGTCGCGGAGCAGCAGCTCCTTGACGTAGAGGCCAGCCATGATCGTCTTGCCTGCGCCGGGGTCGTCGGCAAGGAGGAACCGGAGCGGGGTCCGCGGCAGCAGCTCGCCGTACACCGCGCGAATCTGGTGCGGCAGCGGTTGAACGTCGCTAGTGGCGACCGCGAGCATTGGGTCGAACAGTCCGGCCAGGGAGATGCGCTGGGCCTCAGCGGCGAGCTTGAAGTCGCTGGCGGCGGCATCGAAGGCGCGACTGCCACTCTGGGCGACGCTGAGGTTGTCCTGGTCCTTTCGGAACACGACCTGCTGGCCGAGACCACCCGCAGCGTTCTTGTAGGTGAGCTCGAGTGCATCCACGCCGTGCCACTGCGCGGCGATGACGGTGATCACCTCGGCCGGGATGACCCCGTCGATCCGCAGACCGGGCTTCAGCTCTTCAAGCTGCACGTATGAACCTCCTGGTTGACAGCTCACTAAGGCTACCCGGCCCTCGAGTCGAGCTCGGCCGAGCCAAACAGCTTCAACTGCAAGTGATCATCGCGGTTGCTCCAGGCTGTGCGGACGGACTGGTGTACAGAATATTCCTGTCCGTCGTGGCGCTCAGAGCGTGTGTCGGTGCGTCGCCGCAGGTGCAGCAGAATGCCACAGCTCGATTAGGTCATCGCTCCCCCAGGAGAACCGAATCGAGGCGATGACGGGTGGTTATAGGCCGAGCGTTCGCTGGCGGACTCCCTCCATACCTCAACCATCCAGAAATCGGACCCGGCGGGTGTGCAGCGACCGCAGCGACCTTCCGAGGAAACTCCGGATGCTGAAACCGGTAGCTTGCTAGAGACCGGAAGTTCCGCTGAGTCCTGCGGCCGTGCAGGTACGTTGCGCGAGGAACGTGGCCAGCCGTTCTGGGTTCACGACCGCGTTCTTGTCGAGCGCGTCGCCGAGCACAGCTCCATCGACTCTGTCCCACACCGATACTCGGGCCAGCCGCACCGTCGGTGTCTGTGTGGCGATGAGGTCTTTGACAGAGTCGTAGAGGGCGCGCTGCTTCCAGCGCGGCGCACCAGCACCATCGAGGTCACCGGTTGGCCCGGGCAGGCCGAACATCGCCTCGCACGGTCGCGTCGTCCAGCGACTGCCCCATCGGCCCGCGGCCAGACACTGCTGCTCGTGATTTGTGCAGAAGTCGAGATAGTCCGCGTGCCAGGGCAGCACGGAAGTCTGGAACGCCATCAGTGTCTGGGCGCGATACCGGTTGAAATGAAGCTCTTCATCGAGTTCAACCACCAGCCCGCTGGTGAAGGCCAGGTCCCAAGCGCCGGGACGAAGTCGCGGCATCGGCTGGGTGCCCCCGAGCTCGGTGTAGAGGGCGTCAAGCTCACCGACGGCAGCGGAAGTCAGATCCGCCAACCGCGGGGCCGGCGGTACGGAGGCCGGCGCCAACCCGGCCTGTGTCAGCAGCGCCTGTAGCTCAGCGGCGCGTCTACCGGTGCGAACCATAACCCTAGTCTGCACCCGCCTGACCAGATATCGACCCGGCTGGCCACCTCCCGCGGTGTGCCGGGTGGTCGTCAGGCACGAAAACCTGTGGTTGATCATGGTGGGGTCGGCAAGATTGACGCTGACAGCTGGAGAAGGAGATCGTTCCTTGTACGAAGAGCAGTTCGCCGGTGCCTATAGCACCAGCCCTCAACCGGCCGAGCAGAACGCCGCGGTGCAGATGCGGGCGATGGGATTTGCCGACGCGTCGTCACGGCAAACGGCGCCGACGGCAGCATCGATGTCCTGTCCAGTAGTGCTCTGGCGCAGGTGAAATGGCGTGGTGGCGCAGTTTCGCGCCCGGACGTGCAGCAATTCTTCGGCACCCGCGGCAACGACTGCGGTAAAGCGCTACTGTACTTCGCTGCCTCGGACTACTCCCAGCCCGCGGTCGGTATCGCTGCGGCATGCCGCGACATCGCGACCACAACGACCTGCATCGACGTCACACCCGCGACCCGACAGGCAGCAATCGCCAGACACCGCCGCCGAGGCGAGACCGAGGCCGACCGCAGCGGCCGCGTCAAACCCGTGGAGTAATCACATCGCCCGTGGTCGCCGCAGCGCCGAGTCTCTTCGCCGGCGACGACCTACTTCGCTGCGGCGAGGTCGGCGACTGTGGCGGGCCGGTTGATGGTGTCAGCGTGGACACAGCGTCCGACGCAGATTATCTTCGATCTCCGCTTGGGATGCTGCGATGTTCACCAGTGTCCACGTTGATGTCGAGGTCCGCATCGATGCACATCCCGAGAGCCCGGCGTACAGCGCATTTCCGCGGCCAATGCGCACGAGTTGCCGGTGTTGTTCGATGTCTACTCCACCCGCGCGCATGGTCTCCTCGTTGGGCAAATGTTCGCAGATCCAAATCGTGAACTCAGCTGCCGCGCCGGAGCGGAGCTGCTGGAACTCGCGATCCACAGTGTTGTACAGGATCTGGGCCATCTCCAGTGACTCGTCGGGGGTGCTTGCACGTAGCAGGGTGAGCGCGTTCGCAAGGTCGGTGATGAACTCATCCGCGGTCGGATCGGACTGGTACCGGTCGCATGAACTATCCGTCGCGGCACTGTGCAGTTCCGGTGTCACCGTCGTGAGCGCCACAGTGCTGTGACGGCCTTCGTCGGAGGCTTCTCGACTGCAACCGGCGATCGCGACGACGACGGCGAGCGCAAGTAGCCCCTGCCGGAGCCGCCACGCACGGAGTGCTTGCCGGTATTGGTGCGTCATTCTGAGAACATAGGTCTGTCGTATCTGTGCTGGCTGTCCGTCAAGCGGCAGATACCGGGCCCCGTTGGCAGTCGATAACATTCAAGTGCGGGCCACGAGCAGGTCTTGCGGCCAAGCCACCAGGAGCCTAAGTGATGTCCGCGTCTGCTGTAGCGGTTTCGTAGGCGTCGACGATACCGCTGGTCGGCTGGGTCAGTGTTGCCAGCGCTGAGGTTGTCCTACTCGCCATCGCCGCGTTCTGACCAGATGACGTTGATTGTTGGGGAAACAGGGCATACGACGCAACGTGCTGGCCCTTCCTTGCTGTTCATTGGCAGAGATGTCGGAGGCGGTCGGTAGGGTCGCTGTCCATGCACGTGAAGTTCGGGTTGTGGCGGTTGGACGGTGGCGATGTACGACCGGTGGCTTCCAGCGTCATCGCTTCGGAAGACCGGCTGGAGGAAATCCTCGAGAACCGGACCGACATCTTGGGGTCGGGCACTTTGCTGCTCCTCGGGCGCCAAGTCGTCACCGATTTCGGCAAGCGGGTCGACTTGCTGGCGATGGACGGGCAGGGCGATCTGCATGTCATCGAGCTGAAGAAAGACAAGACGCCGCGCGACGTGGTCGCGCAGGCGTTGGAGTACGGATTCTGGGTGCAAGGCCTGTCGTACGAGGCGATTCGGGATTTGTACGCAAAGCACCATCAGGGACAGGACTTCGACTCCGCGTTCACCGATCATTTCGAGACCGATGTGCCGGAAACACTGAACTCCGGCCACCATCTGGTGATCGTGGCGACCGGGATGGATACGAGCACGGCGCAGATCGTGGAGTACATCCGCGGCTACGGTGTCCCGATCAACGTGCTGTTCTTTCAGTACTTGAAAGATGACAACCGGGAGTATCTGGCTCGGTCGTGGCTGAGCAATCCCGATCTCGAACCTGCCACCGGTGGGTCCGGTGCGAAGAAGCAACCGCCCTGGAACGGGCTCGACTTCTATGTCGCTGTCGGTGAAAGCCAGCACCGCAGTTGGGATGACATGCGACGATACGGATTCGTTTCGGCAGGCCACGGAGACAAGTACCGCAAGGCGATGATGAACTTGTCTCCGGGCGCGCGGGTGTGGGCTGCGATTCCGTCGACCGGGTACGTCGGTGTCGGTGAGGTCGCCGCGACCGCGGTGCCGGTGGCGGAGTTCGAAGTCGAGGTCGATGGTGTGACGATGCCGATCCTGCAAGTTCCGCTGCGGGCCGCACAGATGGGCGAGGACGCGGATGATCCGGCGCTCAGTGAGTACCTCGTCCGTGTCCGCTGGATCGACTCGCGCCCGCGGCAGGATGCGGTGTGGGTCAAGGGGATGTACGCGAACCAGAACGTGGTGACCAAGTTGCGGCAGCCGTTCACGTTGCAGCGTCTTGCCGAGGCGTTCGACGTCGACGAGTGACCGCACCGAGGCACATACCGGCTTTGCACATCACCGTAACGGGGGCGCAGATTCCGCCGGAATGTTTGAAACTGACTCTATGATCACAGCTGATCTGGATTCGGATCCTGGTGGCATGCGATCACTTTGCCTTGCGCGGGATGACGATGCGTGCTTGTTCGTTGTGGCAGTAGATCATGACTTCCTCTGCGGTATCGCCGTCATTGTTGTATGCGCATGTCCATGGCGAGATCGCCGAGCGCCCATCGGCGGTGAACCTCTGAACGATGTCGAGCGCAGACTTGCAATCTATGGGACCTGAATGGGTTCGGACGGTCAGGGGCGCGTGCCCCAAGGGTGAGGGGACCTCTCCACATTCCGCTCCGAAACCGAGCACACTTGTGCCTGGGCACTGGTGCTCGATGGCGAGCCAATTGAAGTCCCGGTACATTTTCAGTCCGTCGGCGATCTGTTGGGGATTCTGTTCACGGAGCATCCTCAGCGATTCTTCGAAGCCTTCGCGGATCTGCCGGGCGGTGTCGGTCTCTTCTGGATCGTGTGTCCAGCCGTCAAGCACTGCCTCGATCTTCCTGATCTCGCCGTCGACAAAGGATTGCGGATCGGCCTGGGCGGCGGCGGCCTGCTCATCTGCCTCTTCGAGATAGGCATCGGCGGTCATGCCGTCGACCGCGCCACAGACCATGCGGCCGCTGGCACGCAGCAGATGCGGTGTGCGGGTGATCTGCTCGCGGTCGTCCCACATCGGGCCGAGCCGAGTGAAGACCGAGGTGTCGTATTCGCATACCGCTTCGGCGAACCGGGCGTCACCGCCCTCCGGCACTGCCGAGTACAGGTCTTCTACGAGCTTGGCGCGGACACCCGCCGGCGAGGTATCGATCGATGCCAGGGGACCGGTCAGCGATTCGAAGGCATTGACTGATTCTCGTGCTTGTTCTTCGACGCTGGTGCGTTCCCCTGTAGACGGATGGATGAACGTCGCCGACATCAGGGCGTCGGCGAGCTCGTCGAGTGTCGAGTTCGGACCACGTGCGTCGACGCAGCCGGAATCGGCGCTGATCCCTAGTTCGTCACGCACGAGATCTGTTGCGGAGCACGACGAGAGGACTGCAATGACCAGAGGTACAACACAGCAGAGAGCTACTACTCGGACCGGCATAACGGGAAGTGTCCGCTCCTGTGGTGTCCAATGTCTGTCCGATGATCAACCGACAGCGTGGACGCAATCGGCGGATCCGGACATCGCCGAAGGAAGCCCGCCGAGTGCCGGACTCACAACGGCACCGAAGAGCTGCAGTGTGGATCCGGTAAGTCGCAGCAGGGTCGTCGGCGCTCGGTCTCCGCTGTCCACAGTGGTCGGAGTCGCGCCGTCCCGTGATCGCCTTGGCAGTCAGAAGCGCGGACCTGGGAACTTACCATCGACGTCGGGGACGGCCGTGTACTCCTGGCAGGTGGCGTAGCCGTAGACGTTGGGGTTTCCGGGGTGGTTCCCCGTTCCGTGGACGAGGGTGTCCTCGATGCAGTTGCTCGAGCCTAAAGCGCTGGGTGCGTGCGCCAGCACGGTTGTGGTCGCGACGCGTCCGACAGGGATGACCTGCCAACCTCGGGCGACGACGTTGTTGTCGGAGATTCTGACTACCGGGTCGTCGGAGGAATTCTGGATATAGAGGTACCCGTCGTAGAGCGCGACCGAATCGATATCCATCCCCTCGGTTCGGTCGATGTCGATGACGAAGACATCAGCCCATGTCGTCCGATCGACCACCTTGTACATCGGCTGTGACCCAATCATGTACTGCACCGCCATCAGGTTCGTCATAGGGTCGGGCCGCAACGCTCGAGCGTGCCGAAGGACACCAGTGGCGGGATCGGCGGGTTTCCCGGTGGCCTCATCGAACCACCCCATACCGTCGGGGTATCCAAATCCGTATCCGTGGTCGGTCACGGTGTCGAGTGACGGGCCGACCATATCGCCTGCAGGTGGTACTTCGTATTTTACGGTTCCGGTGACCGCCGACACCACAGTCAGTCGTCGCGGGCAGACACCGCATTCCCCGTGCGCGCGGACAGCGTAACTGGTGCGGGTCGAGGCCAAAACTTCACTACCGGAAATGGTCCACAGGTGCTTGAGCTCGACACCGGAGTAGCCTCTGACCTGCTGAGAATCGTCGCGGTCTCGGATGTTGAACGAGACCGCGATGCCCGAATCCGATCCGCGCAGAGTGACATTCTGCGGCTGCTCGCGTCCCTTCCAAACGGTGACCTTCGTAACCGGGTCTGTCTGGCCTAGCTGGTAGGAAACCAGCGAAAGCTCACGGAATTCGGGTTCCAGTCCCGACGATGGCGTGAACGACACGACGGCGTAGGTGACGCGGAAGTCGTCGCCGGAGCCGGAGGTCGCGCAGCCGTCGGCCATGACCTTGTCCTTCGTTCCTGAAACGCTCGGCACCGCGAACTCGTGGGCTGTGGCCATTCGGTCGGGGAACCTGACAACTGCAGGACTCTCTTTGGGAGAGAAGTTGGTGAACGGGCGGTCGCAGTGCATCGCCACGACTCCACGACGCAGCATCACCTCCGCCCACTTCGGATTCGTGAAGACTGTCGGGCCGGCTGGTGCGACATCGGCGGTCGCCGACGTGGTCCCAGATTTCGAGGTTGTCGCAGGAATGGTCGGCGTCGGCTGGGACGACGTGCATCCGGCGGCGATACTGACGGCAAACGCCAGCAGGAAAACACGAATCACGGTGTGTGGCATGGTCCGTCCTGGTTGCAGTGTGCCGACCTCCGGAGATCCGGTGCTCGGCAATGGCGAAGGTCGAGCCGGCATGTGTTCGTCCGGTCGAGTCGGATCAGTGCTGCCGGTGGCGTCGTTACCCGACGCTGCAGCAGGTCGGGTGTGCGACGTGCAATGCTGCGCCGGCGGGACAGAAGTATCCCGCCACCGCCGCTGGCCTGTCTGTAGGGCGATCGGCAGACACGGGTGGGGCCATTGGGACAGCTACAGTTGGTCGGGGTTGACGAGCCCATCCTGGATCGCTCGGGCGACGAGCGCTGCCTTGGTGGATGCGGGACGCCCGACCTGGGCGTACTTCGCGCGGATCCGTTCGAGGTGGGTGTTCACAGTTCCGGGGGTGATGAACAGTCGTTTCCCGACCAGTGCTTTGGATTCGGTTTGAAACCAGGCGAGCAGGACTTCCCGTTCGCGCGGTGACAGGGTGGGTCTGTTCGGGCGGGTGTCCTGGCTCATCGCCTGAGCCATCGTGGGGCTGAGATAGGGGCGGTTAGAGCCTGCGGCGTGTAGGGCGGCGACGAGATGAACATCCCCTTCCAGCTTGGACAGGTAGGTGACCACGCCCAGGTCGAGGCAGTCGAGGATGAGGTCGCTGCGGGTGTGCTGGGAGAAGACCACGATCCGGAACCCCTTCTCGCACAGTGCTGCTGTGGAGCTCAGATCGGGGCTGGATTCGGCGAACTGCAGATCCAACACGACCGCGGCGATGGTGTGCGGGTTCGCGTCGGGGTCGGCCAGGATCTCGCCGGGGCTGTGGTAGCGGGCGATGACGTGGATCGGTGGGTCTGCGGCGGCGCACCAGCCGGCGATGCCGGCGTGGACGACCGAGTGGTCGTCGACCACCGCTACCGGCATGCCGCTGTCACTGGGGTGGAGCACCTTCACCTCTGTCGTCCGGGACACTGGCTGTCTGCGCCCCGACTTCGGTCGTGATCAGGGCAGCGGCACTGTCGCCCAGACAAGACCGCCGGAGCCGATCAGTGTGGCCTGTGGTGCGATCGCGGTGACAGCTTGGGTGCAGGTGTCGTCGCAGTCGCAGGTGATGCTGAGGTCGGCTGGCTGGTCGGGCATGCTGGTGATGACGATCTTGGCGCGGGTTCGGGTGCCTGCGAGCAAGATTATCGCGACGGTCAGCGCCTCGGTGTGCGCTTGTGGATCGAGATCGACGGTCCTGCCGATCGAATGGGTGGTCACTGCGACCCCGCGTGCTTCGGCAGCCTCGATCGCGGGGGCTAGTTCGTCGAGCAACGCCGCCGCAGGTGGGTCCTCGACGAACAGCCGTCGCAGCCGGGTCGACTCGAGCGAGCATGCCGCTCGGACCGCCGGTATCGACGCAGAGCCGGGGTCATCGGCCAGCCGTTGCAGGACCGGAACGAGTTGGCGGGACATGCGCTGGTAACGCTCGCGGCGGTCCTGGTGTAGTGCCGCAGTGAGTGTGGTCTGGATCTGCAGATCGGCCAGGTCTGTGCCCGCTTGTCGCGTCCGTCGCACGGCCAAGCGCAGGAAGTCGCTGAATCCGAGCGCGACGCCCTGGAGGACCGTCACGCTGATCACGGTGTACAGCAGTGTCGACAGAACCCCGGTGGTGGCGACAGTGACCGCGGCGGCTGCTCCGGCAAACCACAACGCACCGAGCAGTGCCAGCCCGACGCGGCTTCCCCGACGCACCGACAAGGCGGCGAGTTGCCAGCCGAGCGCGGCCACAGCCCAGTTGGCGCTACTGGTGACCTGCTCCGCGGTCAGCAGTGCCGTTTGCAGCGGCGCGAGTACCACCACAACCGTCGCCGTAGTCCACCACAAGGCAGTGGGAAGGCGATGGCGGATCTCTGCGACCGCGACGAACGCGGTCAGCACGGCAGTGACCAGAATGCCGGCTTGCGCCATGGGGTGCGCAGCGGAGAGGGCGTTGAGCCCCTGTAGTCCGGTGACGACGACAGCGATCACCACCAACCCGTACCCGTAGCCGCGCAGCAGCCGCAGCGCGTCGTCCGCGTCGCTGCGCAGGTCGGGTTCAGGGGTGGCATCCCACCGGATCTCGACCGTGGTTCCCGCGCCCGGCGACGAGACGATCTCAGCGGTGGCCCCCGCATCGGCGAGACGACCGCGGATCGAGTTCCGTACGCCGAACCGGCCAGGTGAGAGCGCGGCGTCGCTTGGATCGAAGCCGACTCCGTCGTCGATGACGCGCACTCGCCGATCCCCGAATTCGACCGTCACCAAGCTCGCTTCGGCGTGCCGGTCGACATTCGTCAGTGCCTCGCCCACCGCTGCCACCACTGCCTGGCTGGTGCGCGGATTCTCCGGTCCCGCAGCGCGACCGCGGAACTGGACCGGGGCGTCGGTCCATCTCGCGTGCTCATCGATCCCGCGGGCGAAGTCGTCGGTGTTCAGCGCCTGAGCGCCGCGCCGTACGGCCTGCAGGTCGCGGCGAGCTTGGGCACGCAACCGGTCGTCGTCGACCACGATGCCTTGGCCGACCATCGCCAACGTCGACGCGGCGGTGTCGTGCAGTGTCGCCCACGTCTCGCGCTCGTCGCGGCGGCGAGCCGCCATGACCTCAGCGTCGATCCTGCTGGTCGTGTACTGGGAGAACGCCTCGTCGGTGATCTGCGCCGAACGCAGGACGAGCGAACGCAACACCGCGGCAACGGCCCACTCGACCACCAGAAAATCGAGGCTGAAAATTGTCCATGGCCGATCGACACCGGGCACCAGCACCGCACCCGAAGCCCAGGTGGCAACCACGATCACCGTGGCGGTCAACGACACGTGAACCGGGCGCGACATCGCCACCGTCACCACCACCGTCCCGGCGACCGCCAACATCGGACTGGCCGCCGTCGTGAACGCCGGACCGTCCACCACCACGGGCGTGCACACCAAGTACACCCCCGCCACGATCAACTCCCACACTGGATTCCACGGCCGGGTCCACCGCCACAGAGCCCACACCAACAGCCCGGCATGGATGAGCATCGACGCGACGCCGACACCACCACCGAACAGATACACCACAGCGACAGCCGCCTCGACCACACTCAACGTCGACGCTGCGATCCGATCGATCCGCGTACCCAGCACCGGCCGCGTCGACGCCGCATCCGAACTCACCCGCCTCATTATTCGCCCACCGATCCCGGCCGGGTACCCGACATGGACCGATATCCCTCGGTCCAGCGAAGGGCGGCAAGGAAGGAAGCGGATGCCACTACCACTCAAGCGGGGCGTCGAATTCGCATTGCCAGCAGACGAACTCGGACCGGCCGGGCTCGACGTTCTGTTCAGTGCCGCATCGTGGGCACCGAATCCTTCCCCACCCCCGCGGGGTTCGCGCCCGGCCCGGCACAACCAGCGCCACCACGATCCCGATCACCCCGGACACCACGCCGAGCGCAAAGTAGCCGACACCACTGTTGCCCTTCGACCCGGCGATCGCAGCGGCCAGCACGCCGCACACCACCGCATACCCAACGAGACCGATCAGGAACACGCTCGAAACGTTCTCCACGACAGCCCATCCTTATCAGACCTGCCCTGTGATTCGGCCGCCAGGCAACAGCGGCCACACCGACGCGCGCAGGGCAATGGAGCGCTCTGCCTCGGGCGGCAACCCAACCACGCGGTCGAGTTGCCGCCGGAACCGGGACCGGACGTGTTCCCGAGTTCGCGCCCGGTCCAAGCAAACACCTACGGACAGCGGACGGTGTAATCCCACTTGGTGCCGCTCGGGCCGGTGACCCGGACCGTGACCGAAGTCGCCGCACCGGCCGGAACCGCGACGACCGCCGAGCCGGTGCCCTGGTTGATCTGGTCGCCCACATAGCCGGTGTCATGAATCTGAGAACCTTGATAGAACACCTGGATACGATCAGGAACGTCGTAGGTCTCATAGACCAGAACGAAGCTGGTCGGTCCCCCGGTACCGAGCTGATGAATCGTCGTGGTGACGCCCTCGCCGCCGGACCTGGTCGAATTGTTGCACTGCTGCGTCGCCGCTGAACCGCTGCCGAACAGCTCACCCAAGATGCCACTACCGCCATCGAGAATGCCGCTACCGGTGTCGATCACCGCGCTGCCGGAATCACCGCTGCCGGTATCTGCTAGCGACACACCAGGTGCTGCACCGATCGACAATACCAACGCCGCAAGGCCGGCCGTCACCAAAATGGTCTTCGAATTCATCGTCGTACGCACAGTCTGTTCCTCCGCTGGATACGCGTTCTCTTCATCAGGCAAGGTCGTGCAAACTCACTCGAAAAACGTATGGCGTGAACAGAGACGGAGGTATCGGTCGAACAGGGGACACCAATATCGATGGCCGACTGCAGCGCCGACACAGGTCGCCCGAAGCACCATCGCTGGTCCAGTGAAGGTTGGAACGAACGGCCTTACGCCCGGTGTATCCGAACGCACAGACCTTTCGCGGCCCGACAGCGATATCCCTCCCGCGGCGCGTACACCGTTGCCACCGCGGCAACCAATGCGAGCGTGGATCACGCACAACTGGTGTCCAGGTTCACGACCAAAACCAGGGTAGGGCTTGGGCACGGCATACATCCTTCCAGCGGTGCCTGTCGGCACCACAGATCAGATGTCACCTATTCGTGCAGCAGTCCCCAGCGCCAGGGCTTCCCTAGTCGCAGACGGCTCGTTGCAGAGTGAGTTTGTTCGGGTCTGGTTTCAGGCGGCTGGGCCTTCGGGACCGTCGAGGCCACACGCGAGGCCCTACTCCGCCAGTACCTGACCGATTGCCCTGGGCACAGCGACGTGTCTCCCACGTCGCTACGATGCGTTCGGCAGTGGTCAACGAAGGGGGATTGTGGTGGGAATCCGAGACCGCGTGACGGACAGTGCATCCTCGATGCTGCAGGCCGGTCGAGACCGCGTACACGCGGTCCGCGGCCCCGCCCGATCGATCAACGATACGTGGAAGCGCCGACGATTCTTCGCCACCAACCCGTCTCGGGCCGCGGACTCCTACACCCGGACACGAGAGAACGAGTTTTTCCAACTCGCGTCCTCACTTGTCTCCGACATCGAACGTATCGAGACCGACACCGAGTACCAGTACCGCGCCGACACCGCCCAGGACCGTCGGAATGCCCGCGCAGACGCCGTCGCCGCGCGTCATGACGCCAAACGCGCCTTCCCCCACCTGCTTCGGGTGCTCGACACCGAGGTCGCGCCCACCTCCGCCGACGAGGTCGTGGCCGCGGCACGCGCGCTCGCCGAGAGTCTCCGGCAATACCTGCGTGGTAACACAGTCTCCGAGCATCTCCACCCGACGGACGCGCTGTCAATCCTCTATTCCGCCATGTACGACCAGGACGAGTGGGATCTTCCCGACGAAAACCGGGACACTGACGACCCATCAGACTAGAACGCGCGAGACGCCGGTCGACCGCCGTTGGCGAACTGGTGGAGCGTCTCGGTTTGCCCGGGGAGCACGAACCTTCGCGGGGGTGGCGCGGGCCGCCCCCCAGGCTCGTCCCCGCTCGCGCGGGGAGCACATCACCGATCCGCAGGCGCCTGGGCCTCACCTGGGCTCATCTCACGGGCTGCGGGACGGCGAGTCCGGCGGTGTGAGATTCATCTGTGCCGGTTCGCCGAGCACAGGCTAGGGCTCGAACACCCCGTCCAAATAGCTCAGGTCGAGCTCGGATCGCATGTCGACGAGAGTGTCCCCGTAGTCGAACGTCGCAGATGGATGCTCTTTCCATTCGTCCATCGACGCCAACGAGCTTGCATGAGTGGGGACGTACTCCACGTCGGGTCCGGCCACCTTTCGATACAACTCTTGGACGGCGCCGTGCGAGGGCGATACTGAGCCGACCGCGCTTTGCCGACGTCCAGTGCGGAGCGCCTCCGGAATGCACACCAAATTGCTCGACACCGTGCCGAGGTAGCTCTCGATCCCCGAGTGGTGCAGTTCCCGCGCGATCATCGTATTGAGTACGAATTCGGCGGAGACCATCACCAGCGGACCGGCATGTAATGCGCTGTACCAAGACACTCCGCGCTCTCCCGCCTCCGAGCGGGCATCGAAACGCATGTAGTCGAACTGGACACCTGGGTAGGTGTCCAGGGTCCAGATGAAGTGCGTTCCGAAGTACTGAGGTTGGCCGGTTGCGGTGAATCGGATCTGGCGCCTGTGCTCGACCGGCACGTCGAATCGGGTGCCCGTCTGCGTCGCGAGGGCTCCAACGACTATCGACCAGTGCGCCAGCCGGAACAGATCTCGGGGTGGCGGGACCCCAATCCCACGCATGATCGACCCCAGGACGGGCGCAGCAGCCTTCTCGATCGGCTCCATCCAGCGCGAGTTGCACCGGACGCACAGGATTTTCACGTTCATCTCGCGTACATCGCCAGGGCGAAGCAAATCCCGCTCCACACCGCCCGACCTGACACTCGACGACGCGAGAGTCAGCCCTTCGGATTCGTTCGCGAGCACTTCGCGAATGCGCTGATGGAACAGGTGGGCACGAGTGAGTTTCTCGTCGGTTCCGCAGTAGAAGCACTCGGCCATGCATCCCCTCCTGACGTTGCTGGTGCCCCGATGGCTCCAGGACAGTAGTCGCGATTCACCGGCAGGTCGTTTCCGATGCGTGCCCGGCACGTACCCAATGCCCGCGCTGGATGGCTACGGCGTCGGCCGCGGGTCATCCGGCGAGAACAGACCCGGTGCGATCTCGTCGATGAGACCTTCGAACTCACCATCGGGATCGAACGGCCAACCGCAATACCGATGGACCAGCACCAGCGCGTTCTGCACCGAGCCGACGGCTAGCCGGACGAGCTTCTCCAGTTCGGTCAAGGAGACCACGTTCTGCGTGCCGAAGTGCTCACCGTGTGCGATGAAACGCCGGCGGTCACGAATGGTCGAGATCGTCGGGTGAGTTTGATTCGACAGGTGGACATAGAGCCCCTCAGCGACCACCCCGTCGACCGATGCCATCCTGCTGCGGTGCAGGTAGTCGAAGAACCAGACCACCGTCTGCGTCAGGCTGAGGTTGCGCTGGCCGTGGATGGTCTTCGGCGCGTTGAAGTTCGCCCCGACCGTCTCCGGGAACACCGCCTTGATCTCAGTACGAATCGCCTCGAACACCTGGGTCGCACCCTTGTAGCCGGGCGAATCCTTGCCCATGAGCCTCTGCGCAGCCAACTTCCGGTCCACAGCACTCGTATCGTGGTCGATGTAGGTGCGCGCCAGCCGATTCAACGCCGGAACGGACGCGAGCTCGTCGTCGATCAACCAGCAGGCCCGCGCGCAGTTCTCGATCACCGACCGCGCGAGCTGCGGCGGTGCGGCGATGACCTCCCCAGCTTCACAGACAGCCGCGAGGGCCGCGCAGTTGTGTACCGCCAGTTCGAGATACGCACACACAGTTTCCAGGACGAGCCGATCATCTCGGATCTCGGCCTGCCCGGCGAAGACCGCGACATCGGCAGCCGCGACGGAGCCCTCGACGGGCATCCAGTGGTGCGCCTGAGAGGTCCGCAGAAGGGCTTCGCGACAACTCCGCAGAAGATGAGCGAGGTCGGTCATCCGGGCGCGGAACTCCGGAGACGACACGTGGCTGTAACGCACCCTCGGACAGTACGCGCCACAACCCGCCATGCCCACCGAATTTCATCGGTCAACGGTCCGGCCCGGCGCCGCGTTGGTTACAGCGTGCCGCGATCTGATCGCAACCACCGGCACTAAATCACCGAGGCGCCGAAGAGCTCCCCTTCGTCACGACCAACCCGTGGCGTGGACGAGATGCTTGGTCCGCTCGCTGGCCACCATCAGCAACGAAATCGACTCCACCCACGCGACGAGCGCAATGTCGTCACGGCCGATGAGGTCCAGTCCCGACGCCGCGGTGGCAAGCCCGAACCCACGTTGCGGAGGGCTGTGCAACAACCTCTGGGCCGGGACCAGCGCCGTCCAGACACACCTGCACCGCCCCTTCGTCGGTGTCCGGCTCCCTCACAGAAGCCACACCGACGCCGAGGGCACCACCTCGGATCCCCTCGGCGAAACGCTGTGCGGACACCCGGATCCGGCCGACGTCGCGACCCTGAAGACCCTCGCCCTCGGCTGGACCGACGACTTCTTCAGCGCCACGCGCACCCCCGCCTACTACCCCTCCGGTCCTGCGGGCACCATTCCCATTGCCCCGGAAGCGGTTCCACTTGCGGGCAGCCAGACGGTCGGCGGCGGACATGCGGGTAGCTGATCGGACCGCCCGAGGTCGAGACGCCGTGCCCGCAACACGTCGACGAGGGATTCCAGCACTCCGTGCAGTTCGGTGGATGCGCAAGAATAAAGCGAAAGTGCCCGGCGAGTCACGCCGGACAGCATCGAGCCGAATCAAGGACACCAGTGCCGAGATTTGACGTGCGCGCGCGGTCGAGCGCGCCGCCACCGACCATCCAGCGACTACTCATCGACGTCACGACCTGGCCGAACTGGCAGTCGTTCGATTCGGTCGAAGCGATCCCTTCCGCCGACAATGCCTGGGCGCTGCGCAAGAGGCGGGTCAGGACCGACATCGAGATTGTGGACATCGTCGCCTACCGAGGGATCGGCTACACCGCGCTCCGACTCGTCGGCATGCGCGAATACCGAGCCGACATCTCCCTCACACCCCACCCGACCGAGGGCACCGACATCCGCTGGCAAGCCACATTCACCCCGAAACTTGCTGTCCTGGGCCAGTTCTGGGAGTGGTACCTCAGTCGCAGTATGCGCCGAGTCGTGCACAGTTTGGCCCGCTACGCCGAGCTCTGAGTCGGGGACGAACCGGGACCTGGATCCATCGTGCCCAGCTTCGCATTTCTCGCAGGAACCTCGAGAGCTGCCCGCAACCGGACTTCGCTGCTCAGGAACGCCTCGACCAGCAGGTTGGGGCGTAAGCCCGAACCCGAAACTGGGCTCGCGCGACGCGGTGGTGATCGGCCATCAACCCCTCGCGGTCCAGGCCGCGTTAGCGACCGGGCCCCGATTCTCGTCCACGGGCACAATCCCGCGCGCTGGTCCCGGGATCGCAATTTCCGGCGGGGGCTGCCGACCAGGTGATGCACCCACCCGTGGACATGGACCGACGCGCCGACGTGACTATCCCGCCGTCGTCACCGACCCGACCGAAGCCCTCGCGGCCCACCAACGATCGCGACCCACGACTGATCCGCGCGCACGCCGACACCGTCACCCCGACATCATTCGGCGCCACGATGGCGGTCCACGTCGACGGCCCCAGCACCCGGCAACCATCGATGAAGCGCGGCTGAGAGCTCGGGCCGGGCGAAATAGCTGAAATGGTCGACGGCGTGAGTGACATCGAAGCGCACCCGGTCATCGATGGGCAACGAGGGGCTCGCCTCCGCCAACGCGCCGACAGTCGGCACCACGAGATCGTTGTCCTCCTGTCCGAATACGAAATCGGCGGCTCCATCGCTCACGATTCTGGCCAACGGTGAGCCGGACGGGGGATCGTAGTCCGCTGCGGCGGCGTAGTACCGCGCGGTGGTTCGTGCAGAGCCGGTCAATATCTGTGACAGGAACTCACCGCGCGGGTTCATGGCCATCAACCCGTCCAATCCGGTCGCGACGCCTGCGGCGATCTGTTTGACCAGGGCCAGCACGATATCGAGCACGTCGGTGACACCGTTGTCCGGCAGGAATCTCAGCATGGTGGTGAAGCGGTCGACCAACTGTTCCAGTCGGGCCACATCGGCCAGCGCAGTGCCGAAGTTCGGTGTGCCGACCAGCACCACCGAGTTGACCCGCAGTACGTCGGCGACGCCAGCCAGATCTGAGCGCTCGCAGGCCATGCGGCCGACGAGGCCGCCACGAGAGTGGCACAGCACGTCGAGATCGAGGGTGGCGCCGCGTTCGCGCAGATGGTCGGCGAGCCAGCGGATGTTCTGTTCGGGTGTGCGTGACGCGGTGGGGTGGTCGAGCGCGAGCACTCGTCCGCCGTAGCGGGCGTCGAGGGACCGAACCGTCTCGATCGGCAGCCGCCCGAACGCGGTGTGCGTGGTGCTGAACGTGCCATGGACGACCAGCAGCGCCCGGCCCACGCTCAGTCTGCGCAGGTGTTCGGGCGCGAGTGCCGCAGAACTGGGGGCGGCGTAGTCGTCGGGGGTGAAGGTGCGCAATCGGTGCGGCCGGTACCGATTCTCGAACTGTTCGGCGAATCGGGCGCCGACCCAACCCGCAGTCTCACGAACGAGCCGGAAGGCGAAGATCTGCAATACCTTGACGCCGAGCGCACCCATGAGCCCTCGGGTTCCTGGGGTGCCGCCGTCAGGTGGTGGTACCACCACCCTCGGCACACGGAAGGTGACATTGCCCGCACCCCCGCGAGTACCGTTGAGACGCGCCACCTCTTGCGGGAAGTGCCAGGACAGCGCTCCGTCCTCGGACTGGTAGAGCAGCACCTGCGCCCAGCCAGGTCCTAGATCGGCGGCTTCGATCTCGATGTCGTCGAGGCCACCGGCTCCCCGCGTGTCGGCCGAGGACGTGAGTTCCCTCGTATCACTGATCTCGATGGTCAGTTCGGACTCGATCTCGTTGCGCAGCAAAGAGTCCTCGAACCCAGGTCCGAGGTCAGCGACACTACGGGCCGTCGAGACCTTGGCGCGACCGGCGAGTCCGGGTGTGCGCAAAGCGGTCGAGTTCTGGATCACGACCCGATGCCCTGAGGGATCGAGCGGCATTTCCTCTGGCACTGTTTTCGCTACCTTTCGGGGGTGGTGCGCAGCAAGGTGAGCCGCGGGTGGCCGAACGCCTGGTAAGCGAGCGCGGTCGGCGCGGCCCGATCACCCGCTGCGGTGACGTCGGCGCGGGTGTACTCGGCTCGCAGCCGCCGCAGCAGTTCGGCCACGGGAACCGCGGACTCGCCATAGGCGTGTCGGTAGAACCATTGAGCGACGCGGGCGGCATCGGCATCGTCAACGCTCCATATCGGCGCGACCACCCCGACGGCGCCGGTGCGCAGCACGGCGGCGGCGAATCCGGCATAGCTGCCGAGTATCGTGTCCCCGGCCGCCATCAGGCAGGCGTTGACGAACACGAACGGCGCCGCGGTGTCGTTGCGCAACCCACGCACAGCCAGGGACGTCAAGAACTCAGGGCGCTCGGTTGTCCGCGGATCGGGAAACACCAGACCGTCCTCCCGCTGACTCGGGTCGTAGTCGCCGTGCACGGCCAGGTGCAGCAAATCCACCGGCAGCTCCCCGCTGAGACAGGCGACGACGTCGTGGCGAGTCGGTGCGACCGCGACGACCGGGGCGTAGACACCGTTGAAACGATCCGCTTCCGCCACAGCGTGCGGCAGTTCGCGAAACCGGCTCTTCCACTGTGCGGGGTACTTCGCGGCCACCGCCGCGTGCCGGCGCACCGTGTGCTGGTGGGTGTTGACACCCGCACCCGCGCCGTCGGTGCTGAACGGCCACCGTGACATCGCTACATGTGCCCCGAGGAACGGCGCGTCGCCACCGAACGCCGACCGCATCGGAGGGTCGAGGACGGCCAGTTCCCATGGCACGAAAGCTTCCTCGGTCAGCAGCAGCATCGTCGGCGGCTCCGCGCTTGCATCGACGAGATCGCGCAGCACTGTGCGGATCCCCGCCGGAATCGCCGACTGGATCAGGTCGCCGTAACCGCTGATCATGTCGTAGGCCGCCGGCCCGCGGAAGTTCTCCTCCACGACCAGTCGGCTGGTGTGTGTGGCCAGATCACGCGCCGAACCGTCGATCCGGCTCCGTCGCTCGCCGTCTGCCAGAGTCGCGCGCCCACCGAACGGAAACGCCTCCCAGACATAGGTCTCGTCGCGCTCGTCCGCACGGAAGAGCACCAACACCAGGTCCGGTGGAGCGCTTTCCACCAGTGGCATCAGGTCGAGCATGCGATGCTGTGGGGGGCGAAAACCGAAGGCGTCCAGGCGGGCCCGGTCGGTCGTGACAGTGATCGTCCGGGAGGCGAGTCCGACGATCCGGTCGCCGAGGCGGTAGATCAACCGGATCGTGCGTTCGGGTGTCAGCTCCGGCGCGGTGTGCGCGGTCAGTCGCAGCGTCCGAACCGGATACGGGTCGTCGCCCGTTACCGGCAGGTGCACGGTGGACGGGCCGTGGAGGGTGAACGACCGTGGGTCGACGAGGATATCGACACGCAGATCGAGCTGTTGGTCCGGATACGGGATGCGGACGGGACCCGCGACGGTGGTCGCCGGGTCGTAGTGAGCACCCAGTCCGACCGTCAGTGGCACTGGCGTGTGCGCGAGAATGACGGCGGCGACCTCCAACCGCGGATAGGGCGCGTAGTCCGCGATAACCGATTCGGCGGATGCGTCGGCGAGGTGGGCGCGCGGCCAAGTCCGCACTCGGTTCAGCCAGATGGCCGGGTTGAGCTTGCGCAAGTCCGTGAGACTTCCCGCGCCTGCCTGCGTTTCGCTTCCTCGACGGTCACCGGTGGTGTCTTCCAATGGCTCCAGACCAAGGTGGACGGCCTGCCACAACGCAGCGGCGAAGTTGTCGTCGCGCCGGGCGGTCTCATCCAGCACCTCGGCGGCCTGTGTCCGCGCGAAGCGGGACGCCCCGGCGCGACTGGACGCCTCGCGCGACAGCAGGGCCAGTGCCGGATCGTCCGGCAAGGCCACCGAGCACACTCGATCGACCTCGTCGGCGATCTCTAGCAATTCCGCTTCGGCGCGCACCGTATGGCCCCAGTCCGGCACCTTGCGAGTGCGGGCGATCACGAGCATTTCGACGACGATTTCCATGGGCAGTCCTGTTCTCCTGTTCTCTTCTCAGAACGCCCAGTAGTACGACCACACGAGTGGGTGAGACTCGGTGATTTCGTCCGGCCACCTCCGTGTGCGCCCGCCGGTTCGCCATTCGTGCAGCAGTCGAATGTGCAGTTCGCGCAGCTGCCGATCGTGTTCGGCACCGTGGCGTAGGTAGGAGATCAGTTGGTTGTCCAGATCCAGCGTGAACGGCACATCGGCGACATCGATTCCGGTGGCCACCACGCCCGACGCCCCCGCTGCGATACAGCCCGCCGCGAGGCCGATGCTCGCGCCGCCATGTCCACTCATCGACGAGCTGGAGCAACTCGAGAGGACCACCCTGGTCGGCATGGGCACGAACGGCTCGCCCGTTCCGTAGCGACCGTGCAATTCGCCAGCAACGATCTCGTCCTCACCAGCCAGACGAAGTGTGGAGTGCGCGGCGTCGTACCCCTGATCGGAGTGCGAGCGAAAGAACGCCAACGACTGCGGCAGGTTGTGCCGTGTCCACGACAATGCCCGGGCGACATTGTCTCTGCTCGCGAGCTCGACCCGTCCGGTATCGGCGGACCCGAGCACGAAGTGCGCGGATGCCGCGGCGAACAAACGACCTGGCCGTAGCGTCCCGGTCGGGTCGTCACAGCACACCGAGATCGGCAGTGGCCCGAGCGGTTCGGGCGGTGAGGTGCGCTTGCCCTCCACTCCTTGCGAGCACCACACACGCAAGCAACAAAGCTCCACCAGCCGCTGATCGGGCCCGCCGACCGGCAGAATCGGCCATGGCACCACCGAGAGCTCCGGTGAGAACGCCAGTGCCAGCCGCTTGACGTCCGCGGAGGACGTGCGGTCGGCGAGCACGGCGCGCACTTGTTGCGGCACCAGAGCTGCCAGCGGTTCGGTCAGCGCCAGTTCGTCCGGTGATCCTGCGATGCCGAGCAGATCCATTTTTCGGAGCCGAACGTGGTCGTCGAATTCGGCGAGTGCCGAACCGATCTCCGTCGCCGCACCGACGAGCAACGTTCCGGATGCCGCCTCACTCGCGGTCAGCATTGCCCAATAGATGGTTTTTCCCTCGAGATGCAATCCCAGCCAGACATCGATGCCCGACCGCCGCAACTGTGACCGCAAATCCTTCACAACAAGTGTCGACGGATGCTCCGGCTCGGCGCGGGGCGCGGTCGGAGTATGACCGCTGTCGTCGGAGCCAGGTCGGCGCACCGTCGTGGCGTTGAGGCTGACCTCCATGCTGCGAAAAACGAGCGCTGGCACGATCGGTTGAAAGTCCGACCGCGACTGGGCGGCTTCGTCTTCGGTATAGACATCGCCGTCGACAACGTATTCCGCTGTCACGTTCCAGGAGGATTCGTCCCGCTCGAGCGAGGTCGCGATTTCGCTGTCGACCCTGGCTCGTTCGATCAACACTGCGACCAGCTCGCTGTTGCCAGTCCGCACCGCGGCGGTGAGCGCGGTCCGCCGGGCGCGACCGAAATCCTGCCACGCCATCCGGCGTAATCCCTCGTCACACCCGGAGTAGCGGCTCTCCTCCTTGGCCTGCCAGACCTCCAGCGCGGTCTCAAGCGCGAGGTTGTAGTCCGGCATCGAATCGTCGACCAGCAACTGCGCGAACACCATCCGCGCCTCGGCTGATACCCAGTCTGCGACCTCGTGTTCGGCGCACCATACCGCGGCCCGCCGCGCGATATCGAGTGCTTCGGACGATCGGTCCGCGTCAACGAGCAACTCGGCGACCGGGCGACCGCATAGGCATAAGCGAGCAAGCTCACCGAACGCATGCCCGTCAAGGCGGCGTCGAGTTCACCCGGCCTCCCTGCTTCGCGCTCAGCCAACAATCGAGCCAACGACCGGATTCGATGCGCGAACTCCGTTACCCGACCTTCGAGTTCGTCGATGACGAAGGCGAGCGCCTCGCGATGGTCAGCACGCGCTGCGGCCACGCACAGTCGCGCGAGGGTCAGCTCGGCGTCTCTCGACCTGCTGTCGCGCCGCACCGAATAGGCGTTCCACAATCCTTCGGCGGCAACGTCGTACACACCGAAGCGCAGATGCTGAGTGGCGAGCACCTCGAGGGCACGCGGAAGCACCGGATGGCCCAGCGTCTCCCGAGCCCGCAGGTTCTGCAACGACGACAGGCACAGGGCGGAGAACCCGTTCGCGAGATCGCCGCCGTCTACCAGCGATAGCCCCTCGAAGTAGCTGCGGTACATCGACAGTCGGGTCCGGCGCCCCTTGTGTATATCTCCGAACGATTCGATGTAGCGATCGAGTAGTTGCGCCATCCAGCGTGACCGGAAGCTGGACAGCGGCCCGAACTCCGGGAGCCGCCGACATCCGGCCAGCCAGGCGAAGAAGAGCAGTTCACGCTCGCGGATCAGATCGAGCTGCGATTCTTCGATCGAATAGACATCGGTCGGCGGTTCGGTGCCCGCCATGGCGAAGTCTTCCAGGCTGTGCCGACGCGAGAACCCACGGTCATCGCCGTAGCCGCCGAAACCCGCCGTGGTGAAGGTGATCGCCATCAGTGCGGTCGCGGCGCCCGTGTGCACGGTGGCCGCGGTCTGCGCGGCGGCGGCGATGAGCCGCGCGCACACCGGCGTCCCGCCCCACAGCGGATGACGAGGCAGTGCGCGGGCCAACCGCTCCACCAGCGCGAGGGCGAGCGGCCCGCCACAGGGAGCTTCGGGGTCCTCACGCAACAGTCGCGCCTCGGCGAGCAAACACTCGCGAAGCAAAGGCACATGGCAGCGCGCCAGGTTCCGATAGGCGATCAGCTCCTCCCCAACCTGTCGAGCGCCGGGCGCGTCGAGCAGGTCGAGCCGGGAATTCACCTCGATCACCGCCACGATGGCACGCTGATGGGCGTCCAGCCGCAGCCAGGCCGTCCGTTCGCCGGTACGCAACTCGTCGAGTTCGGCCAACGCACTGCGTGGCCGCTGCTCACGCATACGCGCGTAGGCACGCAGCAAGAGCACCGCGATCGCGGTGTCGTCCCGGTCGCGGGCCACTCCGTCGAGCATGCGCATGGCATCGAGAACAAGACCCCGGCCGATCAAACGCCGCGCACGCCACAACACCAGGTCGCGCCGAGGCACCGGCACCGGGATCCGCTCGACAGGAATCCGGTGAAGCCCCCGCACCACCGCGTACCCGACCGCGCCGACCGGGAGCGCCGTGGCGACCGACACGATCGGCACGCCGGCGCTCAGCAAGACCGCGATCATGCCGAGAACGAGTCCGAATCGTCCGCGCACGGTGGACGCGATGGTGAGCAACAGCGCACCTGCCGCGAGCAGCGGAACGGGCGCAACCAACGCGGCGGCCACCAAACCCACTGTCGCACAAAGGTAGCCGAGCACGACCCGGGCGGCATGTCGATCACTGTCCAACACGAACCCCAGTCGGGGCACCCGTGTGACGAGCACCGAGAACGGGTGCGGCGGAACCGTTTCGAATCGTGTTCCCCGAGCTCGCCCGGATTCACCGGCCACTGTCACCAACTCGAGGAACATCGTCATCAGAGCGACGAGCAGCGCGAGCGAACCACACCCGACCAGCGTCGCGACCGCACAGATCACCCCCTGCACCGGCAGCGCCATCACCCGTGTTCGTTCCCATTTCACGCCCAGCCGCGCGAGCAGCGGTGACCGATCGTAGGGATGCCGAGTGACAACCAATCCCGCGAGCACCGCCAGCGGCGTGAGATACCAGTGTGTCGGTGTCACGACCGCCATGATCATCAGCACCAGAAACACCACCCGGACACCGCCGAACACCTTGACGCACAGGTCAGTCCATGTCTGCGCCGGCGGCGAGCACGCCAGCTCGAAGAAGACGACCTCCCGGTCGGATCTCAGCGGTTCGCTACTCGCGTCGATTGTCGGCGGCGGCGCATCTGATTCAAGGACCAAAGCCATGGCATCGGCATGCCGCGCGGCCTCCGGCAGATCCTCCAGCGTCCCGAGATCGAAGCATTCGGCCATCACGTCGGCGACGCCGACCCGCTGCTCGTCGGGCAGTTCGCTGGTCAACGCCAAGGCTACCGCGAGCATCCCCGGATTCACGAACGGCAGGTCGTACACCGCGCACAACCACCCAGCGTAGGCAACTACCTTGTCCAACTCGTCGACGCCGCAGTTCTGGAGTGCCCGCACCACCTCGGGCTCCAACCGCACCATCGCGCGGTCCCAGCCGGGTTCGCTGGCGTCGAGCGCCGTGACGAGCCGCAGCCGCGAGCCACCGCTCGACAACCCTTCGGCGAACTCGATTGCTCGCGCAGCTCGTTCATCTGGTCCGACCGCTCGCATCGGGTTGCCTTCCCGCCGAAGTACCCTCGATCCCGTGCGAGAACGACCCACCGCCGCTGTTCGCCCGGCCAAGGGTAGTAGCCGAACCACCACGCCGCATGGTTTTCACTCGAGAGGTGTTTAGATGCAACACATTTGGGTAGGCAGGTCATCAGCCGTCGAGCGGTGTCGTGTGTTGCCGACCCTCACCCGCACGGCCCCGCAGGGGTGAATTCACGCAGGGAAGCCGGTGCGGGAGAATTGGTAGGTGAGCACGTCCGGCGATCTAGACAACGCTCTCGACCTGCAGGTGCTGCCTGCGGTCGAGTGGCGGGCTGCGCGGGCACATCGGGAGCAGCTCGATCGGTTGGTTGGGCCGTATCTGGAGCGGCGGGCCGCCGGCATCACCCACCCGGTCATCGATTTCCTGTTCACCTAATAGCGTTCGGGGCGCTCGGGATGGAGCTCGACATGCCTCAAAACAATCCATCACCAGCAGATATGCGATGACCGGGGCCCTCATTACATCACAACAGTTCCGATCGTTTTCCGCTGAACTCGTGTCGATCCCGTGTCAGACGTCAAGTTGCTGTCGGTGCCTCCGGAGAAGCCCGACACCACTGCCCAACTTCAAACCGACATTCGGTTAGTACTACACCCCAACACCGCACTCGGCTGGCCAACACGACTGCCGTCGAACTAAAATCGAACCCCTGACCTTCTCGGAGCGCGCAGCACAGGCAACTATGGACCACGCTGGACAACTGTCGACTACCAGAACAGCACCCCCACCTGGGCAAACACGCTTCGCCACGACAACGATCGAAAACGCTGGACAACTCCGCACAACGGCGTGTCCAGCCGAATTAGTGGTGAGATAGTGGGATCACCATCCCCCAGCCGGTCCCGCAGACGGCCCAGTAGCGCGAGGTGATGCTGCGTGGAACCCATGCCGGCGAATGGATCGCCTACCGCCAGCAACACTGAGGTCGCGTGGGACCTGGCAACGCTCACCGAGGACGAACGGAACGCTCGTTTCCTTGATGGCCACCGTCGGCAGCGCTGGGCGTATGGTCCGGCGACCAGGTGTGTAAGGGGCCAGATGCGCAAAAGTCCTCGTCACATGTCGGGGTTCTCGGCGAATATTCTCGGCATGACATCGGAAACGACCGCCGTCTCGGGTGGTGAGGACTTCGACTACGAAGTCGAGCGCAATCCTGACAAACTTCCCACAGCAGTGACCGAGCGGGCCTTGCCTGCGGTGCGGACGGTTAGCAACTTCATTGTGGGGGGGAGTCGATTCGGATATCCACGGTGTCCTCGGTCTTCGCGGGCCAAGCCAGATCGACCGCGCCTATCAGGTGGCGGTAGCCGTCACTTGCCAGGGCTGCAACCAGGGCACAGTGGACATCGAGGACGTCGTCTCCGGATTCGTTCTGAAGACCGTCCCGGTCCACTGGTGGCCGATGCCCGGCACGGCGGTCTCCATGACCGATGTACCAGACGAGCTGGCTGCGGCCTACCTCGAAGGATCAAAGTGCCTTCGTGTAGAAGCCCCGCATGCCGCGGTCGCGATGTTTCGCAACGCGCTCGCCCACATCGTTCAGAGCAAAGGAAGAGATGAGGCGAAGAAGAAGGGCACCCTCAATCTGGCGATCCAGCAGATGGTTGCCGATAAGACCCTTTTGACTTTTTCGACGAGTGGGCGACTCAGATCCGCACTGTAGGCAACGCTGGTGCACACCAGGAGCGCTGGGAACGGGTCCCGATCGAGGACGCGCAGGACCTGCAGAAGATCACGCTTGCACTGATCGAGAACCTCTACATCCGACCAGCTGAGTTCGCCCGGATGCGGAAACCGTCAAAGCGCCCGAAGTAAGGGTCACCGAGGCATCGGCCGAAGTCGGCCGGGGTCCCGAGAGCGACTGCTTGTTAGATCACGACTGTGGCTCGACCAGTCGGTAGCCTCCGCCACAGATCCCGGAACATGCTTCAGCAGAACGACGTTGAACAGTCGGCCGGTGCGCCAGTATCCCTGACGCAGTTGAGCCGAGCCCCCGGGAAACGAAGGAGCAGAATGACAACTTTTCGCGCGCTGCGGGCCTTGTACTGGCTGCATGAGCATCGCGACCAGCCGGTACCGACCCTACCCCTCGAGGTCGTACCGTCAGAGGACTCGCGGGCTGTGTTCGACGAACTGGTCTCGCAGGGCGCCATCCACAACAATCTGTCCTTTGGCGGCGGCCCCGAAGGCAGCTTCGACTTCTACCTGACAACCGAAGGACGCGTCCAGGCTCGCATCACCCGTGATACGTACCGCCACGAGCTCGCGCTGCGCCGCGTTCTCGAACGGCTTGCGAACCCTGGTTCAGATGTTGCCGACGACTTCAGCGGGCCGTTGTCTGCCGACGAGATCCGCGAAGCAACACAATATCTGGTTGAGATTGGTCTTTGTAAGGGCTCCGAACGAGCGGACGGAGAGTTCTACCACGTGGAAATCACTCCCAACGGTCGGGCCGCCGCGCGCCGTCCGTATCTAATCGATGGGGGTTCTGCACCCATCGCGCCGGTCACCAACATCTCGGCCGACAACTACGGGACGATGACCGTCGGCAACCAGGCTGTCGGCGGGCAGGGGCACACCATGCACGCCACCATTACACAGGGGGCGTCTCTCGACGACGTCCTGACGGCGATCAGCCAGCTGCGCAATGACATCGAATTCGCCCCCGGCATCGATGACGTCGACCGCGCGGAACTTCTCGAAGAAGTCGACACGTTGACTGAGAAGGGGATCAAGCGCGGGCTCAACTGGTTGAAGGCAGCACTGGTCCCGTTCGGGGTGCAGGTCGCCGACGTGGCAGGCCAGGAACTTGCGGACAGGGTGCTGGCCATCGGGTCCCAGATCATCTAGCGAGCTCAGTGCTCTTCCCGAGCCTGTCAAGGACAGTCCTGAATACGCCGAAGGCGCCCTTGGAGGGCGCCTTCGGTTGCTCTTCGCGAGCGAAGCATCAGTCCCTACGCGGGACATCGTGCCCGGTACGGTCCGATCCGTCGCGTTCTTGCGACGACGACACCCAGGGCGCGGCGTACAACCGGTCAGGCGTAGACGTTCTTCCCGCAGGGGTCGGGGCCCACGCGATTTGACGCTCTCGCCCGGGCCTGCCCCGTGGGACTACTGCTGACTAACGGCCGCAGCCGCTTTCTTGGCGCGACTGGCGAGGGCGCGGCGCTCGGTGGCAATCGCATCAAGCTCAGCGGAATCGACCCCTCCCTCAGCCCACCGAGTAGCGAATTGTTCGAGCCGGTCAGCCGAGTTACGCAAAGCGGTGCGCGCTTGCTCGAGCGGCACGTTGTCGACGTGATTCAAAGTCGCTTCGAGTACGTAGCGGGAGGCGAGCAGCTTGTGCTCGTTGCCTGCGGTCGGCCCGAACTCCACGGCGTCGAGCCAGGCGGGCTTCTGCTGCCACGGAGCGAGATCCAGCATGGAGAGGCAGGTGCCATACTGGAAGGCAACGAGCTGGCTCGTGCCTTGGTTCGGAGAGTTGGGGTTGATCCTTGCCGCTTCGCTCTCGTAGTTGTCGAGCATGTCGCGAAGTGCAGAGAAGTTGTTGGCCCAGGTATTCAGGTCGGCAGAAGTCACGTTGTACCTCCTAGTCGGTGAGCTTGCACAACGATAGCCATGGCCACCGACAGATCAGCGCCAGCTGAAGGCTCGACGAGGACGGCGCTGGCCAGCTCGGCGCGCCGACGTCGAGAACCGGAGCGACAGCCATGTCTCGCACGATTGGTTCACCCGTTCCACTTCGACTGCTTCTGTACGCCGCCGCTGTGGGCGCGTGCGCACGCTGACACCCAGGATCGAGACCGTGCGCACGCCCCGTTCAGCCGCGCACACAGTGCAGCTGGCCGTGCGCATCTACACCCGCCCCGTGCGCACGCCGAGAAATCGGAGAGATTCCGCTGTGCCCACGGCCCTCAGCACAAAGGTTCTCACGGTGTACCCAGCAGATACGTAATCTCACACGACAGTGAGGCGCGGGCGAGGCAATCCATCCGCGACCGTCCGCGACCCGTTTCCCTCATGCTGGGTCATCGTCAGTCCGAACAGGTACTCGGTCACCCCTTGGGGAGTGAGACCGAACTCCTTGGCAATGTCGCGCACCATCATCCCCTGCCCACGCAGCCCGGCGAGCACTTTACCCAGCACCTGTGACGATTCATGGACAAGCGCCGAGCCTGGCTCCGCGGAGCGGAATCCACGCTTGCTCAACTCCACCAACGCTGCGCGATATGTCCAGTCAGTCATCAAACCCAGCGCATGCAGCCGGTTCGCCAGCGCTGTCGCGGAGACGTTCCATCGAGCCTTCGCACGGATGATCTGCGCCACGCTCGGGTTTCGCAGACCCACCGCTAGAACATCATTGCGAGGCATGAGCAGCGCGCTAGCGAACTGATTCGCCGCAGCTTCTGCCTCGCGCCCGTGCGGCACAGCATGAGCGCAGTGAATACACAGGTGCCCGAGCTCGTGAGCCGCATCGAACCGCAGCCGCTCGGCGGTCTTGCTGGTGTCGAGGAAGACAAACGGAGTATCACGGCGGTAGAAGCTGAAGGCATCGACGTCTCAGCGCCGCGGTCGGCCTCGCGGTGATCATGACGCTGGCAATGGTGGCCCACGCGCGCTGGAAGGAGCCCGCCGCGATCGTGTTCAACCTGGCCCTGCTGGCAGCCGCGGTGTTCGTCACTTGGGGACGTTTCGGCCCCTACGCCTCCTGACCACCCCGATTCCCGAAGGAGGACTCGTATGAATGTCACCGTTTTCGGGCCACCGGTTCGCTGATGGTGGACCGGCTGCTCGCGGCCGGGCACACCGTGACCGCTTACGTCCACAACCCGCCAAGATCCCCTCTCGCTGGGGTGAGCAAGTGAAAGTCGTGGTCGGCGAGGTTTCCAATGCCGCCGCGATCGACGACGCAGTATGTTGTGCCGATGCAGTGATCAGCGCGTTGGGCCCGAGCATGGACCGCAAAGCCAACCGGGACCCCGCTGATCGAGGGCACCAGCCACATCCTGGCGGCGATGAAGCGTCACGGTGTGGGCCGCTTCGTCGGCCACGCCACTCCTGCGGTACTGGACCCGCAGGGGTCCCCGACCTTGATCACCCGGTTGATCGAGTTCATGCCGCGCACGTTCATGCGCCGCGCTTACGAGGAGATCACCGGCATGTCGAACCAGATCATGTCCTCGGGGCTGGATTGGACGATCGTGCGGTTCATCGCCCCCCAAGGACTGTGCACCGAAGGGCCATATCCGGTCAGGTTCTTCGGCACCGACAAGCTCGGCTTCGCGATCACCCGCGCCGGCATCGCCGCCTTCACCGCCGATCAGATCGGCGAGAGCCGCTACCTGCATCGCGCAGCCGCCATCAGCAACTGACCACCGTCGAAACCTGAACGGAGACCTGTGTCCATCGTCATCACCGTTACCTCCGGTCACCTCGGCCGAGCAGCCGTCGAAGCCGTCCTCGACCGCAGCACCGACCCCGCCGAGGTGATCGCCGGTGCCCGCGACCTGGCCAAGATCATTGACCACGCCGCCCGAGGGGTGCACACCGCGGTCATCGACTACGATGACCCCACCACCATTACGCCGGTGAATATGTTCGTGCTGGTCTCGGGCACCGACCTGGCCAACCGCGACCGCCAGCACACCGAGGAGATCGCTGCCGTCGCGAAAGCCGGTGCCGCGCGGATCATCTACACCAGCGGCCTCAAAGCCGACGACACCGCGCTGTCGACCGCGGCCATGCACCTGCCCACCGAAGACGCGTGCGTGCCAGCGGGGTGTCGTTCACGATCCTGCGCAACGGCTGGTACAGCGAGAACTACGGCCGCGACATCCCCACCGTTCGCGAGACCGGTGTGCCGCTGTCGAGCACCGGCGACGGTGTGGTCGCCTCGGCGTCGCGCCGGGATCTGACCGAAGCCATCGCCGTTGTGGTCACCACCGAGGGGCATGAGGACAAGACCTAAGAGCTGTCCGGCGACACCGCCTGGGCCTACGACGAACTCGAGCCTCCGATGCCGCTATGCAACGTCGCTGTCCGAGTACGCCATTGGCATTGTCAATCCCAGTAGGTGGGCCGCAATCTCACCGCGGCGTTCATAGGGTAGAAAGTGCCCGGAGTTCGGGAAGATGACCAGGCCGCTCTTTGGTACGCGACGGTGTATCGCACGAGCGTGATAAACGGGAGTCAACAGATCGCGCGAACCTGCGAATACGACGACACGACAGTCGAATCGATCCAGTGCCGAGTACCGATCATGGGACAGGATCGAACGAGCCAGCTGTGCGACGCTGCGAGGATTGCTGCTCGCCAGCTGCCCTACCGCTCGGTTCAGGTCGTGGCGGAATGGGCGGTACCCGAACAAGACGGCACGTGTCAGCTGTCGCACGATGAGCAGCGGCCGGGAAGGGATCACGAGAAGCGGTGCCACAGTCAACGCCAGCGATACCAACCATGACCAGAACCCGCGGCGCATCAGTCGTCCGAGGATATCTCCGGCTCCAGTCGCCACGAACGCGACGCCGACGACTCGCGCTTCGAGCACCATGCTGTCGCGTTCGGCCAACGCCATCAATGTCATTCCGCCCATGGAATGACCGCCGAGCACGATCGGGCCGACGGGTGCATATGCGGAGATGACTGCAGCGAGATCGTCGGCGAGAAGCTCCAGGCTCGCTGGAGCAGATTGCGACTGCCCGTGTCCTCGATGGTCATAGGCGAGTACACGCACGGTGGGATCCGCCGTGACGACGAGTTGTGCGACGTCTTCCCAACTCCCATGAGAAAGCGCCAGCCCGTGTGCCAGGATGATTGTCACTCTCGGGCTCGTCGATCCCCACTCGGCGATATGCAAAGCAGGCCCAGAGTCCCGCTCAAGCGTGTATTTTCGGGGAGCCACAAAGATCGTAGATTTCGAGGTCATAATTTCAGTTCCCTACTACTGACAGTGTCGCTGGCTACTTGACCGGAAGGGCCATGTCAACACCGCCGACATCCGTGATCTTCCAATCCGCATTCTTGTCTAGCGTCACCGTGTAGGTGACAGTTGTTTGCGCGCCCTCCGGGGTCTGTGCACTGGTCGATGTCACACTCAAGAAGACGTTCACAACATAAACACCAGCGTCTTCTGATTTCACTTTCGCGGCGATTGGGGTCGCGTTCGAAGTCCACTTAAGTGGAAGTACAATGTCTTTGAGCTGCGGGGCAGTGAGGTCGAACTTGTTCGTTAGGGCGGGGGAAGTATTCGATTTCAGATTACGTACCCATCCATCGAAGTTCTGATAATCAATATTGGACGCTCCAACAGCGTACTCGGAGGCTACTTCTTCAGCCCTCTTTTCCGCGGACGCAATGGCGTCAGCTTCTCGCAGCTCATTCCTCGTAAAGAGCCACAACAGAAAGCTAACAGACATCCCAACGACAAGTGTTACCACTATCGCTCCGACAATGATCGAGCGCAAGTCCACCGACAGCGTTCTTCCCGGACCAAACCGGTTCCTGTTCGCTACGACCGACTCTGCCGGCGTACCCAACTTACTGGATACGGTCTCCGCTCGGCCGTCGATGTTGTCAGCGGTTTCTACGGGCATGAATATCTCCTCGGGTAGCGTGTTTCGGTCCTATTTGATGCCGATACGCACATTCAATGCACTGTCTCCAGTCGCGCTGAGAGCACGTGCTATCAAATCGCTTATGTCTATCTGTGGCATGGACATCGCCGCGCTGTCCGCCAGCGGCTGAACGGCTGGTGCCAATTCTTGCAAGTCGGGTCCAATGCGGCTGAGATATTCCGTGACCTCGCCGAGGAAAGGCACGACGCCGTTGCCTTGCAAGTAGTCGTCCGGCATGGTGCCGATACGGGCCAGCCGGGCGATGGAATCGGCGATGAGAGCACCCCACATTCCTGCCTCGTCCCACAAGGGACCAGCGGCTGCCATCCCGGGCCCGGCCCAAGCCATGTCCGCGCCCATCGTCTGTAGATCGACGAGGATGCTGCGGATGGCGGGCGACCTACTCAGAATCGTCTCGGACAACAGTGTTGTCGAGGCTGCCAGCCTCGGCATAACGGTGTCTGTTCCCGTCAGCGCTTGATCCAACGTCTTGACGATGTTGCTGATCGCCTGCGGATTCAGTTGTTCAAGCAGACCCGTAACAGTCTGCGCCACGTCTGGAATCGAACGGGGCAGTACTACTTGCACCGCGTCGAGGCGCTGGCCATCGGTTAGGTAGGGACCGGCGCCGTTCTTCGGCACGAACTCGATATAAGGCTCACCGAGACCTGATAGGTCTTCGACTGTCGCGGTCCCTGTTGCCGGAATTCGGTATCTCGACTCGAGGGCTAGTTGCATTTCGACACCGCGTTCAGCTTTCTCTATCGACGCGATCTCTCCCACCTTCACACCACGTAGGAGTATCGGTGAACCCACTAGCAGACTTCCCGCCTGGGGAACACGCAACGTCACGTTGATCGAGTCACTGAAGACATCTATTCGCAATACACCGAATGTGAGATAACCGACGCCCAGAATCAAAACCGTCATGATAGCAACGAGGGATAGTGCCGAACTCAGTTTCATTGCACTGCTCCGATCATCCGCAATGCCGATAGAATCCCAGCGATCCGGTCGGCTTCGGATCCGGGAGAGCCTTCGGCAGTCTCAAGGCCGGTAACATTAACCTTCGGTCCGTGCTCCACGAATGGAATGACCTTTTCGCGCAACAGCGCAATGATCTTGTTCAAGTTCGACGCGGCTGAGAGGTCCAACGGACGGGACGTGAAAAGGAGTGGTATAAAAGCACGGGCAGCCGCGTCGCCTGACTGCGCCAGCGGACCGATCCATCGGAGGGAATCTGTCAGTAGCGTGAATCCATCGTACAGTGTGATCAAACCGATCATGGACGTCATCGACGCAGCCGCCTGATCCACTCCAGAATCTGTCAGCAGATACTCCAATTCGGGTGTTCGGCTCAGGACAGCATCGGTACTGGCCCGCAGTCCACCCAGTAAGCCGTCGATAGCATCCAGGTGCTGTGCCAATTCTTCGATATCGGCACCCAGCACTTCCGAGATCGAGGCAGTCTCCCGTGTATCCGCCGGAAGCACGGAGTTCACGCGGTTGATGATCTCCTGAGCCTGCTGTATTCCACCCCCTTGGACAAAGGTCGCCAAGACGTTCATGGTGTCCTCAACCTGAAGCAACGGCTTAGTTTGTCCTCGATCGATTGTGGAGCCCGGCGCGATGAGGCCACCTCCGCCGGCCTCCGGGGTGATCAACGCTATGGAGACGTCACCCAGAATGGTCGGCTGGCGGAGCTCAGCCGTAGTTCCAACAGGCAACCGCACCGATTCGATGATTTCCACGTCGACCACGACATATCCGTCGTTATCTTTCCCGGCATCGATCACCGCAACATCGCGGACAATTCCGGCACGCAGACCGTCGACCGTCACTCGTGCTTGTGACGGCAGGTTTAGCGTATTGGCGAACTCGATTCGGATACTATAGCGGTCCCCCGATATCCCAGTCCCAGGGACAGGAATCGCAGCTGGATCGAATCCGCAGCCGGGGACAAGGCATACAAGTGCCACAGCGGCCGCGGTCACGAATTGCGTCCGGCGGGTCCGGGAAGAAATGGCCACCGCGTCTACTCGCAGATTCATCATCGCGCACCCGCCATTCCGAGCACCAAGGGAATCAGAGACACATTCGTCAAACCATCCTCAGCAGTATCGCAACGGCCCTGTGCGACCAGGCCGATCGCGGCACATATTCGGTCAGCATCAGCTTGGGGCATGGCCACCCTAGGGGTTGCATACGTCAGAACGGGTCGACCGCTGTGCGCGTCGGTTACGTCCCCGAAGGCTTGCAGCAGCGGGGGCGCCATGTCGACAATGTCCCTCATTGTACCGATATTCGCGCTGGCGAGGCGCGCGAGGGGAACTGTCGCATCGAGACCTTGGAGGATTTGGTCACCAAACATAGTGGTGATTTCGTTCAGCCATGGCACGATAATTCGCAATGAGTCGATGATCGAGACTGTTCGCGCGAAGATTCCGTGGTCGATCACCGCCAGCCCCGGCGCCAGACGGGTGATCATGGATTCGATATCTCCCCATCCACGCGCGACACTATTCATCAAGCTGTGCAGCGAATCTATGAGGGCTCCGAGGTGTCCGGCGGCAGCGTTGGACGAGCCGAGCGCCCGGTCGAGTGTACGGATTATTTCATTCATTTTCGGACCTGTGCCGGACAACGAGCTGTCGAGTGCGGCGATTTCCTCGGATAGCTGCCCGCGCTGTTCCGGATCACTCCCATTGTCGATTTCTGCTGCGAGGGCACCCAACGCATCGAGTGTCTGTGTCATGCTTTTCGGAGTCAAAGTACGGGAAATGCACTTTCGGGGATCCCATTCAGCATCGGATTCGCTGTTGTCGAGAATAGCCAGGGAGCGATCAGCAACGATGGTGTCTGAAAGGGTAGTGGCCGATACCTCACCACGCGGCGAATGGTTGGCGTCCACCTCGAAATCAACCTGCACCGCTTCGCCACGAGGTTCGATGTGCGTCACCGTGCCAACTCTGACGCCACGAATGGTGACGTGGTTTCCGGTGTACAGTCCAATTGCGTCCGGCATGGTTGCGCAGTAGTGCCGCATCGCCTTCGGAGGATTGAGTACCGCGAAATACCCAGCAACCAATATCGTGCATATAGCCCCGACGCCGAGGAGGGATATGAGGCCGCGGGAGGCCAGAATCCTATTCATCCTTAGCAGTCCTTTCCAGGGACGGGAATACAAAACGACTGCGCAACGACAACCGATGCAGACTGGTCAATAACGATGCCATCTTCTGAGGAAGCGATGGGCTGCAGTCTCGACATCAAGTCCCGAGTGCTTGTGATGATCTGCCCCATACCTTCGCCTAGACGGTTCAGTTCGGGTATGACCTCGGCCAGACTTCGGGCGATGGAATCCAGCCTTGACCGGTACACCGGCTCGAGTGCTGCGATCCGAGACAGAAGCTGTTCCATCAACCGAACTGCCTCGAAAATTTCAGCCTTTTTGCCGAGCCCCACCGTCTCCATAAGGTTGACACTTGCGATCAGTTCCCCGAGGATCGCCTTCGAGTTATTGATTGCACTGATGTACTCGTCGGCCATCGCAAGCGTTTCCGACACGTCCCGACTCTGACGGTCGAGAATTTCGACGAGCGATGTGAACGCATCGACTGCTCGCTGGATCCCTGCCGGCCCGGAAACGATCGCGCGGTTCATGTTAGTCAAGTTCTGCCGTAAGGTATCGCCCTCAATATCCGCGATCGGCTGTGCTGCGTCCTGAAAGGTCCGACCGAGGCTGTACGGGAGATGCACTCTGTCAGAAGGTATCGGGGCGCGAAGCGATGAAGTCCCTGCTGATGTCAAGGCGAGATAGTGCCCACCGATCAGAGTCAACATTCGGACGTCGAGACTTGTCTGATCGCCTATGAAAATATCATCGTCAATCGTAAAGCTCACGCGGACGTCCTTTCGACGCAGCTCAATCGATTTCACGGCGCCGACCGGAACACCGGCGATACGGACGTCATCGCCGACCTTTATGGACCCGAGTTCCGACATCTCGGCCCAGTACGTCGACTTGCCGAATGGCACCACGTACACCAAAACGCTCGCTAGCAACGCGACACCCATCAGGAATGCTCCGAGGACGCCCCATCGCAATTCCCGCAAGTCACGTGATGAGGCAGCCGTTGGCGCCCAGCCAGCGAATCTCCCGATAATGCTGACTAGTTTGGCTATCATCCTTTGCATATCGATATCCTTTGTCCCGTGATCATCACCTGGAAAGGATCCGGGCTGTTGACGTTCCCGTTCGAACAGTTTCGGTTCACGACAGGACTATCGGACGGGATCCAACTATTCAGGGTCTGGAGCATCGCTGGCAGTTTTCGGAGTACTTCGACTGCCTGTTGAGGATCTGGAAATATCGTCCGCAGCAGTGTATCGGCGTCCGGATTGCTACCAGGAGTCAACCCAATCGCGTCGAGGAGGCTGTTCAGCGGCGCGATCACGTCTGGAGCCATAAGAGCGAATTCGACGATTCCATCCACCTTGCTACGTAGCGTGGAGACAACCACCGACAGCTCCGAAACAAGCTGCACCAGATGTGAGGATCGACCGCCGAGATGGTCAGATATCTTTTTCAGATTAGCCACCAACGCGGTAATCACTGCCTGTCGGTCCATCGTATAGCTGGACAAGGTCTGGATAGAGTCGAGAACCGAACCGATACCCGAGCCGTCTCCTTCTATAGCGGCGATCATATTAGTAGCGAACTTATTTACTGCTGCTGGTGACAACTCGCTCAGAACCGGTTCCAGCCCGTTGAATAGAGCTGTGATGTCGAATGACGGGATGGTTCTGGAAGCCCCGATCCTACTGCCTGCCGCCAACTCCGCAGTGACTGGCGATGATTGTTGAACGTCGACGTAACGCTGGCCCACCAGACTCTGATATCGTATAGCTAGGACGGTGTTCTCGTATAAATGCCGATCGCGTTCGACCATGAACGTGACGATTGCGCGACCATCCTCAAGTGAGATCGAAAGCACTTTACCTATGCGGACACCGTTCATCCGAACATCGTCTCCGGACTTGAGACCGTTCGCATCGACGAATTCCGATGAGAACTGCTTAGTCCCTCCTGAGACCGGGCGTTGCACAGTCTGCGCGATTGCTGCGAGCAGCACTGCGATCACGACTACAGAAACCGCGAGCTTCGCGACTACCACCAATAGGCTGCCATGCCTGTTCATCGACCACCCCCGAAATACGGTGTCGGAACCAACGTTTCCGGCGATGACGCCGCAATCGCGGGAACTAGATCGAGAATCAGTTTGATACTCAGTACCGGGCCACTAGGCGTCGACGTGAACGACCGATCCAGCCGCGACAGTATCTCGGAGAGCTGCATGCTCGAAACACCAGGCGTCGAAACCATTCGACTGCCACTTGCAAGAATCGGCGTGAGCATTGCCGCGTATTCTGACAGATGCGCCTGCGCCGTGAATAGCGTTCCCGCGAGGGCGGGGAAGAAGCGTTGGCCTACAACACTGACTGTGGCGTCGAATAGTTCGCGTTGGTTATTCAGAATCTCGATGGTGGTGAGTCGATATATCAGGCCTACCGTGCCGTCGATCATCGATGCGCTGCCGACAAGCATCGAGCCGTACTGTTCCAGCAATGCCGAGACCGGCACAGAGCGTGTCTCAGCGACGTTCCGACCGGATACCACAATCGCCTCCATCAGTGGCGTGAATTGGCGGGCCGCTGTAGCAACCCGCACCAGCACGTCGGTGAGTTCCGGGGTAAGGAGGCTTCCCGTGGTCTCCGCGACTGTCCGAATCAGTACACCCATGGTCGCATCTCGCTGCCTGTCAGATCGAGGACCCGTCAGGTCGATAACAACGCCGTCTCGCAGGGGTGTGCCCCCAACGCCCGGTTTCAGCGCAACCTCGCTGATACCGAAGAGATTAGACGGCGAGTAGTCTACGAGAAGGCTGTCGGTGAGCCCGCTCGAGTTTGTTCGATCAAGCATCAAAGTCACCTGTTTCGCCCCATCACCTGAGCCGATGGCAGTGACGGCACCGATGCCGACACCGTCGAACTGCACCGGCGTTCCCACGCCGACGCCGTCTCCGATTTTCTCGGTGCGCAACACCACAAGCATTCGGTTGTCGCCGCGGGCCGCATTGCCAACTGTCCAAGCGGCCGCTACTGACAGTGCCGTCAGCACGGCGACCATACCGACAATAATCGACGATCGCTTTGTTGCCGATACTCCCGGCATTTCATATCGAGACATCGGCGCTCACCCTGTGAATTCGATCGCGGAGTTGACACCCCACAGGAGGATGGTCAATACCATGTCTAGACCGATGATCGCCACAAAACTTGCCCGGACGGCACGGCCGGACGCAATTCCGACGCCTTCCGGCCCGCCTGTCGCGAAGAACCCTTGATAACTGTGAATCAAGATGACAGCCGTCCCGAATACCAGAACTTTGATCACAGCAGCAGTGATATCCCACCCGCTGATGAATTGATAGAAGTAGTGATCGTAGACACCTGCGGCCTGGCCGTGCAGCTGGACGATCACAGTCCGGCACGCCGCGTAGCTGAGGATTAGCGCGATAAGAAAAGTCGGAACGATCGCCACCGCGCCGGCAATAATCCTGGTCGTTACAACGAAAGGAATCGATCGCAATCCAAGCGATTCGATGGCGTCGATCTCCTCTGAGATCCGCATCGATCCGATTTGGGCGGTTATACGACACCCAGCTTGTGCGGCGAATCCGACTCCTGCCGCGATCGGCGCTAGCTCTCGGGTGTTGGCGAAGGCTGAGACAATGCCTGACACCGGCCCCATACTGATGAGGTCTAGAGTCGCGAATGACTCGACGCCGACCGAGCCGCCGATGACCAGTCCCAGCACCACCAGCATCGGGACCGTTCCACCGCCCACGATGATCGAGCCTTGCCCCCACGTCATATCCGTGATCGCGCGCATTGTCTCCGCTCGATATCGTTTGAGCGTGAACGGTATCGCCGACAATGCCTGCCAGATGAAATTGAGGACGAAACCTAGAGGCTCCACCGGAACGACACGGTGCCCGAGTGACGTCGCTGTTCGCCGGGCCTTCACTAGCCGCGGGGGGGTGTACTTCATCTCCGACATCTATGCCAGCCTTGTTGGAAGGAACATTGAGACCAACTGAGTGACCAATAGATTCACGACAGCGACAGAGACGACGGAGAGAACAACCGCCGCGTTCACGCCATCCGCTACTCCACGTGGACCACCTTTGGCCTCAAGACCCCGCTGGCACGCGATCATCACGACGATGAAGCCGAACAGCACAGACTTGACAATCGACACGCCGATATCCGCCATTACGGTGAAGGATCCGAAGGTTCCCCAATAGCTGCCGGGCGTCACCCCCTGAGGACCGACCGCGACTGCATATCCCGCCACGACCCCTACGAAGATGATCAAGACATTGAGCATCGGTGCAACGAGAATCATCGCCACCATCCGGGGAATCACGAGGCGATGCATAGGACTTATGCCCATCGTTCGCATGGCGTCGATCTCTTCACGGATGTTGCGGGCGCCCAAGTCGGCCGCGATCGCGGCCGCGCCAGCCGCGCCCAGCAACAATCCTGTCGCCATGGGGGCGCCCTGTTTTATTACCCCCAAACCGCCGGCTGCACCGAGCAGCGAATCTGCGCCGATCTGATGGATCAGATTCCCGACCTGAACCGAGACGATAACCCCGAATGGCACGGCCATTAGAATTGCCGGAATTGCGGTAACCGTAATCAAGTACCAGGATTGATACAGCGCCTCACGCCATTGAAACTTCAATCCGGCAATGTCACTCGCGGCACCCATCGCGGCTGAATACGCCATCCGCGTAGTCCGACCAAACGTTCGGAGGCCAGAGACCACTGTTCCGGATAAATTCTCGCGAATTACTCGGGCCGACGCCGACAACTCGCTACGCGCAGGCACCACGGCAGATTCCCATCTCGTCTCTCGCATCGTTGTCCGACATCGCGGCGGGCGCAAAGAACGCATCGGTTCGGCCGATCTTGCACCCGACGCACTCGGCTGGTGTTGGCCGGAAAGCTGTGCCTTGCTGAGTTGCGGCCAAGTGCGCCATCACGACCACGCCACCTCCATGTGTGCTACGGCAAGTACTAGATACTCGAGGTACGAGTATGCGTCCTGGGTCACACCCTGTCAATAGACCATCAGACTCCAACGGATGCGTGACAGCAATCGGTCCGCAAACTTGCGATCCGATCCGACGATCGCCGCTTGGCGATGGATTTCGAGTCGCTCGCGACCTCCACCGGATGCAAGCTCGCCGACACGCCAGACCCATCAGCGCGGTCTCGCCGACCGCGATATGCCCCTTCATCGCCGCACGACCGCCTCGAAGCCTTCCCGTAACTCCATTTTCGGGCCGTCTCCATGCATACACAGCAGAATCTGCCGGGAGAACGGTCCGGGGAAGACCTGGCCCATCATCACTCGCGCAAGGTGACCGAGATGGCGTAAGCAAAACTGCAGTTAACTTCATGCGGGCGCGAGTGCTTCCGCCAGCCATGATGGAATCCGTCTCGGCCGGTCTTCTAGGTCTGGTCTTACCCTGGTTTCACGGAGCCGTGGACCTCACGCCACGATGGTTGCGTTCTCGTACTCCATCGAGGTCAGCATTCCGATGCCGCTATGACGCCGCTGCCGGTTGCGGAAGAGCTCGAGGTATCGAACATCGCGTCTTGCTCCGCATATACACCCGTGGCGTCGGACGCGGCGTCGAGCCTCCAGCCCGATGAACCCACCGATAGCCGACGTCAGGCGAAACTCCCGCGGCAGCGGCCCGGTTCCTGGCTCCTCGATCCAGAAACTCTGAAGCGCTATCTCGTCCTCGGACACCCCGGCGCCGAACGGACCGCCGAAGTCGTCCGCGACAGCCTCATCGCCGCCGTCACCGAACTACCCGCGACCCCCACCGCACCGCGACTTGGGACCAGGATGCCGAGACAGCCGAGCACCGATCCCTTTCCCATGGCCACCGACATTCGCGTCTACTTCGCCGATCCCGGCGCACTGCGGCAGCGCGGCAGCAACGAAAGACACCAATGGTACTCTGCGGCAGAACCGAGGTCGCCGAGGAACTCACCGGCCGTCCACAGAAAAATTCTCGACTGCGACACACCAGCCCAACGTTTGGCTGCTTTGATGGACGCTTCATAGTCCGGCCGTTGCGACGACTCCTGGATCCAAGATGTTTCATGATCGAGCGCACCTGTCCAGAGCCAACCTCGATACCCATGCCGATAGTGAGCTCGGCGTGCATGCGGTGCACGCCGTAGCGGCCACGGGAGGCCAGATGGATAGCCCGGATCGTTTCGGCGAGCATCTCGTGGCGCAGTCGGCGTTGGCTGGGTGATCGGTTGCGGTGATGGCGGTAGCCGCGCTCGGACACGCCGAGCACACGGCTGGTGGTGCGGATGCTGATTCCTTGCCCGGTCAAGGTCGAGACACCCGGGGACCGCCTTTTGAGCCGAGCGTGGTGTCGTCGAAAACCTTCGCGGCCAACCCCGAGTCGCTCGCAGCTCCTCCTCGAGTTGCTTGATCCTGTTCAGCGCAGCCCTCAGTTGCGCCGATTCGTCCATGGATGTCCCGGGGCCTCACCGCGGGCCTGGTGTTCCACCGCTACAGCGTGGCCTCGGTGACTCCCGATCACGGGCGACATCGGCGACCCTGCGTCCTTTATCGACGACCAGAGCGACAGCGCTTTCACGGAATTGTGGGGAGTACATCATCGGCACGAGCGGAGATCCGTCCATCGAACGGTTGGAAACTCACAACTCAGCGGACAGAATTCCGAGACAGCCCAAGGCGGTCCTCAACCCGTGACGGCTCGCCGACGGCCCGGCGTCATTCTGTGACACGGTTGAGATTGGTCTCCAAACTGCCCGAACTGGCTCAAAGGGGCAAGGCTGGTGCGAGCACAAGTAGGACGAACGGAGAGCACATGCAATGCTGCCCAGGCCGCGCACTATCGCCAGTTGGCCATCGCTAGCGACCTGGAGTCCGCGCCTCTCCCGTTATCTCTGGCCAGCGTCATATGCGGCTGATGGGCCTCTCACCCTTCAGCCGCCTGGCCTTGCAAGTCGCGATGTGCCTTCTTGCAATCAGAGAACAGCCCGTCAGCAGTCGTTCCCTTGGCAATGGTTTCGCGCAAAGACGCCATGACCAGCATCCAACCGCCGGAAGCGATCGGGCCTATAGGGTGCGTCCGAGGAAGTCGGTGACAACCTGCGTGAATGCGTCATTGTCATCTCCTGCCACCATATGGCCAGTTCCGGAGACATCGGTCGTCTCCGCGTGCGGCACAATTTCCAGGAATTCTGCAACGGTCTCCTGCGATACCAGATCGGACAGGGCACCGCGCACGAGCAGGGTCGGCGCGACGACTCTACCCGCACCCGCGACGAGCAATTCTACAAGTGTGTCGAATTGCTCGGCACCGGCAGACGCGTCCTGTTGCAACGCCTGAAAACGACTCGTGATGAAGGCGGGATCCCATCGCCACACCCATCGACCGTCGGCTCGTTGCCGCAGTACCTTGTAAAGGCCCTCAAGCCGCACCGGTCGTTCGCGGTGCGGGTTGTATGCCGCGATGACGTCGGCAGCGTTTTCGAGGTTCGCGAATCCGTCAGGATGCGCGGACATAAACGAGACGATGCGTCGAGCGCCATCGAACTCCATCCGTGGGGTCACGTCGACCAGCACCACCGCTCCCCACAGCTCGGGGGGCGCAAGCAGGTGCGCGGCAAGAACGGTCATCCCGCCCAATGATGCTCCGACGACCGCGGGCGCGTCCTCGGTGCAGAATCGTTCTCGCATTATGAGCAGGTCATCGACAAGGTGCTCGACGTCGTATCGTCCGTCGGGGGCCCAGTCACTGTCGCCGTGCCCACGTGCATCGTATGCAACTACTGTGTAGCCGCGATCGCGCAGGCGGAGCGCTGAGGTGGTCCAGGCGTGACGACTCTGCCCACCTCCATGCAGCAGGATCACAACCTGCTGGTTGGAACCATGGGGATAGTAGTCGGCCGCCAGCGTGATTCCGTCACGAGCCAGTACCTGCATCTCGATCATGCCATCCGTCACGAGCTGCCACCCCCGTCGCTGACGATCGTAACCGTTCCCTGAGCGGCGCACACTGGCCTGCCGTCGTTGGTGATGTCGATGCGTGCGACGCCCGATCGCCTGGTCAGGGCAATGACATCTGCCGTGGCGATGCATACGCCAGCCGTGACCGGCCGCAGAAGATTGATCTTGAACTCGGTTGTCGCGACCCAGCAGCCGGTCGGGATCACCGGATAAAAGACAACACCCAGGCAATGGTCGACCATGGCTGACAGGCAGCCACCGTGCAATGTACGGAAGGGGGTAAGGAGCTCGTCTCGCACCTCCATCTCGGCGATCAACCGACCGGCGCTCAGTTCGGCATGACGAAATCCGAGATAAGCCGAGATGCCGCCCACATCCGTTGCTGCGCCGAGCACCTGCCCAGCAACTCGGGGGTCGAACTGCGGGAATTCCATCGGAGCCTCCTCCGTCTCTGCGTTGACCTGCCCCAAGGTGACACTACTGCAGATTTGTGTCACCTGCATTGCCGATCTGCACGTCGTCGTAACCGCGGTGCCCATCCAATTCGGTAGACGCTGGTACGACGATGGCAGGCAGGAGGCAGCGGCAAAGGTACGCGCGGAGGCCAGCAGGGCTGCGTCGTCTCGGACCGCGCACGGTGAGCAGGCTGAGGATCGTCCGCAGGATCCACTCCGCGGCGTCGTCCACTGAGATCCCCGGCTGCAGGTCATCGCGGTGACGGGTGAATACCGGTCGCAGGAACTCGGTGACGAGTTCGAAGAGGGCGACCGATGTGGACTCTGTCAGACCGATTCCAGCGAGGCGATCATCGCTGACGAACAGAGCGGAAATCGACTTCTCTCGGCTGGCGGCGTGAACAGTGGTCTCTACGAAGACCAGCACGGCAGATGCGAGATCAGGCTGTCCGGCGAGTGGCCCGCCAATCCCGTCGAGGTAGCGGCCAGCCGTCCGCAGGACGACGCCCGAGACCACCGATTCACGGTTCGCGAAGTGCCGGTACACGGTGGCCCGAGAGACGCCGGCCTGCCGAGCGATGTCCTCCATCGTCGTCGCCGAGAATCCGACCTCTTCGAAGCAGAACTCTGCGGCATCAAGTAGGGCATCCCGGGTGCTATCCCGGGCCGAGAATCGCGCGCCGCGACGTGCAGATTTCGTCGTCACCACAACGAGTATGCCGCTACTTCGTCGAGGAGCGCATCCCCCTCTGTCCTCTACCGGTGCGGCATCTCTGCGGCCGGGCAGCGATACAGATCTGACATTATGTCGCGCTACCGCCGACTGAGTCGTCACGCAGCTGAGGCAGGAGGTGGCGGCGCGCGAATCGGCGCGCACCCTCAGGGGTATCGAGGGATATGCGGGTCGATGGGGTCAGCACGAACGACAGGATCACGCGGACAGTCAGCTCGGAAACCACGTGAAGTTCGACATCCGTGCGGGCAGCATCAACTTCTTGCGCGAGTTGGTCGGCCAGAAAGTTCGACGCGGTCGCGACAAGACCCCCTGCCTCAATCGTGAGAAACGGCAGTAGGGACTCCGGCTCGGTCTCCAACAGCCTGTTGAGCAGGGCGTGCCCCCGTACTGCCTTCAGCGTGAAAACGAATCCTTCGACGATCTTCTCTTCGAGATCCTGATGATTTGACACCTCTGCTTCCAACTCAACGAGGAACCTGGCGAGTTCTCGCAGAATCACCGCCTCGACAATGCGCCCCTTGCTCGGGAAGTGTCGGTACAGCGTCACACGTGCCAGCCGTGCGCGACGAGCGATGTCTTCGATCCGTGTGCGGCTGATCCCGACAACCTCGAATTGCCTTAGCCCGGCGTCGAGGATACGTTCCGAGGTCCCAGACGGCGACGGTGTCCGGATCACCGCGATGGCCTTCAGAAGCAACCTGGTGTAGTTCATCGTCGTGATCGGATCCTTCGAGCCGGGCAACGTCGCCGGGTGTCATGTGGGCAGGGATCGTTGGTCGCCCGTTGAGTATGCACCCAATGAACCTCCGTACGCCATACTTTCAAACCCCTGACGTGGGCATTGAAACGATCATACTAGGTGAGTACCATCGTTCCTGTGGTTCGCAACGGGGCGCCCCGGTGCAAGTCCGGGCTGACGACGAACGAATGGATGAGGACCAACACGCGCGGGTCCTCATCGTCGGATGTCGTCGCCTCGAGACTGGCGCTATCGGAGAGGGAGTGCTCTGGCCTTGCAGCAGTGATCATTGGAAGCGGTGTCCGAAGTGCGGTGTGGGCGGCGGCGGTCTCGCTTGTGCGCACGTGTTTCGGGGCTGCTTCCTCACTTGGTGGCGCAGTTCACGCTCCCGGTGTCAAGCATTGCGGACCTACACTCCCCTGCGTTCACGCCGCTACGCTCGCGGCTTGTTCACTGCCCGCCCACAGCAGACTGACGTCTGAGCTCTCCGCACGATCTGCGTTTCCCGGTGCCCTCGGTCGTGCGCCGAACGCCCCGGCGGTGTCGCTCTCCTGGTGCGCACGACCATGGATGGCGTGCCTGTCGGTGGTCGGCCACGCGATTAGACGGCTTTCCAATCGCCATCGCGGAGTACCCGAGGCGGGGCCTCTGCCCGTCGATTCATGGCCAGGACGTACGCCTAATCACAGGTGCGATCGCCTGACACCTTCCCGCCTCGCCGGCCTCGACCTCGCTAACGGACGAAAATGGCGCGCACGGGCCCGCGATTCCAGGAGACTCCGCTGCGCCGCGGCCTTCGCCCGGCGCCGGATCACTCACAGCCACCATGCGCCAGCGACGAGCGTTTTCGTTTACTGGAACGAGTTCCAAGAGTTTTGTCCGACCATGCCACACGTGAGCGGCTACCGCTGCGAAATACCCGGCCTCCGGACACCAGGCCAAGATTTTGTGTCCATATTCGCGAAGGAGTAGAGCGATGTCAATCGATTTGCCGCACACCTTAGAAATCATAAAACAACGCCAATGGGCACTCGGCGACTTCGACTGGGCGGAGCCCGGCGCGGACACGATAACGGCCGAGCAGCTCCCGCAGGTCAAGCAATTCATGTCCGATCTGGTCTGGATCGAGCAGGTCGGCTCGCGTGCCTTCGTCGCGCTCGGCCGTCAAACCAAGGACAATACGCTAGCTGAGATCTACCGCTACTTCCAGGCCGAGGAACAAAAGCACGCAAACGCCGAGCTGGCCCTCATGCGCCGTTGGGGAATGCTCGATGACGACGAGATCCCAGAACCGAATATCAACATCCGACTAGCCATCGAATGGCTGGACAGCTACGCAGACGATCTGCCGCTGTCCGTACTAGGCTCAGCGATTCCGATGCTCGAGGTGGCACTCGACGGAGCACTGTTGAAGTTCCTACTTGAGGAGATCCAGGATCCCCTGTGCCACAAGGTCTTTCAGCGAATCAATGCCGATGAGTCCCGTCACCTAGCTGTGGATTTCCATGTGCTGGACATGATTGGAGCGGGGCCGATACACCGACTGCTGATCGAAGCCGCCGGCGCCGCGCTGCGCCCATCCCTACTCATCGGCATCCTCACCGGGTTGCCCCTGCTGACCCGTATGCACGACAGCATCATCGCGATGGGACTCGACGAACAGAAGCTCTTCGACGCGATTCGGAAGTTCGGCATTATCGGAGACCGGAGCGTCGCCACCCGCCGCAATCCGATCTACCAACTCGTCAAGTACTACGGTGAAATGGTCATGGACCAGTCACACCCTTATCATCGACTACTCGGCAATGCCCTGTTGACGATCACTGAGCACTACCCTAAACAATGGCTCGGTTCGACTCCTTCCTGGATCAACGAGCTCACTTACCAACCGGTGGCCGCAGCATGATCGACGAGGGGCGGCCGACAGACGATGACCCCGGGCAAACAATTCCCGGTCCCACACGAGTCGTGATCATAGGTGCCGGGTTCTCGGGAATCGGCACCGCGATCCGATTACGGTGCGCGGGGATCGAGGACGTCGTGGTTCTCGAGCGCGCACCTGAGCCCGGCGGTGAGTGGCGCGAGAGCGTTCATCCGGACGCATCCTGCGGTCGTCCGTCAGCACTGCGGTCGTTCTGGTTCACGCGGGATCCCGCCTGGAGCCATAGGTATACGCCGGGCGTAGACGTCCTCGCCTACATGCGCGACGTGATCACCCGGCATGGTCTCGATGGACGGATTCACTACGGGTACAACGTAAACGGACTCGACTTCGACGAGGCCCGAGGGACCTGGCATGTGCGTGTCTCGACCAGTAGTGGCGAGGAGGAGAGCATCACTGCCCGCTCGGTCGTGGTGGCGACTGTGCCGTTCTCGAACGCAAGCAGGCGCGAGATCGTGGGCGCCGACGACTTTCGTGGCCACAAGATAGACGGCACCCGATGGGACGCCGGTATCGATGTCACCGGACTGACGGTGGCAGTCGTCGGTACCGGCACCAATGCAGTCCAGATGATCCCGGAGTTGGTGGACCGAGCCCGCCACGTCACCGTATTTCAGAGTGCACCGCGATGGGTTCTTCCCCACCCGCAGTACGCGACGGCAGGGTGGAGACGTTCGCTATTCGAGAAACTACCGCTGGCCGAGGATCTAGCCCGGAGTGCCCACTTCTGGGCGTACGAGTCTATCGGATACGGTTTGGTCCGAACAACAGGTCTCACCACCGCGCTGGAACAGGTATCTAAAATCCAGTTGAGGCTTCAGGTCAAAGATAGATGGGCGCGACGGCAGCTCACACCGGACAACCGGGCGTGCCGTCCGCGATTGCTCATCTCAAATGATTTCTTACCGGCTCTAGATCGGGACAACTGCAGACTCCTCACCTTCCCGATCATTCGGCTTACGGAGCACGGAATCCTCACGGTTGATGGCGTCGAGCGCCGCTTCGATACGATCGTTCTCGATGCACCCGGCGAGGCTGGAGTACCATTCCCGGTTCGTGGTTGTGGCGCACGTCTCCTCCAGGAAGAATGGGTCGAAGGAGTTTACGCGTACAAGAGCATACATGTTTCTGGGTATCCCAACCTACATTTCACTTTCGGACCGAACTCCGGTCCGTATTTCCACACAGCCCTAGCCTATCTGGAGGCGCAGATAGATTACATCGTAGAGTCGGTGCGGACGCTGGAGCGATGGGGGCTCCGATATATTGATGTACGAAAGTCAGCGCAGGACCGATTCAACGCGGTTGTTCAACGGCACTTGGCTCGCACGACTTGGAACTCTGGATGCGTTACTTGGCCTGTCGGGGAAGATGGTTTTAATCCCGCGGCTTTCCCTGGCTTGGCTCGACAATTCCGTAGCCAAATGACTCAGTTCGCCCTATCCGACTACCACGCTGTGCCCTAGGAGCTCCTATCAGGTTCAGTTGCTGAGTCGTCGCGGTCTGATACTGCGGCACCGACATTCAGGAACCCATAGTGGATGTCGATGCGGCGTTCCCATCGATCACCGGTCGCCGATATCGGTGGGGCCGGGCCATGGTTTGTTCCACGACTAGCCGACTGCCGGTGACCTTTGTCTCGGGTTCCGCGATGGGAATGGGCCGTCGATCCCGGCGCTGTCGCAGGTCGGCGTACAGACTACATGCTCGCAACCCGTGTCGGTGATAGTTTTATCGATCCGCCGTCCCAGTGGCCTCGGCCGTCCAGGCAAGGGGATTTACTGCGTCGAATTACATCCCGCCGCGGAACCCGGGACAAAGTCACTGCGGCCGGTGGATCGTGGAGCAGACTTGCGCCCGCTCCCCGGTACCGGCGCCTGGCCATCCGGTGGGCACGCCGCATCGACATCCATTATGGATTCCTGAATCTCGATGCCGCACTGATCTGATGGCGACGGCACAGCAACCGCACCGACAGCAGCTATTAGCCTGCGCCAGAAGGTCATCCGGACACGAACCCGAGAATGAGCGGCCCCCGACAGCACGTACAGCCCTCCCCCACTCCCCTTGAACACCAACCTCGGGCCGTGTGGTGAGGGCTGGCTATTCCCGGCGGCTTCACCGGGAGTTGCGGTTCGCTAACCACCAACAATCATCCGTCACATAGGTCCGCTGCGAAACATCCTGCATCGCAACGTGTCTCGGTGACACATGCAGATTCCCGCTAGGAGCTATGAGGACCGGTACCCGAACTCGAATGCCGCCGAAGCTCCATACGATACCAGCGGTGGCCCACCGCAAATACTGCGCGCGGCATGTTTGGCGGTGCGCGCGAACGCCGCTGTTGAGCATCTTCACCGACGGACTTACTTCGCAATCAGCACCGCGTCGGCACGTACACAGGCTGGTGAGCCGGATCGCCCACCGCAGCCGGGACTGCGCAACTGGCCAAGCACTTCGCCAAATCAGGTATTGCGTAATGGCCTCGTCATCACCATCTCGTACCCAAGCGTCTGTGTGGCATGCTCGACCCCACTCTGCAAGTCGACAAATGTAATGAGCGTAGTTTTCTGTGGACTGATGTCGACAAGCGTCCGGGCGACTTCGGCGGAAAGCCCAGTGAAAATAACCTCCGCACCCAAAAGCGCACATGCTTTTACTGCTGTGATCAGATGGGCAGCAACGTCGAGATCGATCGACGGCAGTCCGGTGATATCGACGACGGCGGCCTGCGCCCTCGAATTGCGGATATGCACCATCAACTGATTGGTCAAATTAAGAGCCCGGCGATCGTCCAATTCTCCTACGATCGGGACTACCAGAAGCCCTGGGATCAACTGCAGTACCGGAGTCGGGAGTTCGCTCACCGCCCTCTGCTGCTCGCGATTCGGGTGCTCGCGTTTGGCGAGGTAGATGTCGGCGGCGAGGCCGATATCGAGGAACACCAGCCTTTGTAGCGCCAGCAGCGTCGCCAACGCACGCTCGGGATCGGAAGATGAGCTGGATTCACAGATCCGGCTCGCAGCAGAGCAAAGAAACCGATTGTACGCGCCGAGAAGCCATGTCGGATTCACGCCGAGTCGCTCGTGACGCGCGCCCATACGCATACGCTCGATGAGATAGTCAGCATCGACGGTTCCCGCCGTCAAACCGGAAAGGTGATCGCTTCGAAGATGTTCGACCTGTTCCTCAGTGTCGCGCCCAGAAAGAAGTGCGGCAGTGTCCCGGTGTTCGTGTAGGTAGGCGCGGAGTTCGTCGACGATCTCAGCCATACCGGGTGTCGCGACTCCGCTAAACTGCCGCAGCAATGCCTCGTCTTCATCGGTGAATTCCATTAATCGTTTCCGAGCAGCGACCATGTCATCGGCGGTCACGAGGCCACCGAAGCTTGGCGTTTCCGGGATTTCCGGACCGTGCGTGCCCATTAGAGTCATAACAGCCGCATCCTGTGCGTAGTGTTTTGGCGGATCGTGTCAAACAGCGCATACTCGTGAGCGAAGCCCGTAGGTCACCGACCCACAGCAGCCTGCACCCCAGACTGCGCTGGCGGCATAGCGGTCCCGACCCAAGTCGTCCTCATCGCCTGATCGCGCCGGCCACAGTACATGATCGCCGCTTAGGCCGTTGGTGGCACGTGTGAAGAGGTGGCACGCTGTGAGGCCCGGAAGAAGTGGTCGATGTTAACGACGAGAAAGAGGGCGGTAGCGATTGTAACCATGTGGCCATGGTCGTCTTCGATGGTGGCCCGAAGGTTTAGTTTGCGACCCTGGCGGGAATGAAGATGGGCGCGGGCGATATACGGGGTGTCGAGTAGAATCGGGGAGAGGTAGTCGATGGAGAGGTGGCGGGTGACGGCTGGTTCTCCCACGGTGTAGAGGAGGAACCCGAACAGGTCGTCGAGGACGGTTGCGACTGCGCCGCCATGGGCGATCGCTGGGGCGCCAACGTGGCGGGAGTCAAACGTGTGACGGGCGTAGACACCTTCCGCGTCACGTCGGACGCTCAACTGGTGGCCGTGCGGATTGGCTGGCCCGCAACCGAGGCAATGATCATGATGGGGCGGCAAGTCTTGGCATTCCGGCGGAACCACAGGGAAGAGTGGCGTACTCTCCTCGGCCTCGGACGATACGGATCTTGTGGTATCGGATGTGCGGCTCATGGGTGCTTTCTGCATATGTGTGTCACTGGGTGGTGGCGATAAGGATGTCGCAGTGGGCTCTGCGTGCGAGCTCGGTCGGTGTATCGGACAGCAGCCGGGCCAGCGGAGTCGACCGGCACAAGTCGGCGGTGATGATGAGGTCCGGCGCCGCAGTGGCGGCAAGGCGCAATAGGGCACGCAAAGTGGGTTCGGACAAGATGCGGGTGTCGATGCCGATGGCGCCGTGCGCTAGGGCGTGCTGGCAGGCCGTGCGCAATATCGCTTCGACCGGGTTGGTGCCGCGCAGCCGGTAGGCCTCGGGTCCCAGCCGGTCGAGGTCAACTCCGAGTGTGCGTTCGTCGATGTGGTGGCGGACGCCGACGATAACCAGTCGGGCGTGGGTGGCGTGGGCCAATTCGGCGGCGCGGTCGACCACGCGGTAGGAGCGATCGGATCCATCGGTATCCACAAGGATCGTGCGATAGGCCGTCATGCCGGGCGTCCTTCGCGGGCAGGGGACGTGCGAGAGCCAGGAGCCATCGTGCACGAGGGTTGTGCGCGGCATCGGCGAGTGGTGGGCCCGGGTGCAAGCACAGCCAGCACGATCGCGCCTGCGGCGGTAATAGCAGCCAACACCAGCGCGGCCTCGCCGCTGCCGTGCACGAACGCTGCCTTGGCGTACTCGGCTAGCGGCTGGGCCGCTGGTCCGCCCTTTTCGGCGACCTGCAGGGCGGCGGCCAGGGAATCGGCAACGGGTTCGCGAGCGGACTCGGGCAGGCGGGGTAGGGCGGGCTGGATACGCTGAGTATAGCCAGCGGCCAGCACGCTGCCGGCCACGGCGATCCCGATCGCGGCGCCGATCTCGCGGGCGGCATCATTCACCGCCGCGGCGACCCCGTGTTTGGCCTCGGGGGTGTCGGCGACGATGGCGTAAGTCGCCGGGGCGGTACACAATCCCAGGCCAGCGCTCATGATCAGCAGCGGCCACAGTAGGTCGAGGTAGTTCGCGGCGAGGTCCAACCGGCTCACCAGCACCAGCCCGGCAGCGATGGTGAGGAGGCCAGTCACGGTCATCACCCGCAATCCCACCATGCTCGAGAGCCAAGGCGCGATTACGGAAATCATGGCCAGCGGCGCCACCATCGGCGCCAGCGCCAGGGCCGACGCCAGCGGCCCGTATCCGAGAATCAGCTGTAGGTACTGGACCAACAGTAGGAACACCCCAAAGGTGACCAGGAACTGAATGGTCACGGACAGGGAGCCAGCGCCGAAGCCTCGGCGTCCGAACAACCGCACGTCTAACAGTGGTGCCGAGATCCGTAGCTCCACGGCCACGAACGCCACCGCCGCCACGACTCCGACACCGGCGGTGACAGCGACGAGCGGGTCGGCCCAGCCGCGTGCGGGAACCTCGACCGCGGCGAACACGATCGCCGCGATCGCGACAGCCACCGTCGCCGCGCCAATTCCGTCCACCGGCGGATGCTCGGGTTGGCGAGACTCCGCGATCGTGCAAGCCAATCCGGCCAGCACAATCCCCGCCACGGTCAGCCCGACAAATACCGATTGCCACGACCACCGCTCAAGCAACATCCCGGCACCGAGAATCCCCAGAACAGCTCCGGATCCGGCGACGCCCGCCCATACCCCCACCGCTCGGCCGCGATGAGCTAGGGCGAAGCCTGCGGTCAGAATCGACAGGGTCGATGGCATCACTAACGCTGCGCCAGCACCGGCGAGTGCGCGTGCCGCGATGAGCCACACCGGGTCGGTCAGCACCAGCGGCAACGCCGAGGCGGCCGCGAACACCGCCAGTCCCGCCACCAGCACCGCGCGGCGCCCATAGCGGTCACCGATGGCTCCGGCGGGCAACACCAGACACGCCAGCACCAGTGTGTAGCCGTCAACGATCCAGGTGAGCTGGGCTTGGGTCGCCCCGGTCGCGACTGCAATCTGAGGCAACGCCGAGTACAACGCCGCCATGGCCGCGACGACCAGCGCCACCCCCAGGCACGATACTGCCAGCACCCAGTATTGGGCCCTGGTCCACCGGGCGATCTCGACAGCGCCCGTCCGGGAAGTGTTCACCGGTGCACCTCCCGCCGTTGTAGATCGATAGTCTCTGTGTGAGACTATTAGTATCATAGTGGGTCGGCGAGCGAGATGACGTCCACGCACGATCAAATTGAGCGATACGAATCGAGGAAAGGGCGGCCATGACAGAGCCGGACTCTGCCGCGGCCGATCCGCGCACCGTAGCCGACGAGCAGGCCGATCCTCGGCTGGCGCGGTCCCGCAACCGGTTGCTCGACGCGGCCAGTCATCTGCTGTCCACCGGCGGGGTCGAAGCGGTCACAGTCGATGCCGTCACCCGCGTGTCGAAGGTCGCGCGCGCCACTCTCTATCGACACTTCGGCAGCACCACCCAACTGCTCGCGGCAACTTTCGAACGGTTGCTTCCCCATGTCGACACACCGACCGGCGACGGGCCCGTGCGCGATCAACTCATCGCGCTACTCACTACTCAGGCGGACCTCGTAGAACAAGCCCCAGTGCAGATGACCACGCTGGCCTGGCTGGCTATGGGAACGATCGGTGACGACCACACCGACCCGGCAGCGGTCACCTCGCTGCGTGCCCGCGTCATCGAGCAATATCGCCAACCGTTCGACCGGATCCTCACCGGCCCCGACGCGCGGGCGATGCTCGGCGAGTTCGACACCACCTTCGCCATCATCGAACTCCTCGGCCCGATCGTGTTCGCGCGCCTCACCGGACTACGCACCATCGATCATGACGACTGCGCCCAACTGGTCGACAAATTTCTCGCTACCCGCCCAAGGGTCGCGGTCGGAAACGGGACCGACCGTCGATCAGTGCCAGTGACCGAATACCCGCCCGTGGATAACGGGTGAGCCGCTTCGAAGCAGGCCGACAAGATCAAGTACCCAGCTCACCGGCGATCCCCTCCACCTAGCGGGTAAGACTGTCGGTTCGGCACCGATCGTCGCCTTCTCGTCAACACCGGCCCTGGATGCGGGGCACGATCGATTCGTGCTGCAGTCCTGCATCGCATTGTAACTGGACCAGTTAGGGCTGGCTAACCGAGTCGATGCGCTTCACGATTGAGAGACTCGACTCCGTCCATCTCATGCCCAGCCGTCACCGGCAGGATCCTGGTGGCAACGCGCTGAGATCATTCAGACCGGTGCCGACTCAATACTCGCCGTGTTAGGTGTTGGCTACGCCGCTGATAGCCGTTGGCTGCAGCAACGAGCTCGGCAAAGTTCTGCACGGTTTCGGCAAAGTCGCCAGTTTTTTGTCATATGCCGCAGCGGGTTCCTGCCTGGGGCCAGCCCCAACCGATCTGCACCAGATCGCGCAGACTCCATCCACCAGCGACGGGACGGGTGGTGCTATTCGTGTCGAAATTCGCTGGGAGAGCGACCGGTCCATCGCTTGAAGGCGTGCGAGAAGTTCGCGAGGTCGCTATATCCGAGATCGGCAGCTATCTCACTCACCGACATCGATCGGTCGAGTAGCCGCAGCATCGCACGGTCACGCAGAAATGATTCGCGCAACTCGCGAAAGGTGGTCCCCTCCTCGGATAGGCGCCGCTTGAGTGTGCTAGTCGATATCGACAGCTCGTGTGCGACCCAGTCTTTACTCCGCTTTCCAGGATCTTCCTCCAGCAGCCGTCGTACCTTCTCCGAGAAAGACATGGTTCTACTTCGCTGATCGAGGGTTCGTTTCAGATCCACGATGGCAAGTCGATAGGCGACCGGATCGGAGAACCTGCATACCTCGTTGAGAGTGTCCGCCGGGACACCAAGGAATGACGTCGGAGCGTCGAAGAACAAACGCCCAGCTAGGGCATCCTCATTATCGGCTAGAAAGGTCGGCGCTGACCAGCTCAGATGGAGTGTCACGGTCGGCATATCGCCGGCCAGCATGTCGAGCAGGCGCAGGAGTGCCGACCCGCTATACGCGACGACCAGGCAGTTCAGCGCCGAATCGCCTGTGTGCGCGGCGAGCCCGACGGTGAGTCCCTCGTCACTTGGGTGGAACTGCGGACTGAGAGCCGTCGATATCAAAGGCAGATAGGTGAGCAGCTCCACGATCTCAGCTACCGAGCCTGCGCTGACCAGCGGAAAACTCAATGGGCCGAAGGACGTCAACTGAGCTTGTTCGGCGAACGCGAAGCCGAGCGAAGTTGCCTGGTCGACATCGAGTGCAGGGTAGACCTCGCGAAACCACCGTATCGGGGCCTGGATATTGCGTTGGATCAACGTCGTCTCGTCAATTCCTTCGCGAGCCATGATGTCGCGAAGCCGAGCGGCGGCGTCCGGGTCGAGCGCTTGGCTCTCGAGCAGTTGCACGAACATGAGCGGAGGCACGCCCTCGTCGTTGAGGTTCACCATGGTCTCTCTGAGCCGAATTCACAAATTTCTGACTCTGCCGAACATAGCCTCCGAACCCGTGTTCGACAACACTTGGACCAAGTCACATTGAGGACAACGCATCGAGGAGTTGGCTATGGCAGTTGTCACCTTTGTCTCCCACGACGGCGAGAAGCACGAGGCGCCGATCGAGGAAGACCAGTCGCTGATGCAGGTCGCGACCAACAACGCTGTGCCCGGCGTCGACGGGGACTGCGGAGGCGAAGCTGCCTGCGGCACCTGCCATGTGGTTGTCGATCCGCAGTGGATCGAGCAGGTCGGACGTTCCGGCGCCGATGAGGAGGAGATGCTCGCGATGAACCCCGAGCGCCAGCCGACCTCCCGGCTGTCGTGCCAGATGATGGCATCGACGGCCTGGGACGGCTTGATCGTCCACCTACCCGAGTTCCAGATGTAACGGCGAGAAACGGATACGACGCGATGAAGATTCCCGGAGCAATCACCGCCAAGGTTCAGTCGACCATCCCGATGGATCTACAGATCCAGGGTGCACACCTATATGACAAGACTCGCCGATGGATGACCGGAACGAACGGGGAGAAGCTCTTCGTCGAGAGGCCCATCCCGCCAGTCGAAGAAGTCGCGCTCGCCGACATCGACCTCAGCAACCCTTTCCTGTACCGCCAGGGCCGCTGGCAGTCCTACTTCGAGCGCTTGCGCAACGAGGCTCCGGTCCACTATCAGCCCAACAGTCAGTTCGGTCCGTTCTGGTCCGTCACACGGCATGCCGACATCGTGGCTGTCGACAAGAATCACGAGATCTTCTCCGCTGAGCCGTTCATCGTTATCGGGGCTCCGCCCCGTTTCCTCGATATCGAGATGTTCATCGCGATGGACCCGCCACGACACGACGCACAGCGGGCCGCTGTTCAAGGCGTGGTCGCGCCGAAGAACCTGCGCGAGATGGAGGGCCTGATTCGATCGCGCGTCCAAGAGGTGCTCGACGATCTACCCGTAGATAAGCCGTTCGACTGGGTGCAGAACGTCTCGATCGAACTGACCGCGCGGATGCTTGCGACCCTGCTGGATTTCCCTTACGAGCAACGTCACAAGCTCGTCTACTGGTCGGACCTCGCAACCTCGCTGGAGCAGGCCAACGGTGGGCCATCGGACAACGATGAGGTGTTCCCCGGCATGCGCGACATGGCGAGAGGTCTCAGCGCTCTCTGGCACGACAAAGCGGCCCGGACAGCCGCTGGGGAGCAGCCCGGATTCGATCTGATCACGATGTTGCAAAGCAATGAAAATACCAAGGACCTGATCGACCGCCCGATGGAGTTCTTGGGCAACCTCGTATTGCTGATCGTCGGAGGGAACGACACGACCCGGAACTCGATGAGCGGCGGCGTTCTTGCGCTCAACCGCTTCCCTGAACAGTTCGAGAAGCTGAAGGCGAACCCCGACCTGATCCCCAACATGTGCTCGGAGATCATCCGATGGCAAACTCCGCTGGCCTACATGCGCCGTGTCGCCAGAGCTGACACCGTTCTTAACGGGCAGTTCATCCGCGAGGGCGACAAGGTAGTGATGTGGTACGCCTCGGGCAACCGCGACGAGCGAGTATTCGAACGCCCCGACGATTTCATCATCGACCGGTCAAACGCCCGCAACCACATAGCCTTCGGCTTCGGTGTTCACCGCTGTATGGGCAACCGGCTCGCCGAGCTGCAGCTGCGGATCCTCTGGGAGGAGCTACTTCCTCGCTTCGAAAATATCGAGGTTGTCGAGGAGCCCGAGTACGTGCAGTCCAACTTTGTGCGGGGCATCAGCAAGATGATGGTCCGTCTCACCCCGAAAACCAGCATATGACCACGCGGCGGGCCGTCATCGTCGGGGGCAGCCACGCCGGGGTCCAACTCGCCGGCAGTCTGCGCCAAGAAGGATGGACCGACGAGATCACCATCATTGGAGAAGAGGCGGTATTACCATACCACCGCCCCCCGCTGTCGAAGGCATACCTGGCAGGGAAGCACACCCTCGACGAGCTCGCGATTCGCAGCGCCGAGTTCTATAACAAGCAGGAAATCCACCTCGTGGATGCAACGGTGGAGGCGATCGACCGCTCGGCTGGCCTGCTCTCACTGAGCACCGGCGACGAAGTGCCCTACGACAAGCTCGCACTGTGCACGGGCGCTCGCCCCCGTCGACTCCCCGTGCCCGGTGTCGACCTGGCCGGTGTCTATTACCTACGCTCCGCGGCGGACGTCGAGATGATCCGAGAGGAAAGCAGCCCGGGGCGCCGGGTCGTGATCATCGGCGGCGGATATATCGGACTGGAGACGGCCGCCTCGTTGCGTGCGCTGGGTCTGCAGGTCACTGTGCTCGAGGCTACCGAACGCGTCCTCGAACGGGTCACAGCCCCCGAGGTATCCGCGTTCTTCGACCGAATTCACCGACAGGAGGGCGTGAACATCCGAACAGGCGCGCTAGTCGAGGCCCTATCCGGAGACGTCAGGATCCGAGAGGTATTCCTGTCCAGCGGCGAATCAATTCCTGCCGACCTCGTCATTGTCGGCATCGGCGTGGAGCCGAATACCGAACTCGCCGCCGACGCGGGTCTGCTGGTCGACAACGGGGTCGTGATCGACGGCCAGAGTCGGACCAGCGACCGCAACATCATGGCCGCTGGGGACTGCGCCAGTCACGACATGGCCCGTTACGGCCGTCGCATACGCCTGGAATCTGTACCCAGCGCGGGCGAGCAGGCCAAGGTCGCTGCCGCGACCATCTGCGGGAAGTCAAAGAACATAGCTGCGCTTCCATGGTTCTGGTCGGATCAATACGATCTCAAGCTCCAGATCGCCGGTCTAAACACCGGCTACGACGAAGTCGTACTCAGCGGAGATCCTACCCGGGGCCGCGAATTCACATGCTTCTACCTCCGTGCTGGCGAGCTGATTGCCGCCGACTGCATCAATCGCCCCCGTGACTTCATCTTCAGCAAGCGGGCCATCACCCAGCAGCTTCGCATAAGCCGGGCAGAACTGGTGCTCGCTGGCTCGCCCTGAGTGACCGACTCTCGGGCGACTCGCACGACGACTGCGTGCGAACAGCATTCAGAAAGGAATGTCAGTGACGTACGCCATCCATCTGCCGCTGGCGAAGAGTCGGGAGCGACTCTCGTCAGTCCTCCTGGCGCCACTGCCGAGCCGGGTCGATGTGGCCCTCCTGCGGGCCAGTGATCAGTGGCCTGTCCGTGAGCTGGCAATGCCCCCCGCAGGGTCGGGCCTCAAGCCGATCCGAGGGACCGCTGGTCTGCCTGTGCTCGGTCACACCCTGGACTACATCCGTTTCGGATCCAGCTTCACCCGGGCCAGGTACCAGCGATTCGGGCCCGTCTCATGGATGGGCGCCTTCGGCACGAAGATTGTGATGGTGGCCGGTCCAGATGCCATGCAGGAGGCGCTGACCGTCAAGGCGAAATCGTTCTCACAGGACGGGTGGGCGTATCTCATCGACGCCTTTTTTCACCGGGGTCTGATGCTGATGAGCTTCGACGAGCACAGGATGCATCGACGAATCATGCAGGAGGCGTTCACCCGCGACCGCCTGACCGCCTATGTGGACCAGCTCGGGCCGCCGCTCGAGACCGGTATTCCCGCGTGGCCAGCGGGCCAGTCCACACGCATCTATCCACTGCTGAAGAGCCTGACCCTTGACGTAGCAACGAAGGTCTTCATGGCGGATCGGGGTGGCAGTGAGGACACTGACGCCATCAACGACGCCTTCGTGGCGGCCGTGCGTGCGGCCAGCTCGATCATCCGTTTCCCGCTGCCGGGGACTCGGTGGCGGGCCGGAGTCCGTGGGCGTGCGCTCCTGGAGGACTACTTCACCTTCCACCTGCCGGCGGCGCGGAGCGCCCAGGGAGAGGACCTTTTTGCGGCGCTGTGCCATGCCCGCACGGCCGACGGTCAAGCTTTCACCGATGAGGACGTCGTCAACCACATGATCTTCTTGATGATGGCGGCACACGACACCTCGACCATCACCAGCACCGCTGCCGTCTACTTCCTCGCCAAGCATCCAGCTTGGCAGGAACGGGCACGGGCCGAGTCCGACCAACTGGGCGGACGTCGCCCAACTATCGACGACCTGGACGCGCTGAAGACTCTCGACCTGGTGATCAAGGAGACGCTGCGGCTGGTGGCGCCCGTGCCGATCATGATGCGTAAGACCATCGAGGATGTCGAAATCGCCGGACACCAAATCCCCGCAAACTCACTGGTAGCCGTGGCTCCGGCGGTGAACCACTTCGATGAGTCGTACTGGACCGATCCCGACACTTTTGACCCTGACCGCTTCACCGAGCCGCGGCATGAGGACCGGAATCATCGCCTCGGGTGGATCCCCTTCGGAGGAGGCGTGCACAAGTGCATCGGCCTGCATTTCGGCACTCTCGAGGTGAAGGCGATCCTGCATCACATGCTGCGAACCTACACCTGGACGGTCCCTGACCAGTATGAAGCCAGGTGGGACAACACCTCGCTCCCAATTCCCGTCGACGGATTGCCGATAGACCTGGAGCACAGATGAAAACGGACCGGATGACATTCTTGGCAGCGACCGACTTCCTCGACATCGAGCACGAGTTAGTTCGGGAGTTCACCGCCACTGTGATCGGCGACGCGAGCACCGGCCGAGAGAAGGCGAACCGTCTCTTCGCCGCCGTTCGCGACCGGGTCTGGTATGACCCCTACACGGTGTCTGACGACCCTGCCCACTATCGCGCGAGCTTCGTCCTCGAGTCCGGGCGCGCCTATTGCGTCCCGAAGGCGGTGCTCTTGACCGCGGTGTGCCGTGCGGCGGGGATCCCTGCGGTGCTTGGCTTCGCTGACGTCCGCAATCACTTGCAGACAGACGCGTTGCGAGCGCTCATGGGTGGCACAGACCTGTTCGTCTATCACGGTTACAGCCTCCTCAATATCGACGGCCGGTGGTTGAAGGCGACGCCCGCGTTCAACACCGAGTTGTGTGCGCGTTTCGGTGTGCCGCCGGTGGATTTCGACGGCGATCGCGATGCACTACTGCACGCCTTTTCTGCCGACGGAGCCGAGCATATGGAGTACGTCCGCGAGCGGGGCGTCTACGACGACTTGCCGTTGAACGCGATCCTGGCCGAACTTCGCCGCACCTATGGGCCTCTTATCTTCAAGCGGCCCCACGTGATCGCTGACGCTTTCACCGATACACCCGCCCACCGCACCCATCCCGACGGGATCGCCCGCGATCCCCATTCACCTACGGAGGTCCGATGAGCGCGACGATCCCAGCGGGCGTCTTGGACGTGCGCAACCCCGCCGACGGTCGGCTCATCGCAACCGTCGCTGTCGACGACCGCGAGACAGTAAGTCTCGTCGCTGCTGATCTTCGAGACGCTCAGGTCGGGTGGGCCGAAGCCAGCCCACGGCAACGCGCCAAATGGCTGCATCGCTGGCGGGACTGGATCCTTGATCACACCGACGAGCTCACCAACTTGTTGCAAGCCGAGACAGGCAAGGTGCGTCCCGACGCCCTGGTGGAGACGACAGCATCGTGCGAGTTCATCAGCTACTACGCCGACCATGCCGCGAAGTTTCTCGCCGGCGAGCAGGTCAGGTCCTCGAGCCTGCTGACCTTGTCGAAACGACTCACTACGACCTATCACCCCTTCCCGGTCGTCGGCATGATCATGCCGTGGAACTTCCCGATCACCCTCTTCCTCATGGACGCAGCGCCCGCGCTGGCAGCAGGCTGCGCGGTCCTGGCGAAGTCCTCGGAGGAGACGCCGCTGACATGCGCGCGGATCATCGAGGGCTGGCACGAGATCGGCGCCCCCGCGGTTCTGGCGCACGTTGTAGGTGATGGCGATTCGGGCGCAGCCGTGGTCGATGCCTCTGACTTTGTACAGTTCACCGGCTCGACCGCCACAGGGCGTGCGGTCGCGATCCGCTGTGCCGAGCATTTGAAGCCGATGAGTCTGGAGCTTGGCGGCAAAGATCCGGCGATCGTGCTGGAGGACGCCGACCTTGCTCGTGCGGTGGAGGGAATCGCGTGGGGCGCTCTGTTCAACGCGGGACAGGTATGCATCTCTGTCGAGCGGGTGTATGTGGTATCTGAGGTTTACGACGAGTTCGTGGCGCGGCTGACCCAACGTGTGCGGTCCCTCGCCCATGGTGCGGCCGGTCGCGACGTGGGCGCAATGGTCACCGCGAGGCAGGTCGACATTGCCGATCGCCACGTCAGCGAGGCAGTGGTGGCAGGTGCGCGGGTTCTGGCTGGCGGAACTCGGAGTGCGGTCGGAAACTACTACGCTCCGACGGTCCTGGTCGGTGTCGACCACACGATGGCCTGCATGACCGAGGAGACCTTCGGTCCCACGATTCCGGTGATGCGGGTCGCGGATGAGACGAGGCCATCCGCCTGGCCAACGACTCGGCGTACGGCTTGTCTGCGACGGTGTGGACCCGAGACCATGCTCGTGCTCAGCGCATCGCATTACAGCTAAACGCGGGAGCTGTCAATATAAATGATGTCTTCAGCAACCTGTTCGCCACCACACTGCCGCACAGTGGATGGAAGGCCTCGGGCATCGGTGCTCGGCTCGGCGGAGCTCACGGGCTACGCAAGTACTGCCGGGTACAGGCAGTGACAGAGCCACGGATCCCTGTCCTGTCGCGAGAACTCACCTGGTACCCGTACACCCCGCGGCGCGCGGCCATGGCCGGAAGAGTGTTGCGCGCGGCGGCCGGTCGCGGCCTATGGCAGCGCCTCGGCCTCAACAAGGAGAACAACAAGTGACGACACACCGTGCCCGCACCGCCGCAAAGACCGTAGCTATCACCGGCGGGGCCCGCGGCATCGGCTACCAGACCGCGAAGGAGCTGATTCGACGAGGCCACCGCGTCGCCATCGGCGATGTCGATGAGAAGCGCGCTCAGGAGGCCGCCACCGAACTCGGCGTGAAGATCGTTACCCACCTCGACGTAACCGACCCCACTTCGTTTCGGCAATTTCTCGAGCTGGTCGAGGAAGAGCTCGGCCCCCTCGACGTGCTGATCAACAATGCGGGCATCATGCCCACTGGTCACGTACACGAGGAAGACGACACGGTGACCCGGAGGCAGGTCGAGATCAACGTCCTGGGAGTCGTCTTTGGGACCAAACTAGCCCTTCAGCGAATGCTGCCGCGGCGCGCTGGGCACATCATCAACACCGCGTCGCTGGCCGGCGAGCTCGCTGTGCCTGGACTGGCGACGTATTGCGGTACCAAATTCGCGGTCATCGGATTCACCGAGGCGGCACGGCACGAGTACCGCACGTCAGGCGTCGAGCTGTCCACCGTTAGGCCCACATTCACCAACACCGAGCTCGTCGCGGGAACCGCTGGTGCCAAGGGACTGCGCAATGCCGAGCCCGAGGAGATCGCGCGTGCGACAGCCGATCTTATCGAGCGCCCGCGTCCATTCGTACGCGTCACTCGCCTGGCCGGCGTATTGGTCGCGGCGATGAAGTTCGTCCCTGGCTGGCTGACCGCCAGGCTCGGATCCGCGCTGGGCACGGACTCGGTATTTCTCGACGGCGTCGACGCAGCGGCCCGCCAGGCCTACCTGGACAGAATCCGGAGCCACTGACCAGGTCTTCGATCCCCGTTGGCCCCCTCATTCACCCGAAAGGATTCACATGCCCCGCAGGACCCTGGTCGATGACTACCCGCACAAGATGGGGGGACACTGCGGTTCTGGTGCTATGCGGGATCTTCTGCATTGGCATGGACTGGGGTGGGATGGGCCGCCCGACGAAGGTCTGGTGTTCGCTCTCGGCGGCGCACTGGGGTTATCGTACCTCCGGTCAAGCGACCTCGTTCCACCGCTGTACCTGGTAGGACGAGGCGCCGACTTCGAAGTTGATCTGCCCCGCCGACTCGGCGCGCAAGTCCAGGTTCTCACGACCGATGATCCCCGAGAGGGGTGGTCATGGGTTCTCGACGAGCTCGAAGCAGGCAGACCCAGCCTGGTATGGGGAGATATCGGTGAGTTGCCGTACCTCCGCGTCCAGTTCCAGATGAGTCGCCACGACATCGTCGTGATCGGTCACGACGAGGCCGAGGGGATCGCCTTTGTCGTAGACAATGACCGCGCCGAGGTGCAGAAAGTCCCGCTCGATGCACTGGCTCGGGCGCGGTCCTCGAAGTCTTTCCCGCAACCGACGCGCCACTGTACATACCGCATCAGCTGGCCGAGTGCGCTGCCGGACGTGGCGGAAGTAGCGGCGGAGGCATTTCGACAGTCCGCAGCCGGAATGCGCCGCCCATCGCAACCCGGGATCGTCGATCTCAGGACAGCGGCATCCGGTGCGGAGGGCTTGGCCGCGGCGGTGCAGCTGGCGGCCGACATTCAGACCTGGGCCGATCTTCCGGTGGACGACCTCGAGACTCTCCTGTTCAGCCTGAGCGCTTTCATTGAGAAGGCAGGTACTGGCGGCGGGCTGTTCCGCCGCTTGCTAGCCGATGGCTGCGCAGATGTCGCTCGTTTGACCGGGGACTCCGCCACCGCTCAACTCGCCGTAGCGGCCAGCCGTTGTGCGCAGGCGTGGACCGCCACTGCGCGTGCCGGTATCCGCCGCGACGTTGATATACGAGTTCGCCTGGCCGGGGTGGCCTCGGCCGCTAGCCAACTGCCAGAGCTGGAGTTGGACCTGGTCGCGTCCCTGGAGGCTGCTTCCAGTTCGCTGACGGCTGTGGATCGCTGACAGCAGCCCCATGTCGCCGGCCAGCGGCGAATCAACCCCCAGATCGCCTACGTTCGAAGACACTCTTGAATGAGGAATGCTATGCAGAGCACGATGATGAACGTCCCGTTGACGACCGCGGCGATTCTGCGCCACGGCTCGAGTGTGCACGGCTCGGCGACCGTGCGGACTTTGCAACTTGACGGAAGCGTGAAGGTTGCTACGTTCTCCGAAATCGGACGGAGGTCCGCTCAGTTGGCCAACGCATTGCGGGCTTGCGGGATCACAGGCGATGAGCGCGTCGCGACCCTCATGTGGAACAACCAGGAGCACGTGGAGGCCTACTGCGCAGTGCCCTCGATGGGAGCGGTGCTGCATACCCTGAATCTACGGCTCGCCTCCGATCAGCTTGTTTACATCGGTAACCACGCTCAGGACCAAGTCGTGATTGTCGATGGAAGCCTGATACCCATGATGGCCTCAGTGTTGCTGCAGCTCACTAGCGTGCATACCATCGTTGTCACCGGAGAGGTGGACCTTACCCCGCTGCACCGTGAGGGACTGACAGTCGTTGATTACGAGGAGTTCATCTCCGCCCAGCCCGAGACGTTCGACTGGCCAGACCTCGACGAGCAGTCTGCGGCCGCGGCCTGTTACACCTCTGGCACCACCGGCGACCCCAAAGGTGTCGCCTATAGCCACCGGTCGGCTTACCTCCACTCGATGGCGGCCTGCGCCGCCGACGGACTGAGCGTGAGCAGCGATGACCGAATCCTCCCCATCGTCCCGATGTTCCACGCGAACGCCTGGGGGCTGGTCTACGCCGCACTCATGGCGGGTGCCGACTTGCTCATGCCTGACCGGTTCCTACAGGCCGAGCCGCTCGTGCGGCTGATCGACGTCCACAAGGCAACCATCGCCGGGGCAGTCCCGACCATCTGGAACGACGTCTTGGACTTCCTGGATTCCAACCCCAGCTACGACATCTCGTCTCTAGGCCTGGTCGCTTGCGGTGGCTCAGCTGTACCCGTTCATCTAATGAAGGCCTTCGAGGAGAGGTACAACGTACAAGTTGTACAGGCGTGGGGAATGACCGAGACCTCGCCACTAGCGGCTGTCGCGCGGCCGCCGGCGTCGCTCGACACGCAGGAGCGGTGGCGTCTGCGAGCGACCCAAGGTCGTCCGGTTGCAGGAGTCGAGCTGAGGATCGTCGACGACGGAGGCAATGAGCTCCCGCATGACGGCGAAGCCGTCGGTGAGTTGCAAGTGCGCGGACCTTGGATTACCGGCTCGTACATCGGCGAAGAGGATGGCGGGGATAAGTTCCAGGACGGCTGGTTGCGCACCGGCGATGTCGGCCGGATCGACGAACGCAGCTTTGTCACGCTGACCGACCGCACCAAGGACGTGATCAAGTCCGGCGGGGAGTGGATCTCCTCGGTCGAGCTCGAACTTCTGCTCGCCGGTCACCCCGACGTGCTCGAGGCATCAGTAATCGGGGTCCCGGATGAGAAGTGGCAGGAACGCCCCCTCGCTGTGATCGTCGTACGCGACGGGCGGCAAGTAACACCTGCCCAACTGCGTGACTTCCTCGACGGCAAGGTCGCCACGTGGTGGCTGCCTGAGCGCTGGAGCTTCACCGCAGAGGTGCCCAAGACCTCGGTCGGCAAGTTCGATAAGAAGCGGTTGCGCACCCTGCATGCGAACGGCGAGCTGACCGTCGTCGAGATTTAGGAATTATCTCCATGCCTGGTCCTGAGTAGGACGGAGCAGGACATTGATACCCATAGTGCGAAGCTTTCGCGACATCGGCGACATTACCGTGCACGTCGACATCGGCGAAAGGCTGCAAACGAAGATGGGAGTCACCTCCCAGTGCACAGCACGTTTCGCGCCGGTGGTGGTGGAATGGGGCCACCGGCTGCGCACCACCTCTGGCGTGCGCGATATGTATTTGCATAGTGGTCACGCTCGAGATCGATGTTGGGTGCGGCTTCATCGACAGGAAGGCTGACCATGAGCAATCTATCGGACACGGGCGGCAGGTCGTCCGATCCTGACTTGGAGGAATGGGTGCGTTCGTTCCGACTTTTGGAACCTCGATCGGCTGAGTTGCCTCCCCACCATCCCAACTGTCTCGGTTGTGGACCGGCCAACCCGCATGGGCATTTTCTGACGGCCCAGCGCTGCGCAGGCGGCGTGGTCGCTCACCACCGATTCGATCGACGTCATGTAGGAGCGCCCGGAATAGCGCACGGGGGCGCTGTGGCGACAGTAGTCGACGACCTGTTCGGTTTCCTGCTATACACCGTCGGCGAACTCGCCGTGACGCGCCATCTCGACCTCGACTATCTTGCTCCGGTCCAGCTCGACACTCCCTACGCCCTGCACGCCGAACTACGGTCTCGAGATGGCCGGAAATTACATCTCGGGGCCAGAATCGAGGATGCAGGGGGACATTTGGTTGTCACGGCCACAGCACTGTTCATTGTGGTCGATGTCAAACATTTCTTGCAGTCGCCGGTGAGTGCAAGGAGACAGGCATGACTGTACCGAGCGAGCGAGCACTGCTCCTGGACGCCTTGCTAACCGATCACGGCTCGGCCGGACCTTATGAGGCGTTCCGGCGGCTGCGCCAGACGCAACCAGTGTTGGTTACACGATCGGGGGTGCTGGTATTGAGCCGCTACGACGATTGCGCGGCGGCGCTCCGCGACCGCAGCCTCGGCAAGGCCGACGAGTCGCTGGGCTTCGGCTTGTCCGACATTCCTGAAGAGCTGCAACATCAGGCCATGCACCGGTTCCGACGCACCATGCTGTTCCGCAACCCTCCTGACCACCACCGGCTGCGTCGGTTGGTCGCCGACGTGTTCACCCCGAGGCACATCGACGAGTTGCGCGGCCGCATCGTCACACAGGTCAATCACTTGCTCAATGTCATGGAAGCACGGGTCTCCGTCGACATCATCAACGATCTGGCGCTCCCGCTGCCCGTGAATGTGATTGGAGATCTACTCGGGGTGCCCTTTACTGATAGAGCGGTAGCAGCCCCACTGGTGCGGGCCCTGCTGGCCTCGCTCGAACCCGGTGCCGATATCGCAGCCTTGACAGCAGCCTGCGACGCCGAGGACCAACTTGCCGCATATTTCGCTGACCTGTTGGCGGTCAAACGCGCCCGCCCTACCGGTGACCTACTGAGCCGACTCGCCGTCGCGAATGGCGACGACATCCTAGACGACGACGAATGCGTCGGCACCGCGATTCTTTTGTTTGCGGCAGGGTTCGAGACCACCACGAACCTGATCGGCAACGGCGTCGCCGCGCTGCTCGCCCACCCTGACCAAATGCGCGAACTTCGTGCCAGGCCAGAGTTGGCGAGCAACGCAGTCGAAGAACTGTTGCGCTATGAGTCCCCCGTCCAGACCAACGGGCGTACGGTGCTCCAGCCGACGCGACTGGCGGGAGTTGATTTACATCCCGGTCAGGTCGTACTGATCCTGCTTGGGGCAGCCAACAGAGACCCGGATCGGTTCGACGACCCCGACAGTCTCGACATCACCCGAACCGGGGTCCCGCCGTTGTCGTTCGGGGCCGGCATCCATTTCTGCCTCGGCGCACCGCTTGCACGGCTCGAAGGGTCAATATTGTTCCCGCTCCTGGCGTCCCGATTTCCCGATCTTCGGCTGGTCGAGCAGCCCCGCTGGCGCACCGGGCTGTCTTTTCGCGGACTTTCGACCTTGAAGGTGGTCACCGCATAAGCCGTTGGATTTCTGATAGTTCATCGGACAGAGTTGATCCGGCAAACAACAAGCCCCTGGCGGCTTTGCCGATGAGCTCCTCCTGACGGCTGTCCATAATTCGTTCGACTAGCAGTGAGTATTGTTCTGGGGGTAGCCACTCGGCGCCTTATTCGATGATGGAGTTGATCTCCGGGCTGTGGCCACGCATGTTCGCTCGCCCGACCACACGGCTTCCGCACGAGGGCACCGACCGGTCGTTGCGGGGCCGACATCGAGAGTTGTGTTTCGAGGGCCAGGTGTTACTGGTGGCCAGGTACCGCAGACGAATCTGACGATGCGTCAACCCGCGGCGGTACTCGGAATGGAAGCCGGCCAAGCCCGGTGATCGACGACCTGGTACTACGTTGGCGCTGCGACCCCGGCCCGATCCCGCACGGTGTGGTGCTTACGGTGGTCAGCACCTGGTCCGACCTGCGACCGTACATTGCCGCACCGAGTAGGAACCACTGGTACTCGACCCACCATCTGGTCGTCATCGACGCCCGATAACGAAGTCGTCGTCGTGATCGGACGTCCGTTGCACCGCAGGCCTGGACGGAATCCGGCGCCGACGCCTGCCGCACCGCTATGGTCATCGCCGACGGCGGCTACCAGGGAACGGCCTCTTCATCCCGCACCGCCAGGCGCCCGGTGTCGGACTGCCGAAATGGAACAGGCCCACAACAAGTTCCACCGCAAGGTTTACGAGAAGTCCCTGAGTAAACCACTCTTTGCCGCGTACCGCAAACTGGCGATCGCGTGGGCAGTCGCGGACTACTTCCGCGGGCCGCTCACTTCCATCGGTGCCAGGTTCAATTCCGGTCGAATCAGGGATCTGGCACTATTTCGCAATTCGACTGTGTGAATTGCTCAGCCGCTCACGAGGATTCGCCGAAGGTGGCGTCGCCTCTCACACAGCTCTTGATGATCGCGGCGAACGAACGTGACCAGCGGGTGCGTCGAATCCGGGCTGGCGGTAGAGTCATGTCGAAGCGCCACTGGTCATTTGGGTCTGTGCGAGCAGGTTCGGTCATAATTGGGGGCCCGGTGATGTGAGCGGCATCGAGGAAGGCCTGATAGGCGCGGACGAGGTTCGGCTGACTTCGATAGCCGCAGGCGGTGATCGCGTCAAACAGCAGGGCGGCGTCGGGTGCATCCCTTATTCCACCGCTGAGGAGATAGGGCTTGAACTCGTAGATGATTCCTGGACCTCGGCGAAACGCTGCTGGCATCGGATCGCGACCCTGTCTTGGCGCAGACCTGGCTCGACCGGACCACGATGCAAGCCTGCGGAGACCTCGGCGATATCGGGTAGTTGCGGGGGCGTCATCGAGGCAGCCCGCCGCGGCGGTCAGGCAGTGTCGGCGCGGTGCGATAGCGTGTTCGAGGGCGTCACCGAGGTTCTCCCAGATGTGCCACCGATCAGCGACCTGGAATCCTACTGGCTCCCCGCTGGCCACACCTCCGGAGTAGGGGCCGGCCCGGTCGCGGCACATGATCTCGATGTCAAGAAGGGTCTGTAACCATATTCTCAGAGTCTTGGCGCTGCAATCTGTGAGCACGTCGATCGGGCGGCGAGATTCCATGCGATCAGGATCGTGGCGTAGCGGTGTCCATGGCATAGCGCGGAGCCGTCCGCGCATAGTTGGGCTGCGGCAGGTCAGGGATCGCACGAACATGGCGGAGCAGGGTTATCCGGTCCGCGCCGCGAGATGTCCAGTCCAACGGCGCTCCCGGGCGGCCACCCAGGACTAACGCCACCGCTCCCAACACCCGCTGCAGAACAACGTCCATCGCCCGCGGCGTGCGGCGAGCCAAGGTACTTGCTCGGCGAAAGCCTTTCCGAAGTCGATGTTGTCGCAGAACAATCTGCTGACGAGCAACACGATCGCCGCTTCGCTGGCAGTGACCGAGATATCGGCCAGTTGCCGCCGATACGGCCGTGAATCCACCGAGACGGCGCTGAGCCACTCGGGCAGAGCGCCACCGCATCGCAAAGTTGCGGCGTCGATACGCACGGACCCGACCCCACGAACCGCATCGACCAACAGTCCGTCCATGTGCGGGAACGGGACCCCGTCACTCCAAGATCAGAGACACTGGCCACATAATCAACTATCGAGCGCGCCAGCGCATCCGAGACTGGCTCAATCAACAGAGTGCGCCAGGTCCGGTCTTCAGACGGAAGCGACGCCAGGGCGAGGAAGTGGCTGGAGCGTTCGGCAAATTGACGTCACGACCTTGGTTGCGGCGGAAAGGACGCGTGTGTGGTTCTGATCGCGAACCTCGACATCACCTGATCGGGAATCTCGACACCACCTGCGAAGCAACGAACTTCGTGGTCGCGAATTTCGGCACCACCACCGAGGTCGCGGTGGCACCATGGTTGTGCGTCACCGCGCAGACCGCCCGGCTGAGCGGAGGAACCTCCAGAATGAGGACCCGATGGCGGTGGTGTCGCGAGCTGAACTGTTCGCCGCGATTCGTCGCGACGCCCGAGAAGGCATGTCGGGTCGCAAGATCCAACGCAAGCACGGTGTCAGCTACCGCACCGTGCAACAGGCTCTGACCTCGGCATGGCCGACCGAGCGCAAGGAATACACCCCGCGCCCGTCGAAGCTGGAACCGTTCAAACCGATCATCGACGCGATCCTGCTGGCAGACCTGGATGCACCACGCAAACAGCGCCACACCCTGACCAGCTCTACCAACGCCTGATCGACGAACACGGCATGACCGAGGTGTCCTATCCGGTGATCGGACGCTATGTGCGACAACGACGCCCGGAAATTCTCGTCGAGACCGGACGCGCTCCGTCGAAAGTCTTCATCCCGCAAACCCACCGCCCCGGCGAAGAAGCCGAGGTCGACTTCGGCGACATCACCATCCGCCTGCGCGGGGAACTGGTGATCTGCTACCTGTTCTGCTTCCGGATGTCTTTCTCCGGCAAGGCAGTCCACCGGGCATCGCTCTCGGCCGGCCAGGAAGCCTTCTTCGAGGGCCACCTCCACGCGGTCCAGGTGTTGGGCGGAGTACCGACAAAGCAGGTCCGCTACGACAACCTGCGCGCCGCGGTCTCCCAGGTCCTGGGCTTCACCCGCGCGAGGGTCGAAGCCGAACGCTGGACGGTGTTCCGATCGCACCTGGGAGTGGAACCGTTCTACTGCCAACCAGGTCAAGAAGGCGCCCACGAGAAGGGCGGCGTCGAAGGCCAGATCGGATGGTTCCGCCGAAACCACCTGGTCCCGGTCAGTTAACTGAACTACCGACCGCCCTGGACCGGATCTGGTGGAGAGCGTCGGGCAGCGCGGCTATGTTCCGATCTCGTGTCCGAAGAAGGTGATACACCAAGGGATCTGACCGCTCTCGTTGTTCGGCCAGTGGGGTCGGTGAAGGCCACCGGGGATCCGTGGGAACCCTGGCGGCTGGTCGGCGCCGACGGCGCGCCGGTCGCTCCGGTGTCGGCGTTCCTGAATGAGCTGCACGCCGCGGGGCGCTCGGCAGCGACTCAGCGTTCGTACGCGATGGACCTGCTGCGCTGGCACCGATTCCTCTGGTCTTTGGATGTGTCCTGGCAGCGCGCGACCCGCGACGAGGCACGCGACTTCTCACGCTGGATCCAGATCACCACGAAATCGCCACGGCCGCACTGGCGGTCACCGACGGCCACGGCCTTGCCGAAGCCGATCTCGACCAACCCGGTGACCGGGAAGCGTCCGCCAGGCCGCACCTACGCGCCTACGACGATCGCTCACTGCGAAACGGTTCTGCGCAGCTTCTACGCCTTCCACCTGGAAGCCGGCACCGGGCCGCTCATCAACCCGTTCCCGCTGGCACGGGCCGGGCGAGCCCACGCCCATCACAATCCGATGGACCGCTTCAAGCACGAGCGGTCACGGCTCTACCGGCCGCGGCGGTCCAAGCGGATTCCGCGCCAGATTCCCGACGAGGTGTTCAACGAACTGTTCGCACGACTTCGTGATGACCGGGACCGGGCACTGGTCGCGTTCTACGTCTCCACCGGCGCCCGGGCATCGGAACTTCTCGGCGCTCTGCGCAGCGGCGCCGACCCGGGCCGGCAACTGATCACCGTGGTGCGCAAGGGGTCACGGGTCCTGCAGCAGTTGCCGGCCTCGCCGGATGCGTTCGTCTGGCTCCGGCTCTATCAGCAGCAGATCCACGGTCTGGTCCCTGCGGGTCGGATGATCCGTTGTGGTGGACTCTGCGGCGCCCGTTCCGGCCGTTGAACTATCACGCCGCGCGGGCGATGTTCGGTCGGGTCAACGCCATGCTGGGATCGAACTGGTCGCTGCACGACCTGCGCCACACCGCCGCCTACCGGCTCGCCCGGGACCCAGACATGCCGATCACCGACGTCCAGTGGGTCCTGGGTCACGCATCGCTGACCACGACCCAGCTCTACACCACGCCGACTCCCGACGATGTGATCGAGGCCGTTCGCGCGCACCACGAACGCCGACCCCAGCCATCTGCGGGCGAAGAGCCGCGATTGCGCTACCGGCAGGAAAGCCTGGATGTCCTATTCGGCCGGAGGAATTCGTGACGGTGACGACCTCCACACTTCAGACGGCGGCGAGGACCTGGCAGATCAGCAGCGAGGCAATGGCGTTGCTCGAGCAGTTCCCCGCTCGGCCGGTTCCGGTCAGCTGGCCTCGATCACGTCAAGACCGGGCGGCGGTCGAGGCCCGGCTGGCGGCGCCTCCGTTCCGGGCGGCTGATCCTTCTGCTCGTAGTCACCGGAAGCAGGCGCTGCAGGCCGTGTTGGACTGGCTCGAGCTCTATCCCGGCGCGTCCTGGCAGCAGCGCTGGGACGCCACCCGGCGCCAGCCGTGACGGCCGCCGGGACTGGCGGCTGCAGCTGATCACCGATCTCGACACTGCAGGGTTGTTGGACCAGCGCCGCGACTACGTCCGCAACGTGTTGGGAAAGGGGATGATCCAGCTGATCAGCGCCGACTTCCTTCGGCCGCGACTCAGCTGGCTGATGACCACCGGATCCCCGCTGCGGATCGCGGACGAGATGGCCCGGGTGCGAGATGCCGAGGGCATCTCCGCCTTACACGCAGCGCGCGCACACCACACACTCGGCGACGCGACCATGCTTCCCGCGATCGAGAAGGTCGCGCTGATCATGGCCGCCAAGGGCGGCACGGTCCGCGACGTGACCGTCGGGGACTGCTTGCAATTGATGCAGACCAGCCGAGAGACTTATCCCGGCGGGCCGTCCAACCGGCACAGCCCGGTGTTCTATCAGCTGCTGCACTCGACCGGCCAATTCCCTGACGCCGCACCGCCTACGATTCGAATGTTCAGCCCGCTGTTCGCCGGCCGGATGACGATCGAGCAGCTCGTCGACCGCTATCAGCTGTCCAGCCCGCTGGTTCGGGACCTGCTGGTCGACTACCTGCGCGAACGCCAGCCATCGATCGACTACAACACCCTCACCACGCTGGCCACCGCATTGGGGCTCTGGTTCTGGAAAGACCTCGAACGCCACCATCCCGGGATCGACTCACTGAAGCTGAGCCCCGAGATCGCCGCCGGCTGGAAGCAACGAATCCGGACCAGGATCGTCCGCTCGAAGGACGAACACGGCGACACCATCGAGGCGACAGTCGAACGGCGCGGCGCTGCCGACGTGATGCAGACCGTCCGCTGCTTCTATCTCGACCTCGCGCAATGGGCCCTCGACGACCCCGCACGATGGGGCCGCTGGGCAGTGGCCTGCCCGATCAAAGCCACCGACGTCCAGCACAAGCGGATGAAGTCCCGCCAGAAGGCCCGCATGGACCAGCGCACCCGCGAGCGGCTGCCCGTCCTGCCGGTCCTGGTCACCGCGGTCGACCGCGACCGCAAGGCCGCGGCCGCGCGCCTGGCGCGAGCCATCCAGACCGGCCCGGGCGAACTGTTCACCGTTGACGGCGTCACTCTTCGGCGGGCGCGCCTGGCCCGGCACTCGCCGCGGGTTTGGGCCGAAGACCCCGTCACCGGCGCGCGGCGTGATCTGACCAGGGAGGAGGACAACGCGTTCTGGGCTTGGGCGGCGGTCGAGGTTCTTCGGATGACCGGGATCCGGGTCGAGGAACTGACCGAGATCTCGCATCACAGTCTGGTCCAATACCGTGTCCCGAAAACGGGCGAACTCGTTGCGCTGCTCCAGATTCCACCGTCGAAGACCGACGAGGAACGGCTGCTGGTCATCGCCCCGGAACTTGCCGATGTGTTGTCGGCGGTCGTCTGCCGGGTCCGCAACGCCGACGGCGGCGTTCCGCTGGTGGTCGCCTACGACCACCACGAGAAGCTTTGGAATCCGCCGATGCCGTTGCTGTTCCAGCGGACTGTCAGCCTCGAAGCCCGACCGATTCCGATCAGTGGGATCCGGGAACTCCTCGCCGGCGCACTCGCGCGCGCCGGCATCACCGATGCTGGCGGCAAACCTCTCGACTTCGCTCCCCACGACTTCCGGCGCATCTTCACCACCGACGCCATCATGAACGGCATGCCGTCCCACATTGCACAAATTCTGTTGGGGCACAAGGACATCAACACGACCATGGGTTACAAGGCCGTCTATCCCGAGGAGGCCATCAACGGGCACCGCGCCTTCATCGCCCGCCGCCGCGCGTTGCGCCCGGGCGAGGAATACCGGCGGCCCACCGACGCGGAATGGAATGAATTCCTCGGTCATTTCGAGCGTCGCCGCGTCGCACTCGGTGACTGCGGCCGAGCCTACGGAACCGGCTGCATTCACGAGCACAGCTGCGTCAGATGCCCGCTCCTTCGAGTCGACCCGCAACAGCGGCAGCGCCTGCTCGACATCCGTGACAACCTCACTGCCCGGATCTCCGAAGCCGAACGAGAAGGATGGCTCGGCGAAGCCGAGGGGCTGCGCGTCAGCCTCGCCGCGACCAGAGAGAAGCTCGGTCAGGTCGACGACAGCATCGCCCGTCGCGACACCGCGGTGACGCTCGGGATCCCTGCCTTCCGGGAGCTCGCGTCAGTGACCGCCGAACCTTCGGGCCACCTCACGGACAGAGATTTTTGCGGCTGAGCGGGCTGATCGGTTAGTTCAGAGAAGGTCCCCGAGGTCGACTCGATCGCCGAACTCAACACGCTGATCGATGAATGGGACGCCGCCGATGACGGGCGCCGGATCGGTTCACGGCCCCACACGATCGGGCAGATGTTCGTCCAGGAACGCGACCTGCTGGCGCCGCTGCCCGACGAACCGTTCGAAACCGGGCGTTGGTTCACGCCCCGAGTGGATCGGTATTCGCAGATATCGGTGCGCACCAACAAGTATTCGGTCCCGATCCGGTTCATCGACCGCCCCGTTCGAGTGCTGCTGCATGCTTCTGAGCTGGTCGTCTTCGACGGTCACACCGAAATCGCCCGTCACGGACGCCTTCTGGCCAAAGGTGGAGTGCGCCTCGAGCTCGACCACTACCTCGAAGGACTGCTGCGCAAACCAGGCGCGCTGCCCGGCGCGACCGCACTCGATCAGGCACGCGCCGCCGGCAAATTCACTCCGATCCACGACGCTTGGTGGGCCGCTGCCCGCAAAGCACACGGCGATCAACACGGCACCCGTGCCTTGGTCGAGGTTCTGTTGCTGCACCGCCACCTTCCCCACGAACAACTCGTCGCGGGCCTGGCTGCGGCTCTGCAGTCCGTGGCGCTGACTGCGGACGCGGTCGCGTTGGAGGCACGCAAGATCGGAGATTCCCAACCGATCTCACCGATTCCGATCGATCTCGATCTCCCGGTTGATCCGATCCCGTCGCTGACCGCGCGTCGTCTCGCGCAGCTCCCACCGGACACCCGTCCGTTGCCCTCAGTCGCCCAATATGACCAGCTGCTCCGTCACACCCGCCAGGGAGGCACGTCATGACCAGCTCCTCGATCGGACGTCGGCACGGACTCACCGAACAAGCCGCTGACGCGGCCATCGATCAAGCCTGCCGGGTGCTACGCCTGCCGACGCTGCGGGCTCAGTTCGGCGAGATCGCCGACACCGCTTCCCGCGAACAGATGTCTTACCGGGCGTTCTTGGCGGAATTGCTGCTCAGCGAGTGCGACGATCGGGCCCGGCGACGCTCTGAACGCCGCATCCGCGCTGCTGGGTTCCCTCGTGACAAATCGTTGCGGTCGTTCGACTTCGACGCCAACCCCAACATCGACGCTGCGGCGATCCATACCTTGGCCAGCTGCGACTGGATCCGCAAAAGCTTGCCGCTCTACCTGATCGGTGATTCCGGGACCGGCAAATCACACCTGTTGATCGCGTTGGGCACCGAAGCGGCGATGCAGGGCTTCCGGGTCAAGTACACCCTCGCCACAAAGCTGGTCAACGAGCTCGTCGAGGCCGCCGACGACAAAATCCTGTCCAAAACGATCGCCCGCTACGGTCGCGTCGACCTGCTCTGCATCGACGAACTCGGCTACATGGAACTCGACCGCCGCGGCGCCGAGCTGTTGTTCCAGGTCCTGACCGAACGCGAGGAGAAGAACTCGGTCGCGATCGCGTCCAACGACAGCTACTCGGGATGGACGAAAACCTTCACCGACCCGCGGCTCTGCGCGGCGATCGTCGACCGGCTCACCTTCGGCGGACACATCGTCGAAACCGGCACCGCCTCTTACCGTCTCGCTCATACCCGCGCCGCCAAGGGCTGAAGCGAATCTCATTCACCCAACCCGCTGGACTCGAAAAGCGACTCTATAAGGAAGGCGTGTGAGAGGAAATCGTTCGGATGACGACAGGGGCCGAGGGTCAAGCGCTGACCGGATAGCTTGCTTGAAAGGCGAGCCTTCGGTCGGCATCTGCGGCGATCCGGTCGAGCTCATCGTCGAGGGTAATGAAAACCTGCCACGACTGTTCACCGCCAACGACAGCGAGATGCTGCACCACCAACTGCTCGAGCTCGGGAACGCGCTTGGCCTTCCACACCTTGTCGGCCAGACTGACCAGCAGATCCTCCACACCGACATCAGGCCCAGTCCACGAACTATGGGTCCGCGCGAAGCGGGCCGACTCCTCGTGAAAGCCTTGCGCCAGGAGAAGCTCATAACCAGCCTGTTCATGAGCCGAGCCTGGTCCTGACAGCTCTTCGGGATGGACGACCTTGCCGATGTCATGTGTTGCCGCACCGAACAGCATTACATCCCGGTCGAACCGCACATCACGGTGAAACTGGCCAACCCAGTCAGCCAATTGCCAAGCCACCTCGTGAACCGCCCGCAAATGAGCACCCAGCCGAGGCGGGGCCTCAAGGCTTCCGAGGAGAACCTCGACTCTCTCTGGCAGCGACCTGAGCCCCGCATACCCGGAGTCGGTCAGGGCACGCTGCAGCAGAACGGAGCTCATTTCGGACATGGTAGTCCGGGCAGCTCGATGCTCATCGGGACCGGAACCAATCGGACACGCCGACAGAGCGATGCCCAATTTCGCGATCAGAAATCTGTCGCGGCAGGCCGGACCGATGCCAAAATTCGCGACCAACTGACGTCATATTCCACGACCGAAGCCACGTGTGCTTCATCTCGGACCTTGGGTCAATCTTGCTAGCAACGCGCAAGGAGGATCGGAAGCGTGCCTCCCAGCTCGATCCGTTGATCCAAGCGGGGCTGCTGCAGACTAGGGCGCTGTCACCCAATCCTGCAGGAGCCCCGAACGGCTCAGGCTCCGACCGGCTAGACCAGGAACGGGGCCCACTCTCGGGCCGGACACCACGACAACCGGGCAGTCACTCAGATCGGGCATGTGCCATTAGCCGACCACCCGAGCACGTCGGCGACGAGAGTTCATCACCAAAGTTCGCTCCCGACTGGCTGTTCTGCTGACGCCCTGAAGCGGTCCGCAAGTGTGAACGGATCCGGAAAGTGCGTTCGGCTTACCGTTGCGCCGGTTCAATGGTAGGCATTGACTCCAACCGCTTCCTCCGCGCACCACGCGTAAGCCGGAGGCGTCGCAGACGATTTCGACGGCCCCGGCGAACGCAACTGACTTTGTGGCCTTCGTCGACTGTGCGTCCAGGAGAGAGCGGGATGAGTATCAGCGCGCCTGCGAGGCTGATCACGGCCAGCGCGAACGCGGAGTGTTCCACTCCATCCCAGAAGGCGGCTTTCGCATACTCGGCGAGGGGCTCTCCCGCAGCCCCCGCGCGCTCAGCGACTTCGAGTGCACCAGCCAGCGAACTCCGCACCGGGTCGCGAGCAGGCTCAGGAAGGCGGGGTAACACCTCCGCGATCTTCGACGTGTAGTTCGCCGACAGGATGCTGCCGGCGACGGCGACACCGACTGCGGCGCCGATCTCTCGAGTTGCGTCGTTGACCGCAGCTGATACCCCATGTTTCTCCAAGGGCGTGTCGAGCATGATCGCGTTGGTGGCGGGAGCGGCCGACATGCCCAGGCCAGCGCTCATGATCAGCAGCGGCCAGAGCACATCGAGGTAAGACGAACCGGTGTCGAGGCGCTGGAGGGCCAACAAGCCGACTGCGATGGTAAGTAGCCCGGTCGTGGTCGTCACCCGGAGCCCCAGCCACGCGGCGATCATCGGTGAGACGAGAGACATCACGATGAGGGGAGCAACCATCGGGGCAAGCGCCAAGGCCGAGTGCAGGGGCGTGAACCCCAAGATGAGCTGGAAATGCTGCACCAGCAGGAACATCACACCGAAAGTCACGAGGAATTGAATGGTTATCGACAACGCACCGCTCGAGAAACCTCGGCGGCGGAACAGCCGTACATCAAGCAAGGGGTGCTCGACACGGAGTTCAGTGACGATGAAGGCCACGACACTCATTGCGCCGGTCGCTCCCATGGCGAAGACCCAGCCATCGGTCCAACCACGCGTCGGAGCCTCCATGACCGCGAATACCGTCGTCCCGATCGCCAGTACCACCAAGAACATGCCGCGAACCTCCAGCCGCGGGCATTCGGTGTCTTGTGAATCAGGGACGGTGAGACCAAGCACCAACAGCAGCAGTGCGACGACGGTCAGGCCGACGAAAATCGAGTGCCATGACCAACGTGTGAGGAGCAGACCGGATCCGACCATACCGATTACTCCGCCGGAACCGGCGACACCTGCCCACACCCCGACCGCGTACTCCCGTTTGTCCACCGGTAAGTTTGCGGTCAGCAGCGAGAGAGTCGCAGGCATGACAAAGGCGGCTCCGGCTCCCGCCACAGCCCTGGAGAGCATGAGCCATATCGGGGCGTCGACCAGCACGGGCACCAGAGAAGCGACCGCGAATACGGCCAAGCCTGCCGTCAGAACACGTCGACGGCCATATCTGTCGCCGATCGCTCCCCCTGGCAACACGAGGCAAGCAAGCACCAGCGTATAGCCGTCGACTATCCAGGTAAGCGCGTTTTGATCCGCGCCCGTGTCCAAGGCTATAGCGGGGAGCGCGGTATAGAGCGCTGCCATAGCCGCGACAACGAGAGCCACTGCGCCGCAGGTGACAATCATGGTCCAGGCTGCGGATCTTCGGGCGTCGAGCAGGTGTCCAAAGCGGATCATGTCGGTTCCGGTTCCATTCGCAAGCGGCTGGTTGTCGCCGTCCGTCTTCGCGGTCTGTAGTTCAACTCGGCGTCGCCTCGACTTCGTCTAGTGATGACGGCGTGGGGTATGGCGGGCGACCGCGGCCTTGAATCCGATAGCGACCCCAGAAGTCTCGATCACCGATGGTTCCGGCAGCTTCGCCGGCAGAAGTCCGGACCACTACCGAACGTCGACGACCCTGCAGAAACTCGTCGAGAATGTCACTCTGTCCAACCCGCCCGTACCAGCAGAAGCGGCCATCGATGGGTTGGAAGAAGCCGCGCAGCTCGACCTGTACCTCGACTTCCGTGCTTGCCATGATCACTGTCGCGGACCCGATGTAGTCGGAGTCATCGTGCGGACTATGAGAATTCACTGTGGCTTCCTTCGCGTGATCGCCAGCCGACGCCTGCAACGGGATCCACCACACCAGCACTGCCGGTGTGGTGGGCCGACGTCGGAATCCGAGGGCGTTGACCGCTTGACAATCCGGTCTGCCGCAGTCAAAGTTACCTCATACCCCGAGTATCCGCTACCCATCGTTCGGGTAACTTTGGGCGGGAGTCCAAGCATTCCGACGGGGTGGCACACCGTGCCGGATACGCCGATGCCGTGCCATCGGCCGAGTCGAGAGATGGACAAATGACATCAAGCGAAGTACGAAGCCACAGCGCCGGGCCGATAGCCGTTACCACTGACGGCATGGCCCGCGTGAGCGGACGCCGACGCACCGATCTTCAACGATCGGCCGGGCGACTGCTCAAGACCTCTGCCGAGAAGTCCTATGACGCCGAGGTTGACATCGACTGGGATAGTCCATGGTGGCCGGATAAGGCGTGGCTGCCCGAACACCGGGTGTCGCTCTTCGGCACCGAGATCTGGGACCGGCTCTCGGACGCACAGAAAGTTGAGCTGGGCAAGCATGAACTCGTGAGCATTCTCAGCTTCGGAATCTACGCTGAGAATCTGCTGAGCATGGCGTTGCTACGGCAGAACACCACAGGGGACCTCGTCGACAACAAGTCGCTGTACGCACTCGCCGAAGTTGGCGACGAGAGCCGCCACTCCATGATGTTCGCGCGCTTGATTGCCAAAACGGGCATCCCGCCCTACAAGCTCCCGCGCGGGTTCCTTTCGATGGCGAAGATCCTGCACTTCATCCCGCTGGGGCCGTCCATTCAGGGTGCGACGCTGTTGATCGAGGAGATCCTCGATAGGGCCCAGCGCGAGGCGATGAATGACGAGCGTCTACAGCCACAGGTCCGGCAGTTGATGAAGATCCATGTACTCGAGGAGGCACGCCACATCACGTTCGCGCGAACCGAACTTGTCGATGGCATGCGCGTACGGGGGCGAGTCTCGAGAGCATGGCATCGCGGCGTGCTCGCGGTCGTCGCAAACTTGGCTTATCCGATCTTGATTAACCCGAAGCTGTACCGTGTCGTCGGCGTTCATCCACTACGTGGGTTCTTGGCGTGCCAGTCCGGTCCACACTACCGAGAGAATTTGCAGTTCATGTCCGAGCCGATGATCCGGTTCTTTGACGAGGCCGGCATGATCGAAGGGCGCATCACAATGTTCCTGTGGCGTCTGTCCAGGAGCCTCCCCGAGGATATCGCCCAGCGGTGAGCAGCCCAGTCCGGCGAAAACACAAGCGCACGGACGTGGCCAGGAATTTCGCACGACACATGAATTTGCGGCTAGCACTGGGCGAGCCGCACCGGCCAGAGGAAACCGATGAGCAAAAGTCGATCTGCCAAGTATGCACAAAAGTCCAATGGCTCGGGAGGTGACGGAGCGCGAATCACAGTCCACCGGGCGCAAGTCCTCATCGTCGGAAGCGGATTTTCGGGAATGGGGATGGCAATACAGTTGCTGAGAGCGGGAATAGATGATTTCCTAATTATCGAGAAAGAGACCGAGATCGGCGGAACATGGCGCGACAACACGTATCCGGGCTGCGCATGTGACGTTCCTTCGCATATGTACTCGTACTCCTTTGAACCCAAACCGGACTGGAGTCGGCTCTGGGCAGGGCAGGACGAGATCCAGAACTATCTCACCGGGCTAGCACGCAAGTACGATCTGTATCGGTACACTCATTTTGGTCGGACACTGCAATCCGGACATTGGGATCCCGATGATTCCGCCTGGCATCTGGTCACATCCGACGGCCACGAGTACATCGCCCAGTTCCTAGTCTCAGGAGTCGGAGCGCTACACATACCGAGCATCCCTACAATTGACGGGCAGAAGAACTTCAACGGCACGGTCTTTCATTCGGCGCAGTGGGATCATGATTGCTCATTGGCGGGCAAGAAGGTCGCCGTGATCGGCACCGGAGCCAGTGCGATTCAGTTCATTCCCGAGATTGCCAAGGAAGCCGCTGAACTGCACGTATACCAGCGGACGCCAGCATGGGTACTACCAAGGAAGAATGTCAAGATTCCGGAATCTATCCGGGCGGCATTCACCAGGATGCCGATTCTTGCGAAGGCAGTGCGGGCGGCTATCTACTGGTCAGCAGAATCGTTGTCAATGGGCCTCAATGGCCACCTCAACCTCATGCGCCCACTTGAGAGCATTGCCAAGTGGAACATCGCACAGGGAATCGATGATCCCGTGTTGCGCGGTAAACTCACGCCTAGCTATCGCATCGGATGTAAGCGGATTCTCGGCTCGAGTGACTACTATCCAGCACTGAATCGACCAACCACAACCGTCATCACCGAAGGTATCTCCGAGATAACCGAGGACGCGATCGTGTCACGGAACGGCGAGAAGCGTCCAGCGGATGTGATCATCTACGCGACCGGATTCCATGTGACCGACGGGTTTGAAAGCCTTCGCCTCAAGGGCTCGTCCGGCAGGGAACTCGCAACGGTTTGGTCGGACGAAGGGATCCAGACGCACCTCGGCATCACCACCGCCGGATTCCCCAATCTCTTCTTCCTACTCGGCCCCAACACGGGGCTGGGCCATAACTCCGTAGTCTTTATGATTGAATGCCAGATCAGATACATTATCTCGGCGATCGATCTTGTCAACAAACGTGGCGCAGCTGCGCTAGAAGTACGCGAGCCGGTCCAGCGGAAATTCAACTCCGAAATTCAGGCCAAGCTGGTCAAGGGAGTCTGGAGTAGCGGCGGGTGTACAAGTTGGTACCTCGACGCACAGGGCGTCAACCGAACTGTTTGGCCGGGCTTCACATGGCAATACTGGCGGCGCACTCGCAAACTGGCGCCGGCGGATTTCGGATTTGTCGGCGAGTTGGCCGGTACACAATACACCGCCGACCTCTCGAAGGCGCTCGAAAAGGGGAACCTTCCGAAATGAAAGACTTCAGAGACCGGGTGGTCTCGGTAACGGGGGGCGGTTCGGGCATCGGCCGCGCCGTCGCAATTCGGCTCGCTGGCGACGGCGCCCGGCTCGCGATCGCTGATATCGACGCGGAACGCGCACAGGAGACCGCCGCTGTTTGCAGTTCGCTTGGTGCAGAATGCCGACCCTATGAGCTCGATGTAGCCAATCGTCACGCATTCCAGGATTACCGGAGCCGCGTCCTGGCGGAATTCGGATCGATCAGCATGGTCGTCAATAACGCGGGCGTTGCGCTAGGCGCCGATGTAGTGGACATGGAATGGATCGACTTCGAATGGTTGATGGGCATCAATTTCTGGGGTGTGGTTAACGGAACAAAACTATTTCTTCCGGATCTGATTGATTCAGGTGACGGCCACGTTGTCAATGTTTCGAGCGTTTTCGGGCTGATGGCCATACCCAGCCAGAGCGCGTACAACGCGTCCAAATTCGCTGTCCGAGGTTTCACCGAAGCGCTGCGTCAAGAGATGCGAATTAACCGCTTGCCCGTAGGTGTAACCTGCGTTCATCCCGGTGGCGTCCGGACCAATATCGTGCGGGATGCTCGGGGCGTCGGCACAATGGGCGATCAAAAGAAGATTGTTGCCGGATTCGATCGGATTGCTCTCACGACACCCGAAGGCGCTGCGGATTCAATCATTAAGGGCGTGCGTCGCAATAAGCCGCGCGTTCTCATCGGGCCTGACGCCCTCGGCTTCGATTTTATTACGCGGGCGGTAGGGCCACGGTACCAGGACCTCAACGCGCCTCTGGCCCGCCTCGGATTCGCGATAGGTCGCCGATACGGTCTGGTGAATTACAACATTTGATGCCGGACCGCCGGGCCATACGGACGTCCTAGAGTGACTGTCCAGCATCGAGGGAGATGGAATGTTCTCGAAGAAAAATATGCCATGTGAGCTCACTGTGTCCCGCGTGGTGCAGGAGACGCAGGATGCCGTCTCGATATGGTTTGACGTCCCGGAGCATCAATGGGCAACATTCTCGTACACTCCGGGACAGTTCCTGACGTTGCGCATTCCTGGGAGTGGCGAGAGGGAACCTGCAGCCCGTTGCTACTCGCTGTCGAGTTCTCCGCACACCGAGGACGAGCTGGCCGTAACAGTAAAACGCACAGCGGGTGGGTATGGATCCAACTGGCTGTGCGACAATATCACCACTGGCACTATCGTGTCCGTGCTACCGCCTAGCGGACACTTCACGCCGCAGGATTTGAATTCGGATATGGTACTGCTAGCAGCTGGCAGTGGCATCACGCCGATCATCTCAATTATCAAGTCAGCCCTGCTCGAAGGTGACGGCCATCTTGTGCTTTTCTATGCGAACCAGGACGCAGAGAGCGTAATTTTTGGCGAAGACCTTCGCTATATGGCGAAACAGTTTCCGGAACGGCTCACTCTCATAGAGTGGCTGGAGAGCGAGCGAGGACTCCCGGACCGAGAAACTCTCTCAGAACTCTGCAGCGCATATAAGAATCGAATGTACTTCGTGTGCGGTCCAGCGGCTTTCATGGATCTAGTGGGCGACGTAGCGCATCATGTCGGTATCCAGCATGGCAATCTCCATCGAGAAATTTTCCAATCTCTTCGTTCCGATCCGTTCGACATCGAAATTGGCGTCAAGCAGTCGATGACCACGGAGCAGGCACGTCTCGTGGTCTACCTGGATGGTGACCGTGCCGAGCTTCAATGGCCCAAGGATCTTACGCTCGTCGAAGTCCTGCTGAATGAGGGCTTTTCGCCGCCGTACTCGTGCCGCGAAGGCGGATGCGGCGCGTGCGTATGCAAGGTTATGGATGGTGACATACAGATGAGAGTGAACGACGTACTCGACGAGGACGACATCGAGGAGGGCGACCGCCTGGCTTGCCAGTCTCTACCGATCACCGATACTGTCATGGTGACATTCGGCTAACCGTACACAACCGGCAGTGGCCGTCCGGCGGTGACATCGCCAGAATCCTGGCGTTAAACGGGCTGCCGACCTCGTGTACTTGTCCATCCGTGTAGCCCGTAGCGTAGGATCGGCATCGTGGCAGGCGCGCGACGGAAGGTGTTGGAGGTCGGTAGCTCGGTGGTTCGGCGAGTTGACGCACGATCAAGCCGTTGGGAAGAGCATCGGGTCGCAGTGCGCGCGGAGCTGGTTGATGCCGCGTACCAAGCCTTCGCTAAATATGGCCCCGAGGCCAGCATGGACGATATCGCCCGGGAAGCAGGCGCAACAAAACCTAAGCTGTATCGCCACTTCAACGACAAACAGGGCCTCCGTGCCGCTGTGGTGGAGCGGGCGAAGGACCTTATGTGGACCAACATTCTCGATGCGGTCGACTTCGGATCCGAGCCGATCGGTAAAGTGATGAATCAGCTCGTCGAGCAATATACGCAATTGGTCGACGAGCACCGCAACGTTTTCAAATATCTCGTGCGGAGTCATTTTAGCGAGAGCTCATCAGAATCCGATCAGGCCCTGGAGGATGCACGCGAGCTCGCCGGTTTCATTGCTGGCCATTTCGCCGCCGTGTTGGAGAACGTTGGCGCGGACAGCACCGGCATAGATTTGGTCGTGCAGTCAATCATAGGGGCCAGCCTCTCCGCAACCGATTGGTGGATTAACTCGCAAGCCGACCCATCCGCGATGTCCCGCTCGGCCTTCCGGGATCATCTCAGCGCTATCATTTGGGGAATTATCGATGCGTCGTCACGAGCCCGGGGAATCCGAATCGATCCGACTGCGACGCTGCACACCGAGAATATTGGACTGCTCTAGGCGGATTTCGCAAGACAACGAAGTCTGATCAAAGGCCTACATTCCAGGCGTACCATCTCGGTCGCTTTGCTGTGGCTTGCCAGCCCAGCACGGCCGAGGAGCAGGTTCAGGACCGCGCTGGGGTGCGGGTATGCTGCAGATTAGAAAGGATTTCGGGCTATAGCTACTGTAGTTGCTGATGCGGGTTTTGGAAGTACTGCGCTGCAATGTATCCAGCCCCATTGCTCACGTCATACCACCTCGCGTTGGCAATCATTCTATCATTTCCTTGATATTCAATTGCTTCAGTGCCAGTGGCTGATGCACCGGTGCTACATGTCAGTGCGATACGCATCCCCCGGCCGGGCACCGGCAAGGACGCCATCGGTCCCGCTCTGTAACCGGTCACCACCGGTGCACTCGGAGTCCGACGTCTCGAACCGGCGCGCTTGCTCGGCGGGTCGATCGGACAGCCTAGGCGCGGCGAAGGCCGGAGTGAGATGTGGTGGGTGGGTCTGACCGAGCGGCGTGCCAAGGTTATTCGGGTCGTCGATAATCGGCTCAGGGCCGTAGGGACGATCGGCTCGTTGGGAAGGCGCGGCAGTCTGGCGCAGTGACCGGGACAGTGGGCGTCATGTCAAATCCCCGCGGCCCCCCAGTGCAGCCAGGGCTGCGCGCAGGCGGGTGGTGGCATCCTCGGCGACCGGATCGAGTGCGGGCTGACCGGTGACTGCGACCATGAGCTGGGGGTTCATCGCTTCGACGATGATGGTGTCGGTGTCGGTGTCGGTCCGGTCGCGACGGACCACGACATTGCAGGGCAGCAGCAGCCCGATCTGGCGGTTGATCTCGACCGCTTGGTGGGCCAGGGGTGGGTTGCAGGCGCCGAGGATGCGGTAGTCCTCCATGTCGTGGCCGAGTTTAGCTTTGAGGGTGGCTTGCATGTCGATCTCGGTGAGGATGCCGAATCCTTGCTCGGCCAACGCTTCTCGGGTGCGTTCGAGCGCGTCGTCGAAGGTGGTGTGCAGCGTGGTCGACAGGGCCAGGTCCATTCGTGTGCTCCGATCCGAGAGAGTGGTCAGGCGGTGGGGGTTGGGCAGGTCGTGTCGGTCAGACCGAGTCGGCGCATCACCAGGGTGGCCGGGCACCAGCCCGCCGCGCTGTAGAGCAGCAGGTTCGCCCCGACCAGGGCGGCCAGGATCAGCCACCACGGGGACAGGGTCACACTCAGCAATACGCTGAGCAGGACCATTGTCCCGGCCAGGGCCGGGACGAGGCGGGTGATGGTCCATTCGTGCGGTCGCGCGGTGGCAATGCCATCGGCGGGAGTCCTTCCAGTGTGCGTACCCCACCCCGCGCTGTGCGGGGTCAGGCCAGGGCGAGAAAGAGCTTTTCCAGTTCGTCGATGCTCATGGGCGCGGCCTCACCGTCGGCGGTTTCGGTGAGGCATTCGCGCAGGCCGGTGGCGACGATCTTGAATCCGGCGCGGTCGAGCGCTTTGGAGACCGCGGCGAGTTGGGTGACCACGTCCTTGCAGTCGCGCCCGTCCTCGATCATGGCGATCACCCCGGTGAGTTGGCCTTGCGCGCGGCGCAGTCTGTTGAGGACTTGCGTCATCGCCTCGTCGTTGGCGTTCATCGATGTTTCCCTTCTCGGATCTTCCCCCCCATATACCCCGTGGGGTATAGAAGGGGGTTCCGAGGAAGTGGGTTGGCCGGTGGGTCAGTGGTGAGCGAAGCTGATGGTGGGCAGCACCCGGGTCAGCCACGCCGGGCTCCACCAGGCAGCGTGCCCGGTCAGGCGCAGGATCACCGGCAGCAGCACCAGCCGCACCAGCAGTGCGTCGAGCAGGACCGCGACACCCAGGATGATGCCCATCTCCTTGGGTGGGAGCGGGTCGGCCAGGGCGAAGGTGAAGAACACCGCCACCATCACCGCCGCGGCGGCGAAGATGACCCGCCCCGAATGCGCGAGCCCGTCCAGGAGCGCGGCGTGGGGGTCGCCGGTGCGCTCATAGTGTTCCTTGCCGGTGGCCAGCAAGAACACCGTGTAGTCCATGGCGATGGCGAAGATCATCGCGAAGAAGAACACCGGCCCCCACCCGTCGAGGAACCCCTGCGGGGTGAAGCCCAGCAGCTCGGCGCCGTGCCCGTCCTGGAAAATCAGCTTGGCCACCCCGAACGCGGCCGCGGTCGAGAGCAGGCTGACCAGGGTTCCCAAGGCCGCGATGAGCGGGGCCTGCAACGCGATCAGCAACAACACGAACCCGAGCACCAAGATGATGGCCACCACGATCGGCAGATAGTCGTCGAGGGCTTGTTGCAGGTCGAGGTTTTCCGCCGCCGCGCCACCGACCACCGCGTCGGCGGGCAGGTCGGCACGCAACCGGTCCAGGATTTCGGCCATCTGCGGTGCGGAGGGATCGACTGCGGGCATGGCCTGCATCATCACCAGATCGGCGCCGTCGGCGGCGGGCTGGGGCGGGGTGAGCATGACGATGCCGTCGCTGGCGCGCGCGATGGTCTCGCTGGCCGCCGCGTCGGCGGTCGGGGTGATGATCGAGAGCATGCCCGGGGCGCCGGGGCCCATCTGCTCGGCGATCAGTTCATAGCCCTGGCGCACCGGCGCGTCGGTGGGCACGACCGCGATCGAGGGCATCGCGGTCTTGAGCCCGAACACCGGCGCGGCCAGCCCGATCAGGATGGCCAGTGCCACCGCGGCGAACGGCCACGGATGCTTGTGCAGGATCTGGGCCCAGCGCGCGAACACCGGCGAGCGGTGCTGCTGGCGGCGCGCGTAGGGCAGCGCGGCGGCGTTGATCTTGGTGCCGAGCGCGCCGAGAACGGCGGGCAGCAGGGTCAGGGTCGCGGCGAGGACGAACACCACCGCGAGCATGATCCCGACCGCCATGGTCCGCACGGCGGGAGCGGGCACGATCAGCACCGCCGACAAGCTCACCAGCACCGTCAGCCCTGAGAGCAGGACGGCTTTGCCTGCGGTGTCCATGGTTTCGGCGACCGCGGCGCGGGGATCGCCGGTGCGGGCCAGCGCGTCGCGGAAGCGCGAGACCAGGAACAGCGCGTAGTCGATGCCCAGGGCGAGGGCGAACATCATGGCGAAGTTCATCGCCCACACCGAGATCGGGGTGATCTGATTCAGCAGCACCAACCCACCCGCGGAGGCCACCAAGCCCGCGAGGGTCAGCAGCAGCGGCAGCCCGGCCGCGACCAGCGATCCGAACGCCAGCACCATGATCGCCAGGGTGACCGGCCACGACAACATCTCGGCCTGGATCATCGCGTCGTGGTTGGCGACATTGAAATCGCTCCACAACGCCGACGCCCCGGTCGGATACACCTCGATCCCGTCTTTCGACAGCGCGGTCAACGCGGCTTTGTGCTCGTCGACGGCTTTGACCATGTCATCGGTGGAGGCATTGGCGCCCGCGATCACGATGCCGGTGTGTCCGTCAGGGCTGATCGTGAACCCCGGCTGCGGGGCGATCACCTGCCCGATCCGCTCGTCCCCGGCGAAGACCGCCGTGGCCTGCTCGACCACCCGTGCCATCGCCGGGTCACCGATCGTGGCGGTGTCGGAATGGATCACCACCTGCACCGCGGCCGAGGAGTTACCACCGAAGTGCTGCTGAGCCAGTTCACGGGCACGGACCGATTCCGAGCCGTTGGCTTGCCACCCGGCCCCGGCCAGGGAGGTGAACACACTCGGCGCGGCGGCGCCCAGTGCGATCAGCACCAGCAGCCATATCCCGATCACTGCCCGGGTGCGCCCGGCCATGAACGCCCCCCACCGGCCCAGCATTCCTGGCCCGGAGGTCGTGCCGGGTGGTTTCGCCGAGGCGGTATCGAGCTTCGTTTCGGTCATCCGACCCTCCTTTGATACCCCCTGGGGTATATTGAATGTCGAGTCCGACCATACCCCAGGGGGTATAGTTGAGCGCAACCCCTGTTCCTGCGTCGAAGAAGTGCAGCGTTATGGGCATCATCGAATTCATGCGAAGTACCGCCGGGCGCCTGGCCCGTATGGCCGCCGGAATCGCGGTGATCGTGATCGGCTTGGCCGTGATCGGCGGGACCGCAGGAGTCATCGTGGCCGTGATCGGCCTGGTCCCGATCGCGGCGGGAGTCTTCCATTTCTGCCTGCTGGGCCCGCTGTTCGGGGTCGAACTGCAGGGGCGGCCACGCGCGTCCAGCAGTCACTGACGCCACCCCCTGACCGCATCCACCCACCGGCGCGCCGGTCCCTATGGGTCCTGTCCCGAACCGGCGCGCCACCACTTCCCTAGGGGGGCCCTCGATGGCCGACATCGACCTGTATCTCGATCCTGTTTGCCCGTTCGCGTGGGTGAGTTCGCGGTGGCTGCTCGCCGCCGCCCAGGACGGCCCGCACACCGCGCGGCTGCGGCAGATGAGCCTGGCCGTACTCAACGAGGGCCACGACGTCGACGCCGATCACCGGCCGATGATCGAGCGCTCGCGCCGCCTCGGGAGGGTCTTCGCCGCAGCCACCGCAACCGGCGGGCCCGAGGCGTTCGCGCGCCTCTACGACACCGCCGGGAACCGGCTGCACGTCCACGGGCAGGATCTCGGGCCCGCCGCGCTCGCGGAATCACTGTCCGCCGCCGGTCTGGACCCGGCACTGGCCCGGTACACAGACGACACCGGTCTCGACAGCGCCGTCACCGGGGCTGCTGCAGGATCGAGTGACAGTGGTTAAGCAGCCTGTCGGACTGCTGGGGACATGATGGTTTCGAATTCGATCGGGGTCAACCGGCCGAGCCGGGCCTGACGACGCCGACGGTGATAGGTGCGCTCGATCCAGGTGACGATCGCGATCCGCAGTTGTTCGCGGGTGTCCCAGCGCTGCCGGTCCAGCACGTTGCGTTGCAGCAGGCTGAAGAAGCTTTCCATGGCCGCGTTGTCACCGGCGGCGCCGACACGGCCCATGGATCCGACCATCCGATGGCGAGGGAGCGCGCCGACGAATCGTCTCGAGCGAAACTGACTTCCACGGTCGGTGTGCAGAACGCAACCGGCGACATCACCTCGCCGGGCGACGGCATTGTTCACCGCGGTCACCGCGAGCCGCGACTTCATCCTCGAATCGATCGAGTAACCGATGATCCGGTTGGAGAACACGTCCTTGACCGCACACAAATACAACTTCCCTTCACCGGTCCAATGTTCGGTAATGTCGCTGAGCCACAAACGATTCGGTTCATCAGCGGTGAAGTTCCGTCGCACCAGATCGTCATGGACCGGCGGTCCGGGCTTGCCGTTCTTCCTGCGCCCTCGCTTGCCGAACGCGCTCCACCACCGATTGATCGAGCAGATCCGCCACGCTGTCCGCTCGGCCATCGTTTCGCCGGCTTCGCGGGCCTCGTCAGCGAGGAATCGGTAGCCGAATTCAGGGTCGTCGCGGTGGGCGTCGAACAACGCGTTGGCCCGATACGCCTCGGCGATCTCGCCGGCGGTCACCGGATCGGCCAGCCACCGGTAGTAGGGCTGGCGAGCGAGCTGCAGCACCCGACACGTCACCGCCACAGGAATCCCTTCGGCGGCAAGCTCTTTCACGAGCGGGTAGAGCCTTTTCCCGGTATCTGCGCCTGCGACAGATACGCCGCGGCGCGGCGCAGGACCTCATTCTCCTGCTCCAACAGGCGGATCCGGCGGCGGGCATCGCGCAACTCACCGGACTCGCTGCGTGTGGTTCCCGGTTTGTTCCCGTCGTCGACGTCGGCTTGGCGCATCCATTTAGACAGCGTCATCGGATGAACCCCGAAATCGGCCGCGACCTGCTCCAGGGTCACTCCGTCGTCGCGGTTGCGGGCGACCCGCACGACATCGTCGCGGAACTCTTTCGGATACGGCTTGGGCACTGCGACATCCTCTCAGGCTTACCTCTCGGCAAGCCATCTCGGTTGTCACCTACTCCTGCGGCAGCCCCAACAGAGAACGATCGTCATGAACGACACGAGCCCCACCAAGCCCGATCATTTCTAACATCCAGACCTAACCTCGAATGGCCGACACCATCGCGAAGACGGCCACCCAAACTCGAGCCCGCCTCGCGCAACGTGCGCTTGAGGTTTGTCCGGTTCAAGGAAGCTGATCTCCGCATCCGCTGAACCTGCGACTACCCTCACACAGTCACAACCAGACACAACAGACGGGAAATCGCATGGCACGCAAGGTCGTTGTCACCCTCATCGACGACTACGACGGCACATCCACCGCCGAAGAAACCGTCACCTTCGGCATCGACGGACACACCTACGAAATCGACCTGTCCGAAACCAACGCCACCAAACTGCGCAACACCTTCACACAATGGACCCCATACGCCCGGCGAACCAGCCGCACCAAAACCAGCAACACCCGCCGACACGCCACCACGACCCCCGCCACCCGGACAGGTCGCCGCACCGACCTCGCCACCATCAGGGCCTGGGCCATCGAAAACGGCCGCACCGTCTCCACCCGCGGCCGCATCGCCACCGAGATCATCACCGCCTACGAGGAAGCCTCGGCCTAAGCACCGCCCATTCGTGGCAGTACTGCAGCGAACCGTAACCGTCCTTCCCCAGGTTGGTCGGGGACGTCTACATAGCTCGACATTGCCTCAACGGGGAGACTTGCGTCGGCCTGGACACGTCCAGGATGCGCGGGTCGCCTCGATCGGACTCGACCGAACGAGGCGAACCTTCCCCGTGCACCCACGCGTCGCCGCCACGTCGCGGGGCAAGATCGACCCTACTCGAGTCACCAGTCCGAATTCGCGTGCCGCGCCCACACCAACCGGCATAGGGTTCCGAGGACGAGCCGAGGACCGAGTGGGTGAGAACTTCACCCCGTGCAGGCGTTGAGGTCATCCACCGACCTCTCGTCAGGGATGATCCGCAGGCAACTCTCCTGGAAATCCGGAGCGACGAAGTCGGCTCCACGACGATGCGGTTGTTAGCACGAGACGTCGACAGGAGAAGCCATCGTTGCTCGACATAACCAATGACGCTTCGTCGATCCCCCGAGTTCCGTGCCACAACAGCCCTCACTACTTGTCTCGCCCGCCATATGTGAGCATGCGCTGTATCGCAGTCGGAAACAGTTGTTTCAACCTGAGCTGATCGACCAGGCGCACTAGATTCTGCCATTGGAGATCCCGGACGAACGCGACGTCTTTGCCGCTAAGTCGGGCGATCTCCTCCTCGACTACGCGAGTGTGCCCTGGCCTGCGAGGGCGCGTAGAGCGTCGGTCACCGGAGGGGTGATCCGTTTCGAGCAGTAGGCGGTCGTGAGGAATGGCGTTTAGTTGCGGTTTGCCGAGCATTGCGTAGTTCACGGAGAAGTAACAGCCGCGTTCGATGGCCCGGCGGGTCTCCTGCTCCGTCCCGAGCCACCAGTGTAGGACGACACCGTCGACGTGTACGTCCTCGACCAGGTCCAGGACCTGTTGTGTTCGTCCGGTGCTGTGGACGGACAAGATTCGCGGCGCACCCTTACAAAGCTCAAGTATCGAGCGGAAGTTTTGATGCTGTTCGGCCGCAGGAACTTTCGATCGCGAGTCCAATCCGATCTCGCTCACGAAGGGTGTGGCTGCGAGCTGCTCGCGGAATGCGTCTGCGTCGAAGGCGACGTGTGCCTCGGGGACTCCCGGATGGCATCCAAGACCCCATACGACAATCTGGTCATGCCGATCAAGAGTTTGCGTAAACTCCTTCTGCGATCTGGTAGCGGCGAAGACGACAGCTCCGAGCCCTTCCAGGTCTCGTTGGGGCACTGAAGTTTCGACGTGGGCGTGCATGTCGAGCGGAGGCAATTGTCGGCTCATTTCAGGAACTCCGCGAGTTCGGCCACTCCTCGAACGCAGAGGTCATGTGCGTCTCTGGCCGAGTAACCGTCTGGGAGGTCCATGGCCATGATCATGGCATCGCTGATGCCTGCTGATACGAAGTCCCGCATCGCGACCTCAATAGATTTGCCCTTCACGTAGTCGGCGGACTTTCCTGCTTGGTCGTTGCTCAGGTAGGTCGTTCGATCGGCCAGTCCTGCGGCGTGGAATGAGGCTCGCCGGACTAGGCATCCGAAGCAGACACCACATGAACTGCCGGGGCTGATACGGGCCCATCTACCGTCGGCGTGGGAGCACGAATTGGTCTTGCTCAGGTACGCCGAGGCGACATCATCGCCGAAAGTATCGGCAAGGCTGCGAAACATCTCGCCTTTGGTCATCCGCTCGTAGGGGTTGACGATGTCGCCGTGCGCACCGATGTCGGTCAGTAGTTGCCTCAGATCGGCCAGGAATTTTGGGTGAGTGGTCTTGGTGGACAGGCTGCCACGACGTTCGGGACCGAGCGGAGGGTTGAGCGATGCGAACCCATTCTCAGGTATCCAAAGCGGTGTCTCAGTCGCTGAAGCTGCCGCAAGTCCGAGTGCCAGGAAGAGAATCGACCGGGAGCGCGTTGACCACTCGTCCTTGAACTCGGTGCCGTTCATTCGCCGGTTCTTGCGGGTGAACTGTATCCGGTGGTGGGTTTGGTTCTTGCCGGGTACCAAGCGTTCGATCTCCGTCGCAAGGGTCTTCTGCACCTTGGTGATTGCGGGTTGGCTGAACTGCGATATCAGAATTTGGCCCTCACCGTCGGACAGGCTGTGCCGAGACATCAATGCGCCGGTCGCCGAGTCAGCGCCCCCACTGAGGAGAACTGCGCGGCGTGTGTTGTCAGGCGTCGAAGCGGGCTTAGTCGGAGTTAGAGGGTCGCTTTGCACGAGGGTGAATGACCATGCGTCACCGGTGAGAAATCCGACGATGCCTGCCAGGCGCGTTGCTTGGCCTGTCCAGATATCGGGATGGTCCACGGCGACAGTGAGGTCAAATAGTCGCTTGTTCCAGTCCGACCCGCCGCGTGTGCGGAGCACGGAGCGGTCAGCCGCCAGCACCGCTAACGCGATCCGCACGAAATCGGAGTTAAGCGGTTTCACCTGTCCGAGCTGGGTCAGTGAGGGCTTGAGCGGACCTTGGAATGTCGAAGTAGCTGTTTCATTCCACAAGAAAACCTCATCGAACTCAGCAGCACTGCTCGCGCGTGCCTCGGAAACCTCGAAGAGAATCGACGTCATGCCGATCCTCCATAGATTTTCACCAGCATGTCAATCCCGTCCCGGATAGCCCTTGTGATTTCGGCTTCGGTTGCCCCGGTGGCCGAAAGACTCGCCTGGCCAGCGAGAACGCCAGCAGCCTCGCGGATCTCGTCTTCGACCTGTCTGCGCTCGCTGGCATTCATCGGACCGGAGCGCAGGGTGTCCGACACCTCCGACAGCGAGCACTCGGCGATGATCAGTTCAATGGATTTTCGCGCAACCTCATCAGGGCGGGGTGTGGAATCAGGAGGACTCTCGATAATCCACGCGATGAGTTCGGCGACGATGACACGTTCCTCACCGGACTCGAAGGTTCCGTCACTCTGGCTGTCCAGAGCAGCCTTCGCGATGCGTGATCCGACTTCGAGGGGATCATTGAGCGCTATCAGCTCGTCGTAGTTCAAACCGGCGGCAGCCAGCCTCGCGCGATCACCGGCGGCATAGGCCGACGCGAGACTGCCCGCCCGCCCGGCGACGCGGGAGGTCCGCTGGACCGATCGCGTCACCCCGCCCGACGAGCGTCCGCCGCCGCCTCCGGAACCGCCTGCCGATCCACCGCCGCCACTGCCGCTACCTCGGGAGTTCGCCAGTATCCGGATCATCGGCCGTAGCCGGTCGATATTGCTCGTAGCAACGGTTTGTTCGTCCGCGGCTTGGTCGGACGAGGAGCCGTCATCGAGCCAGTCCGCTATCGACTCACGCAGGTCCTGCGCGTCCTTGCCACCACTGCCGCCGAACGAACCGCTAGTACCCATCGGTCAGCGGCTCCCGATCACCTGTTCGATGGCGGTACGGACAGGGACCGGCGGATTGCCCTGCGACCAGTCATCGAAAAGCGGCTGATAGATGGTCTTGTCTCGACCCAAAAACAGCAGGACCGTCGCAGGTTTCAAATCCTTCGTGGGAATCCGTTTCAACCCTGCGATGGCAGCGTCGGTCACTGGTGGATGACAGTCAACAATCCGGAGGATGGATTGGACGGTGAACTTCTGGACTACCGGCTGGTCGCGGGTTGAGCGCGCAAGATAGCCGACCAACTCGTGAGCATCGGATTCACTCAGCGCACGCAACGTATCGTCGGAAACCGCTTGCTGATCGACCCGGCTGGTGGATGTCAGATTCGCCGCGATGTCCCGCAGCCTCTGCGGAAGGCCCTCAGCTACAAGGAGTGTATTGGAGAACGACGCGGCCAAGTACAGGTACGACGACACTGCCGATGCGTCCAGCAGTGGCGGCAGTTTCGCCCATCTGATCAATTCATCGGTGAAGGTCGATTGCTGAGTTGCATCGGGGGTTTCGGGTGTGCCGCTTGCTGCCTCCTCCGATGCCGGGCTCAGCTCGCCCTGGGTTGCGGCGGCCTGGAGCGTGTCGAGCTTGTCTCGCAGTTCGTTACGTGACAACCAGCCGAGCACCATGGCGAACTCGTCCTTCAGCAGCCTCTCCAATACCATCAACTTCGCCGTCGCTGCGGGCTTCATGTCAATGCCACGATGAGAAGCCACCGTGTGCCGCACGTTCAGGTCGTTGAGGAACCGTTTGATCCGTCGAGGGTTGCCCCGCAGCTTCTCGTAAAGGATCGGGGTCAGTCGTGCGGCGATCGCCAAGGGTTCGTCGAGATCGACACCGGCGGGCACTTCGAGTTTTTCCAGACTGCCCTCGGTGTGCCGAAGGTGCATGCAGTCAGCCACCAGGCTGTCGTACTGGTCGTCGTCCACACTCGCCCGGCACAGTAGCAGGAAGAGATAGGCCTGGGTGTCTACGCGACTCAGGGCGGGAATTGGCACCGTCGTCTGGACAATCTTGTGCAGATACAGCTCGGCAACGGTCTCCTCACCTTCCCGCTGCGCGGCATCGAGTTTCAGATGGTGCTGAATCGATTCCGCAACTCGTGCCTCGTCTGCCGCTATAACAAATGACATCCTCTTGGCAGACAAGAAGAGCCGAATGGCCTCCAATGTCTGCACAACGGTAGGCGGCAAGCACCGATCCAGATCATCGACCAGTACCACGACACGCGAGATATGCTTCAGTCCATCAGAGTCGAGGAGCGCCTCGAAATCTTCCCTGAACTGGTCCATGCCCTGTGGTTTGGTCTCGGAATCCTGCGACTCCTCATCGCCGCCATTGATCAGGTCGGGAAGGTCTTCGAGCTTGGGGAGCTGGAGGGTGATTGCAGTACTGGCTGCCATCTGGATAGCTTTCGACCAATTCACGCGCTTGGCAAGCCTCTTGACCAGCGCAAACGCCTTTTTACCGGAACCGTCTGCATCCTTGATCGCTCCCTCCAGCTCGAACAAGACTGCGGCGATTAGGCTTTCCTTTGGCCCCACCAGCGGATCGAATCGCCACGGATCGACCTGAACAACTAGGACCTGACCGCCACTCCTCGATGCCGACTCGACGGTGATACGCGACTTTATGAGTTCCAGAACAGTCGTCTTGCCGCTGCCCCAGGATCCGGAAACACCGAGCGCAATTGGGTCCAGCGCGTCATCAAAGATTGCATCGACCACAGTCGACGCAATTCCTTCAAAGGAAAGGAGATCCTTCTTCGACGGCTCATCCGAGAGAAGGGGGAATGTTATGGACCTAGCATCTGCGCCGTTGGAAGATGTAGACATGTACGCGGCATACCTCACTTATATACTGGATGAATTATGACTAACGAGAGCTTAAATGGAAAGATGGCAGTCGATCTATCGCTGCCATGAGTCATAGAACTACGGCCGACATGGCGGCCGTAGAAATTACAAGGAGAAATTATCCGACGGGCCAATGTTCATTGCAATCTAGATGGCAGTGCTCACGTGGCCAATCCATCTTTCGCATCTAACATCGACCTATCCTGGGTCACCTCCACAGGGTTTGCTGCGCCTGACAGGTGAGCATACCGGCACCGTGAGATGTCGAGAGGCAACCCCCGCATAGATCTCCGGTCCGCGCGATCGAGACCACAAAATACACCGACCGTTACGTTTTTTATCGCCCAAGAATACCGAACCACCTGGTGTGATGGCCAAGAAGTTACTTAGTTACACAATCAAATATTGTGGGAAGTTCGACCCTTTTAGGCGCTGGGATGCTCCATGAGAAGTGCGCCCCAGCAGGTTCCCCATCGATTGCCCCTCGCACTATTGACACTTAATGCCAACAAATTGGCATTAAGTGTCATGCAGCTTCCAGGCTTGCGGCTGCCTGCCACAGGCTCCAGTCTCCGATCTGCTCCCGGAGTTCTGTGCTCAGCTCCATGTGGTCGGGGTATTCGGTCACTTGCTCCGGGTTAAGCAGGCAGGGCGCGGGCAGGTAGTTGTCGAACTGCATCGCGGGCAGTTCCGGGCGCGTGGCGAGATGTCGGTGACGGTGGCGGCCGACCGCCAGGACAGCGCGGTCTTGGGCATGATCGGGTGGTCGAAGGGGCACCACAGGACCTGGAGCAGGTCTGCGCCTAATCGGCGGCTGCATCGCTGTTCTCGGCAAGGCAGGCGAGGAGGTGAGCAAGTCCATCGACGCTGCAGCCAGCTCGATCAATTCGACTACTCCCACTACGCCCGATTCTCCAGGCGCGCCGATCCCGCCGCTTACTGCCGGAAGTTCCACCGGTAAGGGGAAGAACATCACCTACGAGATCGTCTCGGACGCAGCCGAACTGAACTCGGTGACTTACTTCGATGGGAACTCCGAACTGCAGCAGGAGGTCAGCGCCGCCGCACCGTGGACGAAATCGGTCACGAACGACTCGACGGTCTCGATCATCGGGCTCGGCGCCAGACCAACGGCTCATCGGTCACGTGCCGAATCACCGTGGACGGCAAGGTCGCTGACGAACAGACCTCGACCGGAAAATACGCAGTAGTCAACTGCACCGCCGCCGCGATCTAACCCAGACACGGACTGACGAAGTGCGCCCCGCCATTCCCGCGGTACCGCGGGGGCACTCTCGTCTTCACCCATCAACCTCACCGAAGACTCGGCCGCTGCTGCATCCGACCGCCGAATGGGGGACTCATCGTTGCCAGTCGCATGAGGGCTGGCCACCACACGGGCACGTTCCTGAGCACAGTGGCCGTATCAGTGGAGGTCGATGCGCCTCGCGCATCAATATCGGCCACGGGCGCGACGGTATCTGTCCTACCGACCGACCATCCACACCACAACATCCGAAACATCGGATCAGGCTGATATCGTGCCCGATCTCGGCTTCTGCCCGAGCATCGGTCAAGATGTCGCACAGGGCACGGTCGTCCTCGCGTAGAGCCGCACGAAGAATCATCCAATTGCTCTGCCGACGAGGGTGATTCAAGGTTTTCTCGACCACACTGTCGATGACCGGCAGCAATTTCGGACGCTTGCGCGCCATCAGCTTGCTGGTAGTGACCCGCCCCACGCCGGCTGCCCGCAATGCACGCCACAGAGATCGGCAGGTGAACCCGTGTCGATCTGATCGTCCTCGGAATCGACTGAGTCCAGTTGAGGCAAGCCAACAAGCAAATCCAGCGAAATCTCGGCGCCTCTGATGAAGTCAGTCGAACACATACGACATCCCCCTCAGTCCACTCTGCCGAGTGACGTGACCCGGCACTGAGCTCTGGCGACGTTGCCGGTCACCACGAGACCACCCGACCAGAGGAGCGCTTGTGCCGGTGTTGGACTAATGAGTCGCGTGCATGGGATATTCTTCGGGCAACCGCGCAGTCGAGCGTACCGACCAAAGGAGTCAGCGATCCGTATCCATGTACGACTTCTGACAATGGGTGCGACAGTCGCTGTCTGCCTCGTCGGCACCGCATGCTCCGGAGACCAGGCAGAATCCCCTACACAACAACTGGCTACCTCGAGCATGGCCGCCATTCCCGACCCTCAACCGAACGCGTCGACCATCGCCGAGTTCCTCAGGAACCGCCTCTCGACAATCACCAACGTGGTGACGATCACCGAGGACAACGATCCGAACAATCTCATCGGCCGTCCGAACGGGTACGTTGACGCAGCGGTTCTCTACGACGCCACGACAGCATGCCCTGACCTCGGCACCGACTGCGGCGCTACGATCGAGGTCTGGCCAACTCCCGACGCCGCACAACAGCGCGCGAACTACATCGCCGGCCTTCAACGAACCAACCCGATCCTGGGAACCGAGTACCACCATCTCCGTGGGCGAGTCCTTCTCCGAGTTGCCGGCAGCATCAAACCCAGCCTGGACGCCCAGTACTCGACCGCGTTCGACGAATCCGCTATTTGACACCGCGGAGTCAAATTCTTACCCAGCGCCATCTCCAATGGTGAGCGTTGAGTAGGTCCGACCGACCGCACCGTCGATCGGCCCCGCTCACACATCCCCGCTCGCGCGGGGAGCACCCCCTCGGGGCACGCGCGGGTGATCATCCCGCTCGCGCGGGGAGCACAAGACGCGGTTGGCGCGCAACCTGACCCAACGGGGCTCATCCCCGCTCGCGCGGGGAGCACGCAGATCGACTGATGCCCGACACCGACAATCCGGGCTCATCCCCGCTCGCGCGGGGAGCACACTAATTGACCTGCGCGTTTGCAGACCAACCAGCCAAATTTCATTCACTTTCGACCGCTTCGAGGCCGAAGTCACCAACTCGGCAGACCAGTATCCGGTTCCACATACACCACCTCATCACGCGCCCTCAGCAGCCACCGTCATACCGCAACGTCACAGCACCCTAGCCGTCCATCGAGCAGCCTGCCGGTGCATCGTCACCACACCGACCGAGCACGGGCGCAGTTGACGACTTCTCGAAAGCGCAGCAAAGCCGCGTCCGCAGTACTCGACCCAACACACATTAATCACACAGAAATAGCCGGAACAGCGGGAAACGATGGGAAACAACCAGAATGCGGCGTGCGCCGAAGTCCTGCTCTACCAGTAGTTTTGGGTACATTCCGGTAGCTTCGAGTCGACGTGAACCGGCGTCAAGTGGTCACAGGTTCAAATCCTGTCAGCCCGACAGGCAAAACCCTCTCCGACCTGGGTCAGAGTGGTTTTCTTGTGTTCGAGACAGGCGGCCATGCCGACCGGTCAGAACTTCTCGCTACACTGCGCGAACAATCGGAATAATCCTACCGAAGCGTATCGAAGTCGTAGTGCTAGACATCAGCCGCCCACAATAGTGCGAAATCTATGACCGCAGGCAACCTCAGATCTTCGGAGACAACGCCTGCCAGAGATCGCGAGGGACTGGCCGCGAACCCGTGCGAGATAGGACCTCTATAGTAATGAGGTCCGGCAGCAGGATCCCCCTGCCTGACAGTCAGTTATTCTGTGCCGGTGCCTATTCCGGTGTTCACCACTAGTCGTAGGGCCTCGTATCCACTCTCGCAGTACCTGTGGCGCCTGGTCGAGAACGCTCAGCTACAGAGTCGATTGGGCAGCATCGACTCGATCGCAGAGCTCGATCGGTTCGAGGCCGAAGCGAAGGACCTCATCGCCTCCATCCGCCCCGTGGCGCCTGTACTGACCGGAGCAGTCCGCCGTGCATCCGTGCAAGCGGGTGAGTGGCGACCCATCCCAGATCAGCCGGGGCACCGTGAACAGACTCGGCGGTACTGGGTTGCTGTGGAGGTTCACGGCGACATCCATCTTCTCAAGCGTTGGCCCGACGGCTCGACCGTCGACCTTCCGGCTGTCGACGCAGCAGTGCAGCTGACATCGGAACCAGAACACGCCGATGAGCTCAGCGAGCTAAATCGGCTCCGAGGCGAAGCCGAGGACACCTGGATCATCGGCATGCACTCGGAGAACCCACCGGTGTGGGCTCTCTACACCCACTTCGACCTCACTCGCGACGAAGAAGCCGAGATCGGTGACGGTCGCCGTGATCTCACCTCGGAAGTCTCACAGCGCATCGACCACATCAAACCCATTGTCGCCGCAGTTACGGAGCAAGTTGCACATTTCTTCGAATCCGAGCTGCCCCAACGCCTAGAGGAACTCATCCACAGCAAACGCAAGAGCTTGGCTGACCGCGACGCTGTCATTGCGAGCCTGAAATTTCCTCGAGAGTGGTCGATCCCGAGTCTACAACTGGATGTCGAAGATCAGCCAGACGTTGCGACCACCGTCGACGGGAGTGCAACGGCAGTCGAAAATCTCACTTTGCCAACGGGTCGCCACCGCCTGGCCAGAGCATCATTCGGTGACATCCAGCGGGTTATCCGCACATGGGCAGATGCCGTCGAACGACACCCACGCGCTTACCACCAATTGGTCGAAGACCGGATCAGCGACCTCCTCGCTGCCACACTCAACGCAACCCTCCCCGGTGCGCATCGAGAGGTATACACCCGCCGGGGAAAGTCCGACATCCTCATACAAGCGGACACACTTGCCGCGGGAACTGGTCCCGAGCACATCTTCATCTGCGAAACCAAGTGGGCTGATGGCAATGTCGTTGTGGCAGAAGCTCATCCCCAGCTGTTCGGATACCTCACCGCACATGACACATCAGCTGTGCTGCTGCTTCTCATGAAACAGAAAGACTTTGCGAGTGCAGTGAAGAGCCGCCTTAAGGTACTGGGAGAGATCGACGGGTTCCGCGGCGGAGAGTCCGGGCCGGCAGGATGGCCAATCCTGCACTATTCCACCGAAGGGCGCGTTGTCAGGCTCTGCGTTGCGACCATTGCGGTGCCACAGGACTATCCCAGCGACCAGCGCGCACCGGCCCACGACGCAACCGATGCTGAGGTGCTGTAGCGCTGTCGCGCGACTCAACAGCGGGAATGGCGCGGAGATGGCATTCGGGCGGACGTTGCGCCGTCGCCCACGCGCCCGACCGGACATGGATAGCCGATCGTGTGTTGTTTTGCCCATCCGGCCTGGCTGCTACCTATTCGAGGCCGACGGTCGGAAGTGGGGATGGTTCCGCAGACCCCTTCGAGCTTTGGAGTGCGGAACTGGGCGGTCTCCACATCGCCTGGAATCGGGCGGATGTGCAGTTCGGCGCTGGCACGAGCGCAGGATCTCCCGCTTCGGGTGAAGATGTAGCACCTGAGGCTGAACCATCGGAACGCAACCAGCTTGAGGTCACGGGTGCGGGCGTAGAAGCAGTTCGGTCGACACGATCCGTCGCACTTTAGCGCGTTCGACGGGGTACTATCGGGCGAATCTGAACCACGCACTTTGTGGTGCATGTTGAGCGCTTTCAGGGTTGACGAGTGGTGGCTGTGTTCGTGTAGGTCCTCTCGCTCGGCCTCATCCCGATCCATGTGCTGTGGGGCGTTGACCCGGCCCGTCGAGCCACAGGGCCGCCTGTTATAGCTCGCGCTCTCAGGGCTGACTCGCTACTCAGAGAGCGTGGGGAAGGATGCCGGGTGGAGCGGACCGCCGATGATGAGCTTCGCAATCTGTCCATGGGATACGGGCGGGCTGTAGAGAAAGCCTTGCCCACGGTCGCATCCGAGTTCGATCAAAGCGGTTGCCGCGGCTTCTGTTTCGATTCCTGCCGCGGTTACTTCTAGGCCGAAGCTGTGCGCCATGGCAATGATGGCACTGACAATCGCGACGTCGTCGCCATTTCCGGTCAGTCCCTGCACAAAGCTGCGGTCTATTTCCAGCGAGTCCACCGGCAGTCGCTGGATCATCGACAGGGAGCTGTTGTAGGTCCCGAAACTGTCGATCGCGACTCGCACGCCCAGTTGTTTGAGCGCTCGGACCGTAGTCACGGTTGCCTCGAAGTCCGTGTGTTCACGTTCGACGATCTCGAGACAGATCGACGCGGCCGGCAACCTCGTCTGATGCAGTGTCGCACCGAGATCCTCGACAAAGCCCGGTTGATCGAGCAGTGGCGGAGAGACATTGATACGCAACAACAGGTCCCCTCCTCCCCCGGTGTGCCAGACGGCGAAGTCGGTACACGCGCGCCGAATGACCCACCAGCCCAGACGGTTCGCCAAGCCGGCCCGCTCTGCTATCGGGATGAACTCCATCGCCGACAGCAGGCCCTGGATGGGGTGGTTCCATCGGACGAGTGCTTCGACTCCGATGATCTCACCGGTCCTCAGGTTGATATCGGGCTGGTAATACAGGGTGAGCTGATCTGTCTCGATAGCATCGATCAGCTGTTCCTCCAGCCGTGGTCCTGTCGGTTCGGCACGGTTACGTACCAGCGCGAGATGGTCCAGCAGTGGGTTGAGGTCGGCTTGTGGTTGTCGAAGGCCCGCAGCGACGAGCTCTCGGCACAGCTGGCGGTGCAGCACAGGCAAAGTGAGCAGCGGTCCCGCCGCTGGGATGCCCTCCCGAAGCAACCGTATGAGTCGGTGGGTGTAGGCGGGATAGGTTTCGGCGTCGAGTTTCTTCGAGACACCGTTGGGCGGTGCCGAAGTCAGTACCGCTGTTCCCTCGGCGACGATTTCGTTCAGAATTGCCGCGTCGTCCGGGGACTGGTTGACGCCCAATGCCCGGCCGGAATAGCAGCAATCGAGGATCACGACGCGGGCCGCAGCAGGACTGTCGATGTACAGATCGCGGACTGCGTCGAACGGGATACCTCCCATGCCGGGGCGATGCGGATGGGTATCGGCGACAGCTAGGTGCAGTTCGCCGCGGCGGGCACCGAGCACACCATGGCCGGCGAAGTAGATCAGCAACAGATCATGGGCGTTCTCGGCGGCGTGAGCGATAGCGTCCCCAATCTGGCCGGGGGAAGCATCCGCGGGAAGCAGAGCGCAATGCTCACGTTCAAGACAACCATGCTCTGGATCGGTCAGAACCTCGGCCAACGCCCGGGCCCCGGCATGGACCCCCGTCAAGCACGGAAGACGCTCGTAGCGCTCGATTCCGATCAGCACACCCCACGATGTCGCCCGGTTCGGCAACCGCATCGCCAGGCTCCTTCAGTTCACAGGATCATCCGTCGGTGTCGAGCAATGCTTCGAGCAGAGCCTCGACATTGTCGACACGTTTGGCATCGACAACGACCGACCTGCCGTCCGGGTGACGGATCTCGATCCTGGCATCGGATCGCCGAGGCTGCGCAAACCAAGTCCTCAACGACATCGCCAGCACCGACAATGCCCCACCGGCGCCCAACGCCACAGTGGCGACGTCGAGCACAGTCCCCATGTCACCAGCTTCGGGCTCCTTTACCAGCGTCTGAACCCTGCCGCGGAGTTCCGGCTCCTGATGCAACCAGGCGATCAGCGATTCCGTACTCGCCATAACACTTTCGTCTGAAACAGCAACAACCACACGGATATCCATGCCCGCGCCCATCATCGCCCCAGCCTACGCGCCAACAGCGCCGGACCACCCGGTATTGACGGCGATTGCAGAACAATCTGAACGCCCAGCGCCAGCACGACCTGCCTTGACAGAGAGCGCCGCCCAGTTTGGCGCCGAATGATCCCGACAGTGAGGAGGTCTCATGACTACCGATGTCAACGAGTGGGCCGTCCTCGACGACCTCCTCGGCCTGGAAACCACCGACCTGGGTAGCACCGTCGAGGAAGAACTCGCCTTCTACGGGCGCTGCTCCACCGAGGACAACCAAGACCCCGAATCCTCCTATCAATGGCAACGCGGCAACGCCGAGAAGTTCGTGAACGCTCGAATCGTCAAGAGCTACTTCGATGTCGGCCAATCACGTTCGGTGCCCTGGCACCGACGCCGTCACGCCGCCGAACTCCTCGAAGACCTCCGGAACCGGGACCGAGGATGGACCGGCATCGTCGTCGGAGAAGGTACCCGCTGCTGGTTCGGCAACCAGTTCAGCCTCATCGCACCCCGCATCCACGCCTACGGTGTCTCGATCTGGGTCCCTGAACTCGGCGGACGCTACGACCCCCACAACGTCACCCACTCGATCATGATGAACATGCTCGGCGGACTCAGCGAGTCCGAACGCAGGCACGTTCAACAACGCACCCGCGCCAGCATGGACGCCCAAGTCCTCAACGAAGGACGCCACCAAGGCGGCAGACCACCCTACGGATACACCGTCATCGACGGGCCGCCCCACCCGAACCCGAACCGGGCCGCCGACAACCTGAAGCTGCGGATCCTTTCCATCGACGCCGCCGCAGCACCGGTAGTGCAACGAATCTTCCGCGCCTACCTCGACGGCCGCGGCGACAAGGCCATCGCCACAGAACTCAACCGCGACAACATCCCCTGCCCCTCCGCACACCGACCCGAGCAAAACCGGCATCGCTCCGGCGACGGCTGGCAAACCTCCACCATCGCCGCGATCCTGCAGAACCCCCGATACACCGGATACGCGTTCTTCGGACGATGGACTAAGACCGAATCACTCCTCGATCCCGACGACGTCGCCGCCGGCCACATCGTGAAGTTCAAACGTTCACCGGCACAACGCATCGTCCGATCGCGACACCCCGCACACCCGGCGATCATCTCCGTCGAAACGTTCACGCAGGCGACCTTGAAACGGAAGCAACGCGCGGGCATGAGCCGCCGCGCCCGCAGCAAACTCGAACGCACCCGCTCGAACACATCCACACCACCACGCCCGTTCCGTGGGCGCATCCGCTGTGACCTGTGCAACCGGAAAATGCAAGCCGAAAACGTTGGAGGATCCGTCTACTACCGTTGCCGGGCATCCGTCCTCGCACCGGGGAGCCCGCAACTGGTCCATCACCCGCGCACCATCAACCTGCGCGAAGACCACATCACCGGACCCGTCGATACCTGGCTGGGCACCCATTTCGCCCCCGAGAACATCGACCGCACGGTCGCCGCTCTCCTCGCCGCTGACGACGATGACGACAGCACCGCGCGACTCAAGGCACTGCGCAGGAGGATCGAGGAGGCAGAAACCAAAATCGACCGCCACCTCGCGGCGATCGAAGCCGGCGTCGACCCACAGGTCGTCGTCGCAGCACTCAACGCGGCCCAGGCAGACAAGGCCGCCGCCGAAGTCGAAACGAACAATCTCCCCAAAACCGTCAGGCTGACCGAAACCGAGATACGCAAACTCATCGAATCATTCGGCGACATCCGTCTCGTCCTGACCAACGGCTCACCCGCACACAAGCAGGAGCTGTACGAGGCGTTGATGCTTCAGGTGCGCTACTCGTATCCTGAGCATCGGCTGTTCCTCTCCGCAAACCTGACGGCAGCCGACACCGCGACTCGCAAGAGTGCCCACTCAATCACTACCGAGGTCGCACTCCGCGCTCGTCAATGAAGCGAGGCTCTCTGCCCTGCAACGGTTTACAACGGTCCGAGCCAGTGCATCATCAGCCGAATCACAGTTCGTGGGCACCGAAAGCCAACCCGCCACACTGTTGGCCCCGGGATACTCAGCCGTTCGCGGGTGGTTCCTTGGGGATAGCTGTTGTATCCGCCTCCGGACACAACCAGTACACCCACGGGTGGTGTCGCTTCGGCGATCACCACCCGTGTTTTGTCGTTGTAGGTCAGGTTCACGCCGAGCTGCCGGTACACCTGGTGCTTGTCGGCGGGATCCGACCGGCGCAAAGACGTTGAGCAATCCGCCCATGGAGCTGACTAGGCTCCTGATCTCGCGTGAGCGGGCTGTGTGGATGGTTGCGGAGGCCCGCGACCAGCACGAGTCGGAGTGGGCGGCGATCGTCAGATATATGAGCCAGCACCGAGGTCACGCGTCGACGGCGGCCTGCGATGGAGTGTCGAGTCGATCTGCGCCGCGCTCGCCGAGCGTTCGTGATCGACGCCTACGCGCGCAGGACCATCGGCTGGCGCACCGGCACCACGATGTCGACCGCGCTCGTGCTCGTCGCGGTCGAGCATGCGATCTGGACCCGTGAGAGAGCGGGTCGGGAGGTGAAAGTCTTGTCCACCACACAGATAGGGGCGCTCAACACACCTCGATCGCCTTCATTGAGCGTCTCGCCGAGGCCGGGATTCAACCGAGCGTTGGCGCGGTGGGATCGAGCGACGACAACGCCCTCGCCGAGACGATCAACGGCCTCTACAAGACCGAGTTGATCAAACCACGGGGTCCGTGGCGCAACGGAGACCAGGTCGAGTTCGCCACCGCCGAATGGGTCGACTGGTTCACCGGCGGCTCTTTCAGCACTGCGGCGACGTGCCACCGGCGGAGATGGAGGCTGCCTACTACGCTCAAACCCAGCCCATCACATCGCCGAGCTGTCAGACCAGTGAGTCTCCGGACATGCCAGGCGGATTCATGGATGGTCGAGAAATTCCAGGAGTGGACCGATTCGACGGGCACTTCCCCGCCCTGGAACAGCCCCGGTTCCTGACACAAGACATTCGAGCGTTCTTCGGCGCGCTCACCCACAGCTGAGTCGACGATCCCGGGTCCACTCGTCCACGGCCCCGGGATCAGTCGTTCGCCGAAACAGCGTGCGGTACAGGCGAGGACTCAGATGGGTAGGAGTAGCACGTCCATCCACATTCACGCGGTCGACCGATACGTTTCGGAGATGACCTCGAAACCCCCGATCCGACTGCATACCGCGGACACCGCACTGGCAGTGGTCGCCTGCGCGAACCCGACACCCACCGACCGTGACAATGCCGCGGTCACCGCCTCCTCGAACATCTCCTACGTCGGCACATGGGTGACCTCCGACGGTTATATCCACCAACAACTGCTCGCCGATGGCCGCTATGACGAGGCCCGCGGCCAGCGTGCGAGTGCCTACACCGGCAGCTACACGATCACCGGTACGCATATCGACTACATCGACGACACCGGCTTCACCGCCGACGGAACCTTCGTCGACGCCGACACCCTCCATCACGGCGGTTACACATTCCATCGGGAGAAGCGTTGAGTGCTGTCCGCTAGCGAAGATCCTGGCCCCGGGAAACGACTTGTTCCCGGGCCCGGGTCGCGGACAGGGCGCCCAGAAGGGCGAGCGCGTGGGCGCTGACCGAATCGGGTTCGGCGTGGTAGACGATCAGTTCCTGGCCAGGCGCCGCTTTCACGTCGAAAGCGTTCATGCTCAACGTCATTCGTCCGACGTGAGGGTGCGCGAATCGCTTGGTCTCGGGCCGCTTGCTTCGAGCGTCGTGGCGCTCCCACAGGTCGGCGAATGTTGCGCTGTGCATCCGCGTGGTCGTCAGGACATCGTTGATTCGACGATCTGCTGTAAACATGCCGTGAAGTACGCGGAAACCGGCGACCGTGTTAGCGGCCACGACTTCCCAATCGGGGTAGAAGCTCGCAGCGGTCGGATCGAGAAAGACTTTCGTCAGCAGGTTCGGCCCGTATTCGAACCCGTCGAACAGGGCGTAAGCCAAGTCGTTTCCCGCGAGCACGTCGTAGGCCCTGCCCAGGACCAAAGCCGGGTTGTCCGGCCACATCTGCATCAGCTGTAGCAGCTGCGCATCGACTTGTTCGGTGCCAGGATGGCGCGGGCCGCTCGGGCCGAGCCCTGCAATTCGAAACAGATGCAACCGCGCGTCGTCATCGAGTTGCAGAACGCGGCCGAGCGCCTCGAGAACTTGCGCTGATGGGTGGCGTTCCCGGCCCTGCTCGAGGCGGACGTAATAGTCGGCGCTGAGCCCGCTCATCGTCGCGACCTCCTCGCGTCGCAGCCCCGATACCCGACGGTTCTTCTGGGTGGGTAGCCCCAACGATTGGGGGCTGACCTGTGCACGGCGTGCGCGGAGGAATTCCCCCAGCGGGTTCTGCATGACCTCGAGTCTAGTGTCGACAGCGTGCGACAGCCTGGGTGCAGCACTCCCAGGTGGATGGGTGCCTTCCTCGGGCCGATCGACCGATCCAAGCTGGTCCCATGACATCAGATATCTCGCTCGACTCGACCACCGCGCCCAAAGTTGTGCTGGTCACCGGAGCTAGCAGCGGAATCGGCGCGGCGACAGCGCGACGCTTGGCCGAGCAAGGCCACCGCGTCATCCTGACCGCGCGTCGTACCGATCACCTGGAAGTCATCGTGGCCGAGCTCGAGGCTGCGGGGCTCGAGGCGCAGGCGCAGGCGCTCGATGTGACTGATCGCGCCGCGTTCGGCGCGGTGGTCGACGACATCGTCACCATGCATGGCCGGTTGGATGTGCTTGTGGCCAACGCCGGGGTCATGCTGCTTTCGCGACTCGATGCCTTGCTCGTCGAGCAGTGGGACCAGATGTTCGACGTGAACGTTCGTGGTCTGTACAACGGCATCGCTGCGGTATTGCCGCACTTCACCGCCCGCGAACAGGGGCATGTCGTGACGATCGCGTCGATCGGCGCACACCAGGTCGTGCCCACCTCGGCGATCTACTCGGCGACGAAGTACGCCGCCTGGGCCCTCACCGAGGGCCTGCGGCAAGAGTCGATCCCGGGGATCCGTGTGACGACGATCTCGCCTGGTGTGGTCGAATCCGAACTCGCCACCCACATCACCGACCCGTATGCGGCAGACCTCATGGTCGCCTACCGTGCCAACGCGATCTCGCCGGAAAGCATCGGCCGTGCCATCGGCTTCGCCATCGCCCAACCCGCCGACGTCGATGTCAACGAAATCGTCATCCGTCCGGTCGGCCAACGATGACGAGGACGGCCGTCCCTCGACGGTGAGCGGGTTCGGCACTGTCAGGTGCAGGCAGGCCCGGGACATGATATCGGTGACGCACAAGCTCCTGCACCGTGCTCGGGGCCGCGCCGCACCCGCCCGCGGATTCTTCGGCGAGGGCGTCGAACAGACCCGGATCCCCGCAGACCCAACGTAACGGCGTCTGGCACGACACCGCCCTACTCGAACGCTGCTCCCCGGTCCGGTAACCACCCGCCTCACAGTGTTCACCGGCCGTTTGCTTGCCTCGCTGTATTGATATCGGTCAATATAGGCGTATGTCGAAGTCGAAGTTGGTGGTGACGCCTGTGCAGGCGTGCTCCGCCGCGCCACTGGTGCGCGAGCCCCTGTCCGAGCCTCACGCCGTCGAGCTGGCGAGCGTGTTCAAAGCACTCTCGGATCCGGTCCGGCTGCGCCTGCTGAGCACGATCGCCTCGCGCGAGAGCCAAGAAGCCTGCGTGTGTGACTTGTCGGCCGGGATCGAGTTGACCCAGCCCACGATCTCTCATCACCTCAAGGTGCTGCGCGAAGCCGGGCTGCTCGACAGTGAACGCCGTGCCTCCTGGGTGTACTACCGAGTCGTCCCCGAAGCGCTGCAACGGCTCTCGGAAGTCCTGCTCGTCGAGAGTGGCGCCGCAGTGGGAGCCACCGCATGAACACGACCACCACCGACCACCCCGCTGTCATCGGCAAGCTGTCGACCCTCGACCGGTTCCTGCCGGTGTGGATCGGCGTCGCCATGGTCGCCGGACTGTTGCTGGGCCGGATGATTCCCGGCCTCGGCGACACCCTGAGCGCCGTGGAGATCGACGGCATCTCGCTGCCGATCGCCATCGGCCTGCTCATCATGATGTACCCGGTGCTGGCCAAGGTCCGCTACGACCGACTCGACACCGTCACCGGCGACCGCAAACTCCTCATCAGCTCCCTGGTCCTGAACTGGATCCTCGGTCCCGCCCTGATGTTCGGCCTGGCCTGGCTGCTGCTGCCGGACCTGCCCGAGTACCGCACCGGACTGATCATCGTCGGGCTCGCTCGCTGCATCGCCATGGTCATCATCTGGAACGACCTGGCCTGCGGCGACCGTGAGGCCGCCGCCGTGCTGGTCGCGTTGAACTCGGTGTTCCAGGTGATCATGTTCGCCGTTCTCGGCTGGTTCTACCTCTCGGTCCTACCCGGCTGGCTCGGCCTGGAACAAACCACCATCGACACCTCACCGTGGCAGATCGCGAAGTCAGTGCTGATCTTCCTCGGTATCCCACTACTGGCCGGGTTCCTCACCCGCCGCTTCGGTGAACGCGCCAAGGGCCGTGACTGGTACGAGGCCAGCTTCCTGCCCAAGATCGGCCCATGGGCGCTCTACGGACTGCTGTTCACCATCGTGATCCTGTTCGCCCTGCAAGGCGAACAAATCACCTCCCACCCCGTCGATGTGGTCCGCATCGCGATCCCCTTGCTTGCCTACTTCGCGATCATGTGGGGCGGCGGCTACGCCATGGGCGCGGCACTGGGCCTCGGCTATGAGCGCACCACCACCCTCGCCTTCACCGCTGCGGGCAACAACTTCGAACTCGCCATCGCCGTCGCGATCGCCACCTACGGCGCCACCTCCGGCCAAGCCCTCGCCGGAGTCGTCGGCCCACTCATCGAAGTACCAGTGCTCGTCGGGCTGGTCTATGTCTCCCTCGCGCTGCGCAAACGATTCCGGCCCACGACCACTGGGTCACCGATACCGAAAAGGTGACGCCGCGGTGAACACAACTCCGTCCGTACTGTTCGTGTGCGTCAAGAACGGCGGCAAATCCCAGATGGCCGCCGGACTGATGCGTGCCGTCGCCGATGGTCGGCTCGAGATCCATTCCGCCGGAACCAAACCCGGCACCTCGATCAACACCCTGTCGGCACAATCACTGCTCGAAGTCGGCGTCGACATCCGTGCCGAGATCCCCAAACCCGTCGACCCGACCCTACTCCGCTCGGTCGACCTGGTCGTGACCCTCGGCCGTGAAGTCCACCTCGAACCGGTCGAAGGCGTGCGAATCATCAACTGGGACACCGACGAACCCTCCGAACGCGGCATCGACGGCATCGAACGCATGCGCCTTGTCCGCGACGACATCACCGCCCGCGTCAACAACCTGCTCACCGAACTCACCACACCCGCCGAGCAACGGAACCTCTCATGAGCGACAGCCCACTCGCGCCCACCCATACCCGCCACGACCTGACCATCGACCAGCAGCTCGCCCTGAAAACCGCAGCCACCCACCTGCAGCGTGAGTTCGACGGCACCTTCGGCGTCGAGACCATCGAACGGTTCCTGCACTCCTCCTACGACCAGTTCGCCGGACGCGCGACCGTGATCAACTACCTGCCGCTGCTGGCCGAACGCTTCGCCCGCCAACGCCTGCACGCCCTGGCCCGCGTCGAAGGCAAAGCCCACACCGGCACCCCCACCGTGCTGTTCCTGTGCACCCACAACGCCGGACGCTCCCAGATGGCCCTCGGGTTCTTCGCCCACCTCGCCGGTGACCGTGCGGTGGCCTGGTCCGGCGGCAGCGAACCCGGCGACGAGATCAACCCCGCCGCCATCGCCGCGATGGCCGAGGTCGGCATCGACATCACCGCCGAGTTCCCCAAGCCATGGACCGAGGAAATCATCCAGGCCGCCGATGTGGTCATCACCATGGGCTGCGGCGACGCCTGCCCCCTCTACCCCGGACGCCGCTACGAGGAATGGGACCTCGACGACCCCGCCGAACTCGACATCGCCGCCATCCGGTTCATCCGCGACGAGATCGAAACCCGCGTCCGCCACCTCCTCGCCGAACTCGACCTGCCCGCCAACTGAAAGGCACTGCCCCACATGACCGCCAAGCCCAGCGTCCTGTTCGTCTGCGTCCACAACGCCGGACGCTCCCAGATGGCCGCCGGATTCCTCACCCACCTCGCCGGCGACGCCATCGAGGTCCGCTCCGCAGGCAGCGCGCCCGCCGACACGATCAACCCCTCCGCCGTGGAGGCGATGGCCGAACTCGGCATCGACATCTCCGACCAGAAGCCGAAGATCCTCACCTACGACGCCGTGGAAACCTCCGACGTCGTCATCACCATGGGCTGCGGGGACACCTGCCCGTCGTTCCCCGGTGTCAGCTACCGAGACTGGATCCTGGAAGACCCCGCAGGCAAAGGTGTGGACTCGGTCCGGCCGATCCGCGATGAGATCAAGACACGAGTCGAGGCTCTCGTCGCTGAGCTGCTGCCCACCCGAGCCTGATCTCACCCCAGGATTCACCTTCGACTCTCCCGAGCCTGCCCTCGCTGACGAACACGTCGAGCGAGGGCGGCTCGCCGGAGTGCAGTGTCTTCAGCGTCCACAGAACGAAAGCGCGGCGAACCACCCCCGGTCCACATCGCCGTGACAAGGGCGCTCGACAACGACAGTCACAGCATCCATCGAGTCAGCAGGTGGGCGCGATGTCGTGGAGCCGGTCCACGATGACGTCGAGGATCTGCGCGAAGTTCTGGATCTGGTCTCGAGTGAGGCCGTCGAGAAGTGCAGCGGCCATCTCGTCGCGTTGTGTTCGTAGCGTGTGCACGAAGGCGGTGCCGCGTTCGGTGAGTGTCACGAGGGTGGCTCGCCGGTCGGTCGGGTGTGGTTGTCGGTCGACATAGCCGTCGGCGGCGAGTCCGTCGAGCAGGCCGGTGACGTTGCGGGGGCTGACTTCGAGGAGATCAGCCAAAGCACGCTGGGTAAGCGGTCCGCGGTGGTGGAGACGCCACAGCAACCGCGCTCTGGCCTGCGTGAGGCCACGTTCGACCATGCCGCGTTCCATCATCGCCCCGAGGACTTCGGTCAGTTCGAAGAGTTTGTCCGTCGCGGCACTAGCGGGGCTTGGACTCTCCGCGTTATCGTGAAGTAACTTCACTATGTATCGACCTCCTTACTGTCAGTGTAAGCGAGGCGGTGCCGAACAGTTAGGCGGTGAGGGGTAATGCCGCAGCGAATGAAGAGCCGTCCGATCTTTGCCCGGTTCTATGCGGGCCTGGCCGGTCCCGGGCTGGAACGGGCAGGGGTGAGCCGGTATCGACACCGGCTCACCGAGAAATTGGTCGGCGAGGTCCTCGAAGTCGGCGCCGGTCCAGGTGCCAGCTTCGAGTTCTATCCGTCGACAGTCACCAGGCTGGTAGCCATCGAACCGGAACCCCTACTGCGCCGCCGGGCCGAACAGGCCGCCGTGGCGGCACCGATCAGGGTCGAGGTTATCGCCGGTGACGCGGAATACATTGTGGCAGAAGATGATTTATTCGACGCAGTTGTGACCAGCCTGGTGCTGTGCTCGGTACCCGACCAGGCCGCCGCCCTGGCCGAGGTTTCCCGAGTCCTCAAACCGGGCGGCGTGCTGCGGTTCTTCGAACATGTTCGATCCGAGTCGGCACGGACGCGGCGAGTGCAACGAGCGGCTGATGCCACGGTCTGGCCACTGCTCAACGGCGGCTGTCATACCGGCCGCGACACCCTACGCGCACTCACCGACGCGGGATTCGAGCTCACCGAATACGAGCGAGTCCGGTTCCCCGACATGCCTTTCCCGTTCCCAGCGTCCGAACACATCCTCGGAACCGCGACGGCGCCCGAACGGCGGCCGTGAGGGAGGCGGCGGAGCGGATGTGCCCTGATCCGTGCCGCTGCGCGGCTGTTCCGGGCGCGTCGCACATGAACTCCCTGACAACCCCGCCGTATCAGGCGAGCGCGGTGGCGAGAGGTAGTTCGGCCAGGCGCCATTCGAGCATGCCGTCGTGGAGCCGGATCGCTCGGCGGCCGTGGTCGTTGAGCATACGCACCGCGTCGTAGGCCAGTACGCAGTACTCGCCGCGGCAGTAGACGACGATTTCGCTGTCGGCGGGGAGTTCTGCGATGCGCTCGGCCAGCTGGTCGACGGGGATGTTGACCGCTGCCGGGATGTGACCGGCCTGATACTCGGGGGCGGGACGTACATCCAAGACGATGAGCTTGCCCGATTCGGCGCGGGCCAGCAGTTCCTCGCGGGTCATTTCCTGGCTGACGGCCGGACCCAGGTAGGAATCGCGGGCCGGTGCCACGGAGGGTTGGTGAGCTTCGGCGACCTTGCGGAGCAGCGCGAACAGTTGCGCCACATCCTCGCCGGCAAGGCGGTAGTGGATGCGCACACCCTCGCGTCGGGTTGCTACGAATCCGGCCTGTTTGAGTGTCTGTAGATGCGCCGACGCGGTCGTGAGATTCAACCCGGCGGCAGCGGCGAGCGATTCGACGGTGCGCTCGCCCTGGGCGAGCAGGTCCAGCAGCTCGAGGCGCTTACCGCTGGCCAGCGCCTTACCACTGGTGGCGAACGCCTCGTACAGCGCCGACTTCGCGGCAGGGCGGTCATTGCTCACGACTTCTCCAATCATCCGTGGAATACGATACGCGCTCCGAGCAGGCGATCGGCAGGTCGCCGACCGCGCGGTTGTCTTCCATGAAACCATGGAATACGCTCCTATGTTATTCCATGGTTGATTGGAATATGCGAGTGACGGGTCCCGTCTGCGGCCCGGCCAGGCAACCGAGGAGTGCGTGCATGCCTACCGACTTCACCCTGATCCCCGTCATCGACGAGGGGCTGGGCAACTCGACCTATCTGCTCGACCTCGGCGACGGCCGCGCCCTGGTCATCGACCCCGAACGCGACGTGCGCCAGGTGCGCGCCGAAGCGCGCCGCCACGGCTTGCGGATCGCCTACGCGGTGGAAACCCACCTGCACGCGGACTTCATCTCCGGCGTGCGGGAGCTGGCCGATACCGAGGACGCGACCGTGATCGCTCCCGAAGTCGGTCCCCGCGGATTCGAGGTCACCTCAGTCGGTGACGGCGAGATCGTGACCGTCGGCGAGTTCGTCCTCGAAGCGCTCGCGACCCCGGGGCATTCTCCCGAGCACCTGTCCTACCTGCTGTGGGATGCGGATCAGCGACTGCGTGGCGTGTTCACCGGCGGCTCGCTGATGGTCGGCACCGCAGGGCGTACCGACCTGGTCAGCCTCGAGCAGACCATCCCGCTCGCCCGCGCCCAGTACCACTCGCTGCAGCGGCTGATGGAACTGCCCGACGACACCCCGGTCTGGCCCACTCACGGCGCGGGATCGTTCTGCTCGGCGGCTACCGGCACTGCACGGGTCTCCACCATCGGCCGCGAGCGCGCGACCAACCCGCTGTTGCAGGTCGACGGCGAGGACGCTTTCGTCGAGGCGCTGCTCGACTCGCTGGGAACCTTCCCCGACTATTTCCTGCGCCTCGGCGAGATCAACCACCACGGCCCCGCCGTGCTCGGTGACAAGCCCGCTCTTGCCCCGTTGACCGGCGATCAGGTCAGCGCACTGGTCACCGACGGCGCCCAGGTTGTCGATGTTCGTCCCGCCGCCGATTTCGCCGCAGGTCACATCCCGGGAGCGCTGTCGATCACCTTGCGGCCGGTCTTCGCGACCTGGCTGGGCTGGGTCGTCGACGCCGACCGGCCCGTGGTCATCGTCCGCGACGATACCCAGGGCGGCGTCGATATCGCTTGGGAGGCAGCAAAAGTCGGTTTCGACACCCTCGCCGGTGAACTCGACGGCGGAATGACCGCGTGGACCGGACCGGTCGAGAAGGCGTCGTTGCTCGACGCACACCAGCTGGTCGCGCACCCCGCACCCACGGTGCTCGATATCCGCCAGCGCGGCGAGTTCACCACCGGGCATGTCCCCGCTGCCCGCCACATCGAACTCGGCAGTCTCGCCGCACATTTGGTCGATATCCCGGTCGGGCCGGTGGCGGTGATGTGCGGACACGGGGAACGCGCGATGACCGCAGCCAGCATCCTGGAACGCCACGGCCGCACCGACATCCGGATCTTGGAAGGCTGCCCGGCCGACTACGCAGCCGCGCTCGGCCAGAGCCTGGCGGCCGGGGCATGAGCCTTCGCCCCAGCACTCGGCCCCTGGTTCTGGGCCTGCGGGAGAACGCAGCCCAGTTCACGCTGCTGGTCGCGGTCAACGCTCTGGTCGGTGGCATGGTCGGCCAGCAGCAGACCGTGCTCCCCCTGTTGGCGGAGTCCGAGTTCGGGCTCACCGGTTACACCTTCATCTTCACCTACGTCGCCGCGTTCGGAATCACCAAGGCGATCGCGAACTACTTCGCGGGCACCTTCTCCGACCGCTACGGCCGCAAACCCGTTCTCCTCGTGGGCTGGTTGTTCGCCCTGCCGGTGCCGCTGTTGCTCATCGCCGCCCCGAACTGGGGCTGGGTCGTGGCCGCCAACGTGCTGCTCGGCATCAACCAGGGCCTGACCTGGTCGACCACCGTCGTGATGAAAATCGACCTCGTCGGGCCGGACCGGCGCGGGCTGGCCATGGGCCTCAACGAAGCCGCCGGATACGGTGCGGTCGCGCTCAGCTCCCTGCTGGCCGGCTACCTCGCCGAACAGTTCGGCCTGCGCCCCGCACCGTTTCTGCTCGGCCTGGCCTACACCGCGCTCGCGCTGGCCCTGTGCGGGTTCTTCGTGCGCGAGACCCGCGACTACGCCCGCCTGGAAGCGGCCCGACACACTCCCCGTGCCGACGGCCGCCACGATCACCTACACGCGGATCTCACCGATCGCCAGATCGTGGCCGCGACCAGCCTGACCGAGCCAGCGCTGTCCTCGGCGAGTCACGCCGGGCTGGTCAACAACCTCAACTTCGGTCTGTCGTGGGGTCTGTTCCCACTGCTGTTCGCCACCGAGGGCCTCACCGTCGGCCAGATCGGATTGCTGTTCGCGCTCTACCCCGGCGTGTGGGGTGCTGGGCAACTCGTCACCGGCGCGTTGTCGGATCGGTGGGGGCGCAAGCACCTCATCACCGGCGGCATGAGCCTGCAGGCTGGTGCGCTGGCCGTCATCGCGGCCTCGCACGGCTTCGCCGAGTGGGCGGTCGGCGCGGTCCTGCTCGGTGCCGGAACCGCGATGGTGTATCCGACCCTGCTGGCGGTGATCGGCGATGTCGCCCATCCGCTGTGGCGGGGCCGCGCGGTCGGGGTCTACCGGGTCTGGCGCGATCTGGGATACGCCGTCGGCGCCGTCCTCGGTGGCATCGTCGCCGATCTGCTCGGTCTGCACGCCGCAGTCTGGGCCGCCGCAGCGGTCAGCGCCGCCTCTGCGGTGGCCGTCGGTATCCGGATGTACGAAACCCACCCACCGGCCCACCGATAGCAACCCTCGTATTCCGGGCACGGTTGCCCAACCCTGGTTTCCCAGCGTCGCTGCCCTCGTCGTGTCAACGCGCGGCGAGGGCAGCCGCTTATCGGCTACGAGGGCCTTGCGTATCCCGATCTGAAAGCGCACACTTACGCAAGTGGAGGCTTTCAGAGATGTGGATGTGGCGATCCTGGGCGATCCGACCCGCAAGGCGATCTTCGAACGTCTTGCTCGGCGCCCCTCGTCGGTGGGCGAGCTCGCCGAGTCCCTGCCGGTCACGCGCCAGGCGGTGTCGCAGCACCTGCGCGTGCTGAAAGAAGGGGGGCTCGTCGTGGCGACCCCGGAGGGCACCAAGCGCATCTACCGCCTGAATCCCGACGGCCTCGCCGCGATTCAGGCGTACTTCCAGAACATCTGGAACGAGGCATTGACCGCTTTTCAGAAGGCCGCCGACGCGGCGGCCACAGACCCTGAACAGGAGAATCGACCATGACCACTGGACAACTGCCAGTCCTGGAAGGCACCGCCACCGTCGCGATGAGCCCGGAGCGGGCGTTCGCGTTCTTCACTGAATCCTTCGGGAGTTGGTGGCCATCGGCCTATCACATCGGCAAGGCCGAGATGGCCGACGCGATCCTCGAGCCCGGCGAGGGCGGACGCTGGTACGAACGCGGCGTCGACGGCTCCGAATGCGACTGGGGCCGGGTACTCGTGTGGGAGCCACCGCACCGGCTGGTGGTGACCTGGCAGATCAACGGCCGCTGGGAATACGACCCGGATCCGGCTCGTGCCAGCGAGATCGAGGTCCGCTTCACCGCTCAGGGACCGGAGCAGACCACGGTCACCCTGGAACACCGCTACCTCGACCGGCTCGTCGACGGCAAGGCCATCCAGGACACCATCGTCGAACGCGGCGGCGGGTGGAGCACCCTGCTGGAACTGTTCGCCGAGACCGCGCGAACCCACTCATGAAACAGACGCCGAAACCCCTACGGCGGTCAGGGGTTTCGAAGCCCCACCAGCGCGGCGGCAGGCACCACGGCCAACGCGAGCACTCCACCGACCACAGCGAGCGTCGGATAGCTCGTCGCCGCGACCATCAACCCCGAGCCCATCCCGCCGGTCGCACCGGCAATGGCGATGGAAACATCCACGGTGCCCTGGGTTTTGGCACGTGTCGCCAGCGGCACCGTGTCGGTGATGATGGCGGTACCCGCCACCAAGCCCAGGTTCCAGCCGAGCCCCAACAACGCCAATGCCACCGCCAAGACAACAACCGAGTCCGAGGGCGCCAGCGCGGCAAGCATGCCGGCGGCCAGCAACGTGAACCCCGAGGCGCCCGCGACCGGCAACCGACCGAAGCGGTCCACGAGCCAACCCGTCAGCGGCGAGGGCAGATACATCGCACCGACGTGAACCGCGATCACCGCGCCCGCAGCACCAGCGCCGTGCCCGTGCGCGAGCATGTGCACCGGCGTCATCGTCATGATCGCCACCATCACCAACTGGGTCAGCGCCATCACGAACCCGCCCACCACGATCCCCCGCCCAGCATTCTCGACTGGTCCGGCATCGAGGTCATCGGCTGATTCGGCAGGTTCTTCGACGTCGATACTCACGCGCCGGGCCAACAGCAGAGGATCCGGGCGCAGCCAGATCGCCAGCACAACCGCAGCCAAACCGTAGGCCACAGCGGCGAGCAGGAACGGCCCCGCCAAATAGGGGATGCCCAGCACCCGAGCCAGCTCGCCGGTCGGCGCGGCGAGATTGGGGCCTACGACACCGCCGAGCGTGGTCGCGACCAGCACTGTCGACACCGCCCTGCCACGGCGCGAGGCAGGGGCCAGATCCGCTCCGGCGTACCGGGCCTGCAGATTGGTGGCAGTGCCCGCACCGTAGACGAACAACGCGATGAATAGCAGGGCCGGATTGTCCACCACCGCGGCGGCGATCACCCCGACACTGCCGATCGCGCCGGTGAGATACCCGGCCGCCAACCCAGGGCGACGGCCACGCGCCTGAGACAACCGGCCGACCGCCACCGCGGCGAGGGCCGACCCCGCCGTGAACAACGCACTGGGCAGCCCAGCCAGACTGGTCGAACCGAGCATGTCCTTGGCCAACAGCGCGCCCACCGTTATTCCGGCAGCCAGCCCCGCGCCGCTGAGGATCTGAGCCGAAACCAACACTCCGAGAGTGCGGCGCTGTACGCGAGCCATCGACTCCGGGCCGGAGGCAAGACCGGTACGGATAGCACTGTGAGGCACGACGAAATCTCTTCCCTATGAGGAGATGGGCCAACATTGCGAGGAAGCCCGCGAGCGCTAATGCTACGGTATTCCAGAGATTATTGGATCAAGAGGCAGGTCTTCTGCCACGAAACTCCCGGTGGACTGCCCGACCATGACGCCGCCTGCCGGGAACTCGATAGGATCGGTATCGGCGAGCCGCGAGCACGGACCCCGGCGAGCGCTGGATGGCGTGAAATCGGCGCCGAATGCCATCAGCACCAGCCGTTGCAGCGCGACCGCGAGCCGGGAAGTTCAAGGTCGTTTAGGCTGATCGGGTGCAGGACTCGCCGACCGACACCCACCCGCACGAACCCCATGCCGAGGGCCTCGCCTCCCGGCTGAACTGGCTGCGCGCCGGGGTACTCGGCGCCAACGACGGCATCGTCTCCACCGCCGGGCTGGTGGTCGGTGTCGCGGCGACAACGAACGACAGCACGACGATCCTCGCCGCGGGCGTGGCCGGACTCGTCGCGGGCGCGATCTCGATGGCGGCCGGTGAGTACGTATCGGTGAGCACTCAACGCGATTCGGAGAAAGCGCTACTGGCCAAGGAACGACGGGAACTGGCCGACTTCCCCGACTACGAACTGGCCGAACTCACCGAGATCTACCAGGCCAAGGGCCTGAGCCCGGCGACCGCACGCAAGGTAGCCGAGGAACTGACCGCCCACGACGCCTTCACCGCCCACGCCGAAGCCGAACTCAAACTCGACCCGAGCGAACTCACCAACCCATGGGCCGCCGCCGGATCCTCGGCGATCGCGTTCATCTGCGGAGCGCTGCTCCCGCTACTGGCGATCGTGCTGCCACCGGCACAGTGGCGAGTGCCGGTGACCTTCGTGGCAGTACTCGTAGCACTCGCGCTCACCGGATCGCTGAGCGCGCGACTCGGCGGAAGCGCGCGAGGCAGAGCAGTGCTACGAGTCGTCGTCGGCGGCGCACTGGCCATGGCGGTGACCTACGCGATCGGCACACTCACCGACACACTCGGCGGCTGAGCGGTCAGGGGTCGGGCCGAAATCGAGTCACCGGGTGACCCGGTCGAAGAGATCGGCGGCCTCCCCGGTTCGCCGCGCGCATCCCACATGGTCGTCGTCTCAGTCGTAGTCGACCCGGACATCGGTGGCGCCTCGCAGCTCGGCGACGAGCCGGGCCCAGACCCCGGCGATGACACCGGCGGCCAGCACGATGCCGGGAGCGCCCGCCGCCGGCCACACCGACCGCTGATGAAGCCGGTCCACGAGGGTGTCGCGGTCGCGTGCCTGGGTGAATGAATCACCGGGCGGCAGCAATCGAACTGCGCGTGCGGTAGGCGGGGACCGCAGCTCGTCCAGGTCGTCGACGTGGATCCAGGCACATCGCTCCGCGAAATCGATGGGAGTGAGATCGCGAGTTCCCGTCCCGACAGCCGACCGATCACCGCGTCCGCGTCCAGAGTTGTCATCGCCGCCACCTCCCGATCGGAGTCATTCGTCGAGAATCGGCCCCGCGGCCGATCGATTCAGCGGGTCGAGCCGAGACCACCGCTGATCCCTATGCGGCGCTATGTCGTACGCTGCGATGTCAGCCATCCGCAGCGTCGGCTCCAACTCGGCAAGACCATGAAACTGGTCGCGACGTCGGCGGTCTGGTCTCCCGCACCGCACAGAGATCGTCGGGCCGAGCCCGGCTCGGGCGCTTACAGGTGGAAAGCGATCTGGATGACACCTTCCGTGCGGTGGGCCGAGATCGGGAGGTCGGAATCGATGATGAGCCGCATCGCCTTGGAGTTCGTCGGCATCACCTCGGCGATGAACCGATCGATACCGCGCGCGCGGCCGCATTCGGCAAGGCGGCCTAGCAGGTCGGTACCGATGCCATGGTGCTGTTCGTCGGCGGCGACGACCATCGCGATCTCCGCGGTGGCACCGTCTTCGAGAACGACGAAATTGGCCACACCGACCAACCGGTCGCCGGTGAACGCGCCGACAGCGCAATGTGCGCGATCACTCGAAGCGATGGGACCGATCACCCGATCGAGGTCCTTGGGAGGTGGGGCGAAGAACCGGAAATAACCGTCGTTGCCCACCAGACCGGCGTGCAACGCACACACCGAGTCGCGGTCGGCGGGGCCGAGTTCGCGGTAGCTGATGCCCGATATCGTGGTCGTCACCGCTCCTCCTTCTTCGCTCGGGCGACCGCGACTTTCAGCGCGCCGGTTTCCGCGGCGCGCGCGAAAGTGTCGTAGGCATCGGTGAATTCGTCCATATCGAAACGGTGGGTGATCAGCGGAGTCGGATCGAGACGGGCTGATCGGATCAACTCGATCAGTCGCGGTGTCGAATCGGTGTCCACCAGACCGGTGGTGATGGTCAGATCACGACTCCAGATGTCCTGCAGAGGTAGTGAGGCCGAGGCGCCGTGGACGCCGATGTTGGCGACGTGACCACCGGGCCGCACGAGATCGATGGCCAACTCGAACGTCTCGGGTACGCCGACCGCCTCGAGCGTCACGTCGACACCCCGGCCACCGGTGAGCTCGGCGATGATCGCGGTCACGTCGTCGCGACGACTGTTGAGCACTGAATCGGCACCGAGTTCTCGTGCCGCGGCCAATCGCGCGTCGGCGATGTCGATGACGACGATGTGGCTCGGGCTGTAGAGTCTCGCCGTCATCACCGCGGCGAGCCCGATCGGTCCGGCCCCAACGATGGCGACGGTGTCGCCGGGCGACACCGCTCCGTTGCGTACGCCGACCTCGAAGCTGGTGGGCAGGATGTCGGCGAGCATCAGCATCTGCTCGTCGCTGATCCCCGACGGGATCAGATGGGTCGACATGTCGGCGAAGGGCACGCGCACCGATTCGGCATGGGTACCGTCGATTTCGTGGCCGAGCAGCCAACCGCCGCCACCGACACATTGCCCGTACCGCGCCTGGCGACACGAGAAGCACACGCCGCACGCGCTGATGCAGGAGACGAGCACCCGGTCACCGGCGCGCAAGGTGCGTACGCCGCTGCCGACAGCGGTGACAGTTCCGACGGCTTCGTGGCCGAGTATCCGTCCTGGCTCGACCTCGGGCACGTCGCCGCGCAAGATGTGCAGGTCGGTACCGCAGATGGTGGCTGTGTCGACCCTGACGACGGCATCGGTGCTGTCGCGGATCGTAGGGTCGTCCACCTCACGAAAATGCGGAAGTCCCGGACCGTCATAGACCATGGCGAACATCGCGAATCTCCTTGTCTGTCAACAGCACTCGAATGTGGAATGGCGCGCCCGCACGGCTACAGGCGTGGATCCTCGGCCGAGGGGTCCTCGGATTCGGATAGCGCTCGACAAGCCCGCGACGGCCGGGCCGCGGGAAGACGGTCCCCTGGAAGCGGCCCGGCCGTGGCGGAGTGCTACTTCCCGGTCGGGCCGGCGTCCTGGGATTCGACCGGAATGTGCTTTTCCTCGGTGTCCTTTTCAGGGCCCGACAAAGGAACCGAAACGGTGAGGATGCCGTTCTTGTAGGTGGCTGTGGTGTCGTCCTCGGTCGCGCTGGGCGGCAAGGCGACCGAGCGTGTGAACGAGCCGTAGGCGAACTCGCTTCGCCCCTTGGTGGTGGTGCGTTCACTGCGCTCGGCTTTGATGGTGAGCACGCCGTCGCGGACGGTGACGTCGATGTCCTCGGCGGGATCGATCCCGGGAAGTTCGGCGCGGACGAGGTACTTACCGTCAGCGATCTCGTCCTCGACCTTGATCAGCCTTCCTTCGAAGAGCGGCCGCAGATTCTGGGCGGAGGGAAAGCCCGACAACCAGTCGGTGAACTCGGGGAGCAGCGAGTGGGGGCGGTGTGCGGGGAGCAAGCTCATGGTCATCTCCTGTGCGGTGAATCGGACGTCTTCGATTCGACCAGGGGGCGAGCGAGCCGCCTAGGGACGACGGACCCCTCGACCGAGGCCCTTCGTCCCGTACGGCACGGATCCGCGGGACAACCTCGTCCCTTTCGTGCCGGGTCGTCCGGCCCTGCCCCCCACCCCGGTGCTCGGCGCACAGTGGCAGGAACAGAAAGGCGGTCCTCGTGTCCACTCCGCACAACGCAAGAACTCCGGTAGTGGTCGGCGTCGACGGCTCTGAGCAGGCAGGTGTCGCGCTGCGCTGGGCGGTCGAGTACGCGACGCGACATCGCGCCCCGCTGCAGCTGGTCAACGCGGTCGATACCCCTGTCGACTACGACTTCGGCCTGATCGCCCCGATTTTCGATTACGAAGCGCTGCACCATCACAGTGCGGCCGTCATCGCGGCGGCCTCGGCGCGAGCTGCCGAGTTCAGCGCGCCGACCCGCGAAGTCACGATCACGACGGCCAGTTTCGACGGCTCCGCCGTCGCCGCGCTGCTGCATCACGGTCGATCGGCACGTCTGCTGGTCGTCGGCAGCCGAGGTCTGGGTGCCCTGCGACGGACCGTGCTCGGGTCGGTCAGCACCGCGCTCGCCCGGCATGCGGACTGCCCGGTCGCGGTGATCCCGGAAACCGAATTCGACGTCGATGCTCCGATCGTGGTCGGAGTCGACGGCTCGGCGTGCAGCACCGATGCGATCGCCCTGGCCTTCGACGAGGCAGCACATCGAGGCGTCCGGCTCGTCGCTGTCCATGCTCGGTCCCGGTCCTACCGCCACCGAGCACACACCGCCGTGCAGATCGCGGCCGAAGCGTTGCTTTCGGACAGCCTGGCGGACCACGCGGAAAAGTATCCCGAGGTGAAAGTTGATCTCATCGCGGTAGAGGACCGGCCGTCGCGGGCTCTACTGACCGCCGGAGCGGACGCGCAGCTGATCGTGGTCGGCAGCCACGGTCGCGGCGGGTTCGCCGGTATGCCCCTCGGCTCGGTCGCCCAGGCCGTGTTGCACGGCACGGATCGCCCCCTGATCATCGCCCGACCGCGGGGCGAGAACTGACCGTCCTTTTTCGCACAACCTCTCGCACCCAAGAGCGGTGGAGCGCGACGCGAAGACCGACGACCTGTTCGCATCACGAGAAGTGCGCTCTATCCGACCGGATCCGAAGGGTGGCCTTCACCGCGATCTTGGGCCAGCGCCAACAGCTCGGCGATGCCGCACTCGATACCCTCTGCGAGCACATCGATGTCGGGAGTCGTGTCGTAGTCACCGGTGATCCCGAAGACGAGATGTTGCTGATAGCTCAGAATCGCGATCGTGGTACGCAGTCGCATCGCGATCGGGATACACGGCAAGATCTCCAGGACCGGACGCCCGATCAGTGCCAGCCGCCGTCTCGGGCCGGGAACATTCGTCGCCAGGGCCGCGACACTGCGCTGAGGGAAATGTCCCGCGAGTCGGAAGGCCCATGCGACGACCGCGTAGGGAAGCGATTCGGCCACCTCCAGCATCGATCGCTCGGCCTCGGCTTCCCCCCTGGCGCGGTGGTAGGTGACCCGGGCGTGGACCGCGTCGAGCCGTTCGACCGGGTCCGACACCTCGACGGGCAGATGCGGAATGATGGCCGACACCCGGTTGTCCAGCGCATCGCCGGCGGTACCCGGCCGGACCGAGATCGGAACCAGGATGCGCAGGCGTGTTATACCCGGATCCTCGCCTCGCCGGAGCAGAAGGGTGCGATAGGCGGAGGTGACGGCCGCCAGAGCCACATCGTTGACCGACGCCGAGAACGCCGCCCCGATCTCACGGACGTCGGTCAACGAAGACCGGGCGACGACGTACCTTCGCTGCCGCCCGATGGGGCCGTTCAACGAAGACGAGCCACTCGGCGCGACAGCGGCGCACACCACCGGTACGAGGCTTCGTATCGCCGTGATCGTGAAGCGGGGCGCCGTCACAGGTAAGCGCACAATCCTGGCCGCGAAAGAGAACCGACCGCGACCCGGCACAGGCGAACTCGGCTGCACCTCCGGTACGGAGCGATCCTCGGTCGGCTCGCACAGCCGCTCGAACAAAGAGATCCCCGAGATGCCGTCGACCATGGCGTGGTGGGCCTTCACGATAAGCGCCCATCGATCACCCGCCAGGTGTTCGACGACTACGCACTGCCACAACGGATGGTCACGGTCCAGGCGTTGCGCCAGCTCCGCGGCGATCACCTCGCGCAGAGCCGACTCGTCGTTCGGCTCCGGCAAAGCGATCCAGCGAACATGGTGGGCCAGGTCGAAGTGTGGATCCGCCTCCCATACCGGTGCGGTCAGGTCCCATCGCGAACTTCGCACCCGCTCACGGAGACGATCCACGTGGTCGAGGCGACTCTGTAACCATTCGACGAATTCCGCCCGTGTCGGTGCGGGCCCGGCCACGATCGCCGCGGCACCGATCCCCAGACTGATATGTCGGTCGGTGTCCTCCAACTCCATGAATCCCCCGTCCAGGGGATGCAGCTCGCTCATCAGTCGACCTCACGATCGGTGTACGTGTCATTTCGCCAACGCGCACACAGTCGCGAGGCGCCACATCCATCCTCCGACGTGCCGACCGGAGCGGTCAGAGGCGATGGTCCGCGGCCGACGGTCCTGATCGCGTTCGTTCAGTGTGGCTTTGGTCCCCACGGTGCGGGCACCTCGGCCCTGCTCCTCTCCCCACGCGCAGGGCGACGCTGGTAGTCATGACACCGAAAACAGCCAGGCGGATGCCCGGTGCCGACCTCTCCGATGTCACGGCCGCCGGCAGGCACCATGATCGGTGAACCGGGAACACGATGCTGCTCGACCCCGGCGCACACGAGGTCGCGATGACCACGGTCGGCTACCGGGGACTGACATCCGCGGAAGCCGCCGTGCGCCATCGCCGTGACGGCGCCAACGCACTGCCGGCGACGCCTCCGCCGAATCGGATTTCGCAGTTCGCGGGCCAGTTGACCCACTTCTTCGCGGCCATGCTGTGGATAGCCGCCGCACTGGCGCTGATCGCCGGCATGCCGGCACTTGCCATCGCCATCGCCTGCGTGGTGATCCTCAACGGTATCTTCGCGTTCGTCCAGGAATACCGGGCCGATCGGGCCGCTCAACGGCTCCACGATCTGCTCCCGGTGACAGCGGCGGTACGACGCGATGGGCGCGTCGTCACCGTCGACTCGGACACCCTCGTGATCGGCGATCTCCTCGTCCTCGAAGCGGGCGATCGAGTCTGCGCCGACGCGACGATGCGGACCGCTCGGCGTGTCGCCGTGGACGAATCGATGCTGACGGGCGAGGCGGAACCGGTGCCACGAGGTATCGGCGAGCTCGTCCTTGCCGGCACCTACGTCGTGGCAGGCCAAGGTGAGGCGGAGGTGCACGGGATCGGGTCGGCCACCCGCCTGGCCACCCTGGCCGCCGCCACCGCTCGGGCGACCAGACCGCCCAGCCCACTGACTCGTCAGCTGCACCGGGTAGTGCGATTGGTCGCGCTCATCGCCGTCCTGGTCGGCGTGTCGTCGTTCGGTGTCTTCGCCGCTCTCGGACGGGACCTCACCGAGAGCCTGCTGTTCTCGATCGGTGTCACCGTCGCTCTGGTTCCGGAGGGACTGCTGCCTACGGTCACGTTGTCTCTGGCAAGGGCGGCACAGCGGATGGCCGGGCAGAACGCGTTGGTCCGCAGGCTCGAGGCGGTCGAGACGCTGGGCGCGACGACCTTCATCTGCACCGACAAGACCGGCACCCTGACGCGCAATGAGATGCAGGTCGTCGAAGTATGGACGCCGCCAGGCCCGGTGATCGTCGACGGGACCGGGTACAGCCCGGACGCCACCCTCACCGGAACCGCCGAGGCAATCGCGGCGACCGCGACAATGGCAGATTCCGCCGCGCGATGCTCCCCGGACGCCCGCGCGCAATTCGTGCAGGCGAAGTGGGTGCCGATCGGCGACCCGATGGAAGTCGCCGTCCATGTTTTGGCCACCCGCACCGGCGCGGCCCCACCACCCGTTCCATGGCACCGCACACCGTTCGACACCCATACCCGCCGCGCATCCGTGATCGATGCCGACGGCGAGCACATCACCGGCGCACCGGAAGCAATACTGGCGCTCTGTGAGTCCGATACCGAAGATGCCACCGCCCGGGTAGCGGAGATGACCGCGCGCGGACTCCGAGTCCTCGCCGTCGCCCGCGCCGCGGACCCGGCCTCGACGCCACGCCTGCTCGGCGTCATCGGCCTCGAAGACCCACCACGCGCCGACGTCGCCACGGCGATCGCCGACTGCCGCAGTGCCGGCATCCAGGTGGCCATGGTCACCGGCGACCACCCCGGCACAGCAGCCGCGATCGCCGAGCAGGTCGGACTGTTCGGTCCGGACCGCCTCGTCCTGTCCGGGGCCGACCTCCCCGAGGACGACGGCCGGCTGGCGAGCTTGCTCGAGCGCGGCGGAGTGGTGGTCGCGAGGGTCGCACCCGAACAGAAACTGAGGATCGCCGCCGCGCTACAACGACGAGGGCATGTCGTCGCGATGACCGGCGACGGGGTGAACGACGGTCCCGCGCTACGCGCTGCCGACATCGGCATCGCGATGGGCGCCTCGGGTACCGACGTGGCGCGCGAGGCGGCCGACCTGGTTCTGTTGGACGACCATTTCGGCACCATCGTCGCCGCGATCCGGCTCGGCCGTGCGACCTTCGCCAACATTCGTCGGTTTCTCACTTATCACCTGACCGACAATGTCGCCGAACTCGCGCCGTTCGCGCTCTGGGCGGCGAGCGGCGGAACGATTCCACTCGGTTTCACCGTATTGCAGGTGCTCGCGCTCGACATCGGAACCGACATGCTGCCCGCTCTCGCGCTGGGCGCCGAGCCACCGAATCCGCGCACCATGTCCGGGCCGCCCAAGGCCGGCACGCTCATCGATCGCACGCTGTTGCGGCGGGTATTCGGTGTGCTCGGTGCTACCGAGGCCACCGTCGCCATGTGTGCGTTCCTCACGGTGCTGACTGTCGCGGGCTGGCGGCTGGGCGACGAGGTCGCCGCAGGCACTCTCGCGTCGGCGTCGGGCGCGCTGTTCGTCGCGATCGTCCTCGGCCAGCTGACCAACGCGTTCGCCTGCCGGAGTGAGACACGCTGGGTGGGAGCGACCGGATGGCGCGGGAATCCACTGCTGCTGACCACCGTCGCGATCGAGATCGCGCTGCTTGTCGTATTTCTGTGGGTACCGCCACTTCCCGAACTGCTCGGCGGCTCACCGCCGACCGTGCTCGGATGGGTCCTCGCGGCCTGCGCGATACCCGCGCTCTTGGCGGCCGATACAGCGCACAAGATGCTGCGGCGCCGTCGAAGATGAGGAACCAAGCTGTCACACCGCGCCGTTGTGTCGCCGACCGATATCGCGATCAGCGCGATCGACCAGGCGACCGCGGCACCCAGAGCGGTGGCGATCGTCCGGATGCGCACCGGCAATCCGGGGAACACCTACACCAGCACCCGACCCTGCGGCGTACCCGTAAACGGCGCCTTACCCTGTTCCCCCCGCGAGCAGCGCCATGACCGCGATACCAGGCGAGGCATCGCGGACCAGCACCTTAGACCACCGCCGGAGCAGCGAAACGCAACGCCTCACCAGCTGTCACCGACACCATCCAGCGTCGCCAGAACGCGTTCGACGTGCGCCGGGCACGCGATTCGCGAGGGTCGCCTCGGCGCGGGGACAGTTCGATCACCACCAGGGGATCGTCCACCGGAACCGCACAGCGGGTGAAGGTCTGCTGATAGTGGGCCGCGAGCTCCTCGTGTTCGAGCGAGCCCGGCTGGGCGACGTGAGCCACGCCGTTGACCCATCGATCTCGTAGCCGGATCGACACCGGGTGAGGCGAGGTGAAATTGCGCCACCACTTCTTGGTGTCGGAGCGCGCCACCCGGATGACGGCGCGCTCCCCCACTCTGGCGTACGCCACGGGGAGCGCGATGCGACGCCCGGAGCGCCGCCCTCGGTAGCGCAGCTCGGCCATCGTGGGGCTGCACCGCGCGACGAACGGTATCCCCAGGACCGAAAGCAGTAACGACGCGCCGACTCCGGGTGCTTGGAACTTCGTCGACACGCTCATGATCGGATCATCGGCGCACCGCCACGGACCTCGACATCCAGAACGCTGTCGACGGAGCGCCGCGGACTGCGCGGAGGCGCAGGCGTTCTTGCACTACCGATCCGGACCAATACCTGCGGGTGCGAGTGCCCCACGAGATCTGTCACCTTCGCGCGTGACGACGGCAGCTCCGTGACGTGGGAGACGGTGCAGGTGGACAGGTCGTGCACCGTGCATTCGAGCAGAATCGCCGACAGCGCATACCCACAATCCAGCACGGCCTCCACCGAATCGCTCTCGGTCGACAGCACGACGACCTCGGCCGCGTCGTCGGCGACGCAATCCGGTGACGCGGCCGAACCGGCGGGGAACTCCCTGCCCAGCGGCACGCGGCCCCGGTCCGGAGCGGCAGGCAACCCGGCAGCGGGAACTCCATCGCTGTTCCGTTCCGGGCCCGAGGTCCACCAGCTCAATTCGGCACCGTATTTCGGGTCGTATCGGCGTAGTCGCCAGGTGAGCTGCGAGATCCGCCGCAGCGCGTCGACACCGTCGCCATCCAGAAACGTCACCCTCGTGTGCGATCTGTCGCCGAGGAACTCCAAGATCTTCGGCGTCGTCACCCATTCGGGCGGGGGGTCCATGGGCATCCGGTCGCTGTATCGCCGGTCGATCGCCGCACCGAGCTCTCGGTCGGCTTCTCGGGGCTCGCACCAGTCCCTGGGTTCGATCGTCGCGATGTGGCCGCGCACGGTCGGCGACGGGAAGCGGGCGGTCCGCGTATCCCAACCCGCCGCCGCCCACGCGACCTCGCCGTGGTGCAACATCGCTCCGCAGCCGAGAATGCCCTCCCGGTTGAACGAGTCGGTGGCTGGCAGCAGCCGATCCCGATCGACGAGCAGCGCGGCACGGGCGCCGTCCCAGCGCCATCGCCACGGTTGGCTGTTGTGCAACGACGGAGCCCGGGCCGCTCGCTCGTACACGGCGTGCACAGTCGCCAGGTCAGGTGTTCGTGTGATCCTCATCGGGGGCCCCGTTCCAGTCACCGGCCGTCATGCCGGTCCGCCGGTACCGATGCCACTCGCGAGCAGCAGATCATGCGCGTGGCGAGCGGATTCCGCGGTCCGTGTGGGGGTGTCCGGGTCGGTCGGCAGCTGTTCGAGTCCGTGCGACAGCGCCATGACCGCCTCGGTGAGCGTCGTCACGTGCTGCTCGAGTCGTGTCAAGCGATCCGGCTCTGGTTGTTCCTCGACATCGGGTGCCGGCAGCCGAAGCTCGCCCGCGATGTCGGATGTCGCCCCGTACAGCAGGCGGAACAGCATGATCGGCATCCCGGCGAAGACGCGCGGGAGCAGCCCGGGCGAGAATCGCGAGTCCAGCGCGTAGGTCACCGCCGCCACCACGGCGGGAACCTCTTCGGGCTCGATCCCGGCTTCGCGGGCGAATTGGGCGCAGAACTCCCGAATGCCGTGCCGCACCGGCAGATGGCTCGGCACCCAGTTCTCGAAGTAGACACCACGCAGCAGCTCGGGCAGCTGCGCGGACAGGTGCGCCGAACTGTCGGTCCCGATCCGATCACGCACCGTGTGCAACCACGCACGCAGTGCGCGAAGGGCGAACCGGCGATCATCGGTGTCGAGGCCGTCGGCTACGGCGCGCAGCCACACATGGGCGGTGTGGACCGTCGGGGCCAGTGGATCATGATGGTTCGACATGAAGTTTCTCCTGGTTGTCGACGCCGTCCCCCACGGCTTCACCTGCGAGGGGTGCACGAGCTACACCATCACCACGCTGTGCCGATGTAGCTGGGTGACCAACCTCGTTGTCGTCCACCCTGGGCGTGCTCGATAACTCCATCATCGGCGCCGGGGCCGGACCGACCCAGATCCGAAAGGCATCGCCGAGACGGCTGAAGGCCCTTTGTTCCGGCCGGGTCCGCTCGGGACCAATGCCCGTCACCACCCGGGACCTTCGACCGTATCGGCGAGTCCGGCTCCCGGCGAGGCTGGAAACCGACACCGAACGGAAACGAGGACCGAAATGGGCGATTTCGTCGCAGAATTCAGGCAATTGCGGATCGAAGACGCTGATCGGGCCGGGGGCAAAGGCGCCAATCTCGGCGAACTCGTCGCCGCGGATCTGCCGGTGCCTGCCGGTTTCGTCGTGCTGGCCGCCGCGTACGAACACGCGATCACCGACAGTCCCGTCGGCACAGCACTCGGGCAACTCCACGATCGAGCTCTGGCCTCGGTGACAGACACCGCCCAGCTCGCCGACCTGTGCGAGAAGATGGCGGAGCTGGTCCGCGCTGTCGACCTCGACGATATGGTCCGCGAGCCCGTCTCGTCGGCCTATGGCGCGCTCGGTGACGATATTCCGGTCGCAGTGCGTTCCTCGGCGATCGGCGAGGACAGCGCGGGCGCTTCCTTCGCCGGGATGAACGTGACCCGCACCAACATTCGCGGCAAAGACGCCCTGCTGGCCGCTGTGGTCGACTGCTGGGCCTCGCTGTTCAGCCCTCGGGTGCTGACCTACCGGGCCCGCCGCGGGATGCGCGGGCGACCGACGATGGCCGTCGTCGTGCAGCGCATGATCGATGCCAGAGCCGCCGGGGTCGCCTTCACCGCGGATCCCGCGACGCGGCGACGCGATCGTGTCGTCGTCGAAGCCGCCCGGGGATTGGGCGAGGTCGTCGTCTCGGGAGCGGTCGAGCCCGATACCTACCTACTCGACGCGGCGGGCCCGGACCTGCTGCGCACCCGGATCGGACGGCAAAGCTATGCGATCATGTCCGGCCCGGACGGCGACCGTCGGGTCGAACTGGATGCCACCGACGCCGCCTCCCCGGTCCTGACCGACGAGCAGGCCCGGGCGGTCGCGCGGCTGGCGCTGTCGGTACAGGCCCACCATGGCGGGATCCCCCAGGATGTCGAGTGGGTCTTCGACGAGCAGGGTGCTCTCTGGATCGTGCAGGCGCGACCCATCACGACGCCGACCGAGGCCGCCACCTCGTCGAGTTCGCAACCCTCCAGCGACGCGGCCCTTGTCCAGGGCATCGGCGCGGCGCCCGGTGTGGCGTCCGGGCCCGTTCGCGTGCTGGCTTCGCCGGATCTCGGGCAGCTGCTGCGCGCGGGTGAGGTGCTCGTGGCGCCGATGACGAATCCGGACTGGCTACCGGCGTTGTCGCGAGCCGCGGCCGTGGTCACCGACAGCGGCGGCATGACGTGTCACGCCGCGATCGTGGCACGTGAACTGGGAATTCCCTGCATCGTCGGTGCCCGCACCGCCACCTCGGCTCTCGTCGACGGCACCCTGGTGACGGTCGACGGATCCACCGGGCAGGTCAGGGCAGGAACCACCGACGTCCCGGCACCACGTCCGGCCGGACGCGTCGCACCGCACAGCTTCGCCACCGAGCCCACCGCGACCAAGATCTACGTCAATCTGGCCACTCCTGACGCGGCCGTCGCCGTCGCCGCGCAGGATGTCGATGGAGTCGGGCTGTTGCGCGCCGAAACCTTGCTGACCCGCGCGCTCGAGGGCCGCCATCCCCGAGATCTTCTCGCGCGAGGAGAACAGCGGCTCTTCATCGACCGGTTGAGCGAGTCGCTCGACCGGATCGCCACGCCGTTCGGCGCTCGACCGGTGGTCTACCGCACCACCGACTTCCGCAGCAACGAATTCCGCGCACTGCGCGGGGGCGAGCGATACGAGCCCGTCGAACACAACCCGATGATCGGCTACCGCGGCTGCTACCGCTACATCCGTGAGCCGGACCTGTTCGACGCCGAACTCTGCGCGCTGGCGCGCGCCCGCCAGGATAATCCCAATCTGCACGTGATGATCCCGTTCGTGCGCACCAAGTGGGAGCTGGAAGCGTGCCTGGAACTCATCGACGCCAGCGAGCTGGGTCGGCAACGCGGCCTGCACCGCTGGGTGATGGCCGAGGTCCCCTCGGTGCTGCACTGGCTCCCCGAATACGTCGGTCTCGGTATCGACGGTGTCTCCATCGGCAGCAACGACCTGACCCAGCTGATGCTGGGTGTCGACCGCGACTCCGAAGACTGCGCCGAGCTGTTCGACGAATCGGATCCGGCTGTGCTGGATGCCATTTCACGCATCGTCGGACTCGCACGGCGCCTTGGCATCACCTCGTCGCTGTGCGGTCAGGCGCCCTCGAACCGGCCGGAGTTCGCCGAACATCTGGTGCGCATGGGAATCACGTCGGTGTCGGTGACGCCGGATGCGGTCGCGGCGACCCGCCGGGTCGTCGCCTCCGCCGAACGCCGCGTCCTGCTCGATCACGCGCTCGCTGCAGACACTTCCCCGCGGACTGTCGGTCACGCGCCGCCGGCCGCCGGACGGACGTGATCAAGGCACCAGCACGGCCGCGCCGTCGAATCGGCCGAGCGAGAGGTCGAGCAAAGCGCGGTCAGCGTGCTCCAGCGGATAACGATGGGTCGAAACCCTCAGCCGGTAGTGCTCCGCCAGGCTGAGGAATTCCCGGGCTTGTGCTCGGGTGTTGGATGTGACGCTGCGAATCTGGCGTTCCCGGAACAGGTGTCGCTGATAGTTCAGCGGAGGGACGTCGGTGAGGTGGATTCCGGCGATCGCCAGCGTCCCCCCGGCGTCCAGCGCCTCCATCGCGGGCAATACCAGTTCACCGACGGGGGCGAACAGGATCGCGGAATCCAGCGGCTCCGGTGCCGGGTCGGCCGCACCCTGCACAGAAGCCGCGCCGAGCGCCGATGCCAGCTCCCTGGCCGCCGGGTCTCTGGTCATCACATGGACGCGAGCTCCTCGCGCCAATGCGATCTGCGCGGTGAGATGGGCGCTACCGCCGAATCCGTAGATGCCGAGAACGCCGTTCGGCGGTACCTCGGCCCGCACCAGCGCGTGGTACCCGATGACCCCGGCGCACAGCAGCGGCGCAAGCTCCTCGTCGGAATAGCCGGCAGGCAATGGGAGCGCGAAGTCGACGGGGACCGCGGCGAATTCGGCGTATCCGCCGTCGGCGTCCCATCCGGTATAGCGCGACCGAGGGCACAGATTCTCCGCGCCACGCAGGCAGTATCGGCAGACCCCACAGGTGTGTCGCAGCCACGGGACACCCACCCGGTCACCGACCGCCACACCGCTGTATCCCTCCGGAACCGACACGACCTGCGCGACGACCTCGTGCCCTGGGGTCACCCCCGAACGGTGGACGGGTAGGTCGCCTTCCACCACATGCAGGTCGGTACGGCACACCCCGCAGGCAAGGACCCTGACCAGTAGTTCGTCGGCCATGGGTTCCGGCATCGGCTCCTGGCCGAACCGCAGCGGAACAGCGGACCCGATCGGGCCGGGACGCGCCACTCGCCACGCTCGCATCGTCTCGCCGCTCCCTTCACGTTGCACCGGCGGTGTCCTGTCCACCCTGGCACGAAAACCCGTGGTCGCCGGGAAGTCCCCGTGCCCACGCGCGTCTGTATCGATCCGGGTCTTCTCAGCCGTCGCCGACGATCGACAACGAGGCGAGTCCCCCGTCGAATCGCCGGTACAGCAGCGCGCCCCGCCCCGACGCCAGGTCGTTGTAGAAGAGAAACGGGAGGCGGTGATCACAGATCCTGGCTGTGGCGGTGTGTTCATCGAGTATCGGAGCCGGATGTACATGCAGCGTCGGCACGGTCGGCCCTGTCGTCGAGAGCCCGTCGGGTGGCCGGAGATCGTGTTGCCGGGCAAGCCGCAAGCCCCACGGACCGCCGCGGTAGACGATCGAGTCCTCGCCGGTCTCGCTGTCGGTGAAGAGGTGGACATCGTAGTCGAGTGCGTCCATCGTGCGGATCGCCGCGACCGGGGACAGTACTCGCGGCGTGATCCGTTTGCGTCGGACGAGCGGGCCCGGCAAGAGCAGCGAAGGTCCCGCCGACGATCCAGTCGACCACGGGCGCGGTGCCCATCGTCGGGCATGCACGATCTGCCTGCGCAGCCGCGTCTCCACCGTGTCGGCGACGCGGTCGGCGGGAGCCGTCGTCTGCATCCGGATCGCGACGCCGTCCAGCGCGAGGTTCACCTGCACCAGCAGTGGGCCGTCGCCGTCGTTCGGTCCGCTCACCCGGATCCGCACATGCCGGTCGGCACCGTGATCTCGCAGGGTGCGGCCGACGGTGGTGCCCAACCGCGCGACATCGGCTCCGGGCACGGCGCCACGAACGCTCACCGTCGCCCCGGGGACAAGGAGAAATCGTGACAAGATATCCGACGAATGCACCACCAGGCCTGACCTTTCCGCTCAGCAGCCACGTCGGCATCGAGCGTCCCTACACTCACCGCCGGGCCTGCAACCGGGAAAGTGCCGAAGGTCCTCGCCGGAACGGTCGCTTGTCCCTGATATGCGAGGAATTACGCCGGGGTGGCATCGGACGCTGCCACGGATCACTGCCGGGTGACCGAGCGCAACACCGACAACCGATCCGCGTACTCCTTCGCATCGATCTCTCCTCGGGCGAAGCGTTCCGCCAGAACGTGCTCGGGGCCCGGCGGTACCGGGTGCGCGCGGCGTTCGCTGTCCGCGCGGAACAGGTACCGCAGGGCAAGCAGGAACCCAGCCATCAGCAGACCCCAGAACAGGATCATTCCGAAGCCCATCCAGACGTAACCCCACCCATTGACATCATGCTCGTACCAGTACATTTCAAGCCTCCTCCGGTGTTCACACCGCTCGAGATCGCGGTGTGCCGACAGTGCAACCATGGCCCGTTCGGACCGGGCGGGGTAAGGGCCGACGGACACCATCGCGGAGTACCAATTGCCCCCAGATGACCTTGGTCGAAACCCTTCGGGACCAACGCCTCTCACGGTGAGGCAGGCGGCGAAGAGACAGTGTGTCGACAGACCTCGGAAACGATGTCCAGGTCTGATGAGACACATCGGAGGAATCACCGTGAGCGACAGCACTTCCAACGCCGCCTACCACAGCAAGCCGGGCGAGAGCCTCGCCGACCCGTACAACATTCCCGGGATTCTGCTCTTCTTCACCGGAATCGTCGGGCTCGCCTCGACATTGACCGCGGCCGGCTACGGGTTCGGCGGCTGGACCACACTCGGGGCGATCGCGACGGCGTTGAGCTTCACCGGGAGCATCGCCGTATTCGTTCTCGAACACGAGCGGCTGCGCAGGCTCGCCGCCCGACGCTGAGGACACGTCGTCGGATCACCACCCGTCGCCCCGCGCAAGCGGAAAGGACCGCCATGTCCGACACCGACATCGCCCTCGGTGCCTTGCCGAAAGCACCGTCATGAGCACGACGGTGGCACACCTGCTCTTTGTCGTCGCCGTCGTGTTCACGGTCAACTTGCTGCCGGCGTTCGGGCCACCGAATGCGCTGCTCGTGGTGTTCTTCGGGCTCAACTGGAACCTTGACCCGGCCCCGCTCGTCGTGTGCGCCGCTGTCGCTTCGGGTGCGGGGCGTTACGTCCTCGCCGCCGTCACCCGTCGCGCCGGTGGCCGTCTCGGCCCGCGGCGCAGAGCCAATCTCCGCGCCGCCAGTGACTATCTCACCGGTCGTCGTGGCCGCAGAATCACCACGATCGGGGTCTTTCTCGTCTCTCCGCTACCGTCGGCGCAGATGTTCGAGGCGGCCGGGCTGATGGGTCTGCGCCTGTTTCCGCTGACCACCGCGCATATCGTGGGAAGGATAGTGAGTTTCTCGCTGTACATGAGCGCCGCCGAGGTCGCCGAGCGCAGTCTCGGCGAAACTCTGACCTCCTCGCTCACCACGCCCTATGGCATTGCCGTGCAGATCGCGTTTCTCGCCGGTGTCGTCATGCTCACGCGGATCGACTGGACCGAGTATCTCCCGGTCACACCCGCACATCGAGCACCGAGCCACCGGCTCGGCGACCACCGTCCAGGTCGCCCTGACGATGGCCGAGATACCGCCGCGCGGCTGTGACGATTGCGGTGGCGCAGACCAGAATCACCGCGACAGCACCGATCCCGATGCCGATATCGACAGCCCTGGCCACATCACCGTCCTCGCCGCGCAGGTCGGCGAGGAAGACATCGGAGAAGTAGGGCCGGTGCACCAGGACTGCCGCCGCCGTAGCGATGGCGAGCAGATCGGCCGCGATCGACAGTACGGTGACCGGTAAGGTCCACGCGCGGACGAGCAGCTGCGCGCCGGCGACCGCGATCCACAACACGGCCACCACCACCACCGCGGGCAACAGCCGCGTCACCACACCCGAGTCCAATCCCCCCACCACGTCCGCGAGAAACGGCGGAGCCAGCGCCGGGAAGAAGCACAACACGACGGTCAACACGATGAGCGCGAAAACCAGATCACCCACGGCGTCACCGAGCGGGATCTCTCGCCCGTGCGGCACAGGGGGCAGGTCGTCCGGTTGCCATGTATACAAGACCGTGCCCGGCGCGACGCGTTCGATCCCCGCGAAGACGACCGTCACCCAGAAGGCCGCGTAGACGGCGCCGGCGAACGCGGATGTCAGACCGTCTCGGAGGACATCGATGACAGTCGGCGCGGCTTCTCCGCCGAGGGCGGCCGTCAGCAGACTCACACCGCCCGCGACAATCGCCATCGCCCGCACAGCAGGCCACAAGACCCTCAGATACGTGTCGTACAGGTGGGGTCCGATCAGCTGGCGCGGCGCGCCGCGAAAGTGCCGAGCTCGATCCTCGGGCGCCCCCAGCTCGGAAAGCACCGCGCGTACGGGACGTGCGGGCACCTCCTCGGCGATTCTGGTGCGCAATTCGGCCGCGACCGTGCCGCGGCTCCCGCGCGGGATGTGAGCGAGCACCGCGTACACATAGCGGTCGATCAACTCGCGGTCGGACGCTGTACCTGACACCGGTACTCCTCTCCATTACCCCTGATCAACAGTCTTTTCAGCTACCCGCGATTTCGCGGCGAGACTGTCGTTGTTGTGATGAGACCAAACCGGCAGAGCGAGGCGTAGAGCCTGAAGCCCCTCCACCGTGGGTCTTTCAGCTCTACGAGCCAGCGACGCCGTGGTGGTGAGGTAAGGCGGCCCCGACCGGCCCGCCGCCACCGTCGGGCATCCATCTCGTCCAGAGCAGAAGGGCAGACGACCGCCGTGCATCGTGACCTGACACAGCGAGAGATCCTCAACGAACTGGAACCGGTCGCCGAGAGCTGTCTCAACAGTCATCTCGGCATGAGCAAGGACTGGCAACCGCACGACTACATCCCCTGGGACAAAGGGCGCAACTTCGCCATGCTCGGCGGGACCGACTGGGACCCCGACCAATCCACGCTCAGCGATGTCGCCAAGGCGGCCATGATCACCAATCTGCTCACCGAGGACAACCTGCCGTCCTATCACCGCGAGATCTCCCAGAACTTCTCCCGCGACGGCGCCTGGGGCACCTGGGTCGGCCGGTGGACCGCAGAGGAGATGCGGCACAGCACGGTGATCCGTGACTATCTGGTGGTCACCCGAGGCGTCGATCCCGTTCGGCTCGAATCGGCACGGATGAGTCACATGACCAACGGGTTCACGGCGGGGTCGGATGCGGCCGGACTCGACAGCGGCGCCGGCCTGCTGTATTCGGTGGCCTACGTCAGTTTCCAGGAACTGGCCACTCGGGTCACCCATCGCAATACCGGAAAGGTCTGCGCCGACGCCATCGCCGACAGAATGCTGCAGCGGATCGCCGCCGACGAGAACCTGCACATGATCTTCTATCGCAGCGTCTGCGCGGCCGCTTTGGATCTCGTACCCGACCAGGCGATCGAAGCGATCGACACCATCGTCTGCAATTTCCAGATGCCCGGCGCCGGTATGCCCGACTTCCGCCGCCACGGCGTGCTGATGGCCAAGCATGGAGTCTACGACCTGCGTCAGCATCTGGAAGAGGTACTGAATCCCGTTCTGCGGCAGTGGAATGTCTTCCAGCGTAACGACTTCACCGCGCGCGGCGAGCGGGCCAGGGAGCACCTGGCCGGCTTCCTCGACGACCTGGCGACGATCAAGATTCCCCGGTTCGAGGAGCAGCGCGATCGGGCGCTCGCCCGGGACCGGGCGCGAGCTTGACATAGGGTCGAACCGCGCGGCAGCCGATCCTTCGTTGTTCGAGACCGCGGACGCAGGCGACCAACGGCGAGCCCGGCGAGGACGTTCGGCACTGCCGGGACCGTCGCCTGTCGCGACATGCTGGCGCCATGGACCCCATCACGCATCCGGTACCGATCGCGACCTTCACCATCAATCCCACAGTGGACCTCTCTGTCGAGGTCGAGTGCTTGCGGCCCGAGGGAAAGTCACGTGCACGACTGTGCTCGATCAGCGGTGGTGGCGGTGGCCTCAATGTGGCGCGCGGTGTGCGTCGTCTGGGCGGTACGGCCCTGGCCCTGCACACCGCGGGACGAGAAGTGGGCGCGCGGTTGAATCGGCTGCTCGACGACGAAGGCATCGCGCACCTTCCCATCGAGATCGGCGAGGACACGCGTGAGGCCTTCGTCGTCGCGGAGCGGGAGTCCGGCAGAAGCTACCACGTCGTACCTGCGGGACCGACGTTGTCCGCCGCCGAGGAGCGGCAGTGTCTCGAGATGATCGCCGAAACCGTCCGGCATTGCGACTATTTCGTGCTGTCGGGGAGCGCGACGCCTGGCCTGAGTGCGGGATTCGGCGCCGCGGTGGCGCGCGAGGTCGCCGCCGCGGGCGCCGCGCTGATCGCCGACATCGCGGGCACGCAGCTGACGACGATGCTGGCCGAGCGCGTCTTTCTGTTGCGGCTGGATCGGGTCGAAGCCGCTGCTTTGATCGGTCGCCCGATCGCCGGGTACGACGACGCCTGCGCGGCCAATGCTCTGCTGCTCGAGCGTGGCGCCTGCGAGTACGCGATCACCACGGTCGGCGCCCTCGGCGCGGTGTGCTCCGACAGCGGCGGCCACCAGGTGATAGCGGCGCCGGCCCTCACCGCGCCGCCACGTAGCGACGCGTGTGCCGGTGACAGCCTGGTCGCGGCGATCACCCAACGCCTGACCGAGGGCGCCGAGGTGGCACAAGCCTGCGTACTCGGGGTGGCCGCGGCGGCTGCCACGGTCACGCTGCCGGGTACCGACGTCTTCGAGTCCGCGACCGTGGAGAAACTCGCTGCCCAGATCCGCTCTGTGCCGGCGACCGGCTCGACAACCGGATGACGCCGCCGTCGAGCGGAGGCACTGTGCCGAAAGTCCCGGCTGTTCGGGCACTGCTGCCCTGCCGGTTGTCGCGCCTGACAGCCACCCTGAGGATATGAGCGAGATCACCACCGACGAGCACAACCGGCAGCCGGCCACATCCGCGCCCGTGATCGTCGGCGTCGACGATTCATCAACGGCGATCCGCGCGGCGCAGTGGGCCGCGGTGGTCGCCGACGCTCGGAAGGCACCGTTGCAGCTGGTCCATGTCGCCGAGCGCGATGCCACCGTATCGGCGAGCGGACAAATCCTGGACAACGCCCGTCGCGCGGTTCTCGAGCGATGGGCGCGGACTTCGTCGGCCCCGGCGCCGGCGATCAGCACCGTCGTGCTCTCCGGGGATCCGGCAACCAGACTGCTCGGCTTGTCGACGCGCGCGTGCGAGGTAGTCGTCGGTAGCGGGTGCCGAGCCACGATTACCCGATCGATGCTCGGTTCCGTGGCGACCACGCTCGCGGCGGCCTCGAATTGTCCTCTCGCGGTGATCCGGCCGCCGACCAGCGCAGCTGCGGCGGTCGGGCCGGTGCTGGTGGTCGTCACGGCCACAGACAGCGCCGTCTCCCCGGCACTGTCGGCCGCGATGCGTGCCGCCGCCGAACGCCACTGCGAGGTGCTGGTCGTCACGGTCACCCGACCGACCGCACGGGTAGCCACGCCTCGACTCGAGGACCACGTCGAAGCGCTCCTGGCCGAGCACGAACGAGACTTCCCCACTGTGCGGACCAGGCTGGTCACCTACTTCGGACATGCCCGGACCGCGATAGAGAAGTTCTCTGCTACAGCGCAATTGGTTGTCACCACCCGGCAGCGCAGACAATTCTGGCCATTGCTGAGCGGAGCCACCTACTCGGCCCTCCAGCACACGCGGTGCGCGGTCCTCGTAGTCCCCGAACAGCCGTCGAATCCGACCACGATGGAGCGTTTCCGCTTCCGGCTGTCCAACCGCGACCTGGCGGCCGAACAGACGATCGACTGAGCCTGCCTCTGGATCGCCCGGCCGCCGCATCGCACAGTCGGTGCCGAACCTCGACGACAGCCGACAGCTCGACCCCGGGAAGGGACCAGACATGACCGAGAACCAGACCGGTGCCGACCAGCGCTCGCCCGTCGCACCGATCGTGGTCGGCACCGACGGATCGGAAGCCGCCGGGCTGGCGGTCCGCTGGGCGGCCGAGGCCGCCGCCGCGAGCGCGCGACCGCTGCGCATCGTGCATGCCGCCGATCTCACTGCCGCGCATATCCTGCTCGACCCCTACGACCTGCCGCTGAGCTCGGTCACCGAAGCGATGCGGGAATTCGGTGCCGACTGCCTCCGTGCGGCGAAACTGCAGGCGGTAGCCATCGATCCGGCATTGGACATCGAGACCGCCATCGTCGACGGCACCGCGGCGCCGGTCCTGGTCGAGGAATCCGCCACCGCGCACTCGACGGCTGTCGGCGCTGTGGGCCTCGGTGGCGGCGGGCTTTTCGGGTCGACCGTTCTCGCTGTCGCCGCGCACGGACACGGTTCGGTGGTCGTGGTGCGCGACACGGCTCCCGTGCGGCCGAGCACAGGCGCGGGACCGGTAGTCGTCGGTGTCGACGACAGCGAGCACAGCCGCGCCGCGGTGGCCGCCGCCTTCGCCGAGGCCGACGAGCGCCGGACCGACTTGGTCGTCGTGCACTCCTGGAGTGACCTGCGGTTCGGATGGTTCGCCGGGCTACCAGACGTTCTGACCGACGGTCGCGCCCGTGCCGACGCGCAGGAGTTGATCGACGAACAGCTCGCCGGTTGGCAGGACAAGTACCCCGCCGTCTCGGTCACACGCGAGACCTTCGTGTCGGGGCCGGCTCACCATTTGATCGAGTGGTCGTCGTCGGCACAGCTCCTGGTCCTCGGCAACCGAGGCCGCGGCGGGTTCAATGGTTTGCGGCTCGGTTCGACCACGAGTGCGCTGATCCAGTGCGCTCGCTGCCCCGTCATGGTGGTGCATCCACGCATTCGCTGAGGACCAGGGTCAGTAATCGCCCTAGGGAAGTATCAGGTCCTCGACCGGGCGACGAGGCGGGATCTCCAGTGCTTCGTCGGTATCCGGTGCCCATCCCACGCGGAAGAGCGCTTGGGGGAACAGCGGGCCGCCCACTGCTTCGGTCCGGAAGAAGCTCCGTAGCGACTCGAGCGGTTGGGCGAGCAAACACGTGGCCAGACCGATATTGGTCGCGGTCAGCAGCACCGCACTGATCGCCTCGCCCGCACGCAGCCGCGACTCCGCATCATCGGTGGGTGTACCGGCGACGAAGAGCTCAGCACAGTCGACGAATCCCCCGTCCAGGCTCTGCACGGAATCGGTTTCGAACGGCGACCAACGCGGTGAATCCCCGATGAGTCCCTCGCCGTGCACGCTCGGGTCCCGCGGAACAGCAAGCGCGGGCCGGCTTTCGCAGGGCACCTTCGGGCGAGGCGTGCCCGCGTAGGCGGCGAGGCATTCACGGTCGCTGTCGGAGACAAGGCGCACGACGCCACCCAATGCCGCCGCGCGCTCACGGAACAAGCTCAGGTACCCAACGGGTATCGGCCGCATCGGGTAAGGGCGGTGATCGCTGCGTCGCTCGATGATCGCCTCGCGTAGCGATCGCTCCAGCATCGTGGGGCGATGCGGCACGAACCGAAGCGATGCGAGCAGCTCGGGTCGGGCCCCGTCCGGTAGCCGGTGGACCACCGTGGCCCACCCAGCCGCCGCGAAGGCGACATTCAGGTGGTGAAGTGCCATGCCACAGCTGAGCACCGCGTCGCGCGAATCCGGGTCGGTCGCGTACGGCGAGAACAGCGGGTCGAGGTACAGATGGACAGCACCGTCGGTCACCCGCCACCGCCACGGCTGGGTATCGCGCCGGGACGGCGCACGCCCAGCGAGCGTCAGTGCCGCGATCACGGTGCGGCGGTCGGGCATTCCGGGGGCCATTGATCGTCCTTTCGTCTGCGTATCCCACGGTGCCACCGCGCCCCGGGACGCGGTTAGAGCACGAAGACACCGCCCGCGATGACTTCGGACCGATATCGGTGCGCCGAGTACCGCACCGGGCCACATTCGATCCGCTGACATTACGGAACCGCCCAGGGCCCAAAGACCTTCTCACCAGGGACCGAAGCCCTCGACGGTGTTGCCTTTCGGAGCGTTGGCACGACCACACAAACATGCAACTCTCAGTAACACATATTTGCGGCATCGCAGCCGCCGAGCCCTGGGAGTGACATGACCAGCGAGCAAACCTTCGACGAAACCATGCAGACGCTCTCCGAAGCGTCCGTCACGGCGCATTTCGACGCCTTCACCGACATCGCCTGGGACGACCCCGATTACGAGATCTCCTGGAGCGACCCCCGCTGGGTGCTGCCCGCCGTCGATCCACTCGGCAGGCACCCCTGGTACCGGGCTCTTCCCGTCGAGCGGCAGATCCAGATCGGCATCTGGCGCCAGGCCAACGTCTGCAAGGTCGGGCGCACCTTCGAGGAGATCCTGATCGGCGGGATCATGGCGTTCGCGATCACCCTTCCCAACGGCAGACCCGAATTCCGCTACATCACCCATGAGGCGACCGAGGAATGCCACCACACGCAGATGTTCCAGGAGTTCGTCAACCGTTCCGGGGCCGATGTGCCCGGGGCGCGCCGACTGTTCCGTCGAGCGGGGCCGTTCATCTCGCTGGCCGGTCAGTTCACGCCGGCGCTGTTCTGGGCCGGAGTGCTGGCCGGCGAGGAACCGATCGACCACATCCAGAAGGCCTACCTCCGGTCCGATGTCGAGTTGCATCCGCTGATCGAGCGGATCATGCAGATCCACGTCGCCGAGGAAGCGCGTCACATCTCCTTCGCGCATCGCTATCTGCACGAGACCGTCGCCACCTATCGGCCCGTCCGCCGACTACTGCTGTCGCTGGCCTTCCCCCTCATCATGCGAGTGTTGTGTGACGTCATCGTGATCCCGCCGAAGGAGATGACCGAGGAGCTCGGCATCCCGAAAAACGTTATCCGCGAGGCGTTCTGGAACCACGCGGAGTCCGCCCGGCAACTGCGGGACGTCTTCACCGATGTCCGCGCACTGGCGACGGACGCCGGACTGATGAACCCCCTCGCCCGGCACTTGTGGCGGTTGCTCGGCATCGACGGCCCGGTTTCGCGGTACCGCAGCGAACCCGCCCGCCGGTCGGCCTGAACCCCGCGAACAGGTCACCCACCGTTGCCTCGGCGGGGGGCCATCACGCGGAATCACCAGAGATCACATCTTGGACAGGAGTTTTCACATCATGCGCTGTGACCCGAAAACCGACCGTGCTTCGCACGATTCGGCGGTGGATCTGGACGTGCTCGTGGTCGGCGCCGGCCTCTCCGGCATCGGCATGGGCCACTACTTGAAGACGCAGCTTCCGGACAAGTCCTTCCTGCTGCTGGACGCGCGGGACAGGATCGGTGGAACGTGGGACCTGTTCCGCTATCCCGGCATTCGATCGGACTCCGACCTGCAGACCTACGCCTACGAATTCAAGCCGTGGGCGCACGACTCGGCGATCGCGGACGGCGACGACATCCTCGATTACCTGGCCGAGGCCGTCGACGACGACGAGCTGTCACCGAACATCCGATTCGGGCACAAGGTGCTCAGCGCGGACTTCTCGACCGACGAGGCCCGATGGACCGTGCGCGTGCAGGTGAGAAACGACCAGATCGTGACGATGACTTGCAGATTCCTGTTCAGCGCTGCGGGTTACTACTCCTACGAGCAGGCGCACGCCCCGCATTTCGCCGGGCAGGAGGACTTCGCCGGGCAGATCGTCCATCCGCAGTTCTGGCCCGAGGACCTGGACTACCGGGGGCGACGGGTGGTGGTGATCGGCAGCGGAGCGACCGCGGTCACCCTGGTTCCGGCGCTGGCCGCGACCGCGGCCGGCGTCGTCATGCTGCAACGGTCACCGAGCTATGCCCTGCCGCTGCCCGGTACCGACTATCTCGCGGTCGCGCTGCGGACGGTACTTCCCGATGCCACGGCCTACCGCGTCGCCCGGCGCCTCAATATCGCGCGCCAGCGATTGCTCTGGGAGTTGAGCAGGCGGCATCCGGCGGTGACCCGTCGCCTGATCCGCGCGGTGAACAAGGCGCTGCTGCCGCGCGGGTACGAGGTCGACGTGCACTTCAACCCCCGCTACGACCCCTGGGACGAACGGCTGTGCGCCGTCCGCGACGGCGACCTGTTCAGGGCCATCCGCACGGGAAGCGCCGAAGTGGTCACCGACCACATCGACCGGTTCCTCGAACACGGCATCGCATTGACGTCCGGCAGGCGGATCGACGCGGACATCGTCGTCACCGCGACCGGTCTACGACTGCTTCCCTTCGGCGGCATCCAGCTGAGCAAGGACGGCGCGCCCGTCGACGTCGGCCAGACCATGGCGTTCAAGGGAATGATGCTCAGCGGCGTACCGAACTTCGCCTACGCCATCGGCTACACCAATTCGTCGTGGACGCTGAAGCTGGACCTGGTGTGCGAGCACCTGTGCCGCCTGTTGCGGTTGCTCGACGAGCGCGGCTACGACACCGTGGAACCGGTAGCCGACCCGTCGGTCGAGCATCGTCCGATGCTCGACTTCCATGCCGGTTACGTGCGCCGGGCGGCGGACGCGCTCCCCAAACAGGGCACCTCCGGCCCATGGACGGTGACGATGACCTACGCCTCCGACGTCGCGCGCTTGCGCAAAGGCCCTGTCGAGGACCCGGCCTTGAAATTCGGCCGCCACCAGGCTGATTCGGCCGCTACCGCGCGGCGGGTTCCACCGGCCGTGCCCGAGATCACGAGGACGGACCGCGACGCCCGGCCGCCGTCAACGCGATCAGCGCCGAGCAACTGACCCATTCGTTCGACGTCCGGCGACTGGTCGGTCCCCAACCGACCACCGACGACCCGCCACCGGGGTGCGCGGAGCTGACCCGATAGAACTTGGCCTCCGCGGGAAAACCTCCGTCGGGCAAGCGCTTCGCCTCGAGTACGTCGAGAGCCTCGGCGCAGCGCGGATCAGCGATCGCCCCTGACTCGGCGAGCACTGTCAACGCGAACAGGATGTCGTAATGCCAATAGCACGGGAAGTGCAGCTCGAGAAAGGACCGATCGATCACCGAGCCGTCGGTGCGGCGGCGGAACAGCCGACGTCCGAGGAACAGCTCCGAGGCACGCAGGACCGCCTCACGGGCCTCGGGATCTCCGGTGGTGCGGGCATAGGCGTTCAGAGCCCGCAGCGGGACGAGGCTTTCTCCGAAGGACGACACGCGACCGGTCGCTCGCCGATCACAGTTCCAGCCACCGTCGGGCCACTGAGCGTGGAGCAGACGAGCGGCAAGGCGATCGACCCGCTCGTCCGCCAGCCCCAACCGCGGCAGCGCCCACACCAGATTCCCCTCGATGGACGCGTGCAACGTCGGCAACTCCTGGTTTCGAACCCGGCCGATATAGCGCCGCTCGTACTCCGGCGACAGCAGCCAGCCCAGGGCTTGCTCACGCAACGGCACCAAGGAATCATCACCCGCCGGATACCCGAGTTCGGCCAAGGAGACCAGCACCCAATGCGCCCCTCGCCATTTCGCGTTGTAGGGGTGGAAGGGCAGTGTGCCGTCGGCCAGCCGTTCGGAGAGCAGACGCCGCACGCGCTCGCTGCCGGGAACCGCCGCGGCCGCCGTGGCAACCGCGGGATCAAGCGGCGGCACGCCGAGCACACCGAGGAGAGTGCGCCAACGGATGGACGGCTCCTCGGAGTGGAGTAGCCGTGTCACGATCGGTCCGCGCGCACGGCCGATCGTGCTCATCGCGCGTGCCCTCGCCGCACGCGTTTGTCCACCGCGACCACAAGACTCGCCGCGACGGCGATCAGCAGGATCCGCAGCCACGCGTCGCCACTGATGGGCGCGGTGTCGAAGACGGTGTTCATGGCGGGCACGTACGTGATCGCGAGCTGACCGACCAGCTGACCGGTGACGCCGACGATGAGCCACCGGTTGGAGAAGAACCCGAGCCGCCACGCCGAGCGAGTGAGCGACCGGCAGCTGAACAGGTAGAACGCTTCGACCAGAACGAAGAGATTCACGGCGGCGGTGCGGGCCTCGGGAAGGCTTGCCCCCTCGGCGAGTTCCCACTGGAACAGCCACCACGAGCCGGCGACCAGGAGCGAGGACACCAGCAGCACCCGCGCCATCAGCGAGCGGGTCAGCAACGGTCGATCCGGTGCGCGCGGTGGCCGGGTCATGATGCCCGCCTCCTTCGGCTCGAACGCGAGCATCAGCCCGAGTGCCACCGCGGTGGTCATGTTGATCCAGAGGATCTGGGTCGGCAGGATCGGCAGTGCCGCGCCGAAGACGATCGCGGCGAAGATGACCAGGCCCTCGCCGATGTTCGTCGGCAGTGTCCAGGCGATGAACTTGGTGAGGTTGTCGAACACGCCACGGCCCTCTTCGACCGCGGCTTCGATCGTCGCGAAATCATCGTCGGTGAGCACCATGTCCGCGGCGTCCTTGGCGACCTCGGTGCCACCGAGCCCCATGGCCACGCCGATCCCCGCCTGCCGCAGCGCCGGCGCGTCGTTGACCCCGTCACCGGTCATGGCGACGACGTGCCCGCGATCCTGGAGGGCCTCGACCAGTCGCAGCTTCTGCTCCGGCGAGACTCTGGCGAAGACACTCGCCCGTTCCACCGCCGCCGCGAACTCCGCGCCGGACAGCGCGGCCAGTTCCGTGCCGGTGAGCACCCTGCCCTCGGCGGGCTCGTGCCGGTCCAGCAGACCGACCTGACCGGCGATCGCGGTGGCGGTGCCGACATGGTCGCCGGTGATCATCTTCACCGCGATCCCCGCCGCATGGCAGGCGGCCACCGCCCCGGGCGCCGCCGCCCGGGGCGGATCGACCATGGCCTGTAATCCGGTGAGGATCAGTCGATTCGAGAGCAGCTCTTCGTCGAAGTCCGCCGGGACGACATCGTTCGAGCCGGCCACCGGCAGCATCGCCGTCGCCAGCACCCGCAGACCTTGCCCCGCCAGCTCCGCGGCGGCGGCGAGCACCGCAACACGGTTCACCGGCGCGGCGACGCCTTCGCCGTTCAGATGGAAGGCGCACAAGGACAGGACCCGTTCGACCGCGCCCTTGACCAGTACCACTTGCCCCGACGAGTCCGCGCTCGTCGCATCACCGTGCAGGGTCGCCATGTACTGCCGCTCAGAACTGAACGGGATCGTCGCGTGTCGTGGCAGTGCCCGCGCTACCACGCCTGGGCCCAGCCCGGCCTTGGCGGCGGCTACCAGCATCGCTCCCTCGGTGGGATCGCCCACGACCTGCCACCTCCCCTCGTGCTCGATCATGACCGCGTCGTTGCACGCGGCCCCGCCCAGCAGCGACCACCGCAACGCCGGGTGGGAATCGAGTGCGGCCACGTTGTCGTGCGCATCGTGGACGAAGCCTTCCGGCGCATAGCCGAGCCCCGTGACCGCGAACCGGCCTTCAGGTGTCCATACACCGGTCACCGTCATCTGATTCTGGGTGAGGGTTCCGGTCTTGTCCGTGCAGATCACCGTGGTGCCGCCCAGCGTTTCCACCGCGGGCAGACGCCGAATCACCGCACGCCGCCGGGCCATTCGGGCAACGCCGATGGCCAGCGTGATCGTCACCGCCGCCGGGAGTCCTTCCGGGATGGCGCCGACCGCGAGCGCGATCGCGGCGGTGAAGGTTTCGGCCACGTCCTGCCCGCGCAGCACACCGACGCCGAAGGTCAGCGCGGCGAGGACGAGGATTCCCACGGTCAGGATCCTGCTGAACCCGGCGAGCTTCGTCGTCAGTGGCGTATCCAGAGTCTTCGCAGCACCGACGAGCCGATGGATCTCGCCCAGCTCGGTTTCCGCGCCGGTGGCCACCACCAACCCTGTTCCACTACCGGTGGTTATCAGCGTCCCCGAGTAGGCCATGTTGTGCCGATCCGCGACCACTGTCGGCCCCGCCAGCGCCCCGTCGTCTTTGACCGTCGGGGCGGACTCACCTGTCAGCGCCGACTCGTCCACCCACAGTTCGGTCACCCCGACGAGCCGCAGATCGGCGGGTACTTTGTCGCCCGCCTCGAGCAGGACCAGGTCCCCTGGCACCAGTTCCTCGGACGGGACGGTTCGCCGTTGTCCGTCGCGGACCACGGTCGCCTGGGTACGCACCATCGACCGCAGTCCTTCGAGGGCAGCTTCGGCCTTGGTCTCCTGGATGAATCCGACCACCGCGTTGATCAGTACGACACCGAAGATCACCGCCGAGTCCACGTATTCGCCCAGCGCGGCGGTGATCGCTGCGGCCGCGATCAGGACGTAGATCAACGGGTGGCGGAACTGGCGCGCGATCCGCACGACCGGCCCGGCCCCCTCTGCCGTGGGCAAGCTGTTGTGCCCGAAGCGTGCCATGCGCTCGACCGCCTGCTGATCGGTCAGACCACGGTGTGGATCCGTCTCCAGCCGCAGCACGACCTCATACGAGGTCAGTTCGTGAAGCGCGGCTGTCGACGACGGCGACGTGATGATCGGCAAGTCGACTCCTCCTCAACGCCGAGCGAGATTCGGCTGGCAGCGGTAGACAGCAATTCGACCACCGCAGCGGACACCGATCGCAGGGGCTTTCGTCCTGCGGCCGGGTGCCGTTGGGCATTCGATCCCTGGCACCGGCCGCGACACACCATCGGTGCGCCGTCACCGCGCCTGGCCCGAGTAGGTGAAGGGCCGTGCGGCCCAGCAGACGTGGACTTCCGGCACTTCTCGCGCTTCCGGCCACAGCCCAGACTGAGACGACGACCCGGTCCGACCAGGAGGTACTCATGTCGCTCATTCGCGGCCAAGATCCCACTCCCGCGCAGCTCCACGACGGCGCCGAATCAGCAACGGCGGTACGCTGGCCCGAACCGAGCCCGCTGCAGGGATGGTGGGACGAGGTGATGAGCTCGGCGAGGCGTGGTCCGAAGCAACCGTCCGCGTGGGCATGACAGAGCTCCCCCGCACCGCCAACGGCTACCGCGCGGTCGTCTTCGACATGGACGGCGTCGTCACCGACACGGCGACGATTCACGCGGACGCGTGGAAGGCCCTGTTCGACGAGGCCTTGCCCGCGCTCGGCGGCGCCGACCTGCCACCGTTCGATTCCGATCGCGACTACCACAACCTGGTCGACGGCCGCAGCCGCGAGGAGGGCGTCCGAAGGTTCCTCGCGGCGCGCGGCATCGATATCGCGCCGGGGACACCCGACGACCGACCTGACCAGCTGACCGTGTCGGGCCTGGCCGCGCGCAAGCAAACGTTGTTCGCCGAGGCCCTGGCCCGTGCGGGAGTACACGTCTTCGCCGACGCCCGGAGACTCCTCACGGGCCTTCACGCCGCGGGTGTGCCAACGGCGCTGGTGACCGCGAGCCGCAACAGCGCCGCCGTGCTGGCCGCCGGCGGCATCGCCGAGATGTTCGCCGTCGTCGTCGACGGCACCGATGCACTACGACTGGACTTGGCGAGTAAGCCGGATCCCGCGATGTTCCTCGAGGCCGCCCGCCGCCTCGGCGTAGACCCGAACGAGGCCGTGGTGCTCGAAGATGCCACCGCCGGCGTGCAGGCGGCCGATACCGGCGGATTCGGGCTCGTCATCGGCGTCGACCGCACGGGCGCCGGCGCCGCGCTCGACGCGGCGGGCGCCGATGTCGTCGTCACCGATCTGACCGATCTACCCCTGGTTCCCCGCCCCGGCTTCCCGCCGAGGCCTCAGCCGCGGTGGTGCGGTGGCGCCACGACCGCCGAACCGGGCGGCTGGAACCTGTTCTACGACGACTACGACCCCACTCAGGAAGGCACGCGGGAAGCACTGTGCACCACCGGTAACGGGTACTGGGCTTCACGCGGGTCGATCACGGGCTGCAGCATGGACGGCGTCCACTATCCGGGCACGTACCTCGCCGGCGTCTACAACCGCACGATCTCCCGCATCTCCGATCAGACCCTCGAAACCGAGCACCTGGTCAATGCCCCCGACTGGACCTATCTCGCGGTCAGGACGGCAGACGGAACGCCGCTGACGCCGGGGGCGCCGCAGATGCTGAGCCACCATCAGAACCTCGACCTTCGCGCAGGTGTGTTGACCACCATCGATCGCTACCGCGACGACGCGGGCCGGCGCACCCGGATCACCGGTCGGCGCTTCCATTCGGTGACCGAAAGACACCTGGCCGCTGTCGAACTCACCATCGAAGCCGAGAACTGGGCGGGGTCGGTGGTCGTCACCTCGGCCATCAACGGCCACGTCGGCAATCGCAACGTGGCGGCGGACCGGGCCCTCGTGGCCGACCATCTCGTGGCGGGCACTCGTCAGGAGCTCGACCCGGAAACCGTGCTCTACGAAACGAACACGACCCAATCCCGCGTCACGATCGCGACAGCGATCCGGACGCGCGTCGCCGACACCGACGGCATCGATCGCACGGCGCTCGACGGCGACCATCTCCTCGGCCACGAGATCGTCGTGCCCCTGCGACCCGCGGTCGGGGTCAGGGTGGAGAAGGTCGCGGCGGTGGCCACCTCGCGGGACCGCGCGTTGTCGACGCCGGCTACCGAGGTCACCGCCCTCATCACACGAGCTCCCGATATCGCCACGTTGCTGGCGGCGCACGTTGCCGGGTGGGCGCAGTTGTGGGATCGGTTCGGCATCGACCTCGGTGACGGCCAGGACGACCGGCTCGCCTTGAATCTGCACGTATTCCACGTTTTGCAGGCGACCATCGCCGCCCATCCCGACATCGATGCGGGCCTACCCGCCCGAGGACTGCACGGCGAAGCTTATCGAGGTCACATCTTCTGGGACGAGCTGTTCGTCTACCCGATACTCACCCTGCGCCGTCCGGAACTCACCCGCGCCTTCTTGCAGTACCGGCATCGCAGACTCGACCGTGCCCGCGACGCCGCCCGCGCGGCGGGGTTGTCCGGCGCTCTGTACCCGTGGCAGAGCGGCAGTGACGGCCGCGAGGAGACACCGACCACGCTGTTCAACCCACGCAACGGCGAATGGATGCCGGACAACTCGCGCCGCCAGTGGCACGTCGGCCTCGCGATCGCCTACAGCGTCTGGCAGTACTACCAGACCACCGCCGATCTCCGCTTCCTGATCGATCACGGCGCGGAGATGCTGATCGAGGTCGCACGGCTGTTCAGCGCGCTCGCCGTCCACGACCCCGGCGACGACCGCTTCGATATCGAGGGTGTGATGGGGCCGGACGAATTCCACGACGGATACCCCGATGCTCCCGGCCAGGGCATCCGCAACAACGCGTACACCAATGTGCTCGCTTCCTGGGTGCTGCGACGCGCTCGCGAGGTACTCGCTCTGCTCGACGGCGTGGATTGCGGACCCCTGTGGGAGCGGCTGCAGCTCACCGCCGAGGAGCCGCTGCGCTGGGACCGGGTCAGCCGCCGCCTGCGCGTCCCCTTCCATTCGGACGGGGTCATCAGTCAATTCCAGGGTTACGAGGAACTTCGCGAATTCGACTGGGACGGTTACCGTACCGCCTACGGCCACATCGAACGTCTCGACTTGATTCTGCAGGCGGAAGGCGATA
>NZ_BDBI01000008.1 GCF_001612905.1 Nocardia ignorata NBRC 108230 | reverse complement strand
CCCGCCACGACACACTACGACTGCACCCGGTCCTGCCCGCCGAACTCGACAGCACCGAGTTCACAGTCTCCTACCGGGGACAACCGATCACCATCACCGTCACCCACAGCCGGGTCACGCTGCGCCTGCACCCCAGCGCCGCACCACCCATCCGCCTCTTCGTCGAGGATGTGGAGCGCACCCTGGGGCCCGGGCAGACCTGGGACGTCCCGCTGCCCTGCGACACCGCGGTTCACATCGAAGCCTGAGATCGCGCGCGGACGTGGAGTCACGCGGGTTCGATCTCCGGAACCGTCCACGCGGCCAGCTCTACCAGCCGCGGCCGGTAGAGCCGGATCAGCAGATTCCAGCCCTCGGGGAGAGGGATGGCGTTGGGCACGGAAGCGTCGTACTCGCCCAGATGGATCGTGGTGGCGCCGTCCTCGTCGGTGACCGCGAACACCGAGTTGACATTGGTGACGCCGCTCGGACCGGGTTCGAAGTAGCCCTCGCCGTTGTAGACGCTCAGCGACCAGAACGCATCAGCCGGAACGTCGCGAAAGGTCATGGAATAGCGGCCGACCGGCAGACCGGGCTCGATATTGAGGTAGGCCGCCTCCGCGTCCGGCAAGCCGCCCCACCCCGCCGCGGTGCCGATCAGGTGATGGACCGGGTCGACCTCCTCAGCGCTGCCGAACGACCTGGTGAAGCCGTTCATCGTCCTGCCCAGCGCCAGCAATGCCTCGCGTACCTGTTGATGGCTGGCACGGTCGTAGTCGGGATAGTCGAATTCTCGCTGCGGCCCGACATCGAGTGTCAGACCGTCCTGGAGCCGGTGCACTTCGGCGAGATCCCGCGCATCGTGGGGGTCGAAGAGGATGCGCGCGGCGATCACGAGATAGTCGGTGCCGAATTCGCTCCGGTTCAATGCGTAGGAGCCGGGCTGGTGGATCACCCGATTGATGTAGTGGTCCTGGTTGATCACCATCACCGACAGATACCGCGTCCCGGCGTCCGGGACGACGAGTGTCGCTCCGGTCTCCGCGATCGAGACGACCGCGACCGAGTACAACGTGTCGCGATTCTGGCGGATGACCGGTTGCTCGTCGAGCGGAGCCAGGTCACGGTCGTGATGGAACACACCGAGCCCGCCGATGATGGGCAGCATCTTCATGATCATCGTGTCCGTCTCGACCCTGGTGAAGTTGTCGACGTCGACCATTGTGCTCATCTGATACTCCTCGCTCGACGGACCGGTGCATGCAGCATCACACTCCCTCGTGCTCTCTCTCCTCACCCGAAAGAGGTGAAAACCATAAGGGGTTCGACGATCAGGTTCGCCGGCGCCACGTATCGTTCGCTGGCTTGATAAGGAGTGCACCGCCCTTCGCCCTCGACTGCGAGCGATCGGCCGGCAGCGTTGCCGAAGTCAGGCCGTCGCCGGCGCCCGGTGATCGATCCACGCGTTGTAGCCGCCGACCAGGTCGCTGACCTGTTCGATGCCCAGCGAGCGAAGCAGTGACGCTGCGACACTCGAGCGCCATCCACCCGCGCAGTGCACCACGATCGGCACCCCGGTAGGCAGCTCACCGATCCTGGAACGCAACTGTGCCAACGGAATGGGCTTCGCTTCGGGGATGTAGCCGAACTCCCGCTCGCCGGGATTGCGGACGTCGACGAGGACGACCCGGTCTGCGTCGAGCAGCTGCCGTAGCCGCTCGACGGTCGTTCGCGGTGCCGCCTGCACGATATCCGCCAGCTCGGCGGGGAAGACTCCGTCGTGGTCGACCGTGAAGTAGCCGACCGCTTCGTCGGACCCGATGCGGGCCAGTCGCAGCGCGGCGTCCTGTTCTTCGCCGGGATAGGCGATCAGTACGATCCGGTCACCGATCCCGGCCACCATTCCGCCGGTTTCGGCGAAGCGGCCGTCGAAACCGACATTCACCGATCCGCGCAGATGCCCGGCGGCGAAATCCTCAGGGGTACGGGCATCGAGGATCACTGTGCCAGAGGCCGATTCGTCCCGAACCTGCCGCGCGGTGAACTCCGGAATCGCACGGTGCGGATCCAGCACCGCGCGGTTGCCCTTGTTGAGGGCCGCGTCGACGTGGAAGTACTCCGGGACCGCCGGCTGGCCGTCGGTGATCAGCGCGACGAAGGATTCCTCGCTCATCGGCCGCACCGACGGATTGGTTCTGCGCTGCTCCCCGATCGTCGAGGTCAGCTCCGCGGACAGGTTCTTCCCGCACGAGGAGCCCGCACCGTGCGCGGGCATGACGATCACCGAGTCCGGCAGGGCCAGCAGAGTCTCGTGGATGGTCCGGTACATCGCTCGCGCGAGGTCGGTGGTGGAGCCGTCGCCCAGGTTGACCAGGTCGGGTCGCCCCACGTCCCCGATGAAGAGCGAGTCACCGGTCAGCACCGCCGTCGGCCGGGCCGTCGGGTTTTCGCGCACCAGCAGGCTGATCGATTCCCAGGTGTGCCCGGGAGTGGACAACACCTCCAGCTCGACCTCGCCCAGCGAGACGCGTTCGCCGTGCGCGAGCCGGCGGATCGGGTAGGCGGTCTCGGCCGCGGCACCGAATCCGATCCACGCGCCGGTCGCCTCGAGCAGTTCGAGATGCCCGGAGACGAAATCCGCGTGGAAATGCGTGTTGATGACGCCTTCGATCGTCAACCCGAATCGCCGTGCGTCGTCGAGATACTCGGTGACATCGCGCCGCGGATCGACGACGACGGCCCGGCCGGTGCTCTCGTCGCCGATCAGGTACGAGGCATGGGACAGGCATTCGAGGTAGTACTGCTCGAGAATCATCACGCTTCCTCCATTCCGCGAACGACACGTGCTCGCTGCCGCTGTGGACAGATTGCCATATACCCCCTAGGGTATGCAAGTACCCCCCGGGGTATCTTTGGTTTCACATTCCCACACTTCCCAGGAGGAGCTCATGTGCTACCCCGTCACCTGTTCGACCTGCAAGAAGACCACGTGGGGCGGCTGCGGATCGCACATCGCCGGCGTGATGAACTCAGTACCCGCATCTCGGCGGTGCACCTGCGAGACACAACCCGACCACACCGGCGACCGTGGAATCTTCGGCCGCATCCTGGGCCGCTGAGCACCCGAGCCGGGGGCACGATGAGCCGCCCGGCCGAGTAACGAGCGGCCACACCGCCTGAGGCGCCGCGCCTCCACCGATTCCCTACTCCTCGGGGCGAATCGCGCCCGAGAATATACCCCCTCCCGTATAAGGAGTCTTGTGTTGAGCAGCAATACCCCAACCGTCGGCGAGCAGACCCCGACGACATCGAAACGCGGGCACGAATCCGCCCCGCCGGGGCGGCCAGGCGGTGCGCTGGCCGGCTGGGGGGCGCGGATGGCCACGCACACGAAGTGGGTTTTCGGTGTGTGGTTGATCGCGCTGGCCGCCCTCGGCGCCGCGGCACCGAGCGTGTTCGACGCCCTGGCGGGCGCGGGCTGGCAAGCCAACGGCTCGGAGTCCGTGCGCGCCCGCGAGCTGGCACAGCAGCACTTCGGCGGGAACTCCTCCGCTGCGGTGCAGGTAGTCGTACACTCCGACACCGCACTGGTGTCCGATCCGGCGGTGCAGGAGGTCCTCACCGAGGCGATCGCCGTATTCCAGGGCGACGACCGCTTCGGTGAGGTCATCGCTCCTCGACCCGGGATGACGATCAGTCCCGACGGGCACACCGGCGTCATGATCGCCGGCGCCGCCGCGAGCACGGACGAGATGGTCAAGGCGGTCGACGAGCTCGGGAGCACGCTGAGCGCACTGTCGACCGACGACATCGAGGTCTACCCCACCGGCGCGTCCGCATTGTGGAGCGAATTCAACAAGGCCAACCACGATGCCATGATCAAGGCGGAGATGCTGTCCTGGCCGGTGACACTGGCGATCATGGTGCTCGCGTTCGGATCACTCGTCGCCGCGGGCCTGCCGCTGCTGCTGACTCTCGCAGGCCTGGTTGCCTCCGCGGGCGGCTTGGTGCTGCTCAATTCCGCCACGCCGATCTCGGTGTGGGCGATGAATTTCGCCATGATGTTCGCCCTGGCGCTCGGCATCGACTATGCCCTCTTCATCGTCGCGAGGTTTCGTGACGCGCTGCGAAAGGCCGCGGATACCCGTGCCGCCGTGGCCGAGACGATGGACACGGCGGGCAAGGCGGTGGTCCTGTCCGGCCTGACCGTGCTGGTGAGCCTGTCCGCGGTGTTGCTCGTCCCCGCGCCCGCGGTGCGGACCATGGCTGTGGGCATCATGCTCGCCGTCGCTTTCGTCCTCGCCGCCACGCTGACGCTGCTTCCGGCGGCATTGGGCGCGCTCGGCCCGAAGATCAACGCCGGATCGTTGCCCTACGCGACCCGCCAGCAACACCGGTCGCCCCGGTTCGAATCCTGGGGCAATCTGCTGCACAGGCACCCGTGGCCCTTCGCCATCGGTTCCCTTCTGGCCCTGACGGCGTTGGCGATCCCGGTACTCGGCCTGAAAGTGGCCATGCCTTCGATTCAAGTCGTGCCCGCCGATGCTTCGGTGCGCCAGGGCTACGAACTGATTCAAGCCCAGATGGGCGAGGGAGCGCCCGGCATGTTCCAGATCATCGGCCCCACCGCCGATGCCGAGGCGATCACCGCCGCCGCGAGGGCAACCGAGGGCATCGCCATGGTCACCCCGCCGATGCCGAGCACCGACGGCTCCGATCTCGTGATGCTCCAGGCGATTCCAGCTGTCGACCCGTCGGATGAGGCGATGGGCGCGATCCTCGATCGCTTGCGCGCCGATCTGCCGACGCGTGCACTGGTCGGTGGCGCCCCCGCGGAGAACCTCGACCTCCAACAAGCACTCGACGACTATCTGCCGGTGATCATCGGTGTCATCCTCGTGCTCGGCTTCGTTCTACTGCTGGTCGCGCTCCAGGCTCCCCTCATCGCCGTCCTCGGAACCGTGGTGAGCCTGCTCTCGACCGCGGCGGCGTTCGGCGTAGCCAAGCTGATCTTCCAAGACGGCCACGGGGCGAGCCTGCTCGGCTTCACCCCGCAGGGCTTTCTGGACGGCTGGGGCCCGGTGTTCTTCTTCGCGATGATCTTTGCGATCGCGATGGACTACACGGTGTTCCTGCTCGCGACGGCGAAGGAGCACTATGAGGAATCAGGCGATCCGAACGTCGCGCATGTCATGGGCCTGGCGCATTCGGGCCGCATCATCGCGGCCGCCGCAGCGGTGATGGTCGCGGTGTTCTTCACCTTCGCGCTCGCCGAGCCGTTGCCGCCCAAGGAGATGGGAATCATCCTCGGCGTCGCGGTGCTGCTGGACGCGGTGTTCATCCGCCTGATCCTGCTGCCGGTACTGCTGCGCTTGACCGGTCACGCCGCCTGGTGGACACCCGCCTGGTTACGCCGCGCGCTGCCGAAGATCAGCTTTTCGCACGGCTGAGGGGTCAGATCATGTGTGGTGCGGATTACCGCACCACACATACCCCCTGGGGTATAGTGGAGTCAGGTACGAGAAAGGAATCGTCATGGTCGGAAACGACGAGAGTATCGCGCTGGTCCTCAACCGGCTGCGCCGCGCGCACGGGCAGCTCGCCGGGGTGATCTCGATGATCGAGAACGGGCGCGACTGCAAAGATGTCGTCACGCAGCTGGCGGCGGTCTCGCGCGCACTGGACAAGGCCGGGTTCAAGATCGTCGCCAGTGGACTACGCGAATGCCTGGCAGGCGACGCCGCCGACGGCAAGGAACCCATGAGTGAAGCCGAGCTCGAAAAGCTCTTCCTCGCCCTGGCCTGACAGAAACCGCAAGCTCCCGACCACCAACCTGGACCGACGAGAACGGAGATCACCGATGAACCTCGCAGTGTCTACCACGTTGACAACATCCTTCGACGAAGCCGTGGCTCGGACCCGAGCGGCCTTGCAGGAACAAGGTTTCGGCGTACTGACCGAGATCGACATGCAAGCCACCATGAAGGCCAAACTCGGCACCGACATGGAGCGGTATCTCATCCTCGGCGCCTGTAATCCGCCGCTGGCGCACCGAGCTGTAGAGGTGAACCGGCAGATCGGATTGCTGCTGCCGTGCAATGTGATCGTGCGCGAGGATCCGGCCGCGCCGGGCACGGTTCACGTCGAGGCAATGAATCCGCAACTACTCGTGCAGGTCACCGATGAACCCGCGCTCGCGCCGATCGCCGACGACGCGGGCCGCCGCCTGCAGTCCGCGATCGATGCATTGACCACCGCCGAAGACTGACCGCGAGAGTGCCGGGCCCGGACGAGGCACCGCAGCACCTGGGCTCGAAAGGAGTCACCGATGACGATCCTCGTCACCGCGCTGCTGGGTGCTGTCATCGGAATCCTGCTCGGCCTGTTGGGCGGCGGTGGGTCGATCCTCGCAGTGCCGGGGCTGGTTTACGGGCTCGGGATTCCACTCGGACAGGCGGTTCCGATGTCACTGCTGGTGGTGGGTCTCTCCGCACTGGTGGGCGCTGTTCCCAAGATGCGATCCGGCCGAGTCCAGTGGCGGGTCGCCGGCGTGTTCGCCGTGAGCGGACTGCCGGCCGCGTTAGCCGGGAGCGCCGCGAACCGCCAGCTTCCTCCAGCGTTGACCCTCGCCGGATTCGCGCTCGTCATGGTCGCCTCCGGAGCTCGGATGCTGGCGAGTGAAAACAGCATCGGTACCGCGTGCCGAGTGGAGGGCTCGACCGTCGATTGGCGTCGATGCACCTCACGTGCCGTTCCGGTCGGCCTCGGCGTCGGTTTCCTGACCGGCCTGTTCGGCGTCGGCGGCGGATTCCTCATCGTTCCCGCCCTCGTCCTGCTGCTCGGCATCGAGATGTCGGTGGCGATCGGCACCTCCCTGGTGATCGTCACCGCCAACTCGGCCTCCGGTTTCCTCGCCTACCTCGGTGGCCTCAGCCTCGACTGGCGAATCGCCACGGTCTTCGCCGCTACGGCCATCGGCGGATCGCTACTCGCGGGCCGCTATGGACAACGAGTCGACGTCGCGCGGCTACAGCGGTGGTTCGCCTTCTTGATCTTCGCGGTGGCGGCCTTCGTCCTGGGCGACGTGATCTTCATTCGCTAGCGGCCACACCGCTGCTCTGTGACTCTCACGATGTCTTTCGCGGAGCCGCGCCGCCGGTGCCGGTGCCGGTATGGATGTCGGCCATGACACGGGCAGTGCGCAGTGATCGCCAGTACGTGCCGGGCAGTGCCGCGGCGAGTTCGGCGGTGCGATCGATTTCGCGCTGCAGCAGCAGCCCATAGGTGAACGCGGACTCCCCCGCGTTCTCGGCTTCCCTGGTGAGCTGGATCAGATGATGCTTGGCCACCACCGCGTCCTGGTACTCGCCGAGCAGATCCTGCACAGCGATCAGGCCCGCCACGGTCTGGTCACTTCGGGACGGGTCCAGATCACGGACCGACTCCACGTAGTACCGGGTGCGCCGCACCGATTTCCGCAGATCGTGCATCGCGGCATCGATGGCGTCCTCGCCCCTTGCCGAACCGACTCTTCGCATCCGTCGCCGAACCCGGCCGAGCAGCGCGTCCAGGACCACGGAGTTGTCCGGTTCATCGATCCCGGGCACCACACCGGTGTGCAGCAACCGCTCTTCGGCCATCAGGTCCTCGACGACGGTCACGAACCGGGGTGCAGCGAGCAGATCTCGCGCCGCGGTCCACGCCGGACGGATGCGGACGTCGAAATAGGCCGCCATTCTCTCTCGCACCGGGCCTCGAACGTATCGCGGGCGGAGCACATCCACCGCCGCGTGTAGTCGGGCCGACTGGGCTCGCAGGTCATGCGCCGCGCCGGTGGTGATGCCGAGCCACCGCAGTTCCTCGACGAGCCGACGGACTTCGGACTGTCTGCGGACAGCCGTCGGGTGTGCGCTGAGCGCACAGCGGGCCCGGCGCGCAGCCTTGACCACCCCGACCACCGAGTCCGGGTCGTCGTGGCACGCGGCGATCTGGCCGTCCATGATGGTTTCCCGCTGCGCGTGCAGATAGCGGGCCAGCATCCGGCTCACCTGCGCCTGCCCTCCCTCGGGCACTGCCTCGGCGTCCGTTCGAGTCTCGATGCTCATCACGATCTCCTCGATGTGTCAACGGCGTTCGATATCCGCCTTTCACGATTCCGTCCCCGGCTCCCGCGAAAACAGGGCCGTTCGGCCGCTGCGGTCCCCGATCCACGGCGCGGATGTCCAGGACGAAGGGCCTACCGGTGCACGCCTCGAGACTCTGTCGTCGATGCTGCGGCGCAACTGATCGCCGTGCGGCCTCGAGCGCGGCGTCACCGCGGGCGACACACCTAGGGCATTTGGTCCTCACCGAACAGGCATAACGGCCGTCGCGGAGGGCGAGGTGTCCGCGCACACTGGCTGACACGGGCAAGGTAAGTCGCGGTGCCCCCAGACCGGTCTGTGCTCCGGCAAAGGGGCGTAACCGGCGTGCCGCGCCGACCTGCCCGACGTGCTCGGCTGGGGCCGATAGCTCACCGGGAGTAATGCTATGTCGACCTTCGAACAACGCAGGACTCGTCATGCTCTGCGCGCCGGCCTGGTCGGCACTGCCGGATTCGTCGCCCTGTCCGCCTTCGTGGGCGCCGTGGGCCTCGCCGGCGGCGCCGCCGATCTCGGCGACGAGATCACCGCGCGCCTGCCGTTCAACAGTCCGGTCCTGGCGGGGCTGCTGCTGGCCGCGATCATCGGCGCGCCGACGGCTGCCACCACAGTTCTCGCTCTGCGCGCGGACCCGATCGACTCGATGGTGGGCGTCTGCAGCGGCGCCGTCCTCATGGGATGGGGCATGGTCCAGCCGTTCGTGATCGGTCGATTCTGCTGGTGGCAACCGATATTCGGACTGCTCGGTATGACCGTCTGCCTGCTGGCTTACCTGCTCCGCCGGGCTTGACGTTGTGCCTCGGTCGGCTCACCCACGCGCACAGTACTTCTCGCCCTACCTCAGGTCAGCGACACAGACTTCGCACCTGCCGCAACGAATGGAGAATGACATGCTCTCTGCCACCGCGAAGGAAACCATTCGCACAACTCTGCCCACCGTGGGCGCGGCCATCGGGGACATCACCACGCGGTTCTACCGCACGATGTTCGCCGCCAACCCCGACCTCGAACGTGACCTGTTCAACCGCGGCAACCAGCGGCAGGGCGACCAGCAGAAAGCGCTCGCCGGCGCCATCGCCGCCTTCGCCGCGCTGCAGCTCGAACCAGATCAGGCTCGTGTCGATCTCATTCTGTCGCGTATCGCGAACAAGCACGCCTCCTTGGGCATTCGGCCCGAGCAGTACCGGATCGTGCACAAGTACCTCTTCGAAGCGATCGCCGAGGTCCTCGGCGATGCGGTCACAGCCGAGGTCGCCGCAGCCTGGAACGAGTTGTACTGGCTGATGGCCGAAACGCTGATCGGGATGGAAGCCGGGCTGTATCGGGCCGCAGGTGTCGCCGACGGTGACGTCTGGCGGCAGACTCGCGTGCGCGGACGACGCCAGGAATCCGCTGATGCCGTGTCCTTCGTACTCACCTCGCTCGACGGCAGCCCCCTCCCGTCGTACGCGCCGGGACAGTACCTTTCGGTGGGCGTGCGGCTCGAAGACGGCGCCCGCCAGATCCGCCAATACAGCCTCTCCTCGGCGCCCTCGGCGGGCGACTGGCGCATCACCGTCAAGCGCGTGGACGCACACACCCTGCCCGACGGCTCGATCGCTCCGGCTGGTGAGGTATCGAACTTCCTGTACCACAACATCTTCGAAGATGACGTGCTCGACGTGACCACCCCGTTCGGTGACCTGACACTCACCGATGACGAGGCACCGCTGCTGCTGATCTCGGCGGGCATCGGATGCACCCCGATGATGGGCATGCTCAGCCACCTCGCCGAAACCGCCGACACCCGCCCGATCTCGGTGATCCACGCCGATCGCGCCCCCAGCAGCCACGCCCACCGAGCCGAACTGGCCGAACTCGTCGACCGGCTGCCCTTCGCCGTCATGCATCGCTGGTACGAGGATCTCGGCGCCCGTCGACCCGGGGACGGGCTCAGCGAAGGCCGCGCCGATCTCGGCGAGATCACCATCGCCGAAGGCACCCGTGCCTACGTGTGCGGGCCGCTTCCCTTCATGCTCGGCGTACGCGATGCGCTCCTGGACAAGGGTGTGGCGGTCGAGAAGATCCACTACGAGGTCTTCGGCCCCGATCGCTGGGCGCCCGCCCCGGCGTAAGACCTCGAGCGGTGCAGATCAACAGCTTTCGCGCTTGTCACCCCACCAATCGCGAAAGCTGTTGATCCCAGATCGTTTTGCGACGCCACGCTACGAGCCGCTCGGTCAGCGCGTTCGAACACCAGGCGACGAAACCGGTGCCGACCATGATCACGGCCGCGACGCCGATCCCGTTCATCACCGGGCCTTCCGGTGGGCGTGGTGCGGAGGTCGGTTCACCGGACTGGTTCAACCACACCTGGATGCGATCGCCCTTCTCCACCCGGTTGCCGACCCGCACGGTACCGACAGTCGTACCCTCAGCACCGGTCCAGGCCGCCGATGCCACCCGGATGTGGAGGGAGGTGTTGTGCGGCCTGTCCAGCACGAGCGCCTCGACAACGGTCGTCTGCGAGCGCTCTACGCGCACCCGCGCGGCATCGTCGGCGTAAACGACCGTGCCCACCGCGGCTGCCACCGGAATCGAGATCAGCACCGCTATCGCGCTGATCAGCCGAACTGTGGCCAGCAGCCGATCCGGCCATCTCATCAGTGGATTGGAGTTCCAAGGACGGCATCGCCAAGAGCGCAGCGCGTGCGACATCAGCGCGTCGATACGGAATGTCGTCGATGTCATCGCGGCTTCCTTCTCCATCAGCAGTGGGGTCGGTACCCAGCCTCGTCGGGGACGACGGCGGCGGGCAGGGGCGAAAGGCCCTGCCCGACCGGCCGATCGTCCTCGGCGCTGACGGTCACGCCGTCAGTCGCCGAGATCGCGACGGGCGCATCCCATCCAGGCGAGACCCGTCGCACCGGCGACCAGCGCGAGCAACACCAGATGCGTTCGGGGGTCGAACGACTCCAGTGGCAGGCGGTCGGTGTAGTGCAACGGCGACGCCCTGGGGAACCACCTGGGCAATTCGAACGCCTCGGTGAAGATCGCTGCCACGACCACGTACGTGAAATACAGCCACGACACGGCTACTGCGAGATGCGGCATCCAGCCGACAACAGCGGCCGTCACCGCCACGATCGCCCACACCGCCGGGGCGTGACCGAGCGCCGAGGCCGCCAGGTGCGGTATCCGCATCGGATCACCCGTCGCCAGTCCGTAGGCGAGACCGTCACCCGATCCACCGGCGATCAGCACCATGGCGCTGCCCCCCATCGCCACGGTGAGATATCCGGCGAGCCACCGCCCACGCCCTACCGGCGCGGCCAGGATGAGATCGGCTCGGCCCGAGACCTCCTCCGACCGCGCACGCAGCACAGCCGAAACTCCGGCCGCGGCAGCCAGCAGCGCGATGATCGACAATGTCACTGCCAGGTAGGCGTTCACGGCGTCCTGCGCGTTACCCGTCAGATAGGCCGCGATCTCAGGATTGTCGGCGATGAACTGCTCGATGCTGTCGGCGAAGGAGCCGTAGGCGAGGCCGAGCACGAATGCCGCGAGGCACCACCCGAAAACACTGTGCCGTTGCAGACGCCACACCAGACCGATCGGCGAGCCGAGCCGGCGCGATGCGGTGTCGCGGCCCGGACGATATCGTAGTAGCCCCGCACCGAAATCCCGGCGTTCGGCCAGCGCGAACCCCACCGCTATCAGCGCCACCGACACCGCCGCGAAGAGCAGCAGTGGCCACCATCGATCGTCGACGAAGGGGTAGGTCCGCTGTCCCCACCCGATCGGCGAAAGCCAGGCGACCGCATCCGTTCCCACATCACCGACCGCGCGCAGGACATACGCCACCGCGACCAGTCCGCTGATCGCCCCGTAGACGCTGCGCGGGTTCTCGAATACCTGTGCGGCTACAGTCGTCGCCGCGGCGACGGTGAACCCGAGCCCGCCGATCGCCACCCCGATCAGTACAGCGCCCTGCACGGGTAACCCGGTCACCGCCGCCGTAACGGCGAGCAGCAGTGCCACGGCCACATCGGCGAGCGCGGCGACGCACAGTGCTGCCACGACCGGCGCGCGCCGGCCCACGCGTGCCGACCGGATCAGTTCGGTCCGGCCCGTCTCCTCGTCCGAGCGGGTGTTCCTGCCGATCAGGAACATATTCATCAGCGAGACGACGATCGCCAGGTAGGCGAATATCTCGAAAACGATTTCCCCACCGACTGTTTGCAGCAAACGAACCGGCCCGCCCATCGCGACGATCGCCGCGTTGGCACTCATGGTGGATCGCAGCTGCGCCAGCTTCGCAGGCGAGTCGTAGAAGTTCTGGCTGCTCACCGATTGCATGGCCAGCAGGGCAGCGGCGCCGAGCAGCCACCAGGGCAGCACCCACCGTTCGCGCCGCAAGGTGAAGCGGACGAGCGCCGCTACGCCCGTCGCCTCCCGGCGAAGCATGTCGGTGCTCACGAGACGGCTCCCAGCGCTTGCGGTTCTCCCGTGTACTGGCGCAGGAAGATGTCCTCCAACGTCGGCTTGCTACTGGTCATCGCGACGACGCCGAGGTCGGCCAACGCACGCAGGACGGCGTCGAAGTGCGCGCCCTCCACCTCGAAGCGAGCGTGACGACCCTCCACGGTCAGGCCGCTCACCCCGGGTATCGTGGCGAGTCCCGTTGCTGGGCAGACTGTTTCGACACTGATCGAGGTGGATCGCAGCTGCCGCAGCTCGGTCAGCGAGCCGCTCTGCACCGTTGCACCGCCGCGGATGATGCTGACGCGATCGCACAGGGCCTCCACCTCGGCGAGCTGATGGCTCGACAGCAGCACAGTGCGTCCTTCGGCTGCCAGCTCGCGCACACACCGCTGGAATTCCGCCTCCTTCAACGGGTCGAGCCCCGCAGTCGGTTCATCGAGCAACAACAGCTGCGCGTCCGAGGCCAGCGCGGCGACCAAGGCCACCTTCTGGCGGTTCCCCTTCGAATAGGCGCGTGCCTTCACCGAAGGGTCGAGCTCGAAGCGAGCGAGCAACTCGGCACGCCTGCGGGGGTCGATACCGCCACGCAGCCGAGCGAGCAGATCGATGGTCTCGCCGCCGGTCAGGCCGGGCCACAGGGCGACCTCCCCCGGAACGTAGGCGAGCCGCTGGTGCAGGGCGACCGCATCGGCCCAGGGATCGAGCCCGAGTACTCGAACCGTGCCCGAGTCCGCCCGAAGCAACCCGAGCAGCACCCGAATGGTCGTGCTCTTGCCCGCTCCGTTGGGACCGAGGAATCCGTGGACCTCACCCGCGCGAACGGTGAGGTTCAGGGCATCCAGTGCCCTGGTGCGACCGAAGGTCTTGGTCAGCCCCGAGATCGCGATGGCGATTGCGGGGCTGACATCGCTCATTTCCCGACCGGTGTCCACCGCGTGCTCCCGTGATCGGCGGTCTCCTCCTCGGAGAGCAGCAGTTCCTCCACCGGACGCCGCGGCGTTTCCGGAGGAAGGCCGGCGCTGGTCGGCGCCCATCCCACGCGCACGAAAGCCTGCGGATAGGCGGTGCCGGACAACAACTCGTCGCGCAGCCGGGCGCGCTGCGAACCGACCTCGAGCGGCTCGGTCAGCAGACAGGTGGCCAACCCGATTCCCGTCGCAGTCAGCAGCAGCGCGCTCAGCGCCTCCCCCGCCCGTAGCCTGGATCCGAGATCGTCGGCCCCGGTGCCTACCACCAGCAGTTCGGCATGGTCGGGCTCGGTTGCCGGGTCGAGGAATCCGGCCGCCGCGAACGCTCGTGGCGGAAAGTCGTCGTCGGGATCGATGGGTGGGGCGTTGCGTGCGGGGACACCGTCGGCGCTGCTGTGGCGACCCGACCACAGGGCGAGTTCGAACCGGTAGGACTCGTCGGCGGCATGGAGTTCGCTCGCCTGCTGTGCCGCTGCTATCACCCGTTGCCGGTCCTCGATCCGGTGAACGATGGCGCCCAGTGCCGCCGCACGTTCGGTGAACAATCCGAGGAAGCCCGGCGGCACGGGCCACGAAGTGTAGTGACGCCGATCGGTCCGGCGCACGGTGATGGCCTTGCTCAGGTCGACATCGAGTGTGGTGGGCCGATGCCTGACCAGGGTCAACGCCGCCAGGTGATCAGGGTTGGCGGGATCGGGGATCCGGTGGATCACCGGCGCCCAGCCCATCGCCGTCAGCGCCACCGACAGGTGGTGCAGTGCGGCGCCGCAGCTGAGCACCAAGTCGCGCGCGTCGGGATCGGTGGCGGGCAGCGCCCGCTCACGGTCGAGATACAGGTGAATACTGTGGTCGGCGATGCGCCAGCGCCACGGTTGCACATTGTGCACGGACGGCGCACGGCCGGCCAGTGCCAGCGCCGCCTTCACGGTGTTGTCGTCGGGAAGTCCGCGGTCCATGGTGTCCGTCCTCGGTGTCGATCGGTCAGTACTCGTACTGTCCACGTATGACCTGGCCACCGAGAAGGGCAGGACGGCCCCGTTGCGAGGGACTTCGGGTCATCGTCGCTGGAACGAACCGTGAACCGGTGGCCGAGCGGGACCGAGTAGGGCCGTTCGATCTTCGCCCAGAGGCCGGATGCCCCTATGGCCCCGACCGGGAAGTGGCGAATCTACATCTCACAGATGTGCGCAGTTCTCATCGAGGGAGAGATTCGTGACCAGGTCGACCTACGCTTGTTCGGATACCGCCGCCGCCGAACCGGATGGCGTATCCCCCGGTGAGGTCGTCGCCGCACCACGAGTGGAGACAGACGAGATCGATGCGATAGCGCGCGCGTTCGTCACCAAGTTCCCCAGCTTGCCCGAAGCATACGTACGACAAGTAGTAGAACTCACGCACCAGCGGCTGGCCCGGACCGCTCGCATCCGGACGCACCTGATCCCGTTGACTGTCAACCTGGCGCGCTCGCAGCTGGAAAAGGCCCGCTCACAAAACGACCCGGTCACTTGGACCGCTGGGGGACCGGAAACCTGTAGCTGGTGAGAACGGTTCCATCCCAGCGTTTTCCGAGAAGATCGACCTGCAGGTTCGTCCCGTCGTCGGTGATGTCGAGCACCCCGTATTGTCCGCCACCGGGGAATGTCCCACCACTGTAGGGACCGCCCTTGACACTGCCGGGGCGGTCCAGAGCCGCCGCCTGCAGAATCGGGAAACCCGCACCGCCCTTGCCGGAATAGTCGCTGTTGGTGCCGTCATCGATCGCGACCATGTGCGCGTCGCCGCCGACCATCACCAAGTTTCGGATCCCGGCGTCGGCGATCGCGTCGGCGATTTCCTGGCGTTCGCGGGCATGTCCGGGCCAACCGTCCCCACCGGCACGCGCTTCCCCGATCCACGGCAGGGAGTTGCCCCACACCACCAGGGCGTGGGTACGGCTCGAACGCGTCAGCTCCTCGATCAGCCAGTTCCGCTGGTCGATGCCGAGCACCGACTCCGACGTCGACTCCGAGCGGCCGTCGGTCATGATGAACCGCACCCGGCCGATGGTGAAGGCCTGGTTGATGGTTCCTCGCGTCGAGCCGAACGGATAATGCGGGGTGGTGGCGCCGAACGCCGTGCGCGCCGCGTCTCGTCCCGGAGAGTCGGCGCCGGCGTCGTTGGGGCCGTAGTCGTGGTCGTCCCACACGTAAGCCACCGGGCTGTCCCGATAGAGGGCGGATTGGCCGGGACTGGTCAGTACCCTGTCGTACGCCGCGAAGAACTCACCGGGCGTGGTGCTTTCGATATTCGCGTAATGCAGGTCGCCGAGGGCGAGGTGGAACAGTCCGTTCTCGGCTGCCAGCGCGTCGAAGACCGCGCCGTTGGAACCGACCCGAGCACAGGCGCCCGCGGTGACACGAAACGACATCGGACCGTCCACCGGCGTGGTGAAACGCCCGGTACCGCGCGAACTGTCCGGTGTTCCGTCGACGACGACCTGGTAGGTGTAGGCGATGCCTGGCCGCAACCCGTCGACCTCCATGCGAGCGATCCGATGTTCCTGCGCGACTGCCGGTTCCGACTCCACGACACCGCCGTCGGCCGCGGTGACCCGAAGCAGTGCAGTACTGCGGCCGGAAGCCAACCTGGCGTTCACGGTGACCCCGTCGCTGCGCAGACCGCCCGACCAGACCCATTCCACCCGGTCCACCGACAGTGCCGGGGCGCTGCTCTCCGGGTGGGTCGGCCCGAAATAGATCGCGTACACCCGGTTCGCCCCGAACCAGGTACCGGCGAGCAACAGCAGAGTGACCACCGCGAGCGCGACCAGTTCCACGGCCGTGCGACGGTGCTGCCAACTGAGCCACAGCAACACCGAAGGCACCATCGCGCCGCCGGCGAGCAGCATGGCGTAGATCGGCTCGTACTCGACAGCGGCGAACACACCGAGGCAGCTCGCCGCTACCGCGATGAGCACAGCACCGACCGCCTCCCACCGCCACGAGATCAACGCACCGAGCGACACCACACCCGCGAGCGCCAACTGCACCGGCGTCTCGACGCGTGAACCGAATACGAAGCCCTCACCACTCGAGGGCACACCCACCGTCAGGGTGAGCACGGCCAGGGTCAGGGCGACAACCGCGGCGGACAGGTGCGCGAGCAATCGCACGATCTGCGCGGCCGACGCCGTCAGCGGAATCGCGCCGCGCGCGGCATGGGGCTGTTGCGGATGCGGCGACCACAGACAGTTCCGGCAGGCTACGTGGGCGCGGGGGCGCACGATCACCCAGCGCGCTCCGAGCACCAGAGCCAAGCCGATCCCCACCCCGCCCAACACATCGGTCGGGCTGTGCAGACCTTCGGCCACGCGATCGACGGCGGCGGCCGCGGCCGTTACCCCCAGAACCATGGTGAGCACCGGAATGAGCCGGCGGCGATGCAGCAGCGTCGCGACCGCCAGCGGAACCAATCCCGCGATGAGGACCGCCTGCATCACGTGTCCGCTGGGGTAGGAATCCAGCGCACCGGCCATCGGCCCATCGAGCGGGCGAGGTCGTTCGATCACCGCCCGAAGTCCCACACTGGCCAGCAACCCGAAACCGGTGGCCACCGCATAGGTGACGGCGAGCGCGCGACACCGGATCGACGCCAGCCCGACGAGGACCACCAGTACCAGCACCGTCCTGGTATCGAACGCGGCGTCCGTGAAGCGGGACAAGGCCGGAGTCGACAACCCGTCGAACCATGCCGCGACCCGGCGATCGAACCCGTCGACCACATAGGGAGACGCCGCGACAACCAGTGACAGCAGCGCCGAAGCGGCCGCCGCGGCCATGAACCCGGCACCGAGTTGCCAGGGTGGGCGGGCCGACCATTCGGCACCGTCCACCGGCCGCGTCGTCAAGGGGGTGTTGGTGAGCACGCGCGCCAACCGCCGAGGGGGCGACGGGTAGTGGACGAACACCAAGGCCGAGACCACCGCGTAGGCGAGGGCCGCGACCGCTACGGCGAGCGAAAGGCTGAGCAGCCAGGCGATATCGGCCACCCAGCCGGGTTGCTGAAAGAAATTGGCGACCGACCCGATCGTCACATACACCGCTCCCCCCGCCAGGGTCAGCGCGATCAGCAGGTAGACGGGGCGCGGACGAAGGCCGCGCCGGGCCGCGGTATCCGGCTCCGACGTCGCGGTCGTGAACCGAGCCAGCGCATGCCCCGCGATGCCTGCCCGCTTGGCGCGCGAGGCGTCGCCGCTGCTGCGGACCAACTCACGCAATTCACTGGCGAGCCAGAACAGCAAACCCACGCTCATGATCGCGGGGACGAAGATATGCAACCGATCTACGCCGAGTAGTGCGGCGCGGGCGCGGTCACGCGCGGGCGAGGTCATCGGAACGTCCTTCGTCGAGAATAGTCACGGTCCCGGCGGTGCCGTCGACCTCGAGTCTGTGCCCGTCGAGGGCCCGTGCGGCACCGGGCAGATTGAACACAGCGGGCACGCCGAACTCACGGGCCAGGATCGCCGCGTGCGACAGCGGGCCGCCCTGTTCGATCACCATTGCCCCACAACGCATCAGCAGCGGCGCCCAGGAGGGATCTGTCGTAGTGGCCAGCAGGATCTCATCGCTGCCGAGAGGTTCATCCGGGGTGGTGAGACGGCGGCCGGTCCCACGAAACGTGCCGTTGCCCGCCGCCCATCCGGTCAGCTGCCGACCGTGCAGGGTGGCCGTGGAACCAGCCGACTCGTCTTCCCCGGAGAAGGTCTGTGGGAGCGGATCGAGCTGCTCCTGCCTGCGTAACCGGCGCCTGCGCCGATCGAGTATCGCCGGGACCGGCGGAGGGTCACCCACCGACAGTGCCCGGAATTCCCCGACGGTGAGGAGTTCGACGTCCGCCGCACACGCGAGCACCCCGTCGGCCGCCGATCTGCGGCCGACTTCGAGATGGACCCGGCGAAGCTCACCGCCGAGCGACAGAATCGCCGCTTTGGTGCGCTCACGCCGTTCGAACTGTGCACGTGCCTCGGTGACAAGACGTTCCAGTTGGCGCAGTCGTAGCCACCGGGTGATGTCGGTCTTCGGTCGCCGAGGACTTGCCTCGATCAGCTTCATCGCGGCGTCGACGCCGACGGGCTGAGCCCTGTGCTGCGTCACGACCGACGGCTCCCGGCCCGACTCGATCCACGTCGGGCCACCCGGAACCGCCATCGAGGCGCGCGAATCGACAGTGATGACGGTCTCCGGAACAGTCAGCGCTCCCGCCAACCGGTCGGCCTCGGAATCCGGGCCGAAGCGTCTCAGCAGCTGCCGAAGCCCCTCGTGGATCGCCCCCGCGTCCGCCGCGACGGTGATCTCGGCAGCCATGGCACGCGTCATCAGATCGATCAGCGCCAGCTGGTACCGGGCCAGCTCCGCGCCACTGCGCGCACTCAACGATGTTGCCTCGCGGCCGATTTCCCGCGCGGCGGTGATCACGACATCGGCGTCGAATACGGCTCGGCGCCGCGCCCGACCGGCTCGAACATGGTGCCCGAGCGCATCGATGCGGCCTGTCGGGTGGGCGGCTGCGGCTTCGGCGGCGGCCGTATCCAGCGCTGCTCGCCCCTGTACCCGGCGAAGTAGCCGATGCGGCGACGCCATTCCGTCCGGTGTCGTGGTGCCGAGGACGTCGAACATCGTGCGCAACGCCTCCTCTACGACGAAAGAGCAGACCTCCCAGCGCAGTGGCGGCAGAACCCCCGGCAGCATTTCGGCGATGCCCGCGGTCGTGAAGTGGTGGCCCGTCATCTCCTCCGCGTCGGTGTCGAAGGGATCCCGGTCGGTGGTGAGCACGGTGATCGGTCGGGCTTGCACGATCCACAAAGTGCTTCCGTCCCAAGCCCACTCGACATCTTGCGGGCAGCCGGCGCGGCGTTCTATCTCTCGCGCGACGGTGATCAACGGCTCGATCTCTTCGGCGCTGTCATCGGGCACCGCGCCGCCCGGAACCAACAGCACCGCCGGAGTACGCTTCCCTGACACCAGGCCCTCGGCGAGACCGTGGACGGTTTCGATCCGCACCGTTGCGGCCGGTCCAGTCGGATCCTGGGTGAACAGCACCCCGCTGCGCAGCGCCGCCACCATCGGCATGATGAGCGCCGCCATCGCCACATCGTCGTCCGCGAGACCCAGCGCTCTGCGGTACGCGCGAGGGGCCGGATGGTGCAGCGACGAGAACACCGACAACACAGCATGCGCGACCGCGGCGCGGTCGGCCGGGTCGACATCGAGCACCGAGTGGTACTGCCCGGCGAAGGACGAGGAATCCATGTCCTCCACCGTCGCCGAGGAGCGCACCGCCACGGGGCGCCCGTCAGCCAACCCGGCGGCGACCGCGCATACCTCGTCGAGCAGCGCACCGGGCAGCCCGGCTCGGTGGAAGACCGCGTCGACCTCGGTCGCGGCGACGACCTCTCCCCGTTCGAGCCGTGCGAGCAACGCCCCGACCGGAGGTTCCGCGGCGACGACCCGGTAGGCGTCAGCGGTGACGCAGGCGGCCGGCGGTACCCGGACACCCCAACCGATCAGCCGGTCGAGCGCTGCGGCTTTACCGCCGACGATCTTCCCGGCGGCTCCCGCGCCGTCCAGTACCCGCACACAGCCTTGCTCCGGCGGTGTGGTCGGTGCGAGGAATTCGGTCCCGGTCATGACGATTCCCGTTCGCCGGCCAGGCCACAACGGTAGGCGGCGACGGCACGGTCGGCGATCCGGCCGACCGGCTCGTCGCCGTCGGCGGCCCGCAGTACCAGCCACTGCGCCAGGTCGCCACGGATGCGGATCGAGCGTCGACGACTCGGCAGCCTCAGCGCCGCCACCAGGCCCAGAACCACGATGGCTCCGAAAACAGCGACCAGATCCCAGTTCCGGCCGGTCGCGGCGTCGACGAGGCCCACAGTCGCGAGCATGCCGACGGCGAGCATCATCCAGCGTGCGGCCGTGTCGGCGATCATCGCCGCTCTCCGATGTCGAAACGATTACTGCGCATCGTGGTCTCCTTGTGAGAAATCCCGGGCGTGACCTTGTTCAGCACCCCGTATCGGCTGCGTTGGCGCCGCGGACAGAAGCCGCCGCGATCTCGGAGAACGACGACAGCGACGGTGATCAACATTCGACCAGGACGCCGCGGCCGCCGTTAGGGGCCGTGGTCCCGACCGAGAGAGTCCTTGGGCACCGCGCGTCGCGGACGGAACTCGGTTCCGGATCTGTTTCGCATCCAGCACCTACCGGACAGGCCCTTGGTCCTTCGATTGGAGGCATCCCGGCTCTGACCGTCGACCGTCGACTCGAGCGACGCTGACGACATGACTACAACTTCCTCGCCCCGGATCGCCGTCCTGTACGCCACCGCGCAGGGCTCGACGCGCGACATCGCCGAATTCATCTACGACAACCTGGCCGCCCGCGGTGCCAGAGCCGAACTGCACGACGTCGGACACGCACCCGATCTGTCCACCATCGACACCGTGGTCATCGGCAGCGCGATCCACGACATGGATTTCCTCCCGGAAGCCACGGCGTACCTCCGCCACAACCTGAAAACGTTGCAGGACAAGGATGTCTGGCTGTTCAGCGTCGGGCTCGGACCGGCGCTGCGCGGGCCCGTCGGGCGGTGGGCGGGCCGTCAGATCCCACGCAAGATCGCCGCGGTGATCAGCATGGTGCATCCGCACGATTACACCCCTTTCGCCGGAAAGTACGAACGCGCGGGCGTCTCCTGGCGAGCCAGGACCATGTACCGGGTACTCGGCGGCGCTCGCTACGGCGATCTGCGCGACTGGCAGGCCGTACGCGAGTGGTCCACCAGAATCGGTGATGCCCTCGCCCTGCCGCACGCCCCGGCGAGCATCGTCCATCCCTGATCGACCACCCGCATGAACCGAAAAGACTGCTGTCAGCTGGGGTTATGAAGGACTGCGTGATGAAGAAGACGACCGTGTTCGCGACCGCAATCTGTGTCGTCGGCACCGCGTGGGTGATGGGCTACCGATACTTGCTGCGCGAACGGTGCTTGCATTGGGGAGCGACACCGGAAGAAGCAACACGCGAGATGCCCGGAGACGACCTGCTCCCCCGGCCCGACATCGTCTCCACTCGCGCCGTGGCCATTGATGTCGAGGCAGCAGAGATATGGCCGTGGCTGGTCCAGTTCGGTCCAGGCCGTGGGGGTGCCTACACCTATGACTGGATCGAAAACCTCCTCGGCCTGAACATGCACAGCGCCGACTCGATCCTGCCCGAATTCCAGAAGCTCTCCGTCGGAGACACTTTCGCTCTCGGCGACAGCGGGCCGACGATGCGCGTGGCAGTCCTCGACCCCGCGCGTGCCCTCGTCTTCAGCTCGACCGACGGCAACTGGGTGTGGGCTTTCGCCCTGTACCCCGACGGGAGTCGCACGCGACTGATCAGTCGCAACCGGATAGCGGCCCCTTCCGCCTCACCGGCCGCCCGTCTGTTCAATCGCTTGATCATGGAGCCAGGCAGCTGGGTGATGGAGCGCAAGATGCTGCTCGGCATCAAACAGCGCGCAGAACGCCACGCCCCGACCGGCCCGATAGTCCAGCCGGCACCCGTCTGACTGCAGCCCACCGGGGGCCAATGCCTACCGGGACACGGAGCCGGACCGGCCCCGACCTCTCATCCACAATCCACAGAAAGGTCCGATCACCATGTTCGATCTCCAAGGACGCAGCATCGTCGTCACCGGCGGCGCACGCGGCATCGGCGCGGCCGTCGCGCACACGTTGGCCAAGACGGGCGCCGGGATCGTCGTCGCCGATCTGCTGGAACGTGACGGCAACGCCGTCGCGCAGGCCATCGGATCCAGGGCAGTCTTCCGCCACCTCGACGTCACCGACGAGCACGAGTGGCAGCGGGTGCTCGACGACGCCGAAGCGGACTTCGGGCCACTGGCGGTGCTGGTGAACAATGCCGGCATCCTCGACTTCGGCGGCGTCGAATCCGAGACTCCCACGCAGTTCCGCCATGTCCTCGATGTGAATCTGGTCGGTGCCTGGCTCGGTATGCATCTGGCCGCGCCCCGGCTGCGCGCCGCCGGCGACGGTGTCATCGTCAATGTCTCCTCCACAGCAGGGCTTATCGGTTACTCCGGCATCGCGGGCTACGTCGCCAGCAAATGGGGACTGCGCGGGCTCACCAAAGCCGCCGCGCTCGAGCTCGGCAAGGACGGCGTGCGGGTCTGCTCGGTGCATCCCGGCCCGATCCACACCCCGATGACCGCGAGTATGGACGAGAGTGTCGCCGCGGGGCAGCCACTTCCACGTTTCGGCGAGCCCGAGGAAGTCGCCGCGATGGTCGGTTTCGTCGTCACCGAGGCCACCTTCTCCACCGGGTCGGAATTCGTCCTCGACGGTGGCGCGACCGCGGGCGCCTCGCTCGTTCTGCCCTCATGAACGGCGAACCAGGGCACCGGCCGCCGCCGGAGCCCGCCCAGGTCCACGAGACCCACAGCGGAGTGGTCCTTCTTTACGGCGACCGCGCCTACAAGGTGAAGAAGCCGTTGCGTACGGACTTTCTCGACTTCAGCACGACCGTGCTGCGCGAGCGCGCGTGCGCCCGCGAGCTCGAGCTGAATCGGCGCATCAATCCTGACGTCTACCTCGGGGTCGCTCACCTCGGCGACCCCACCGGCGGCCCGGCTGAGCCGGTGTTGATCATGCGGCGGATGCCTGCGGATCGGCGACTGTCGGTGCTGCTCGCGCAACCGGGTTACTCCACGGATGCCCTTACCAGCCTGATACATCTGCTGGTCCGCTTCCACGACGAATCCCCGCACAGGCCCGACATCAATCGGACAGGCACGGCGAAGGCATTGCGTACCCGCTGGCGTTCGCTTCTCGACCCGTTACACGAGGCAGCGGCCGACATCATCGACCCCGACGTGCTCGCGCGGATCGACCGACGCGCGATGAGATACCTCGACGGCCGGGCCCCGCTGCTGGACCAGCGGATCGCCGACGGGCGGATCGTCGACGGCCACGGCGACCTGCTGGCCGAGGACATCTTCGAGCTACCCGACGGCTTCCGGGTGCTGGACTGCCTGGATTTCGACGATCGGTTGCGCTACGTCGACCGCTTGGACGATGTCGCCTTTCTCGCCATGGATTTCGATTCTGTCGGGCAGGCAGACCTCGCCGATCGGTTCGTCGACGAGTACCTGCGCGAGTCCGCGGATCCCGCGCCGGCGTCACTACGCGACCACTACATCGCCTACCGGGCCACCGTACGAGCCAAGGTCGACGTGATCCGCGCCGGCCAGGGTGACCACACCGCCGCCGATCGGGCGCGCGACCATCTCGCGCTGGCCGAACGCCGTCTGGCCCGCGGCACGGTACGGCTCACCACTATCGGCGGCCTGCCCGGCACCGGCAAGTCGACTGTCGCCACGGAACTCGCAGCTCGGACCGGGGCCGTACTCATCTCGAGCGACCATGTCCGCAACGAATTGGCCCGTGTCGGCGCGGTCGGTGGTCACGTCGGGCAGTTCGGCGCCGGTCGATACACTCCGGCCAACAAGGCAAGGGTCTACGACGAACTTCTGTGGCGCGCCAACGTGCTGCTGGCTTCCGGTGTTCCGGTCGTGCTCGACGCGAGCTGGTCGGATCCCGAGCAACGTCACCGCGCCGCCGCACTGGCCGATGATGTCGCCGCCGAGCTCGTCGCCCTGCGGTGCGTGTGCCCGGCCGAACTCGCCTTCCAGCGTATCCGTGAGCGTCGCGACAGTGAGTCCGACGCCACGCCCCAGATCGCGGAGGCGATGGCCGCCACCAACCCCGCCTGGCCCGGCGCAGTCGACATCGATACGGCCGGTCGCCTCGCCGACTCCGTCGCGACGGCCTGTCGCGTGTGGCACGACTCCCCCGATCTCAGCCCCGAGCCCGTCCGAAGCCCGGTGTGACACACCTCGACGACAGGAAGCCGACCATGAAACAGCACAGTGAATCCCCACACCGGAACCCCGCCGCCGCGGTCGTCGTCGGAACCGACGGATCTCCGGGCTCGCGGGCTGCCGTGTGTTGGGCGGCCCGCACTGCCGCCGACCGCGGCCGCGCGCTGCACATCGTGCACTGCACCGGTCCGGTCACCGACAGAACGCCACACAGCGCCTACGACGCGTTCATCTTCGCCACTATGCAGGACATCCGCGGCGCGGCCGAGCGCGTACTGGCCACTGCCCGGGAACAGGCAAGCACCGCCGCTCCCGGTGTCACAGTGACGACCGAACTCGTCAGCGGCGGTAGCCCGGCCCACGCGCTCATCGCGGCGTCGGAGCACGCGCACCTCATCGTCCTCGGCGTCGCATCGGAGGCAGGGGCGATCTCGCACCTGGGTTCGACGCTGCTCGCGGTCACCTCACACGCGCGTGGTGCGGTCGTCGTGGTGCGTGGAACCGACGACCGCACCTCCGGTCCCGTCGTCGTCGGAGTGGACGGCAGCAAGATCAGTGAGCCGGCGATCGCGGCGGCGTTCTCCGAAGCCTCACAACGCGGTACCGAGCTCCTGGCCGTGCACGGCTGGAGTGACCTGTCAGGCGGTGGCTTCGCCGATTCGAGCTTTCTGTCGCCGCCGATCGATGACATCGCGACAGCCGACGCGGCACTGCTGTCGGAACGACTGGCCGGTTGGACAGAACAGTTTCCCGACGTCGTCGTGCGCCGCGAGATCGTGGTGTACGGTGTGCGCGAACGGCTGACCGAGTTGTCACGGTCCGCGGGGCTGCTCGTGGTCGGCAGTCGTGGCCGCGGCGGGTTCCGCGGTCTGTTACTCGGCTCGACCAGCAACTTCCTGGTACAGCACGCCGATTGTCCGGTCATGGTCGTGCACCCCGGCTGATCAGACCAGGAAGGCATTTGGTCACCGGCGAACGTGCGTAAAGACCGTCTCGGAAAACCGCGGGCACCGATCAGACTGGGGACATGAGTGACGAACAAGACCTTCCCGCAACGCGTTCAGCACCCGCCCGTGCCACGGTCCGCACAGCGATTCGGCTCGGGTGTCGGGCACCGTCGGTCCACAACACCCAACCGTGGCACTGGGTGTTCGACGGTGCCCGTCTCGAGCTGTGGCGCGATTCCGATCGCCGTCTGACCGCCGCTGACCCACACGCCCGCCAGGCGATCATCAGCTGCGGCGCTGTCCTGCACCACGTGCGGACCGTGCTGGCCTCTCAGTGCTGGCACACCGACGTGGTGCGGTTGCCCGACCCGGCACGTCCGGAACTGATGGCGACTCTCGAATTCCGGCCGTGGCCGGAACCGCCGATCGGGATCTTCCGTCGAGCCGACGCGGTCGAGCGTCGCTACACCGATCGGCTGCCGATGAACGAGCCGATCGGATGGGCGTCGGTGCGTATGGCATTGGACGAACTCGTCGTCCCCCATCACCTCACCCTCGACGTCCTCGACGAAGACGCGCGGGCGCGGTTGTCTCTGACCTCCGAGCAAGCCGGAGCCCTGCACCGGTACGACATGGAGTACCAGGCCGAGATCCGTTGGTGGGCAGGCCATTCCGATACTCCTGACGGTGTGCCGCCCGCAGCACTGGTCTCGGACTCCGAGCTCGCCCGGGTCGGTGTGGCTCGCGACTTCCCCTCACCCGGTCCGTCCGCGCGTCGGGGTGGCCTGCGCGACCACGCGCGCCTGCTCGTTCTCACCGCGACCGGCGAGGAACCCATGAGCTGGCTTCGAGCAGGCGAAGCACTGTCGGCCGTCCTGCTCGAATGCACCGCCGCAGGGCTGTCCACCTGTCCACTGACGCATATCACCGAACTCGCCGGCGGCCGACGCCTCTTGGCCGCGCTCATCAGCCATCCCGGTGTTCCACAAATCGTCGTGCGGATCGGTACCGCACCCGACGACCGGCGACCACCACCCACTCCGCGCAGACCGCTGGTCGATGTCCTGACAGAGAAGTGACCCCCACCGCGAAAGGGCGCCCACCGCAGTAGCGATGGGCGCCCTTTCTTCGCTGCACCCGTGGCTGGGCGAACCCGTCACCCGCGATCGCGGACCACGATCATGGGGATCTCCACCGAATGCAGCAGTGCGTTACTCGTCGAACCGAGCACCATGCTGGCGAAGCCACCGCGCCCGTGACTACCCACGACGAGAAGTTGCGCCGAAGACGATGCGTCGAGCAGCGAACGAACCGGACGGTTGGCCACCACGATCCTGCGGACATCTACGTCCGGATACTGCTCGGCATGCCCGGCCAGAGCTTCGCCGAGCTCGGCCTCCGCGGTTTGCCTGCCCATCTCCCAGCCGATCGTGGGCAGGTCGGCACTGTAGTCGCTGAACGCGTGCAACGCGACGAGATCCACTTTCCGCCGCGAGGCCTCCTCGAAGGCGAGTTCCACCGCCGGGACGCTGTTGGCGCTCCCGTCGACGCCCACGAGCACCGGCAGCGCGGCCGACACCGGGTCGGTCGCGACGTTCCCATGGATCACCGCGACGGGGCAGCGCGCGTGACGGGTTACCGCTGTACTGATCGAACCGAGCAGACCGCGCTGGAAGGCACCGAGCCCCCTGCTGCCGACCACCAGGATCCGGGCAGAAGCCGAGCGCTCGATCAGCAGTGGGGCCGCTGATTCGAAACTCACCTCGGTGGTGACGACGAGATCCTCGTCGGGAACCGCCGCACGCGCCACCCTGGCGGCTTCACCGACGATGCGCTCGGCATCGACGCGCAACCACTCGAGATCTGCCTCACCCAACGACAGCGCGGGCCCCGAGCCGACCGGAAGGGCGGCCGAGGTGAGGATATGCAGTGGCCGGTGGTGCAGCACGGCTTCGGCAGCTCCCCAGGCGGCGGCCTGATAGGAGATTGCCGAACCGTCGACCGCGGCAAGCACTGGCGCGGTCCGATGCTGGGCGGGACGGATGTCGTCGGATGACATGTCGTTTCCTTTCGTCGGCATGTTCGTTTCGGGCGTCGGATTCGTCTCTCGAGCATGGCCGAGTTCCGGCGGCCGGTGTCAGGGGACAAGGTCATCGCCGCGATGGTCGATCGGCCTCGTGCCGGTGTCCGAGCGAAACGCGTCGAGCGCGGTCGGCAGGGTGGGAAAGAGCCTGTCGGGTCCGATCCGCTCGGTCAGCCCTGACGCGTCGAGATCGTCACGCAGGTCGTGTTTGACCCGGGCCATCGCGAAGACCACTCCGCGCGAGACGAGCTCGGCTCGCACCTGCTCGACCGCGTCGAGGGCGGTCAGGTCCACCTCGACGTTCGCCTCGGCGTTGAGCACGAACCAGCGCACCGGTTCCTCACCTCGCTCACCCCACCAGTCCACCGCTCCGAGTGCGCGTTTACGGAAATCCTCCGCGTTGGCGAAGCACAGCGGCGCGTCGTAGCGATAGATCACCAGTCCCGGTATCGGTTTCGCGTCGGGGTAGTCGTCCACGTCGTGCATGCCCGCGACGCCGGGAACGAAACCGAGCACGGCGTCGTGGGCGCGCGCGATCCGGCGCAGCAGATCGAAGACCGACAACGCGATCGCCACGAGCACCCCGTACAACACTCCGAGCACCAGCACGGCGGCCACCGTTCCCAGCGCGAGCAACAGCTCACTGCGGCGGAACCGCGCGATGCGCCGGAACTCTCCCACGTCGATCAGCCGCAGCGCCGCGTACACCACCAGCGCTCCCAGCGCCGCCGAGGGGAATCCGGCCAGCACACCCCGTGCGCCGAAAAGCACGACCAATACCGCCGCCAGTGACACCAGTGCGTAGAGCTGCGTGCGAGCACCCATCAGGTCGGCGATGCTGGTGCGGCTGCCACTACAGCTCACCGGGAATCCGTGTGTCAGCGCAGAGGCGACATTCGTCGCCCCCAGCGCGGCGAGCTCGGTATTGGCCTGCACGTGAGTACCGTGGCGCGCCGCGAACGCCCGGCCGGTCAACGCGTTGTCGGAGAAGCCGACGACGGCGATACCGACGGCGGGTAACAACAACGCCGTCAGATCGCCAGCGCCCACGGCGGGCAGCGCGGGCACCGGCAAACCGGCGGGCACCTCACCGACCACCTCGATCCCGAACCGCCGCAACGACAACACCGCGACCGCCACCGTCGCCGCGAGCACGGCGATCAACGGACCCGGCGCGCGCGGCAGCCACTTCGCCATGATCAACAGCATCACCAGAACGGCACCGGCCAGCGCCGCGGTCGCGGGATGCCACCGATCGATGTCGGCCACGAACGAACCTACCTGCGCGGTCACCGAATCCCCGTCGACCGGTACGCCGGTGACCCGTCCGAGCTGACCCACGATCATCAGCCCCGCCGTCCCGGCCAGGTAACCGATCAGCACCGGGCGGGACAGCAGGTCGGCCAGCACTCCCAGTCGCATCGCGGCGCCGAGCAGACACAATCCGCCGACCACCAGCGCCAGTGCCGCGGCCAACGCCGCGTACCGGTCCGGATCGCCGGCGGCCAGGGGCGCCACGGCGACCGCGGTGAGCAGCGCAGTGGTCGACTCCGGTCCGACGGAGAGCTGCCGGGAGGTGGCCAGCAGCGCGTAGACCGCCAGTGGTCCGATCGTCGCCCACAATCCGGCCACCGGCGGCAGACCCGCCACCGTCGCGTAGGCCATCACCTGCGGGATCAGATACGCCGCCACGGTGACGCCCGCGATCACATCCGACCGCACCCACTCACGCCGATAGCCCTGCAGTTGCCGCAAGCCCGGCGGTATCCGCGCTACCACTGCCCCAGCATGTCCGAACCGGGCCTGGATCGGTCACTGCCGAATGTCACTCGATCGGGTCGCCGGTCCCTTCCTCGCAGGACCTTCGGCTCTGCCGACACGGCGGAAGCAGCGCGACGCTCGACACATGACCTCTCACTATCTCTCGCACACCGATGCTCGCCGCTCCGTTCTGTGCCTGCTTGCCGGCCTGGTGGCGACCTGGGCGTTCGCCGGTGCGCTCGGCCTGATCACCGGCGTGGTATCCCTCGGCGCGGCCGAGAGCCGCCTGCCCTGGCACAGCCCGATCCTGGCCGGGGTGACGCTCGCATTGGTGGTCGGCTTGCCGATGACCGTGGTCGCGCTCACCGCCGCACACGGGGACCCGCATTGCGCGGCGACGACAGCGACCGCCGCGGCCGCGCTGATCGCCTGGACCCTGCTGCAGCTGGTCGTCCTGCGCGAGTTGACCTGGCTGCAACCGGTATCCGTCCTCCTCGCTGTCGCGGTGGCGGCGCTCGGCATGTCGGACACGAAGTCCCGCAGCGGGTCGCCCCGATAGACGGATGCCGACCAACGGCCCCTCTGTGTGGGCCGAGCGACTCTGCCGGGCGCCTCAGCGCGCAGAGCACAGTGAACGAAACAGAAAGGACCCATCATGTCCCCTCACGAAAACCAGAAGCAGCCTGTCGTGGTCGGCGTCGACGGATCGCAGGAATCCCGCTTCGCACTGCGCTGGGCCACCGAGTTCGCCGCACACCACCGCGCGCCGCTGAACATCGTCTTCGCGATGGAGATCCCGGCCGACTACTACGGGCCGGGACTCGCCGGTCCGCTCTACGACCCGGTAGCACTGCACCGTTACGGGAAAGAGGTCACCGACGAAGCCGCGGCCGAAGCATCGGCATCGGCCGCGGCGATCGCCGAGATCCCGGTCTCCGCCACCGCCGTCGAAGGTTCCGCGGTCGCCGTGCTGCGCAGCCGGAGCGCCTCCGCGCGGCTGGTTGTGGTCGGCAGCCGAGGCCTCGGTGCGCTGCGCCGCACGCTGCTGGGCTCGGTCAGCACCTCCATCGCCCGGCACGCCGACTGTCCGGTCGCCGTGATTCCGGAAGCTCTCGTCCATGCCGATGGCCCCGTCGTTGTCGGTGTCGACGGCTCGGAGTGCAGCGTCGACGCCATCGGTATCGCCTTCGACGAAGCGGCTCGCCGCGGTGTCCGGCTGGTGGCGGTCAATGCCTGGTCGGAGTTCTACCGCTACGAGGCCCGCTCGACGATGCAGACCGAAGCCGAAGCGCTGCTGTCGGAAAGCCTTGCCGGGTATGCGGAGAAGTACCCCGAGGTGCAGGTCGATCGGGTCGTCGTGGAGGACCGTCCGGCCCGGGCGGTCCTGCACGCGTCCGAGGGAGCGCAACTGATCGTCGTCGGTAGCCACGGCCGTGGCGGATTCGCGGGCATGACCCTCGGTTCGGTGGCGCAAGCGGTGCTGCACGGCGCCGAGAGCCCCGTGATCATCGCCCGCCCCCGCGCGCGCCACTGAGCCGCCGGCAGGGGTCAGTGGATCTCACGTGGCGTCGATTCGAAGTACCCGCGCCATCACCTACTTTGGTCCCACGAGCAAGGGCAGTGAGGCCCTGACCCCGTGGCCTCCGGCTGGAGACACTCGATACATGTCATCGCATCGTGATCATTCGGCTACCGACCCGGCGGTCGCACCGCTTGCCTATCCCGCCGTCGCGGTGGCGTGTGTGCTGCTGGCCGTCGCGATTGCCGAACTACCCCGACTACCGCTGTGGGCACACGCCTATGGCACAACGCTGGTGTATACAGCTTTCTCGCTCTACTCGATCCTCGCCGTGCTGCTGTTGCGCTGGGGATGGCGATCGCGACCGCCGATCGCCTGGGCATCACGCACCGCGAGCGACCTGAACTAGGCACAAAGGAGTAATACATGTCGACATTCGAGCAGCGCCGAACCCAGCGGGCTCTGCGCGCGTCGTTGGCCGGTGTCGCCGGCTTCGTGGCGTTCTGGGCGTTCGTCGGCGCCGTGGGTTTGATCGGCGGCGGCGCGGACCTCGGTGCGGAGATCACCCACCGGCTTCCGTTCGCGAGTCCGGCACTGGCCGGGGTGCTGCTGGCCGTGATCGTCGGCCTGCCGATGGCGTTCACCGCCGCGCTCGCGGTGCGGGACCTCGCGCACACGGCGCTCGCCGGTATCGGCGCGGGTCTGCTACTGCTCGGCTGGGTCACGGTCCAGCCGTTCGTCATCGGTCAATTCAACTGGCTGCAACCGGTCTTCGGACTGCTCGGCGCCGCGGTGTGTGCGTTGAGCTACCGGCTGCGCCGCCCCGTCACGGGCATCGGTTCAGCGAAGTTCCCGACCACCGCCTCACCGGCATGACGTGCTCAGCGACGGCCCGCACACAATGAAGAACTACAGCAGTGTCGCCGCCTCGTCCGACCACATCTCTGGAGGCACAGCAGTGACCGCAAGCCCCATCGTTGTCGGCGTCGACGGCTCCGCACACGCCATGTCGGCGGTACGGTGGGCAGCTGAGGAGGCCGCGCTGCATCACGCGCCGTTGCATCTGGTGCACGCGATCGGAATCGGATGGGACCTCGGCCCTCGTCTCGGCGTGGTGACCTTGCGCAATCAGGCATATCACGATGAGGGCGTCGCGGCCCTGACCACCGCCGAGCACCTTTCCCGCCAGGCGGCCGAACCGGACGCACTCGACGTCTCGGTCGACTTGGTATGGCCGGCCCCGGTATCGGTACTTGCCAAGAAGTCGCGCACCGCACGGCGGCTCGTGGTCGGCTCTCGAGGCATGGACGCCATCGACCGGGCCCTGCTCGGTTCTGTCAGCGGAGCACTGGTCAGGCGGTCGGTCTGTCCCATCGTTGTGATTCCCCCGAACGACCTGCCGCCGCGAGACAAGCCTATCGTGGTCGGCGTCGACGGATCGTCCGCCAGTGTGCGCGCGATCGACGTCGCGTTCGACGAGGCCGCCATCCGAAACGTCGAGGTCGTCGCCGTGCTCGCGTGGACCGCACCCGAGAACCACACGGACGACACCGAGATGGCGGAGCATGCACAGGCCGTCCTCGCACAGAGCCTGGCCGGGTACGCCGAAAAGTATCCACAGGTGCCGACACGACGGATAGTCGCCGAAGACGACCCGGCCCGGCGGCTGCTCCAGGAATCCGAGAACGCCCAACTGGTCGTCGTCGGTAGCCGGGGCCGCCGAGGACTCGCCGGGTTCACCCTCGGCTCGGTGAGCAGAGCCGTCCTCGACCGCGCCACGGTGCCGGTCCTCGTCGCACGACCACACTGCTGACTGTGGGCGGTTTCCCGCCGCAGCCCGTGTCCGGTCCCACCGGGTCGTAAGCTGGAACAGTCACCTGAACGGAAAGGTCCGAACTCATGGTCAAGGTCTTCTTGGTCGACGATCACGAAATCGTGCGAAAGGGCGTCGCCGACCTCATCGACCTCGAGCCCGACCTCGAGGTCATCGGTGAGGCAGGCAGCTGTTCGCAGGCGCTGGCTCGCATTCCCGCCCTGCGACCGGATGTGGCGGTGCTGGACGTGATGCTGCCCGACGGTAACGGTATCGAACTCTGCCGCGAGCTGCTCTCGGCGAATCCAGAGCTGCGGTGTCTGATCCTCACCTCGTTCACCGACGAGCAAGCCATGCTCAACGCCATCTTGGCCGGCGCCAGCGGCTACGTGATCAAAGACATCAAGAGTCTGGAACTCATCCAGGCCATCCGCGACGTCAGCGCCGGAAAATCATTGCTGGACAACCGCGCGGCCGCAGCACTGATGGCCAAACTTCGCACCGAGGCCGAGGAGAAGACCGGTCCACTGGCCACCCTCACCGATCAGGAACGCACCCTTCTCGCACTCCTCGGTGAGGGCCTGACCAACCGGCAGATCGCGGCTCGCATGTTCCTTGCCGAGAAAACCGTCAAGAACTATGTCTCCCGGCTACTCACCAAACTCGGCGTCGAACGCCGGACTCAAGCCGCGGTCATGGCCTCCAAACTCGAGCAATGAGCGTTGTCGTCAGTTGACAACGCGCTCGCGGCATCGCTGTGAGCATCGAGGTGCGACAATGGCCGACGTGGATGGGCAGAATCAGAACGCTTCCACCGGTGCCCAGCCACCGGTTACCGAGACCTTGTCTCAGCTCCGGCTGCGTGAGCTGCTGAGCCAGGTCCAAGATCGCATCGCGCAGATCGTCGACGTGCGCGACAACATGGATCGCCTCATCGAGGCGATGCTCGTGGTCACCTCGGGCCTGGACCTCGATGACACGCTGCGCTCGATCGTGCACACCGCCATCGAACTCGTCGGCGCTCAGTACGGCGCACTCGGTGTCCGCGAAACCGACAAGAACAGCAACCAGCTCTCCGAGTTCGTCTACGAGGGCATCGACGACCGCACCAGAGTCCTCATCGGCGATCTGCCCCGCGGCCACGGCGTACTCGGCGTGCTCATCCACGAGCCCAAGCCCATCCGGCTGTCGACTCTGTCCGATCATCCGTCGTCGGTAGGTTTTCCACCCAATCACCCGCCGATGCGCACCTTCCTCGGTGTGCCGGTCAAAGTCCGCGACGAAGTGTTCGGCAACCTCTATCTCACCGAGAAGGCCGGCGGTCAGGAATTCACCGAGGACGACGAGGTCGTCGTGCAAGCGCTGGCCGCTGCCGCCGGGATCGCCATCGCCAACGCACGGCTCTACGAGGAATCCCGGGTCCGCCAGCAATGGCTCGAAGCGACCAAGGACGTCGCGACCGCGCTGCTCGCCGGCGGAGAACCCGACGAAGTCCTCGACCTGGTCACCCAGCGTGCGCTCGCGCTCACCCAGTCGGCGTGCACCTTCGTTGCCCTGCCCGAAGACCCGGAGATTCCGCACGACGAAGTGACCGAGCTGATCGTGATCGCCGCCGCGGGAATCGACGCCGACGACATCGTCGGGCAGCGACTCGACGTCGAGGACTCCCAGTCCGGAGTCGCCTACCGCTCCGACGAGATCATCACGGCCGACAAACTGCCCTACAACCTGTTCTCCCACACCAGAACCCAGTTCGGGCCGGCCGTCGTGGTGCCGCTACGCGTGGGCGACAACGTGATCGGTGTACTCACCACCATCCGACCGGCCGATGTGCAGCCGCTCGACGAGGACACCCGAGCGATGCTCGTCGCGTTCGCCGACCAGGCTGCCCTGGTGCTCCAACTGTCCGACACCCAGCGTCGGATGCGTGAACTCGATGTCTTGTCCGATCGTGACCGTATCGCCCGGGGCCTGCACGACCACGTCATCCAACGCCTCTTCGCAGTCGGGTTGTCGCTCCAGGGAACGGTTCAGCGAGCACGGACACCCGAGGTCAAATCCCGGCTCATGGAAACAGTCGACGAAGTGCAATCCATCGTCCAGGACATCCGGCACTCGATCTTCGATCTGCAGAGCAACAACACCGCCGACTCGTCGAAGTACCGAAAGTACTTGCACGGCATCATCGTCGACACGACCGCCGATACGGGGCTGCGCACCACTGTCCGCCTCGCCGGACCGGTCACCGTGCTGGCTCCGCCGCTCTCCGACGACGTCGAAGCGGTCCTGCGCGAAGCGGTCAGCAATGTCGTTCGCCATGCCCATGCCAACCTGGTCACCGTCGAACTTCGCGTGGGTGACGAGGTGAGCATCGAGGTCACCGACGACGGCCGAGGAGTACCACCCGACATCACCCGCCGCAGCGGGCTGGCCAACCTCGCCGTCCGCGCGGAAAAGGCAGGCGGGTCGTTCCATATCGAGAACCGCCCCGAAGGCGGAACGACCCTGCGTTGGTCGGCGCCACTGCCGTAACGGTTGCGGCGAGAACAGCCGCGCGGTCAGGACGGGTGCGCATCGGCCACGGTGATGTCACATGGACTTCTGCGCCGGTCGGAGGAGGCGTGCCGCCGAGATCATCCCGCTGCCGTATCGCGGTTCTCGACGGAATTCAGACGATCCACGAGACGAATTCCGCTGACCATGTCCGGAGTGATGGTGATGACGCTGTCCATCAGACCGTCCACCCAGGGCCGCAGCCGCCGCTCGTAGCGGGCCACCCGCGCGGGGTCGGTCACCGTCCGAGCGAACCCGGTCACCGATACCGACCAGCCCACGCGTCGCACCGGATCGATCTCATCGGCGCCGTAGGTGACGACCAGTGCTGTGGTGTGGCCCGCGAGCCCGCTCAGATACGACGTGAGACGCGTGCGGATCACGATCGATCCGTCCTCGTCGACCAGGTGATTCACCGGACGGATCGCGGGCAGGGCGTCGCGGGTGTACACCACCCGGCCCATCGGCACGCTCGCCAGCAGCCGTATGGCCTCGGCTCTGCCGAGTTCCATCACCGCCCGCCGCGCGTCCACGTCGTCGCTGGGGTCGATCACGGTATCGCCCCCTTCGCGACGGCGAGCGGCAACCGCTCGATCACCCACATGAGTACCGACCTCGCCTTCTTTGTTCTCGGCTCCGCCTATGTCATCAGGGCTACTTCACCGGTTCCTAGGGCCGAAGGTCCACACGAGTAGGGACCGAATTCCTCCAGCCACTTCCGCGTGAGCTACAAGCCGCCATTTCCTCGTCACATACTTCGGGCCGCTGCCGGGGCGGCGTCGGCCGCCGCGTCGACGGTCAGATGTTCGGTGAACCACACCGCAGCCAGATAGGCAGCGCGCCACGACAGGTACCCCGCGCGCCGAGGCAGGCCTGGCGCTGTCAACTCGGAGACCCGGCGTTCCCCGATCATCGCCTCGGCCGCTCGATAGTTGCGCTCACGCACGCGTTCGTCCACCCCTCCCACCAGAAACAAGGTCGGTGCCATGATCAGTCCCAGACGGTCCCCCGCCAGATCGGGCCTACCGCCACGAACGACCACAGCCCCGACCTGGGCATCGGGTTCGGTGGCCGCCCACAGCGCCGCCGGTGCGTGCGGCCCGATGCCGAAGTAGCCCACCGGGAGACGTTGCAGCTCCGGGACCACCCGCAACCGGCGTCGGACTCGTGCCAATCGATCACCGAGTAGCTCGACGTCGAACATCGTGGCCTGGTCCTCGGCAGCCGTCTGCAGGTCCATCGTCAGTGTCGCGAGGCGGTGTCCCGCCAACAGGTCGGCCACGAACCGGTTCCGCGGCGCGTGGCGGCTTTCGCCGCCGCCATGCGCGAGGACAACGAGACCGATCGGGCGCGCGGGCAGCTGGAGACAGCCTTCGAGCACAACGTCCTCGAAGGGCATCACGATCTCGCGCTCGCGCACAGGTGCCGGTGTTCTCGCCGCGAGCACCGGTGCTCCGTGGCTGCCCTCGGTTCGGTGGCGTGCACCGGTCTTTCGGCGCTCCTCGATGATCGGCATCACGCGACCGCCGGAGTGATGAGGCCGTAGTGCCCGTCGTAGCGGTGATACAGCACGCACCCTCTGCCCAGGTCGGGATCGTGGAAGAAGACGAACGGCCATCCGGTCACCTCCAGCCGCTCGGCAGCGGCTCGCGGGGCGAGCGACGGTGGGCGCGCGGTGCTGATCGCCACGAGCTCAGCACACTGAAGCACCCGGTCGGGCTGTGGAACGAGCTGCGCGAGCCGATAGCCGGAGGGCCCCGAGCGATACAGCACGCTGTCGACGCCACTTCCCGACTCGGTGAACAGATGAAAGTCGTAGTCCAGCAACGACATATCGAAGGCCGCCTCGTCGCAGGTCGCCTGGGCCAACGCGAACGATTTGCGGCGCACGATCTCACGCTCCTCCATCGGCCGAGGAAAGTACGGGAGCCGCGTGCGGGGAGCAGCACCGTGGCGCCATGTCGGCGGCTCGCCGCCGCGGTGGCGATCGTGTTGGCCGTCCGATCGGCGAGCCGCACGCTCGAGACGGGCACGCAGCCGATCGACGAGGCCGTCGACGGCGGCACGGGTCGTCGCCGCCGTCACCTGCACGCGCACCGCCGTCCCGGGCATATTCACATTCGCCTGCGCCACGATCGGATCGGCGACCGCCGGGTCCCCATGGCCCTCGAGCCGAATCCGTACCGACAGAATCGGTTCCGAGGCGTAACGCAATGCGCCGCCGATCTTCTCGCGGACGTATTCCGCCGCAGCGGCGGAGACGTGGCGCCCCACCGAGATTCGAACAATCGCGTCCGTGGGTTCCGTGCTCACCAGCATGGTGTCCTCCTTCGATCTCACCCGACCAGGCTCGCCGACGGCAACCCGGGTCAGCGAGGGCCGCAGTACCGGTCCATTCCGCACAATGGCCATAGGTTCGAGGGACTTTCGGCCCTCGCTCGTGCCACTTGCGCGGCGGGACCCGCCGTCTGGGACCAATGCAGCACAGGAACGGGACTTTCAGCCGTAGCAGGGGCCGGCCGCGCCGGGCCACGCTGGTAGCACACCTTCCAGCCGAGCGAACGACCCGGCGGCCACCACACTCGGAGAGAAGTTCATGACCGAACACAACGACGACACACACCGAACAACATCCGCCCCGGTAGTGGTCGGGATAGACCGATCCGGCGACGCGGCCACCGCCGTAACCTGGGCCGCGAAGACCGCGGAGGATCGTGGCCGACGGCTGCACATCCTGCACAGCATCGACCCGATCCACACCAGGCCGCCGCGTGGACCGTACGACTCCTTCGTCTTCGTCACCATGCAGGGCATCCGACTCGAAGCCGAGCGGGCCCTCTCCATCGCCGCCGAACAGGCATCACACGCGTGCCCCGGGCTTTCCGTGACCACCGAACTCACCACCGGCAGTCCGGCCGGGGTGTTGGTCGAGCGGTCGTCGAACGCCCACCTCGTGGTGCTCGGCGCCGCTACTCGCGCGCACACGATCCGGCACCTCGGAACGACCCTGCTCGCGGTGACCTCCCACGCACGCGGCGCTGTCGTGGTGGTGCGCGGCACCGACCCGAATCGCCGTACCGGCCCCGTCGTCGTCGGTGTGGACGGCAGTTCTGTGGGCGAGCCGGCGATCGGCGCCGCCTTCGCCGAAGCATCTCACCGCCGAACCGAACTCGTCGCCGTCCACGCCTGGAGCGATCTGTCCAGAGGCGAGTACGGCGGCACCGACTACCTCGACATGCCGATCGAAGGTTTCGAAGCGGCCGAGCAGGCCCTACTGGCCGAGCGGCTGGCCGGTTGGTCCGAAAAATACCCCGACGTCGTGGTCCGTCGCGAAGTCGATGTGTCCGGGCCACGCGAACGGCTGGCCGAGTGGTCGAAGACGGCCCAGCTGCTCGTGGTCGGCAGCCGAGGTCGCGGCGGATTCCGCGGCTTGCTCCTGGGTTCCACCAGCAACTGGTTGGTTCAGCACGCCGACTGCCCGGTCATGGTCGTGCATCCGGACTGAATCCAGCACACTGTGAAGTGTTCCTGCGGGAAGACGACCATCGGCCGACGTTCACGACAGAAAGGCTGCGAAATGGAAAACGACAACCCGAAAGTCGAAGAACTCGCTGTCAACGAATGCTGGGCCTTGCTCCGCACCAAGGAAATAGGCCGCCTCGCCGTGTCGGTGGACGACGACCCGGATATTTTCCCTCTCAACTACGTGGTCGACCATGGAACCATCGTGTTCAGATCCGCGCCAGGTACGAAGATGTCCGCCGCGTTGTCGAATCCGCGCGTCGCGTTGGAGGTCGACGGCTACCTGCCCGAGCCCCACGAAGCCTGGAGCGTAGTGGTCAAAGGGAGCGCTGAAGGGATTCGTGAAATCGGTGACCTGATGGACACCGTGGATCTCCCCCTGTCCCCGTGGCAGGGTGGCGCGAAGAACTTTTTCATCCGGCTCGTACCCACCTCGGTGACCGGTCGCAGATTCGCTGTTGCCGATCCCGCAGCTTGGCGAACTCCTCTTTCCGGTACACGACGATCTCCGATGGAGTAGAACGCTCGCCGGTACCACCGGGACCACGCCAACCAACCGATCCTCGCCACGGCTACCAGCGAAACTCTTCTCGTCGGATGGCAACTCCGAATCGGGGTCGATTAACAGCAGCACAGCGACCTCCGCGATCGACTGCCCTCGCGGGTTCATCGGGCCGGTCTCGCGCACCGATCTCTACCCCTGTGCCAGTGTCACCCGCCGCATGGATGGACGGCGCTGCAGTCCGACCCGGAAGTTATCGGTATTCGCCGGTCCCATCCGGGGCCGACCATGACAACTTCTCAGCCGTCGTCGCACCGAGGCGCGCGGACCGTGGGGTGTGTCGCTGAGTTGTCAGGCGAGCGCGCGGTCGGCGCACGGCAAGGCGGGGCGATAGCGCGCGGTGGCGACGATGAGGTCGGCGACGAGCAGCCCTTCCTGGTCGGGATCCATCGGGATCGCGAGGTCGTGCCCGTCGGGGCCGAGGATCCGGGCGACACCGCTGCCCCCGTGCAGCACGTCAGCGCGGCCCTCCGCCGCGGCCTGCCATCCGCGCACCGGGACTACCGCGGTCGGGGCCAGCAGGTAGCTGCGAGCCGCCCGCGCGTACCGGCGGCTGGCAGCGGTGCTCAGTTCCGCCGCGTCGATCCGGGTGTCACCGCGGCAGAACGTGAATCCGGGCCAGGACGCCAGGTGGATGTGCTCGCCCGCCCGCTGCATCGCCCCGCACGCGCCGGACAGGAAATGGTCGGCGCCACCGAGCGCCCCGATCGTGCCGAGTGCGGTCTCACGCAGCAGCGCGGGCCCATCCGCCGTGCCGAACACGCTGCGTTCCAGGGCGGTGGGCAGCGTCTTGCGGGAGACGGTGATGTCGCCCTGATCGTCGATCAGCGCCTGGGACATGAACACGCGGTTCCCGGCTCGCTCGGAGAAGCCGAGTCCGACGTGGATGCCTCGGCGGCGTGCGGCGTAGCGGATCGCGCGCAGCTCGGGGCCGTCGACGGTCATCGAATTGGCGTGGTACCTGGCGAGGATGTCGCCGTCCCACTCGACCGCGCGCAACCACATCCACCATGGGAAACCGGGTATGAACGTCTCGGGGAAGGCGACCAACCGGGCGCCCTGCTCCGACGCGGCCTCGATCAACGTGATGACCTGGTCGACGCCGGCGGCCACATCCAGCCACCGAGGCTCGGCCTGCACAGCCGCCACTCGCACCCTGCTCGTCATCGTCTCTCCTCGATCCAGCTGTGACACCTTCACGAGAAAGGACACGCGACACCGCCGGTCCTCACGCACCGACAGCTGAGATCACAGTCACCGAGTCCGCCGCCTCCGATCGGTCGCGCAGCACACGCGAGTGCTGGGATCTGGAACGACTACGCACGTCGTGGCACCACGACCCTGTTCGCCGCGTTCAACACCGCCGACGGCACCGCGATCGGCGAGCTGCACCGCCGCCACCGCACAACCGAATTTCGCAAGTCCTGATCGCGGCCCTTTTGAGGACGTCGAGAACGGATGCGGGCGCGCGCCACTCGATCGACGGATCGGCGTGTACTCCCGCACGGACCGCAGCTGCGAAAGATTCCATCTGAACCAGAGAGCGTCGTCTCGAACTACCGGTGGCGGCTGAGCCTGGCTCCGGGCGAACCCCAGTACGACGCCTACGGACAGCAACTCGCCACCGGCCCGGTGATCACCGTGCCCACCATCACCCCTGGCCAGCGACTTCGCGGCCCCACCAAGGACGGCATGCGCTACCGCGCCGAGTTCACCGGCAGATACGAACACCGTGTCCTCGATGGGATCGGCCACAATGTCTCGCAGGAGGCCCCGCGCCCGTTCGCCCAGGCGATTATCAACGCCGACCACCTCTGAGGACCCCCGGGCCGCCGGGCCGGTAGCGCTTACCGGTCCGGCGGCTTCGGTATCGCCTCACAAAGATCCGCGGTCTCGGAAGCGGCCATCGGCATCGAGTTCGATGACGGTGTCGATGCCGAGGCGCCGCAGGAACGGGTAGTCGTGGCTGACGACCAGCACAGCGCCGCGATAGGCGACCAGCGCGTCGACAAGCTGGTCGACGCTGGCGATATCCAGGTTGTTCGTCGGCTCGTCGAGGACCAGCAACTGAGGCGGCGGATCGGCGAACAGCAAGCGCGCCAGAGAAACTCGGAACCGTTCACCGCCCGACAGCGTCGAGACCGGTCGCTCGACGCTGGTGCCGCGTAACAGCATTCGAGCCAGGTGGTTGCGGATGGTGGCGGGCGGCGTGGCCGGGGCCGCCGCGTGCACGTTCTCCAGTGCGCTGACCTGGTCGTCGAGGCCATCGAGGCGTTGCGGGAGGTAACCGACCCGATCGGTGAACAATGTGCCGGATCCGCTATCCCGCAGCAAGTTCTCGATCAGCGTCGACTTCCCGGCGCCGTTGGGGCCGACAATGGCGACGCGTTCGGGCCCTTGAACGATGACGCTGCGGTTGCCGTCGTGGAGTTCCGCGATGCGCCTGCCGCGCTGCACGTCGGGATCGGGCAGATCGAGTCGGATGTGCTCCTCACGCCGTACCCGACTCGCCGCTTGGTCCAGAACACTCTGGGCCGCTAACACTTTCGCATCGAGCGTGGAACGCATCGCCCCCGCCGACGCTTGCGCCTTACTGGCACGATTGCCTGCCAGGATCCGGGGAATGCCACCGTCGCGCTGCGTAGCCTTTCCCGTGCGTTCCCGCCTGGCCAGCTTGGTCTCGGCCTCGACGCGTTGCCGCTTCTCGACTTTCAACGCCTGCTCGGCAGTGCGCGCGGCCTGCTGCGCCGCGGCCTGTTCCTGCTCGACGTACTGCTTCCAGGCGCTGTAGGGCCCACCGAACACCTCCAGGGTCGTACCGTGCAGTTCCGCGGTGGCATCCATGCGCTCGAGCAGCTCGAGGTCGTGGCTGACCACCACAAGGGTTCCGGGCCACGAATCCACGAATCCGGAAAGCACGGCCCGGGTTCCACGGTCGAGATTGTTGGTGGGCTCGTCGAGCAAGGTGATCGGGGTGCGCCGAACACGCAGCCCTGTGATTGCGACGAGAACAGCTTGCCCCCCGGAGATCTCGCCGACGCGGCGGTCCAGATCGGCTGCGCTGAAACCGATCTCGTGCAGGGCCTCGTCGGCGCGAGCCTCGATGTCCCAATCGTCGCCGATCGTCTCGAAGGGTTCTTCGCGGGTCGCACCGGACTCGATGGCACGCAGGGCGGCGAGTTTGTCTGCGACGCCCAGCAATTGGGCGATAGTCGCGTCGCGGCCGAGGGTGAGTGTCTGGGGAAGGTACCCCACCTCCCCGGTGATGTCGATGCGCCCGGAGCTGGGCGTGAGGAGCCCGGCGACCAGGCGCAGCAGCGTTGATTTGCCGGCACCGTTACGGCCGACCAGACCGGTGCGACCCGTGCCGAATGCTCCGTTGATCCGGGACAGCGCGACGGTTCCGTCGGGCCATTCGAAGGACAGGTCGTGCAAAGTGATCGCCGAGGGCGTGGATGTAGACATGGATGTTCGACTCTTCCTGCTCGTGAAACGAGCGACCGCAAAGGACTCGGATGTTTGCGGATGCCGTCGAAAGCGACGCGGCGAGGCCGAGGGTGCGCGCCATCGCGGCGCACTAAAGCACAGGCAGAAGGCACATTCCAGAGTTGAGGGAACGTGTCGTCGAGAGCGCCGCCTTCGAGAGGGCGGCTACAGTCTGTCGACCTCTTCCATGAGCACACCGCCACGTTACCACCGAGCTGACGCGGCCGGGATCACGTCACCTACAGCGTCAGGCGACCGATGCCGCCGGCACCCGCGCCGAACAAGACTTCAGCTATGGCAAAACTGAGTGTGGTCGCGAAAACAGCGACACCATCGACATCTACTACGAGGACCACGGCAGCGGCCGCCCTGTCGTGCTCATTCACGGGTACCCGTTCAACGGTGCGTCCCGGGAGAAGCAACAACGCGTCCTGCTCGCGGCCGGCTACCGGGTGATCACCTACGATCGCCGCAGTTTCGGTAACTCCAGCAACTGGAAACGCCGTGGCAGTGCCGGTGGATGCCCGCCCGGGTTCGACTAGACGCTCATTAAGGGGCGCGATGTGCTCGAGCGGGCGTTCAACAAAGCGCAGCATTGGCATGGTGTCACGACTCGTTACGACAAACTGGCCCGCACATACGGTGTGGGCCCTGTTTCGGGGCCTTCGGTTATCCTTGTGCCGTTCCCGTGGACCAGGTGATCGCTCCTCCGTCGTTGCGGTAGAGCACCAGATTGCCGGTGTCCTCCAGGACCAACGTCGACGGGCCCGTGGTCCACGTCCTCGACGACCACGCCGCGGCCCCGCTTCCGGTGTACAGGACCAGGTTGCCGTCGTTCTGGTTGACCAGATTCTCTCCGTTCGTCGTCGCGGTCGACCACAGCACTTCCCCGCTGTTCCGATAAAGCACCAGGTTGCCATCACCCTGTAGCCACAGCTCGTAGAGTCCGTTGCGGGACCGGAGCGCGGACGCGCGGGGCAGGGTCGCCCCCGCTGCCAACCGCTCGGGCCAACTCGGGACCGGCGTGACACCGTCACCACGCAGGGCCGCGCTGACATCGGCGGTGATCGGCTCCTTGCTCGCCATCGTCGTGGTCACCAGGCCGAAGTGGCACTCGGGATCATCGGCGGCGGTGCAGCGATCACGGTAGGAGTACACGATCAGCGGACCCGCATACGGCAGCGCACGCCACATCCGGACGCCCTGCACGAGGTACTCGCTGACGGTGCTCGCGCTCGGGATGGCCGCGAGTCCGGCTGTCGGATAGCCGAATTCGGTAGCCCACACCTTCTTCGCGGTGTCGCCGTGGCGAACCATCACCGAGTGCACCAGGGCGAGCTCACCACACGGCGTGGACTCCGAGGGTGGCCCGAACATATTCCACCAACGATTGACACATTCGGGGTCGGCAGGGCCTTTGCCCGAGTTCCACGCCGGATACGGGTGGTGCGCGACAGCATCGAAATAGTTGCGATACCCACGGCTGTACGCCCAGTCCAACCAGACCGACGGCGCGTTCGGATTGGTCCCACCCTGCACCGTTCCCGCCCCCGACGCCCCGGCCAGAACAACACAGCCGGGACAGCGCGCCTTCACCCGCGGGTAGGCGAGTTTGACGAGCTGCCAGTATCGCGCTTTGCGGTCGCCGACGAAGTTGGCGAAGTTCACGAAGTTCGGTTCGTTCCAGATCTCGTATGCCTGGACCTTGCCGCCGAAGTGCTCGACCGTGCGTTCCACGATCGAGGTCCAGTCCTGGTCGCGGGTCGGGAACCATTTGTCGCCGCTGTGACCGCCGTTCGCCCACGGCGGCGCGTAGGCGAGGACGAGCAGAACCCGCATTCCGCGGGCGGCGGCGGCATCCACGACCGGGTCCAACCGGTCCCACCGCAGCGGCGCCCCACGGGCCGGTTCGACCGACCACCAGTCGAGGTCGAGGCGCAGCAGCGGAACCTTGGGCGCCACCGCGGACTGCATGGCGGGCAGACGCCGCACGATGTCCGCACCGTCACCTGAGCCTTCCGCGAAGCCGACGTCGGCGGACGTGAAGGAATCGGCGGGCGCTGCCATCGCCGGGCCGGGCACAGCCGCCATCACCGACAGCGTGCTCGCGACCAACGCGAGCACCGTATTTCCGACGCGAATTCGTCCGAGCGGGGCGAGAATCGATGTCTTCATCCAGAAGGCCCTTCTGTATGAAATCTTCGCGATCGATGCGTGTGCTGTAGTGTGCGCCGACTCCCGCGAAGGCCCCGAATGACACGCCGTCAACGAGGTTTCGTCACCCATTCCGGTCTCGGTCCTCGGTTTCGACCCTGAATGCCGATCCGCCTGCCGTTCCCCGCCTCAGCTGTCGAACACCAGGTACAGCCCGGTGTCGGTGAAGCCGACCACGGTCAGCATCAGGACAAGCGTGCGAGTCGCGAAACCGCAGGCAGAGCGCTTGGGGTTCAACACCGCTCAATCTGAGAGCCTCGAGAAACCGACGACATCAGCGGAGGCAAACCAGGCCCGAGGCGTCGGCAGCCTCGCCGGGCCCACGCGGCTCTATCCGCTCGGAATCGCGGTCCCGGTGACCGGCCGGATACCGTAGCCTCGTCCTTATGAGTGTCCAGGCTGGGGTGGCTTCACCGCACGACCACGTCGTGAGCATTTACGACGGGCTGGAGGAACTGGCCCGCAACGTCAGCGACTTCCTCGGGCAGGGGTTGGACACCGACGGTGCGGCCGTGGTGATCGCCACACCCGCGCATCGGGAAGCCATCGCGACGCGGTTGAGCGAGCACGGCTCGGACTTGGCTGCCTTGGCCGCGGCCGGCCGCTATCGAACCCTGGATGCCGAGCAGACCTTGGCGAGCTTCACCATCGACGGCGCGCTCGACCGGGCTCGTTTCGCCGAAGTGATCGGCGAGGTCATCGCCGCTGCGAGTGCGGGTGGGCGTTCCGTGCGCGCGTTCGGTGAGATGGTGGCGCTGCTGTGGGCCGACGGCGATCCGGCCGCCGCGATCGAGCTCGAAGCGATGTGGAACGAGTTGGCTCAGAGCCATCGGTTCCTGCTCTACTGTGCCTATCCGCGTGACATACTCGCCGGCGCCGACGATCTGATGCGCCTGCAGCAAGTGTGCGCCCAGCATTCCGAGATCCTCGCTCCCGACAGCTACACCGCCGCCCAGCCCGCGCTCGGGCCGAGCGCCGACCCGGACAGCGATTCTCGATCCTATCTGCCGGTACCCAGCGCAGTCAGCGCCGCGCGCCGATTCGTCACCGGCAGGCTGGGGGAATGGCAGCACGGCCCCGCGGTCATCGACGATGCCGCCCTGGTCGTTTCCGAACTCGCCGCCAACGCGGTTGCCCACGCGCACACCGCGTTCCGGATCCATCTGTCCCAGGCCGAGGGGACGGTGAAGATCGAGGCAGAGGACCTCAGCCCGCGCCGGCCGGTCATGGGCACCGACCGCGGAAGTGCGGTCGGTGGACGTGGTTTGATCCTGATCGCGGCACTGGGCAGCCGATGGGGCATCGAACCGGACCCGGCAGGGCACGCCAAGAACGTGTGGTGCGAAATCCCCTCCCCTGACCTGAGGGAAGGAATCTGAGGTATGTCGATCGATCTCTCCGCACCCGCGCGCGGTTCCTCGGTGGCCAGGGCGGCGGGTGCGCTGATCGATAAGCGAAGCGGCGGCTGCCACGATCATGCCTGTATGGCGTATACCACCCGCGCTGAACGCGACCGCGCCGCCGTGGAATGGCTGCTCGAGGGTGCCGCGCTCGGGCAGCGGCTGCTCGCGGTCACCGACGACGACGATGCCGGTGACCGCTTGCGAGCCGCTTTCGCCGCGGCCGATGCCGGCCACGAACTGACCCATACCTCCCTCGGGGAGGTCTACGACTTGTCCGCGCCGATCGACGCCGAAGCCCAGCTTGCTCATTTCCGCGGCGAAGTCGCATCGGCCCTCGACGCGGGTTTCGCGGGCATTCGCGTCTTCACCGACATCACCGCCCTGAACCTCGATCCCGCACGCCGTCCCGGTCACGTCCGGTGGGAACACGTCGCGGACGCGTTCATGGCCGGCGGTAACCCGGTAGCCGCGATGTGTGCCTACGACCTCACCGCGACCGGGCAGGATCTGGGCGCGGTCATGGCCGTACACCCGTTGCGCCACGGCCCCTCCCGGGTCCCCACGACGTTCGGGATGTACTGGCGAGACGGCCACCGTTTCCTGGAGGGAGAGATCGATCAATTCGGCATTCCCGCCCTGATCGGCGCGCTCGAGGTCTTGCCGAGCGAGGGCGCCGACCTCGACGTCAGCGGTCTGGCGTTCCTGAGTGTGCGCGCCTCGGCGGTACTGGCGGGCATGGATCCGTCCCAGCGTGCACACCGGTCGATACGGCTGGCCAACGCCCATCCCGTCGTCGAGCGGGTATGGAACGTGATGGATTTCGATCCCCGACGGTTGATCGAGCGCACCGATTCCTGAGCCGGCTTCCGTGCGGATTGCCGTCGTGGCCTATCGGTTCGATCGCGACTTCACCACCCGGCGAAGGCGTGTCAACCGACCCTCGGCATGTTCGAAGTGGTGCGCATCTCTCCGTGCGGATAAGCCCACTGAACGACGTTGCCATCCTCACCGTCCGCTACGAGCCTTGCCTCATCGCTCGGCCGGACACGACCACCGCGTCGACTCGGCGGTGCAGTTCTGATCGACGACGGTGGATCCGGTTCCGCTCGAACACGCGGGGTGGGGTCGACCGCCCTGTGGACAGAGTCGGTCGACCGACCCTCAGGCCAGCTGGGTCACCTCACGACGGAAGGGCACCTCGTCGTTGGACGGTAGCTCGGCGTCGAACTCCTCGGCGGCGCGGCGGCCCGACCAGACGGCCGCGGCGATCGTGGCGGGCGCCCAGGCGTCGCCGATGCCGCGCACCGACCGCAGCTCGCCCTCCGCGCGCAGCCCCTCGAGTTCGAGGTAGAGCTCCTCGCGTGGCAAGCGGGCGGTCACCATGACCACGGCGTCGCACTCGATTTCGCGGACTGCGCCGGCGTACACGTCCGTCACCTCGACCCCTCCGGCACCGACGCGGGTCACGGCGTGGTCGGTGATCCGGGTGACGCCGTTCTCGATGAGACGGCGCTGGATGCGGTTGACCTCGAAGGTGTTGTTCGTCCAGGCGGACACCTGCGACTGGGTGGTGACGATCGAGACGTCGTAGCCCTGCTGGGCGAGCAGTTCCGCGACGACTCCACCGAGGTAGTAGTGGTCGTCGTCGTACACGAGGACCGTCTTGCCTTCGGGGAGTCGACCCGCGAACAGGTCGTCCGGCCCGAGCACCTGCGCACCCTCGGCGATCGGCAGCGGTGTGGTATGGAAGCGGGCGACACCGTCCGTGCGCCACGTCGCACCGGTGGCCACCAGCACGTGCTGGAAGCCGAACTCGATGATGTCGGCGGCCGTCATCGGGCTCTCGCGGAAGACCTCGACGTTCGGCAGTTCGGCGATCGCGGCCTCGCGGTACTCCTGGACGCGCCCCCACGCCGACAGGCCAGGCAGTCGCGACTCCTGGCGCACCCGGCCGCCCAGCTCTCGGCGCGCCTCGATGAGGGCGACGTCGTATCCGCGCACCCCGAGCGCACGGGCCGCTTCCAGACCGGCAGGCCCGGCACCGACCACCAGGACCTGGGAGTCGCTGCCCTTCGCCCGGATCCGCTCCGGGTGCCAGCCACGCCGCCACTCCTCACCCATGCTCGGGTTCTGGGTGCAACGAATCGGCGACATGGTGAGGTCTCCGGAGACGCAGATATTGCAGCCGATGCACTCGCGGATCAAGTTCAACCGGCCGTCACGGATCTTGTTGGGCAGGAAGGGATCGGCGATCGACGGGCGGGCCGCGCCGATCAAGTCGAGGATGCCTGCCTTGATCTGGCGGACCATCGCGTCCGGTGACGTGAAGCGCCCGACGCCGACAACCGGCTTGGTGGTCAGCTTCTTGAGACCGGCGACGAACTCCTCCTGCCTGCCCTCCGGACCGAACCGGGACGTGACCGAGTCGCCCTCCCAGCTGCCCATCGCGAAGTCCCACAGGTCGGGAAGCTCCCCGAGCTCCCGCAGTACGCCCTCGATATCCTCGCGCGTGATGCCGCCGGCGATCTCCTCCTCCACGGTGATCCGGCACGCGACGGCTGCCCGGCCCGCGCACTCCTCGAGGGTGTCCTCGAGCAGCTCACGCAGCAGCCGCATCCGATTGAGCAGCGAGCCGCCGTACTCGTCGGTGCGCTGGTTGTAGCGCCGGGACAGGAAGTGGTGGACGCCGCTGTAGCCGTGAGCGCCGTACACGTAGACGATGTCGTAGCCGGCCTCGATCGAACGGCGGACCGCGTTGCGGTGCCAGCGTCGCAGGTCGGCGATGTCCTGCTTGGTCATCGCCCGCGCCTGGACCGGCGCGATCGTGTCGGGGGCCACCGGCAGATGTCCGGGGCCGAGCGGGGTTTCGCGGCTGAGCTGGTTCGGTGCGTTCATACCGTTGTGCGCCAGCTCGATACCCGCCAGGCCGCCGCCCTCGTGAATCGCGTCGGCGATCCGCTTCAGCGCGGGGAGATCCTGATCGTCCCAGATCCGCAGCTCGATGAAAGGGGCGATGTCGGAGGTCGCGTGGATCTCCACCTGCTCGGTACACACCACCGACCAGCCGCCCTCGGCCTTGATCTTGCGCATCGCGGCCTGCGCACTGGGGTCGCGATAGCCCATGCCGTTGCAGTGGGGCACCTGGTAGAAGCGGTTCTTGGTGGTGAACGGCCCGATCTTGACGGGCTCGAACAGGATGTCGTACGGGGCGGCCACGGCGGGCGGCTGCTCGGTCATGGGAGATCTCCTAGGTCAGGCTGGGTGAGTGGCGCCGGCGCGGCTCAGTGGTTGATCCACACGGTCTTCAGACCGACGTACTTGTCGAGTGCGTGCAGTGACAGGTCGCGGCCGAAGCCGGATCCCTTGAAGCCGCCGAACGGGGTCCACGCGCTGAAGGCGTCCACACCGTTGACGGTGACCGTGCCCGCGTGGATCTGGTCGGTCAGGCGATGCGCGCGGGAGAGGTTGCTCGTGGCGACCGAGGCCGCCAGCCCGTAGGCCGAGTCGTTGGCCAGCGCGACGGCCTGCTCCTCGCTGTCGAAGGGCGTCACGGCGAGCACCGGGCCGAACACCTCCTCGCGAGCCAGCGCGGAAGCCGGGTCGACGTCATCGAACACCGTGGGCTGCACGTAGCAGTCGCTGTCGCCTCTGGTGAGACGCTCGCCTCCGGTCACCAGGCGCGCGCCCGAGGCGCGGGCCCCGTCGACGAACGCCATCACCTGATCGGTCTGTTCTGTGGAGACGATCGCGCCCATACCGGCCGCCGGGTCGAGCGGATCCCCCGGCGCGTACGCCGCCGCCTCGGCCGCGACCAAGGAGACGAACTCCTCGTGCACGGAGCGTTCGACGAGCACGCGTGAGTGGGCCGAGCACACCGCGCCCTGGTTGAACCAGATGCCCAGCGCGGTCTGCTCGGCGGTGGTGGCGAGGTCCTCGGCGTCGGCGAAGACCAGGTGCGGACTCTTGCCCCCGCACTCGAGCCACACCTGCTTGAGGTTCGACTGGCCCGCGTACTGCAGGAACAACCGTCCTACCTGAGTGGAACCGGTGAACGCGAGCACGTCGACGTCCGGGTGTAGACCCAATGCCCGCCCGGTGGTCTCGCCGAGACCGGGGACCACATTGAGGACGCCTTCGGGGATTCCGGCCTCGACCGCCAGTTCGGCTATCCGCAGCGCCGAGGACGGCGACTGCTCGGCCGGTTTGAGGACCACACAGTTGCCCGCCGCCATCGCGGGCGCGGCCTTCCACGCCAGCATGTCGACCGGGTAGTTCCAGGGGATGACCGCGCCGACCACGCCCAGCGGCACCCGCCGGACGAGGCCGAGGGTGCCCGGCGGCGTCGGCGCGACCTCGTCGTTGATCTTGTCGATGGCCTCCGCGTAGTAGCGGAACAGGTTCACCGAGAAGGGCAGATCGAGATCGTGGGCATCGACGACCCGCTTGCCCATGTCGAGCGAGTCGAGGACCGCGAGTTCGGCCGAGTGCTCGGCCAGCAGATCGGCGAAGCGCAGCAGCCGCTCACGGCGGAAGGCCACACCGGCGCGGCTCCACACCCCCGACTCGTAGGTGGAGCGGGCGGCGCGAACTGCGGCGTCGACCCCCTCCTGTCCGGCGTCGGCCACCTCGCTGAGGAGCGCGCCCGTCGCGGGGTTGCGGTTTTCGAATGCTGCCTCGCCGGTCTCCACGAAGCGGCCGCCGATGAACGATCGGGTGTGGAGCGTGGCCGCGGCGGCCAGCTCGATCCAGTCCTGGTGAGTTCTCACGAGCGAACCTTTCTTTGCGCTGGACCGCAAATATGCCGTGGAACACACCCGCTGTCAATCTCGGTGTCCGACCCTGCGGCGGGAGCGCTACGGTGACTCCATGGCGCGACTCAAGGACCAGGCCGGTCGCCGCGAGCATCTGATCGCGGCGACTCTCACCACCATCGCCAGCCATGGACTGGCCGGCGCGACGATGAAGAACATCGCCGAGGAGGCCGGCGTCTCGTCCCGTCTCATCGCGTACTACTACCCGGAGCTCGACGAGTTGATCGAGGCCGCTCACCGGGCGGCCACCGACCGCTACTACTGGTCGCGGCAACGCGACATCGAAGGCGATCACAGCCCGACCGTCAAGCTCGCACGCCTGATGTACTCGGGTCTTCCGCGCGGGAAGGACTTGCTGCTCAGCCAGGTGCTGGACGAGATCTCGGTGAGCGCGAGCCGCAGTCCGATCCACGCCACCCTGATGACGCTGCTCTTCGACCGTGAGGTCTCGCTCTACGCCTCGGTCCTCGAGGTCGGTCGGGCGCTCGGCGAGTTCGACCTGACCGACGGGTCCGACGTGATCGCGCGTAACTTCGTGGCCCTCGAGGATGCCCTCGGACTGCACTTGCTGGCGCACAATTCGTCGATGACCTTGGCTCGCGCGGAGCAGCAGCTGGCCAGCTACGCACACTCGGCGACGGGCGTCCGGATCGTCCCCGTGGCTCCCGGAGAGACAAGCGTCGTCGGTGCCTAACTTTGCCCTGAACGGCAAGGAATCACCGACGGCCGAGGTTTCGTGCGGCGCCTTGCTACCCGCCAACGGCGCGACGTTCTCACGGAACGAACGGCTCGAGGCGGGCCATTCATCTGTTTTCCAGATGCCGAAGTTCAGTTTTGTGAAGTGTACAGATGGCTGATTCGTCGGGAAGATGGCGTGATCCGCACCACTTCGGAGCCGCGCGGTGATGCGCCGAGAGAGAGTGATCATGACCCACGAACCACAGGTCGCCACCACGACATTCGCGAAGTTCGAGCAGGAGCACATCCTGCCCATCCCGGAGAACAAACGCACCGGGACCCCGTGGTCGCTGTTCGCGATCTGGGTGGGGCTGAACATGATGCCGTTGGCCGTTGTCACCGGCGCGGTCGCGAGCAGCGGTTACGGCCTCACCATCGGCTGGAGCATCCTCGCCATCCTGGTCGGCAATGTGATCGGGGCCGTCGGCGCCGCGCTCCACGCGTCACAGGGACCGCACCTCGGCATTCCCCAGATGCTGCAAGCCCGCGCCCAGTTCGGGTTCCAGGGCGGCAGCCTCTTCGCGGTCATCGCGCTCATCATGTTCCTCGGCTTCTTCGCCAGCATCCTGATCGTCGCCAAAGATGCTCTCGCCGTGGTGTTTCCGGAGCTGAACGGCTCTTTGGTCATCGTCGTCTTCGCTGTCATCGGCGTCGTGCTGTGCGTGTTCGGTTACGACCTGCTGAGCAAAACGATGGTGTACATGTCCGTCCTGATCGGCGTGACGGTCGCAGTGACGATGGCGTTGCTCTGGATGAAGCCCGAAGTCACCGCAGAGCGCGCGGAGGCTGCCTTCAGCTTCGAGGGCCTGTTCGGAATGCTGGCCATCGGTATCGTCTGGCAGCTCGCCTACGCACCGTACGTCTCGGACTACACGCGCTACCTGCCGAAGCAGACCGGTCCCAAATCGGCGTTCTGGAGCACCTATCTCGGACTCGTCGGGAGCTCCGTCTTCGTCATGACCCTGGGTGTTTTGCTCGGTGCGGCGAATGTCGCCAGCCCTCTCGCCGCGCTCTCCGACCACCTCGGCTGGATCGGGGTCATCGCGCTCATCGTTTTCGCGGTCACCTCGGCTCTCATCAACAGCGTCGAGCTGTACTCCGCGGTCATGAACGCGCTGACCGTGCTGCAGTCGATGTTCAAGGTCACCGTGACGGCCGGTACCCGCGTGCTGACAACCCTGGTGTGCGGTGCGGTCGCCACCCTGGTCGCCCTCCTGGGGCAGGGCGACTTCATGACCACGTTCGAGAGCTTCCTGTCGCTGCTGCTCTACGTCCTCATCCCGTGGTCGGCCATCAACCTCGCGGACTACTTCATCGTCCGCAAGGGGCACTACGTCGTCGCGGACCTCTACATGCGCGACGGCGGGCAGTACGGCCGATGGAATCGAGTCGGGCTGATCAGCTACGCGGTGGGCCTGGCGGCGCAGCTGCCCTTCATGGTGACACCGCTGTTCACCGGCCCGCTCGCGGCACCGCTGCACAACCTCGACCTCGCGTGGCTCGTCGGGTTCGCGGTGACCGCCGTGGTGTACCTGCTCCTGGTCCGCTTCTCGAGCACCGAAGCGGCGGATGCCCCGGAGAAGTCGCGGGCGCCCCTCACCCCACCGGCCGGTACACACTGAGGTTCAGTGGTCCGCTCGGCTCCGTGCCGCGCGGATCGAGGATCGGATGAAGGCTTGGGCACGCGCCGTACGGCGCGTGCCCGCCATCGATGCGAGGACGACGTCGAGGGGCTCCACGCGATCGGTGATCTCGAGGACGACCACCTCGGATCCGTCGTAGGTCGTATTGCTCGCCGGGCGCTGGTTGAGCACCGACCAGCCCTGGCCGTTGGCGACCAGCGCCCGGACGGTCTCGAACCCCGACGTGCGATGCCGGATCACCGGCTGAAAACCAGCCGATTCCACGAGGCGCTCGAAATACCGGCCGCTGTGCGGCAGGTCCAGCAGCACCATCGGCTCATCGGCGAGATCGCGCAACGTGATCCGCTTGCGACGCCCGAGCGGATGCCCCTTCGCGACCAGGGCATACGGCGACGCGACGCCGACGCGGACATGGTCGATGTCCTCCTCGAGGTCGTAGCCGTACATCAACGCCAACTCACACCGGCCACTGCGCAGGGCCTGCTTCAGTACGGCGTGCTCGTCCTCCACCACCGACACGCGAATACCGGGATGCTCCTGCTCACAGGCCGCCAGCATTTGCGGCAACGCGAAAGGGGCGAGCGTCGAGAAGCAACCGATGGTGAGATCTCCGATCAGCGCCCGGCCCGCGGTGCGTGCGACCTCGGCCAGCTCCGCGGTGTGCACAAGATAATTGCGTAGCTCCCGGTAGAACTCCTCACCGGCCGCGGTGAGCGTGAGCCCTCGCGCGTGTTGGCGCAGCAGCAGTTGCACGCCGAGCTCCTTCTCGAGCTGGGCGACGGCGGTCGAGACAGCGGACTGGGAGACCATCAACTTCCGGGAGGCGGCCGTCATACTGCCCAGCTCGGCGGCGGCGGCGAAATAGCGCAACTGCACGAGGGTGAAACCGTAGTTCGTCACGCGGGCGTCCTTGTCCATTCCGCTACCAGGGGCCGAGGGCCGGATGGGCCCGATCAGTAGTGATGGTAGGCGAGCTCGTTCCACGGTCCGGTCAGTGCGGCGGACTGCTCTGCGAGGCGATCCGAGCGTTGTCGTCGGCCGACTCGGGAAGGAGATTGGCCAGGTGCTCCGGGCGCAGCAGTGCGTCGAGGGCCTCGGCCTCGACGCCATGGATGGCGAGCGCGAGCGTGCGGACATCCGCGACCCCGCTCAGCGCGTCCTTGGCGATCTCGGCGGAGCGCGCGTAACCCAGCAACGGCGTCAGCGCCGTGGCCAGACCGGCATTGCCTGCCGCGGCCGCGGCGAGCTTGACAGCGTCGACGCGGATGCCGTCGACGCAGTGCTCACGCAATGAGTCGAAGGCCGCGGCCGTCCACGCGAATCCCTGGAGCAGCCCGTGGCAGATGACGGGCTCGAAGGCGTTGAGCTGCAACTGACCGCCCTCCGCGGCCATCGTCACCGTGAGGTCGTTCCCGATCACCCAGAAGGCGACCTGATTGACCATCTCCGGAATGACCGGGTTGACCTTGCCGGGCATGATGCTCGATCCGGCCTGGCGCGCGGGCAGTTGGAGTTCGCCAAGACCGGCCTGTGGTCCCGACGCGAGCAGACGCAGGTCGTTGCAGATCTTCGAGGCCTTGACCACGATCCGTTTGAGGACGCCGGAGACCTGGACGAACGCGCCGGTATCGCTGGTGGCCTCGACCAGGTCACCGGCCCCGGTGACCGGCCGGCCGACGATCTCGGCCAGATGCGCGACTGCTCGGCGGGCATAGTCCGGGTGGGCGGTGATGCCGGTGCCGATCGCGGTGGCTCCGAGATTGATCTCGCACAGCAGCGTGCGCGAGTCGGCCAGCCGGGCCAGTTCCTCGCGAAGAGTCACGGCGTAGGCCCCGAGTTCCTGGCCCACAGTCATGGGGACGGCATCCTGCAGCTGGGTGCGTCCGATCTTCGACACCGTGCGGAATTCTGTCGCCTTGGCCGCGAACGCATCGGCCAGGGCGGTGATGGACTCGCTCAGCCGCTCGGTCATCGTCAGCAGCGCGAGTCGCACCGCGGTCGGGTAGACGTCGTTGGTCGACTGGCAGCGATTGACGTGGTCGAGTGGATGGATCTCGTGATAGCTACCGCGTGCGAGTCCGAGGATCTCCAGCGCGCGGTTGGCGATGACCTCGTTGGCGTTCATATTGGTCGAAGTACCGGCCCCGCCCTGGATCACATCGACCACGAACTGTCCGTCCAGGGCGCCGATGCGTACCTCGTCCGCGGCGGCCGCGATGGCGTCGAATCGCCGATCGTCGAGCAGGCCGAGATCGTGGTTGGCGCGGGCGGCGGCGAGTTTGACCGCCCCGAGAGCGGCGACGAGCTCACGGTGCGCACCGACCGGCGTGCCGCTGATCGCGAAGTTCGTCAGTGCGCGGGCGGTGTGAACACCCCAATAGGCGGTGGCGGGCACGTCGTGCGGGCCGAGCGAATCGTGCTCGGTGCGGAAGGGCGCGGTGCTCATGGCGTGACGGTGTCCTCGGCGATGTCGAGCGCCGTCCAGGCCAGAGCGGTCGCGGCGTCGAGAATTGCCTTCTCGGCGTCACCGCCGACGCAGGCGGCAGCGAACTCGGGTTGATGGTTCAGGGCGGGAAGGGAATTGATGCCGATGTAGGGATGGATTGCGGGCACCACCTGGGAAACGTTGCCCATGTCGGTGGAGGCCCTGTTCATTCGGCGGGCAGGCGAGTCCGTGTCGAAGACGCGTCCGAGCCGCTGCGCGTTGCGGACGTAGGCGTCGAGCCCCGTCTGGTAGGTGCGGAACTCGGCGTACGGCTTGCTCTCGGCGGCGATGTCGAGAGTGGCGCCGGTCGCGATGGCCCCCGCCTCGAAGCAGCGCCATACCCGTTCCTCGGTCTCGGCGAGCTGGGCCAGGCTCTCCGCACGGACATACCAGCGCCCCTCGGTGTGCGCGGGGATCGCGTTGGGTGCTTCGCCGCCATTGGTCATCACGCCGTGCACGCGGACTGTCGGCGGCAACTGCTGACGGAGCAGTCCGACCGCGACCTGGGCGATCGTGAACGCGTCCGCCGCGTTGACGCCCTGCTCGGGGTACGCCGCGGCGTGCGCCGCCTTGCCCCGGTAGGAGACGTGGGAGTGCGAGACCGCGAACGGTTGCGCCTCGGCGACGTCGACGGGCGCCGGGTGGGCCATCATGGCCAGGTCCAGCCCCGCGAAGGCGCCGCGCTCCAGCAATTCGATCTTGCCGCCGCCGCCCTCCTCTGCCGGGGTCCCGTAGACCTCGATGGTGAGGCCTGCCGCATCGGCGAGCGGCGCCAGCGCGCGTGCCGCGCCGACAGTGATCGCCGCGATCAGATTGTGGCCGCACGCGTGTCCGAGTCCGGGCAGCGCGTCGTACTCCGCGCACAGGCCGAGCCGGAACGGGCCGCTGCCGTAGCCGGCGAGGAAGGCGGTCTCCAGTCCCAGATAGTTCGTGGTCACCGTGAAACCCGCCTCGGCGAGCGCCTCGGCCACCCAGCGCGAGGAGCGGTGTTCCTCCCAGGCGGTTTCGGGGTTCGCGTGCAGCAGTTCGGAGAGCGCGATCAGACGGTCGGCGTCCGCGGCCACGGTGCCCGCGGCGCTGCGACGTGCCGCACCGTCGGACCTGGACGTCGTGCTGAAGTCTTGGATCATCGGTCTACTCGTCTCCGCCGACGCCGAAGGACGGCGCCGCCGTCGGGTTCAGCCCGCGCGTCACGTAGTCGTCGCGCTGGGGAAGCCACACGTCGAGCAGGCGACCCAGGTCCTCGATCGGCTGCTCGCTCCAGTCCACCCGGAGGTCGGTGACCCGCCACGGCACGTCGCGGACGACGGCCAGTCCGGCCGAGCGGACCGGGTCCACCTCGCCGCCCGCCGCCTGACCGGCGACCAGCGCGGCGACCAGACGCTGCTCGAGCTCACCGGTGGCGGCGGCGAAACCGTCGACGACCGCGTCGACGACCTCCGGGCGGGCGAGCAGGTTGCCCGCCGCGACCACACCCGGGCCGACTCGATCGGCGTGGATGCCGAGCGCACCGGCTCCGGAGAAGGCGGCGCCTGCGCCGTCGAGACCGAGAACGGTGAGCTGGCGGAAGTCGATGTGGTCGCGATCCGCCACGACACGGTCCATCGCGCCTGGCGCATCCAAGCCCGTATCGAGCGCATCCAACAGGGCCGTGCCCAAGCGGGGGTCGGTGACGTTCTGGGAGGCGGCGCCGCCGACACCGGCCCGCAGGTGGATGCAGCGCGCGGCCACCGCCGGGCTGGACGAGGTGACCGCCATGCCGATGGCGCCGTCGCCGTCGATGGCCAGCAGGGAGAAGGTCACTGTTCGGCTCCCGGGATCACGGCGATCGCGTCGACCTCGACCAGCCACTCCGGCCGGGCGAGGGCCGAGACGACCAGCCCTGTCGAGATCGGATGCACGCCTTTGGTCCAGCGTCCGATGGTGCGGTAGACCGTCTCGCGATAGCGCGGGTCGACGATGTAGATCGTCAGCTTGACCAGGTGCTCCATGCGGGCGCCGGCTTCGGTGAGCAGCATGTCGATATTGGCCATCGCCCGCTCGGTCTGGGCCTCGACGTCCCCGATGCCGACCGAGGCGCTGGTGTCGAGGTCCTGGCCGATCTGGCCGCGGACGTAGACGGTATTGCCCGCGACCACTGCCTGGCACAGGTCGTTGTCGAGGTTCTGCTCGGGATAGGTCTCCCGGGTGTTGAACGGACGGATGCGGGTGTGGCCGCCGGCGACGATGCTCACGTGATTCCTCACTCCTGGACAGGTGACTGGCCCCAGTCCACTGCACCCAAAGCGATATGTCCAACAGATGTTTGTGAGCATCTGCATCAGCTGATCCGATAGCTAAGCCCGTCGTCCTTGCATCTATAAAACAGAACTAGAGCGACAACAACATCTGTTGGACACCGGTAAGTCCAGGGCTGAGGATTGCGGACAAGCACGGCACACCCGAACTGGTGGCCGTCGAGAGTGTGGAGGTTGGAGTGGCGAGCGAGCAGATCGAGGTCCTCGTCGTCGGCGCCGGGCAGGCCGGCGTCGCGATGAGCGAGCACCTCAGCGACAGTGGCGTTCCGCACCTGGTGCTGGAGCGACACCGGATCGCGGAGAGGTGGCGCACCGAGCGGTGGGACTCACTCGTCGCGAACGGGCCCGCCTGGCACGACCGCTTCCCCGGCCTCGAGTTCGACGACGTCAGCCCCTCGGCGTTCGCGTCCAAGGACCAGGTGGCGAAGTACTTCGAGGCCTACGCCGAGAAGATCGCGGCGCCGATCAGATGCGGCGTGGAAGTGACCTCGGTGCGGCGGCACATCGGAAAGCGCGGATTCCGGGTCGAGACCTCCGAGGGCGTCATCGACGCACAGTTCGTTGTCGCCGCGACCGGACCGTTCCAGCGCCCGATCATCCCGCCCATCGTGCCCGAGGGAGCCGTACCGGTGCAGATCCACTCCAGCGGCTACCGCAACCCCGACCAGTTCTCCGAGGGCGCCGTGCTGGTCGTCGGCGCCGGGTCGTCCGGCGTGCAGATCGCCGACGAGCTCCAGCGCTCCGGGCGCGAGGTATACCTCTCGGTCGGCCCACACGACCGGCCCCCACGCAGCTATCGGGGCCGCGACTTCTGCTGGTGGCTCGGGGTCCTCGGCCTCTGGGACATGGAGACCCCCGCCGCAGGCGCCGAGCACGTGACCATCGCGGTCAGCGGCGCTCGCGGCGGGCACACGGTCGACTTCCGCGAACTCGCCGCCCAGGGAATCCACCTCGTCGGCAGGGCCGAGTCGTACGACGACGGCGTGTTGCGCTTCGCGCCGGACCTCGCCGACAACATCGCCGCAGGCGATGCCAACTACCTCGAGCTCCTCGACCAGGCCGATGCCTGGGCCGAACGCAACAACGCCGACCTCCCTGAGGAGCCCGAGGCACGCGTCCTCGGCCCCGACCCGGCCTCGGTCATCGACCCCATCCTGGAGCTCGACCTCGCCGCCGTCGGCATCACGTCGATCGTGTGGGCCACCGGCTTCGCCACCGACTACAGCTGGCTGAAGGTCGACGCGTTCGACGAGAACGGACGGCCCGAGCACCGCCGCGGAGTCTCCGCCGAGCCCGGCCTCTACTTCGTCGGCTTGCCCTGGCTGTCCCGTCGCGGATCCTCCTTCATCTGGGGGGTGTGGCACGACGCCCGATACGTCGCCGGGCATATCGCCACCCAGCGCAGCTACCTCGCGTACGACCGCGCCTGATATGTGTACGGGTCTGCGGTGAGCCGATCAGGACATTCGTGCGGCGGCGACCGGTTTCATGACCGACAAACAATTCTGCGATCTGGTCGCCGCACGCCTGGCTGCCCTGCCCACCGTGCAAGCCGTCACACTCAGCGGTTCCCGCGCCACCGGCACCCACACCCCGGACAGCGACTGGGATTTCGCCGTCTACTATCGGGGCCCCTTCTCTCCCGATGACCTACGTGAGGTCGGTTGGCCCGGGACGGTCTCCGAGATCGGTGCGTGGGGCGGCGGGGTGTTCAACGGCGGCGCGTGGCTCACCATCGACGGCCGAGCCGCCGATATCCACTATCGCGATCTCGATGTCGTCGAACACCACCTCGCCGAGGCACGCCAGGGCCGGTTCCATTGGGGAGCCGCTGATGTTCCACCTGGCCGGGATCCCCAGTTATCTGCTGGTCGCAGAACTGGCCCTCAACCAGGTCCTGCGTGGGCAGCTCCCCCGCCCGCGGTTCCCGCGGGCCTTGCGCGACGCCGCCCCACCGATCTGGCGCGACAAGGCCGAACTGACATTGCGGTACGCCCGCAGCGCCTACGCCGCACGCGGCCAGGTCGCCGAAGTCGCGGGTGCGCTCGCCACCGCGGGCATGCAGGCCGCGCACGCCGTGCTGGCCGCACGCGGCGAGTGGGTCACCAACGAGAAGCGACTCCTGCATCGGGCGGGATTGCGTGAGCTCGACGAAATCATCGCCGGACGCCGCCCGGAACCGGAGACGCTGGACCGGATGCTGTCGCACGCACAAGAACTGCTGCTGCGTTCGGCTGACTAACGCCGACCGCCTCACCCGACCAGTCGACCGTGCTATCGGCGGCGCTTCGCTACCGAAATCGCCGCCGATAGTGCGCGCTCGCGACGCGTCCGCACCGCCCCGCCACGCTGACGCTCCCGGCGACAACGATCATGCTGCGTGTCGGCACCCGTCGCGATCGGTCTCGACCCCACCCGGCGCCGCAGACCGCTACGCACGGTAGATGGCGACTGGCATCAAAGCTGCTCACCCGCCCTCGTATCCAGAACAACGACACGTCGTCGTAGGATGACCTGGTGCGCTCCCCCACCGATCAGACCGCGGGTGTCCGGGGTGTGAGTGTGGGTGCGGCGTCCGGGGCGGTCGCGGTTCTCGCGCACGGACTCGGTGGTGCGAGCGGAGTGCCCGCGAGCTCTTCGCTGGTCCTGTTGTTCGCTGCTTGCGCCCTCGTCGGTGTCGTCGCGGGCACGTTCCCGCGCGGCGCCCACGCGGTGTCGACCATGGCGGTTCTGGCTGTGGGGCAATACGTCGGGCACATGGCGCTTTCCCTCGGCCCCGGCCATTCCCATCACGGCGTCACCGTGGCGATGGTGATCGCGCACCTGGTGGCGATCCCTCTGGGCGCCTTGGCGATCCGCGGTGCCGAAGTCGGGCTCGGGCGGGCGATCAGCAGCGTGTGTCGACTTGTCATCGCGCTGGTCGGCGTCGTCGGTGTGCCTTCTCGCCCGACAGTTCCGGTGCCGGACGCCGAACGGGCGATCGTTCGACAACTTCTTCGTCGGCCCGTCATCAGCCTGCGCGGCCCGCCGCGGCACGGGTTACGCGCATCTCACCCCGCACCGGTATAGCGGTTCGAATCCACGCGCCGGTCCGGGTTCCCCCTCACCTGATGATCGGAGTTCGTCATGTCCTTCTCTCCGCGTACCCGCTTGCGCTCACCTCGTGTCGTGCGAGGTTTCGGCGCTACCGTCGCCATGGCCACACTGGCCGCGCTCACCGCGGGCTGTTCCGGTGCCGAATCCGTTTCGGCGGGCACGGCGCCGAGCGCCGCCCCGGTCAGCATGACCGATCAGTGGATCAAAGCCGCCGAGTCCGGCATGTCGGCGGCCTTCGGCAACCTGCGCAACACCGGTGACGCCCCGGTGACGCTGGTGGCCGCGACCAGTCCCGCGTCGCAGCGGGTGGAGATCCACGAAGTCGTGCCCGACAGCACCGGCACCAAGACCATGCGACCCAAGCAAGGGGGCATCACCATCCCCGCGAACGGGGAGGTGACCTTGAAACCCGGCGCCGACCACCTGATGTTCATGGACCTGGTTCAGCCGTTGCGTACCGGCGCGCAGACCACGATCACCCTGACCTTCGCCGACGGGCAGACACTGGTCGTCACCGCGCAGGTCCGCGACTTCGCGGGCGGCAAGGAAAACTATGTCCCCGGGGCCGAGAGCCCTTCGCACGATGGCTGATCCGCGGCAACGCAGGCTCTCCCGTCGGCACTTGCTCGGCGGGGGAGCCGCAGCAGCGGGCTTGGTCGGCGCGACAGCGGCGGGCTGGGGCGCGGCCGGTCTCACCGATCCCCAGCCCGAACGTGACGCCGCACTCGACACCGTGCCGTTCTACGGCAAGCACCAGGCCGGTATCGAGACCATCCCACAGCGGCACGTCGCTTTCGCCGGCTTCGACCTCGTCGCGGGCACCACTCGGGACGACATCATCGGCCTGCTCCGCATCTGGACCGACGACGCGGCTCGTCTGACGAGCGGTCTGCCCGCGCTGGCCGACACCGAACCGGAACTGGCCGCCCGGCCCGCCAAACTGACGATCACCGTCGGATTCGGGCCGGAAGTGTTCACGATCGCCGGGTTGTCACAGCGGCGGCCCTCGTGGCTAAGACCGTTACCCGCCTTCCCCATCGACCGGCTCGACCCCGCCTATACCGGCGCCGATCTGCTGATACAGGTCTGCGCCGAGGAGTCGACCACCGTCGCGCACGCGGTTCGGGTGCTGTCCAAGCACGTGCAGTCGCTGGTTCGGGTGCGGTGGGTGCAACGGGGTTTCCGGGACCCACCGTCGGGTGCGACCATGCGCAACCTCATGGGACAGGTCGACGGAACGGTCACCATCGCCGCGCCCGATTTCGAACGTTTGGTCTGGGAAGACGGTGCGTCGGTGCCGTGGCTGGCCGGTGGCACGTCACTGGTCTTGCGGCGCATCGCGATGGACCTCGATCGCTGGGACGAGCTCGACGTCGAGGCCAGGGAACTGACCGTCGGGCGACGACTGTCCAACGGTGCGCCGCTGACCGGTACCACCGAGTTCGACGAGCCGGACCTGGCCGCCCTCGACCGCCATGGAATCCCGGTGATCCCGCCGTCCTCGCATGTGGCCCGAGCCAGACACACCAGCGACGGCGAACGGTTCCTGCGCCGCGGGTTCAACTACGACGAACCACCCGAACCCGGGCAGGTGTCGAACTCGGGGCTGTTGTTCGTCGCCTACCAACGCGACATCGACACCCAGTTCCTGCCGGTGCAACAACGGCTGGCCGAGGTCGACGCGCTCAACGAATGGACCACACCGATCGGCTCCGCCGTCTTCGTGATCCCACCGGGTGTCCCAGGTCCTGGGAACTACCTGGGTCAGCAGCTGTTCGACAGCTGAGCACGTCCGGCCGGACCTGCCGGGGTCCGGCCGGACCCCGCACAGCTGCCCGGGACCGAGGGCTGCTGATGAGGCGCCGGATCGCCCGATCATGGCGGATCCGCTGGGTTCACGAGGCGGGGTCGAGGAACGACATCATCGGGGCGATGGCGCCGCCGCGCTCCTGCGTGAGGCCAACGGCGGTCCGCCTGCGCCCCGATGAGCAGACCTCGGCACGCTGAGCTGCGGGCACTGGATCTCCCGGCCGAGGTGGCGTTGGTTCCAGACCAGTGGATCCGCCGCTGATGTGCCGACCGGTCACGGTGCGGCTCCGCGGATCAGTGTCTTGCCGACGTGCAACCGTCTTCATCGACCAGACGTGCTGCGTTTCTGACCGGTTTCTTCACTGAATCCCCATATTTCTGTGCTGAAGTCATCTTGTGGGATCGGTACAGATACGGGCGAGGGTACTTGCTGGATTCGGGAGTTCGACCGGTGCTGGACTCGTCTTGGTCTACGGCTTTGCGTGGCTGGTGGGCGGGGCACCCGACGCGCAGGTCGCGCCGGGTGTGAACGAGCTTCTGGTCGTCGAAGCGATCACTGTCGGAATCGGGGCTGTCGCGCTGGCGGTCGGCGCGGTTATCGCGCGTCCGGCGGTGATCGTCGGTGGATGCTGGCTGTTCGTAACGGATTTCGTCCTGCTGCTCGTCTTGTATGGCGTTACCACCGATCGCCCACACACGCTCCCTGCCGAGGGCGGGCCGCCGTCGATTCCGTCCGAGGTCGCATTGACCGCCCTGGTGGTCGGGGTTGTGTTCCCTTTCTTGACCATGTGGCTCGCAAACAGGACGCGGCTGCTGCGCGATCACGACCAGCGGGTCTCGGACCTCGCACACGAGGTCGGCAGACCTCGCTGATCAGGTCGGGCAATGTTGGAGGGCGCACAGCACCGGACAGCCGAGCCGCTGGTGCCGGACTGACGGTGCGCCGCAGCACGGCGCCGTCTTGCCTGCCCCGCCTGGGCTCGGGGGCGTCACTGGTGCAGGTGGGTGCCCGGGGTGTGGCCGAAGGTGGTGCGGAAGACATCGATGAACGCGCTCGCGGTCGCCCACCCGCAACGATGGGCCACTGTGGTGACCGGGGTCTTGTGGGCGAGCAGGATCAGCGCGTGGTGCAGGCGCAGCAGGGTTCGCCATTGCGGGAAGGTCAGCCCCAGATCGTTGCGGAACAGCCGGGACAAGGTGCGGTCGCTCGCGCCGACCTCGCGGCCGAGTTCGGCCAGGGTGCGGGGGTCGGCGGGGTCCGCGCGCAGAATGTCGCAGACCGCGCGCAGAACGGGGTTGGTCGGCATGGGGAGGTGCAGGGGCTGCTGCGGGCCGGCGTGCAGCTGATCGAGCAGGACCGCACGCATCCGGGCACGTTGTGGGGTGTCTGCGCTGTCGCGGGTGTAGGCGATGATCAGCTCTCGCAGCAACGGCCCGACAGTCAGCACGGTGGGAGTGTTCAGGTGCAGGGGATTGTCGGCGGCGGGCAGGCCGAGCAGGTGCAGTTCGAGTTCGCCGTAGGCGCGGTGAGCGTGAACGGTGCAGGCGGGCACCCAGATCGCATGCGTACCGGGCGCGACCCAGGTTCCGGCGCTGGTGCTGATCGAGAGCACACCCCGGCCTGCGTAAACGATCTGGTGATCGTCGTGGCGGTGGGCGTCGATCTCCTCGCCGGGGGCCAGGAGCTGGGCGCGAGTCGGCGCGACGGATTGGTGGCGGATTTCCATTATTGTCTGTCAGTTTATCGGAAGCGCGTCAAAGGCCTGCTCGCGCAGCATCGTTGGATGCGACGGAATACCTCAACCCTGCTGCTGTCGACCGGACACGCATGCGTCGACGTCTATCAGGGCGCGGTCGCCGCACTCGTGCCGTTCTTCGTCGTCGAGCGCGACTACACCTACGCCGCGGCCTCGGGGATCGTGCTCGCGGCGTCGCTGCTGTCATCGGTGGTACAGCCGTTGTTCGGGGCGTTGACCGACCGGTGGCCGATGCCGTGGCTGCTGCCGGTGGCCACCGTGGTCGGTGGTGCGGGGATCGCGATGAGCGGGTTGAGCAGTTCCTACGCGCTGACATTGGTGTTCGTGGCGATCTCGGGGATCGGAGTGGCGGCCTACCATCCCGAATCCGCGCGGATCGCGCGGGCGGTCGGCGGCGGCAGCCACACCCAGATGGCCTACTTCTCCACCGGCGGCAACATCGGTTTCGCGCTGGCGCCGCTGCTGGTCGCTGCCACCGTATCCGTCGGCGGGCTGGACTGGACCCCGCTGCTGGTGCTGCCCGCCCTGGCCGGTGCCGCGCTGACCCTGCCGGTGCTGCGCGCCCTGGCGCAGCGCCAGGCGGCCGGAGACAGCGGGTTCACCCCGCCCGGTCCCGACGACATGGCCTCGTTCCTGCGGCTGTCGGCAGCGGTGATCTTCCGTTCGATCGCCTTCGTCGGGCTGAGCACCTTCATCTCCCTCTACATCACCCAGCGCCTGGGCGGCAGCGCCACCGCCGGCACGGTCGCGCTGTTCGTGCTCTACCTGGGCGGGGTCATCGGGTCGGTGCTGGGTGGATCGCTGGCCGAGCGCTGGGACCGGGTGCTGGTCTCACGTCGGTCCTACCTGGTGGCCGCGGCCGCGATCGCCGGTGTGGTGTGGACCCCCGGACCGGCGGTGTACGCGTTCGTCGCACTGACTTCGATCGGGCTCTACGTGCCGTTCTCCCTGCAGGTCACCCTCGGCCAGGACTACCTGCCCACCCGGGTCGGCACCGCCGGCGGCGTCACCCTGGGGCTCACCGTCAGCATCGGCGGTCTGGCCGGCCCGCTGCTCGGTTCGCTCGCCGACGCCACCACCTTGCAGATCGCACTGATGCCGTTGGTGCTCATGCCGGTGCTCAGCTGGCTGCTGTTCGGCACCCTGCGCGATCCTGCCGGATTCGGCGGGCGGTGCCAGAGCTGATCCCGCCGTGACCGCCACCTCTCCCAGTAGCCCTGCCACACACAAGTTTTCGTCGCGGGTGATCAATCCGGTATGACGTTTTCCTGTGGAGTTGGCTGTGACCGGTCTTCGGTGACTATCTGGAACGTTCCGGACTTCCGGAATCAGTTTTCAGAGGAGATCTTTCGAATGAGTTTCATGGGTAAGGCCGGCTTCGCCGTTGCGGCGCTCGGTCTTGCGGCTGGGTCGGTGTTCGGCGCAGGTCCGGCAGACGCTGCGGGCGACCAGTGGGGAGCGATCGTGTTCAGCGTGCCGCAATGGTATGGCTTCACCACCGCGAATTACTCCAGCGAGGAGCAGGCGCGCGCCCGCGCGATCGAGAACTGTGGCGGCGGGCAGGACTGCGAGGTGATGGTCACGTGGGCGAACGGCTGCGGGGCATTGGTTTGGAACGACCAAGGTTGGGTCGCCGCCGCGGCGGCAGCGAACCGCAGCGAGGCTGTGCGCAGGGCTATCGACAAGCTGGCCGAGGGCGTTCCGGTCGCACAGCTGGCCAACTTCGGGTCGTCCGATCTCAGCGGCACCAAGGTCATCGACGTGGTCTGCACGGACAACGCGCGCTGATCGTCGCCTAGCACTCGGACCCGGATCCTCGCGTTGGATCCGGGCCCTGGTGTGCTGAGGATTCCCGTGAACAGCGTGAACGAACAGACGCCCCTGTTTGCCGGGCATCTGGCGATACTCGCGGTGATAGTGCTGTCGACAGCGCTGATCGGCCGGTCGCGCAACCGGCGCGCATCGGTCAGGTCCTTGCGCCCGCAGGACGGAGCGGTCGCACCAATGGGCACGAGCGACAGCTGATTCGCATGGAAATGATGGTCTATCGGCGGGCCCTTTCACGGCAGATTCACAAGGCTGTGACCCCCGGTTGTCTGCTCTTCCAGCTCATTGCCGCATCCCTGCCCGAAAGTCCTAGCACCCGGTCGGCGAGACGGTCGATTACGGTGTCCTGATGGCTGATCACGATGAGCGCCATTCCTTTTCGGCGCAGGTCTTCGAGCAGGTCGAGCACCATGTTCTGGGAATTCGGGTCGAGCGCGGTGGTGATTTCGTCGCAGATCAGGATGCGGGGTGCGGCGGCGAGGGCCCGGGCGATGGCGGCGCGCTGTTGCTGGCCGCCGGACAGCTGGTCGGGACGCCGTGTCGCCAGTTCGGAATCGAGGCCTACCCCGTCGAGCAGGCTTCGGGTCCGTGCCGAGGCGGCAGCGCTGTTCATGCCGTGTAGGTGGCGCAGCGGTCGGCTGATCTGGCCGCCGATGCGATAGGACGGATTGAGTGAGGTCGCCGGATTCTGCGGTATCAGTTGGATGGCGCGGCGGTGCGCCGGCGGGCGCCGGTCCACGCGCGGATGCAGTGCTGTGCCGTCCAGTTCGATAATGCCGCCCATCGGCGCGTGCAGGCCGGAGAGGGCGCGTGCCAGCGTGGTCTTGCCCGTCCCGGATCTGCCTGTGATGGCGAGACATTCACCGGGGTGCAGGGTGAACGACAACCCGTCGATGACTGGCTCGGGGTTGCGGCCGCGCCGGTGCGTCATGGACAGGTTCTCGACCCTGAGTATCGGCGAGGTCGCGGTTTCGATGCGGGACACCCGCGCGACTCGTGTCGCCCTTGATGTTCGAGGGGCAGCCATAGATTCGACCCGACCCCGGTCCAGGGTGAGCACGTGGTCCACCAGCGGTTCCAGCGCCGCCGAGTCGTGGGTGATCACGAGCAGCGTGGTGGAGTGGTCGCACCGGATCCGGCGCAGTGTCCGCACCAGTCGGTCTCGGGCTTGCGCATCGAGTCCAGTGGTCGGCTCGTCGAGAACCAGCAGTGCCGGATCACCGAGGAGCGCCATGGCCAGCAATACCCGTTGCTGCTGGCCGCCGGACAGCTCGTGCGGGAATCGGCGTCGGAATCGGCGATCATCGGGCAGGTCGACCCGCCGCAATGCCTCCGCTACACCGTTGCCGGCCCCCAATACGTCATACCGCCTGGCGATTTCACGCAGGGCGGTGCCGATGCGGAGCGCCGGGTTGAGCCCGGTCGCCGGGTCCTGCGGGACGTAGCCGACCGTGCGGCGACCACCGGATCGGCCGATGCCGACCGAGCCGACGGCGGTCAGTTCGGGCGGTAGCGCACCGAGCACCGCCAGCGCCAGCGTTGTCTTTCCGGCACCGGACGCTCCGACCACGGCCACGCCGCTGCCGGGCGGCACATGGAGCGAAACATCCTCCAGTACAAGGGCTCCGCTGGGATTCCGGACGGAGAGACCGTTCACCGCGAGCCCCGGTCCCGCTTCGGAATCCCGCACCGGCTGATGCGCCGCGCTGGGCTGATCGGTGCCGAAGGCTCGGTCGGTGACCATATTGACCGAAACCACCAACACCATAATCACAAGCGCCGGCGCGAGCACCGACCACGGTTGCAGAGCGAATCCGGGTCGGTTCTCGGTGATCATCAACGCCCAGTCGGGCGCGGGCGGGCGCAGTCCCAACCCGAGGAATCCACTCACCGCAACCAGCGAAATGGTCGCCGACATCCGAACACCCGCGTCGGCGAGCACCACGGCCCGCAGGTTCGGCAGCACCTCGACCAGCCCCAGCCGCCACAGCGGTTCCCCTCGAGCTCGGGCGGATTCGACATAACCGGTCGACGCGAGTTCGAGCACACCAGTGCGGACGGTGCGGATGATCCAGGGCACCGATGCCAGCGCCGCGGTCACCATGATCGCCGCGGGCCCCGCCCCCATCGCGGTGGCGATCACCGCGAGCAGCAGAAACCACGGCACCACGGTGATGGCGTCGACCGGCCGCATCGGTACCGAGGAGGTGCCGCGCCGACGGTGGTTGGAACGGCGGTGCCGTCACCGCGGTCGGCGAGTAGGGCGCGAGGAGCGGACCCAGTGCCACCAGCAGCAGCACAGCGACGGTGACCACGAGCCACGCGGAGCGAATCCTGTCGCGGTTCCTCATCTCCGGTCTCCCATCGCTACCTGCCGCGCACGCGGGCTCACCAGCAGCGTGAGCAGATCGGCGAGCAGATGGATGCCGATCCCGACCGCGGCCAGCAGCACCGCGGCCGATTGGACGGCGCTGAGTCGCGCGAGTGGCGCCGCCGACTGCGTGGCCTTCCTGAAACACCTATGGATGCAGGCGATTTCGATGTCGTCATTGTAGGTGGAGGCGTCACGGGCGCCGCCGGAGCACTGGCGGCCGCCAGGCTGGGCCTACGGGTCGCCCTCCTGCACAATCGGCCCGTCCTCGGGGGAAACGCGAGCGTCGAGATCGGCCTCACTCCCCGCGGCGAGACCGGACCGCTCGTGCATGAGCTGTCGAAGCGCCACCCCGACGGCGATCTGATGGCACGCCAGGTCCTCGAGGCGGAGTCGAACGCATCGCTCTACACCGAGCACCAAGTCTTCCGCGTGATCACCGCCGAGCGACGGGTCACCGCGGTCGATGCCCGCGACACACGGACCGGGCGGGAGTATCGCTTTTCCGCTCCGCTCGTCATCGACTGCAGCGGGACGGCGATCGTCGGCCTGCTCGCAGGCGCACGAACCCTGTTCGGCCACGAATCCCGGGCCGAGTACAACGAACCGACGGCTCCAGCCGAGCATCTCGACCAGCATCACGGTCACACGCTGTTCTTCCGGACTCGCGAACACTCGGAGCCGGTGCCGTTTCCGGATGTCCCCTGGGCACAGGCCGTCGCGAAGGACTACGCGAATCTCGGTGGGCAACTGGTGGAGCCAGGGGTCGACAACGGGACAGGCCCCGTGGCGGGGCGATTCCGTGATCCGGATCCGGCCACCCGACGCCGAATGCTGTTCCCCGCCACGCACTTCTGGGAGTACGGCCAATGGCTCGATCCGTATACCCAGGGCGAGAAAATTCGCGATCACTTGCTGTGCGCGATCTATGGAACCTTCGCCAACGTCAAGGCCCTAGAACCGGATACCTACGCAAACCTGGCGCTGGACTGGGTCGCTTTCGTCGCCGGGCAAGGGGAGTTCCGACGATATCTCGGCGGATACGTCTTGACCGAGAACGACATTCGCGAGCACCGACGCTTCCCCGACACAGTGGCGATGAACTCCGGGGCGTTCTGTTTGCACTACCCGATCGACGACGAATACGACTTCCGCCTGAAGGACTGGAAGTGGGACACCCGCGACGGCCTCCCGTTCGAAGTGCCGTTCCGATGCCTGTATTCAGCAGACCTGGACAACGTGATGATTGCAGGCAAGCACATCAGCGTCACCCATATCGCCGGCTCGGTCACGAAGTTCATGGGCAACGGAGCTCAGCACTCGATCGCAACGGCCGCTGCCGCCGCACTGTGTCTGAAGTACGACCTCACGCCGCACCAGCTCTGCGACAACCACATCGAAGAGATTCGCCGGATCGTCGGCAACCTGACGGATGCGGTGAACCAGACGGCCCACAACGGTCGAACGAACGAGAAGGATTGAAGGCAGAACTTCACCGCGAGCGGGCACACCAGATCCTGGCGGGCATTGCGCACGAACGCGAGGACCGTGGACGCGTCGACCAGGCGTCCTCTCGATAGGCGATCAGTACCGGGGCCGTTCGGGCCGATTCCGGCCGGCGGAATCGGCACCGTTCTCGAGGTGAACCGACCTCACCGAAGAAAGTCTCTCGACGATCACCCCGCCGTCGCCCAGGATGACGGCGACCGCGTCCTGGGGGGTCGTGTCGGGGTGATTCGAGCAAACTGGGCTTTCGTCATGACACGTCTAAAGTCCATTTGGACTGTACAACCAGACAGGCGGACGGTTAGGCTGGTGCGGTGAGCCCAGACCTCGAAACGAACCGTGCGGGTAGACGCGAATGGTGGGCGCTCGCCGCCTTGGTCCTGGTGGTGCTACTGCTCACGATCGACGGCACAGTCCTGTACCTGGCTGTCCCGTCGCTGACCACCGACATCGCACCGACCGCGACCCAACTGTTGTGGATCGGCGACATCTATTCGTTCGTGCTGGCGGGCTTGCTGATCACGATGGGCAATCTGGCCGACAAGATCGGGCGCAAACGGCTGCTGCTCATCGGCGCGGCGGCATTCGGCTGTGCGTCGGTACTGGCCGCGTTCGCGCCGAACCCGGAAACGCTCATCGCCGCTCGCGCGCTACTCGGCGTCGCGGGCGCGACACTGATGCCCTCGACACTGTCGATCGTCCGTCACCTGTTCGGCGATCCACGGCAACGCACCACCGCGATCGCGATCTGGTCCGCGGGCGCCACAGCAGGTGCCGCGCTCGGGCCACTCGTCGGCGGTGCGCTGCTCGAACGGTTCTGGTGGGGCTCGGTGTTCCTGATCAACGTGCCGATCATGCTGGTCGTCCTCGTCGCGGGCGTCGTGCTGCTCCCGGAGTCGCGCGGCGACGCCACCCGGCCGGTGGACCTCATCTCGGCGGCGCTGTCGATTGTCGCGATCGTGCCCCTGGTGTACGCGATAAAGCATTGGGTCGGAACGGGTTTCGACTGGACCGTGGTCGCTTTCGCGGCAGCGGGTGTGCTGGCAGGATGGTTGTTCGTGCGCAGGCAGTTGAATCTCGAGTACCCGTTACTCGATATCGCACTGTTCCGCCGACCGGCATTCACCGGTGCGGTCACCTCGTCGGCATTGTCGATCTTCGCGTTCATGGGTCTGCTGTTCTTCTTCTCCCAGTACCTTCAGCTCGTGCGCGGTTACGGGCCGCTGCGGGCCGGGATGGCCGAACTTCCGGCCACGATCGCGTCGATCGTGGTGATCGCCTTCGTCGGTGTGCTCGTCACCCGATTCGGCCCAGGCCGCTCGATCGGTGCAGGTCTCGCCACTGCCGCGGTTGGCCTTCTCCTGCTCGGGTTGTCCGCCACCCACTCCGGCTACTGGGGTCTGGGTGTCGCCTTGGCGGTACTCGGTCTCGGTGTGGGCGTGGCCATGACCCTGGCGGTCGACGCCGTGGTCACCGCCGTGCCCCGGGAACGCGCGGGCGCGGCGTCCTCGATCGCGGAGACCGCGTACGAACTCGGCGGGGCGCTGGGAATCGCGGTTCTCGGGTCCATCCAGTTGGCGAATTACCGCTCGCATGTGAACCTGCCCGCCGATACCGACCCGTCCCGCGCCGCCGTCGTGGAGGACTCGCTCGCCGCCACCGTCGCGACGGTCGACGACCCCGGCATCGTCGCGCTGGCCAAGGACTCCTTCGCCCACGCCATGCAGACCACATCGTTCATCGCGGCGGCGATCCTCGCCGTCGCGGCGATCCTCGCTTGGCGTGCCATCCCTTCCCACGGCACTGTGAAAGAAGCTCGACATGACGAAGTCTGACCGCACAACCACCGGCGACCGCACCGCTACCCGCGACAAGGAACGAACCCGCCGCGCCATCTTGGACGCGGCCGAGGCGGTATTCACCGAACGCGGCGCCAATGTGGCCCTGGCCGATATCGCGGTCGCGGCAGGCGTCACCAAAAGCGGTCTCATGCACCACTTTCCCCACCGCGAAGCACTCGTCAACGGAGTCGCCGAGCACATCCTCACCCGCTTGCACGAAGAGGTGCGCGCCCAGATCGACCTGTCGGAGAACAGGCCCGGAAAATTCACCCGGGCCTATATCCGCGCCTTCACGGGCGACAGCGAATACGTGAAACGAGTCCTCGCCCCCACCAGCCTCATCACCACCCTCGGCACCTCACCGGAGCGCGAAGCCCTCTACGAACGAGACGCCCGCATCCTGGCCGATGCCTTCGCCGCCGACGGCCTCCCCCACACCCGGGTCCTCCTGATCCGATACGCCACAGAAGGGCTCGCGGTCGCCGCCGCCAGCCCCTACCTGTCGGACGAAGACCTCGAGACCGCCCGCGCTGAACTACTCGCGATGACCGAGGTCGAATGACCCCACCGACCTGCGGCCACCTTGCAACGCGGCAGTACCGACGCAGGTTGGTCACGCACTTCGCGGCGACTCGTCCTCGGGTACGAGATCTGTTGCCGCAACACCGGTTTCCGGATCGTCGGAGTAGGACACGTGCTGGTGCACGAGCAACCACCGTCCACCACGCCTGCGGAATACCCGACTGCCTCGCGACCACGAGTGATCGACCTGCCCATCGGCGTCCTCGGCGCTCATGTGGTTGAGGCCCCACACCACGGCGAGATCACCGCGGACCTCGACTGCCATTTCGGGGACGTCCCAGGTCACCCGCCCGGGGGCGGATTCGAGTCCCCGCCGGCAGACCTCGCGGACGTTGTCCGCGCCGGTGTAGAGCAGCGGTGCGTCGTGTTCGTAGGATTCGACGTCGTCCGCGATCTCCGCCATCAGGCAGGGTGAGGTGCATGGAGAATTTGCGGGACGCCGAGCGGCGGTTGCAGGCCGCACAACTCGCCGGGGATGTGCAGGCACTCGATCATCTGCTGGATGACCGGTTGATCTTCACCTTCGGCGCAGACGTCTACACCAAAGCCGATGATCTGGAGCTTCATCGCACCCGGACCCAGGTGGTGACGGCCTTGGTCGAGGAAGAACTGAACGTCCTCACCGACGGACGTGCCGGGGTGACCTGGTTTCTCGGGACGATCCAGGGGACCGTCAACGGCGAGCCTTTCGGAGCCAGGATGCGGTACACGCGTTCATGGTTGCACGACGACGAGCACGGCTGGCGGATTATCGCGGCACACGCCAGCGCGATGGACTGATGCTCCTGTAACCACAATTCAGTTCAATCGCCTCGCCCGCGAGCTCTCGGAGGCGACACTCGATCACTGTCGATCGAGCCGCTTCGCGACAGCGCTTTCCGGAGAACCGCTCGAATGTGTCCGGGGTCGGCGTCCCGGTCATCGAGGAGGATGGCAGTACACAAACCGTCGGACAGCGCGACGAAAGCCTCGATCGCATCGGGGTCGTCGGTCTGTGTTCGGGCGAGTTCGGCGACTTTGTCGCGCCAGGCGCGCGCGGCCGGGCGCAGCGCCGGACGGCGCGCCGCGAGGGTCGACAGCTCCCGCTCGGCGAGAGCTCGTTCACGTCCCGGGCCGGCGGATTCCGCGATGAGTTCGGACAGGCCGTCGAGGGGATCGTCGTCGGTGTCGATGAGATCCTGGATGCGGTCGGTGTACTGCTGCGTGACGCTCGTCAAGGCGGCCACCAGCAGATCGTCCAGGGTGGCGAAATAGTAGAGGGTCAGGCTGGTGGTGATCCCGGCTTCCTTGGCGACGGTGCGGTGGGTGACACCCGTCGCGCCATCGCGGCGGACGATCTCCAATGTTGCCTCGATGATCTGAGCTCGTCGCCGGTGGCCACGCGCATTACGTCCGTCGGCAACGTCCGGCTCGACTGCCACCGCCTTGTCGTCGTTCATCACTCGCTCCCGGATCGCGAGGCCGCCGCCTCGGCCGGCCGGTCGACGGCACCGAGGGGTTCGAGGTGCCGCAGCGTCACGAAACACACCAGGGCAGCGATCGCGATCGCGGCACCCGCTGCCACAGACGCGGTGTTGAGTCCAACGGTGAACACGGTTCGCGCATGCTCCAAAGCGTCACTTGATATCCGGCTCGCGAACGATGACGCGCCGGCGAGGCTGTCACTGTAGGTCGCGGCCATCGATGCCGACAACCCGGCGGGAACCTCGATGCTGCCGCGGTAGATAGCGGTGGTGAAGCTTCCCAAGAGTGCCACACCGGCTGCGATGCCGAGTTCCTGGACGGTCTCGGACAGTGCGGCCGCCGATCCTGCCTTGTCCGGCGGCGCCGCGCCGACAACGATATCGGTGCCGAGCGCGGCGATAACTCCGAGGCCGAGATAGACAAGGGCGAAGCCCACGACGACGGTGCCGTTGCCGTCGGTGCCCGCCAGTGCCAACAACGCATACCCCGCCAGCGACAACGCCAGAGTCGCCGTTATGACCACACCGGGCGAGACACGCCGTGCCAGCAACGGTGCCCCGATGGCGCCGACGAGCATGGCAAGCGCGGGCGGACCCATCCACAAACCGGCCGTTGTCGGGGAGAAGCCCGCGACGAGCTGCAGGTATTGCGTCACCAGAAACATCGCGCCACCGAATCCGACGAGGCCGATCAACAGCACCGACAGAGCCGCGGAGAAGGTCGAACTGGTGAACAGCTTCACGTCGAGCAGCGGTTCCGGCAGACGCAGTTGACGGCGGACGAACGCGACGGTGGCGATACCACCGACGACAACGGCCGCCACCGCGGGGAGGTCGATACCGTGCGCGGCGGCATGCTTGATCGCGTAGACGACCGGCAGTATCGCTGCCAGTGACAGCCCGGCACTGAGCACGTCGAGCCGACCGGCAGGTGACCATCGCTCCGGAAGCAGCGTCGGCGCGCACGCCAGCACCAGCAGGGCGACCGGGACGGCGATGAGGAAGACCGCACCCCACCAGAGTGCCGCGGTCAGCACGCCACCCACGATCGGGCCCGCGGCCATCCCCAGGCCGAACGCTGTCGCCCAGACACCGATGGCCGATGCTCGCTGCCCGGGATCGGTGAACATCGTGCTGATCAGGGAAAGGGTCGAAGGCATCAGCGTTGCCCCGGCCACTCCGAGCAGCGCACGCGCCGCGATCAACCACAAGGCCGTCGGAGCGAATGCCACCGCGACCGAGGCTGTCGCGAAAAGCGCCACTCCGATCATCAGGAGCCGACGCCTACCGACCCGGTCCCCCAGCGTTCCCATCGTGATCAGGAGCCCGGCGATCAAGAAGCCGTAGGCATCCATGATCCACAACGTCTCGGTCGCGGAGGGATCCAGATCAACGGCCAAACTCGGAACAACCAAGTACAGGGCCGTCACATCAAGGCCGAGCAGCATGGTCGGCAACGCCAACAGCGCGAGCCCACCCCATTCCCGCCATCCCGCGCGCCGATTTTCCTGATCACCGCTCATCGCCGAACCCCACCTAGTTGAACTAACGTACTATTTGTACGATAGTTCAAGTTACTCGCGACGACTCCGCTTGGCAACAGCTCCGTTCGAGGTCGACGACGAAACGGTGGGCGAGCACGAAAGCGGACGAACCAAACCCCGTGAGCTCAGACTCTTCGGACGGGATGCGCAGCTTCTCCAGCCTGATGGAGCTGATGAAACGGCCAAGAGCTGATCGCGACAGCGCAGTCAGGCCCTGTAACCGTCCGTGCCCGCGCGGGACATGACGATTGTCGGCACCACTGCGCGGACGGACAATCGCAGCAGCGCGTCGACCATCTCGACGATGTCGTTCACGGCGAGCATCTGGTCGGGGGGGACCTGATCGTGGATCCAGGCGCTCATCTCGGTGTCGACGTAGGCGGGTGCGATGGCGGTGGCGGTGACTCCGTTTCCGGATTCTTCGGCGTTGAGGGTGGCCAGCAGCGAGATCAGCGCCGCTTTTGCCGCGCCGTAGACGGCGAGCCCGGCCTCGGCGTAGACGCCGGTGATCGATGACAGCGCGATGACTTTCGCACCGCGACCGGGGTTTTCCCGGGCTCCGGCGCGCAACAGCGGCAGCGCGCCCTGGATCAGCTGGATGGGAGCGCGGACGTTGACTTCCATGGTCTTGTCGAAGCGACGCATCGACGATTCGGCCAGCGGGCCCGCGGTACCGACACCCGCGTTCAGGATCAGGGCCGACATCGTCGCGAATCGATCCGTGTGCGCGCCGAGCACGCGCGCGACGCCCTCCTCGTCGGACATGTCGGCAGCGGCAACGACCACTTCCGCCGCGCCGTCCGCACGCAATTCCTCGGCGACTGCTCGCAGACGGTCGACGTCGCGCGCGGTGATGGTCAGCGAATAGCCCTGCCGCGCCAGGTGTTTCGCGATGCCGAGGCCGATGCCCCGGGAGGCGCCGCTGATGAGCGCGGACCTGGTCATTTCCGGTGTCCTTTCATTGCCCGCAGCCCGGCCGCCATGAATTCCGGCGTCGCCTCGGCCGCACGTTCGGCGCCTGCTCCGGCGCCCGAGCCCTGGAGCGCGCGGTGGGTGATGCCCTCGCCGATCACGCCGAGTTTGAAGTTGGCGAGCGCGAGGTAGAACCCCCAGTCGCCCAGGTCTCGGCCGGAGGCCGTCGCGTAGGCCTGTGCGAGAGCGTCGGCGGTGGGCATCCGATCGCTGGTCCACGCGGCCGAGGAGCCGAGAACCAGGTCGAACACCGGCGAGCGGTACACACACATCAGCGCGACATCGGTGAGCGGATCCCCCAGTGTCGACATCTCCCAGTCCACGACAGCACGCACCCGGGCCGGATCGGCCGCGTCCAGGATCGTGTTGTCGATCCGGAAGTCGCCGTGCACGATCGAGGCCGCGGAGGCGTTCGGCACTGATTCCGCCAGCGCCGCGTGCAGCGCCGCGACATCGGCGAGCTCACGGGTCTTCACCCGATCCCATTGGGCCGCCCACAGATTCACCTGCCGTTCGACGAAACCCGTGGGGCGCCCGAACGTGCCGAGCCCCACCGCGTCCGGGTCGATTTCGTGCAATCGGGCCAGTACGCGCACCAACTCGGCCGCGCTCGCCGCCACTTGGGTGTCAGTGAGAGCGGCGAGGTCGTCCTGGTCGCGGATCACCGATCCGTCGACGTATTCGACCACGGTCATAGGGACGCCGAGCGCGGTGCCCTCCGCATCGAATGCGACGGTCTTCGCGACCGGCACCGCCGAGCCCTCGAGCGCCCGGGTCACGGTGAACTCGCGGGCCATATCGTGGGCGGAGGGGGTGAGCCCGGCGACGGGCGGACGGCGCACCACCCAGCTCGACTCGTCGTCGGCGACCGCGAAGGTCAGATTCGAGCGGCCACCGCCGATCAGGTCCACCCGCAGCTCACCGCGCACCGCGACGCCACTGTCGCGCAGGAACTTCTCCAGTGCGACGACATCCATTCCGGGAAGGCTCATTTCATGTCCTGCTGTGCGCGACGGGCCGTGCTCACCGCGCGTTTGGCGATGGCCCAGCGGTGCACCTCGGACGGACCGTCGTAGATCCGGAACGGCCGGACCTCGCGGGAGAGCCGAGCCAGCGGCAGGTCGGCGGAGACGCCGAGGCCACCGCACATCTGCATGCTGCGATCGATGATCCGGAAGATCGCTTCGGCCGCATAGGTTTTCGCGATCGACGTCGCGTTCGCGGCGGGTTCGCCGTGGTCGAGTTCCCAGCATGCGTGGGTCAGCAGTGCCCGCGTGGCGGCGATGTCGATCTCGTTGTCGGCGATCATCTGCTGGATCATGCCGAGATCGCCGAGCCGCGAACCGAATCCGCGACGCTCGGCCACCCGCGCCACCGCGACGTCGTGACCGCGGCGGGCGGCTCCGAGCCAGCGCATCACGTGGGTCATGCGGGCCGGTCCCAGCCGCACCTGGGCGTATTCGAAGCCGCGGTCGACCGCCCCGAGTACAGCCGAGTCGGGGACGAGCACGTCGTCGAAGAACACCTCGCAATGGCCGCCGAGCATCGATCGGTCCAGGGTGTCGATATGGCGGCCCACTCGGATTCCCGGGGTCTCGGCCGGGGCGAGGAACATGGTCGCGCCACCGCGATCTCCGGGTTCACCCGAGGTGCGGGCCATGATGATGAACAAGCCCGCGCCGTCGGCGCCGGTGATGAACCATTTGTGACCGTTGATCCGCCATCCGCCCTCGGCGCGCACGGCGCGGGTGGTCAGCGCGGAGGGGTCCGAGCCCGCACCGGGGGCGGGTTCGGTCATCGCGAAGGCCGAGCGGACCTCGCCGCGCGCCAGCGGGGCGAGGAACTGGTGTTTCTGCTCGGGATCGGCGATGTGGGCGAGCATGTGCACATTGCCCTCGTCGGGGGCCGCGATGTTCAGTGCCGTCGGGCCGAACAACGAGTAGCCCGCTTCTTCGAAGATCGGTGCGCGGTTCACCATTCCCAGTCCGTGCCCGCCGTATTCGGTCGGTGCGTGCGGTGCGAACACTCCGGCTTCGCGTGCGGCGTGTTGCAGATCCTTGCGCAGTGCGTCGCCGCCCGCGGCAGTGATGTCGCCGTCGTGCGCGTCCTCGATCGGTAGCACCCGATCGCGAACGAACCCGCGGGTGCGGTCGGCCAGCCGCTGCACCTCGGGCGGGTAGGACAGATCGATCGCCACGAAACACTCCTCGCTCCCAGACCGAACGATCGTTCGGCGTTGAACACCCAGCACACTGACATGTCGGCTAATAGCTGTCAACTACAGCGCATCTCCGTCTCGTGTTGTGTTCAGCTATTCTGAACACCATGAACACGCTCGACAACGGACCGACAGATTTGGGTGCGCGGCTGCGAGAAGCGAGAGTCGCGGCCGGGCTGTCGTTGCGGGAGACCGCGCGCCGCATCGGGGTCAGCCCGGCCACGCTCAGTGCCGTGGAGACCGGCAAAACGGGCGTCTCGGTACCCCGGCTCCGCCGACTGGCCACCGAACTCGGCACCACGACGCAGTGGCTGCTCGACGAGTCACGAAACCCGGTGACCACACAGCGTCCGTGCGGCGCCGTCACCGAGCCGATCACCGAGCCGACCCGCGCATGGCGTGAGTTCCCGCCGCTCGACATCGATCCCGTGCTCACCGCCGCGATCGAATCCTTCGTGGAAACCGGCTACCACGGCGCGACCATGCGGTCGATCGCACACCGTGCCGGCATGAGCGTGCCCGGCGTCTACCATCACTACCGCGACAAACAGGACCTGCTGGTGCGGGCACTCGACCTCACCATGGACGAGCTGCACTGGCGGGTCGGCGCGGCCCGGAGCGAGGCGGCCACCGGTCGCGACCGGCTGATCCGCACGGTCGAGGCGCTCGCGCTGTTCCACACCCATCGCCGCGAACTCGCCTTCATCGGCGCCAGCGAGATGCGCAGCCTCGATCCTGCCGATCGGCAGCGAATCACCCGTTCCCGCAACAAGATCCAATACCTGCTCGACGAAGCCATCGACACCGCCCTCGCCGAGGACAACCGCGCCACCGACCAGGCGAAAGCCGCCGGACGCGCGATCGCGACAATGTGCACCGCCCTCCCACAATGGTTCCGCCTCGACGGCCCGTCCACCCCTGAGCAGATCGCTACCGCCTACGCCGACTTCGCCCTCGGCCTACTCGGCGTAAGTCGGTGAATTTCCGATACGGATCGACCGCGATCCCGGAGCGTGCCGCCAGGCTGTAGCGCGGGCACTCCTCGGTGGGTTGTCAGTCGAACAGCCCGCTCGTGAACGGTTGCTTTCGCCAGGCGTCGAGAGCGGGCGCGAGCGCGTCGGCGAGGATCGGCTGCTGGTCGACCAGGGTGAGGCAGGTGATGGCACGGACCATGCCGACCGCGTCGGCGAACTGTGCGACGCGCGGGTCGAGCGGACGTGTTCCGTTGGCACTGGCAGCGGCGTCGTAGGCGGCGGCCCCCTCGGGGCCCATGGCGGCCAGATCCCATTCGATGGGGCCGAGGCAGGTGAGTTCGAAGTCGGCGTAGAGGTGGCCGGTGCGGGTGGTGACGATGTTGACCGCGGGCGCGTCGCCATGGATGGGCTGCGATGTGATGCCGGGGAACTCGGCGTCGAACGCGGTGCGCGAGGAGACCAGGGGTTCCAGCAGTGCCCATTCGCGGCGGACTCGGTCGAGGTCAGCCGGAGCGAGGAGATCGGGGCGCTCGGCGAGCACGGTCAGGCTCGAGGTGATGGTGTGTGGTTCGGCGGCGGCGAGGAATGGCAGGTCGCCGGGATAGTCGCGCAGGGCGAGGTGCAGGTCGGCGACGCGGGCGGAGTTGCGCACGTAGTCGGGTTCGCCGTCGGGGTCCTGGTCGACGTACTGCCAGAACGTCATCGAGAAGCCGTCGCGGCGTACGGGTTCGGCCGAGACCAGCGGGCTCGGCGGGATCACGGGGATTTGCCGGGTGGCCAGCCACGACACCACATCGAGTTCGATGCGCTGGCGCAGGTACTGCTCGTGGACAGGGAGGGTGACCACCGTCGGCACCCGCACCACGACCGGTGCGGGGGCGAGGTGTACCACCACGGAGAACACGTCGTGCAGGACAGCGGGGTCGGTCACGGTGAGCCCCTGTTCGCGGCCGGCGGCGACGGCGGCATCGACGGCACGCGCGGTGCGGTCGGCCAGTTCAGCGGTACTCATGGGGGACGACATGGGCACCGATCGTGCCATGGTCGAAGGGTTCACGGCCACAAAGCCATGGCCACTACGGATCAAACCGTTGTCCTGCTCAGCGCGGCGCCGGAACGCCGTGCAGAAGGCCCACGAGCGGCGCAAGTTCGGGGATCGCCTCGGCGTCGGCGAGTGCTCGTTCGAGGGTGCGATCGTGTGTGGGACGCGCCTTTCGTAAGCGGCCCTCCCGGTTTCGGCGAGCTCGGTGTAGATGGAAGAAGGCGGGGGCCATCTCGATCATTCAGCGAACTGGCGCGATATTGACGAAAGTTGTCATATCAGCCACTAGCGGGAGGCCCGGACCGCCGAAATCATAGGATGAAAATGGGTGAGCGCCGTGCTCCCCATGGGATGGGAAATGGTGGGTGAGCCGGGTGAGTAGGCGCGGGTGGGTCCTGTTCCTCGCCCTCGGAGTGATCTGGGGTGTGCCGTACGCGATGATCCGCATCGCGGTCGAGAGCATCGACCCGGTGGTCGTCGCGTTCGGTCGCACCGCGATCGGTGGCCTGCTTCTTTTGCCGGTCGCCCTGTACACCAACGCCTTTCGCGGCGTCCTCGCGCGCTGGCGGATGCTGCTCGCCTACACCGCGGTCGAGATCATCGGCCCGTGGGTGCTGCTCGGCTACGCCGAACAGACCCTGCACAGCTCCACCGTCGGCATTCTGCTCGCCGCGGTGCCGCTGATCGCCGTCGTCCTGGTGACGATGCTCGGCCACGACCGCTTCGATGGTCGCCGCACGCTCGGTCTCGCCGTCGGCTTCGCCGGTGTGGCGGCGCTGGTCGGTCTCGACATCGACCTCACCGCACCGGCGGCGCTCGGCGCGGTGGCCGTGGTGACCATCGGCTATGCCATCGGCCCGATCATCTACGACCGCACCCTCGCCGATCTGCCCGCGCTCGGCGTGGTCACGGCCTCGCTGCTGCTCGCGGCCCTGGTCTACACACCGTTCACCGCGGTGTCCTGGCCCGAACACATCCCCGCCGACGCGGCCTGGTCGGTGCTCGGGCTGGCCGTGATCTGCACGGCCGCCGCGTTTCTCGTGTTCTTCGCGCTCATCGCCGAGGTCGGTCCGGCCCGGGCCACCGTGGTCACCTACATCAATCCGGCGGTGGCGATCGTCCTCGGCATCGCGGCACTCGGCGAGCCGTTGACGATCGGCATGGCGATCGGCTTCCCGCTCGTCATCATCGGCTCGATCATCGGCACCCGCAGCGCCACCGCACGCGTGCGCGACGCGGTGCCCGTTCGGACCTGAACACACGAAACCGCCCGATCGACACGTCGGCTGCGCCGATTCTTCGACTCGGCATGCGATCCTTTGGCAGATACGAGCGCTCGTCTCGCACGGTTCATTGCACTCGCACCCCGCCATCGACAGGAGATGTCATGGACGCAGGCCCCACCGCCCGCAGCGAGGCACCTCTCCCCCGGATCGAAGCAGGCCGACCGGTTCTGACCATCGGGGTGGTCGTCGCGCGCTCGGGCCGCCTTTCCAGCCTGGGCGACCCACTCGACTTCGCCCTCGCGGAGCTCACCCCACACCTGCGCCGTCTGGCGCCCCGCGGCACCCGACTGCGTATCGTCGGCCGCGACAGCAAGTCGACCGCCGACGGGGCGCGCCAGGCGGTCACCGAACTCGTCCGGGACGAGCGGGCGCGCATCGTGCTCACCCTGGCCGGAACCCGGGTTCTGCCGGTGGTCGCCGACACGTGCGACAGTCTCGGCAGCGTCTGCGTTTCCAGCACCTTCCCCTGGCAGGTGCACTACTACGGCCGAGGCGATCGGCCGTTGAAGCGGGCGTTCCATTTCTGCTGGGGTCTCGACGACATCGCCGAGGTGTTCGCCGACCTGTGGGAGCGCGCGGCGCCCGACGGCCCGACGGTCGGCTGCCTGTGGAACGACGGCCCCCAGGGCAACTGGTCGCGCCACCACGTCCACGGTTTCGCCCCCGTCGCACGAGGACGTGGTCACCGACTGGTCGACCCGACGGGCTATCACGAGCCCGCCACCGACTTCGCCACTCACCTGCGCGCCTTCCGGGACAGCGGTGCCGAGCTGGTGACCAGCGCGGCCACCACCCGCGACCTCACGCTGTTCCGAAGCAGGGCAATCGAATTCGGTTGGCACCCGCGCCTGATAACCTGCTCCCGTTGGCTCGCCTACCCACCTACCGCCACCTGCTCCGGCGGCGAGGCAGGCCAGGACAACGTGGGCACCCTGGTCTACTGGACGCCTGTGCACCCCTACCGGTCCTCCCTCGACGGCACCACCGCCGCCGAACTCGCCGACGCCTACGCCCAGCGCACCGGACGGCCGTGGTTGCAGCCCCTCGGCCTGGCCTACGCGCTGTTCGAGGTCGCCTTCCACGCGTTGCGCGCCGCCGACGACCCCACCGACCCCGACGCGATCGCAAACGCATTGCATCGCACCGATATCCGGACCATGGCCGGCCGACTGGACTGGACCTCGGGACCGGTGCCCGGCGTCGCGGTCGTGCCGCTGGCCGGTGGGCAGTGGCAGGTCACGGCTGGGCACGCATACGACCTCGCCGTGATCACCCCCGGCAGTGTCGAGGGTCTGCGGCCGACCGCGGATCTGGTGGTCTGCTGAGCACGCGTGTCGCCCCTGAATGCCCAGCCCACCGCGTTATCGTTCGATGGCAATTCGCATTTCTCCTGATGGCCCACCCGGATTCCCGGCGCGCCACGCTTTCTGCCGCTCCGGGTGGACGACCGATTCGTCCTTCCACGGAACAGAACAAGGAGATCTCATGACAAGTACTCGCATCGCCCGCACGCTCCTACCCGCCTTGGTCGTCGTGGCGGGCACGCTGCTGCTCGGCGCACCGACAGCCGCCGCCGAATCGGTGTGGTCCTACACCTGCACCACGGTCGAGCCGAACTTCCCCGACATCGTCGGCACCGGCTGCACCGCGGGCGAGGATGCGCCCACCGAAGGCCCGATCGACGGCGAATTCGTGGTGACACGCCCCGACGACGGCGCACGGTGGATCTGCAGCTCCGGCATGGTCGCCGGAGATATCGTCGAAGGGGTCGAGTGCGACCGCAGGCGATGACCATTCGATAGTTCTGGCCGTCCCGTACCAGCGAAAACGTGAGTACGGACCGTGCTTACATCTCCTTGTGGAACTGGGATCGTGCGTGGTGTGCTGTCAGTGGCGGGAGGTCCGGGCACGGACGTGGATGCGTTCGCCGTGTCGTCCGAACAGGCTCAGGAGTTCGACGCTGCCTCGGCCCGCCGCACCGAACCAGTGCGGGATCTGGCAGTCGAACTCGGCTGCCTCACCGGCGTCCATCACGAAATCGTGCTCGCCGAGCCGGACGCGTAGTCGTCCGCGCAGCACGTAAAGCCATTCATTGCCCTCGTGGGTCCGCAGGTAGGGCTCTTCATCGTGAGCCGGGATGATCATCTTGTAGGCGCGGAGATCGCCCTGGTGCCGGGACAGTGGGACCAGCACCCGGCCGTCGTTCTTGGTCGGTTCCTGCGGCACACGAGGATCGACGATCCGGGGTGCGGCGACGATCTCGTCGAGCGGGATTCCGAGCGCAACCGTGATCGGCAGGAGCAGTTCGAGGCTGGGTTTGCGCTGCCCGGATTCGAGCCGGGACAGCGTGCTGGTCGACAGACCGGTGGCTCGGGCAAGGTCGGCCAAACTGAGTTTCCGCTGTTCGCGGGCACGTCGCAAACGAGGCGCGATCTGCTCGATCACGGCGCCCACGGTCGGTTGGTCATCCATCCGGCCAGCCAACCAATCCATCCCGGAATCGGCAAGGTTGTTTGCCGATACCGCACAGGCACACCGATGCTCGTCTCGGAGGTGCTCACAAATGAACGAAACAGTGGATACGGCTATGCATGGGTTTCCATCCCGCGGCGGCATGCCGCCGACGGAGTTCGACGCGACCGGCGTCGACGGAATCGAGGCCGAACGAGAACGGTTGGCAGACTACGGGGTGCGCCTGATACACAGGTCCGTGCGTGACGTCGCGTCGGCAGGTGATCGTCGATGACCGTCACCACACAGCTCACGGACCGACGCAGCGACCGCCTGCCCGCCGGGGTATACCTGCTCGGCTTCAGCCTGTTCGCGATGGGCACCGCCGAGTTCCTGCTCGCGGGTGTGCTTCCCGATGTCGCCACCGACCTCGATGTGCCGCTGTCCTCGGCCGGCATGCTCATCACCGCCTTCGCACTTGGTGTCGTGTTCGGTGGACCGCCGTTCGCTGTACTCAGCCTGAGGTTGCCGCGCCGCACCGCGCTGCTGGCCACACAGGTCGTCTTCGCCCTGAGCATCGCGATCGGCCTGCTCGGCAGCTATCCGGTACTGCTGGCCTCCAGAGTCGTGGCCGGTATCGCCTATGCCGGATTCTTCGCGATCGCGTCGGTGACCGCGATCGGCCTGGTCACTCCCGACCGCAACGCTCGCGCGTCCGGCGTGGTGGTGAGCGGGCTCAGCGTCGCGATGGTCGCAGGCGGACCCTTGGGCACACTATTGAGCCATTTCAGTGGGTGGCGGGGCGGATTCTGGGCCGTGGTCGCCCTCACGCTGGTCGGGATCGCCGGTTGTGTTCTCGGGATTCCCGCTACCGCAACGGATTCCCGACCAGGCGCCGGATCGGTCGTGACACGCGAACTCGCCACAATACGCAAGCCGAAGCTGTGGGTGATCTATGCGATCACCATCACGACCACCGCGGCATACATGCTCACGTTCAACTACCTGGCCGCCATGCTGGGCGACATCACCGATATCGGCGAGGTCTGGATCCCGGCCGTCCTCGCGCTGTTCGGCATCGGGGCCTTCGCCGGGTTGACAATCGGTGGCCGGATCTCCGACCGGCGCCCCCATTTGGCACTGGGCACCGGAACCGGCGCGATCGTGATTCTGTCCGTGGTGCTCGCGGTGTCGATGCGACAGATCTGGATCGTCGTTCCTGCGGTATTTCTGCTGGGTGTGGCGGCGTTTGTGATCAACCCCGCCCTGTACGGCCGGGTGTTCACCATCGCCGGCGACGCGCCGACTCTCGCGGGAGCCACCACGGTCTCAGCCTTTCAATTGGGTATCAGCTGCACCCCGGTGTTGGCGGCCGTGATCCTCACGCAGGAGATGGCTCTGACGTCGGTTTGCCTGCTCGGAGCCGTGCTCGCAGTGCTGGCCGGCCCCCTGATCCGGCTCGACAAGTCACGACCGGCACCTTAGACCGCCGCTCGACGCGCCGGCGCGAGCTCGGTCTCCGAAGACTCTCGCGCCGGCGCCGTAGGCAAGCGGACCTGGCCGGACAGACCAGTGACTCCTCGATGTGGTCTGACCGAAGACCTGAGCCGGCCAGTGGTCGAGCTTCCGGGCACCTGGCCCTCGCGAACGTAGACCGACGGCGTGACCGCGAACTAACCTTCGGCCAGCTGTTGGGCCGCGGCGTACGCGAGGTGCAGAAAGTCGGCGCCGACCAGGGCTGTCATCCCGTCGGCTACCAAGCGGGTCGTACCGGGTGCGAAGACGTGTCCGACCGTGAGCGCCGTGACTGCCCACACATCGAAACAGAAAGGGCAGCTGAGTAATTCGCCGATCGTGTGCTGGATGCCCTGTTGGCCCTTCGGTCGCTCCATCACTTCGCCGGGGCCACCGGTGCCGACCTCTTCGGTGAACGGGGCTCGCACGGGTCTGGTGACGGCCGCCTTTGTTGCAGTGCGGGAGAGTTTGTGTGCGGCAGCGGCGGTGGTGATCAGTTCCGGTACGGTCATGGCGCGCGGAAGTCGACGATCGGTCACTCTGCTCAACAGTGCGACAGCGGCGACGACCACCGCGTAGAGCCCCATCGTCGCGGCGTACCCGCTCAAGCGGCGCTGGCTCTCGTTCATGGGCGAAATACCGCCCGGATGCAACCTTCGCGCTTGTTCTTGAAGATGTCGTAACCGCGCACCGCGTCCTCCAGCGGTAAGTCGTGCGTGATGAGATACGACGGATCGAGATCGCCCTGCTGGATGTAGTCGAACATCCGCGGCATGTATCGCTGACCGTGCTGCTGCGACGATCGGATCGTCAGGCCCTTGTTGGTCACCACACCCATCGGGAACTTGTCGGTCAGCCCGTAGACACCGAGTACCGACACGACCCCGCCTTTGCGGCACGCGACGATCGCTTCACGCAACGGAGTCGCGCGGTCGGTCTCCAGCCGCAACAATTGCTTTGCGCGGTCGTAGACCTGCTGCAATCCGGTGCCGTGCGCTTCCATCCCGACCGCCTCGATGCAGGCGTCCGGGCCGCGACCCCCGGTCATCTCCCGCACCGCCTCCAGCACGCTGTCGACCGCGGTGTAGTCGATGGTTTCGGCACCGAACCGTTCGCGCGCCAGAGCCAATCGTTCCGGATACCGATCGATGACGATGACCTGACCCGCGCCGAGCAAGCGGGCGGTATGCCCGGCCATGAGGCCCACCCCACCACTGCCCCACACCGCGACCGTGTCACCGGGTGCGATGTCGCAGAAGTCCGCGCCCATCAAGCCGGTCGGCACGGCGTCGGAGAGGAACAGCGCCTGCTCGTCGGTGATGCCCTCGGGGACGGTGAAGCAGTTGACGTCGCCGAACGGCACGCGCACATACTGCGCGTGCGATCCCTGATAGCCACCGAACGGATGGGTGTATCCATAGATTCCCCCGGTCGGATACCCCAGAATCGGCTGTTGCAGTTCAGCATTCGGATTCGTCGTGTCACACGACGACCACAGGTCGTGCTCGCAGAACCAGCAGGACCCGCACCCGATGAACGACGGAACCACCACGCGGTCACCGACTTTGCGCGCGGTGACTTCACGGCCCACCTCGACAACCTCACCCATGAACTCGTGCCCGAACACGTCGCCTTCGCGCATGCCGGGCAGGTAGCCGTCGATGAAATGCAGATCCGATCCGCAGGTCGTGGTCAAGCCGACCCGAACGATGACGTCGTGCGGGTTGAGCAGTGACGGGTCGTCGACCGTTTCCACCGCCAGATCGTTGACGCCGTTCCAACAGAGTGCACGCATGTGTCGCCTCCTAGGTCAGTGCGCGGCCGCACGCGCGCTCGGATTGTGGGCGAGGGTGGGTACCTCACCGGTCTGCAGCAATGCGCGCGCCCGGTAGAGCACCTTGAATGTGGCTGCGCCGATGAGAAAGTCGGGTACCGGTGACTCGACCCGCAAGCTCACCTCGGTCCCGGCACCGCGGGGCGCGTCCCGGAATGTCACGCGGATCTCGGCGGGCCCGGCGTGGACGCCGTTCTCGGTGGCACCGACAAAACGCAGGCCGTCTTCCTGGGTCTCCAGAATGGTGTCCCAGGTGATCGGGTCCTCGTCCCGGCGGTGCAGAACCCATTCGTAGCTCGTCGGTCCCGTCGAACGGACCCCGGCCACGTCACCGAGCATCTGCGACAGCTTCTCGGGATCGTGCCAGAACTGTTCGACCTCGGCGCGCGGGCGGCTGATCGTGACGGTTTGCGCGCCGCCACCGCTACTGCCGGAATGGACGACCTTCCCCACGAGATCTGTCAGTTGTTCCTTGGCCTTCTCGATGTAACTCATGACATTCCCTTTCGAAACCTCTCGGAAGTGCCAGCTCGCGTGGTCGAATGCTCGCCGCGACGCAGCAGCGGCAGGTGCTCGACGGCTCCGGCGACAGAGGCGAGGACGTGGCTGGTGTTTCGGCATCCGGCCGCCAACGAGGCAGGTGCTCGTCGAGCAGCCTGGTCGAGCCGATCCCGCGCCCGATCCAGTCCGGTCAGCGGCAGCGCGGCGAGCGCGTTGCCCGGTGGCCGTCGCGAGACGGTCGGGTGCGGACGAGTGGGAGCGGTGTACCGCAGCGCCGACCACAGCAGGCCGGCCCGGCGCAACGCACGCGGATCCAGCGCCTCCTGCAGCTTCGGCAGAAGTAGGTCCTCCTCGTCTCGCGCGTCCTGCCGGAGTAGCTGGGCGATACGCTCGAACAATCGACGGTGCTGCGGGCTGTCTGGATCCGTCCGTTCCAGCTCGGCGAACAGCTCGTTGATCTCCTGATGTTCCTGTTCCACCCGCAACGTCAGCGCCGGACCGTCCGGCAGGGTCCGGCGAACCAGCGGCCACAGCACCGCCTCCTCCGCGAACGCATGTGGGAAGACGAGGCGGCACAGCGCGGTCAGAGCATCTTGGCGCTGACTGCCGGTGGTGTTCGCGACGCGCTCCAAGAGCAGGTCCAGCCGATGGTGGTCGCGGCGTTGCAGCGTCAACACACTCAGCGCGCCACCGAGTTCGTCTTCTGTTTGGACGGATAGTGACCGTGGCACCTGTCCTCCTCCCAGTGCGGGTATGCGATGCCTACCCGGTGCTCGGGGCCACAAACCGCATCGCCACGTTCCGCGCGCGTGTTCGAGGTGTCGATTGCACGAGGTGATCGCGGCGCGATATTGCTCGCGCACGGATCGGGCAATCCAGGAGTGAACCGTGTGATGTCGGGAGTCGGGATTGTCGGTGACGACGATGGGTCCAGAGCCGTGGTGGCCGAGGCCTGCACTGGGTCGGGTGGCGCGCAGGCTGTGCAAGTACGCCGACCTCGGCGCGGAGCAAGGCCGGTTCCACGTCGGCCGTGACTCGACGCGATGACAGCCGACGGGCATCACCGGTTTCGCTGGGAGAGAGCGGTTTCCGGATCGGGGCCTGGTGATGCTGGACAAGGCCGCAGCGGCCGGCACGTGTGCGCATCCACAAGACCGGCATTGCTCACACCGTCGTAGCGCGCGCTCAGTGAGCACCGAGGCTGCGTTCCGCTCATGGTCCGGCGCGGCGCGGCGGGGCCTGGCTCTGATGCGTCGGCGATCCGAAATGAAAAGGTACTCGTGGCGGTGCCAGCGCCGGGCTGTCGCCGCGTCGGTGCGCGCGAAACCCGGCGGCGAGTTCAGTGGCGACGGCGATGGCGTCGTGCTTCGGTGACCAGCCGAGCTCTCGGTGGGCGCGGCCCGCGTCGACCAAGCACACCTGGTCGGCCAGATCGAGCCAGCCGGGGTGCAACGGTTGCAATCCCAGCCGCCAACCTGCCCATGCGGCAGCGGCCAGCACCGGCCGTGGCACAGGAAGCCGGAATCCGCCGAAGATCGTGGCGAGAACGGGCGCCGAAAGCACCGGTTCGGCGGCGAGACCGAAGGCTCCCGTCGCCCGTTCGCGCACGATCAGCCAGATCGCGGCGGCCACGTCCTCGGCGTGCACCAGCTGCAGGCGAAGATCGCGCCACAGGGGCACCGGCAGCAGGCGGTGACCGATGACGGCACGCGCCGGCCACGGGCTCAGTACCCAGTCGGCGATCTCGGCGGCGGCGGCGTCTTGCGCGACAGCACACGGACGGATCCGTGCGATTCGTATCGAGGGGTGCGCGCGGGCGAAGGCGTCGAGTTGTTGTTCGAGGACGACCTTCCCCCTGCTGTAGGCGCTGGTGGTGATGCCGTCCTGCGGCCACCGCTCATCGACTCGTCGCCATCGTGCGGTCGGTGTGCAGGTCGCCACCGAAGACGCACATGTCAGGTGGGTGACCCCGCAGGCTGCGGCGGCTTGCAGCACATTGCCCGTGCCGACGCGGTTCGTCCGTTCCATCGGCGGATCTCCGGTGCGCGGATTGATCGCCCACGCCAGATGGACGAGGGCATCCGCGCCGGTGCACGCGTGAGTCAGCCGCGGCAGCGCCGCCGGGTCGCCGATATCGCAGCGAACCCAGCGCACACCGGTGTAGGGAGGGCAGTCTGCTGGTGGTGGGCGCCGGACGACACCCACCACCTCACAACCCTCCGCACGCACGGTGCGCAGCAGTGCCGTACCTACACTGCCGCTCGCGCCGGTGATCACGACCTTCACTGATGACCGACCATGCGGCCGGTGACAAGTCCGGTGTCCCAGGCGCGTTCGATGAGCTGGGCTACGTCGATGCGGCTCAACTCACGCACCCGCGGGCTCGTCACCAGCCTGTTGACGTAGCTGACCACCTGATCGGTGATCAGGGAGTTCAGGTGCGCGAAGGGCTCGGCGAGTCGAGCGAGGGCGTTCTTCGCTCGCACCTTGATGGTCACATTGTGCCGCGAGATCGACTGATGCCGAACCACCAGCGCACACGGGGCGGCGGGGACAACGGTGACTCGAGTCCGCACACATGCTGCGGCGAGGTAGTGGGCAGGGATTCCACCAAGCCTTGCCTGAATCCGGAACGTGACCGGTACCAACACCGCCATCTCGCAGCAATCCGTCTGTGAAGGTGTGACCTGCGCGCGCTCGGTGCGGCCTGCCGCGGTCGCGGAGACCAACCCACCCGGGCCGACGGTGATCGGGCCGGTTTCGATGCGGTCGCCGATGATCGTCGCGAACACCTCGGCGATGCGTTCCGGTCGGGTTGCGGCCCGCAACAGATTGTCGGCGAATGCGATGCGCGCGTAGGCCGACGAGACGGGCTGCTCATCGGCCGCTGTGAACTGGTCGTACATGGACACCTCCCTCGGGGCCCGTATACCCCTGAATACGATCGGAAACCGACCTTCGACCAGGTGCTGCGTACCTACCGACCCGACCCGCTGTCGAACCACTCGGCACGACCGGCTTCAAATGGTCGTGCCGCGCGACCCGGCGGTGGGTCGACGACGGTCGGTGGCTTTTCCGGCGGCGGCCAGGTGGTCCACGCGGTGGCGGCCGCGTGCTCGGCGACAGATTTCCCCCAACCCCACATAGTTTCGCTCCTCCCCTGAGCTACTCGGCGGGTCTGATCCAGGTTATCGGTCGAATATCACGTAGCACCAACGGTTTTCGCGTGGTTGGAGCACAGCGGCCCCAGCACGGTCGACGGCTCTCGTATGCTGACGTGGTGCGCCTGATCGATCTGACCCGGCCGATCCACACCGGCATGCCGGTGTTCCCGGGCGATCCGGAAGTTCTGCTGGAACCGGCATTGCGTGCCGCCACCGACGGGGTGAACGTGCTGCGCGTGCATCTCGGGTCGCAATCCGGGACGCACGTCGACGCGCCCGCTCATCTGGACGACAGTCTGCCGACATTGGACCAACTGCCCCTCGAGCGCTTCGTCGGACCAGCCTGGATCGTGGATGCGCGATCGGTGCCCGCGCACACCGCGATCGGACCGACCCTGTTCGACGTCGACCTGCCACCCGGCACGGTCGTGCTGATCGCCACCGGTTGGTCGTCGCGATGGGGCACCCCGGACTACTTCACCCACCCATACCTGCACCTGGAAGCCGCACAACTGCTGGTGGACAAGGGAATCCGGACCATCGGCATCGACGCGCCGAGCATCGATCCGTCCGGGACCGACGACCTTGACCTCCCCGCACACCGGATCCTGTGCGGTGCGCACGCCGTGATCGCCGAGAACCTCACCGCACTCGACGAGCTGTCGAACGCGCAGGCGTCAGGCGAATCGATCGAGGTTTCGCTGTTTCCGCTGCCGCTGCGTGGGGCCGACGGCGCACCGATCCGGGCGGTCGCCCGGGTCGGCGACCTCAGCTGTTCTTGAAGGGGTTGAAGGTCTTTCCGAGGAGGTAGCCCAGGCGGACGGGCAAGGGCTTCATGGCGGCGGCGGAGATCTTGTTGACGATGCCCGGGACACATACGGGCTTGCCTTTCATCACAGCGTCCCAGCCCTCGGCGACTACAGCGTCGGGCTGCTGCCAGAGGATGCGGCGCAGATGGTCGGCTTTGTCGCGCGTGCCCATGACATCGTGGAATTCGGTGCGGGTGAAGCCGGGGCACAGCGCGGTGACGTGGATGCCGTGGTGTTCGAGTTCCATGTCGAGGGCCTGCGAGGTGTCGAGGACGTAGGACTTGATGCCCGTGTAGAGCAAGCCGGCGCCGGGCGGGGCGAAGGCAGCGACCGACGACAGGTTGACGATGCGACCCCAGTGGCGCTTCTTCATGCCGGGGATGACCAGGTGGGCGAGTTCCGTCGGGGCGGTGACCATCAACTGGTTCTCCCCAGCCAGGGCGTTCCACGGGGTGTCGGCGAATGCTGTCTTGCCCGAGAGACCGGCGTTGTTGATCAGGACGTCGACGGGCAAGCCCTGCCGGTCGGCGTAGTCCACGATCGCGGCTGGTGCGGCGTTGTCGGTGAGGTCGGCGGCGAACACCTCGCACCGCACATCGTGGCGTGCGGTCAGCTGTGTGGCGAGTTCCCGGAGACGATCGGCGCGGCGGGCGACGAGCAGCAGTTGGTAACCGTTCGCGGCGAGGTGGTGGGCGAACGCCGCGCCGATGCCGGCGGACGCGCCGGTGATCAGCGCGGTGCGGGGATTTGTGGTCATGATTCCTTCGTTCGGATACGGCCGAGAAGTGAGTGGTGTCAGGCGGGCGTGCCGGGCAGCTCGCGGGTGCCCGGGGTGAAGTCGCGGCGGGCTTTACCGATGTCTCCGCGATAGGAGCCGATCGGGCCGGTCAGCAGGAAGGGCCGGGGGATGCGGCGCTGGGCATCGGTGAACCCGCAGGAAGGATGAGCAGTCACTCGCGCGGTGACCGAAAGCCCTGATCGACTGCCGGTCGGCCGCAATCCTGACGCCGGGTCGGCGATCCGCCGCCCGCGGGGACGGGGTCCGCCTCAACCAGACAAGTGGATCGCACGGTCCGCATGTACGACCCGCGCCGAGTGCTACTACCCTGGCCATCGCCGAACCGAACCCTCATACACAACTGACAGGAATCCATATGGCGCGCAAGGTCGTTGTCACCCTCGTCGACGATTTCGACGGCACATCCGCCGCCGAAGAAACCGTCATCTTCGGCATCGACGGACACACCTACGAGATCGACCTGTCCGAAACCAACGCCACCAAACTGCGCAACACCTTCGAACAGTGGATCCCCTACGCCCGGCGAACCGGCCGCGCCAAAACCAGCAACGCCCGCCGACACGCCACCGCGACCCCCGCCGCCCAGACAGGTCGCCGCACCGACCTCGCGGCCATCAGGGCCTGGGCGATCGCGAACGGCCACACCGTCTCCACCCGCGGCCGCATCGCCGCCGAGATCATCGCCGCCTACGACGAAGCCTCGGCATAGGCAGGGGTGGAGAGCGCCCCCAGCCCGGAAACCTCGACCAGTCCCGCCGAGATGCCCGGTGCCCTGTCATGATGCCGATCGCCAGTCGGTGAGCTTGCTGACGCTGCAGCCATGCCTCGCGCCACAGCCATGGTGTGTCGACGGGCGAACTGTCGAACACCACGCCCGCAGCACTGCATCGGAAACGCAGGTAGTGGTCGGTTTTGACGATCAGGTGCGGCCCGAGCGGCGCATAGAACTGCTCGGACCGCGCAAGCTCGGTAACACCGATAGTGATCTGATTCATCCGCATCCGGCCACTGTGCAATTTCAACCGCGTTGCAGGTCAACTTCGTGCGGCCGGACCCCTGCCCGCGAAACGCAACGCTCCGGGCGTCATCGACCGGAGCGTTGCGTTCGGCATTCGCCGACCCAGTTGCGCCCACACTCGCGATGCGGAACCCGACGTGTCCGCGAATTTCGTAGTGCGAGAGAGCATTCCCGCATCCGAGCTCTCCGAGAAGCTACCGCATCCCCGGTTTCGGCTGCCGTTGCTCGGTGACGTCTCGACCACCGCTTTCGCGAAGCCGTGCCAGCGACTCGCCGAGCAGGCGCGGGAGTCGGGGGCGGTCTTCGAGCTGAAGATGTTCGGTTACCCCGCAGTCATCGTCACCGGGGTCGAGGCCATCGCCTTCGCTCTCCATTACCTCTCGACCCGTCCCGACATCGCCGCCGGCGTCCGAGCCGAACTCGACGAGCGCTGGCCCACAGCGGAATTCCCGATATCCGGTAAGACGACGTGGCCAAGCTCCGCAGTCTGCGCCGCGTCATCGACGAGACCCTGCGACTATGGCAGACCGGCCCCGGATGCTTCCGGCGCGCCAAGCACGACACCACGCTCTGCGGCCGATCACTTCTGCACCAGCTCGATCTGGAACCCGACCCTGAATATGACCTCGACGTGCGCGAAACCCTGACCCTCGAGCCCGCAGGTCTGCGCCTTCGAGCACGTCGTCGACGTCGTTAGACAGCGGTCGGACTCGCCGCGATCGCAGGCGGAGCCATCGGCGGTGTCCATCATCGCGCGCCTCAGATGGCTTGCTGTTGCGGGGCTTCCGGCAGATCAGGGCAGTGCGGAGCAGTTGCTCGGTGCAGGCGCACCGGCGAGGCGCTGGGTGAGCCAGTCATGGGCGGCGAAGGTGGCGGGTAGGTATGCCAGCAGGTGCCCGATCGCGGTGCTGGGGAACAGTGGCGGTAGCCAGGCGGTGGTGTCGAGTTGCACGGCCGCGCCGTGTGCGCACCAGTCGACGGCAAGTTGGCGGACCTGAGGGTATGTCAGGACATCGTCGTTGGTGCCTGCGGCGATCAGGACCGGTGCGATGGGCTTGCGCCTGCCGATGCGCTGCTCGTCGACAATGGCCGACAATTCCGGTGAGCTCTCGATGATCTCGGCGGGCGTGCGTCCGCTGGTGATGTACCAGGTTGCCGGTCTCAGCATGGTGCGGAAGACGGCTTCGCCGATACAGGTGCCGGCCAGCTCCGCCATCATCTGCTTGCCGGCGGGGTTGGTCGCGGCGTCGATGATCGGGGCTGTTTCGGGATGGTTGGCGACGATTCCGTTGAGTACATAGCCCAGCAATCCCGTTCCGAAGCCGCCGATCACACCGGGGATGATCCCGTTGACGGCCGGGGCGCTGAGCATGAGATCGTGCAGGTCCGCAGGAGGAGCTCCGGCGTACGTGCCGCGCACGTCGAGTTCGGGAGCGTATTCGCCCTGCAGTTCGGCGGCGGCTGCTGCGGCTCCGCCGCCTTGGGAGTAGCCGAAAATGCCGGTGGGGCGGGAGATTCCGGTCAGTGCTTCGGCTGCGCGGATGGAGTCGAGGACAGCGTGGGCTTCGGCGGCGCGGTTGACGTAGTCGTGGACGGCGGGGGTGCCCAGGCCGTGGTAGTCGGTCATGACCACGGCCATACCGCGCGCGAGCAGCGCGTACACGGTGATCATCTCGTAGCTGACCCAGATGTCGAGGGGGAAGGTGTAGTGGATCAGCTCGGCCAAGGTTTTCGACGGTGCGCACTGGTCGCCTTGGCCCTGGGTGCCCGGCGCGACCGCGATCAGCGGGCGTGGGCCCGGCCCGTGCCACGGCAGCGTGGGTTCCAGATAGGAACCGGTGACTGCGGCCGGTTCACCGTGGGTGTCGGCGCTCAGGTACATGATGCGGGTGGCATCGGCGGGTAGCTGGCCTTGCTGCCCAGGGATGGCCCAGGCCAGCGCATACGGCTCGCTGCGCAGGATCTGGCCTGGTTTGCCGTCAGGCAGGGGCGTGGGCGGGAGGTAGAAGTCTCCACCTTGCGACGAACCCGAGGCTGAACCGGTGCCCGGTGCCGATATGGCGGGTCCGGCTCCGATGGTCAGCGCCGTGGTGGCGGTGAGAACCACCGCAGCGAGCATCGCCGGCCATCGTCCGCTCCCGCCCATACCCGGTGTTCGCCGACCCGAGATCGTGCCTCTGGACATCGATTCCCCTTTTTGAAATGAATTCAATATGAATTCGATTCAGATTCCCATGCCATGGCGAGAGTGTCAACGGTCACATTGCCCGGGTGGCACACGATCGAGATGTGACCGCTCACCACGGATGGGGTTGTCGGTTCGAACCGGCAAGGGCTCAGGAACCAGCCGCGGCGTGCAGTTCGGCCCGCAGGACCTTGCCGCTGGCGTTGCGGGGAATCTCGTCGAGCACGACGAACCGTTTGGGCACTTTGTAGCGCTCGAGACCCTGGCGCACATGCTGTTTGAGCGCGTCCTCCCCCGGCACGGCGGCACCAGGCTCGAGCACGACGAACGCGTTGAGGACCTGTCCGAACTCGGCATCGGGCACACCGATCACGACCGCGTCGGTGATGTCGGGGTGGGCGGCGAGGCGGTCTTCGACCTCGCCGGGGAAGACGTTCTCCCCACCGGAGACGATCATGTCGTCGGCGCGGCCATCGATGAACAGTCTGCGTTCGGGATCGAAATGCCCCATGTCCCCGGTGGAGACGTGTCCGTCGATGACCTCTTTGGTCGAGACCTTCGCCGCGGGGTCAGGGGTGTAGCCGGTGTATTCCAGACCGCTGCGCACGAAGATCTCCCCGATCTCACCGATCGCCGCCTCGGTACGGTCGGCCCGCAGGACACGCACGGACACCCCGAGCGCGGGCCGACCGATCGTGTCGGGCGCGGCGACCAGGTCGGCCGGGGTCGCGATGGTGACCATTCCCGCTTCCGTCGAGCCGTACCCGTTGACCAGGATCGGGCCGAAGGCCTGGATCAGCTTCGAAATCGTGGTCGGGGAGATCGGTGCCGCACCGGTCACCATGATCCGCAGATGCCGTCGCGCTGCGGCAGCCTCAGCCGCCCCTGCCGCGGCGAGCAACCGCTGCAACATCACCGGCACCGCCATCACCACAGTCACCTCATGACGGGCAATGTCGGCCAGCGCGGTCGTGGCGTCGAAACGCCGCCGACAGATCGCCGTCCCACCCAGTGCCAGGGGTCCCAGCAGCGACAACAGCCCGAAGCCGTGGAACATCGGCGGCGCCACCAAGACGCGGTCCGTCGAACGCAGGCGCAAGATCGCCATCGCGGTCAACGTCAGCGCCACGATCGCTTGCGGCTCGACCGCGCGCGGGACACCTTTCGCGAGGCCGGTGGTCCCCGAGGTCAGCAGGGTGAGCTTCACCGCGTGCCGGACCCGGGGCGGGCGCGGGTGGCTTCGAGCCGCGAAGTCGTCGAGTGTCGGCAACCCGGCGAGATCAGCATGGGGTTCGCGCCATGCCAGTACCCGCAAGCCCGTGAAGTTCGCCTTCTCCACAGTCACGGCGTATTCGTCGTCGTAGATCAGCACATCCGGCTTGTGCCGGGCGAGGATCGCGTGCAATTGCGGGGCGGGCAGTTCGGTGTTGATGAAGATCAGCTCCGCGCCCAGCTGCGCGCCCGCGCCCATCGCCTCGGCGAATCCGCGATGGTTGCGGCAGATGATGCCCACCGATTTCGGCGGTGCCGGGCACGCGGCGAACAGGGCCGCGGCGATCGCTTCGGCCCGCTGCTGCAGTCGGCGATAGGTCAGTTGCCCGGTGTCGTCGATGATCGCGACCTTGTCCGGATGCCGGATGGCGGTCGCCGCCAACAACATCGCCGGAGTCGGGCCGTACCGGTAGAAGCTGCGCGCCAATGCCACGGCCTTGCGCGGGCCGACCGGGGTGAGCATTCCCGACGACAGGACCGCCGGGATCGCCGAACCCCACTGACGCAGACTGTGATTCAGGTCAGCGGACATCCGTGCGCACCTGCCCGTTCCCGGAAGGGTCGGTGACCGGCGGTGCGGTGGCCTCGGCCGGCGTCACCGGAACGTGCGGGCGCAGCCGGGACAGCGAGGCCTCGGTGTCACCGAGATTGCGGAAGATCCGCTCGACGATCACTTCCAGCGGCCACCGGAACACGGTCGCGTTGATCGCCGACGGGAATCCGTACAGCGGAGTCATCGTGCGCGGCTTCTTCACCACCGCCTTGGCCAGCACCTTCGCCGCGTCGTCGGGAGTCTGACCGGGCAGCACCCGCATCCACCGGCTCGGCGCGCTCATCCGCGTGTGCAGCAACCCGCCGTAGAACGTGGTCAAGGTGACCCCGTCGGCGCGCGCTTCCATCCCCACCGCACGCATCCACCAGTCGAAAGCAAGCTTCGACGACAGGTAGAACCCCCACTTGGGAGCATTCGGGAACATGATCCCCACCGTGGAGACGTTCACGATGTGACCGCTACCGCGAGCCCGCATCCCCGGCAGCAGGGCCAGGGTGAGGCGCATCGGCCCGAGATAGTTCGCACCGGTGGTGGCGGTGATGTCCTTGGGCCGGTCGTAGGACAGGTGGACCGAACGGCGCAAGGATTTGCCCGCGTTGTGGATAAGCACATCGACTTCGCCCAGGTCGTAACGCACAGACGCCGCGAACTCGGCGACCGACTGCTCATCGGTCAGGTCCAGCCGGTACGGATAGGCCTCTCCCCCAGCGGCATTGATCTCCTCGGCCACCTCGAGCAACCGGTCCATCGAACGAGCGGCGATCACGACCCGGGCACCAGCCGCGGCAAACCATCGCGCGGTCGCTTCGCCGACGCCGAACGACGCACCGGTGATCACGACCACCTTGCCCTCGACCTCACGACGCAACGCCGCCTGACTGCGCAACCCGCGCGGTCCGATGACCCAGGCGACCGCGCGGGCGAACGGAGTTTCGACGATCCGCGAGGGACCGGTGGGCAGAACTTCAGACATCAGTGATCACTCCGTCGTCTTCGACATGGTGGACAGGGAGCCCAGAAAGGCCAATGCTTGGGGATCTGACAGCGTGGCGTCGATCGCCCGCTGGGTCAGCTCGATATCGGGGTCGGTGCGCAGGGCGGCCAGGATCGTGCCGAACATATTGCCGACGACCAGGTCCTTGACCTGCTCGCGGCTGATCTCGCGGGTGCGCGACCAGTGCAGGACCAGACCTTCGATGAAGGACACGAAACCGCTTATCGCCGCCCGCAATACCGGTGACGAGTCCGAGCCGGTCACCTCGATGAGCAGAGCTTCGGTCAATTGGGTGCGGTGCCGGTCGCGGATCTGACGCACTTCGGCGTCGGCGACATCGGCGAACAGCGCTTCGAACGCGCGCGGCTGCTGCTCGGCTTCATCGAGCAGCCGGTCGATGCCCCGGTTCAGCCGATCCAGCGCCGGCCCGCGCATGGCCAGCAGATCTCCCCAGAACTCCTCGGCGGCTTGCTCCAGTACCGCGAGGTAGAACCCTCGCTTCCCGCCGAAGTGATAGCTGATCGAACCGGCCGCCACCCCCAGAGAGCGCGCGAGGTCGACGATGGAGACCTCTTCGTAGCGGTCGCTGCTGAACGCAGCCTTGCCTGCCGCGAGCAGCGCCGCACGCGATGCCTCACCGCGCCGATTGCCGACCATCACACCTCCCAAGTTCTTGAATTAGATTCAGTACCTTGGAGCGTAGGCGGCATCATCGACGCCGGTCAAGGATTTCCTGAATAGGATTCAAATCCGACGGGGTGGGAGGCGATACTGTCGCGCAACCGCCTCACGCGAGTGGAGTAGGCGCCCACTTTGAAGCGAATCTGCATCAATCGGTGTGAACGCGGGGCGAGTGGGCACTCGGCCGCTGAATGTAGAAAATTCGATCCGAGGAGGCCGAGAATGAGCACTGTCATCGAAGCTGTCGACGTGCACGTGCCGGTGGCGACCGCCTACAACCAGTGGACCCAGTTCGAATCGTTCCCTCAGTTCATGCACGGGGTGGACCGGATCGAACAACTCGATGACACCCATACCCGATGGACCGTCGACATCGCCGGTGCCACCCGGACATTCGATGCCACCATCACCGAGCAGCATCCCGAGGAACGCATCGCCTGGAAGTCCGACGAGGGTCCCGAGCATGCCGGCGTGGTCACTTTTCACCGCATCGATGACTCGACGACCCGGGTCACCGTGCAGATGGACATCGACCCGGAGGGCTTCGTCGAGAACATCGCGGACAAAACAGGTGTGCTCGATCGCCGCATCAAGGGGGACATGCGCCGCTTCAAGGACTTCATCGAAGGCCGTGGATCGGAAACGGGAGCGTGGCGTGGCGATGTCGATCGTCCCAAGCCCTAGCTGTGCGATGAGTACGAACGAGAACCGGGCCGACAACGGCCGACCGGCCGACCGCCACCGGCGGCCCAGCGGTATCAGCGACGAAACTGTCGCTGCGGTCGGCAAGTTGTCGGAGGCGCTGGAGACAACGGAACGCGCGCGCGGACACCTCTACGAGTTCCATCAACTCACCGGCGGAGCCGATCTCGCGCTCGGAGAAGCAGCCGACATGCTTCGCCTGGCAGGCCACAACCGACTCGCTGATCGGCTGTCGACCGAACTGATAGGCCGCAACGTTCTGGCCGGCCGCTGGACCTTCCAGGTCGTGGAAGAGTACGACGAGGGTTACTACTCGGTGTTTCGCGAGCTCGAGCGGACAGTTCGTGACCGCCTTGTGGGCGGCCGCACCCATGTCTACGAGGCCGAGATGAAGGAGGCACGACGTACTCAGGGCCTACCGGGCCACGCTGCCCGACCGGATATCACGGAAGGCTGAACGAGCATGCGGTGTGTGATCTTCGGGGTGACCGGCTACATCGGTGGCCGGTTGGTGCCCGAATTGCTGCAGGCCGGTCATGATGTCCGGGTGGTCGCCCGAACACCGGCGAAACTGGCCGAAGTGCCGTGGCTCGATCGGGTCGAGGTGGTCGAGGGAGATGTCACCGACAGCGACCAGGTGCGTTCGGCGGTGGCCGGTCAGGACGTCGTCTACTACCTGGTGCACTCCTTGACCCGTCGTGACTTCGCCGATATCGATCGTGAGGCCGCGCGGATCGTCGGGGCGGCCGCGTTGTCGGCGGGGGTCGGGCGCATCGTCTATCTCGGCGGGATCGTCCCGCCACACACCGAACTGTCTCGCCACCTGGCCTCCCGTGCCGAGGTCGGCGAGATCCTGCGTGCGTCCGGTGTTCCCACCGCGGAGTTGCGTGCGGCGGTGATCATCGGTTCCGGGTCGGCCAGTTTCGAAATGCTGCGGTATCTGTCCGAACGCCTGCCCGCAATGGTCACCCCGCGGTGGGTGCACAACAGGATTCAGCCGATTGCTGTTCGAGACGTTCTGTATTACCTGGTGCACGCCGCGGAGTTGCCGGCCGACGTCAACCGCGCCTTCGATATCGGCGGGCCCGACGTGATGACCTACCTGACCATGATGCGCGAATACGCCGTCGTGGCCGGGCTGAATCGTCGAGTCGTGCTGCCGGTTCCGGTGCTCACGCCGTGGCTGTCCGCGCAGTGGGTCAACCTGGTGACGCCGGTGCCCCGTGCGCTCGCCGTGCCGCTCATCGAGTCGCTGGTCCACGAGGTCGTCTGTGGCGAGCACGACATCGCCGCGTACGTCTCGGATCCCCCGGAGGGCCTCACCCGCTACGGATGTGCCGTGGAGTTGGCGCTGACCCGTATCCGCAACGCCGAGGTGCCTACCCGTTGGTCCGATGCCAGCACCTACGGCGCACCCTCCGATCCTTTACCCACCGATCCGGACTGGTCCGGCGGCTCGCTCTATGAGGACGTTCGGGAACATCACACGTCCGCAGACCCGGACACGGTATGGACGGTGATCGAATCCATCGGCGGCGAGAACGGCTGGTATTCGTTCCCGCTTGCCTGGTCGCTACGCGGCTGGATCGACCGGGTGGCCGGAGGTGTCGGACTTCGTCGCGGCCGTAAACACCCGCGGCGCCTGCACTCCGGCGAGGCGTTGGACTGGTGGCGCGTCGAATATATCGACCGACCACACCTGCTGCGCCTTCGCGCCGAGATGCGGGTCCCGGGCCTGGCGTGGCTCGAGCTCGGTGTCGAACCCGCCCCGAACGGTGGTTCGCGATACCGTCAGCGCGCGATCTTTCAACCGCACGGACTCGCCGGGCACCTGTATTGGAAAGCGATCAGTCCCTTCCACAGCGCCGTTTTCGGAGGCATGGTCCGCAACATCACGACCACCGCGGAACGCACCCCCGATAGCACGCCGACAGGTTGAAGATTCAGCGATTTCCTTCGGCTCGACCCGATCGCCTCAGCCTTCGGTGGGGGTCAGTGCCCGTGCCCGGCTACCTCGCCGCGCCCACAACGCACGAGCCAGCGCCGAACCGGCGACGCGAGTCCGGCGCGCGTTGCTCACGGTCGCCCGCGCGGTGAACACCGCGAACTCGCTCCGTTCGATCCGGTCGAGGATCTCCGAATACAAGACGGCCGCGGTGGCGACGCACGGTCGCGATATGGGGTGCAGCAACGCGATTCCGGCATCGGCGTACCGGTACCAGTCTCGGGCGACGGCGTGTTGAGCGGCCAGCGCCGATCGCACCTTGGAGTCGGTGCGCCGATTGGTCCGGCACCACTGCAAGCGGGCGCGGTCCACACCGAAAGCAGCCAGCTCGTCGGCAGGCAGATATACCCGGCCACGGTCGAGGTCTTCGGCGACGTCGCGAAGGAAGTTGGTGAGCTGGAAGGCTTTTCCCAACGCCGCCGCGTAGGGCGCGGCATCGGATCGGGGGCCGATGGTGCCGAGCACCGGCAGTACCTGCAGGCCGATCACCGCTGCCGAACCGTGGATATAGCGATCCAGCGCGGACCGATCCGGGTAGTCGGTCACCGTCAGATCCATCCGCATCGAGTCGAGGAAATCGTCGAACAGCGAGTGCTCGATCCCGTATCTGGCGGCGGTATCGGCGAGCGCGGCAAGGATCGGGTCGCCGTCGTGGGTACCGCGAAGACTGTCGCGCATGGTCTTCGCCACCGCGTCCAGGCGTGCCGCCGCAGAACCGGTCGCGTCGCCGGTCGGGGGTTCGTCGACGATGTCGTCCGCCCATCGGGCGAAGCCGTAGAGCGCGTGGATCGCTGGGCGCTGGGCGGGCGCGAGCAGTCGGGTGGCGAGGAAGAATGTGCGCCCGTGCCGGGCGTTGAGTTCCCGGCACCTCTGATAGGACGCGCGCAACCCCGCGTCACGGATACCGGCGGCGTCGAGTTCGGTGCGAGTCATCGTCGTCCGTCCCTGGTCACGGTGGAAAACGAAGACCGCGAGGTAGTCACGGTGCCGGTCACGCGGTCGGCGGCGAGACGACCCGACAACAGTGCCGTCGGCACGCCGACGCCGGGAACGGTGCCACAGCCGGCCAGCACCGCATTGGTCGCTCCCCGTGGCATGTTCGCGGGACGGAACGGACCGGTTTGGGCGAAGGTATGCGCGAGGGAGAACGGGGTTCCGGCCAGCATGCCCTGCCGTTGCCAATCGGCGGGGGTGTCCACATGCACGATCGTAGAGTTCCTAACGAAGCCCGGAATCAAACGGTCCTCGACAATCGCCGCGAGTTCCTCGCTGTAGGCGGTGGCTCGGCGATCCCAGTCCAGATCCTTGCTGCGGTACAGGTTCGGAACCGGAGCGAGAACGGTGAACAGATCCTGCCCCTGAGGGGCGAGGGCCGGGTCGGTCGCGGTGGGTCGGGTGACCAGCAGCGACGGGTCCGTCATCAACTCTCCCCCATTGATCAGTTCGTCGAAGGTCTGTTTCCAGGCGGCACCGAAGACGAGGTTGTGATGTGCGGTCGGCACGCCGACGGGAAAGCCGACATGCATGACGACCGCGGACGGTGCCGGACGCCAGCTGATCGGACGCCGCGGAGAGCGATCGAGCAATTCGTACGCTGTGGCCAATTCGGTTGCCAAAACGACTGCGTCGCAGGGGATTCTGCGACCCTTCTCGGTGAACACAGCAGTGATGCGTGAACCGTTCCGTTCCAGATCGTGGACGGTTTCGTCGTAGCAGAACCGCACGCCGGCATCCACGGCAGCGGCGGCCAGGGCGTCCGGTAGCGCACGCATTCCGCCGCGCGGGAAGTACACACCGCCGACGGTATCCATGTAGGAGATCACCGCGTACAGCGCCAGGGCTCGCTGTGGCGACACACCCGCGTAGAGGGACTGGAAGGTGAACACCCGCCGCAGCCGTTCGTCGGTCAGGAAAGACTCGACCGCCCGGTCGAGACGACGAAAGCCGCCCAACGCGATCAACCGCGCGAACGCCGGTGTGAGCAGTGAGAACGGAGAATCGGCGTTCGTGGCGATGAACCGATCGAATTCGACGCGGTACAGCTCGCTCAACCACGCCCGCAGTCGGCGATACCCTTCGACTTCCTCGGGCCCGGCGAAAGCCGCGACCGATTCCTCCATCGCCGCGGCGTCGCTGTGAATATCCAGCCCGCTGCCGTCGGCGAAGTGCGCGCGGTAGGCAGGGATGACCGGCAGCAAGTCCAGCCGGGAGTCGAGACTTTCCCCGACCGCGGCGAGGGTGTCGGCGACGATGTCGGGCATGGTGAGTACCGACGGCCCGGTGTCGAGCATAAGACCGTCGATATCGCGCCGTCCGGCTCGACCGCCTGCGACCGAGTCACGCTCCACCACCGTGACACCGCGGCCGCGTCCCGCCAAGTGCAGCGCGGCGGCCAGACCAGCCAGACCGGCCCCGACGACGACAACCTCATCGGTTCTTCCCGGTATCGTTCGCATCTCTACCTTCCAGTCGGACTTCTCGATGGCACGCGGGCCGGTCAGGACGTACGGTCGGTGCACAACAGCGCCATTCGGTGCAGCGCGTCGGCCACCGACGATTCGAGGTCGGCGCGATCGAGAAGCCCACGCGCGTGTTCGACTCGGTCGCGGATCATCCGCTCGGCGCACTGCCGCGCGCCGCTGTCGACGATCACCGCCTGTGCGAAGGCGACGCCCTGCTCGTCGATCAGCTCTTCCCGCCAGAGATCTCGCAGCCGGGCGCGGTCCGACGGCCCGGCGAGCTGATCGGCCAGTGCGATCAGCGTGGTCGCCTTGCGTTCTCGGACATCGTCACCGGAAGGCTTTCCGGTGGTCGACGGGTCGCCGAAGACGCCGAGCAGGTCGTCGCGAAGCTGGAATGCTTCTCCGACCAGTACGCCGTAGGCACCGAGAACATCCATCACGGTGTCGTCGCAGTCGGCCATCGCCGCACCGAGTTCCAGGGGTCGGCGCACGGTGTAATTGCCGGACTTACGGCGTGCGATGTCCATCACCGCGGTCAAGGACGGAAAGCGGTTCGCGTCGTTGGACAGGTCCGCGAGCTGACCTACTGCCAGTTCGCTGCGCATCGCGTCGTAGCGTGGCCATGCCCGATCCAACGCGGCGGTACCGACGCCACTTTCGCGCAACATGCGCTCGGCCCACACCAAGTACAGGTCGGCGAGGAGGATCGCCGCGGATTCGCCGAATCGGGCCGCCGATCCCGACAACCCCTGCTCGGTATGCCACGCGGCCAGCCGCAGGTGGGTCGACTGTCGCCCCCGTCTGACGCGGGACTCGTCCATCACGTCGTCTTGCACGAGCGCGAACGCGTGCAGCAGTTCCACGCTTGCGGCCGCGCGCAGCGCTGGTTCGGACTCGCCGACGCCACCACACAGCCAGCCGAGATAGACGAACACCGACCGCACGCACTTGCCACCCGACGCGAAGTCGATCATCAGCTGACCTGGCAGCGAGAACCCCGCCGGGTCCAATTCCGCCGCGCAACGCGCCCGGACGAACTCATCGACGTGATCGCGAACCGATCTCTGTGTCTGCGCGACCCACCGTTCGAACTGCCTCGAGCCGTCGTCGGTGGAGAGTCCGCGAGGTCCGGCTGCGGTCGCAGCTCGCTCTGCATTCACGCCACGATTGTGACACCGTTTTTCCAAAAATGCATCGTTTGTGCGTCGATTGATGCCGCGTCGACTCTGCCTCGCCGTGACACCGATCCTCGAAGACGGACCTTGCCCCGGATGACCCCGATCTTGTCGGCCGCGCGCTCGGTGGAAGCCCGGCCCCGGCGTGAATGATCCGGGGCCTGAGCGGGTTTCGAACTTCAGTCGGTCTCGGCGTCGTACATGCCCCGGCGTGTAGGAGCCACCCTGCTGCCGCAAGATCACGCCGAGCCGAGTGGCCGTATTGATTGATCTGGGCGACCAGCGCCACCAGCGCCGCGATCTTATCGTCGTCGGCCTAGGAGTACACCGGGGCTTCGCGCCACGCCGGCACAAGTTGTTCCGCACCGCGGCCGGGTGTCAGAGGGATCCGGTTGGATGAGCGCGTGACTGTCTATGACGTAGCCCGTCGGCTTCCTGCCATCGCCGACCTGCGGGACCTGTGCCGCTCGCTTGCGATGCTCGACGCGATCCTGACCCCGGACTGGGAAAGCCGTTACTACTCCTTCAACGGCGCCTGGTCCGAAGGCCAGGAGATGGCTTCGATGCGCAACGGGTCGGGAGACGAATACTCCATCGTTTTCTCGGTGGCCGGGGCATATGTCCGGGGCTTTAGCCACGAGTCGCCGATGAGCCCGTATGGCCATGACCGCCTGCCCTGGCCGGGAGTGATCGACGAAGTTCCCGAAGTCTTCATGCCCTTGGTCGAGGAACCGGCATTCACCGACGAGGACGGCGTGCTTGCTGTGACGGCCTGCTTGTGGCGGGAGGCGACGGATGACCAGTGGCACCACGGCACGATCGACTTCCCCCCGGACCATGTCGACCCTGATGGGGCGAAGTATCTGTTCCAACTTCTGGTCGACCGCTCACCTGAAGCGTTCCAGCGCTTCGCCGAGGACTATTACGAGATCTCTCTCGACCTGGAAGCGGTGCGTGACGTGTATGCCTTGCGGCCGCTGGACCAGGAACTCGTGTCTTCGTTGAACGGAGAGGCCGCCCTGGTGGACCTGGCCCGAGACATCTCCGAAATCGGATATCCGCATGCCTCGTGATCGAGTGAACGGAATTCAATCGTTCACTCGGGGAAACCCGCGGGATCGACGAGCAGGCGCTTGAGCACTTTGCCGGTTTCCCCACGGGGCAGCGAATTGAGGAAAGTGACATCGCGCGGGACCGAAAAGCGGCTGAGCCGGTTGCGGATGTAGGTGCGCACCATGCCCGAATCCAGGCTGGAGCCTTCCTGTTTGACGAGGAATGCGGCCAATCGCTGACCGAATTCACGGTCGGGTACCCCGACCACCGCGACATCGCTGACCTGCGGCAGATACGACAGCGCCTCTTCCACCGGACGTGGGAAGACGTTCTCGCCACCGGAGATGATCATTTCGTCGTCGCGTCCGTCCACGAACAGTCTGCCCTCCGCGTCGAGGTAGCCCAGATCGCCGGTGTTCAGCATGCCGTCGGCCTCCTCGGGCGGAGTGTCGTTGACGTAGCCGTCGAACAGCATGTGATTGCCGACGAAGATCCGTCCGGTCACCCCTATCGGCACCGGCTGGTTGTCGGCGCCGAGGATCGCGATCCGAGTCCCCAGCGGCGGACGACCCGCCGTGGTCGGGGCGGCGCGAAGGTCCTCGGGCGCTGCCACGCTCGCCCAGGAGACCTCGGTGGAACCGTAGAGGTTGTAGAGCACATCACCGTAGTCCTCGAGGAAGCGATCGACGGTCGCCGCGACGAGTGGAGCACCACAACTGACGACATGACGCAGACTGCTCAGGTCGTGGCGAGCGCGCACCGCGGCGGGCAGGTCGACCATGCGCTGGATCATCGTCGGCACCGCGATGAGGGTGTTCACCCGGTGTGCGGCGACCTGACGAAGGCATTCCTCGGCATCGAATCCTTCAGCGAGCACCACGGTGGCGCGTACGGCGGTGCTCAATTGCAGTGCCGAGAGCCCCCACGTGTGGAACAGCGGCGCCGGGATCATCATCGTGCTGCCCACGTGGATCGGGATTCGCGACAGGAGCGCGACCAGGGTGTCGAATCCCTTCGGATGCGGTCGCCTGGCGCCCTTCGGCGTACCGCTGGTTCCCGACGTGAGCACGATCTGACGCCCAGGCACCGTGGGGACCGGAAAAGTCGTGCTACCCATGGCGATCAGATCCTCGATGGTGATCCGGCCCGGGTCCGCGGGCAGGTCGTCGGTGACGAAGCGCGGCACGCCGTTGTGCAGATACTGCACGAGGTGCTCGAGGTCGGTGTCGACGAACAACGCCGAAAGCCGGTGACGTTGCACGATCTCCTCGATCCGCCTGCCCGACAGGCCGGCGTTCAGCAGTGCGACGTCCACGCCCAGCTTGCCCGCCGCGACCATCGTCTCGACCATGCCGCAGTGGTTGGCGGCGAGCAACCCGATCGCGTCGCCCGCGCGCAATCCGACCTCGTACATAGCGCCGGCCAGCGCGGTGGTGCGCTTGTCGGTTTCGGCGAATGTGGCCGTGCTGACGGTGTCGATCAGGGCGAGCTGGTCGGGACTGTGCGCGGCGCCCGCCGCGTAACCGCCCGCCAGGTTGAAACCCCACCGGTACAAGGACCGCAGTTGCCGCGCCGAGGTCACCGGCGGCGCGACCAGCCCGGAATTCACCACCCAGCGCACAAGCTCGGACTTGCGGCGGATCGGCGCCCGGTCGCCGTTTCCCACCACCGATGTCTGCGCCCCACGCACCACATCGACGGCACGCCGCAAACCGGCCCTGATCCACCGGACGGTCTCGGCGTCGCGAGCGTCCGCCAGCGCCGGATGCAGCCGCGGCGCGGCGAAGGCGGTGACGCTCACGCTGGTTCGCTGCTGGTCACCGGCGAGCCGGATCAGCGCGAAACTGCCCGTCTCCGGGTTGTGCAGTTCGAAACTCTCGTACCAGCGACCGATCCGCAACGCCAGATCGATGGTTCGCACGCCGACATCCGCGTCGCCGATGCGGACCTGCCACCTCGTGTCCCCCTCGGTGCCGGTCAACCGCTGGCATCCTCCGATGCCGGACCACAGCCGCGGATAGCTCTGCGGTTCCAGCAGCACCTCCCACAACGCCTGCCTCGCGACGGCGAAGTCCACAGTCACATCCACGACATCACTCGACATCTCTGCGCCTCTCTCGGCCCGGCCACGCTGCCGGGAAGTGCCCACGCATCCCGGCCACTGTGCCGCGACGGCGCCTTTCGTCAGGCACTGCACCAGAAGTCATGGTCGCGCACGGCGCCGTGGCCGAACGCGAATTCTCCGGATGCTTGACGGTTACCGAAGAACACGCGCACCGGCTGTGAACACTGCCAATCGTCGGCCGATCCGAATGCGGGTAGGCCTGCGCGCTTCAGTCCACTCGCTGGGCAGGATCGACGGTCGGTGGTGACGGATCAGCGAACAATCCGCCATGCAGGAGCTGGGCGACCGCATCGTCCCAGCGATGCAGTTGTGCCGGTGCGGTGAGGGGCTCGGGCAGGTGCCGGCCGATCTGTTTCCGCAACACGGCCGTGCCGATGACCAAGATCAATGGATGCAGCGATGCCCACGTGCGGTCGACGTCGGGCCGTAGCAGGCCCTGTTCATCGAACTGGTTCCACTGGGCGGAGCTGATGGAAACCAGTCCATCGAAGACGGTCGTGCCGATGGTGTCGCCCTCTATGAACGCGTGGGCGATGTAGTCGACGACCTCTGGGTGGTCGGTCATGATCGAGGTGACCCGGTGCCCCAGCTCGCCGAGCGAATCCTCTGGTGGTGGTGGTAGGGGCCGAGACGCGACCGCTGTCGCGACGACTCGCAGGACGTACTCGTCGACAGCGGCAACGAGTCCGGCCTTGGTGCCGAAGTGATGTTGCACCAGCCCGATCGACACCCCCGCCTGCTCCGCCACCGCACGAAGCGAGGTTGCCGAAACCCCGTCGACGGCGAAGCACTTCAACGCGGCAGCGCGGATCCGGTCCGCGGCCGAGGGGCCGGGGTCTGCCGGTAGGGGAAATGGCGACGTGGGCTGCACGCATCAACCATAGACAATACGAGCATACTGTGTCACGATACGTTCATATTGCACAACAGTATGGACATATTGCGCCGGGTATAGAGGTAGGTAATGGCCATCCAAGACAATCGACGTCGGACACGAAACCTGCGACTGGCCGCTGTGACGTTCGCGATCGGGTTCGGCGTCCACGGCTTGGATCATCTGCGCCGCGGCATGGACGCTTCGCCGATGTCGATCATGATCGGCGGCAACGTGCAGGCAGTGCTTGTCGCCGTCGCCGTTCTGATGACGATGACTTACCGGTACCGGGCGCCGGAAGCGGCGATCGGCATCGGTTTCGGCAGCGCGGCCGTGTTCACCTACGCCCACCTGCTACCGACATTCTGGGCCGACTATCAAGACAGCTATATCTCGTTGCCGCACACCAACGTCACCTGGTTCTCCTGGCTGAGCGCGATCACCGAGATCGGCACCGGTCTCGTCTACGGGTTCGTCGGCGTCGGCGTACTACGAGCCAGGAAATCAACCGACCCATCCGCGCGTCTCGACGCCTCGCCCGGAACAAACCGATGAGGGTCCTGGTGCTCGGCGGCTACGGCGCCGTAGGCGGCCATCTCGTCACCGAGCTCCGCCGCCGAGGAGACGCGGTGGTCGTCGCCGGACGCGATCCGGCCCGCTCGGACATGGTCATCGATCTCCAAGACCCTCGGCTGTCGGCCTATCGTGCGGCGCTGCCCGGCACCGATGTGACAGTCAACGCCTCGGGAGCCGAAAATCCACGATTGGCCGCCCTCGCCGGTGACCACGGGTCCGCGTTCATACAAATCTCGGCCACCTCCGAATATCTCGACGACCTCGCACGGACAAATGTGGGGTCTCCGGTCGTCGTCGAGGTCGGCCTCGCCCCTGGGCTCACCAACCTGCTCGCAGCAGCAGTCCACCGAACCTCGCCGGGCCCGATCGACCTCGCCGTATTCCTCGGCGCCGGCGAACATCACGGCGCTGCCGCCGTCGAATGGTCATATCGGCTGCTGGGCAAGCACTTCCGCGGCGGTGACGGCTACATCCGCAACTACACACAGCCCGAGACCTTCCTGCTACCCGGGCACCGGAGACCACGGCGGCTCTACCGACTCGATTTCGCCGACCAGCACACCCTCCAGCGCGACTTCGAAGTTGCTGTACGCACGTTCTTCGGCCTCGATTCCCGACTTGCCACCACCGCACTCGCCGCACTCACCTGGCTCCCCGGCGCCGCGAAAGCGCCACGCGGACTCCACTTCCCAGGGACCGACCGATGGATCGTGCTGGCCCGCGGCCACGACGGGACCACGCGCTGGGCACGCGGAACAAACCAATCCCGCGCGACCGCGATCGTGGCTGCCGCAGCCGCGACTCACGCGCCGCACCTCCCCCACGGAATCCACTCTCTCCATCGCGTTCTCACACTGGCCGACCTGCCGATGGATGACATCGAACTCGACATCCCGGAGCCGGGCCGCTGACCGACTTCCGCAACAGCGGCGAGGTGTCGGATGAATTCGCGGGCCGACGGTCTCGGCGCAGTGACCCGTGTCGCGACGGGTCAGCTCGCGCGCGTGCCGGGATCTTCGGGGACTTCGACGGTTTTCGTGCTGCGGTGCGCTCGGATCAGCAGGGCCGCGCGGAGATAGCACAGCCCGGTGATGTCGTTGAGGTCGAATCCGGTCATCTGGGTGATCCGCTTGAGTCGGTAATCGACGGTATTGGTGTGGATGAACATTTTTCGCGCGGTGCGCGCACGTTGCATATTCGTCGCCAAATACACCTCGAGGGTTTGCATCAATTCAGGATGCGGTTCGAGGGAATCGAGGACAGAACTCAGATAGTCGCGGGCGGGTCCCGGTCGTGTGAGCTGATATTCGAATGCCAATTCGCGCGGGCGGTACACCTTGCTCGGCCCGCCGAGACGGTGCACTATTTCGATGAGTTCGTGGACCTCTTCGGCGGCGCGCGGGATCTCCGTCGGCGCCGCCGTCGTCACCACCGCGCGGAGCGGTACCTGGGCGGCCGCGGACAGGCGTGTCACCAGGTCGTCGAGGTCTGCTCCGGCGAACTCGGAGGCAGGCAGCAGCAATGTGCCGCCGTCCACGCTGAGCAGCGAGAGTGCCTTGCCGTCGCATCGGTCGGCGAGTTCGGCTTGGACTCGCCGCAGCTTGCGTCGGGCGACTATTTTCGCGTTCAACCCCGGTTCGGATTCTTTTGCATGGGGTGGAAGTTCGAGCGCCATGACGTGATATTCGGTGTCGATCTCGATGCCGCATTCCCTGGCCATCGTCGCGGTGTTCTGGCCGCCGAGCAGCGCCGAGGTGAGGGTGTGCACGGCGGTATGGTGCTCGCTGACGACAGCACGCAGTTCCCGCACATACGCCGCCGACACCGCGGCGGTGATCATGTCCTGGGCGTCCATCAGCCGCCGCACCACGCCGACCATGGTGTCGTGATCATGGTTGGTGACATTGGTGATGATGAGGTCGAAGCCGAGTTTGAAGCCTTCGTACACGGCGTGATGGATGGTGTCGATCGGAATGCCCTCGCGCGCCCAGTCGGCGGCGGCGGCCTGTACGCGCTCCACTCGGCCGGGCAGATCGCGGCCGTCGAGCATGCTCCGGGTGAGTTCCAGGCAGATTCTGGTGACGGTGGTGATATCGCCGTCGAGCGCTTCACCGGGCAGTGTGCCGCAGGGGACGACGTTTTCGATGAAATGGACGACCATCTGCCGCGAGATCGCGCGCACATCGCTCAAGGGCGTCGATACCGGGCGGCCCGCGGCGGTCAAGAACGGTTCGATGGAGGTCGAAACAGCCATGGTGAATCCTTCCCACCCGAGTTCGTAGTTACCGGGCACGGGCAGGTGCGGGCGCCCCGACGCTCGCCCACACCCGCCGCACGGTCTGGCAGATCAGAGGCAGAAGCTCACTTCCAGCGGCCCCAGCGGCAGCGGCAGGCAGACCTCGACCGAACCCGAAACAGGTGCGGGCGCGGCGGCGGTGGCGGTGCCCGCGCTCAGCGCGGCGGCCGACATGACGAGCGCGGCAACGGCGAGCGGGCGGCTGATTTTGGCGTTCATATGTACTTCCTCGATTGTGCTCGTGAACATCCCATCCTCGGGACATCTCGATCAGATCACGACGACTCCCGGAGCTCATTCGTCCGGCCGAGGTTTTGACGTTCCCATTTCGCTCGCCACACAATCCTCGGAGGAATCCACAACAAATGGTGACGGCCGTTTCCGCCCCGCATCGGGTATGTATGCGAGCGCTGCCACCGCGACGGTTCAGGGCCTCGGCAACCCCAGCTGCGCACAGGCCAGCAGCGCCACCTCGATGTCGAGCCGGTGCTCGGTGAGTGAATGCCCGAGCACCTCCTCGGCTTTGCGCACCCGATAGTGCACGGTGTTCTTGTGGACGTGCAGGCGCGCGGCGGCATCGGTGTAACTGCCTCGCGCGTCGAGGAATACGCGCACCGTCTCCCGGAGCCTGGCCGCCGTCTCGTCGGTGCCCATCAGTCCGCCGAGCACGCGCCCCGCCCAGACCTGAACCCGCGTCGCGTCGTCGGCGAGCAGCCCGGTGAGCGCCACGTCCGCGTAGGCGAGTACGCCGCGCGATCGGGCGGCCACCGCCACCGAGCGAGCCCGCTGCGCGTCGTGGAAACTTTGCCGGAAACCCGCGAGCCCCGGCGCGGGATCCCCCACGGCCATCGACAGAACCGGTGTCGCGCGCAGCTCCCGGGCCAACCGAGCGGTGTCCAGCACGGGCCTGCCGGTCGAAGCCAGCCACACCCAGCGGGTGTGCTCGTCGATGTCGACGGTCATGGGTGGACGGGCCGACACCGCGGCCAGCACCTGGATGCCGGCTCGCAACACAGGCCCCGGGTCGGCGGTTCCCGGCGGTGTCCACAGCAGCACGAACTGGTGCCAGCCGCGCAGCGACGCCGACAGCATCTGCTCCGCGGAGGCCAGATCCAGCTCCTCGGCGTCGAGCACCGCGCGTACCTGGGCAGCGCGGGCGGCGTCGGTGCGCGCGTCCCAGCGGCGTCGCTCCGTGCCGTAGATATCGATCAGGCCCTCGATCACCTGGTCGATGTAGCTGTTGACGAGCTCGGCGATGCGCGCCGCGGCGCCCAGCGCCGCTTCGGTGGGCGCCGCCAACTCGGTCAGTAACCTGATCGTCCGCTGCACGAACATGTGCTCGCCGAGTCGGTAGGCCCGCAGCAGCGCCTCGAGCGACAGATCGTGCTGGGCGAAACGGCGGGCGTATTCGGCGGCGGCGGGCGGCACGGTGATGTCGCCGAGCCCGATGCCGAGGGTGAGCATGTCGATGATGGCGGTGAGGTTCGACTCCGTGCTGGCGACCATGAGTCCGCGGATCTCGTCATCGTGGCGGAACTCCGGGATGGTGTCGGCGAACATCGTGGTCATCGCGGGGGTGAGCCGGTCCAGATCCGCCTTGATCCGGCCCGCCACCTCGCGGACAAGAGCGTCGTAGTCGGGGGCCATGGGCGCCGACACTACCCCGCGTCCACCCGCCGACCAGGCTGTTTGTACCCGTGGCACAACGGGGGCTCGCAACGCTGGTCTCCCGGCCCGTAGCCGCCGCGGAGACCAGTCCTTACGGTGATTGATGTAACTCAGATCACAATCAGCCTCGTGAGGAATCATGCGACAGATCGTCGAATTGCCAACCACCCGAGCGGTTTCCGCGCCGGACGCGCCGTGCCTGGCCGACGACACCACCGCACTGACGAACGCGCGGTTCCGGGAGCGGGTGCACGGCGCCGCCTCGGTGCTGCGCCAGGCGGGCGTGCGCGCGGGTGACGTGGTCGCGGTGGTGCTGCCCAACCGCGTCGACCTCGTGGTCGTGCTGTTCGCCGCCTGGCAGCTCGGTGCGGCGGTGACACCGGTGAACCCGGGACTGACCGACGACGACATCAGCTTTCAGATCGCCGATTCGCGAGCACTGGTGGTCGTCGGTGACCCCGGCCGATCGGGAACCACCCTCGACGTGGCCGAACTGGCGCATTCCGCCGGCCCGGTCGCGGCAGTGGCCCCTCGCGACGGTCTGGCGCTGATCATCTACACCAGCGGTACCACCGGCCGCCCCAAGGGCGTGCTGCTCGGCCACGACAACCTTGCCGCCATGTGCGCGATGGTCATCGGCGCGCTCGGTCTGGACGACACCGACCACAGTCTGCTGATCCTGCCCCTGTTCCACGTCAACGGGATCGTGGTCAGCGTGCTGTCGCCGCTGCTGGCCGGAGGGCACACCACGATTGCCGGGAAGTTCTCCGCGACCGGCTTCTTCGACCTGGTCGAGCGGGTCCGCCCGACCTATTTCTCCGGCGTGCCCGCGATCTACGCCATGCTGGTTGCCCAGCCCGCCGAGCTGTGTCCCGACACCTCCCCGCTGCGGCTGGCGATCTGCGGCGCGGCACCCATGCCCGCAGAACTCATCGCCCGGTTCGAGGACCGCTTCGGTGTCCCGGTCGTGGAAGGCTACGGGCTGTCCGAGGGCACGTGCGCCTCGACACTGAATCCGGCGTCGGGGCAACGCAAGCCGGGCACGGTGGGTCTGCCGCTGCCGGGTCAGATCGTGCAGGTCGTCGACCTCGACGGCGTCGCGCAGCCCGCCGGGGAACGCGGCGAAGTGGTGATCAGCGGACCGAATGTCATGCGCGGCTACCTCGGCAAGCCCGAGGAGACGGCGAAGACGGTGATCGACGGCCGACTGCACACCGGTGATATCGGCTATTTCGACTCCGATGGTTATCTGGTCCTCGTCGACCGGATCAAGGACATGATCATCCGCGGTGGGGAGAACCTCTACCCGAAGGAGATCGAGAACGCGCTCTACACCCACCCGTCCGTGCACGAGGCGGCGGTGGTCGGAGCGCCCGATCCGGTGCTCGGGGAGGTGCCGGTCGCCCACGTGGTCGCCACCGGCGCCGTGACCGCCGCCGAGCTCACCGAGCACTGCCGCGCGCGGCTCGCCGCGTTCAAGGTGCCCGCGGCGATCGTGCTCACCACCGAACTGCCGCGCAATCCCGTCGGCAAGATCGACAAGAACCGGCTCCGCGCGGTCGCGACGACCGCCTGAACACACTCCACCGGAAGGTAATTCGGAGTTCGAGGCAATTCCGGTCGCGGTCGCGCGCGCCCGGAACACGACAAGAAGGGCATGAGAACAATGGGGTTCAAAACAGGTGATTTCCCCCCGGTGGATACGGAGACATTTCTCGATCTGCCACTACGCGACCGTGTGCGCACCCTGGCCCTGCACTGGGTCGAGTACGGCTTCGGCACACCGAAGATGATCCACACCGTCTATGTGCTGAAACTGCTGGTGCTCTACATGTTCGGCGGCGTCCTGGTGTCGACGCTGACCTCGGGAACCGGCCCGTTCTGGGACATCGGCGCCTGGTGGGATCAGCCGATCGTCTACCAGAAGCTGGTGGTGTGGACTGTGCTGCTCGAGGCGATCGGCGTGGCCGGGTCCTGGGGTCCGCTGGCGGGCAAATTCAAGCCGATGACCGGTGGCGTGCTGTTCTTCGCCCGGCCGGGAACCATCCGGCTACGACCGTGGCGGCGGGTGCCGTTCACCGCGGGCAACACCCGCACAGCCCTGGATGTCGTGCTGTACCTCGGCTTCCTCGCGGCCCTCGGGCTCGCGCTGCTGGCGCCGGGACGTACATCCCAGTCGCTGCTGGAACGCCTGCCCGACAACACTTCCGGGCTGATCAGCCCCGCGCTGCTCATCGTCGCGATCGCGCTGTACATCCTGTGCGGGCTGCGGGACAAGACGATCTTCCTGGCCGCGCGTGGTGAGCAATATCTGCCCGCGCTGGTGTTCTTCGCCCTGCTGCCGTTCACCGACATGATCATCGCCGCCAAGCTGCTGATCGTGATCGTGTGGGTCGGTGCCGGGGCGTCGAAGTTCGGTAGGCACTTCGCCAATGTCGTGCCGCCGATGGTGTCCAACAGCCCTTCCGTGCCGTTCCGATCGGTCAAGCGAGCCCACTACCGCGACTTCCCGCACGACATCCGCCCCTCCAGGCTTGCGGCGTTCACGGCGCACGTCGGCGGCACAACCGTCGAGGTGGTCACCCCGATCGTGCTGCTGTTCTCCACCAACCACTGGCTCACCCTGGCCGGCGTGGCGATGATGGTCGTGTTCCACCTGTTCATCACCTCCACCTTTCCGCTGGCGGTGCCGCTGGAATGGAACATCCTGTTCGCCTACCTGACGGTGTTCCTGTTCCTCGGCTACCCGAACAGCGAGGGGTACGCGGTGTTCGACATGTCCTCGCCGTGGCTGACCCTGGCGATCGTCGTGGGGCTGGCGTTCTTCCCGATCGTCGGGAACCTGCGCCCGGACCTGGTGTCGTTCCTGCCGTCGATGCGTCAGTACGCGGGCAACTGGGCCTCGGCGCTGTGGGCCTTCGCGCCCGGCGCGGAGCAGAACCTGAACACCATCGAGCACCGGCCCACGCTCAACCAGCTCGAACAGCTCCGGGCCATGGGTTACGAGCCTGCCGTCGCCGAGATCACGATGCAGCAGACCATCGGCTGGCGCTCCATGCACAGTCAGGGCCGCGGCCTGTTCTCCCTGCTGTACAAGCACATTCCCGATATCGACCGCTGGACCGTGCGCGAAGCCGAGTTCGCCTGCAACTCGCTGATCGGCTTCAACTTCGGCGACGGCCACCTGCACAATCTCGACCTGATCGAGGCGATCCAGCAACGGGTCGGGTTCGCGCCCGGAGAATGGATCGTGGTCTGGGTCGAATCGCAGCCCATCCACAAACCCACCCAGGAGTACATGGTGATCGATGCCGCCGTCGGCGTGATCGAGCGCGGCACCTGGCGGGTCGCCGACGCGGTCGAGGCACTGCCCTGGCTGCCCGGTGGTCCCATCCCCCATCAGGTGACCTGGCGACGCGAAGACGTCGACACCCCGGTCGTGTCGCACCGGCCGGACAGCACCGTTCAGCCCGCCGAATAGCCCGGAAACCGCAGACAGACAGGACGAGTCGATGAAGACGGCGACAGTGGTCGGCAGCGGCCCCAACGGGTTGGCGGCGGCGATCACCCTGGCCCGGGCGGGCCTGGAAGTGACAGTGCTGGAAGCGGCCGACACCGTAGGCGGAGGCACCCGCTCCCATGAGGCGATCGTGCCCGGCCAGCTGCACGACCACTGCTCGGCCATCCATCCGATGGCCGTCGGCTCGCCCTTCCTGCGCACCATCGACGTGGAACGGTACGGATTGCGGTGGGCGCACGCCGAATTGGACTGCGTGCACCCCCTCGACGACGGCAGCGCGGGGGTGCTGCACCGCTCGGTCCGCGACACCGCCGCCGGACTCGGCGCCGACGAGCGACTGTGGAGGGGGCTGTTCGAGGGCCCGGTGGCCGGCTACGACCACACCAGCGCGGACATCATGCGGCCGCTGCTGCGCCTCCCCCGGCATCCGATCCGGCTGGCCCGTTTCGGGATTCCCGCGACGCTGTCCGCCACACTTCTGGCACGGGCCTTCCGCACCGAGCAGGGCCGGGCGCTGTTCGGCGGCATCGCCGCGCACGCCTTCCACCCGCTGCACCGGCCGCTGAGTGCCAGTATCGGTCTCGGCATCCTCACCGCGGGCCACCGATACGGGTGGGCGGTGGCGGTCGGGGGTTCTCAGCGCATCGCCGACGCCATGGTTGCGGTCCTCGGTGACCACGGCGGCAAGATCGAAACCGGTGTCCGGGTGCGGTCGACGGCGGACCTCCCACCTTCCGATATCACGATCTGGGATCTCGCACCGACCGCGGTCGCCGAGATCTTGGGCGACCGGCTGCCCGCCCGTGTCGCCCGCGCCTATCGCCGGTTCCGTTATGGGCCGGGCGCTTTCAAAGTGGACTTCGCCGTCGAGGGTGGTGTCCAGTGGACCGCGCCTGCCGCGCGACGGGCGGGCACGGTGCACCTGGGTGGCGACTTCGCCGAGATCGCCGTGGCCGAGCGCGACATCCACGCGGGCCGGATGCCCCAGCGTCCCTTCGTTCTGGTCGGTCAGCAGTATCTGGCCGACCCCGGACGATCGGTGGGTGACGTCCACCCGGTGTGGACCTACGCCCACGTGCCCAACGGTTACACCGGTGACGCCACCGAGGCGATCATCGCCCAACTCGAACGCTTCGCCCCCGGCTTCCGCGACCGGGTGATCGGCATGGCGGTCCACAGCACAGCCGAATTCGCCGCGGGCAACCCGAATTTCGTCGGCGGCAACATCATGACCGGCGCCAAGGACATCCCGCAGCTGGTCTTCGGCCCGCGAAAGACCCTCCAGCCCTATGACATCGGCGTCCCGGGCCACTACCTGTGCTCGGCGGCGACGCCACCGGGCCCGGGCGCCCACGGCATGTGTGGCGCGAACGCCGCCCAGCGAGCGCTGCAGAAGGCGCACTCCTCACCGTGGCGATGACCAGGGGCGTACGCGGGACGTAGCTCAATCCATCGCGCGTCGGACCGAGTCGAGTCGGTGCACGGTGAGGGCGGCCGCGAGCATGCGCGATTCCCGGGGGACGGTGGGGTCGAGGCCGGTGAGTTCGGCGATGCGGTGCAGTCGGTAGGTGAAGGTGTTGGGATGGACGTGGAGGCGGCGCGAGGCTGTTTTGCGGTCGGCACCGTAGTGCAGATGGGCTTCCAGCGCGTCGAGCAGGTGCGGGCTCGCCAACAGCGGAATCACGCGTTGCGCCAATCTCGCTCGCGCGGGGCCCGGGCGCGTGAGCTGATACTCCAGCAGCAGATCGTCGAGCCGGTAGCAGCCACCCGGTTTGCCGCGCAGGCGCGCCAATTCGGTCAGTTCGGTGGCGTCTTCGGCGGCGGCCGGAATATCCGCACGGCTGATGCCGGGGAGTTCGGCCAGATATACGGTGACGCCGAATTGCTCCGACAGTCGCGCGGCGAGTCGGTCGAACTGCTGGGCTTCGAGGGTGCCGGTCTCGGAGCTGTCGCTCACCAACGCGATGCCACTCTTCCCGTCGAAAGTGGCGGGGGTGGTGGTGCCGGTGAGGTCGTCGAGTGCGTGCTGTAGCACCCGGATCCGGCGCCGGGCCACCAGATTCGCGGCGCTGCCGGTCAGCGACGGTTCGTTCAGGTGTATCGCCAAGACGGTGTAGTGATCGGCGAGAACCGTGTCCGCGCGTGCCGCGAGTTCCTCGGCGGGCAGGCCACGCACCAGTGCCGAGCACAATTCGCGACGCGCCTCCCGCTCGGCGTGATAGATCGAGCGCTCGACCTCGGTATACGCCTCCACTACCGTCAGATTGATATCGCGGAGCAGATCGAGAAGTCTGCCGAATGCCACCAGGAACTCGTCCATCTCGTCCGGTTCGACCAATTCCGATGCCTCGGCGAGCAACGACTTCGCCGAGGCGTGGATCGCGGCGATCAGCATTCGTAGCGGCAGCCGGTCCTCGGCGTGCCGTTCGGCGACCGGTCCGACGAATACCGCGACCTCGGCCTGACTGAAGTCACGGCCGGCGGCGATGGCCTCCAAAACCGCACGGCCGCAGGTGAGGATCGTCGGCAGCACCTCCGCGGTGAAGTGGTCGGCGGGTAGGTCGGCGGGCGTGGTCGCACCGAGACCTTCCGCGAGCATGCGCTCGGAGATCTGCGGCCATCGCGCGAGCATGCGGGCGGTCAGAGCGGGTCGCACGGAAACAGGCTTTTCGACGAGCATGCCCCGATTGTGTTCCTAAGACAGGCCGACAGTGGTAGGTCCGGTCGAATACAGCCAAATCCTGGCGTCCGCACCAATTTCGTCGCCGCCATCTCGGCGCACGAGGCAACGAACGTCGCCGACTACAACGTATTACCGCTCGTTATCGTCGCTCAGTGGAGTGACGGCGCAGTCGTGTGCGCGTCAAACTTTCGTGACCCTACTCGCGGAGATGCGGCTATACCAACGATGATCATGTTCGACACCAGTGCCATACCCCTCGCGCCACCCGCGCAGATCTCGTGGGCTACGCAGCGGATCGTCGACGGAGTTCTGCACGCGATTCGCCCGCACAGTGCGCACGGCGATGTCCTGCGTGACGAAATACATGCCGTTGTCACACAATGCCTCGAATTGGTGAGCGGTGCGCGCGAACACGATGTACCCGCGGCACTCCGCCCCGCTGCCGCACGGTGGGCGACCACCGGTGTTCCCATCGAAACCGTCCACCGGCTCGTGCGGACAGGATTCCGCGTTCACCTCGACGACCACATCTCGAATCCGCCGTACCGAAAGAATCTCGGCGATGTCGCCAAGATCATGGAGGCAATGCAGACGGTCGACGCGACGATCTACCGGGTGTATCTCGAGGTCGATCGGTTCGTCGCCGATCACCATGGTCGGCAGGCAGTCGCCCGCGCCCTGCTCAGCGGACGAAACGCATCCGCGATCGCCCGTGAACACGGGACACCACTCACCGAGCGGTACCTCGTCTTGTCGGTGGCCACCCACTCGTCGGGGCAAAAAACCCTTTCACCCGGCAACTTCGTCGAGATGCTGGAAGACCTTTTCACACAACCTATTTCCGCGCTGCACAGCACGCTCGGTGGCACCGTCTTGATTCACGGCACGCCGGATACCGAGACAATTCGGCACATGCTCACGCGGACATCACTGATCGTGATCGCGATCGAGGCAGCGCGTGACGGTATTCCGGCGGCCACCGAAGTCGGCCACGAATTGCTCGACGTCGCGCGCAGACTCCGAAAACGGCCAGGGCTCTACCATGTCGACGATCTCGCAGTCGAATATCAGCTGACTCGTCCCGGCCCCGGCCGCGACCGCCTCGAAACCGCGCTCGATGCGGTCGCGGTAGATCCCGAGCTGGTGACTACGCTGCGGGTCCATCTGAACAACGGACTGCATCGTCGGCTCACCGCACGCGAGATGCACATCCACGAAAACACCGTCGACTATCGGCTCCGCCGGATCTACCGACTCGCCGGACTCGACCCCCGCAGCCCGGAGCTCATCACGAGGCTGAGAGCAGCCCTGACCGTGCGCGAGTACATGCAGGCCGCACGTTCCCACCGCGCGGACGAGGCCGACGGACCAGCCTCCTGATCGGCACCGAGGGGTGCCCCGGCAGGGGGTTTCCCCGCCGCCGAAGGTCCGGTTCGGGAGGATTGTTGCGGGTTCAACGCGCCTCGAGCGGCGTGGTCGCACCTATGACGGACAGCAGCTGTAGTTTCTCGTAGCTTTCGCTTCCTGGTACCGCTGTGTAGACGAGCAATAGATTCGATTGGTCCGGGTCCAGAAGGATTTGACAGTTCAGTTCCAGTGGTCCGACGGTCGGGTGTAGGTATCGCTTGACCGCTCGTGGTTTGATGCCGACCTCGTGGTGTTTCCACAGGGTGCGGAACTGCTCGCTTTCGGCGGTGAGCAACTCCGCGAGATGGGCAGCTTTGGATGTCGGCCCACGGACTGCGAGCACGCCCCGAAGACCCGAAACATACATTCTCGACAAGAACTCGTGGTCCTCGGCAGGGTGGATGGCACGGGCCGCTGAGTCGGTGAACCATCTGTATCCGATGCTGCGCGACGGTCCGGTGTATCGAGTCAGGTCGCCTACGAGCGCGACACCGAGCGGAGTCTGGCGCAACGTTTCTCCGAGTTCGGTGACGATCTCGGCCGGAGTGTCGTCGGTCAGTCTGTCGAAAATCCGCATCATGCCCGGACTGATGAACTCGCTGTCGCCATCTCGGCTCGGCGGCTGGTGCCCGGCTAGGCGGAAGAGATGGTCGCGCTCGTCCCGCGACAAGTGCAGGCCCTGCGCGATAGATGCGACCATCTGCTCGGAAGGCTGCGGGCCGCTTGCTCTTTCGAGACGCGCGAAATAGTCCGGGGACATGTGACACAGCGCGGCGACCTCTTCGCGCCGCAACCCACGAGTTCGACGACGTTTGCCACGCGGCAGACCGACATCCTCGGGCTGCAATGCCTGCCGTCGGCCAAGGAGGAACTCCGCGAGTCCCGCTCGATCGATCATATGTACATCTTCCCCTTCTCCGCCCGGACGCGGTCTCTCAGCCACTGATCGTCGAGTCCTGGATAAGTTCCGTAGCGAGAGGAAGGCTTGTCCTGAGGTACCGAAGCGGTGCACAACGCAGGTCGACATCAGGAGTAGCCCATGGTGCGCGAGAATTACGACATCGCGATCCCCGACCTTTCCGGTAAACGAGCGGTCGTGACGGGAGGAAGCGATGGCATCGGACTCGGTATCGCGACGATGCTCGCCGGCGCGGGCGCCGAAGTCGTCCTGCCCGTCCGTAATCGCCGCAAAGGCGAGGCGGCCATTGCGAAGATCCGCGAGCAGCACCCTGACGCGATACTTTTTCTGCGCGATCTGGACCTGTCTTCGCTGGCGTCGATCGCGGCGCTCGGCGACCAGTTGCGTGCCGACGGTTCACCGATCCATTTCCTGGTGAACAACGCGGGCGTCATGACCCCGCCCGAGCGGCAGGCCACGACCGATGGATTCGAGCTGCAGTTCGGCACCAACCACCTCGGTCATTTCGCATTCACCGGCCACCTCCTACCACTCCTACGCGCCGGTCACGCGCGGGTGACCACGCAATCCAGCATCGCGGCCCGCAACGCCGAGATCAACTGGGCAGACCTGAACTGGGAACGGAAATACGACGGAATGCGGTCCTACCGGCGATCCAAGCTTGCGTGTGGGCTGTTCGGGCTCGAACTCGGTCGCCTCAGCCGCGCGAAAAATTGGGGAATCACCAGCAACATCTCTCATCCCGGTGTCGCACCGACAAGCCTGCTCGCAGCACGCCCGGAAATCGGACGGACCGGCGACACCATGCAGGTACGGATCATCCGTTGGCTTTCGGCGCACGGAATCGTCGCGGGAACCGTGGACAGCGCGAAACTTCCCGCGCTCATGGCCGCGGTCACTCCTGAATCCAAAGACGGTGGTTTCTACGGTCCGCAATGGCCGGGCCGAGTCGGCGGCCCGCCCGGAGAGCAGAAGCTGTGGAAACCACTGCGCGACGCCGACAGCGCCTCGCGACTGTGGAAGATCTCGGAGGATCTGACCGGCGTTTCGTACGGGTGAGCGGTTTGCGAGAATTTCCCCGTTATCGTCATACACTGCTGGAATACCGTATTTCCGCAAGCGTGTCCCCCACTAGCTATGGAGGGTTTTCATGCGTGCTGTTTCCGTTCTCGCGACAATGCTCGGGTCCGCCGCCCTATCGCTCGCGCTCGTGGCCACACCGGCCGAAGCAGAATCCACCGTAGGCACCGACGCGCTGGTTTCCTTCGACTTCGGGCCGGGAAATACCCGCACCGAATGCCACAGCGGCCGGTTCCCTTGTGAGCCGACAGAATTCAAATGCGACAACGACCGGTGCGTTCAGAAACAATGGCTGTGCGACGGTGACGACGACTGCGGCGACGGGAGCGACGAACGCAACTGCCAGTAGCGCCCGAGTTCGCGAACCGGTCCGGGACCCACTAGCTTCGGTCCCATGTCGGTTGGTGCGCGCGAGCTCGCGGAGTTCGAGAACTCACGGGCGCGTTTGGAGGCGATCGCGTATCGCCTGTTGGGCTCAACGAGCGATGCCGAGGACGCGGTGCAGGACACCTTCGTGCGCTGGCACGCCGCGGACCACGAATTCGTCGAGACGCCCGCCGCCTGGCTCACGAAGGTGCTCACCAATATCTGCCTCAACCAGCTCACGTCGGCGCGGGTGCGACGGGAGGCGTATGTGGGCCAGTGGTTGCCCGAGCCGGTTTTCGCCACCGACCCGATCGCGGGCCCGGCCGACACCGTCGAGCAGCGCGAATCGGTGTCGATGGCCGTACTCACCCTGATGGAACGACTCTCGCCGAAGGAACGCGCCGTCTACGTATTGCGCGAGGCATTCGGCTACGCGCACAACGAGATCGCCGACATCCTCGATATCACCGAGGTCAACAGCTACCAGATCTATCGGCGTGCCAAACAGCACGTGACCGACGACCGGACCCGCGTGCACATCGACGAGGCGGCCGCACGAAAGGTGGTCGAGGAATTCCTGGCCGCCACGCTGAGCGGCAACACCGAGTCGCTGATCCGGTTGCTGACCGACGACGCGATCAGCGCGGGCGACGGTGGTGGCGTGGTCCCGTCGCTGGACCGCCCGATCACCGGCTCGCTTCAGGTGGCACGGTTCCTGCGCCGCCTGTTCGTGCCGAACGAGCACAAGTGGGCGATGATCGGCGGCCGCGCCAATCTGTACGCCGCGATCGCCAATGGTGTTCCCGCACTGGTGATCGTGGCCGCCGACCGCATCGTCGCCCTCATCACCTTCGAGGTGACGACCGACGGGATCGTGGCCGTGCACACCCAGGCCAACCCGGCCAAGCTCGAGCGCGCAACCCGGCACTGGGCGACAACCCCGCACGCCGACCCACTCCTCACCGGATGGTGACCTAGATCACATCACGCTGCTGTCAGGTTTCGCCTCGCTGCCCGGTTCAGGAAGCGAACACCACCCGGACAGGAGTGAGACCATGAAGCATCGCATCGTCGTTCTCGGCGCCGGCTACGCCGGAGCCAATGCCGCCGGACGTCTGGCCAAGCGGCTGCACCCGGCCGACGTCGACATCACCGTCGTCAATGCCGACCCGGAGTTCGTCGAACGGGTCCGCATGCACCAGCTCGCGGCCGGGCAGGACCTGAGGAGCCGCCCGCTGACCGAGGTCTTCGCGGGTACCGGGGTGCGCGTGCGACTGGGGCGCGTCACCGCGGTCGATGTCGACCACAAGACGGTCACCGTCGATGACGGCGACGAGATCGTTTACGACACAATGGTTTACGCCCTCGGCAGTATCGCCACGGCCGACGCGCCCGGTGCGGCCGAGCACGCGTACGACATCGGGGGCAAGCAGTCCGCGCTCCGCACTCGTACGCGGCTGGCGAGCCTGGGCGCCGGTGCGACCGTGCTGGTGGTCGGCGGTGGCCTCACCGGCATCGAAGCGGCGACCGAGATCGCCGAAGCCCGAACGGATCTCGGGGTCGTGCTTGTCGCACGCGGCGGCCTGGGCGACTGGCTGAGCGACAAGGCGCGCCGACACCTACGCGCCGCGTTCGACCGGCTCGGCATCACGGTGCGCGAGCACACCGATATCGCCCGGGTGCTGGAGAGCGGTGCCGTCACCTGTGACGGTGATGTCATCCATGCCGAGATGACGGTGTGGACAGCAGGTTTCGCGGTCCATCCGATCCCCACGGCCACCACCTTGACCGTGTCGGACACCGGGCGGATCGTCGTCGACGAGACGATGCGCTCGATCTCACATCCCGACGTCTATGCCGTCGGTGATGCCGCACTCGCCCCCGGCGCGGGCGGTGACCCGCTGCGCATGTCCTGTGCTTCCGGTGTTCCCACGGCGTACCAGGCGGCCGACGCCATCGCCGCCCGTCTGACCGGACGCGCGGTGCCGCGCAACGATATCGGCTATACCGGCCAGTGCATCAGCCTCGGCCGCCGCGACGCCATCGTGCAGTGGGTGACCCCCGACGACCGGCCCAAGTCCTCCGCGCTCACCGGACGACCGGCCGCGCGCCTCAAGGAATTCGTCTGCAAGAGCGCGGCCTGGAGCGTTTCGCACCCGACCACGATGATGCCGTCGCGCAGGCGACGCATCACCGCGGCCTCGCCGAACTCCGCGCACACGGCCTGATTCGCCGCGCCTCGTCCGCGCATCCGGGCCGCTATTTCGCCGGTGCGATGTTCTGATTGAGATGGAACAGGTTGGCCGGGTCGTAGGCCTTCTTGACGGCCGCCAAGCGGTCGTAGTTGGGCCCGTAGTTGGCGCGGATGCGGCCCTGGTCGTCGGAGGCCATGAAATTGATGTAGCCACCGTCGGCGGTATGCGGTTCGAGCGCGGCGTGGTAGCCGCGCACCCACTCGATGTTGGCCTCGTTGTCGACCGGATCCGGCCACATGCCCGCGATGACCGGGGCGAAGTTCGCGGTCCGGTAGGCGAACGCGGTGTCTTCCGCCGCGACGTCGTGGACGGCGCCGTCGATCGGGTACAGGTGCATGGTGGACTGCATGGCGGGCACCCGTGGACCGAACTCCAGGTGCGCGGCGAGGGCGCCGTCGGTCAGTTCGGGTTGGAACGCCGCCTTCCAGTAGTGCTGCAACCCGGCGGGCAGCAGCGCGTCGAACGCGCCGTTGAGAGCCGGGTAAGGCATGCGGCCCACATGCTCGGCGACCGGTGCCGCGACAGCGCGCAGCTCCGCGAGCAGTCCTTCGGCCTCCTCGTCGCTGCCGTTGAAGCACGACACCAGGAGCACGAACGGCTCACCTACCCGGTCTTCGGGGATGAACGGCAGCGGCGGGGCGATCTGGAAGGCGGGGAAGGCGCCCATCGCACGCGGTGCCGCGGCGATCCAGTCGCGGTAGGTCCGCAGCAGTTGTTCGGCGGCTTCGAGCTCGAAGAACATGGGTCCGCCGTAGATGGTGTCCACCGGGTGCAGGTCGAACTCCATCTCCGTCACCACACCGAAGTTGCCGCCGCCACCGCGCAACGCCCAGAACAGATCCGGGTGCTCGGTCGCGTTCGCGGTGACGAAGGTGCCGTCGGCCAGGACGACGTCGGCGGATCGCAGGTTGTCGATCGAGAGCCCGTAGGCGCGGGCGAGGTAGCCGATGCCGCCGCCGAGCGTCAGGCCGGCCACCCCGGTGGTCGAGATGATGCCGCCGGTGGTGGCGAGGCCGAATGTGTGTGCGGCGTGGTCGAAGTCGCCCCAGGTGCAGCCCGCCTGGACCCGGGCGATCCGCCGCTCGGGATCGATGCGGATGCCCTTCATCGCGCTGAGGTCCAAGACGATGCCGTCGTCGACGGTGCCGAAACCGGGCACGCTGTGCGCGCCCGCACGCACTGCGAGGTCGAGGCCGCTCGCCCGGGCGGTGTCGACGACGACGCGCACGTCGGCGACGTCGACCGCGCCGACGATCGCGAGGGGTTTGCGGTCGATCATCCCGTTGTAGACCGAACGGGCCTGGTCGTAGCCGGGTGACTGCGCGGTGATCACCTCGCCGCGGACCGCTTCGAGCATGGTCAGTGCTGGTGTGCCGTTCATTTCTGCTCCCTGGGGGTCGGCCGGTGCGGCGGTCAGCCGAACAGGCGCAGGACGTGGTCGTGGAACTGACGCATCTGCGCCACCGGGCCGACTTCGAGGAAGACGGCTCCCCCGGCGGAGGTGGCGGTGTGCCCGGCAGGCCAGTGGTAGACCTCCCCCGCGGCTGCGGTCTCCACCGTGCCGTCGGCGTGCTCGAGCCGCAACGATCCTTCCAGCACGATTCCCCAGTGCGGGCTGGGGCAACGGTCGTCGGGGAGGCCCTGCAGGACCGGGCCGAAGTCGGTTTCGGGCGGCACGCTGGCGTATCGGACAGCCATGTCACCCCATTCGATGTACCGGGTGGTCAACTCGCCCTGGGCTACCTCGATGGGCAGGTCTTCGATCCTCGTGGCCATGGCGTGCTCCTCGGTCGGCGTTACCTGTGACGCTACGGAGAACCGGTGCCACGCACCTGACCTGATCTGATCGGATCGACGTGGGCGCGAGGGGGTCAGATCGGACTATCTCGGTGGTCGTCGAATCCGGCTAAGGTCGAGGAGTGACCGAATCGGCGTCGCCGAGCAGCGGTACGGCCTTCGTCGGTCGCGGCGCGGAAGTCGCGCGGCTCGAGGCCGTGTGGGCGGCGGTCGAGAGTGATCGGCGGCAGGTCGTCTTCGTCGGCGGTGAACCGGGCGTCGGCAAGACCCGGTTGGTGAGTGAGGCGGCCACCGCGTTGCGCGCGCAGGGTGCCACTGTGCTGTGGGGCGCGTGCCGCGAGGACCTCGACATCCCGTACCGGCCCTTCGTCGCGATTCTCGAGCAGGCGATCGAGCAGGCCCCGCCCGAAGCTCTGCGCGCTGTCGCGCCCGCCGCGGCTGCCCCGCTGCTGCGGCTCACCACGAGCGTGTCGCGGTACTGGCCGTCGGCGCAACCGAAGCCGGGTGACCGGGACTCGCGACCTGCCCTCTTCGACGCCCTCATGCGGGTCTTGCTGGCGGCCGCCGAGCGCTGCCCGCTGGTGCTCGTCCTCGAGGATCTGCACTGGGCCTCGGAGCCGACGTTGGCGATGCTGTCCCATCTGGTCGAGTCCACGGCCGGTGAGCGGTTACTCGTGCTGGCGACGCTTCGGACGACCGCACCGGACCGCACGGATGCGGTCAGCTTCGCCCTCGCCGATCTGCATCGGCTCGACGGTGTCGCCCGGATCGACCTCGCCGGGCTCAGCACCGAGGAGGTGGCCGAGTACCTCGTCCGGGCGGCCGGGGTGTCGCGGGGGTCGGCGCTGTCGGCCGCGCCGGTACTGCGTGACCACACCGGTGGGAATCCGTTCTTCCTCCAGGAGTACTGGCACGACCTGGCGACCCGCGGCGGCTTGACCGCGGTAGGTTCCGCTGTCGCCGCACCGCGATCGGTCCAGGACGCGCTGGCCCGTCGGTTGGCGGCCTTCGATGTGGACCACGCGCGGGTGATCGAACTGGCGGCGGCCGCCGGTGATGTCGTCGACCCCGAGATCCTGACCGACGGACTCGACTCGAACCAGGTCCTCGCGGGAATCGACTTCGGTGTGCGCGCCGGACTTCTCGTCGCGGGGACCGCGGACGGCGAGTATCGCTTCGCGCACGCCCTCGCTCGCCAGGCCGTGCTCGACCGGATGTCGGCGGGCGATCTCGCGGCCGCGCACGCCAGGGTCGCGGTTGCCCTCGAGCAACGCGACCCGACCCGGGTGGCCGCGCTGGCTCATCACTATTTCCGGGCCCGTGCCCTCGGATACGCGGACAAGGCGGTGCACTATCTGGTGCTCGCGGCCCGCCAGGCCGAGCGCGGCATCGCTCATCGCGAGGCGGCGGCGCTGTACGAGCGGGCCGCGCAGGCGCATGCCGCGCACGGCCCGACCCGGGTCGAGCTCCTCTCGGCGGCGGCGCGCTGTCGCCTGCACGGCGGCGACTTCGACACCGCCCGTCGGCTCTACGAGGAGCTCGCGACGGACGGGGATCCGCGCGTCCGGCTGGCCGCCGCGATCGGGCACGAGAACGCCTCGTGGCGGCCCTCCGCGAGTGGTCAGCGCTCGCTAACGCTGCTGAGCGAGGCGCTGGGCGCCGCCGCGCTGGATCCCGGCGACCCCCTGTCGGTACGCGCTCACGCGAGCATGGGTCGCGCCGCGTCGTTCACCGGCGATTCCCGGCGGGCTCGCCGGATCGGTGAGGATGCGTTGTCGCGGGCCAGGGTCATCGGTGATCCGGAGCTGCTCGCGCACGCTCTGTGCACGACGCTGTGGCAGGGTATGCGCCCCGATCTGGCACCCGAACTGCTGGCACGAGCGATGGAGCTCAACGACATCGGGGCACGCCTCGGTGACGACGACTACCGGGGACCCGCCGCCTTCCACCGCGCGGTGTTCGCCTACCTGCTCGGCGACGCGGTGGCGTGGAGCAGCGCCCAGCGCGACCTGACCGAGTTGGCGTTGGCTCGGGGTCAGCCGTTCTTCCGGTATGTCGCCGGATGCTCGCGCTGCGCGCACCGGTTCGCCGTCGGCGACTTCGCTGGCACCGAGCGGATCATCGACTGGCTCGACGACCAGTTCGCCCAGGAGTTCGGCGGCGCCACCGAGGGCTCGTGGGGTGTGCAGCAGTTCATGCTCCGGCGGGTCACCGGTGGCTTGGAGCAGGTTCGTCCGCTCGTCTCCGGCCGCGAGAGCTTCGACGATCACTGGTTGCCGGGACTCTTGGCGCTGTACACGGAACTGGAGATGTGGCAGCCGGCCGCACGCCTGCTCACCCACCTGTGCGAGCGCCTCGCCGATCACCGTTTCGGCGCCCAATGGGCGGGCGTGCTGGCCTTCGCCACCGAAGCGGCGGTACGGCTGGACGACACCGAGGTGGCGGCGACACTGCGCCCGTTGATGGCCGAGTACACCGGCGCCAATCTGATGGCCGGTGCGAGCGTGGCGGTATTCGGCAGTGCGGATCGCTATCTCGCCGAACTCGACTCGGTGCTCGGTGCAGGCAGTGCCGACATGCACTTCGAGCACGCTCTCGCGATGGACCGCCGGATGGGGGCGGTGACTCACCAGGCCGAGACATTGGCGGCTTGGTACCGGCACCGGCTCCGTCGTCCCCCCGCCGTGCCCGGACCAACCGCCGCCGACCTCGCCACCGAGGCACGCGCGCTGGCGCGGCGGATCGGACACCGTCGCATTCTGCGGGATCTGGACGCGGACCCCGCGCCACACTGCGAGCACGTGACGCTGCCCAACGGGTTGACCGATCGCGAGGTGGATGTGCTGCGCCTGGTCGCCGACGGGCTGTCCAATCGCGAGATCGGCGAACGCTTGTTCATCAGCGCCAATACCGCCGCCAACCATGTACGCAGCATCCTGATCAAGACGGCCGCGCCGAATCGGACCAGGGCCGCCATCTTCGCCACCGAGCACGGACTGCTCTAGCCGATGGTCGGGCCGTCTGCTGTCGACAGCGGGGCGAAGGCTCCGTCCGGGGTGATGGTGCCGGACAGTTCCATGATGGCGTCGGCGGGGATTCCGGCCCTGACCGCGGCGGCGCGGATCGCCTCGACGTTGTCGGCCTCGTAGAGGCAGAACGTCTTGCGTTTGTCCAGCGACAGAAACGAACTGAGCCAGCGCACCCCGAACTCGTCGTTGATCCGGTTGATCTCCGCGGCGGTCTCCGGGGCCACTTCGAGCTGTTCGGCGAATTGCCGCTCCACCATGAATATCGGCATCGGACGCCCCTTGGTTGTGCTCGAGCGCGGCCCACACGGTGCACCGGTCCGAACGGCGGTCCCCGGTTTTCACGGTACTCGATGCCCGACCCTCCGCACAGCCTGCAGAGCCCCGCCGTCGCGGCGGACCACGCTCGACAGATGGCCACGACGGCGCAGTGAAAAGCCCGGCGACCTGCGGTGAACAGCGCTACCGAGCCGAACTCACCGAGCGGTGCTGCCTGGTCGGCCGGAGCCTCGTGCACCCGCCCGTGATCCGGGTGGTGGCATCCCGACGACTTCGCCACAGCGGTCATGGGCCGATGGGACCCGGCTCTACGAGTTCGTCGAGAAGTACACGAGCGTGGACGAGCATCGCGTGGGCACCGCCGTGGACGACGACACCAACGCGCTGTTCGCCGGTGAGTCGACCCGCCTGGGCGCAGGCATCGAATACCAGCGTTTCACCTTCGACCGCTACGTCGCGAACACCCAGGTGACCATCGGCGGTGCGCCGGTCGAGTCGGACGCGCTGTGCTACCAGAGCGTCGGCACGCTGGAGACCGACTCCCCGTATACGGCTGCCCTGCACGCCACCGACGGCGACCCCACCTCCCACGACCTCGACGCCGCGATCACAGCCGCCGAGAACGCGGGTTCGCCTGCCGCGGTGATCGCGACTCTCAACCCGCTGGGTCAGCTCGTGATGCCCAACCGCTATCCCACCGTCGTCGGCCGGATGCCGGTGGTCCTGGTTCCCGGCCGAGTGGCCGACGACCTCGCCTCGAAACCGGTCCACCTGCGCTTCTCCGCCGGGACAATCGCGGGCTCGAACACGAACGTGATCGCCACCTTCGCCGCCGACAACGCCGACGCCGAACCCCTCCTGCTGGCGACACCGCTCAGTGGCTGGTTCGGTTGCGCGGCCGAACGCGCGACCGGTATCGCGGTCGCGCTCGCGGAGCGCTTCGCCGGCCGGCACCCGGTGGTCGTCGTCGGAGCGCCGGGACACGAGATCCTGCACCACATCGGTTTGCAGCACTACCTGCGCACCTTCGACATCGATCCCGCGCTGATCGTGCATCTGGGCGCCAATGTCGCACTGGAGTACGGAAAACACCCGACGCACCGCTCGAACTCGCCCCTTCGGTGACCGACCAGCACCACATCCCGGCTGTCGGGCGTTCACTGTTCGTCGGGATGGACGAAAGCCGTTACCACACCCCGGCCGATACACCACACAACACCACCTCGCCCGAAGCGCTCGCCACCGTGGCCCGAGCCGTCGGCACGGCCGTCGAGAACTACCTCGACCAGAGCTGATCTCGATCTGATGCCGAAGCGGGCCCGCATGCCGTCGGTCGGGCTCCCGTGCACCCGGCAGGCCTGGTGTCGCCGATGTCTGCTCGCGACGGGCGTGCTGCGATAACCGAGTCAGCCGGCGGTCGGCATATGGTGGCCGACCCGCCCGACGGCGTGCAGGATCTGGGCGTTCGCCACGTCGGCCGGGGTGTCCGCGGGGATCACCAGCAGGGTGAGGTGCACGCCGTTCGCGCCGGCGAGGTGCATGGTGTCGGGAAGCTGGCCGATATCGGGGGCCCGCAGTTCGACACCGTCGGGGCGGTCGATGCGGCGCTGGTTGCGGCTGGTCACGTTCCAGTCGAAGCTGATTCGCGCCGTCCGGCCCAGGCGGGGCGTGAGGGCGCTGATCAGATCGTGGAGTTCCGCGGTGAGGTTCTCCGTCCTCGGCCACCAGGCGCCGTCGAACAGCTCGGCATGACTTTCGGTGCCGCGCAACAGGAGTCGCGGCGTCCGGGTCGGTTCTCCGAACGGTTGCCGATCGTTGTCCGCAGTGTCTGTCGCCTGGGGATCGAGGGCGGGGGGCGGGCCGTCCTCGGGGTCGGCTTCGGCCGCGGCCATCAGGGATTCGTGGGCGATTCGGGCATCGGTGCCGGAAGGGATCACCTGCAGCACCATCATGGCCGCGCCGCGCCCGAACACGTACATCGTGTTCCACAGCTCGAAATGATAGGCATCGAGCCGGACGGTCTCCCCCGCGACTGTGATCCGAGAAGGTGCGGACGCCCAGCAGGAGGGGTCGTACACGACGCGCCAGACCGGGCCCAGCCGTACCCCGAGCACGGCGAGCAAGTCGGGCAGTTCAGCCGACAGGTCGTCCGAGCGCGGCCACCAGGCACCGTCGATGTAATGGTCGGCCGCAGAACGCGCCCGTATCCGCAGTCGCGGCGTATAGAGCGGGGGAACCTCGTGGCGGGCGGGTGCCGCGTCGGGATGACGACTTTCGCGAAGGCGCATGACGATCGGTCCTTTCGGCCGGGATCCGAGGAATCGGTATCAGCTCCGGGGACCTGTACATCCTCCAGTAGACGCCTCGGGCAGCTTGCTTGTCAACGCTGTAGGTCTACACTTGCAACGAAACTGGATCAGACGGAGGTGCCCTCGTGGCCGAGGATTCGACAGATGGCGCCCGCCGTCCCGCCAACGCGGTGACCAGGGCGTCCGTGCTCACCGCGGCGCTGATGATCGTCGATCGCGACGGCGTCGACGCACTGTCGATGCGGCGGCTGGCCGAAGCGGTCGGCCGGGACCCGATGGTGATCTACCGTCACCTGCCCAACAAGGCAGCCGTGCTCGACGGCGTGGCCGAGATGGTGTTCGAGCAGCTGGTGGTCGATGCCGACGATCCGGACTGGGCGGCACAGCTGCGAGCGGTGGCGCGCTCGTTCCGCGCGTTGGCGCTGGCGCACCCGAATGTTGTGCCGCTGCTGGCGATCCGGCCGCTGTCGACTCCCCTCGGTATGCGCCCGATCGCGGTGGTCCGACCACTCGAGAGCATCCTGCGGCTGCTCACCAATGCCGGGTTCTCCGGCGCCGACGCGCTGCACGTCTACCGCGCGCTGTTCGGATTCCTCTACGGTCACGTACTCAACGAACTCCAAGAGGTGATCGAGCGGCCGGAGGAATCGGACGAGGTCCTGCGGCTCGGCCTGCACCGGCTCCCGATCACCGAGTTCCCGCTGGTGCGGGCACTCGCGCCGGTACTGGCCGCCTACGACGGCGCGGCCGAACTCGAGCGAGGCCTGGACATCCTGCTCACCGGCCTGACCTCGACCCTGAGCCACCTCTCGGGCTGGACACCGTCCGGTTCGGTCCCGCCGCTGATCGGCGGACCCCACGTCGACATCGACCGGGACCACCCGCAGGTGTAGCCGATGGCTGTCCCGGCGCACGCCGACTCCGTCACACAGCGGTCACCGTGGGCATCTATACCGTTAGTCTACGGTGTAGACGTCTGCTGTAGATGGACGTATAATCAGCAGTACGACCAGCGAGGAATCATGGCCATCACCGAAGTCGCGGTCTACGCGCACCTGAGCAAGGCCGATGTCGAAGCCCTCGGCGAGGAACTCGACACGATCCGGCGCGACATCGAGGAACGGCGCGGCACCCCCGACGCCGTTTACATCCGGCGCACGATCGCCTTCCAGCGCATCCTCGACGCGAGTGCGCGACTGCTTCTGGCGGGTGCCGGCTCACGACTGGGCTGGGTCGTCGGCACCTCGGCGCTGGCCGCGGCCAAGAGCATCGAGAACATGGAGATCGGCCACAATGTGTCGCACGGCCAATGGGATTGGATGAACGATCCCGAAATCCATTCCCGTACCTGGGAATGGGACATGGCCGGAGTATCGTCGCAATGGCGCTACTCGCACAACTACCGCCATCACATGTTCACCAACGTGGTCGGCATGGACGACGACGTCGGATTCGGCGTCATCCGGGTGACCAGAGACCAGCAATGGCGACCACGCCTGCTCCTGCAACCGCTGCAGAACCTGCTCCTGGCAGCCACGTTCGAATGGGGCATCGCCCTGCACGGGCTGTATTCCGAACGCGACCGCGCCGCGACCGCCACCGAGAAGACCGCGCACACCCGGGCACTGCTCGGCAAGATCGGCAGGCAGACGGCCAAGGACTATCTGCTCTTCCCGATCCTGAGCGGACGGCGCTGGCGCCGCACCCTGGCCGCAGGCATCACCGCCAACGCGCTGCGCAATCTCTGGGCTTACGTCGTGATCTTCTGCGGCCATTTCCCCGACGGCGCAGAGAAATTCACGCCGGACGCGATCGAGCACGAGACCCACGGCGAGTGGTACCTGCGCCAGATGCTCGGCACCGCCAACTTCGACGCCGGCCCGATCCTGGCCTTCCTCAGCGGCCACCTCTCACACCAGATCGAGCACCACCTTTTCCCCGACCTGCCGAGCAACCGATACGCCGAGATAGCAACTCGGGTCCGCGCACTCTGCGACAAATACGACCTGCCCTACACCACCGGTCCACTGCCCCGGCAGTACCTGCTCACCCTGCGTACGATCCACAAACTCGCCCTCCCCGACACCTTCCTGCTGGCAACCACCGACGACGCACCCGAAACCGCCTCCGAACGCAAGTTCGCCACCGCGGTCCCCGCCGAGCCGGGAACGATCCGGCGTGGCCTGCGCACCGCACTGCGCGAAGTGAGCGCTCGAGGACCGGGCGGCCTCCGTCGTCGCGGCCACGGTGGTCAGTAGTCGAGGACGTGTTCGGGCTGGCAGACGTACATGGGTGACGGCAGATATCGGACGACCGCGTCCAGGAGTGCGGCGATGTCGTCACTCGCACTGGGTGCGTCGCACAGGATGGGAACGATGTCGCCGTTACGGGTGCGGCCCCGGATGCGGTTGTGCAGGTCCCGGACGGTGAGGCAGTCCGGCTTCACAGGGTCCGATTCGGTCAGCGTCTCGACGAGCGCGCGGCACCAGCGCTCGGCTGACTCCCGATGTTGTCCGGCAGCCCCGAGCACCGCGGCCGAGACCAGATCGATGACACCGCCGAAGTCGTCTCCGGTGCCGACCGGGACCTGTAGTGCCAGCGGCGCTGCCCCGCGAGTGTCGGCGATCGTACGAATACAGCGGTCGAAGTCGGCAGTGGGTCCGCCGAGCCCGGTGACCAGGCACAGGCGCGCGACCTGATGGTCGTCGGCGACCCGCAACATGGTGTCCAGCCGCGGCGCGCTCTGCGCGGCGGCGTCCACGACCACGACGACTCCGTCGGCTACCCGAATGCAGCGTTCCAGGTCGGCGATGAGCGCCTCGTTCGACGGCGCGGCGACGCGAATCGTGTGCTCGGCACCGTCCGTCGACCAGCGGACGGTGTCATCCGTGGCGCCGAAGCACCGGCGCAGGCGGTGGGTCAGCCGGGTCGCCCCGGCGGGATCGCCGATGATCGTGACATTGCGGATCCACTGCGGGTCAATAGCTTTGGTGCCCATCGCGCTGCGGTACTCCAGATCGACGTCATCGCATCCTCGACGCGCCAACCGTACCTCCACCCGAGCGGCGCCGGATCGGAATTCCGCCCCAAAGTAGAACGTGTTCCTATACCGTCGGCCACGTGCAGAAAGAACAACGCCCCGCCGTGGCTGACTGGTTCACTGCGGACGACGGTCAGGTACGCCTCAAAGGCACCCGCTGCAACGACTGCGGCACACCGTACTTCCCGAAGAACACGCTCGCCTGCCGCAATCCGCAGTGCACAGGTACCCACGACGGCTCCGAGCTCGTCGAGTATCTGTTCTCTACGCGTGGGCGGATCTGGTCGTACGCCGACGCTCGGTACAAACCGCCAGCGCCCTACGTCTCGGCCGATCCGTTCGTGCCCTACGTCGTCGCGGCGGTGGAGCTCGAGGTCGAGCAGATGGTGATTCTCGGACAGGTCGAGCGCGGTCTCACCGTGGACGACCTGGCCGTCGGCATGCCGGTCGAATTGACCGTCGGCACGCTGTACGAGGACGACGACGCCGAGCACACGGTGTGGATGTGGAGGCCGGTCGATGACTGACACCAACGATCGCGACATCGCCGTCCTCGGCGCGGGCATGCACCCCTGGGGCAAGTGGGGCCGCAATTTCGTCGAATACGGTCTGGTGGCGGCGCGTGCCGCGCTGGCCGATGCCGGGTTGGACCACCGCGACGTCGGCTACATCGCCGGCGCCGACACCATCCGCAACGGTTACCCCGGCTTCGTCTCGGGCGCGACGTTCGCGCAGGCGCTCGGTTGGTCGGGTGCGCAGATCTCGAGCAGCTACGCCGCGTGCGCCTCGGGCGCACAGGCCATCGCCAACGCGCGTGCCCAGATTCTGGCCGGACTGTGCGAGGTCGCGCTGGTAGTCGGCGCGGACACCACCCCGAAGGGGTTCTTCCAGCCGGTCGGTGGCGAGCGCCGCGACGACCCGGACTGGTTGCGCTTCCATCTGCTCGGTGCAACCAACCCCATCTATTTCGCGCTGTACGCCCGCCGCCGGATGGCCTTGCACGGCGCCACCCTCGACGACTTCGCCGCGGTCAAGGTGAAGAACTCCAGGCACGGCCTGAACAACCCGAACGCCCGCTACCGCAAGGAGGTCTCGGTCGAGGAGATCTCCGCCTCGGCGATCGTCTCGGACCCGCTGCGGTTGCTCGACATCTGTGCGACCAGCGACGGTGGCGCAGCCCTGGTGCTCACGTCGATGGACTACGCCCGTCGCCACGGCGTCACCGATCCGGTGCGCATCTCCGCGCTGTCGACGGTCACGCCGACGTTCCCCAAGACCGTGCTCGATCTGCCGGACTTCTCGACGGACTCGGCCGTGGCCGTCGAGCCGCCCTCGCGCACCTTCCGGTCGGCCATCGCGCACGCCGCCTACGAAGAGGCCGGGATCGGTCCCGAAGACCTGTCCCTCGCGGAGGTCTACGACCTGTCCACCGCGCTGGAACTGGACTGGTACGAGGACATCGGGCTCTGTGAGACCGGCGAAGCGGAGGCCCTACTACGTAGCGGTGCAACGACGTTGGGCGGTCGGGTACCGGTGAATCCCAGCGGGGGCCTGGCCTGCTTCGGCGAAGCCATCCCCGCTCAGGCGATCGCCCAGATCTGCGAACTCACCTGGCAGCTGCGCGGTCGGGCCGAGGGCCGCCAGGTGGACAACGCCCGCACGGGCATCGCGGTGAACCAGGGCCTGTTCGGCCACGGATCGGCGATCATCGCGATGCGCTGACCCACGGCGTCGTTCCCCGCGCCGCGCAGGATCGGATCCGCGACCTGCGCGCGTGGGGTATCGGCACGGCGCGGATTTCGGGATACTGTTCGGTACCCCATCGACCGGGCGCTTCGACACATCGGAGGACTGCCGTGTCCACAGCGATATCCGCTCCGTCGACGATGCCGGTCGCGCAGGGCACCGAAGGCGGTGGCGCCGCCCTCGATCAGGTCGCGCTCATGACCGGTGCGGCCGCGGTGATCGGCGCGGTGCTGCTGTGGGTGGCGTACCTACACCGCACCCGGCGCATCACCTGGCTGCAACGGCTGGCCGACTTCAGCGGTCGCATCATGAACCGGCCGGGCTGGGTGGCGCTCCCGATCGCGATGTTCCTCGCGACCATCCTGACGGCGTTTCTCGGCTTCATCTGGGATGTGAGCCTGCACGTCGGCAAGGGCCGCGACGCCGGACCGCTGGCGAACCCGGCGCACTACTTCATCCTGGTCGGCCTGTTCTTCCTCTTCATGGCGGGGATGCTTGCCGTCATCCTGCCGCTCGACGAGAAGCCGGGCCGGGCCGCGGTGAAGATCACCCGCGACTGGTACGCCCCCGTGGGCGGCATCCTGATCGCCGGTGCCGGTTTGTACGCGCTGATCGGTTTTCCGCTCGACGACATCTGGCATCGGCTGTTCGGCCAGGACGTCACGCTCTGGGGGCCGACCCACCTGATGCTCATCGGTGGTGCGGGTCTGTCGCTGATCGGCGTGCTGCTGCTCGAACTCGAAGGCCGATACAACCGGCCCGACCCCGCGCGCATCGACGGCCGGGTGTTGTGGGCGGTTCAGGCGTTCGCTTTCGGCGGCCTGGTGATCGGGTTGTCGGTGTTCGGCGTCGAATTCGACTTCGGTGTGCAGCAGTTCCGGCTGGTGCTGCAACCGATGCTCATCGTCTTCGCCGCGACGATCGCCCTGATCTCGGCGCGGCTCACGCTCGGCCCGCTCAGCACGTTGCTGCTCGTGGCCTTCGCCTTCGGTGTGCGCTGGGTCGTGGCGGTCCTGGTCGGCACCGGATTCGAGGCGCCGCGCAATGTGTTTCCGCTCTATCTCGGTGCTGCGGTCGTGGTGGAACTGCTGGCTCTCCTGCCGTTGATCCGCCGACCGCTCTGGTGGGGCGCGCTGGCCGGGCTCGGGGTGGCGACGGTGGGCATCTGGCTGGAATCGCTGTGGATCGAGCGGATGTTCGTCAATCCCTGGGTCGCCGGGATGTGGCCCGAACTGCTGGCGATGGCGGTGCCGGTCGGTGTGGCGGGCGGTGTGATCGGCGCGATGCTCGGCACCGTCTTGCGCGGCGAGCCACTTCCCAGGCCCGCGGTGCGGCGCGGATTGGTGGTCGGCGCGGTGGTGATCGCTGCCGCGGCGACCACGAACGGGCTGATCATCCGCGTGCCGGAGAACGCGTCGGCGACGGTCCTGCTCACCGACGCCGAGCCGGTGCGGGGCGGGCGGATGGTCACCGCTGACATCCGGCTCTCCCCCACCGATCTGATCGGCGACGATCCGGAATGGTTGGAGATCCTGGCCTGGCAAGGCGGTACCGGTGACGACAGTCCCGGCCACGGCCTGGTCGTGGACAAACTGCGTCGCGTCGCCGACGACCATTTCGTCTCCACCCGCCCGGTGCCCGTGCACGGCACCTGGAAAACAGTGCTGCGCCTGCAGGACGGGCGCATGCAATCCGCGCTGCCCCTCTTCATGCCGCTCGATCCCGGCACCGGCGCCGCGGAGGTGGCCGCGCCCGCGAGCTTCACACGGCCGTTCGTCGAGGAGATCTCGGTGCTGCAGCGTGAGCGGTCCTTCGACCATCCGTCCTGGTTGATCGGCCTCGCCGGCCTGGTGGTGCTGGCGTGCAGCCTGGCTTTGATCGCGGCGATGGCGTGGGGCGCCGCGCGCGTCAACGACCGCTACCTGGCGGCGGGCAGCACACCGGATCAGAAGGCAACGGTCGACGCGTGATCCGCGCGGAGAACATCGACATTCTCGCCGACCACTCGCTTCTGCTGGCGATTCCGGCCTTCCTGCCCGCAGTCGCGTTGGTCGGGCTGGTGTTGTTCATCGCGATGCGCGATCGGCGCGCGGAGAAGCGCGAAAACGCGGGCACCGAAACCGAATCCGCGCGGTCCGACCGCAGTGAGGAGAATCCGTGAGCGCTCGTCGACTCCGGCTCGGTCTTGTGACGGTCTGCGCGGGCGCACTGCTGATGAGCTGCTCGTCGGGCGAGCCGACCGTCGAGCCGGTGGAGACAGCACGCACCATCGACATCCGGATAGCCGACGGTGAAGTGTCTCCGGTCAATACGCGCACCGAAGCCGAGGTGGGGCAACGCATCGTGTTGCGGGTCGACAGTGACGCCACCGACGAACTGCACGTCCACTCCGCTCCCGCGCACACCTTTCCCGTCGTCGCGGCCGCGGGCCAGGAGTTCGATTTCACCGTGGCGGTTCCGGGCCAGGTGGACATCGAACTCCACCGACTCGGACGGACGGTGACGACGCTGCTGGTCCGGCGGTGAGCGCCCTCGCCCACGGCCTCAACGGCGCCGCGGACCTGCCGATTCCGCTCAGCTACGCCTTGGTCGGTGCGGCGTGGGCGCTGACCTTCTCGTTCGCGCTGCTGTTCATGGCCTGGCGTCAGCCGCGACTCGACCCGCAGTCGCCGGGATGGCCGCTACCCACCCCGGTGCGCCGGCTGATCGACGCTCCCGTGGCTCGCGGGGTAATTTCCGCGGTCAGTGTGGTGTTCACCGCGTGCGTGCTCGTCATCGCGATGTTCGGTTCCTCCGATCCGGCCCTGAATCCGGTTCCCGGAGTGCTGTATATCGGCGTCTGGGTCGGGGTGATGGTTGCGTCGCTGCTGATCGGACCGGTGTGGAAGGTCCTCTCTCCGGTCAGGGCGATCCACCGATTCGGGTGTCGACTGCTGCGGCGCTCGCCGGAGCACGGAATTCTCCGTTATCGCGAGGAATGGGGCCACCTCCCCGCCGCTGTCGGCCTGTTCTCGTTCGTGTGGCTGGAATTGGCCTGGCGCACACCGGGTTCGGTGACCTCAGTACTGACCTGGCTGATCGGCTATCTGGTCGTCACCTCGATCGGCCTCGTACTGTTCGGCACCGTGTGGGCCGAGCGAGCCGACCCGCTCGAGGTGTACAGCACGCTGCTGGCGCACCTGAGTCCGTTCGGCCGCGACCACGCGGGACAACCGGTACTGCGGATGCCGCTGAACAATCTCGCGGGGACCCCCGGGCTCGCCGGATCGGTCGCGGTCGCCGCGACCTTGCTCGGATCCACCGCCTTCGACAGCTTCTCTACGTTCCCGTGGTGGCGCGAACTGGTCGACGAACTGGCTCCGCTCGTCGACGCGACGCTGGTGCGCACGACCGGACTACTGGTCTTCATCGGGGTCGTGGGCGGACTGTTCTCCCTCGCCGCGCGCGCCACCGGCGGTGTCGCCCCCGCCGATCGCGCGCTGCTCCCCCGACGACTGGCGCTCAGTCTCACTCCGATCGTTGCGGGCTACCTGATCGCCCACTACCTCACGTTTCTCGTCGAGAAGGGGCAGGCGACGGTCCTGCTGTTCGCGGACCCGCTCGACCGTGGCTGGAACCTCGCGGGGCTGGCCGATCGAGACGTGGCCTACGTGCTGTCGAGCCATCCAGGCGTGCTCGCCACCTGCAAGGTGCTCGCGGTGCTGACCGGCCATGTCCTCGGCGTCGCCGCCGCACACGACCGCTGTCTGGTCCTGCTCCCGCCTCGTCACCGGTTGACCGGCCAGCTGGCCTTGATGCTGACCATGGTCGCCTTCACCTTCACCGGGCTGTACCTGCTGTTCGGGGGATAGTAATCGCATCGACTACGACGTCCGCTGGTAGCTTGGCTCTGTGCGCCAAGGGCATTCGAAGCTGTCGGTAGCGGCCTGCCTGTTGGCTGCGGTAGTCGGTCTCACATCCGCCTGTGCGAACACGATCTCCGGTCACGCACAACCGAAGCTCGGGCTCCCGGTCTGCGACGCGGTGGTGATGTTCGTGCTCGACACCTCGCTGTCGATGGAGGCAGGTGATGTGGCTCCTACCCGGCTCGCCGTCGCGACTACCGCGGCGAAGGAGTACGCGGACCAGCCGCCGCCGCGCACGCAACTCGGCCTGATCACCTTCGCCGGAACCGCATCGGTGCAGGTGAGCCCATCGACCGACCGCACCCTCTTCAAACGCGCGATCGATGCCGTTCGGCTGGCCGAACGCACCGCCACCGGCGAAGCGATCTTCACCGCGCTCGCCGCGCTCGGTGCGCCGCAGGCGGTCGCGTCGCTCGAAGGTCCGCGCCGGATCGTCCTGCTTTCCGACGGCAAACAGACCGTGCCCGCCGATCTCGACGATTCCCGCGGCGCCTTCACCGCCGCCCGCGAAGCGAGACGGCAGTACGCCGGGATCTCGGCTGTTTCACTCGGAACCAGCGGTGGAACAATCGAAGTTCCCGAGGCAAACGGCCGCAGCCTGGTCCCGGTGCCCACCGATCCGGAGTCGCTGCGCGAGATCGGCAGACTGTCCGGCGGCGACTTCCATTCCGTGACAACACTCGCCGAACTGAACGCGGTGCTGACCGGCCTTACCTGCACCCCCTGACCGCGTGCGCGGCGAGAAGTGGTGACCACGCTCAGCCGACGTTCGGACCGGAGGAATGCGACACGCAGGCGTTCGTCGGCGGATCACGCCGGCGGGGTCAGGCGGTCGTCTGTGCGTCGCCGTAGACGACGAGCCAGATGGCGCGGCCGAGCGATGCGGCCAGTTCCTCGTCGGTGATGCCCGTATCCGAAGCGAAAGCGACCGTGAGTGTCCGTTCGACCATCGAGGTGAGAACCAGGGCGGTCGACTGCGGGTCGAGTCGGGGCGCTACGCGGCCTGCCGCGCGCTCGGTGTCGAGGCGGGTACACACCAGTTCGGCGAAGCCGGCAACCCTCGTCCGCCAGTAGCGCGCCACCGCGCGGTCGTAGGCCGACACCTCGCTCAGGGCGAGCAGCAGGTAGCGGTGTGCACGGAAGCCGCTGATCATCGCGGCGATCGCCGCGACGACACCGGCCTGCTCGTCGGTGTGTTCGGCGCGCCACCATGTTTCGGCGGCCGCGAAGAGGTCGGCGGTGGCCAGTTCGGCCATCCGGACCAGCAGGCTGCTCTTGTCCGGAAAGTAGCGGTAGAAGGTCGACCGGGCCGCGCCGGACGCGGCCGCGATCCGCTGCACGGCGAGCTCGGTGTACGGCGTGCCGTCTGCGAGCAGGTCCTCCACCGCACTCAGTACCCGGCGCTCGAACTCCACCCGCCGGTCGTCGGAGGATTTGCGGGCCGATCGCGGGACGCGCGTCAGCGAGGGCATCGGAGCCCTGGATCCCGCTCGGCGCCGCGCTCGTGTGCAGGTGGCATGCCCTCATTGTGCCTGCCGCGCCGCGTATTTCGCTCCCGGGAGCGGTACACCTCCGGCAAACATCTTGTGGCCGTGCGGTATTGACTCGGGATGTGACGCAGCTCATCATTCTATCGGACACACTGTCCGAGACTCGATGACCGAGGCGGCTCACATGACCCCTTCCCCCGTCCCCAGCATCGAGTCCGCCGATGTCGTCGTGGTCGGTGCGCGCTGCGCCGGCTCCGCGACAGCGCTGCCCTTGGCCGCGGCCGGTCGACGAGTGATCGTCCTGGATTCCGCCCCCCTGCCCTCGGATACGTTGTCCACGCATCTGCTCTGGCCCGCGGGCATGGCCGAACTCCAGCGACTGGGCGTCCTTCCCGAGGTGGCCGCGCTCGGCGCGCCCCAGCTGACCCACGCCTACGCCGAAGGCGCGGGATTCGGTATCGGGTCGGCGTTCCAGCCGGTCGACGGCATCGACTACGCGATGTGCGTGCGGCGGACCGGACTCGACGGAGTGCTCGTGCGGGCGGTGATCGCGGCGGGCGCCGACGTGCGGCCGAGATGCCGGGTGCAGTCAGTGGTCTTCGACGGAAACCGCTGCGCCGGTGTGCGTTACAGCGACAGCGCGGGCGCTGTCACCGAGATCAGGGCGGCGCTGGTAGTCGGTGCGGACGGGCGGCGCAGCACCGTCGCCCGCGCGATCGGGGCGGAGGAGCCGTTCCTGACGGTGCCCAGCGGCCGTGACTGCTATTTCGCCTATTGGCGTGACTCGCCCGATGCCGCACGCCACATCGCCGCGCAGTGGCGGGTCGGGGCGGATCTGGGCACCGCGTTCCCCTGTGACGACGGTCTCGTACTGAGCCTGGTGCAACCGCCACGCGCCGAGGGCAAACTCGGCCCGGGCGTGGCCGAGCACCGCTATTCCTCGGCGGTTCAACGGATTCCGGGGCTGCTCGACCGGCTACGCGGTTGCGAACGAGTCGGGCGCGTCCGGTCGGCCGTCGGCATCGCCTCGTACTTCCGCCGTTCCGCGGGCCCCGGCTGGGCGCTGCCCGGCGACGCGGGCCATTTCAAGGATCCCGTCACCGCGCAGGGGATCCGCGACGCACTGCACTACGGCCGGCGGCTGGCCGAAGCCGTCACCGATGTCCTCGACGACCCGGCCGATCTGGATGCGGCACTGGCACAGTGGGAGCGCGCGCGGGTGATCGAGTGCCGCGACATCTTCCACTGGACCAACCGGCTCGCCCGCGGCGAGGCCATGCGGCCCTTGGAGATCGAGCTCTACCGCAGCGCCGAGGTGGACAGCGAGCTGGCCGAGATCACCACCGGCATCTTCTCGCGCACGCGCACACCCGCCGATCTCTACACCCCGGTTCGCGCGTTGCGGCTCGGCTGGGACGCGCTGCGCCATCAACGCGATCAGGTTCCCGCCGTCCTCGCCGACATGGTGCGCGAGATCCGCGACGCGGTCGCCGAACGACAGATGACGCGAACCACGTTGCGCGGCATTCCCCCTCGGTTGTCGACGCCCACCCTGATCACCTCTGCGACATCCGGAGCTCAGCATGTCCGATAGCCCGTTCACCTGCACCCGCCGCACAGCCCTGCGAGCCGGGCTGGCTGTCGGTGCCGCGCTGGCCGTCCCGGCACCCACGGTGGGCGCCGCCCCCGGCCCACGCTCGCCGCTGCTGCGAACGACGGGCAGAACCGTCGCGATCTTCGGTGGCGGGATGGCGGGCCTGAGCGCGGCGCATGAACTGGCCGAACGCGGCTACGACGTGACCGTCTACGAACCCGCTCATCTGGGCGGCAAAGCCCGCAGCCTCGGCGTTCCCGGCACGGCCGGCCCGGGTAGGCAGGATCTGCCCGGCGAGCACGGCTTCCGCTTCTTTCCCGGCTGTTACCGCAATGTCCCCGATACGATGAGCCGAATCCCGTTCCCGGGCAACCCGAACGGCGTGCTCGACAATCTCGTGCGGGTCGAGGGCACGGTCGCCGGTTTCGAGAACACCGCGCCGATCTTCCTTCCTGTCGAACCGGGCGGCCTCACCCAGCTGACCCCGCAGGTGATCCAGAACAGCGTCATCGGTTCGCTGCGGTTCATTCCCGACCTGCCCGCCCACGAACTGGCCTTCTTCGCCAAACAGATGGCCATGTGGTTCACCTCGAGCACGGAACGTCGCTTCGGGCAGTGGGAGTACGTCACCTGGGAACAGATCATGCGGGCTGAGGGCAAGTCGGCTGCCTATCGCAAGTACCTGGTCAGCGCGCTGACCCGGATCACCGTGGCCGCCAAACCGCAGACCAGTTCGGCGCGCACGATCGGCACCATCGGCGAGGCACTCGTCCTGGCAGGCACGGGGCTCGTTCCGGAGTTCTCCGGCGGGGTGGACCGCATCCTCAACCGGCCGACCAACGCCGCGTGGATCGATCCGTGGGTGGCGTATCTACGTTCTCTCGGCGTCCGGTTCGTCCTGGGCCGGGCCGTGACCTCGTTGCGGCTGGCCGGCGGCCGGATCGAGTCGGCCACGGTGACCGGTGGCGGGGGCACGACCACGGTGACCGCGGATCACTACATCTGCGCCGTTCCCGTCGACCGGGTGGTCGACCTGCTGAGCCCGGCCATCCTCGACGCCGACCCACGCTTGGCCGGGATGCGCGAGCTGGTCACGGACTGGATGGTCGGCATCCAGTACTTCCTGCGCCGCCCCACCGACATCCCCGAGGGCCACATCGCCGCACTCGGGTCACCGTGGGCGATCACCGCGCTGCGCCAGGCACCGATGTGGGTGGGAGATTTCGCCGCGACCTACGGCGACGGCTCCGTCGTGGAATGCCTGTCGGTCGACATCTCCGACTGGGACACCCCCGGGATCCTCTACGGGCGCACCGCCAAGGAGTGCGGTGCCGAGGAGATCGCGGCGGAGGTGTGGGCGCAGCTCACGACCTGGCTCAACACCGGCACCGGCTGGTTGCGCGACGAGGACATCCACTCCTGGCACCTGGATCCCGGCATCACCTGGTCCGGGAACGGCATTCACAACGAGACGCCGCTCTTGGTCAATACGGTCGGGTCCTACGACAACCGGCCCGACGCGCACTGCGCGATTCCGAACCTCTATTTCGGCGGCGACCACATCCGCAGCCATATCGACCTGGCGACGATGGAGGGGGCCAACGAATCCGGGCGCGCCGCGGCCAATGCGGTTCTCGACTCGGCCGACGATCCGGGCAGCCGGGCAACCCGCTTCCCGCTGGTCGACCTGCCCGTCTTCGCCGGTGCCAAAGCCGTCGACGCCGACCGCTTCCGAGCCGGACTGCCGCACCTGCTCGACAGCTGATTCGGTCAGCGCGCCCACACCATCGGCACGTGGCAGGCCGGCTCCGTGAAACACTGTCCGGTGACCGCGGACCGAACGGTAGACCGCCCGCGATGCCGAGAGGAGACGGCCATGATCGACGAGCCCGGGAATTCCCGACCGCCGGCGCCGGTGTCCAAACGCAAAGCGGCGGCCCGGAAAGCGGCCCGCAGGCTCGGTGTCGAGGACTGGACGAACGCGGCGTTGCGGGTGCTGCTGCGTGACGGCGTCGGAGCCGTCACCATCGCCAAGGTCTGCGAGGAACTCGGGGTCACCAAAGGCAGCTTCTACTGGCACTTCGACGGCATCGACCAGCTGCTCGAGACGACAGCGCAGTTCTGGTGCGCCGATCACAACGACGCCGCCCGCGGCTTCCACGACCTCGACGAACTGCCCGTCGAGCAACGCCTGGAACGCATGGGCGCGTTGCTCACCGAGGAGCGGGTCTGGCAGATCGAGCTCGCGGTCCGCGACTGGGCACGCACCAACGCCAAGGTGGCCGAGGCGGTGAAGGCACTGGATCAGCGGATCTTCCACACCCTGTCCAAAGCCCTGATCGAGCTGGGGTTCTCGCCCGAACAGTCGGAGATGCGGGCCGGGCTGATGTGCTTCGCGGGCATCGGTTTCGTGCACGGCAATCAGAATCTGCCGGTGCCCACCGCGGATCAGCGTCGGGAGTTCTTCCGGTTCATCACCAGTGCCGGGCCGCGGTGCTGATCCCGCATTTCCGCGGCGGCGCTCAGGTCAGTGCGACCAGTTCGTGCAGCGTCGTTCCGTCCCGCTGTGCGGTGCCGTTGCCGGTGTGCACGCTCAGCTCGAAGGTCGACTCGAACCGGAAGTAGCCGGGGTGCCCGACGAGCCGGTGTACAAGCGGCTTGACCAGTGGTGAACGCACGACCGGCAGATCGTCGAGCAGATCGTGGGCGTGGATGACCCGGGTGATGTCCAAGCGCAGTTCGAGTCGCCCGGGCACCCGCAGTTCGACCCATTCGGGGTAGGTGCGGCCCGCGGTGGCGTCGAAGCGGGCGGGGCCCTCGGTGAGTACTGTCTCGCCGGTGGACAGCACGATGTCGGCGTGGTCGGCCAGCATCAACGGGTTGATCTCGTGGCCGCCCTTGCGCTGCTGGGTGAGCACCGAGGCGAACAGCAGCGAGTAGTCCTCCACGTACAACCGGCCCCAGTGCCAGCGCTCGATGATCTTCTTCATGTCACCGACGCCCCAGTTGTGGTCGTGGTAGCCACGTCCGGTGACCTCGTGCCGTGCGCCGTCGAGCTCGATGGTCCCGGTCACTCGCGCGCGGGGCGCGGCGACCATCCAGCCGAAGGAATCCTTACCGCCGAAACGGGTTTCGCCCTTGCCGGGCATCCAGCCGGGGACCTCGTTGTGGAACCGCAGGTCGAAAACCAAGCCACCCTCCGCCATCCGCAGATGGTGGGTGGGCAGACCGTCGTCATGCGATTCGGTGCGGGCGGTGTTGTCACCGATACGCACATCGCAGGCATCCGGTGAGAACGCGGCCGCCGAGTGCGGATACCGCCGCGACACCTGGCGGCGGGTGCCGTCGGGCGCGTAGACGATCATCTCCACCCAGGGTCGCGACAGTGGCAGGTCCTCGGGGCGACGTTTGATCAGGAAGCCGATCACCACGTGGCCGGTGTCGAGGTGCGCGTCGAAATACCAGTGTTCGAAGGCGAGCCTGCTCGCGGCGGGATGAAAAGCGTTGTGGTGCGGCTCGATCGGCGTCAGCTCGCCGTCGCCGCGGCCGGGCCCGTTCCATACTTCGACGATGTCGGTGGCAGTCATGGTCGCTTTCCGTCGGTTCATCGGCGCAGGGCCCCGCCGGCGTCGAAGGCGGCTTCGCGTCCCCGCATCTGGGCTCGGTACCAGTTCTCGCGATGGGCGAGCATGAGTTTCTCGTGTGCCCGCGCGAACGGCGGGCAGAACCGGCGCACGAGCTCCGTCACGGTGATCAGCGGGAAGCGCACGATCGGGACGAGGATCCACGGGAACGCCGGTGGCATGGTGTAGTGCCGACGCGTACCGGGAGCCATGTACATCGCGGCGTAGACCGAGTTGATCCGGAAGTTGTACATCTCGCGTAGCCGGGCCAGGCCGCGATGACCGTCGCGGGGCGCGAACGCCGCCGGGTACGACTCGATCAGTTCGGTCCCGTGCTGTCCGGCGTCGTAGGACCGCGACGCGATGGTCATCGCCAGCACGCGCAGTGCGTCGAGAACCGTGTCGGGATACCAGCGCAGCCGGACCCCGAGCAGGTGGCCCATGTACTTCTGGAAGTGCAGCAGCGCACGGATTTCCGACGGTGTCGTCTGATAGCCCAGCGCCCACAGACCGAGCCCGGGCGTCACGCTGCCCGCCAGCAGGGTCAGCATCTGGTAGGTCTGGCTGATCGGTAGCCCCCACCGTTCGATGTCCCATTCGGGATGACCGGCGACCTTCGCACGCACCGACACGTGCATGACCCGCACCTTCAGCGCGGTGGCCCGGCCCGCCGAGCCGGCGGTGAGCAGCGCGCCGCGCTCGGAGACGTCCATCCAGAACCGGCAGGTCTCGAGGAACCGGCGCAGCGCGCTGTCGCCCGCGTACCCACCGGCCAGCGACAGCGGCGTGGCGACCGCCGCCTCGGTGTACATCTCGAGCGTCTCGGCCCCGGCGAAACTGAACAGCATGGTGCCCCAGCGCCGCCAGATCGCGGCACCCTGCTCGACGAGTTCGGGCACCACCCAGTCGGGCACCGTCTCGAACTCGGCGAACAGTTCACGCATCGATTCCGGCGCCTCCGGCACCGCGTCGATACCCTCGCGCAGGGCCTGCTCCAGCATCCGGCGCCCGGCTTTAGGCCCGATCTCGCCGTGCATCACCTCCGCGACGAACCGCTCGGCCACCGGGTCACCGGCGAACAGGTCTTCGCACAGGGCGATCGCCTGTTCGTCGGTCGGGAACAGCCGCTGCCTGGTCACGGCCGTGAAGACGCGTTCGAGGCGCCGCACGAGCGGGGCGTCGCGCACCTCCCAGTAGCGAAACGCAGTGGGGCACTTCACCGTTGCCCCGGCGTGAAGGTATTCGACCTGACCTTCGACGGATTCGGCCACACCGGGCCTCCTGACGTGAGCATCCACCCGCTGACTGCGATCGCAGTCGACCATACTATGTCGAATAGTCTTCCGTACCTGAAAGTACGGAACTGGCGCCTTCGACGGGGCGGCGCAACCATGCCTGCAATGCCTCGGTGACCTCGGCGGGACGCTGTTCCATGATGAAACGTCCGCCGGCGATCCGGACGAGAGTCGCGTGCGGGATGTGTGCGGCGAGGTCTTCGGCATAGCGAAACGGGATCGCCGGGTCCTTGTCGCCCCAGATCACTGCGGTGGGGCAGCGGATGGCGGCGAGCCCGGCCGCGAGTTCCGGGCGCACCCGGACGCTGTAGCCCGCCCAGAAATGGGCGTACCAGCGGCGTCCTTCGCGGGTGTTCAGGAAATCGAGGTAACCGGCCAGGCGTTGGGTGTCGAACGAGCCGTTGCGGACGAACTGTGCCAATCCCAGGCGGTGGACGAGTCCGATCGTTCGTGCCGTGAGGAGCGGGCGCAGCAGCGGGCGTCGCGCCGCGGCGGAGAACAGCCCGAACAGTTGGTAGTACGGCGTGGTGAAGGTGCGGTGAGCCCGGGAATTGAGGATCGCGAAACGCTGGACCCGGTCGGGGTATCGCTGCACGAACCCGAGTCCGAGGAAACCGCCGTAGTCGTGACAGGCCAGATCGACGCGGCCCAGGCCGAGCGCGTCGAACAGTCGCGCGATCCGGTCGACCTCGGTGTCGTAGTCGCAGCTCAACCGAAGGTCACGAGCCGAAGCGCCCCAGCCTTGCCAGTCGGGGGCGATCACCCGGCGCGATCGGGACAGCGGCCCGATCTGATGCCGCCACGCGGCGTGGCTCTCCGGCCAGCCGTGCAGCAGAACCAGCGGATCACCCTGTCCCACATCGGCATAGGTTAGGCGCGCGCCGTCGACGCCGACCTCGTTCAGTTCGAAGGTTGTCGTCATCTCTGCTCCACATCTCGCACGGTGGTGACGATCGGTGGATGTATGGTCGCGTGCATGGCGTTGCCCGCACTTCCAGAAACGTGCGCTACTGATCCAGCGGCCGCCACCGCACCGGCACGGCTGTGGCTGCGTCTCGGACACGCGGTCTATATCGGTCCCGGTATGGCGCTGGGGCCGCATTCCACCGCCGTGGCGAGTCTCGGTGTGGGTTTGGACGGGCCGTTCCGGGTCCGCGCGGCGGGCGTTCCCGATGTCACCGCGCGCAGCTTCCTGTTCCGTGCCCGGGTCACCCACCACATTCTCGACACGGACGGGCGAAGACTGTTCTGTTTCTTCGACCCGACCTCGTCCCGGATGACCCGTTGTCTCGGCGGGATGTCGCGCGACATCGGCGGTTTCAGCGCCGATCAGCGCAACGAAGCCGACCTGATCGACCTGGGCAACTCCCCCGACCCCGATATCGATCGAGTGCTCGATCTGGCCAGCGTCCCGGTCCCGACGATCGGCGATCCCCGCATCGCCGCCGCTGCCGCCCAGATCCGCGCCGACCCGACCCAGCAGCAACGCGCGGCCGAAAAGGCCCTGGCCGCAGGGCTTTCCACCTCGTACTTCCTGCGCACCTTCGCCGAGCAGACCGGCACGAGTTTCCGCCGCTATGTCCAATGGGCGCGAATGCTGCGAGTGGCGAAAGCACTCACCGAGGGCCACGACCTGACCCGAGCGGCCACCGACGCGGGCTTCGCCTCACCCTCGCACCTGAGTGACACGTTCCGGGCCATGTTCGGCATGACTCCCACCTCCTTCACCGCCCTCGGCGCCGAACTGCACATCGACGACTGAGGCGCGGCCCGGACGCTCAGCCCTCCTTGACCAGGTCCGGCTCCTCCTCGGCCATCACGGCTTCGCCGCGCGCGACCATGCCTGCCTCGTCGGACAGCGTCAGGTGCGGGATGAACAACGCGAGCGCGAACGCGAGGATCGCACCGGGGATCAGGTACCAGAAGCCGGGGACCAGCGCGTCGACGTAGGCGCCGACGATCGCGTCGTGCAGCTTGTCCGGCAGGTTCTTGACCACCGAGGGGATCAGCGCGCTCGGGTCGATGTTCGCCGCCGCCGCTTCTTGCCAGTTCGCCTGGAACGCGCCGGTGAGATTCTCGGTCAACCGGCCGGTGAAGATGGAACCGAAGATCGCGATGCCGAGCGCGCCACCCATCTCACGGAAGTAGTTGTTGGCACTGGTCGCCGTGCCGATCTGGTCGGGGGCCACCGCGTTCTGCACCACGAGCACGATGATCTGCATGATCAGGCCGAGGCCCGCGCCCATGACGAACAGCATGGCCGAGACCACCCACATCGAGGTGTTCGCGTCCAGCCGGGTCAGCCACAGCATGTCGAGGGCGATGAGGGCGGCGCCGATGGGCGGATACACCCGGTAGCGACCGGTCTTGGTGATCACGTTCATCGAGGTGATGAGCGTGAGCATCATGCCGATCATCATCGGGATCAGCAGCAGACCCGAGACCGAGGCGGAAGTGCCGCTGGCCATCTGCAGGTAGGTCGGGATGAAACCGATCGCCGCGAACATCACCAGGCCGACCAGGAATCCGATCACCGAGGTGAGCACGAAGGTGCGATTGCGGAACAGCCACAGCGGCAGCATGGGTTCCTCGGCACGCGACTCGACGAAGACGAACGCCGCGACCACGACGACGAAAGCCGCGATCATCGACAGCATCACCGTCGAACCCCACTCGTACTGCTTGCCGCCCCAGTCGGTGATCAGGATCAGCAGGGTGGTCGCGGCCGACATGAGAACGATGCCCAGGTAGTCGGGCCGGAACTTGGGTCGATGGCTGGGGATGCTCAGATAGCGGAAGGCGATGAACAGCGCCGCGATGCCGATCGGCACATTGATCCAGAAGCACCAGCGCCAGTCGAGGTGGTCGGCGAACAGACCGCCGAGCAGCGGCCCGGCGACCGAGGTGATGCCGAAGACAGCGCCCATCGGCGCCATGTACTTGCCGCGGTCCTTGGCAGGCACAACGTCGGCGATGATGGCCTGCGCCAGGATCATCAGACCGCCGCCACCGACGCCCTGCAGGCCGCGGAAGGCGATGAACTCCCAGAATCCCGTCGACGCGGCGGCACCGACGGAGGCCGCGGTGAAGACGGTGATCGCGAACAGGAACAGCCAGCGCCTGCCGAACATGTCGCCGAGTTTTCCGTAGATCGGCATCACGATGGTGGTGGCGAGCAGATACGAGGTGGCGGTCCAGGCCATGTGGGAGACCCCACCGAGTTCGCCGACGATGGTCGGCATCGCGGTGCCGACGATCATCTGGTCGAGGCTGGCCAGGAACATACCCGCGATCAGCGCGGAGAAGATCAGCCAGATCCGCTTCTGCGTGAGGACGATCGGAGTCGGCGGCGAGTCGGCCGTCGTGGTCATCGGTGCGTCTCCCTTGTCGTGCCGTCCGGCCGGTCGAACAGCCGGGCGGCCATGGCGCAGTGCTCGTGCAGCGCTGCGGCGAGCGACCCGTTCGGATCGGCGGCCAGCGACATCGCCGCCCGCGTGGTGATGGTCGTCATGATTCCCGCGGTGAGCGAGGCGAATTCGGGCTCGACCTCGGCACCGAGCCGCGCCGAGAGGAGTTCGGCGGTGGCGGCTTCCAAACGGGCGCCGGAGGCGATGAAGGCGGCGAGCACTCTCGGCTCGGCGGTGATCAGCTCGGTGACCAACGAGATACCTTCGCGCACTTCGTTTTCGGGCTGGAATCCGGCGGCGTGCAGCCAGGTGAGGTCCTCGATGAGCACCCCGGTCGGACCGCCCGCGACGAACTCCTGCCGTGCTTCGGGCGTGCCGATGTCGCCGATCGGGCCGACCACCGCGTCGAGCTTGGTGTCGTAGTAATTGAAGAAGGTGCGCGGCGAGACGCCGACCGCCTTGGCGATGTCGTCGACATTGGTCGCGTCCAGCCCGTGCTCGACCGCCAATCGCCGTGCGGCAAGGCACAGTTCGATCAGGGTCCGCTGCTTCTTCTGTTCACGCAGACCGATCGAGGGCCGCTTGGCCGGCTCGGAAGACATGCCGCCAAGTTAGCACAAACTGCAATTTTTCAGAAACTGCAACTACATGGGTTCAGGCCTCGGCGGTACGACCCGACAGCGGCATCGCGGGCAGGCCGAGCTTGCGGTGATCCCACGACCTGACCCTGGTCTGGTCGACCCGGATCACGATGCGCTTGTTCATCATCTGCTCGACGAACGGATGGACCTCGGGGCTGTACGGACCGACATAGCGTTCGTAGATGTCGATGGCGGCCCGCCAGTACTCCTCGTCCTGTGTGTCCTCGATCAGGTGGGCGGTGCCCTCGATCGACACGCCACGCAGCTGGTCGTAGGTGTCGCCCGCTTCGGCCATGCACGCGATGGTCGGATCGCGGCGCAGGTTCACCGCCTTCTGCGACTTCGACTTGGTCTCGAAGTAGACGACTCCGTCGATGTGGCCGAACCACATGGCGGTGAGGTGTGGTTTTCCGGACCGGTCGAGGGTGGCCAGTGTGAGCACCCTCGTGCTGTCGAGAAATTCCGCGATTTCCAGCGCATTCATCCGCACCACGGCTCGCTGATCGATCCCCACTACTGGCCACCTTCCGGTCCTGGTCACTTTCCGCCGACCCTACTCAGCCGAACAGCGCACCGCGGTCGGTCTGCCTACGTGCGGGTTTTCGGGGTCGCGGGTGGGGTCCGCGCCTCGTTGCGGTGCTGTTCCCACCAGGAGGCGCTTTCCTGCTGGGCGGTCTCCTGGTCCTTGGACGGCGCCGGTGTACTCGGTATGCCGAGGACTCTGAGCCGCCAGTCGTCCTGCGGGATGGCGGCCACGATGCGCACGGGGACGACCGCTGTGAGCAGCAGGCAGTTTCCGACGCAGACCATCAGACAGATCGGGGGAACCGAGACCACGATCGCGGTCGCGAGGGTCCCCATCTGGATCGGATCGCGCGAGATGGACACGACGTTGCCGCAGATGCTGGCCGCCACGGTGACGAGGAGCAGCAACTCGTAGAACCGGACGAGGGACGTGGCCTTCTCGTCACGGATGCCGACCAGCGTGATGAAAGTGCAGGCGACCAGCGCGACCGTCAGACCGACGACGAGCGGCCACAACCACGTCAGGTGCTCCGGAACCCCCGCCACCGCCGCGAGAGTCGAGGTGAAGGTGAAGGATGCGATCGCCGCGGCGACAACCAGTACCGCCCCTAAACCGACCAGTAGCTTCGGCACCGTCACTGGAACAGGACGAGGGAAACGGTCCGAGTGGTCCATCGGGCTCCATTCTACGGGCTTTTGACCGCCAAATACGCAGGCACTCAACAGAGTACGGGCACGCGGCGGGCCGCGCCGCGAGCGGACCGAGCGGACACCGTAAAGTCCCGTCACACACGATTCGCAACAGCATTTCGGCGCGCGGCACCGGATCCGGCGATCGGCGCGAAGCCAGGGTCAAGCCGTGGGTTTTCGGGGTACCGGCCCTGGGAGAATTGTGGAACTCTTCCGCTTCACGCGGTCCCGATCGAACCCCGGGGCCGACTACACCGATGCGAAGGACCACCGAACCCATGCGAATCGCAGGACTGACCGCCCTCGCGGCGGGCGCACTGATCCTCCCGGCCACCCTGGCTCCCGCGGCCTCGGCGGAGGTGGAGGACATCACCATCTACGCCTTGGGCAGCGAAGTGCCCGTCGCCTGCGACTATGTGGGTGCCAACTGCACGGTCATGGCCCGGATGTTCGGCGCCGACTACGCACTGCCCGCCACCGTCACGATCAACGGCAGCGAGCTCACCTCACCCGAGCGCCTCGACTACCCGGACCGGCAGCGCAGCGCGATCCGCGGCACCTGGCGCCCGCCGGCCAAGGGCACGTACACGATCGTGGCCACCCAGGGCTCCTCCACCAAGACCCTCGTCGTCGAGGTCACCGGTGACCCCCAGCTGGGCAGCGGCTCGGCGGGGCTGCCCAGCGGTTCCAACTGATACAACGGCCGACTCGCTGACCGCCCGATGCCGGCGGTCAGCGAGCGCACGGCTCACTGCGCGAGCAAGCCCTTGGCGACGTGGGTCACCTGGATCTCGTTGCTACCCGCGTAGATCATCAGCGACTTCGCGTCACGGGCCAGCTGCTCGACCCGGTACTCGGCCATGTAGCCGTTGCCGCCGAACAACTGCACCGCTTCCATCGCGACATCGGTGGCGGCCCTGGTGGAATACAGCTTCATCGCCGAGGCCTGCGCCAGCGTCGGCATCTTGCCCGCCGCCGAGCTCTCCAATGCCCGGAACACCATGTTCTCGACGTTCAGACGCGCGATCTCCATTTCGGCCAGCTTCAACTGGACCAGCTGGAAGCGGCCGATCTCCTGCCCCCACAGCTTGCGCGACTTGGCGTATTCGATGCACAGCCGGTGGCATTCGTTGATGATGCCCATCGACAAGATCGCGCAGCCGACCCGTTCGACGATGAAACTGGCCCGCGCGCTTTCGCGGCCGTCACCGCCCTGGTGATCCTCGGTCTCACCGAGCAGCCGGTCCTTGCTCAGCCGCACATTGTCGAAGAACAACTCACCGGTGGGCGAGGAATGCATGCCCATCTTCTTGAACGGTTTGCCCTGAGTGAACCCCTCCATGCCCTTGTCCAGCACGAAGGTGAGCACCTTGCGGTCGCGCTTGTCGCCGCCGTCGCCTTCGTCGAGCTTGGCGTAGACGACCACGGTGTCGGCGAACGGGCCGTTGGTGATGAACGTCTTCTGCCCGTTGAGGATGTAGTCCTCACCATCGCGACGGACGTAGGTTTTCATGCCGCCGAACGCGTCGGAACCGGAGTCGGGCTCGGTGATCGCCCACGCGGCCACCTTCTTCAGGGTGACGATGTCTTTGAGCCACCGCTGCTTCTGCGCGAGCGTGCCGCGTGCGGCGATGGTCGCCGCCCCGAGCCCGAGGCTGACACCGACCGCCGCGACGCTACCCAGGGTGACGCCGGTCAGTTCGCTGACGAGTACCGCGGCCATACTGCCCTGCGCCGCAAGCGGGTTCGACGCGGCTTTCTTGTCCGGCTTCTCGGGCGCGGGCTCCCCCGCCGCGATCCGGTCGGCCCTGGCCTGTTCCTTCGCCAGCATCTTGTCGACAGCCTCACCGGCCATCACATCGAGCCCGAACTGGCTGAACAGGGTGCGCATGATGTCGTACGGCGGCAGCTTGCCGTGTTCGAGTTCGTCGATGTGGGGACGAACTTCCTTGTCGATGAACGCGCGCACGGATTCGCGGATCATCTCGTCGGTCTCGGACCATTCGAACATCGTTGTTCACTCCAGGATTCGTGGTTCAGGGCAGTCGGGCGGCGATGTCGTCGATCGACCACGCCTCGTCGGTCTCGATGGTCTTGACGTCGTGCCAGCCGGCGAGTTCGCTGATCGCGCCGCCTTGCACCGCGAACACCTTGCCGGTGATCGGGCACTTCTCGCCCGCCAGGTACGCGACAAGCGGTGAGATGTTGGCCGGGCTGAAAGCGTCGAAGCTTCCCTCGGCTTCGGCCTCGGCCGCCTCGGCCGCCATCAGCGCGCCCATTCCCGGGGTGGCCAGGGTCAGGCGGGTGCGGGCGATCGGGGCGATCGCGTTGGCCCGCACGCCGTAACGCTCGAGCTCGTCGGCAGCGACCAGCGTCAGCGCCGCGATCGCGGCCTTGGCGGAACCGTAATTGGCCTGGCCCGCGTTGGGCACGGTCACGCCCGACGCCGAGGCGGTGTTGATGATCGCCGCGTTGGGTCGACGGCCTGCCTTGGCCTCGGCCTTCCAGTACGCCGAGGCGTGGTGGATGACCGCGAAATGACCCTTGAGATGCACCGCGACCACGGCGTCCCAGTCCGACTCCGACAGGCTGGGGATGAAGCCGTCGCGGAGAATGCCCGCGTTGTTGACGACCACGTCGAGGCCACCGAATGCCGAGATCGCTTGCGCGATCAGGGCTTCAGCTCCGGCCCAGGTGGCGACGTCATCGGTGTTGGCCACCGCCCGGCCGCCCGCGGCGACGATCTCGTTCGCCACTTCCTGCGCCGGGCCCACATCGACACCGTCACCGCTGTTGCTGCCGCCCAGGTCGTTGACGACGACCGCGGCACCCTCGCGGGCGAACAGCAGCGCATGCTCACGTCCGATACCGCGACCGGCACCGGTGATCACCGCGACCCGTCCTGCCAGGCCACCCATGCCTACTCCTTCGTTCACAGTCTTGGTCGGTCGCCACGGATGTGGGTCCGACAGCCGGCGGAGACTTGCCCGCGCACGAGGATTCGGCGCGGGCGGGTCATGGGTCAGTCCACGATTTCGGCGATGCCGTTGCTCAGCACCACATCGGTCCCTCGCACGGTCTCGAACGCGTACGTGGTGACACCGTTGTCGGTGCCCGCGTTCCAGATTCGCGTCTCGAGGTCGTCACCGGGGAAGACGAACTCGGAGAAACGCACGGCCAAGCGCCGCACCCGCGAAACATCGGAATCGGCGACTTCGGCGAGGACACCCCACCCGGCCATCGCCATCGTGCACAGACCGTGCGCGATGATGCCCGGCAGACCGGCGTCCTTGGCGACTTCCTCGTCCAGATGCAGCGGCACCGGGTCACCCGAGGCGGGCGCGTACCGGAACGTCTGGTCGTCGTCCACATGGTGGGCGGTCTTCGCCTGCGGCGAGGACTGTTTGCGCTCGGTATGGGGCTCGATCACCGGGATCGCCTCGCCGACTCTGTCGCCGGCGTCCACCCCGCGGAAGAACCCGGACAGGTACTGCTCGTTGACCAGGTCACCGCTCACCTCGTCTTTGCAGGTGAGGTGGATGTAGACCAGCGAGCCGGTGGACTTGGTCTCCCAGCCGATCACGCGCCCGCGCGAGACCAGATTGTCACCGGGCTTGATCGGGCGGTGGAAGTGGAAGTCCTGTTCGCCGTGGGTGATCCGGCCGAAGATATCCATCGGCACCACGTCGACGGCGGGCGCCATCAGCGCGTCGAAGGCCGGGACGATGGCGAACACCGGCGAGCCCACGTCACCGCGGCGATGCGCGGGGATCGGGTCGTTGGTCGCGGCCGCGTACTCGGCCAGCCGCTCCCTGGTGACCTCGAACCGCTCTTCGTCCGACCACAGGTTCAGACCGTCGCGGTCGAACTCGAAGACGTCGCCCATGGTCAGGCTCCGGCGGCGAGGGCGGCGAGCTTGTCCAGCGAGGTCTGCAGCTGCTTGGTGCCGTCCTTTTCGACGGCCTTGCCGAGGGCGCCCTTGATCAGCGAGCCCTCGAATTCCCCTGCGACCTGGACCTCGGTCTTGTCGCCGTCGGGCGTCAGGTCGAAGGAGAAGGTGGCCTTCACCCCGGCCATCCCGGTGCCCGTCATGACCAGCTTGGTCGGGGCGACCTCGCCGACGACCCACTCCATCTTGTTGGCCATGCCGAGCATGAAGATCTTGGCGGTCAGCGTCGCGCCCTCGGTCAGGGTGGCCGGCGGTTCGACCATCCAGCGCTCGTGGATGGTGAACCAGTCGCCCCAGGTGGACGGGTCGGTGATCACGCCCATCAGCTTCTCGGCGGGGGCGTTGAGCGTGGCGGTCTTCTCGATGTGACCCATGAGTGTTCTCCTGCGAATGGTGGTGTGGTGGAAGGCCGGTCAGCGGTCGGCGCGCTGATACGCGGTGACGACCGCGGCGCCGCCCAAGCCGATGTTGTGCTGCAGGGCAGCGGTCACGTTGTCGACCTGACGGGCATCGGCGGTGCCGCGCAGCTGCCAGGTGAGCTCGGCGCACTGCGCCAATCCGGTGGCGCCGAGCGGGTGCCCCTTCGAGATCAGGCCGCCGGAGGGGTTCACGACCCACTTGCCGCCGTAGGTGGTCTGGTTGTCGTCGAGCAACCGACCCGCCTCGCCCGGCGCGCACAGGCCGAGGGCTTCGTAGAGCAGCAGTTCGTTCGCCGAGAAGCAGTCGTGCAGTTCGATGACCTGGAAGTCCTCGGCACCGAGACCGGCCTGCTTGTACACCTCGACCGCGGCGGCGACATTCATGTCGTAGCCGATGATGTTCTTGGCGGTGCCGTCGAAGGTCGAGGCGAAGTCGGTGGTCATGGCTTGACCCACGATTTCGACCGCCTGGTCGGCGAGATCGTGCTCGGTCACGAAATCTTCGCTCGCCAGGATCGCCGCGCCGGAACCATCGGAGGTCGGCGAGCATTGGAGTTTGGTGAGCGGGTCGTAGATCATTCGCGAATCGAGGATCTGGTCCATGGTGTATTCGTCACGGAATTGCGAATACGGGTTGTTCACCGAGTGCCTGTGGTTCTTGAACCCGATTTTCGCGAAATGCTCAGCGGTGGTGCCGTATTCCTTCATGTGCTCCCGGCCCGCGGCGCCGAACATCCAGGGCGCGGGCGGAAAGAGCACCTCGGAGATTTCGGCGAGGGCCTGCATGTGTTTGGCCATCGGCTGCTCGCGGTCGTCGAAGGTGGTGCCGAGCGAGCCGGGCTGCATCTTCTCGAAACCGAGCGCGAGCGTGCAGTCGGCCAGGCCGCCGCGGATCGCCTGCGCCGCCAGGTACAGCGCGGTCGACCCGGTCGAGCAGTTGTTGTTCACATTGACCACCGGGATACCGGTCATGCCGAGTTCGTAGACCGCCCGCTGCCCCGACGTCGACTCGCCGTACACATAGCCGACGTAGGCCTGCTGCACCTCGGTATAGGAAATCCCGGCATCGGTGAGGGCGTTGGTGCCCGATTCCCGCGCCATGTCCGGGTAGTCCCAGATGCTGCCGTCTTCGTTGAATCGCCGACCCGGCTTCTCGAATTTCGTCATACCGACACCGACGACGAATACCCGTTGCTTCACAGGACAGTCCTCTCCATAGATCAGCCATGCGGCTGTCACCTATGACGCTATGAGTTCGATTGCCACCCGACGAGGACCGCAGCGGGCCGTTCGGGGGACCGAAACGATCATCGCCGCTGCGGTACCGTACGAATCGCCTCGCCCGACGTCGAAGGAGCCAAGTGGCGCATACGATTCCGATGCGGTTCTTCCGGGCGACAGTCGAGTCGATGGTGAAACGCGGCCTCGATGTGGGGCGCGCGCTGCGCGGAGCGGGACTCGACTGGCGGCTCTACGCCGAGGACCGTGCCCGGATGACACCGGAGCAGACGACCGGGGTGATCCGCGCCCTCTGGGAGCAGACCGACGACGAACTGCTTGGCTTGGGTCCGCGACCGGTTGCACGCGGCACCTTGCGACTGGCCGGACTCACCGTCATCCACACCCGGGATCTGCGCGGCGCGCTCGGCCGCATGTTCGAACTGTCCTCCGTGACCACCGGCATCCGCTGGGAGATGCGGGCCGACGACTCCGGCCGCGCCACGATCGGCATCGCCGATCCCGACGTGCGCCTCGATCCGTTCGTCGCGTTCGCGATGACCGGTGGGGTGCACCGGTTCGCCCGCTGGCTGATCGGGGCGCCGATCACGTTGCTTTCCGTGGATTTCCCGTTCGATGCCGAGCACCTGGCCGACGAGTACACGACGATTTTCGGAGTCCGGCCGACCTTCCGCGCATCGCGGTTGGCGATGTCGTTCGACGCGGCCTTGCTGCCCATGCCGGTGGTGCGCGACGAAGCCGACCTCAAACGGTTCCTCCGTGACTCCCCCGGTGTGCTGTTCTACGCGCAGGAGCAGGCCACGACCACAGCGGCACGGGTGCGCGCGATCATGGAGCGCAACCGGAACGGTCCCTGGCTCGGCGCCGACGAACTCGCCCGCCGCCTTTCGATCAGCGCGCCGCACCTGCGGCGGCTGCTGCGTGCCGAAGGCACCAGCCAGCGCCGGATCCAGGAAGAGATCCTTCGCGACCGCGCCGTCGAAGCACTGGTGCACGGAGACGAGCCGATCGCGGATCTCGCCGCCCGGCTGGGCTATTCGGAGGCCAGCGCCTTCCGCCGGGCGTTTCACCGGTGGACCGGTAGCGCGCCGAGCCACTACCGCTCCACCCGGATCAGAAAGCCGTGATCGTATGAAGCACACCGAGTCGGAAGCCTGCTTGGACGACACGAGCAACGTCTTGATCGCACCGACGGAATCGCGCGACACCGCGATCCCGGACTTCTTCGGAACCACGATCTTTTCCGGCTGCTGCGCTGCTCGACGAATCTCTCGGGGCCGACCGAGGGCTTCGGCCCGACCGACACGAGCATCGTCGCCGCCCTGAACAACGAGACCGCCACCGTGTTCCGTGGCCACGCGCCGCTCGATCACGGTCTCGCCCAGACCTATCACAACACCCCGGCCACGGCCGGGCGCAAACAGTCCAAGGCCAAGATCTCGGCCCATGCCGAGGTTCGGCTCTCCTGGAGTAAACGGGAAATCACCCCGAGGGACCGCCGCGGACGCTGATCTTCGAGATCCGCCTCGCCCACCACAGCGTCGTCGTGTTCTCCGTCGCCGCCAATCGGCGGTTCAAGCACAAGATCGTGCTCGAGCCGTCCGCACGGTCGGTCGAGAACCAGTGGCTCGGCGTGACTTTCCGGGAATCGAAGACCTTCGTCCAGTTCCGCGAAGGCCGGCCGTACCTGCCGCAGGGCGCGCGTCTCACCTCGGCCGACGATGATCAGCGACGAGAGTTCTACCGCCTGCGACGACGTGAGAACAACGAAACAGACTTCGTCTACCCGCCGCTGACCTACACCGTCAGCGAAAGCGACCTGGTCCCACCGGCCTGAGGATCAGCCACCCGACTGCTCCCCGCGTCGAGGACGGTCAGCTCGGGTGATGCACCTCCTGCATTCCGTAGACCGGGGTCGGCACCCCTTCGAACCGGGCCTTCAACTGCAGGGCCAGGTACAGCGAGTAGTGGCGGGACTGGTGCAGGTTGCCGCCGTGGAACCACAAGCCGGGCTGCTTGGTCGGTTTCCACATATTGCGCAGCTCCCCTTCCCAGGGGCCGGGGTCCTTGGTGGTGCCCGAGCCGTAACCCCAGCATTTGCCCACCGCGTCGGCGACGTCCTGGCCGATGAGATCGGCCGCCCAGCCGTTCATCGACCCGAAGCCGGTCGCGTAGACGACGAGATCGGCGGGCAGTTCGGTGCCGTCGTCGAGGATCACGCTGTCCTCGGTGAGTTCACGAACCTGCCCGTGCGCCAGACGGATATCGCCGTTGGCGACGAGTTCGGCGGCGCCCACATCGATGTAGTAGCCCGAACCTCGGCGCAGGTATTTCATGAACAATCCGGAGCCGTCGTCGCCCCAGTCGAGTTCGAACCCGGCGCGTTCCAGGCGCGCGTAGAAGTCGGCGTCGCGCTCACGGATCGCGGCGTAGACGGGGATCTGGAAGTCGGGCATGATCCGGTACGGCAGCGACGCGAAGGTGAGATCGGCTTTCTGCGTGGTCGTTCCGGCAGCCAGGGCTCGCTCGGAGTACAGGTCGCCGAGGCCGAGTTCCATCAGCGAATCCGACTTCACGATGTGGGTGGAGGACCGCTGCACCATGGTGACGTCGGCACCCGCCTCCCACAGGGCGCCACAGATGTCGTGGGCGGAGTTGTTGGCCCCGATCACCACGGCACGTTTGCCCGCGTAGCGGTCCGGCCCGGGGTGCCGGCTGGAATGGTGCTGGTCGCCCCGAAAGCGGTCCATCCCTGGGAAATTCGGGATGTTCGGTTTGCCCGACATCCCTGTCGCGAGCACCAGGTGGTGCGGGCGCAGCACGAGCGGGTCGCCGTCGCGTTCCACCTCGACCACCCAGGTTTCGCTCGCCTTGTCGTAGCGCGCCGAGGTGCAGGTGGTCTTGGACCAGTACGGCACCTCCATCACCTTGGTGTACATCTCGAGCCAGTCGCCGATCTTGTCCTTCGGCGCGAACACCGGCCAGTTGTCGGGGAACGGCAGATACGGCAGGTGGTCGTACCAGACCGGATCGTGCAGGCACAGCGACTTGTACCGCTTGCGCCACTGGTCACCGGGCCGATCGTGCTTGTCGACGACGAGCGCGGGCACGCCGAGCTGGCGCAGCCGCGCACCGAGGGCGATGCCACCCTGTCCTCCACCGACGACGAGCACGAACGGCTGCCGGGTGTAGCCGAGTTCGTGCTGTTCGCGTTCGCGTTGCTCGGACCAGGTCACCCGGGCGCGGTCGGCGCCGTGACGCACACCCCGTGGCCGTCGCGGCCCCTTGTTCTCCTCGAAACCCTTCAGTTCCTGCAGTGTGGTGAGCAGCGTCCAGGCGCCTTCGTCGGTGAGCCGCAGGTGCCCGACACCGCGTCCGGCGCCGGTCTCGAATCCGATCCACGCGCTGATCACCCCATCGGCCTCGGTCGGTGTCTCGGTGGTGTGGAATCCGGACGGGTCGGTGTCGGCGAGCTGGGCGCGCAGCATGTCGGCGACGCCCGCCCGGCCTTCGACGGTCTTGATGTTCCAGGTGAACGCGATCAGGTCGCGCCAGAAGCTGTCGGTGGCGAACATGCTCGCCGCCGTGTCGACATCGCGCGCGGCCAGGGCCGCTTCGAACGCCGTCAGCCAGGCGTCCACCCGCTGCTGGGGTCCGGCTACGTCCGATCCGTCGACGACGGGATCGAGTGTCTGGGTCATCGAATCCTCCTCCACAATCTGTGACATGAAGCACACGTCATGCGGGAGGGGTGGCACAATCGTTGCAGCGCGTTGCAGCGCTGGCAGACAGCACCGATGAAGGGCGCAGGCGTGGGCGATTTCGGCGCGTTCGAACCCGGCACCGACCTCTCCGGGTACGCGCGTGAGCTGATCCGCATGCACGACGCCGTGATCGCCGGTGGGCGTTCGCCGCTGCGGCCTCGTCCCCTCGTAGCCCGGTCGTGGTCGCGAGTGCTGGCGGCGGGTCTGGTGCCCGACCAGCCGAGGGCGCGCTCGATGCTGGCCGTCGACGATGTCGAACGCCGGCGCCGCGAATCCTCGCTCACCGCGGTGATCGAGGACCTCACGCAGGCGCTGTCCGACCTCACCGACACCGCTTCCCAACTGATGCTGGTGGTCGCCGACGCCGAGGGCGTGATCCTCTGGCGGCACGGCTCGGCGAGGGTGCGCCACCGGGCCGACACCCTCGGTTTCCGCGAGGGCGCGCGCTGGACCGAGGACGCGGTCGGCACGAACGCGATTGGCACCGCGCTGGCCGAGGCCAATCCGGTCCAGTTGTTCTCCGGTGAGCACTTCGAGCAGTTCCAGCACCCCTGGTTCTGCACGGCGGCCCCGATCCACGACCCACGCACCGGCACCCTGCTCGGAATCGTCGACATCAGCGGTCCCGCACTGGCTCTGCATCCGGCTGTCACCTCGCTGGTGCGCACCGGCGTGCGGCTCGCCGAAGCGCAACTGTGGCGTCATCACGAGACCCGACTCGACCGGCTGCGTTCGGCGGCGGGCCCTGCCCTCGCCGGGTTGTCCGGCCCCGCGCTGGTCGTCGACGACAACGGCTGGGTCGCCCAGGCCGTCGGTGTGGGCGCCACGCACCGGGTGGCCGTGCCAGGACCCGACCGCCCGATCACCGTCCCCGGGCTCGGACCGTGCACCGCCGAACAACTCGCCGACGGATGGCTGATCCGCCCGGACTCCGGCTCCCGGCTCACCCGATTGGAACTGGACTTGTCCGGTCCGCCGACCCTGCGCGCACTCGGCGGCGAATCCGCCTGGTGCTGTGCACTGTCGGCGCGCCATGCCGAGATCCTGCTGCTGTTGCACCTGCACGGCCGGCAGGGCATGACGGTCGGACGGCTCAGCGAAGCGCTGTTCGGCGATCCGGACCACGCCGTCGCGGTTCGCGCCGAGATCTCCCGACTGCGGCGGACGCTCGGTTCGGTGGTGGCGAGCCGACCCTATCGGATCGCCGAATCCGCCAGTCTCACAGTTACTTTCGGCTCGGTTGAGCGCCTCGCCGACTGCGATTTCGTCCGACACAGCGCGGGGCCGGGCCTACGCAAACTCTGCCGGTGACTTCGCGGTCGATGCTGTACTCGGACGATCGGCGCCGGGATGGAATTCACGATATCCCGGCGCCGGGAGCACAGCTGAGCCGGTAGCCAGGGGCAGCCTGGTGCCACGTCAGCTGACCGTTGCGGTGATCTTGATCGCCGGTGTGACCTTGTACTCGGTGGCGAAGGTGATCGTCTCACCCTGCGTCAGGAGTCCCTGACACGTCGGCGCCCCCTCGGCCGTGGCCAACTTCACCACGGCCGTGGTCGCTTTGAGGGTGGAGGTGGCGTTCGTGTACGTCATCGCGGTGTGATGAGTCCAGAACCCGCACGAGTTTCCGACGACCGTAGTGAAGACCAGGTTGATCGAGTTGAACAGGTCGCCATTGACCAGCGAGGTCGTCCCTGTGGCCGCGTTGTAAGACTTGCCCGTGAAGTTCGAGGCGCCTGCCGCTGCGGTGAACTGCCCTCGCCACGCCGTGCCGTCGGGAGCGGTGCAGTTGATCAGGTCCGTGTACTTGATGGCACCGAGCCCGGAGGTCGTCCGGGTACCTGCGGGCAGGGAGCCCGACGAGGACAGGCTCGGACAGGTGAATATCGTTGTGCCGCTTTTGTTCTTCACGACCAGCGGTCCCGACACCGCCGAGAACGCGCCGTTGCTGTTGGGGTTGACGACTGTCCAGGTAGTGGTTGCCGCGTGCGCGGGCCCCGAGAGCGCGGCGGTCGCGAGCAAGGGTGCGGCCACGGTGATCGCCGCCAGAAGGTGGCTGGTACGCATTCCGAACATAGTGGTCTCGATTCATCAAACCAGAGAACGCATCAGGCGACCGACTGGACCGTCGCGCCGCGAGACGCACTGGGCATAACGGCCCAGCCAGGTGACCGTATCAACGAAAGTTGTTGCTTAGCACAAGGTTTGAACTTATTACTTTTCAAACCAATCAGTCAGGAATTATTGCTCCCCAGCGGCATGCCCGCAGCACGGCATTCGACTCAGGCCGGGAACACCCCGGCCAGCACGGCACCGATTTGCGCGACCGCACGGTCGACACTGCCGGTGGGCTGGAACAGGTGACTCAGGGTGAGCCGGACCATGATCTCGACGATCATGGTGATCTCCTCGTCGGACAACTGAGGCAGTCGGTAGTAGTCGCGCACCGTGATCGTGAGCGCGTCGACCGCCCGGACGAGCACCGGTTGCGCGTCGCTCACCAGGGCGGGCAGCAGGGCGGTGTCGGCGTCCTGGCGAGCGGAGAGGACGGCCTTGATCAGCGTGTTGTCACCGGCGGTACGCAGGGTGTACTCGGCAGCGGCGGTGATCCCGGCGAGTGGGTCGGCCGGATGCTCGGCCAGCGTGTCGGCCACGCCGCTCAGGTAGATGCCGGTCTCGCGCTCGATGAGGGCATCCGCCAATGCTTGCTTGGTGCCGATCTCCTTGTAGAGGACCGGCCTGCTGATGCCGACTTCCTTTGCGATGCGCGACATGTTCACCGCGCCCCACCCTTCGGAAACGACCATTGTGCGGGCGGCGTCGAGCATGCGATCACGCAACAGCTGACGCATCTCGGACTGGAAGTTCGGAGATTCGACCACCCCGTCATCGTACATGTGGTCCGAAGTGACAGTTTCGTTGACAACTATTGACTATATGTATTTACTGAGGACACATCGGCATCGGTTGTAAACACGCTAGACAACACCCGGGACATGTCTCGGTGATCAGGAGAACGAGATGACGACACCGCGAAACCACGAAGAACCGGCCACGGCCCTGCATTGGCGTGATTCCAAGCGCTATCTGTGGTTGTTCGGCCTCGTCGCCCCCAGTGCGGCAATGCTGGCCACGGCGCTCGTCTGGGCGTTCAACCAGCTGGGCTGGCAGGTGGTGGCGCCGGTGTGGTGGTGGCTCGGCCCGATCCTGGTGTACGTCCTGCTGCCGACCCTCGACCGCTTCTTCGGGCCCGACGGCACGAATCCACCGGAAGAGGTGATGGCACGGCTGGAGCACGACAGGTACTACCGCTACTGCACCTACGCCTACATTCCGCTACAGCTGTTCAGCCTGGTCTTCGCCTGCTACCTCTGGACCGCCGACAACCTGTCCTGGCTCGGGATCGACGGCGGTCTCGGCCTGGCCTCGAAGATCGGGTTGGCCTTCACCATCGGGGCGATGGGCGGCGTCGGGATCAACACCGCGCACGAACTCGGCCACAAGAAGGACGAACTCGAGCGCTGGCTGTCGAAGATCACGCTGGCCCAGACCTTCTACGGGCACTTCTACATCGAGCACAACCGCGGCCACCACGTGCGTGTCGCGACGCCGGAGGACCCGGCAAGTGCCCGCTTCGGCGAATCGTTCTGGAGCTTCCTGCCGCGCAGCGTGTGGGGCAGCCTGAAGTCCGCGTGGGAACTGGAGGCCACCCGCCTGCGCCGGCTCGACAAGAGCCCGTTCTCACCGCACAACGACGTGCTCAACGCGTGGTCGATGTCGGTGGTGCTGTGGGTGGCGCTGGTCGCGGTGTTCGGCCCCGCGATCCTGCCGTTCCTGGTGATCCAGGCCGTCTACGGATTCTCCCTGCTGGAGACGGTGAACTACCTCGAGCACTACGGTCTGCTGCGGAGCAGGACCGCCTCGGGTCGCTACGAGCGCTGCACCCCCGAGCACAGCTGGAACTCCGACCACATCGTCACCAACATCTTCCTCTACCACCTGCAACGCCACAGCGACCACCACGCCAATCCCACCCGGCGCTATCAGATCCTTCGCCACATGGACGGCGCGCCCGAACTGCCCAGTGGCTACGCGAGCCTGATCGGCCTGGCCTACCTGACCCCCTTGTGGCGCAAGGTGATGGACCATCGCGTGCTCGCGCACTACAACGGCGACATCACCCGGGTGAACATCCAGCCGAGCAAGCGCGCCAAGATCCTCGCCGAGTACGGAGCGATCTGATGGCCGCCTACCTCTGCCCCGTGTGCGACTACGTATACGACGAGCGATTCGGTGCTCCCCGTGAAGGTTTCGCCGCGGGCACCGCTTGGTCGCTGATTCCCGACCAGTGGTGCTGTCCCGACTGTGGTGTCCGCGAGAAGGTCGACTTCGAGCCGAAGGAACTCCGACGATGAACGACTACAAGCTGTTCCAGTGCGTCCAATGCGGATTCGAGTACGACGAGGCACTCGGCTGGCCGGAGGACGGGATCGAACCCGGCACCCGGTGGGACGACATTCCCGACGACTGGTCCTGCCCCGACTGCGGTGCGGCCAAGGCCGACTTCGACATGCGTGAGGTGAGTCGCGGATGAGCGGGCGGATCGTGATCGTCGGCGCCGGTGTCGCCGGTGCCACCGCGGCACACACCTTGCGCCGCGAGGGGTATGCCGGCGAGATAGTGCTGGTCGGCGCGGAACCGATGATGCCCTATCGTCGGCCCGCGGTCTCGAAGGAACTGCTGGCGGGCACCGCCTCGGTCGAGCGCACCCTGCTGAAGCCCGCGAAGTTCTGGGCCGACAATGTCATCGATCTTCGGCCGGCGACCAGGGTCGACGCGATCGACATCGACCGCGCGTCGGTGCGATTGAGCACGGGTGGAGACCTCGGCTACGACAGCTTGCTGCTCGCGACCGGTGCACGGGCACGCCACATCGACACCGCGTCCACCCGCGTACACACCTTGCGGACGCTGTCCGACATCACGGCGCTGCGAGCGGCGATCGATGCCGACGGGTCGCTGCTGATCATCGGCGGCGGGCTGATCGGCTGCGAGGTGGCCGCCACCGCCCGTGGCCTCGGCGCCGATGTGACGCTGTTGCACGCGGGCCCCGCGCTGCTCGATCGGGTGGTGCCGCGGTCGGTGGCGGACCTGCTGCGCGACATCCATCACGAGCACGGTGTCGTCGTCGAAACAGAGGTCAGTACAACGGATCTCGGTGACACAACCGACGGCGTGACGGCCACGGCGGCCGACGGGCGCAGCTGGTCGGCCGGGGCCGCTCTGGTCGCCATCGGAGCGGCGCCCGACACCGCCTTGGCCGAAGCCGCCGGCCTGGCCGTCAACGAGGGCATCGTCATCGATCAGCACTACCGCACATCGGCACCGGGAGTGTTCGCCGCGGGCGATGCGACCACCGCCTTCAACTCCCACCGCGGCGAGTTCGAGAGTGGCCGACAGTGGAACTCGGCGATGTCCGCGGGGGCCGCCGCGGCCAGGGCCATGCTGGGCCGTACTGCCGCCCCCGCCGAAATCCCTTGGGGCTGGACCGATCAGCACGGGCTCTCCCTGCAATTCGCCGGCTGGGTCCACCCGCACGACGACCTCGTCGTCGAAGGCACCTTGGAATCCCGGGACTTCCTCGCCGTGGCCGTCCGCGACGGCCTCCCCGTCGGCGCCGTCGCGATGGCCAGGCCTCGGGAGCTCCGCGCGGCGCGGGCGGCCATCGGCGCCGGTGCCCCCTGGCCGCCCAGTTCATTCCGCAGTTCCGAAATACGTGGAAACCTTTCCACAATTAACTATTCGGAGAAAATAACTAATAGCGGATAAGGATATTCCGGGGTGTATCGATTCGCGATTTCAGCCACGGAAAGAAGATGGCGAGCTATATTTTTAAAACACCCACTTTGCAGTTGGGCATACCGTCACACACCGCTGCTCGACATTTCCTGGAGATCGCCATGATATCGACCACTTCCCTGTTTCGTGCAGGCTTTATCGCTCCGGTGGCCGTCGCTACCGTCTTTTGTTTGGCCGCACCCGTCAACGCGGCACCGGTCAGCGTGAACTGGGCCTGCCGGGGCACCGTCCTCGGCATCAGCCAGACCTCGAACATGAACACGACGGTCACCGGTACGGCACCGGGCTCGGCGGCATCGGGATCCGCCGTGGCCATCACCATCACACCTGGTGCGTCGTCGGTGCCGAGTTCGGCTTCCGGCTTCACAGTGAACAACATCAGCAACCTGAAGATGACCATTCCCACCCCGGCGAATTCGACCCTGGTCTCGGCTACCGCCTCCGGAGGTAGCGTGGCGGGCACTGTCGCGACGTCCGGTGGGAACGTCGTGCTCACCATTCCCGGGCCGATCGCCGGCGGCACCAGCTTCACCCCGCCGGCGGTGACCCTCAATGTCACCGCGGGTGCCGCGGGAACGTCGATCACCAGCAAGTACGCGGGAACCAGCTACACCAGCCCCGGTATGACCATGACAACCAACGTCTCATTCGTCGGCAACGTAGCGACTTCGTGCTACCCGAACCCCTCCCCGACCCTGACCACAACCACCGTCACCTAGGCCCATGGACAGGGGTTGCGGCACGGTGACCCGCGCCCGCGCCGACAATCCGTGGTGAAGATGTCCGGACCGGGTCGCGCGAGCGGCCCGGTCCGGTCCGGTCCCGGCGAGACCATATACATCACTATCGACAATGGTTGCCCCACTTAGGCTTTGGTGCGGGGTAACCATTTCGACCGAAAAGTCCGATGGGCGTATCGCACCGGCCATCGTGTCGTACGCTGCATGTCCGACACAGCCACGGTTCACTTCGGCGGCCGCGGTGGTGCCGCTCTCGTGATGTTCGATCGACAGGAGCCACCATGCCCCCTTCGAACGCCCGGCGGCGATCTTTCCGCCCGTAGGGAACCTCTGATCGGTGACTGCTGATGGGAAAGCTCGTGTGCCCCACTACTAGCGAACCCGCCCGGATCTCGGTCGAGCTCAAAAGGGCGCTGGAGTTCTATCACGGATCCGTCGAGGACCTGATTCGCGAATTGATCAGAGTGCTCGGCGTGAACGAAACCGATCGACGCGCACTCGAAATCCTGCTGCTCGAGGACGAGAAATCCACCACTCCGGGAAGGCTGGCCGAACGGCTCGGCCTCACTGCGGCGGGCGTCACGATCATGCTCAATCGGCTGGAGAAACAGGGCTATATCGTCCGGTCGTTGCATCCGACCGATCGTCGTCGGGTGATAGTGATGGCCACCGAACTCGCGGCCCATCGGGTACGGGAAATCGTCGTACCCATGATCGTCGAGAGTTACAAGATGTTGCTGAGCTATTACAACACCGACGAACTCGAAATAATCGCGGACTTTCTGACCCGAGCGGGCGAACTGCAACAAATACACCGGCAACGGTTACGCGAGGTGCATCCCTACTCGAAACCCTGAAATGGGCCGCGACGTCCGCATTGTTGCCGCCGGTTCGCACGGTGGGCATACCTCGAGGGAGAACGCAGGATGGAATCCGTCGACCACAGCGAAATCGAACCCGGGATTCGGCCTCTGCGTCGATACGGGCGGCACGCCTCGGCGGTACCCGCCGATCGGTACCGGCGGCGGATGTCACGTACGGGCGTTGCGGCTGCGGTCATCGGCACGGGCATCGGGATATCGCTGATACTGCCGGCGGATTCGAGCCCGCCGATACCGGCGAACAACGCGGCGACGTTCTCGGGCGAAACGCCCGTACAGACCCCCGACTACTGCGCCGTCGACGACAGTCCCGCGGTGGTCGATTCCGGCGCGGCAGCCGACACACCGAATGAGATCGCCGTTCCTGATGTCGCCTCGGATGCCGGCCCGGCTACCGATGCCGGGTTCGACCCACCCGACACCGAAACGCCGAGCACTGCCCCCACACCGGAAACGACGACCATCGTGACCACCGATCCCTTGCCTGTGGATTCGCCGGATACATCCGTCAGCGTGAGTTTGTCTGTCACGGCGAGCCTTTCGGTTCAGGCCACGCCGCCACAAGATCCGGGTGTCGCGTCGGTCCCGGAATCCACAGTGCCCGTCACCGCGATTCCCTCGGATACCTCGACAGTCAGGCCGAGCACAGTGCCGGTGACGGCCGACCCATCGACCGTCACCATCACATCCACAACCATCGCTCCGCCGACCACCACGACAACAGCGCCGCCCCGCACAACAATCCCACCGACCTCGATCACCACCGCGCCGCCGATCACCACCGTGCCACCGACGACCACAACGACGCGGCCCACGCCCGCGACCACGACACCGACTGCGACGAAGCGCGCACGTCCGACTCCGTCGCTGGCGCGCCCACCCGCCACGTCTTCGACAGCGACAGCAACCAGGTAGACGCCTCGCGGGAGCCCGAGTCGGGCGAGCTACGCCGCGCGCACGATGGAGATGGTGGTCTGCGTCAGTTCACCGCGTACGGGTAGGCGTCGGAACGGTCCTGGAACGACAGGATCCGCGGGTTCTGCACGCGACCACCTCGGATTTCGATGGCGCGGCGGATCGTGTCACTGGCGTCCCACGCGCCGGGGCCGGCGAGCACGACCGGGAGGTACTCGAGCAGGGCCTCGGAGTTCTCCCAGGTCGCCGAGTCCCACAGGAACGACGGGCTGTGGTCGACACCGTAGTAGTGCAGCTCGGTACCCACCGTGAACATGGGGTCGGCGAACGAGGTGGGGCGCGCCCATTCGAAACCCATCCCCTCGTCGCAGGACACGTCGATGAACAGCGTGCCGCGCGAGAACAGGTCGAGGTCGTCGTTGGTCACGAATGTCAGTGGCGCCTCGGTGTCCTGGAACATGCAGTTCACGACAACGTCGTAACCGGCCAGCATCTCCGCGAGCGGGCCCGGTTCCGGTGCCTTCAATGCCAACGTACGGCTCGGGGTGGCCGGGTCGCGCTCGAAGTGCTGCATCCGCACCGAGGCGAAGGGCGAGGCCACCGCCGACACGCTGCGCTGGGTCAGCACTGTCACATCGCTGATGCCCAGCGCCGACAGCGCCCGCACCGCACCGCGCGCGGTAGCACCGAAGCTGATCACGGCGGCTCGCATCCGGCGGCCGTAATCGCCGGTGACGCCACGCAATTGGAGTGCGTGCAGCACCGAACAGTAGCCGGCGAGCTCGTTGTTCTTGTGGAAGACGTGGACGCTGAACACGCCTGCCTTCGTCCAGTGGTTCATCGCTTCCCACGCGATCAGGGTCAGTTCCCGATCGATGGCCAGCTGGGTGATTCGCGCGTCCTGCACACAGTGCGGCCAGCCCCACACGATCGTTCCGGGCCGCATCTGCTCGAGGTCTTCGGCCAGCGGTTTGGCCAGCAGCAGCACGTCGCATTCGGCGAAGAGTTCTTCGCGGGTGCGGAACCCGGCGACCAGCGGAGCGAGTGCCTCGTCGGAGTGACCGAAACGGTCACCATAGCCACGTTCGAGAAAGATCTGCCCGCGCAGTCCCGGGTCGATGCGGTCGAGGTGGGCCGGATGGATGGCCAGCCGATGCTCGTTTTCCTTGCGGGAGGTCGCGACGACGCCGACGGTCAGGTCTTTCACAGTTGCTTCACCTGGTGAGCCTACCCGTTACCTTCAACCCGGCCCGATCGGGCCGATGCATCGAGCCCGCCGAGACCAGTACCTCGTCCCTCTTGCGGGTTCCATGGTGAGCGTCGTATCGTGGCCGCAATCCGATCGGTGCTCTCCAGGAATACAGTCGCAGTGTGGGAGCCCCGCCTCATCTGAGGAGGCGTGGAGTGGGCGGCGTGATGACGCACACCCATCTCCCGTGGAGGATTCCATGCATATCGGTCTCGGCCTTCCCATCGCCGATCCCAGCACGCTGCCCGAATGGGCTGTCCGTGCCGAAGCCGCCGGTTTCGCCACTCTCGGCCTGCTCGACCGGCTGGTCTACGACAACCCCGAACCGCTGGTCACCCTGGCGGTGCTGGCTGGTCGTACCACTCGTATCCGCTTGCAGACCGAGGTGCTCGTCGCACCGCTGCGTGAGCCCGCGCTGCTCGCGAAACAGGTCGCGACGCTGGATCGGATGTCCGGTGGTCGCTTCGTGCTCGGCCTCGGTGTCGGCGGTCGCGACGACGATCACGAGGCGAGCGCCACCGATATCCGCAGCCGCGGCCGCCGTATGGACGAACAGCTCGGCCTCATGCGCCGACTGTGGGCCGGTGATCGGTTCAGCGACAGCTGCGGACCCATCGGTCCCTCACCGACCACACCGGCGGGCCCTGAACTCCTGTTCGGCGGCTTCCAGCCCGCCGCGATCGACCGCGTCGGCCGCTGGGGTGGCGGATTCCTCGCCGCCGCCGCGCCGTCCTGGGCAGGCAGACTCTTCGACCTGGCTCGCGAATCCTGGAGCAGCCACGGCCGTTACGGTTCACCACGCATCGTCGCCCAGCTCAACGTAGTCCTCGGCCCGCAGCCAGTGGTCGACCAGGCCCGCGCCGCCGTCCTCGACTACTACGAGTTCAGCGGCCGTGCCGGCAACATGGCCGACGGCATGCTCACCACGACCGACCGAATCGGTTCCGCCATCAGCCAATTCGAGGATCTCGGCGCTGACGAAGTCATGCTGTATTGCTACGGCACCGATCCCGATCAGATCGATCGTCTCGCCGACGCCGTGCTCTGACGGCAGTGCCCGAGCGCCGTGAAGACTCCGGGTTCACGGCGCTCGGACACCCTCGATGCCCTGCCGGACGGATACCATGCGACAGCATGTGTACCTATGCGTTCGTGCACTACAAGCTGCACTGGGTATGCGTCTCGTGTCGGTTGTCGTTCAAACGTCACCCGTCGAGAGACGGTGTGCCGCATCGTTGTCCGCGGTGTACCCGGACGATGTCGTGCGGGGGGCGTGATTTCGCCGCTCCTGCGCGCCACGATGTCGCGGCCGCGCACTCGTGCCCGGGTGCGGGCACGAAAGGCCTTCGCCGCTCGATACAGGGCTTGCACTGGGTGAAGCGCTCGGCCGCCGAGAACTATGACGGCACCGCGCGCCTCGCTCCGGCATGGCCGACGCGAGCCGAAAAGGGATTCTAGCGTTGCGGGTCGTCGTCGGACCGGTGGTGCGCGGGGGCGAGGAAAGTCGGGAACTGGTGACCGGTGGTGGTCGGTGTTGCCGCCGTGGGTTCGTTGTGGTGCGGGGTGCTGAACAATGGGACAGCGTTCGAAGACACGGCGAGTTCTACCTCGTCGGTGCGGGCGGGTTCCGGAGGACGGCCGGACGTGCGCGGGTGTAGGTCGGTCATGGATTCCCCCTGGGAGTGGCTTCGAGCCGTGGTGACACCGAGCATAGCGACGACCTCCGACAACCTCTGTATGGTCGCATGCCCGTCCGGTTTCCCTCGGTTCAGGACGGTCGGACCGTCTGAACTGCGGGCGTGCCCGGGAAGGTCGGGCCCGCTCGAGTGGTTGCCTTTCGTGTGACCGTCCACGTTCCCGCCCTGCACCCTTTCGTCCTCGAGCGCTACAGCCCCAACGGTTTCCGCCGTGACCACACGCTGTCGTCGGCCGAGGTCAGCTCGCTGTTCGAAGCTGCCCGGCGCGCGCCCTCGGCTGGCAATTCGCAACCGTGGCGGTTCATCGCCGGTGTGCGCGGGGACGCTGTTCATCGGCGGCTCGCCGGTTTCCTCGCCCGAAGTTCCGCGGCGTGGGCACCGAATGCGAGCCTCCTCGTCGCCAACCTCGTACAGCGACGGGTGGCGGACACCGAGTTCGAGTACTCCGAGTTCGCCGACTACGACCTCGGACAGGCCGTGGCGCACCTGACCTTTCAGGCACACGAACTCGGACTCCAGGTGCATCAATTCCGGGCATTCGACCGGGACGGACTGCACCAAGAGTTCGCGTTGCCCGACCACTGGGAGATCGCGACGATGGCGGCCGTCGGGCTGCCGGTCGGTGACGCCACTGGTACGGACCGTCGACGTAAACCGCTGAACGACATCATGTGGACGGTCGCGAACATTGTTTCGCGACAGGCACAATCTTCCACTACGGGCTGACGCCGCGAGAACTACCGTGGAACTCCGCATCTACACGGGCCGCGTCGCTCGATACTGTCGGCGCGCACCGGGAACGGAGATATCGCATGGCGGAGATCTCGGCCGACAGTGCGCCGATCGACTATTCGAAGGACCCGATCGGTGCCGCCCGGCAAGGGACCAACCCGGCCGTCATCGGACGGATGCGGACCGGATGGGCGGTCATCGGTAGCACGCAGCACCTCCCGGGGTACTGCGTACTCATTCATGACGGGGACGCCGACCAGCTCACCGAGCTGCCGAGAAGTGATCGAGTCGCCTTCATGCGCGACATGGTGATACTCGGCGAAGCTGTCGAACGTGCCTGTCGCGCTGTGGATCCGGGGTTCCTTCGGATCAACTACGAAGTCCTCGGCAACTTCTGGCCGCATCTGCACGGTCACATTCACGCGCGCTACCACTGGGAGCCGGAGCACCTCAGGGTGGGACCGGTCGCACGCTACGGATCCGAACGCGAAGCGCCGGAGCATCGGCTCGGCCCCCGGCATGATTCGTTGCGGGCCGCCATATCGACTGCGCTCCAGGAAATCCTCGCCGAGGAATGACCGGAACCGACAGGTAGACCGAGCCCCCGCCGGGTATCACCAGCGACGCCCTCGAGGAGAATGCGGTCTCTTCGAGGGCGTGCGCGGTGCGATCAGCTCTACTCGGTGCCGATCGCGCGAAACGGCGCCACTATCCCGTTCGGCACGGTTCGTCGTGTGGACGTGGTTGGGGGCCGCCCGGGAGCCGTGTCTGTGCGTTCGGCACCGTGAACGAGAGGGCCGGGTTGTTTCCGGCGAGCGCCTTTCCGAAAGCGGCTACCGTCCCCGGCCAGGCATTGGTGACGGTGCCGTCAGCCGTTTTCCACCAGGTTGTTGCGTTGCCGACGCGCCAGACGGTGCGGTCGAGCGCGTCGTCGAGGTGGTCCAGGTAGGTCGCCATCGCCTGTTCGGTGACCTCGATCGGTTCGCGCAGGCGGGCGCTGAGTGCCAGGCAGCGCATGATGTAGCGGACCTGGTGTTGTTTGACGGCGGGGTTGCTGTTGGTCGGGGTGAACGAGTGCGGGCCCGCGATCAGGTAGAGATTGGGAAAGCCGGGAACGGCCAGTCCGTAGAAGGCGGTCGGGCGGCCCTCGGTTCGCCACCGGTCGTGCAGCTCGACACCACCCCGGCCACGGACCCGGACGCCGTCGAGGAACTCCCGGGCGCGGAAGCCGGTGGCCAGGACGATGAGGTCGGCGCGGCGTTCGATGCCGTCGACAGTGCGGATACCGTCCGGGACGATCCGGTCGATCGGGTCGGTGACGAGTTCTACGTGAGGCTCGGTGAGCGCGCGGTAGTACCCGCTGTCGATGAGGATGCGCTTCTCCCCGATCCGGTGCTCCGGGGTGAGCTTTCGGCGCAGCTCCGGATCGCGGACCTGGCGTCGAAGATGTTCCCGCGCAACCAATTCCAGCGACTTGGCCGTCCACCCGGCATGAGTGGTCGGGGCCAGGACCAGGTCGGCGGCACGGTACAGTCCGGCGCGGTACAAGCCGTGCAGGCCGGGTATATGGGTCAGCGCCCACCGCGACATCGTTCCGAACGACGCGGCGGGCTTGGGCAGTACCCACGACGGGCTCCGCTGGTAGACGGTGACCGACGAAGCGGTGCGAGCCAGCTCGGGAATCATCTGTGCCGCCGAGGATCCGGTGCCGACCACGGCGATGTGTCCGGTGAGGTCGGCCGTGTGATCCCAGCGCGCGGAGTGGAACATCGGGCCACCGAAGGTGTCGGCTCCGCGCAGCTGTGCGACTGCGGGCCGGTGCAGCTGACCGACCGCCCACACCACCGCTCTGGTGCGGATCTGGTCCCCCGCCGACGTGGTGAGCGACCAGGTGCGGTCGGCGTCGCGGTAATCGGCGCCCACCACGGCGGTGTCGCAGCGCAGATGGGGACGCAGCCCGTGCCGGTCGGCGACCGCACCCAGGTAGGACAGGATCGCTTGCGCGTCGGGGTAGCGCACCCGGGGGTCACGGTAGGGGTCGAAGGCGAGCGAGTACAGGTGTGCGGGCACGTCGCAGGAACAGCCCGGATAGGTGTTCTCCCGCCACACACCGCCGACCTCGGGCCCTTCCTCGAGGATCAGGAAGTTCCGCACGCCTGCCTCTTGGAGTTCCCATGCCATGGTGAGCCCACCGAACCCGGCCCCTACGACGACGACCTCGTATTCGACACCGTGTCCGGTCATGCCCGCACCTGCCCGGTGATCGAGCGCAGCGTCTCGCCGAACGGCGCGGTCTTCCCGCCCGCCCAGGTCTCCCACCACCGCAGGTAGTCCGGCGCCGCCATCGGCGCGTCGAAGGGCTCGAGTTCGATGTCGAAGCCGTCGACCAGAACATTCAGATGCGCACCGAGATAGTCGGTACCACAGCGCAATTCCTCGTGCACGCGATGGGCGTGCCGGGGCGTCAGCTGTCCGTGGGCAGCGAACCAGCTGCCGTGCGCGCGGATTCGCTCCAGCGCGTACACAACACAGGCGGACTCGAGCAGGTGGCGGGCCGAAGCGTCGTCGGCCGTGACACAGGCCGAGAACAACGCGGTGGCGGCGAGCCTTTCGCTGGTGGCGGCGGCGAGCTCGACGGCGGCGGTATCGCCGTCGACCGCGGTGCTCGCGACGGCGATGTCACCCCGGCGCAGTGCGGCAGCGAGCGCCGACTCCCGTCCGGTGAGCATGCGGATGTACCAGGGCAGCAGGTCCGGCGTGGCAGGCAGCATCAGGGCGGTTTCCGCGCGGGCGATGAGGTGCCCGGCCTGCTTCCAGAGCAGCTGGGACTCACCCTCGGCGGTGATGATGCCTTCCGTGTTGCCGATCCAGTCGATGATCCAGTTGGCGCGCAGCGACCCCTGCGCCGCACTGCGCTGACGGCAGGTCAGCAACACGTCGTGGGCGGTGTAGGCCAGCAACGGTTTGGCCAGCATCGACCACAGCGCGGAGAACGGTTCGGCGGCGGCCACACGCAGGTCCTGGATGCGGCGGCCGAGGATGCTGGTGGCGTAGGTGGAGGCCAGTGCGGAGACCAGATCACGGCGAACCGTTCCCCGGTCGGCCATCGAGGTCCGGCCACCCGGACGGCGCTGACCGGCGTAGTTCACCGTCACCGCCAGCGCCGCACGCGCAGCGGCGGCCGCCGCGCCTGCCAAGTCCAGCCGGCCCTCCCCCAAAGCCGTGATCGCGCGGTGAAAGCGTTGCCGCACCGGAACTTCTGATTCGATTCCAGCAGCGCCGAGCACCGCCCACCGGCCGCCGAGCAGTGCGTCGGCCGGGACGAACACCGCGTCGAACCGGATCAGCGCGTGATCCATCGGCGCCCAGCCCTTGTCGGGCAGCGGAGCGACATTCAGACCGGGCACGAGGCCCTGCCCGGTACGCAACCTCAGCAGGAAGGGCAGCACGCCTTCGTCGCGACCGTCGGCGATCAGGCGGGCGGTGACCACACCCGTCTTGCGGGTGGTCGGATCAGCCATGTTCGGCATGAACTTCCAGCTCGCGGTGTCGGGCGAGTCGAGCCAGAACCCGCCACGGGCGCCGTCCCAGGTGGCGGTGGTCTGCTGGTCGGCGCCGTTGGTGCCACCGAGCTCGGTCAGCAGCAGCAAGCCGATCGCCTCGCCGGTGTCGAGCTCGGCGAGGAGTTCCCGCTGGTACGCCGAACCGTTGCCGAGTGCGGTGATCGCCCCGATCGCCAAGTCGAGATGGCCGGTGAGCACGGGCAACAGGTGCGGGGCGTACACAGCCGCCCACTCGCACAGCGCACCGCGCAACCGGGGGTCGGCGGCGATGGCCGTTGCCGATCCACCGAGGACCGCGATCGTCGTGCACAGCAGATCCGGTGCCAGCGCGGCCTCGGCCGAGGAGGTGAATCCCGATCCTGGCCGGTCGTTCAGGGCGATGGTCGCGGCGCGCACCCGGCGGTGCGTCGCACGCGAGTCGCCGAGAATCGCCGTTCGCAACGACTCGACCGTCGGGTCGGCTGGTGCCATGAGCGGCCGATGGGCCGAATCCGGGCACACGGGAACAACAGGAACATCTAGTGTGGTCACAGCAGCGCTCTCCCAGTGTCTGCGTTGCTCCGCGCGGCGGTGGCGACCGCCACGCAGAGCTCTTTCGGGTGTCTCCCCGTGCTCGCGGGGAGGCACCCGATCCGATGTCCGGGGAGAATCCGCACCAGCACAACGGCGCGGCCCCGGTCCTGTACACGAACGACCGACCGCGGCGGCGGCCCACGGCCACACGGAATGCCCTTCGGGGCAGTAGAATTGAGCACACCCATACCGTCGGACTCCTCCATGGCTCCGGACACAGCCGAACACTGATCGCCTGCCTCCGGGTCCGGAGTTTGCTCTCCGTCCGGCGCGCGCAACCGCAATCATCCAGCAATCGCTACCCCGGATCAGGTGTGTCGCGGTCGAGTCGGGGTGTCGTCCCGATCAGCGGCGGCGTGGGGGTTGACCAGCGGGAATGATGACGCGTCAGCGAATGCGGGCGTGCGCGATCGACCTTCGGCCGTGAACCAGCTCGTCCGATGGGCACCCGAATACCACTGACCGACGACCCATCGATGGACGTGCATTCCCGAACCGCTCGGCGCCTGTGGGAAATACGATCGTGCTCGGTCGCGTCCACCGGGGTGCGATGCCGGGAGCTGTTGGGAGACAAGCGTGGTCGAACGGTTTCGGAGCGTGGTGGATGTGCATCTGGTCTTGGTGCGCGACGGGAAGTTGTTGTGGTCGCGGCGGTCGAACACCGGATTCGCCGATGGGCAGCTGGGATTGGTGGCCGGACACCTCGAGGAGGGCGAGGATGTGGTCGAGACAGCCATTCGGGAGGCCGAGGAGGAAGTGGGGATCCGGCTACGCCCCGAGGATCTGACGTGCGTGCACGTCATGCAGCACCGGTACGGAAATCAGCCGCACAGAGTGGGTTTCTTCTTCCGCGCCGAACGGTGGGACGACGACGTGGTCAACCGCGAACCACACAAGTGCTCCGAGCTGACATGGCGGCAGATGAGCGAGATTCCCGGCGACGCGATCGCCTATCAGGTGGCGGCGATGCGCCGGATCGCCGACGGTGAGAGTTTCAGCGTGTACGCGACGGACGGGCGATGAGCTGGAACATGCGGGCGAAGTGGGGGTACGGCGCCCGGTTGGTCAAGGCCAGTTCCAGGCGTTCCAGATCGGCGTAGAAGTCGGGCTCGGATTTACGGGCGTCGTCGGTGACGAGGTCGCAGACGACGCGGATTCCGCTGTGGGCCAGCACTTCCAGGCCCGCGTCGCGCAGGTCGCCTGCGATGTCGTCGGCGTAGCAGGCTCGCGCTTCGGTGTCGTAGGTGACAGCGACACGGGTCGGGGCGTCGAGTAGGCGCAGCGCCTCGGTGAGATTCCGGGAACGGACCGCGGTGAGAAGGGGGTCCGCGGCCGCGTTGGGAGCGATGACGGAGAGCAGACCCGTGTGCGCGAGCTGGGCCGCGAGGGCGGATATCGGTGATTCGGGGAGGTATTGGATCACGTTGTGGCACAGCACGATATCGAACGCCGCGTGCCCGAACTCGGTCGCCAGGTCGTCGATGGCGACCGGCGCGGTGGTGATGTGGTCGGCGAGTCCGCGCTCGGCGGCGAGCGCCTCGGCCGAGGTGAGGGATGGCCGTGAGAGATCGGCGATGGTCACCCGGTGACCGAGAGCGGCCAGCTCTAGGACATCCAGCCCGTTGCCCCCACCGACATCGAGGACCGCGAGGCTGCGCCCGGCCGGGAGATGAGTGGCGAGGTTTGCGGCGGCTATGCGGTATCGGAGCCTGCCCCAGGGGGTCGACTGCCATCGTTCGAATGCGTCCAGTTTGCGATCGAAACCCGCGTCGTCCATCGACTCCCCCATGTCCGTTCGCCCCAGATTAGCCCTTCCCTCGGTGACGAGCATCACGGCGAAGTAGTTTGATTTCCGTATTACATCTCTCCCGGGGTCATGTTCGTCGTCATCGGAGCCACCGGGATCGTGGGCCGTGAAGTCGTCTCCCACTTGGTAGCGGCAGGCGCACCCGTCACGGCGGTCACCCGGGATCGTGAAGCCGTCTTGCCGAGTCGAGTTGTTGTCGCACAGGGTGATCCAGCGGGCCCGCATATCCCGGCCGACGTATGGAAGGGCACCGAGGCGGTGCTGTTGAGCTCGCGTGGCGCCCTCGACTCCGCGGCGCGATCCTCGCCGCGGCAGCGGGTCACGGGGTCGAGCGGGTTGTGGTCATCTCCGCGGCGACCGTCGAGTTCCCCGCGGGGGAACCGCGCTTCATGGCGGGGTTCCGAGCCCTCGAGGCCGCCGCCCAGAGTTCGGGCATGGCATGGACCGCCCTGCGCTGCAGCGATTTCGCCGCCAACACCCTGGCGTGGGCGCCACAGCTACGCGCCGGTGACGTGGTGCGCGGTGCGTATCGGGATGCGGCCACCTCGCCGATCCACGAACGCGATATCGCCGCCGTCGCGGTGCGCGCGCTGACCGAGGAAGGACACGGGAATCGCTCCGATGTCCTCACCGGTCCCCGATCGCTGACCCAACCCGACAAGGTCCGCATTCTCGGCCCGACGACCGCCACGGTCGCCGACCTCCTGGACCGTCCCGCACAGGATTTCGCCACCTGGGTCACCGACCATGCGGCAGCCTTCACCCGCTGACCGGAGGGCTTGCCGATGACATCGAATTCCAGCGGTGCCGTTCAGCGGGCGAGTTCCTCGGCGGATTGCCGCCCGGCATCACCGGTGCGCCGGAGGAAGTCGGCGATCGCCATGAGCTGGTCGTCGGTGTAGTCGGCGCACAGCGCGTCCATCCGGTTGTTCATGCCGGAAAACACCTCGTAGAGCGCCGAATTGCGTTCGCGCACAGCACGGACGGTGACGGCCCTGCGGTCGGCGGACTCCGGGTCGCGTTCGCGCACGACCCATCCACCGTTCTGCAAACGGTCGAGAATCCCGGTCAGCGTGGCCGGGTGCAGGCCGGCCCGGCGTGAGAGTTCCTTCGGCGACATCGGCCCGTGCCGGTTGATCAGGTCGAGACAGGTGAAGTCCACCTCCCGCAGCTCCACCTGGCCACCGAAGCGCCGATTGAGCAAAGACAGTTCGATATTCAAGTCACGCAGGGCGTCTTTGACCGCCACCGTGAGCTTGCGTCGCCGAGTCGCTTCGTCCGCCACCATCCGCGCTCTCTTCTCCTACCCACCGAACGACCATACGAGTTTCATATTATACGAGCGGCGATCGTGCTGTGCTGATCGCGGCGGCGACGATGGCTGCCGCCGCGATCAGGGCGGTCGCCTGCCACCCGAACCACTCGACCGCCGCGGCACCGAAGGCGGTCCCGAGGCTGCCACCGACGAAGTAGACCAGCATGTACGCGCTGTTGAAGCGTGCCGGTGCGTCGGGTTCGATCGCCAGGACCGTGCTCTGGTTGGCGACCTGGGCAGCGAAGAGCCCGGCGTCGAAGGCCGCCAGGCAGACCAGCGTCACGAGCGTGTTCGCGAGGCCGAAACCCATGACGACGGTGGCGGCTCCGGCGAGGGCGAGACCGGCGAGGATCACCGGGCGAGCGCCGTCGCGGTCGGTCCGTGTGCCCGCGATCCGGGTGGCCAGGATGCCCGAGAGGCCCGCCAGCGCGTAGAGGCCGATCCGTTCGGCCGAATAGGAGTACGGGGGCTCCGAGAGTGCCACGGCGATGCCCGCCCAGACCGCGCAGAAGGCGAAGAACCACAGGAAGCCACGCACAGCGGCGATCCGAAGCGTCGCGTGGTGGACGAACAATCCGGGCAGGGAACGCAAGGTCGAGAAGTAGCCGCGCTCGGCGGTGCCGGTCACGACGGGCAGCGCGACGAGGCAGCAGACGGCGAGCAGGGCGCAGCCGGCCGCGAAGACGAGCAGCATCGCGCGCCAGCCGATCTCGTCCGCGAGCCACCCGCCCACGATCCGGCCGGCGAGGATGCCGACGGAGATGCCCGCGGTCACCACTCCCAGAACCGTCGCGCGCCGGTGCGGGTGCGCCAACCGGCCGGCGACGGAGCTCAACCCGGCCCCGACCGCCGAGCAGGCGCCGACCAGACCGATCATCGGAGCCAGCACGGTGGCGCTGCCCGCGGCGGCACCGGCCGCGAGCGCACACGCGAGGACCCCGAACTGAGCGGCCAGGACGCGGCCGGGAGCGAAGCGGTCGACCAGCGGCACCAGCAGGCCGAGTCCGAGCATGTAGCCGATCGGCCCGCAAGCCAGGGCGAATCCGACAGCGGTGATCTGGGTGCCGAGCGAATCCGCCACGTCCGCGATCGCGGGCTGCATCGGATAGATCGTCGATGTACCGACGGCGGCCGCGAGTGCCATGAACAGGATCAGGGGACGGTGGAGCCTGTCGGTCACCGGGGTCTGTGCGTAGGTATCAGGGTTCACTCGACCGACCGTAGGGAGCCGCGAATCGGGTCACCGGCGGGAATTCGACCTGACCGTTCCCGTCCGGGACCACCTTGTCGGGCGCGAGATTCGCAGCGCGAGAACCGGTTTCGATCGGCCCGAACAGGTGAACCACGAATCTGCTCGAGCACGGCGTCAATCTTGTACTGTCGCAACCAGATCAGATGCTGTCCCGCGCCGGCGGTGTGGACCGGCGGGCCGGCTAAGTCACAGTCGATTCGCAGAGGAACGAGACCCATGGCCGACGTAGACACCCCACAGATCAGGACCGACATCCCGCATTCGGCGCGGATCTGGAACTACTGGATGGGAGGCAAAGACCACTATGACATCGACAAGATCGCCGGTGACGCGGGCTTGGCCGTCGACCCGGACATCTCGACCATGGCGGTGCAGTCGCGGCAGTTCCTGATCCGGGCGGTCCGGTTCCTGGCCCGCGAGCGCGGCATCCGGCAGTTCCTCGACATCGGCACCGGCCTGCCGACCATGCAGAACACCCACGAGGTCGCCCAGGGCGTCACCCCCGACGCCCGCGTGGTGTACGTCGACAACGATCCGCTGGTGCTCACCCACGCGCGGGCGCTGCTCACCAGCACCACCCCCGAGGGTGTCACCACCTACATCGACGCCGACTTCCACGAGCCCGAGAAGATCGTCGCCGACGCCCGCAATGTGCTGAACTTCAACGAGCCCATCGCGGTGATGTTCATGGGCGTGCTCGGCCACGCCAAGACCTACGAGGACCTGCTCCGCATCGTCGGCACCGTGCTGGCGGCGGTCCCGTCGGGCAGCTACCTCATCATGTGGGACGGCACCGACGACAGCCAGGCCTACGTGACGCTGTGCGAGAACTACACCGGCACCGGCGGCACCCCCTACATTCCGCGCACGCAGGCCCAGATCCAGGCGGTGTTCGACGGCCTCGAGTTCGTGGAGCCCGGCTTCACCTCGATCACCCAGTGGCGGCCCGAGAATGCCCAGGTGGGCGAAGTCCAGCCGATCTCCGCGTACGGCGGGGTCGCCCGCAAACCCTGACCCGGTCCACGACAGCGGGCCCGCACCGGTACACGGTGCGGGCCCGCTGTCGTGTCAGTAGGCGAACAGCAAAATCTCCTCGCGGGTGTAGTCGTGGTCGGGATGGTTCGCTACCAGGTGCGCGTTCGCGTGCTCGACCAGGTCGTCCTCGTCGGCACCGACGATGAGGTCTCCACAGGGGCATCGCAGTCTGGTCTTCATGGCATTTCCTCTCGCGGGCAACGGTTCCGGCCGATGCGCCCTTGCTCACCGGCGGACGGTGAAATACAGTCTAGACACCTGTCCAGACAGTTAGGGAGACACGGTGCCGAGCAATTTACGTCCCGAGGACGGCTGCACGCTGCTGATCGACGGAAAACTGAGCCGGGGATCGGGCGGAGTGTTCGCGACCGGCAACCCCGCCACCGGCGAGCGCCTCGGCTGGGCGGCCGATGCCACGACCGAGGACATGCGCGCGGCCGTCACCGCGGCCCGCACCGCCTTCGACACCACCGGATGGTCGACCGATCCGGCGTTCCGGGCGCGCTGCCTGCGCCAATTGCGCGAGGCCATGCGCGAGCACATCGAGGAACTGCGCGAGATCACCATCGAGGAGGCGGGCGCACCCCGGATGCTCACGGCAGGACCTCATCTGGAAGGGCCGGTGAACGATCTCGGCTACTTCGCGGACCTCGCCGAATCCTATTCCTGGCGCACCGAGATGCCGATCGCCGAACCGATGGGTATGCGTACCCGCAGGGAACTGCGGCGCGAGGCGGTGGGCGTCGTCGGGGCGATCACGCCGTGGAACTTCCCCCATCAGATCAACCTGGCCAAGATCGGGCCCGCGCTCGCGGCGGGCAATACCGTGGTGCTCAAACCCGCACCCGATACCCCGTGGTGCGGTGCGGCACTGGGGATTCTGGCCGCCGAGCACACCGATATCCCCGCGGGTGTGTTCAATGTGGTGACCGGCTCCGATCACCGGCTCGGCGCGCAGCTCGCCGAGGATCCCGACGTGGATCTGGTGTCGTTCACCGGTTCCACCCGCACCGGGAAGTCGGTGATGGCCGCGGCGGCGGCCACGGTGAAGAAGGTGTTCCTCGAGCTCGGCGGCAAGTCCGCGTTCGTCGTCCTCGACGACGCCGATATCGCGGCGGCCTGCGCGATGGCCGCCTTCTCGGTGTGTGTGCACGCCGGTCAGGGTTGCGCGCTGTCCACCCGGTTGCTGGTACCGCGCAGCGCTTATGAGGCGGCTCTCGAAGCAACAGCCAAGACCATGGCCGGCATCCGCGCGGGCGACCCGGACGACCGGCGCACCGTGTGCGGTCCGCTCATCTCCGAGCGACAGCGCGAACGCGTGGAGGGCTACATCTCGCTGGCTCGCACCGAAGGCGGCGAGGTGGTCGTGGGCGGCGGTCGTCCGGCCGGCCGCGACGCGGGCTACTTCGTCGAGCCGACCCTGATCGCCGGGCTGACGAACGAGTCCCGGGTGGCCAGGGAGGAAATCTTCGGGCCTGTGCTGGTGATCCTGCCGCACGACGGCGACGCCGACGCCATCCGCATCGCCAACGACTCCCCCTACGGCCTGTCGGGCTCGGTGTGGGGCACCGATCCCGCCCGCGTCGACAAGGTCGTCTCCGCCATCCGCACCGGGACCCTCGGTGTGAACGGCGGCACCTGGTACTCGGTCGACGCGCCCTTCGGCGGCTACAAGCAGTCCGGCATCGGACGCGAGATGGGCGTCGCCGGTTTCGAGGAATACCTCGAAACCAAACTCGTGGCCTACCCGGCCTGAAGGAGAACAGACATGACACGTTTCACCGACCGGACCGCGATCGTCACCGGCGCGGCACAGGGTATCGGCGCGGCCTACGCCAAGGCGCTCGCCGCCGAGGGCGCCCGAGTGGTGGTGGCCGACATCAATGCCGAGGCGGGCGAATCGGTCGCCAAGGAGATCACCGCGGCCGGCGGTGTCGCCGCTTTCCGGGAGGTCGATGTCGCCGACCCGGATTCCGCGGCCGCGCTCGCCGCGTTCACCGTCGAGAAGTTCGGTGGCATCGACCATCTGGTGAACAACGCGGCCATCTACGGGACCATGAAGCTGAACCTGCTGCTCACGGTGCCGTGGGACTACTACAAGCACTTCATGAGCGTGAACTTCGACGGCGCGCTGAACGTGACCCGCGCGGTCTGGCCGACGATGCGCGCCAGTGGCGGGTCCATCGTGAACCAGTCCTCCACCGCCGCGTGGACCTATTCGAGCTTCTACGGGCTGGCCAAGGTCGGCGTGAACGGCCTCACCCAGCAGCTGGCACACGAGCTCGGCAGCTCCGGCATCCGGATCAATGCCATCGCCCCGGGCCCCATCGATACCGAGGCGACCAAGACGATCACGCCGTCGGTCATCGTCGACGACATGGTGAAGCGGTTGCCGCTCAAGCGGATGGGCACACCGCAGGATCTCGTCGGCGCCTGCCTGTATCTGCTCTCCGACGACGCCGCCTGGGTGACCGGGCAGATCTTCAATGTCGACGGCGGTCAGGTGATCCGCTCATGACCACCGACAACGCGCCACGTCTCGGCTACATCGGGCTGGGCAACATGGGTGCGCCCATGGCGCGCAGGCTCGTCGACTGGCCGGGCGGCCTGGTGGTGTGCGACGCGCGGGCCGATGCCACCGAGAAGTTCGCCGCCGCGGGTGTCGCGGTGGCGGCGACACCGGCCGAGGTCGCTGCCCGCGCGGCGGTGATCTCGGTGACCGTCCTCGACGACGCCCAGGTCCGCGATGTGCTGACCGGTCCGCAGGGAATTCTGTCGACGGCCGCCGCGGGCACGGTGGTCGCCGTGCATTCGACCATCGCCGACAGCACGGCGATCGAATTGGCCGAGGAATGCGCGCGCCACGAGGTCGAGCTGGTCGACGCACCCGTCAGCGGTGGTGCGCCCGGCGCGAAACAGGGGCGCCTCGCGGTCATGATCGGCGGCAGCGAGACCGCGTTCGAGGCGGTGCGGTCCCCGTTCGCCCGCTTCGCCGATCTCGTGGTGCACGCGGGCCCGGTGGGTGCGGGTACCCGGATGAAGCTCGCCCGCAATCTGGTGCACTTCGTCGCCTTCGCCGCCGCCGCCGAGGCCTCGCGCCTGGCCGAGTCGGCCGGGCTCGACATCCGCCGCCTCGGTGAGGTGGTGCGCCACTCCGACGCCGTCACCGGCGGACCGGGTGCCATCCTGTGGCGCGAGTCCACCGCCCGCCTCGCCGAGGGCGATCCGTGGCTGCCGATCATGTCGCACGTACGCGACCTGGGCGAGAAGGATCTGGCGCTGGCCCTGGACCTCGGCGCCCGGCTCGGCGTCGAATTACCGCTCGCCCGAATGGGTTTCGAGCATCTCGCCGAAGGTCTCGGCCTTCGGGTCCCCACATCCGACAGGAGCAGCACATGACCGACGACGCCCGCGCCCGCGGCCTGGCCCGCATGAAAGAGGTCTACGGCTGGCAACCGCCGGAGATCGACGGCGCGTTCTTCGCCACCACCGTCGATCACCTCTTCGCCGAGATCTGGTCGCGCCCCGGACTCACCGACCGCGACCGCCGGCTGCTGCTGCTCGGCGCGCTCGCCGCCCAGGGCCGCATGGAAACCGCCGAAATCCAGATCCACGCCGCCCTGCACAACAAAGAGCTCACCGAGGAACAGCTCCGCGAAATCGCCCTGTTCCTGTGCCACTATGTCGGCTGGCCCAACGGAACCCGGCTCGATACCGCGATCAGCACCGTTTCCGAACGGGCACGCGGGGGCGGCGAACCGCGCATGCGCAGGCCCAAATAGGTATCCCATGCACCTGCGACTAATATGGAATTGTGTCCGAAAACCATTCTGATCCCGCGATTCTCGAGGCCACGCGCAGGCGCCTGACCGAGAAACAGGCCGATACGGTCGACCGGCTCACCCGCGCCGCCGTCGACGTCATCACCGAGCAGGGTTATTCCGGACTCACCGTGCGCCAGGTGGCCGCCGCCGCGGGGGTGGGAACCGCGACCGCCTACACCTATTTCTCGTCGAAGGAACACCTCGTCGCCGAGGTGTTCTGGCGTCGCCTGCTGCAGACGCCGCAGCTCGAACACGACGACGACAAGTCGGCGGCCGAGCGGGTCGTCGAGACGCTGCGGCAGGTGTCGCTGATGGTCGGCGGGGAGAACGAGCTGGCGGGTGCCGTGACCAGCGCCCTGCTCGGCCAGGACCCCGACGTGTCGCATCTGCGGGTGCGGATCGGCCTGGAGATCCGGCAGCGGATCGCGCGGGCGCTGGGTCCCGACCACGATCCGGATGTGCTCGAGGCGTTCGAATTGCTCTACGCGGGCGCGCTGGTGCGTGCCGGGATGGGATACGGGACCTACGACGAAATGGCGGACCGGATCGAGAAATCGGTCTACCTGATCCTGAAATAGTCTCCGCGACAACAGAAGCCGTCATCCGGTAACCGGGTGGCGGCTTTTTCGCGCATTGCGCCACGCCCGAGAACTGTAGTACCGTCTGGACACGTGTCTATATGACCCAGAGATTGAAAGGTCTTCGATGACGCTTCTGAAACCGCGACGGGTCTCCGGCGGCGAACACGAGCACGGTCACCTCGAGGAACTGCGTTCCGACCCGATCGCCCTCATGCGCCGGGTGCGCGAGGAATGTGGCGACGTGGGCGTTTTCGAGTTGGCCGGGCGCGACGTGGTGTTGCTCTCGGGCGCCGAGGCCAATGAATTCTTCTTCCGCGCCGGCGACGAGGACCTCGACCAGGAGGCCGCGTATCCCTTCATGAAGCCGATCTTCGGCGAGGGCGTCGTCTTCGACGCCAGCCCGGAGCGGCGCAAGGAGATGCTGCACAATCAGGCGTTGCGCGCCGACTACATGCGCGGCCATGCGGCGACGATTTCGCACGAAGTGGACCGGATGATCGCGGACTGGGGCGATTCCGGCGAAATAGATCTGCTCGGCTTCTTCGCCGAGCTCACCATCTACACCTCCTCGGCCTGCCTCATCGGCACCAAATTCCGCAATGAACTCGACAGCCGTTTCGCCGAGCTCTATCACGATCTCGAGCGCGGCACCGACGCACTGGCCTACGTCGATCCGTATATGCCGATCGAGAGCTTCCGTAAACGCGACGAATCGCGGCGCCGACTCGTCGAATTGGTCGGCGAGATCATGGACCGCCGCATCGCCGCGCCTCCCCAGGGCAAGGAGGAACGCGATCTGCTCGACGTGCTGGTGTCGGTGCGCGACGAACAGGGCGCACCGCGCTTCTCGGCGTCGGTGGTCACCGGCATCTTCATCTCGATGATGTTCGCCGGTCACCACACCACCTCGGGGACCTCGGCGTGGACGATGATCGAACTGCTGCGCCACCCCGACACGCTCGCCGATGTGGTCGGGGAGCTCGACAGCCTCTTCACCGACGACACCGAGGTGAGTTTCCGTGCGCTGCGCCGGATTCCGCGGTTGGAAGCGGCGTTGAAGGAGACGCTGCGGCTCCATCCACCGCTCATCATCCTGATGCGGGTGGCCAGGGACGAGTTCGAGGTGTGTGGGCACCGCATCGCGCCGGGCGACCTGGTGGCGGCCACCCCGGCGGTGTCCAACCGGCTGCCCGAATGCTTCCCCGATCCCGACGCCTTCGATCCCGGCCGCTATATCGACCCCGAACAGGCCGATATCGTCAACCGCTGGACCTGGATCCCGTTCGGCGCGGGCAGGCATCGCTGCGTCGGTGCCGCGTTCGCCCTCATGCAGATGAAGGCGATCTTCTCGATCCTGTTGCGCGACTGGGAGTTCGAGATGGCGCAGCCGTCGGACAGCTATCGCAACGATCACTCCAAGATGGTCGTGCAGCTGCAGCAGCCGTGCCGGGTGCGCTACCGCAGGCGCCGCTGACGTCACACGCGAAAGCCGCCCCGGAAGGTTCGGGGCGGCTTTCGACGTCTGGCGAGTCAGCGCAGCGGCGACTCGGGCTGCACCTCGCTGACGATCACATGGGCACCGCGCGGCGTGGACACCACCGCGGTGACGGCGTCGGCCAGGTCGGCGGCGCGCAACATGTAGGGGTGGCGTGCGAAGCCCCAGCGTGCCCAGTCCTTCAGCAGCGGCTCGATGTCCTCGACGGTCGCGTCGGTGCCCATCTCGGTAGCGGTGGGACCGGGGCGGACCAGCGACACGCGAACGCCGGTGCCCTCCAGCTCCATCCGCATCTGAGTGGCCAGGGTCTCGATGCCCGCCTTGGCGGCGCTGTAGGCGCCGGTGCGCGGACGTGGCGTCACCGAGCAGTCCGAGCCGATGAGCACCACGTCGCCGCGGCGCCGCTCGATCATGCCTGGCACGAGCAGGCGCAGCAGGCGCTGCGGGCCCGCCAGGTGCAGGTCGAGCTGGCGGACGAAGTCGGCCGAGGACAGCTCGTGCACGCACCCGAATTTCACCACCCCGGCGGCCGAAACCAGGATCTCGATGTCGCCGAGTTCGCGCTGCGCGGCGGCGACGAACTCCTCCACCGAGTCGTTGTCGGTGACATCGAGCCGGTGGGCGAACGCGGTGCCACCCTTCTCCCGGATGGCCGCCGCGACGGCCTCGCACTCGGCCTCGCGCCGGGCACCGAGCGCGACCGGATGACCCAGTTCGGCAAGGGCTTTCGCGGTGGCGGCGCCGATGCCGGACGAGCCGCCGGTGACCAGGGCGGGGCGCGCCGGCGGGTGGGGTTCGAATCGTGGCATGGTCACACCTTCCTTTCGTCCAGACGAGCCTGGACACCTGTCTGGACATTACTACGGATCGGTCCCGGCGACCGGCGATCCGCCTCACTCGTAGGCGACCTGCCAGTGCTTGATCCCGTTGACGAAGCTCGACCGCAGCCTGGTCGGCTCGGCCACCTGCCGTAGGCGCGGCATGGCGTCGGCAATGGCCCCGAAGATCAGCTCCAGTTGCAGTCGCGCCAGATTCGCGCCTACGCAGTAGTGCGGGCCTGTACCACCGAAACCCAGGTGCGGGTTGGGGTCTCGCAGAATGTCGAAGGTGAAGGGGTTGCCGAAGGCCGATTCGTCGAAATTGGCCGAGCTGTAGAACATCGCGACCCGCTGCCCCGCGCGGATCGGCTGACCGCTCAGTTCGGTGTCCTCGGTGGCCGTGCGCTGGAACGCGATCACCGGAGTCGCCCAGCGGACGATCTCGTCGGCGGCGGTGCGTGGGCGCTGCGCGCGGAAGAGTTCCCACTGCTCCGGATGATCCACGAAGGCCTTCATGCCGTGAGTGGTGGCATTACGGGTGGTCTCGTTGCCCGCGACGGTCAGCAGGATCATGAAGAAGCCGAATTCGTCGGGTGTCAGTGAGCCGCCGTCGATATCGGCGGTGACCAGTTTCGACACCAGGTCGTCGGCGGGGTCGAGGCGTCGCGATTCGGCCAGCTGCCAGGCGTAGCCGAGCAGATCCGCGGTGGCGCCGATGGGGTCGCCGTATTCGGGGTCGTCGAAATTGAGCATCTGGTTGGACCAGTCGAACAGGCGCAGCCGATCCGGTTGCGGGATGCCGAACAGTTCGGCGATGGCCTGCAGCGGCAGCTCGCGCGCCACCTGGTGGACGAAGTCGCCGCCGCCGGTCGCACGGGCGGCGTGCACGATGGCCTCGGCGCGTTCGGCCAGCGCGGCGCGCAGCGCCTCGACCGCGCGTGGGGTGAATCCGCGCGAGATGATGCGGCGCACGGCCGAGTGCTTGGGCGGATCCATGTTGAGGAGCATGGATTTCGTCGCTTCGAAGGTGTCGGCGGTGACGGTGCCGGGGAAGCGGATCACCGAACCCTTGGTGCTCGCGGAGAACAGGGTGGGGTTGCGCGAGATCGTTCGCACGTCCTCGTGACGGCTCACGACCCAGAATCCGCCGTCGTCGTGGGGCACGCACATGTCGTCGGACTGCGCGTTCCACCACACCGGGGCGGCCTCGCGCAACATCGCGAATTCCTCGACGGGCGTGCGCTGTGCCCAGAGTCCCGGGTCGGAGAAGTCGAGGCCGGCGGGCAGGGTGAGTGGGGGCATCGGGATCTCCTCACATCCGCGTCGCGACGCCGCGCGCCCACCGGTAGTCGGCCTTGCCGGTGGGCGAGCGCAGGATTTCGCGACAGCGCAGAATGGCTTTCGGCAGTTTGTAGCGGGCGATGTGCTTGGCGCATTCATCGAGCAGCTCGGCATCGGTGACGGTCTCGTCGCCCATCTGCACTAGGGCGACGACCTCGCTACCCCACCGCTGTGACGGTCTGCCGACCACGACCACGTCGAGCACGCTCGCGTGGGCGGCGACGGCGCGCTCGACCTCTTCGACGAAGATCTTCTCGCCGCCGGAGTTGATCGTCAGGTTGTCGCGGCCGAGCAGTTCGATCCGGCCGTCGCCCAGCACCTTCGCGCGATCACCCGCGATGGACCAGCGCACACCGTCGACGACCGGAAAGGTGCGCCGTGTCTTCTCCTCGTCGCCCAGATAGCCCAGCGGGATGCGGCCCTTGCGCGCCAGCCAGCCCGAGGCGCCCGGTTCGTCGAGCAGCCGGGTGAGGTCCTCGTCGATCACGGCGGTGTCGGTGTCGGCGGGGACGAAGCTGCTCGCTGTGGTTCGGGCGTCGGCGTCGTAGACCTGGGTCATCTGGATGCCGGACTCCGAGGAGCCCACCGAGTCGACGACGAGTACGGGTTTGCCGAAGGCCGCGATCAATCGCTGTCGCACGGCCGGGGTGAGCGGGGCGCCTGCGTTGTGCACGGCGGCCAGCGACGGCAGGTCGTAGTAGCGCCGCTCGAGTTCGGCGACGATCGGTCGCGCCATGGCGTCACCGACGAGTGGAAGGGCGATCACGTTCTCCCTGGCCACGGCCTCGAGGACCGAGGTGGCGTCGAAGCGGTCGACGACGGTGGGCAGCACCAGGGTTCCGCCGTTGGTGACGCACTGGAACAGCAACCACTGGGCGGCGCCGTGCATGAACGGGGCGGCGACGACCAAGCGGTAGGCGCCGCCGGTGACCGTGGCCGAATCGGCCAGTTCCGCATAGGAATCCAGTCGCACGCCGGTGCCGAAGCGGGTGCCGCCCATGGCGGCGAGGTAGATGTCGTCCTGACGCCACAGCACACCCTTGGGCATCCCGGTGGTGCCGCCGGTGTAGAGCAGGTACAGATCGTCGCCGTCGGGTTCCGGCAGCTCGCCCTCGGTGGTGGCGACGGTGGTCTCGTAGTCGATCGCGCCCGGCAACAGGTCGTTGCCACTGCTGTCGGCGACCTGGATCAGGAGCGGCGGGTCGGTCAGCGTGGGCAGTACCGCGGCCACCCGTGGGGCGAATTCGGCGTGGTACACCAGCACTCGTGCCCGGGCGTCGCGGAGCAGGTACAGCAATTCCTCTTCGACGTAGCGGTAGTTGATATTGAAAGGCACCGCGCGCGCCCGGTAGGCACCGATCAAGATCTCCGGGTACTCCGTGCCGTTGCGCAAATAGACGCCCAAATGGTCCTGCCCGGACAAATGCCGGGCGGTCCGCTCGACCTCGGCACCGATCCCCCGCGCGGCCAGGAATTTCGCGAATCCCGTTACCCTGCAGTCGGTTTCGGCATAGGACACCCGGCGGTCACCGTGCACGAGGAATTCGCGCTCCGGAATCGCCGCCGCCACGGTCGCGAATACGTTCGACAAACTGAAACCAACCATGCAGTGCCTCGCAACTCGATACCGGTTCGCTATTTCTGAATTTCTGTCCAGACAGGTGTCCATGATACGGAGAATCGCTCTCGTTCGGAGCGATTCGCGATTACGACCTTCCGCCGAAGCTGGGTGTAGTACCGTCCAGACTGGTGTCCAGGCAATTGAACGGGCATTCGAACACCGAGGGGGTGTGCATTGTTCGGGCGGACCACATCGCGAGCCGGGCACGGCCATTCCACCGACGCCGAGCCACTCGCGCAGCCACGCACCGCGGGCGCGGTGCTGCGCCGCAACTTCGCCGACACCGTGCTGTCGGCGCTGGCCACCTTCGGCCGCGCCCTGCGCATGGGCACCTCGGCCGTGCGGATCGGCGCGAACGACGCCGTGCGCCTGCGATTTCCGGTGCACGAGGCCTTGGAACAGGCCTGGTTCCTGGTGAAGGTGACCGCGATTCCGGCCGTGCTGATGGCCGTGCCGTTCGGGGTGATCCTGTCCACCCAGGTCGGCAATATCGTCTCCCAGCTGGGCGCCGACTCGATGATCGGCGCCGCGGGCGGGCTGGGGGTGATCAAACAGGGCGCGCCGATGGCCGCGGGCATTCTGCTCGGCGGGGCGGGCGCCGCCGCGATCGCCGCCGACCTCGGTGCGCGCACCGTGCGCGAGGAAGTCGACGCCATGCGCGTGATGGGCGTGGATCCGGTGCAGCGCCTGGTCGTTCCGCGCATCGCCGCCATGATGCTGATCGCGCCGCTGCTCGACGTGCTCATCATCGTCGTCGGGATCGCCGCCGGATACGGCGTGGCGGTCACCGCCCTCGACGTCACGCCGGGCAGTTATTGGGACTCCTTCGGCGCGTTCACCACCTCGCTGGATGTGTGGGTGTCGCTGGTGAAGTCGCTGATGTTCGGGTTCCTCGTGGTGGTGATCGCCTGTCAGCGCGGGCTGGAGGCGCGGGGTGGACCACGCGGGGTGGCCGACGGTGTCAACGCGGCGGTGGTGATGTCGGTCGCGGCGATCACTGTGCTCAATACCGTTGTCACCCAGGTGATCACGGTGTTCGTTCCACTGCGGGCGGCCTGATGACCGCGAGCCCGTATCTGCCGTTCGGAGTGCGCTGGATCGGCCGGCTGCGCCGCCGCATCGGACCGGTGCGCCCCGTGGAGTCACTCGGGTTCGTGATCGGGTTCTGCTGGCAGGTGCTGTCGTCGGTGCCGTACACCCTCGCGCACTACCGGCGCCAGACACTCACCGCGATCACCGATATGACCTGGGGGCGCGGCTCGGTGATCGTCGGCGGCGGGGTGGTGCCGCTGATGTTGCTGATGGGTGCGGCGATGGGTGCCTCCATCGGCATCGAGGCCCATCACGCGCTGGACGCGCTGGCACTCGGGCAGCTCAGCGGGCTCATCTCCGCGTTCGGGGTGACTCGGGAGCTGGCACCGATCGCGGCCGGGGTGGGTTTCGCCGCACAGGCGGGCTGCCGGATGACGGCGGAGATCGGGTCGATGCGGATCTCGGAGGAGATCGACGCACTCGAATCCATGGGGATCCGGTCGGTGCCGTTCGTGGTCACCACCCGGGTGGTGGCCGGGATCGTCGCGGTGGCACCGGCTTTCGTGGTGGCGCTGATCCTGAGCTATCTGTCGTGTCAGCTGATCGTGACATCGATCCACGAGGTGCCGACCGGGACCTACGACCACTACTTCGACCAGTTCGTCCTCGGCTGGGATGTGTTCGCCGCGACCGTGAAGGTGGTGGTGTTCGCCGTCGCGGTGGTCCTGATCCATTGTTACCAGGGCTATTTCGCGGTCGGTGGACCCGAAGGTGTCGGGATCGGTTCGGGGCGCGCCATCCGCGCCAGCCTGGTGGCGATCATCGCGCTCGACATGGTGGCCACCGTCGTCCTGTGGGGCTGGCGCTCCCCGATCACGTTCACGGGGTGACGCGCATGCCTCCGTACGCACTTCCCGGGACCGAGGTGGGGCCCTTGCGTGCCCGCGTGCTCGGTGTCTGCGCGCTCCTGGTCGCGCTGGCGAGCGTGCTGGCTTGGCAGGTGTGGCCGGAATCTCTTGCCGCCGAGCAGATCCGGGTGACGTTGCGAACCGAGCGGGTCGGTGCGGGCATCGCCCCCGGCACCGATGTCCGTCTCGACGGGGTGCGGGTCGGGACGGTCGAGGCCATCGCACCGGCCGGGCGGGGGCGCGAACAGCTCACCCTCGTGCTCGACCGGCCGCAGCTGTTCGGGCTCACCGACACCGTCGATGTCGAGTTCGCGCCGGGCAATCTGTTCGGCATCAGCGCGCTGAATCTCGTGGCGCGGCCCGGTGGCACCGAGCTCGGGAACGCGTCCTCGGTCGACCTCGACGACGGCCGCGTCCGCGACGCCACGCTGGCGGCGCTGCTGCGCTCCACCGGCGGACTCGTCGAGCAGGTACTCACCCCGAAACTGGCCGCGCTGCTGCACACCATCGCCGGTGACCTGCGTGCCTTCACCCCGCTGCTGGAAGCCCTCGGCGCCACCCTGCGCGCCTACGCCGACACCCGCGAACTGCCGCCGTCGGAGCTGGCGAGTTCCTTCGGTTCGGTGCTGGCCGGTATGCCGCCGATGCTGACCGGCGCCGTCGACGTGCTCGAGGCCGCCTACACCAACGAGTACCTGCGCTCACCGGCGAACATCGCGCGGTTCGGGCAGTTCTGGGGCGATATGCAATACCAGCTCCTGCCCGCCGTCACCGCGCTGATGACCACCGCGCGAACACATTTCGGCGACATGATGCCGATGGCCACGCTGCTGCTCGACGAGGTGTCCGCGACCATGGGTTTACCGGGACGATCGGCGGATCAGCTCGCCACGCTGCTCGAACGCCTGGGCGCCGCGTTCCGTGACACCCCCGACGGCCCCGCGCTCCGGGTCTCGGTCGAACTCGACACCGTGCCGGGTCTGGCCGGGCCGCTGGCCGCGCTGCTGCCGAGCGGAGGGCGCTGATGAGGACTCGCGGGCTCGCCGTGCGGGTGGCGATCGCACTGACGCTCACCGCCGTCGCGCTGGCCGGGATCTTCCGGTTGATCGAGCGACCGGTGCGCGGCGACACCGAGTCCTTCATCGCGCTGTTCACCGATGCCAACGGGTTGCGCACGGGCGACGACGTGCGGTTGCACGGTGTCGCGGTCGGCAAGGTGTCGGGGATCGAGCTCGACGGCGCACTGGCCCGCGTCCGGTTCACCGTGCTGCGCGCGCACCCGGTCGACACGGCCGCCACCATCGCCGTTCGGTACCAGAACCTCACCGGCTTCCGGTATCTGGAGATCGTCGCACCGCCGCGGCCGAGCACACCGCGCGCGCCCGAGCAAGTGTTCGGAACCGCCGAAACCGTTCCTTCGTTCGACATCACCACACTGTTCAAGGGTTTGCAGCCGGTCCTCGCGCAGCTGTCCACCGAGGAGATCAACCGGTTCACCACCAGCCTGCTCGCCGTGATCCAGGGGGACGGCGCCGGTCTGGGTCCCGCTCTCGACGCGGTCGACACCCTGAGCCGCTACGCCTCCGACCGGCAGGTCGTGCTGTCGACGCTGGTGCGGAATCTGGCCGTGATCGCGGAGCGCCTCGGCGGTAAGTCGGCGCAGGCGGTGCGGATGCTGACCAACCTCACCGGCTTGTTCACCGCCATCGCCGACAAGCTGCCCGGCCTGGTCGATTTCTCCGTTGCCATTCCCCCGGTGCTGCAACCGATCCGGTCGATGCTGACCGTCGCGGGCATCACCGGTGACGAGGGCAGCGATCTGGACCTGGTGTTGCGCAACGCGTTTCCCGATCCGCAGGTGGCGGCCGAGGTCTTCGCCGGACTGCCGGGGCTCATCCAGACCATGGCGGCCACCGTGCCCGCGAACGGGCGGGCGGGCACGTGCACTCATGGGGTCGCGGCGGCGCCGGAGCCGTTGCGGGTGCTGTTCGACGGACAGGGGGTGACGCTGTGCCGCACCCGATGACACGACTGCGCGCCTTGCTCGGCCGGCGCACGGACGGGCGTGCCGGTGACCTGCGCTGGGGGCTGGCCGGGCTGTGCGGTGCCGTGCTGCTCATGATCGCGCTTGGTGTGGTCGCGGTGGTCGGGACGGATGCCGAGCGGGTGTACCACGCCGAACTGGCCGATGCGGGTGCGCTGCGCGAAGGCGACGATGTACGGATCGCGGGGATCGGTGTCGGCCGGGTACGGACGCTTGACCTGCTGGCGGATCGGGTACGGATGACGTTCACCGTGCGCGAGGACGTGGCCGTCGGCGATCAGACGATCCTGGAGATCCGCATGCTGACGGTGGTGGGCGGCTACTACGTCGCCCTGCGACCGGCGGGCACGGCTGCGCTGGGTTCGGCCGTGATCCCCCGGGAGAGGGTGATCCTGCCCTACAACCTCACCGAGGTCTTCCAGGACGCGGTACGACCCGTGCGCGAGATCGACGGCTCGGTGCTGCGACAGAACCTGGCCGCCCTGTCCACCTCGTTCGACAACAGTCCCGACGCTTTCCGGTCGGCGCTGCGCGCCGCCGGTGACTTCGTCGCGGTGCTGAACACCCAGAACGCCGACATCTCCCGCGCGCTCGCCTTCGCCGACGAGTACCTGACCGCGCTGAACGGCAGTTCGCAGGTGCTCGCCCAACTGGTGCGCAACCTGCACACCCTGGAAACGCTGGTGCAGACCAACAAGGCCATCGTGAGCCAGGCTCTGGGCGACCTGTCCGATGTGCTGCGCAAGGCGTCCCCGCTCGGCCGGGCCTGGGACCGCGACCTGCGAGCCCGCGCGCAACCGCTCGCCGACGCCGTCGCGGGCCTGGAAAACCTCGGCACGCACCTGGGTTCGCTCTTCGAAGCACTGGTGGCACTGGAACAGCGATTGACGCCGCTGCTCGCCGGTGGCGACGGGGTGAGCATCGACCACTCCACGGTGACGATCGTGCCGGACCGTATCTGTGTGCCGGTTCCGGGAGGTGGGTGCTGATGGTGACACGCCTGCTCGGTTCGCGCGGGTTCATGTCAACGGCGGTGGTGCTTGTCGTCGTCCTCGCGGGCGCGGTGGCACTACAGCTGTCACGGCCCGCGCCGCCGGTGCGCACCTATTGCGCGGACATGCCCGACAGCATCGGGCTCTACCGGGGCAGCTCCGTCACCGTGCTCGGCATCCCGGTCGGTGAGGTCACCGGCATCGAGCCACACGGCGCCTCGGCTCGGGTGCGGTTCACCGTGCGCGCCGATCGCCGGCTGCCCACGGATGTGGGCGCGGTGACCGTGAGCGACACCCTGGTGGCCGATCGCCATCTCGCTCTCGTCGGCGACGAACCGGCTGCCGGTGGCTGGGAGCCGGGCACGTGCATCACCAGAACACTGACTCCGCTGAGTCTTTCGGAGACGTTCGACGCGCTCGCCGGGCTGGCCGACGAACTGAATGCCGCCGACGATCCCGCGCAGCGCACGGCCCTCGGCTCGGGCTTGTCGGCGCTCGACCGGGCGACCGCGGGCACCGGCGACGACATCAACGCGGTCCTGCACCAGCTCGGCCGGGCGCTGGCCGCCCCCGATGCCGCGATCGGGCACCTCGGCAGTCTCATCGACGCCCTCACCGAGCTGGTACGGCACGCCCGCAACGGGTGGGACACCGTGCGGGCGATGACGATCGAGCTACCACGGACGTTCGACGACATCGTCACCATCGCCTTCCCACCGATCATCGACATCGTGACCTATCTGATCCAGGTCCTGCCCCAGCTCAACGACGTGATGATGATGATCGGCACCCCGGCGGTCCGTGCGCTCGACAAGATCGCCGACCTGCCCGCACTGCTGACGGCGGGATTCGGCTCGGTTGCCGAAGTCATCGAGCTCACCCCCGCCCTCGCCGCCGGCTTCGCCGCGAGTATCGATCCGGACAGTGGGCGCCCCACCATCGGGTACGCGCCTCCGAAACTGGCTGTGCCCCAAGTCGACTCACCACACGTGTGTGCGGCAATCCAGGCGGTGACCGGGCAACCGTGTGCTCTCGCGCCGGACGGAACGCTCACTCTGCCCGCGCTTCCGGCCCTGCTCGCGGCGGTGAGTGGGCGATGAGGTCGACGACGTGCCGGTTGCGGAACCAGCTTCCCCTCGGGAGGCGCGGTCGGCTACGACACCTGTTCCTGATCGTCGTAGCGGCCTGCACCCTGCTCGGATGCGGAACGGTTCTGCCGGGCGCCGGCGAACCCACCTATCGGCTGCGCATCGAATTCGCCAGTGTCCTCAACCTGCCGCAGGGCGCGAAGGTGATCGCCGACGGTGTCCGGGTGGGCAAGCTCTCGTCGGTCGCCCTCAGCGAAAACGGCCATGCCACAGCGGACGTCGAGATCGACGACACGGTTCGGCTGCCGGTGGGCACCACGGCCGAGCTGCGCCAGAACACCCCACTGGGCGACGTGCACATCGCGCTCACCGAACCGAGCGAATCCACCACCGGCACGCTGGGACCTGGCGCGACGATCCCGCTGGCCGACACCGCCCGCGCCCCGGCCATCGAGGACATTCTCGCCACGCTGTCGGTGTTCATCGGCACCGGCGCGGTCACCGATCTGCAGGACATCGTCACCACGATGAACGGGGTGCTGCCCGCCGATCCGGGCGACACCGCCCGCCTGTCCGAAACCCTCGGCACGGACCTGTCGGACCTGGCCGATCACCTCGACTCGGTCGACGCGATCCTCGACGGTCTCGGTGCCACCCTCGAGGACGGGGTTCTCGACAACGCCCCCGTGCTGGCCGAGCTGCTCACGCCCTACGGCGTCACCCAGACCACCGATGCGATCAACGCCCAGATCGGTGTCATCTTCGTCCTCACCGCGCTCGGCCCGGTCGCGCCGAGCGCCGCCTGGCTCGGGCCGCTGCTCGGTTCGCTCGACGCCACGACCGCCGCGGTGGTGCCGATGCTGTTCGGCAGCAGACCGTTCGATACCTCGTCGCCGTCGAACCTGAAGACGCTCGTCGACCTGATCCATACCAAGGTGCTGCCGTTCGCCCAGCGCGGGCCGAAGGTCGACGTGGTCGAGATCGGGGTCACGGGGGCGAAGAGTACCGACGAGCAGACCGAGCGAATCGTCGACCTGCTGCGGATGATCGGAGCCGTCCGATGAATACCCGTGCCGCGCTGTCGCTCTCGGCCATCGCGGCCGTGCTGGTTCTCGGCGTCGCGTACATGACGTTCGGGGTACTGAATATCGACCCGCGTCGCGACTACCTGGCCGTCGAGCTGGAACTGAGCACCTCGGGTGGGCTCGGTCCCGGCGCGCCGGTGCTGCTCAACGGGATCGCGGTGGGCCGGGCCGAGTCGGTACGCAAGCAGGCGAGCGGGGTACTCGTCGCCTTGCGGATCGACGAGCGGTACCCGATTCCGGTGTCGAGCCGGATCCGCGTGGAACAGCTCTCGGCACTCGGCGAGCCCTACATCGGTTTCGACCCGGTCGACGACGCGGGGCCGTATCTCACCGACGGGCAGCGCATTCCGGCGCACCGCGTGCCCGCGCCGATGACCATCACCACCCTGTCCACCCGGCTGATCGACCTGCTCGATCAGATCCGCCCCGAGGTGATGGCAGGCCTGGTCGACACCTTCGACCGTGCCCTTGCCGACACCGAGGCGACCATGCAGACCCTGCGCCGCTCCACCACATTGCTGGCCGCGACATTGCTCAGCCGCACCGACCGGCTGCGTCAGCTGTTCGCCGACCTGCAATTCCTCGGCGCCGACATCGACTGGATGGGGCCGTCGCTGAGCACAGCGGGCCCGCTGTTCGGCGAGTTCGGCATCACCCTCAGCGCCATCGTGCAGTCCGGGTCGGCGCTGGTCGAGAGCCGCCCGGTCGCCGACTATTTCTCCGGGGGCGGGGTGCTGGTGTTCGTGCGCGAACTCGACGCGCTGCTCGCGAAGATCGGGCCGAGCGCCGCGGCCTTGGGCCCGATGCTGCAACCGGTGGTGCGCGACGCCGTGGCCACCGCACCCGATCTCGATCTCGGCGCCCTGCTCGACCAGGCCCTGCACGGCCTCGGCGACGACACGGTGCATCTGCGCATCGGCATCAAATAGGCACGAAAGGACCGGCACCCCATGACCGTTGACCTCGAGACCCGCCCCCACACGCCTGCCCCCGACGGACCCCAGCCACGCACCCTCTCGATCCGGCTGTCGAGCGTGCTCACCGGGTGCGCCGTCGCGGCGCTCGTGGTGGTGACGGCCACCTTCGGAATCCTGTATCTGTCGGCGCGCACCACCATCGCCGACCACGATCGGCGCGCCGCCGAGGATCGCCGGGTCGAACAGGTCGCCCTCGACTACGCGCTCGGGGCGTCGACCATAGACTACCGGGACGCCAAGGCGTGGCTGGCCCGGCTGAAAACCGGTACCACCCCGCAGCTTTCGGGCAAGTTCGACGCGACAGCGCCGCAACTCGAGCAGATCCTGCTGCCGCTGCAGTGGACCTCGACGGCGACACCCTTGTCGGCCGGCGTCGTGTCCGAGTCGGGCGGGGTGTACAAGGTGAACGCCTATCTCACCGTCAACTCCACCAGCGTGCAGAATCCCACCGGCACCCTCACCACCGTGGCCTATTCGCTCACGGTCGACCGCAACGCGGACTGGCGGATCGCCGATGTCGGTGGGCTGCAGAACGCCCTGCCGCTGAAGTGACCTATCTCGCCCGCACCGACATCGGCAGCGTGGCGAAGCCGCGCACGCTCACCGAGTGCACCCGTTCGGCAGCGGCGGTGTCGATCTCGTAGCCGCGGATGGAGGCGGCGATCTGCCCGAGGCCGATGTCGGCCTCCATCCGCGCCAGGTGCGCACCGAGGCAGAAGTGCACGCCGAGACCGAAACTCAGCAGGGTCTGGGAGCTGTCGCGGCCGATGCGGTACTCGGCGGCGTCGTCGAAGACGTCCTCGTCGCGGTTGGCCGAACCGAGCAGCAACAGCACCCGCTCCCCCGCCGCGATGGTGTGCTCACCGAATTCGACATCCGTGAGGACACGGCGCACCAGGATCTGGGTCGAATTGTCGTAGCGCAGTGTCTCTTCGGTCCAGTCCGGCACGAGCGAGGGGTCGGCCAAGGGTTTGGCGACCTCGTCGGGGAACCGCGAACCCCAGTACATGGCGTTGCCGAGCAGCTTGGTCGTCGTCTCGTTGCCCGCGACGACCATCAGGATCAGGAAGCCGATGATCTCGGCGTCGGACAGGCGGGTGGTGCCCGCGTCGCCGTCGGTGACCTCGGCGTCCATCAGCACCGACACCAGATCCTCACCGGGGTTCTTGCGGCGCCCTTCGAGCAGGTCGCGGTAGTAACCGGTGAGTTCGAGATAGGCCATGATCGCGCCCTGCGGCACGTCGAGCACGCCTTCCTCCCGGTGCAGCAGCAGATCCGACTGGGTACGCAGATGGGCGCGGTCCGACTCGGGGACGCCGAGCATCTCCGAGACCACGTCCATCGGCAGCAGCCCGGCGAAGTCACGGATGTAGTCGAACTCGCCCAGTTGCAGGCACCGATCCCAGTGGCTACGGGTGAGTTCGGCGATCCGTTCGCTCAGGTCCGCGAGCCTGCGCGGGGTGAAACCCTTGGACACCAGTTTGCGGATACGCGCGTGCTTGGGGTCGTCCATCGCCAGGAACGACATGGACCGGTGCGCTTCCGGCCCGTAGGCGGTGGGGTCGAGCGAGACACCCCAGCTGTTGGACAGGCGGGCGCTGTCGCGCAGGGCGGCCCGCACATCGCGGTGCCGCGACAACGCCCAGAAGTCCATCGACGCGTTGCGGTACACCGGCGCCTCCGCCCGCAGCCGGGCGTAGGTGGGGTACGGGTCCTCGTGGAAGGCGTAGTCGTACGGGTCGAACGGGATCGAGGTCTCCATGTCAACGGTCACTGCGCACTCCACTCGAATCTACGACGGTCAACGGCAACGGGATTCCGCGATCGGCGAAGGTGAAGGCGGCCCCGGTGCTGATCCTGGTCAGCGCCACCTCCACCGCCTCGGCGGCCGGTTCCTCGGCACGCACGACCTCGACGACGAGTTCGGTGTCGGTCGCCTTCGAGGTGTGGCAGGTGTAGTGCGGGTCGACACCACGCACCAGCGCGTCGAGCGGCGCGAGATGGTCCGGGTCGAGCAGGGCGGGCCACACACCGTCGGTGATCGCACCGCACCCGCGCTCGAGCACGAGACGCACTTCGGCACCGGACTTTTCGACTCTCGCGCCCACGTACTGCCGCGGATTGAGCGCCGGATGCAGGTCGAGCACGCGCGCCAGCGACTCCGGGTCACCACCCAGACCCAAGGCCGATCTGATCCGCTCCGCGGCCACCCCCGCCACACCGGCGAACTGCTTGCGGCCGATCTCCGCCGCCCGCTCCGCGTCGACCCGTTCGCGGATCGCGATGAGGAAACCGGCGACCAGCAGGTGCTGTTGCAGCGCGACCTCCTCGGCGATGCGGATCAGCGCCGACCGGGAGAAATCACCGAACCGCAGATCGCTCAGCAACGGGCCACGGTAGTCGGCGGTGCCGTCGTCGGCCGGGTCGATCGGTGACAACGCCACCGTCGCCGCGACGGACCCGGCCACCAGCCCCGCATTGCGCGGAATCGGCGGCGGTTCGTTGGCCGGGTCGATACTCACCCGCCACGCGCATACCGGCTTGCGGTCCGCGGGCGCACGCGGCGGGCGATGGATCGGGCGGACCTGGGCGTGCGGATTGGTGGCCAGGGCGGTCGCGTCGAAGGTCGGATCCTCGATGTCGTGACACATGGCCCGCACGAACTGGTCGCCGAGCGGTTCCACATCGGCCAGCGCACCACAGTGGTCGAGCCAGAACTCGCCGTGATCGTGATCCTCGACGCGGAAGCGGAAGTCGAGAAACTGTGGCGGGGCGCCGATATCGAGCTGCAGGCCTTTGAAGATCGTCTCGACACCGTCACCGGCGAAGCCGAGCGCGGCCTGCATCCGCCGGGTGTAGACGGGACTGGCGACCTGCCACTCGTCGATGGCGACCTCGGTCATGCCCTCGCGACCGAACGCGCCGATCGTGTGCGGCATGCCCGACCGGTCGATCAGGTGACCGCACAGCAGCAGTTCCGGGACGAGCGTGGCCAGTTGCGCGCGCGACAGCCCGGCGTAGGACTGTCGCGAATTCGGCGTCACCACAGCGGAACCGGCGCTTTCCCGATCGGGTACCACCCCGGCAGCGGCTGCTCGGTCGTCGCCTTCTTGATGCGGGTGAGCATGCCGGGGGTCATCGCCTTGTTCGTCATCATCTCCATGAACAAGGCGCCGACATTGCCGTAGTCGAAGAAGTCGCGCTGCCAGGACCATTGGAAGTCGCCGCCGTAACGGAACCAGCTGCCACCGATGCCCTGCACCTGATAGTTGCTGCCGTCGGGACGGGTCGCGCTCGAGGTCTGCTTCCAGAAACCGACGACGTCACCGGTCTTCTCGTCGATCACCACATGCTGATACGGGTAGGTCCAGCCCTCGAGGCCGTCCATCTCCTGGCCGACCGCGATCTCGCGGATCTGCTCGCGACCCACCGCCATGAACTCGTGGTTCGGTCCGTAGTTCCAGCCGTAGGTGGCGTCCTCGGTGTACATGTCGGCCAGCGGCCGCCAGTCGCCTTCGGCCTCACAGCGCTTGTTCGCATCCAGCCAGCGCTGGACCATCTCTTCCAGTTCGCCGCGCGAAAAACCGGTCATGTCATTCTCCTTCGTCGTCGGCCGCGCTGTCGTCGACGATCGACAGCGCCCGCGTGGGGCAGTAGGTCACCGCGTCGGCGACGGCCGCGTGCTGGGCGCTCGACGGCCGTTCGACGAGGATTTCGACCTTCCCGCGTTTGGGCACCGTGAACACCTCCGGCGCTTCCTCCTGGCACGCGGCGTGCCCCTGACACAGATCCAGATCAACGACGATGCGTCTGCTCATCTCGTCGCCCGCCTTCCCCTGTCGCCCAGGTGTTCTCAGCTTCGAGACACCGAGCTGGACACCTGTCTGGACAGTATCATCGACGCGCGCGGACAGCAATGGCCCATCGGTGGGCGCGGAGCGTGTGGGAGGTGGAGTTACGACTCGTCGGTCGCGGTGCCCGGCGAGTAGGGCGAACCGAAACCGGAGTTCCACGCGAAATCACCGCTGTCGGCGGTGGTCACCCGGAGCGCGGCGGCGGCCAGCGGCGTGTTGTCACCGGTGAGCCGGGTGATGGCGCGCTCGAGGGCGGGCACGATATCGGCGATATCGAGGTCGCCGTGCGTGAACCGGGCGAGCAGGGCGAAGACCATGTTCGACAGGACGAGCGCGAGATCGGCGGCGTAGTCCTTGTCGAGGGTGGCGAACATCGGGGCGACCACGGGCAGGATGGCGGCGAAGCCCTGGTTGTCGAGGCGCTGGCCGCCGGGACCCGACCTGGCGTGATGGTAGGCGGCCAGCATCCGTGGATGACGCTCCCACGGCTCGAAGACGTAGCGGATCACCCGGATGAGCACCTCGGCCAGCGACTCACCCGGGCGCGGCGGCTCGAGTTCGGTGTAGGTGTTGGTGGCCATCCACTGCGCGACGGCGGCGAGGACCAGCTCGTCGCGAGTGGCGTAGAGCTTGTAGACGGTGCTCAGCGACGCGTGGGCGAGCCTGGCCACGGTGCGCAACTGCACCGCCTCGTACCCTTCGGTCTCGAGCAGCGTGAGGGTCACCTCGGTGATCCTGCGCGCCGGATCGCCTTCGCCCCTTCGTGCCACCCGGACAGGGTAGTGCACGGAACTCAGATGCGAGTCCCGATGTCTTCGTCGACCACGGTGTCCATGGCCCGTTCGGCCACGGCGGCGATGGTCATGGACGGATTACACGCGGCGGCGCTGCCCGGCAGCAGCGCGCCGTCGAGTACGTAGAGCCCCGGCTGGTCGTGTACGCGGCCGTTCAGGTCGCACACCGCGCCCATATTGGCACCGCCGAGCGGGTGCCAAGTGGAGGGGAACAGGGTGTTGGTGTCGAGCAGCGTGGCGCCGGTGCCCGCGATGCGCGCGACCGTCGGTCCGATGTGATTGTCCTGGATGGTCCGGTCGCCGTCGGCGGGCCAGCGCAGCACGGCCTCGTCGCGTGCGGCGTCGTAGGTGAAGGCACCACGGCTGTCGCTCACGCCGTAGCCGACGAGCATCGTGCTGCCCGCATCGAAGGACACGGGCGGGATGGACGCCTGGATCACCGTGTGCGCGGTGTGCGGGTCGTGCCAGTTCTTGCTGCCGTAGACCACCGGACCACCCTGTGCCGAACCGAAATTCGCGGCCGGATCGCGCCAGACGTAGATGCGGTCGGCATTGGTTCCCCAGCCTCGGCCGAGGTCGTCGGGCAGGTCGGGGATCAGCCCCTTGGCGCCGGCACGGACCAGCAGGCGGGTGGTGTTGAGGCTGCCGGCCGCCATGATGAGCGCGCCGGTGGTGAGGATCTTGTGCTCGACGACGGCGCCGGCGGTGTCGAGCCGTTGCACGTGCACGACCCAGCGGCCGTCGGCCGCGCGCTCGACGTCGGTGACCTCGTGCAGGGTCTTCACCCGGCAGTTGCCGGTGGCCTCGGCGGCGGCGATATAGGTGACGTCGACGGAATGCTTGCCGCCGTTGTTGACCCCCATCGCACCGTCGCCGTTGGTGTAGGAGGCCTTCATCTCCCCGCGCAGTTCGGCGAGGGCGAAGTTCCAGTCGATGGGCATCGGGATCTTCGACAGCGGCAGCCCGGCCCGGCGCACCCGTTCGGCGAAAATTCTCGCGACACGGTAGTTCTCGGTGTTCACCAACTCGTCGGGCGCCTCGGCGAGGCCGAGCATCGCCGCCACCCTCGGGTAGTGGACCCGGTTCATCCGCGCCCAGTCCAGTTCCTGCGGGAAGTGCGCCTCGAACACATCCTGCGCGGGCTGCAGCGACATGCCCTGGTAGACCAGCGAACCGCCACCGACACCGGCGGCGCACAGGGCGGTCATGTTCTCACCGGTCACTGCCTCGATTAACCCGGCATAGGGCTCGACGAGCAGGGGGCGCCCGAACAGGTTCGGGCTCGACCGGCACCACAGCATCCGCTTGTCCGGCGCGGACGCGCGCGGGAAGGTTTCGGCGTTCGGGCCGGTCGGCCAGCGCAGCCCGCGTTCGAGCACGGTGACCGGCACGCCCGCCCGCGCCAGCCGCAGAGCGCTGACGCCGCCACCGAATCCGGAGCCGATGACGATGACCCGATGGTCCTCACGAGTCAGGGGAATGGTGCCGGTGCGCGCCGGAATCGGCGCGGCGAGGCCCGGGCGGGCGCCGAGCAGCATGCCGCCCAGCGCCGCCCCGGCCGCGAGCATGCTGCGGCGGGAGAACGTATTCACGGGGATTTCCTCGCAAGAAGTCAGTCGAAGGTGCAGCCGGTGACCGGCTTGTCCGCGAGGCGATCGAGCAGATAGGTGATCGCGTTGTCGGGACCGAAACCGTCGATCATCTCGGGACCGAAATGGTTCGGGATGGTGGTCCCGGGCAGGATCGGCGGCAGCTCGTTGGTGCGGAAGGTGACCGTTGCGCCCTTGGCGCACCAGGTCTCGGCGAGCGCGCGGGCCTGGCCGTAGGGGACGGTGTCGTCGTTGAGCCCGCTGGTGATGAGCACCGGCGTGGCCGGGGTCATCGAGCCGACCCGCAGCTCTTCCAGAGCCGCTGCGGCTTCGGGCATTTCGGCCAGGTGTTCGGTCAGCGTGCGACCGTCCTTGGTCAGCGTCGTGGTCTTCAGGAACGGGTGTCGGGTGATGAGGTCGGCGATGCACGAGTCGCTCAGGGTGGCGAGCATGTCGCGGCCAGACGGGCTGATGACCCGGTCGACGGCCGCGTTCAGCTCGGGGTAGCGGGCGACCATGCCGTTCACGGCGAAGCCGATGGCACCGCTGATCAAGGCGCCGTCGATCTTGGCGAGGATCGCGGACAGGTCGGCGACGGGGCCACCCGCCCAGGTGCCCTTCACCGTGAGTTCCGGTGCGTAGTCCGGCGCCATCTCCGCGGCGGCCGCGGTCGAACCGCCGCCCTGCGAGTAGCCCCACAGCACCACCGGTGTCTCCGGGCCGACCCCCGCCAGGCGATGTGCCGCTCGTGCGCCGTCGAGCACCGCGTGGGCGCTCTCGATGCGATTGGCGTAGGTGTGGATGCCCGGGGTGCCGAGTCCGATGTAGTCGGTGACGAGCACGCGGGCGCCGAGCCGGCTCCACACCGCCGAGGACGGCAGTTCCTGGTTCGCCGACAGGCCGAGCGCGGGATCGGTGTGCACGCTCAGGCCGGTGGAGAACGCCTGCGACATGGCGCACCGGTCGGCCTGGCCCGAGGTGCCGGGTGCGATGACGACGGTCGGGCGCGGGCCGGCACCGAGCCAGGGGCCGGTCGGTTCGAGGTAGGTACCCGACACCGCGACGGGCGACCCGTCCTGCAGGCGTGAGGTGTACATGACGTGCTGGGCGGCGCCCGGCCAGCCCTTGTCGGTGGGCGGGGTGGCGAGCAGGGTCATCGGGGCGGTCTTGACGATGGCGCCGGGTTCCTGCGGGATCTGCGCGGGCGGGGTGTAGAACGAGCCAACCGGCTCGGCCGACGAGGCATCGGTCTGCGCGACCATGACGGTGGCCGCCATCGCGCAGGCAACGGCTGCTCCCAGGACGACGCGGCCTGTCTTCGGCCGTCGTCGCCCGATAACCTGCTGATCCATCGAGAACCTTTCCTTCCACCGCCCGGCGACGTCGCCGGAGTGATTCACGCCGCAGATGAAAGGAACCATGAGGCCCATCACACCTGCGCCGCGGGGAAGAGTAACACTGTTACTACTCCAGCGGAAGGTGTGGTTACCGACGAGTTCAGAAGCGGGCGATCACCAGCGCGACGCAGCCGATCAGCGGCGGGACCAACTGGATCAGGGCCGGGCGTGCCTTGCTCGGCGAAGACGCGAGCAGGACGACACCCGCCGCGACCATCGACCCGGCTCCCGCGAGCACGAGCGCGAGCCCGATGCCCTTGTCGCCGAAGGCGGTGAACCCCATCCCAATGGCCGCGACGACGGCCAGGAAGAGGTTGTAGAAGCCCTGATTGAAGGCCATCTCCGTGGTGGACTCGGCCTCGGCGGCCGTCATCCCGAAGGTCCGCCGGGTGCTCGGAGCCGTCCATTGCAGCGACTCCATCACGAAGATGTAGGCGTGCAGAAGCACCGCCACCCCGGTGAAGATCAAACCGATCGCGGTCATCGTCGCACCTCTCGCCGCCGTCCGGACCTACCGGGCTTCCGAGGTGATTATTCACCGCCAGCAGCCCCTGATCCCGCGCCGACTCGCGGCGGGACACGAGAAACAGACCATACAAACGAGCAGCACTATGTATGGTTGGTGAGTGACCACACCGCCGCGACCGCGTCAGCTCGATCACCCCGTGCTGCCCAAGATCTTCCGGATCGTCGGCCGCGCGCAGGTGGCGATCTACCGGCGCACCGGTGGGCGCATCGGCGGCACCTGGCGCATCGGCGCGGGCTTCCGCAAGCCGGTGCCCACCCTGTTGCTCGAGCATCGCGGCCGTAAGTCGGGCAAGCAGTTCACTGTTCCACTGCTCTACCTGGTCGACGGCGCCGATATCGTGGTCGTCGCCTCCCAGGGCGGGTTGGCGAATCATCCGCAGTGGTACCGGAACCTGTGCGTACACCCGGACACGCACGTGCAGATCGGGCGTGAGCGCCGGGCCGTGCGGGCGGTGGTCGCCGACGACGAGCAGCGGGCTCGGCTGTGGCCGGCACTGGTCGACCTGTACGCCGATTTCGACACCTATCAGGCGTGGACCGAACGCCGGATACCGGTGGTGATCCTGACGCCTCGGCCCGCCTGAGAACTACCTGCCCAGCGCGACCGACATCGCTTGGGCCCCTGCGGTTATCGCCTCGACATACACCATTCGCTCGGCGCGGCCGACGGCCGGGCGCAACGGGCCGAGCTGCAGTTCGTAGGGTGCGGCGCCGCCGGCGAACACCGGGGCCGACAGGTAGCTCACGGGCAGCGGATCGTCGCCGGTGAATTCGGTGTCGCGATACGGGCGGGCGGTAAGACGAGCGAGCTGGCGCAGGACGCGGGCGCGCAGGTCGGGTTGCAGGAGTTCCGCGCCGAGGGCGCCGAGCAGGTCGGCGAGCACGTCGACAACGCCCGCGTCGTCGGAGTCGGGACGGAAGAGCGCGCACCCGTTGGCCCGCACGAATTCCAGCAGTGCCGCGGCCTCGCCGGGAGCGGTCTTCGACCACGCGGCACGCTCGGCCTCCGCGCGCCACGGCATCACGGCCGCGCCCGCGGGATAGGCCAGCGGAATCGATTGACCCACAGTGAGTCCCGGCACCACACGGGCATCCGGTGCGTACTCCTTCGCGACGACGGTCAGGGTGGCGCGTTCGATCCTGCTCAGCGTCACCCCGCAGCCCGCCGCGACCGCGAGCGTCCGCAGTTCCGCCCGCACGGCCGCCTCGGGCAGTTCGGATTCCGCCGGAGACAGAGCCGCCAGGGCTGGACCGGGGCGGAAGCGGCGTTCCCCGTCCCGGCGCACCCATCCGGCCGCGGCGAGTTCGGTGAGGACGGCGGTGACCGTGGCGCGCGCCAGTGACAGTGCCGTCGCGACCTCCGAGGCCGTGAGCGGCTTGCCCGCGCTCGCGAGCAACTCCATCACCTCGACGACCCGCCGGGTCGGCGGCGATGCCGACTGCACCATGACAACCTCTTGTCCGCGGGGTCGCCCCGCCCTACACTGCTTCGACTATTCGCCACACTTTAGTCGAATATTCGACGCCTGAGGGGCTTTCATGATTCTCGATCACTTCCGGCTCGACGACCGCGTCGCCGTCGTCACCGGGGCAGGACGCGGACTCGGGGCCGCGATCGCCGTCGGATTCGCCGAGGCGGGCGCCGATGTGGTGATCGCCGCGCGGACCGAGTCGGATCTGCGTGCGGTCGCCGAGCAGGTGGCGGCCGCCGGCCGACGAGCGGAGGTCGTGGTCGCAGACCTCGCCGACCCGGCGGCCGCCGCCGCGCTCGCCGAGGTGGCGGTCGAGCGGTTCGGGCGCCTCGACATCGCCGTCAACAATGTCGGTGGGGCGCTGCCGAAACCGTTGCTGGACACCACTCCCGAGGACCTGGCCGAGGCCTTCACCTTCAATGTCGGCACCGCGCACGCTCTGGTGCGGGCCGCGGTGCCGAAGATGCTCGCCACGGCCGAGGGTGGTTCGATCATCAACATCACCTCGACCATGGGCCGGTTACCCGGGCGCGCGTTCGCCGCGTACGCGACGGCCAAGGCCGCGCTTGCCCACTACACGCGTACCGCCGCGGCCGATCTGAGCCCGCGGGTGCGGGTCAACGCCATCGCACCCGGTTCGATCCTCACCTCGGCGCTGGCGGTCGTCGCGGGCAACGAGCAGATGCGCGGCCAGATGGAACAGGCGACGCCACTGCGGCGCCTCGGTGAGCCCACCGATATCGCGGCGGCGGCGGTATATCTCGCCTCGCCCGCCGGGTCGTTTCTCACCGGCAAGGTGCTCGAGGTCGACGGCGGCCTGATCGCACCCAATCTGACGATTCCGCTTCCTGATCTGTGAGGACCACATCATGACTGTTCGCGTAATCCACTGGGGTACAGGCAATGTCGGAAGGCACGCGTTGGCGGGTGTGCTCACGGACCCGCGGTTCGAGCTGATCGGGGTCCATGTTTCCGGCCCCGACAAGGTCGGTCTCGACGCGGCCGAATTGGCAGGACTCGCCACCCCGTCCGGCGTGCCGGCCACCACCGGCATCGAGGAGGTGCTGGCGCGTCGTCCCGACTGTGTCGTATACACCGCGATGACCGACAACCGGCTACCCGAGGCGCTCGAAGACCTGCGCAGGCTGCTCGCCGCGGGCATCGATGTGGTGGCCAGCGCACCGGTGTTCCTGCAGTACCCGTGGGGTGTGCTTCCGGCGGAGCTCCTCGATCCCATCGAAGAGGCTGCGGCACAGGGTGATTCGTCGCTGTTCGTCAACGGGATCGACCCCGGGTTCGCCAATGATCTGCTCCCCCTCGCCCTGCTCGGCACCTGCCGGTACGTCGAGCAGGTGCGCTGCCTCGAGATCGTCGACTACTCGACCTACGACAATCCGGCGGTCATGTTCGACATCATGGGGTTCGGCAAGCCGATGACCGAGACGCCGCTGCTGTTGCAGCCGGGGGTGCTGTCGCTGGCCTGGGGCAGCGTCGTGCGTCAGCTCGCGGCCGGGCTCGGCATCGAACTCGACGCCGTCACCCAGGAGTACCAGCGGTTGCCCGCCCCGGAGACCTTCGACATCGACTCCGGCACCATCGAGGCGGGTACGGCGGCGGCACTGCGATTCGAAGTGCGCGGCATGGTGGGTGCTCGCGCCGTCACGGTGCTCGAGCACGTCACCCGGTTGCGCGCCGATCTCGCGCCCGACTGGCCTCAGCCCGCCCGGGCCGGCGGTTCCTATCGGGTGGAGGTCACCGGCGAGCCGAACTACACCCTCGATCTGGCCATGTTCAGCGACCACGGCGACCACAACCACGCCAGCCTCGTCGGCACCGCGATGCGCCTGGTCAACGCCATCCCCGCCGTCGTCGCCGCACCGGCGGGCATCCGCACCACGCTCGACCTTCCGCTGGTGACGGGAAGCGGGCTGGCGGATACATCGCGGATCCCGGCCACGAAACAACGGTGACCCAGGTCCCGGTCAGGGCGCTTTCAACGGATCGTGGCCGAGGCTCATGAGCCGGTGCCGGAACTGTGCCTCACCGGCGACGGGTTCCAGATCGGCTCGGCGCGAGGCGTTGATCTCGTCGACCACCTGCCGCATGACCGCCACATCGTCGGCGGTCACGTCGGTGCGGCGTTTACCGAGGATCGCCAGCACGTGCCTGCCGATCTCGGGTCCGGACAGATCCGGCTCCCGTTCCGCGTCAGTGCCCGCCGCCGCGGTGCGCAACCAGTCGCTCAGCTCGCGTGAGGACATGTTCACCACGCGATGGAATTCGTCCCAGAGTTCGTCGTCGACCTGTGTCTCGGCCATGCGTCACACCTCCGTCAGCTGTCCCGGTTCTCCCCCAGTTCCTCCACGATCGGGTTCGGCGGTACCTCGCGGTCCCGCTCGGCGACACCGGGGTGCGCGTGATCGCGGCTCTGTGCCATGCGCTGTGCCTCGGTTCGTCCGTCGTCGAGGGTCACCGACTGCAGGACCTCGGTCATGTTGGCGTAGGCCACCGGCGGGATGGCGCGCAGGGCGCGCACCGTGTCCTCGTCGGCTTTCGCGTCGGTCGCGCACCGCACCAGGTCGTCCTTGTTCGCCGGGAAATCCACCTCCGACAACGCTCGCTCGACCCGCTGCACATCGGTAGTCACCATCACGGAACCTTTCCGGGCGCCGAAGCGACCTGCGTCAGTTTCCTCGAACGGCTGCCGAAATACCCGGGCGGACCGGCCTCAAACAGGGCGGTCCTCAGGCGGCGGGGATGACTTCCGGACGGGCGGGCTCCACCGCGACGGACTTGCGGTCCGCGCGCCTGCCGGTGACGAGGAACAGCACAACCAGCGCCACCGCCAACCACACATAGGTATCGCCGATGAGGTGCTGATCCCAGGTCCACGACGTTTCCCGGTGTTCGCCGTCGGGCAGGAAACTGTGTGGCGCGATGACGAAGACGGCGGCGACCACGACAGCCGTGGCATACCAGCCGCGCGCGCTCGCGGCGGGCAGGGTGCGGGCGTGGCAGACGACGGCGAGCAGCGCGGGCGCGATCCACACCCAATGGTGCGACCACGAGATCGGCGACAGCAGCAGGGTGAAGACGGCGTTGAGAGCAAGGGCGATCGCGGGAGCGTCGGCGGCTTTGCGCATGGCGACCACGACGAGGGCGAGCAGCAAAGCGCCGAAGAACAACCACAAAGCGTCGAACGGCAGGCCCGTGACGTGCAGGCGGGCCAGTACCGCCTGAATCGACTGGTTCGTGTGGAAGGCCGAACCGCTCAGTCCCGAGACGTTGCCGAGGCCGCCGAACCAGTAGCGCACGGACTCCGTCGGCAGGATCGCGAACGAGGCGACCGTGGCGATCGCGCCGGTCGCGGCCGCGGTGGCGGCGGCCTTGTAGTCCTTGCGGACGAGGAAGAACAGCACGAACGCGGCGGGCGTGAGCTTGACGGCGGCGGCCAGGCCGATGAGCATGCCGCGCGGGTAGCGGGTCTTGGGCAGCAGGCAGTCGGTGGCGACCAGGACCATGAGCAGCAGGTTCACCTGCCCGAAGTCGATGGTGGCCCGCACCGGTTCGAGCAGCATCGCGACCGGTAGCGCACACGCGGTGACCAGGAGGGCGACCTGCTTGCGCTCGGGGTTGTAGCGGCGGGCGACCAGGTACAGGGTCCAGGCCAGCGCGGCGACCGACACCGCGACGTAGAGGGTTTTGGCCGCACCCCACGGCAGCAACGCGAACGGCGCGAGCGCGATCGCCGCGAACGGCGGATAGATGAACGGCAGTCCGATCCCGACACTGGTCTTGGGGAGCTGGCCGTACATGTCGGCACCGTCGCGCATGGCCTCGATCCCGAGGCGGTACACCTGCAGGTCGATGAAGGCGCCGGAGTACGGTTCGAACGGCCACAGCGGGGTGCGCATGCACACCACCGCGACGACACCGAGCACCATCGGCACCAGCCACCAGGCTCGATTGATCGGGCGTGGGGTCGGTTGCGCGGGGTGGGTGGTGTCACTACTCATCCGCGGCGACTATACCGACCGAGCGCCCGACTCGGGGCACCGACCTTCGGCGGCAGTGACGCGCACGACACCCCGTTCAGCCTTGGTTGTAGCGGACGAGCAGGCGGGCAAGGGTGCGGACATCCTGGTCGGACCAGTCGGCGAACCGGGCGGTGAAGGCGGCTCGGCGGATGCGTTCGGCCTTGCGTGCGGCAGCGCGACCCTCGGGGGTGGCGCGCAGGATGTGGTTGCGCCGGTTGGCGGGGTCGATTTCGCGTTCGAGGTAGCCGAGCTGCTCGAGCGCGCCGACCTGTCTGCTGACGGTCGACTTGTCGAGCAGGAACTGTGCGGCCACGTCGGCGGCCTGGCAGCCGTCGCGTTCGAGGACCAGGTCGAGGATGCTGTAGGCGACCAGGCTCAATTCCGGGTGCAGTTCGGCGGCGCGGCCGCGGGCGCGGCGGGAGAAGGCGGTCAGCTCCCGCTGAATGACGTCGACGGCGTCGTCCCTTGCCTCTGACTCAGTCATGGTTGTAGGATACAACAATCATAGTTGCATTTACCAACCTTCTTGGAGACTTTCCTCGATGACCGTCACCCAGCTGCGGCACCTCGCCGGCCACCTGCTCACCCCCCTGCTGATGTGTCTCGGCATGGCCCTGGCCTATCTCGGCGCCTTCCACCAGCCCACGCCGAACCATCTGGCGCTGGCCGTCGTCGGTGATTCCCCGCAGGCGATGGTGCTCGCCCAGACGATGCAGAACCGGGGTGGGTCGGGTGTCGACGTCATCACCGTGCCCACCCGCGAGGCCGCGACGGACCTGCTGCGCGAGCGCGACCTCGTCGGCGCCTACGTGCCCGATGCCGCGCGCCCCGAACTGCTCGTGGCCACCGCCGGTTCGGACACGAGTGCGATGGCCGCCGAGGTGGCGTTCCGGTCGGTCGCCGACCATCAGGGCGTGCCGCTGGTGGTCACCGACGTGACGAGCAAGGCCGAGGGCGATCCGACCGGGCAGGGGCTGTTCTTCCTGCTGGTGGCGTTGAGTGTCGGCTCCTACGGCAGTGTCGCGGTGATCGGCGCCGCGGGCGCGATGCTGCGGATGCGGGTGCGCGCGGCGATCGGCGTGCTGACGGCCCTGGTGGTGAGCCTGATCGGTGTCGTGGTGGCGGGCCCGGTGTTCGGGGTGATCGACAGCGACTTCGCGAGCGTGTGCGGCATCGCCTGGCTGTATTCCGCGGGCATCATCCTGATCGGTATCGGCCTGCACACCTTCCTGAAGCGCTGGACCACGCTAGCCCTGATCACCCTGTTCGTGATGCTCAACTTCACCACCTCCGGCGGTGTCTACCGGCCGGAACTGCAGAACGGGTTCTTCGGTGCGCTGCATTCGTTCTGGAACGGCGCCGATTTCGTCGAAGGTCTGCGCAGCCTGCTGTACTTCGACGGTGGCGCCGGTTTCAGCGCACGCCTCGGCGGGTTGTTCGTGTGGCTGGCGGTCGGCGTGCTGCTCGTCACTGTCGCGGGGAAGTACGAGGCGCGGCATGCCCCCGAGCCGGTCAGCGAGCGCGCGGTCGAGGAGGAGATAGGCGAATCGGTCGCCGCCTGAATCGAGTGACGTGCGCCCCAACTACTTCCGCAGTGTCCCATTCGGGCGCGCGGCGGTGTCTCGGGAGGCATCGGCACCGGCTCGATCACCGTGCAGTCGCTGTGGAAGCGCGGGACGAGCCCGCTCGACATGGCGATCTCCGGTGGCACCGGCGACTACCGCGAGGCGCGGGGCAGCGTCCGGTTCCGGGACATCGCCACGCCGAACGAGCGTGCGCGGGCCGAGATCATCCGGTGAGTCGCGCAGCGGTGGGTGCCGGACCGGCGAGGCGCAGGCGGATCACGCGGAGGTGAGATGACCGATTCCGTGTCATGAATCAGCCCGCGTTCGGGGTGGGACGCGGGTACGGTGTAGCGCGCGACCGATGCAGGGGGTACTACGTCGGAAAGGGTGGGCTGCACCGATGAATCGTCCTGGCGCACAGCGCCCCGGTGACGTGCCGCTCGAGCACCGCTACACCGGGGCCGATCCCATCGACTGGTGCGGTGCCGACGTGTACCCGATGTACACCGAGGCACTACCCACCGGGACGACCGCGCTACGACTGCGCGCGCTGTCGGTGATGCCGCCCGCCGACGTGTCCGGATTGGGTCTGGGGCTCACCGTCACAGACGGCCACGTGAATCTGGGCGGGCGAACCCTGGGCGGCGTGGACATCTGGTCCGACGCGCTCGCGGCGGGCATCGACATCACCGTCACCGCCGAGGCGCCCGAGGCTCTGTTCACCCTCACGCCCGTCTGGGTGGCGGGTGCCGGCCCCCAGCAGTCGTGGACCGGCAACTACGGCATGGTCGTCGACCTGCTGCCGAACGGTGCGTCGACGCTGTGGTGCAGCACCGGCCCGGGTACCCCGGACTTCAACGAACTCGTCGTCGAACTCACCCGGGCAGACGCGGACCCCGCGCCGACCGATCAGCTGCCGCGTGTGGGCGCCCAGCCACTCGTGCGGGCCGAGCCGCCCCTGTACGCCAAGCCGACCGCGCGTGTCCAGCCGGTCGTCGCCGCCGAACCGACCGCGCAGCCATACGCGGAGCAGAATGTCGGACGCGCACTGCACGACCTGGGCTCGGCCATGTTCGCACGGGGAGAACACGACTCGGCTCGCGTGCTCTGGGCCCAAGCCGCCGAGGCCGGAAACAGCGCCGCCGCCTACGACCTGGGCCTGCTCGCCCTGCACGTCGGCGATATCGGCGCCGCCCGCACCTGGTGGCAGGCCGCGGCCCACGAGGATCCCCGGGCCGCGGCCTGCCTGGCCGAACTGCCTCAGCGCACCTGATCCACCAGGTGCCGCTCGGCGGACAACGACCGCACAGGCGTGAAATCACGTGCGGCGATGTGCTCCGGCCTGCGCTGCGGTGCCGCGAACGGCTCGACCAGGGCGTTCTCGACACTGTTGAACACCAGGAAGATGTTCGACCTGGCATACGGCGTGATGTTGTTCGACGACCCGTGCATCAGGTTGGAATCGAACAGCAGCGCCGAGCCGGCCTTGCCGGTGAACTGGGTGATGCCGTAGCGCGCGGCGAGGAAGGTGATGTCGTCGTTGGTCGGGATGCCGATGCGCTGTTCGCGCAACGACTCCCGGTAATGACCCTCCGGCGTCTCACCCAGGCACGGCACGAACGTGCGATGCGAGCCCGGCATCACCATCAGCGACCCGTTGAACGGGTAGTTGTCGGTCAACGCGATCGACAGACTCACCGCGCGCGGGGTCGGCATCCCGTCCTCGGCGTGCCAGGTCTCGAAATCGGAGTGCCAGCCGAAGCCGCTACCACCGAAACCCGGCATGTAGTTCACCCGGCTCTGATGCAGATACACCGGCGAACCGAGGATCTGCTCGGCGAGCCCGACGATGCGCGACTCGGCGAGCAGTTGCGCGATCGGCTTGCTCAGCCGGTGCACCTGGAACACCGAACGAACCTGTCCGGCAACGGGTTCCACGATCACTCGCTCGTCGCCGTAGAGCACCGGGTCGGCCGCCAGATGCCCTATCTCGGCCCCGAAGGCCGCCACCTCGTCCGCACTGAGCAGGTCCGGGATCGTCGCGAAACCGTTCGCGTCGAACTCGGCCAGCTCGGGTGTAGTCACCTGCCCCCACACCGTCGGATCGGTGCGCTCGATGTGTGCGGCGGGCTCGGACAACCGCGTGGGGTAGCGGTCGGACCGATCAGACACTGGCATCCTCCTCGATAATCAGCGGATACACCCCGTTCTCGTCGTGTACCTCGCGGCCGGTGACCGGCGGATTGAACACACACAACATCCGCAGCGTGGTGCGGGCGGTGACCTGATGACGTTCGTGGCCGTCGAGCAGGTACATCGAGCCGGGACCGAGCGGGTACACCGTCTGGTCCTCGAGGTCGAGCAGTTCACCCTCACCCTCGACCAGCCAGACCGCCTCCACATGGTTCTGGTAGTGGAACCGGTGCACGGTGCCTGCCTCGATCGTGGTCTCGTGGAACGAGAATCCGACCTTGTCGCCCGCGAGCACGATACGTTTGCTTCGCCACCCGGGACCGGCCACATCGCGGTCGGTTCCGGTGATCTCGGCGGTGGTGCGCACGATCATGCGGCACCACCACAGACGGTGTCGATACTGTCCGACAGCACCGACAGACCGCGGTCGAGCTCGTCGCTGCGCAGCGTCAACGGCGGTAGCAGTTTCACGACCTCGTCCATCGAGCCCGACGTCTCCACCAGCAGACCCTGCTCGAACGCGGTACGGCAGACCTTGCCCGCCTGCGACGGGTCGTCGAACACGATGCCGTGCACCATGCCGCGACCGCGGGTGGTGACGCCCTCGTGCCGCTCGGCCACCGCCGAGAGCGTGCGGCCGATGTACTCGCCGTTGGCGGCGGTGAGCCGGGCCAGCTTGTCGTCGGACCAGTACTCGCGCAGCGCGGCGGTCGCAGTGACGAAGGCGGGGTTGTTGCCGCGGAAGGTGCCGTTGTGCTCACCGGGAGCCCACTGGTCGTGCTCGGGCTTGAGCAGCACCAACGCCATCGGCAGGCCGTAGCCACCGATCGACTTGGACAGGGTGACGATATCGGGGGTGATGCCCGCGATCTCGAAGGAGAAGAACGGGCCGGTGCGGCCGCAACCCATCTGCACGTCGTCGACGATGAGCAGGATGTCGCGGGCGGCGCACAGGCCGGCCAGGTGGCGCAGCCACTCGGCGCGGGCCAGGTTCACACCGCCCTCACCCTGCACGGTCTCCACGATCACCGCGGCGGGGCGGTCGAAACCCGAGGAGCTGTCGTCGAGCACCCGCTGCATCCAGCCGAAGTCCTCGATGGTGTTGTCGAAGTAGCCGTCGTAGGGCATGGGGGTGGCGTGCTCGAGCGGCACACCGGCGCCCGCCCGCTTGGCCGCGTTGCCGGTGACCGACAGCGCGCCGAGCGTCATGCCATGGAAGGCGTTGGTGAAGCTCAGGATCGTCTTGCGGCCGGTGACCTTGCGGGCCAGCTTCAGCGCCGCCTCGACCGCGTTGGCACCCGTGGGGCCGGGGAACTGCACCTTGTAGTCGAGCCCGCGCGGGGTGAGCAGGGTTTCGCGGATGGTCTCGAGCAGTTCACGCTTGGCCACGGTCGACATGTCCAGACCGTGGGTGATGCCGTTGCTGCCGATGTATTCCAGCAGCGCCTTCTTGAGCACCGGGTTGTTGTGGCCGTAGTTCAGCGCGCCTGCGCCCGCGAAGAAGTCGAGATAGTCGCGGCCCTGCTCATCGCGGATCCAGGCACCTTCGGCGGTGGTGAAGACGGCGGGCCAGTCGCGGCAGTAGCCACGCACATTCGATTCCATCGCTTCGAAAATGCTGGTGTCGGTGGTCGTGATCATGATCATGCCTCCTGGCGCTGAGCGGGCGAAATAATGTAGAGGTGCTCGGCTTCGTGGGAATCTGGAAAATGATGTGCTTCGAATAGTTCCTCGGTACGCAGTTGCGCGCCGCGTTCGCGGGCCACCGCGGAGAACAACGCCTGGGAAGCGGAATTATCGGGGGAGATCGTCGTTTCCAGGGTGTTGATCCCGGCGGGTGCCACGGAATCGAGCAGAGCGTGCAGGAGTTTCGCGGCCAGACCCCGGCCGCGGAATTCGGCGTCGACGGCGATCTGCCAGACGAAAAGCGTGTCCGGCTCATCGGGACGAACATACCCGATCACGAATCCCACTGCCTGCCCGCCACATTCGACGACCATGGAGGTCGCCTCGAAATCCCGGCACCACAGCAGATAGGCGTAGCTCGTATTCACGTCGAGTACGCGGGAATCGCGCGCGATGCGCCACAATTGGGCACCGTCACCCAATCTCGGGTGTCTGAGAATTATTTCCGAACCTCGAGCCGTCGCGGTATCGGTCGGCTCCATGGACATAGTCGGACTCGGCATACATTCCACCTTGACTAAGAGACTTTACGGTCTTTGTGTCGAGCTCTTTGCGGTTGTATGACGAATCGTTTACTGCGGCTGGATATCCAGCCGGTAACCCAGCCCGCGCACGGTCACCACGATGCGCGGATCCGAGGCGTCACGCTCGATCTTGGTGCGCAACCGGCGCACGTGGACGTCGACGATGCGTTCGTCACCGAAAAAGCCTTGATCCCAGACCCTTTCGAGCAGCACCGCGCGGCTGAGCACGCGGCCGGGGGTCTCGGCGAGTTCGCACAGCAACCGGAACTCGGTGACCGTGAGGTGCAGTTCCTCGCTGCCACGGCGCACCGCGCCCGCGTCGGCCGCGAGGACAAGGGGACGCACCGGGTCGTCGTCGAGGACCACTTCGGGAGTGGCATCGCGTTCGGCGGTGATCCTGGCGCGGCGGCGCAGGGCGCGCATCCGGGCGGTGATCTCCTTGATCTCGAACGGCTTGCTGACGAAGTCGTCGGCACCGGCTTCCAGGGCCGCGACCACGTCGTGGGTGTCGTACCTGGTGCTGATCACGATGATCGGCACGTCGTGGTCGCGGCGGATCTCACGGATGCAGTCGAAGCCGTCGGTGGCCCCGCGCATCAGGTCCACGATCATCAGATCGGGCGGTCCGTCGTTGCGCAGCCGGTCGAGGGCGTCCTCGGGGACACCCGCCTCGGCCACGGCGTAGCCCTCGTCTTCCATCGCGCGGCGCAGATCGCCCCGCATCTGCACATCGTCGTCGACGATCATCAAGTTGGCGGTCATCCTCGCACCTCGCTGCCGCCCGGCGCGACCGTGACCGCCGATGCGGCTGTGTTCTGCCAATGCTCGCTCATGTGCACTTCCTTTGCTGACACGCTCGTGCGTGCGGCCGGTACACCTGGGGAATTCGCGTCCCCAGTCCGACACGACATCCCGCTTTCGAGCTTGTTACCAATCCGTTA
>NZ_BDBI01000007.1 GCF_001612905.1 Nocardia ignorata NBRC 108230 | reverse complement strand
CAAACATCCACCCGGTGAAGGGTTTCGGTGAGGCAAGGGTTCGTACTGTAGCTCAGAGCGTCGACCGGACGCAAATCCGGAAGAACCCTGAACACATGATCGGTCAGGCGCTCATCGTCCTACCTCGTTTCCCTGTACCGTAGCGGCCCTGTCGGACCAGCTCTTCGGCACCGGGTCGGTGTCCGTGTCGCTCTGACTGGAATAAAGTTACGTGGCTGGAATTCCGATGTCAAATTCCCTAGTCAGGCCGGGTTTCGAACCACAACAATGGGAGGGTCGCGCGTTGAGCGAGGAACGTAGTGGAAGGCGGCGGCGGTTACGTCGCGTTGTGAAGGCCGGCGTGGTGTTGGCGAGTGGCGTGGTGTTGGTGACGGTGTGTGCCAATGCGGCCATGTGGATGTTGTCGTCGGGGCATCGCAGTGATGTGGCCGGAGCGCCCACTGTTCCGGTTGTCATTGTTCCCGGTGCGCGGGTCGCGCCGGACGGGACGCCGATGGCGTATCTGCGGGGTCGCCTGGATGTGGCGATCGAATTGGTCGCGGCGGGGAAGGCGCGTGAGATTCTGCTGTCCGGGGATGCCGGCGGGACTTCCGGCGACGAGATCGCGTCCATGCGGCGTTACCTCCTCGAGCGCGGGGTCGACCCGGACATCGTGCGGGAGGATGGGGAGGGGCTGTCCACGCGGGAGACGTGTGAGCGGGCGCGGTCGATGTTCGGGGTCGACCGCGCGATCATTGTCAGCCAATACCAGCATCTGCCGCGGGCGGTCGCGTTGTGCCGGGCGGCGGATATCGACGCCGACGGGGTTGTCGCATATTGCGAGTGCAGGCGAGCCACCGAGGTGCGCAACAACATCCGGGAATGGTTGGCGGCGCCCAAGGCGGTCGTCGAGATGGTCCTGCGCTGATCTGCCAAAGGGTTATCGGCGCAGGATTGCTGCGAGCCCGGCGCGAAGTCGATCCAGCAGCCTCGGACGGTCGGGTGTTTCCGCAGGGATGTGCGGCTCGGGCGGGGTTTCATTCACCCGGCCGACCCGCGGGTACACAGGCGCATAGGGAGGGCCGGCCAGCAGGTTTCGGCATCCTGTGCGGATCTCGTCCCAGATGATGGCGGTATCCAGGCCGTCCTCCAGGCTGATTTGCATGGTGTAGAAGTCCCAGGCCAGTTCCTCCAACTCCGGTGGTTCGGGCTCGGGACGCATCGTCAGCTCGAACAGATCAGTGAAGATCAGGCGCAGGCACTCGTCGGAGTCTCCTTCGTCGGCCAGCAGGGCGGCGGCATTGCGATTCGCGCGCCTGAGCCGGACAGCTACCTCCCGTTCGCGCCAACCCCCGAGGTGAACGATCTCGAGTTCGGCGAGCGCAGTGCGGAACAGTTCCGGGGCGTCGCGGCAATCGGTTCGGTGCAGGCAGGCGAGTTCGACCAGCGCCGGGGAATCGACCCCTCGGGCCAAAGCCTCTGCGCCGATCATCGTCAGATGTGACTCGTCCAGCTCGCCGACGGCGAACAGGTCTGCGGCGCGGTTCAACTCGTCCATCGGGTCAGCGTGCGGTTCCGGGGGTTCGGCCGTCAACGCAAATATGGACTGGACTCGAGGTTTCTGCGGAGGGGGTTCGGTCAACCCTCTCGTCGGTCCGCGACCGGATGGACCGATTCCGATCACCGCAATTCGAGGAGAGCTAGTGCGCATCGTCAAAGCTGTTGGGATCATGCTGGCCGTTGTGGCCGCCACGGCGGTGGGGGCCGGTTCGGCTGTCGCGGAACCGGAGTCCAAGGAGAACATCTACATCGACGTCAATGTGCTCGGGTGCTCGATCGGCGCCGGACTCGGTGGTGACGTGCTGGTGGCGCTCACCGGCGGCGGCGGGTCGAGTGCGATGGTGAATTCGTCGCTGGCGGCGCGGCTTCGGGCCGCCGGGTGCCTGCCTCGCCTGTAGGACCAGCGCCGATGGTCTCGTCGACGGCGACGGGACCATCGGCCTACCGTGCCCGGGCACGCGCCATCACGTACCGTGGTGCGAGTTGTCAGCATGCTGGCCGACGGAATGGGGTGCATCGTGAACGGGTCCGAGCATGCCGCGCGGCTCGTGCGTTTCTGGCGGACCGTCGAACTGCTCGGTCCGCAACTGGTACCGGAGGTCGGCGTCTGCCGCGAAACCGGTGCGCTGGTGGTGGAACTCGGCGCGGACGAACCGGCACCGTGGGAAGACCTCACCTCGCTCCCCGCGCTGCAACCGGGCCGGGTATGGCAGTTCGTGGTGTTCGGCGGGTTGTTCGAAGTGGGGCGTGCGCGTGAATCGCTGATGCGCGCCTTCGGGCGGGACGAGCTCGAGGCGGACGCGCGTCAGTCCGGAACCACAGCCACTTTCGCGGTGACATTGAGCGACGACGGCATGGTCGTCGAGGGATCGGCGACGCTGTCGGGGCTGGCGTGGGCGATCAACCGGTTGCGCTCCCCCGGCCCCGCCGACCCGGGGTGGGCCGACGGGTTCGAGCACGACTCCTCGGCATTCACCGCCGCGTTCGACCTGCTGACCACCGAGGTACCGAGCGTCGACCCGGAAGCCGACGATCCCGGCCCGCGTTGGCGTGCCCTGGATGTGGTCGGTCGTGGCGTCGGCGCGTCGCTGATCGCGGCGGGCGCGGACGGTGTCGTTTCGCCGGGGCTGGCGGGGATGTCGGCCACCGCGTTCGTGCGCGGCGTCATGGCGAACGAGGAATTCGGTACGCCGCTGGTGACCGGGCGGGCATTGCAGACGTTCGCGGGGGATCTGTGTGGGGCTCTCTCGATCCGGTCCGAACTACGGGCCGGCGGGGTGCGGGTGGCGTGCGTGCAGGTGGCGGTCAGGGATGCCGACAGCACGGCGGCCGAGGACCGGCTCAACAGCGGACTGGGCGTGGAGTTGCGTGCGCTCGCCGCGGCGGTGGAGCGTGGGGACGTCGGGGCAGCGCTGCGGGACTACCTCGCGGCGAGTGAAACCTTGCCCATTGATCAGCGGATCGATGTTCGTCAACGGCAGGACGTGATGGTCGAAGGGCTGCTGCCCCAGCGCGTGCCGGACGGGCGGTGGCCGGGTGATCCGCTCGTCGCGGGCCAGCAGTTCGCGGTAGATCAGGCGATGACCGAACTGCGCGGCAGCGCGGGGATTTTCGCCGTGCACGGCGCGCCGGGCACCGGAACGACGACGATGCTGCGGGACCTGCTCGCGGCGATCGTGGTCGAAAGAGCGGAGCGGCTGGCCGCTTTCGACGACCCGATGGATGTGTTCACCGGTGTCACCGAGCAGGTGCAGGTCGCCAAGAACTACACCGTCGGCGCGCACCGGCTCGCCCCCGAGACGACCGGGTTCGAGGTGGTGCTCGCCACCGGTAGCGACCGGAGCGCCGCCGATGTGGTGGCCGAGATCCAGCACCGCGACGCGATCGACTCCGACGTGCGGATCAACCACTTCGGCGAGCTGGCCGAATTCGTCAGCGGCGAACCCGCGTGGGGGTTGATCGCCGCGGCGCTCGGCGGGGCGAGACGAACCTTCGGGGAGCAGTTCTGGTTCGGCGACCGGTTCGCCACCGAGCGCAAGGCGCAGGCCGGTTCGGCGGGAATGCTCGATCTGCTCAAACAGGCCGAGGCGGACCCGGATTCGGTGCCCGACTGGCAGACCGCCGTGCGCGACTTCGAGAGCAGGCGCGAGCACGTTCGAACGCTCGCACAGCAGCGTCAGGATGTGGCCGACGCGGTCGCCGAGCTGCCCGCGATGAACGACGACCTGCTGTCGCTGTCGGCGGAGATCGCCAATGCCGATGCGGCACACGCACACTGGCGCGCACAGCATCAGCAGGCAACCGAACAGCTGCGTGCGGCGCAGGCCACGCATCATCGGGTCAGCACGTTGCTCACCGAGCACGGCGGGCGTAAACCAGGGTTCGCGGAGTCGTTGTCCACCGGATTCCGCGCCGGCCGGCGATGGAGTGCGCGCTCCAACGAGTTGTTGCGTGAACGCCACGACGCCGAAGCGGAGATGCGGCGCAGACAGGGCGAGGTCGACCATGCGCGTGAACAGTGGGCGCAGGCAGCCGAGCACGGGCGCACCCTCATCCGTGACCACGTCGCTTTGACCGACCGGCGGGCACGAGCACTCGACATCATCGAAGCGGCGCGCGAGAACTGGTCGGAGACAATTCCTTTCGGTGATGTCGCCGCGGACGACGAGCAGTTCCAACTGTGCAATCCGTGGGCCGACGAGCAGTACTCGACAGCTCGGCGTGAGCTCTTCCTCTCGGCGCTGCGGCTGCATCGGGCGCTGCTGCTGAACGCCGCGCCCCGGGTGCGCGACAACTTGATCGTGGCGATCGCGCTGATCCGCGACGAGCTCGCGGTGGCGCCGAAGCCGGAAACCATCGCGGCCGCCTGGCAGACACTGTTCCTCGCGGTGCCGATGCTCACGACGACATTCGCCGCGCTGCCCAAGTTGTTCGCCGGGCTGGGGCGTGAGGCGCTCGGTTGGTTGTTCGTCGACGACGCGGGCCAGGCCGCGCCGCAGGCGGTGGCAGGTGGACTGTGGCGCGCGCGCCGGGCGGTGATCGTCGGAGATCATCGTCAGCTGGGACCCGTTGTGACGCTGCCGACTTCGGCGCAGGAAGCGCTGGTTCGCCAGTACGGGCTCGATGCGGAGTGGATGCCGGATCTGGCCTCGGCGCGGCAGGCGGCAGATCGTGGCGTGCGGTTCGGGACCTGGCTGACACCCGCTGATTACGACCGGCCGGTGTGGGTGGGAACACCGTTGCGGGTGCATCGGCGCAGCGATCTGCCGATCTTCGAACTGACCCACCGGATCGCCTACGACGACGACCTGCTCGTCTTCGGCACGCCCGAGCGGCCCGACTTCCCGGGGCACGATCGGTGGATCGATGTGAGATCCGCACGCGCCGAGGGGAACTGGATCCCCGGTGAAGGTGAGGCGCTCGGCGCCTTGCTGACGGAGTTGCGCGAGGACGGGGTCGCGGCCGACGACATCCGGGTGGTCAGCCCCTTCCGCGATGTCGCCGACGGTGCGCGGCGCGTCGCCCGCGAGGTGCTCGGAGACGAGTTCGCCGCCGCCCAGGTGGGCACGATCCATGGCATGCGTGGCAATTCGGCCGAGGTGGTCGTGCTGGTACTCGGCACCTCACCCGCCGCGGGCGGTTCGCGACGCTGGGCCGCGGCCAACCCGAACGTGCTGAACGCGGCGGTGTCGCGGGCGCGGCGGCGGGTGTACGTGATCGGCAACTGCCGATTGTGGAGCAGCCAGCGGTATTTCGACGTGCTCGCCCGGCATTGGCCCGCCGAGTCCGATCAGCTGGTCGCTCAGACCGTCAACCGGTAGAACCGCCAGAAGCCGAAGTTCTCGATCGGCAGGATGTCGACGGTGGTGAAGCCCGCCTTGTGGGCGTACTCGCCCAGTTGCTCGGCGCGCATCACGGTTCCGGTACCCGCCGAACCGTGGTGCGCCATGCCGTCCGGCAGGCAGACGAGCAGGCTGAAGCCGTACATGAGGCGGTCGACATCGCTTGCGGGAGAAGCGAATTCCGGGTCGACGGCCTCGTCCATCACGATCACCACTCCGCCGGGACGCAGCGCACGTCGTGCGGCCGACAGCACCTCGACCGGGTACGGCATGTCGTGCACGCATTCGAAGGCGAAGACGGCGTCGTAGGTCGATTCCGGGAGGTCGGTCGTGACGTCGGCGTGGTGGAAGTGGACGCGGTGGGCGAGGTCGGCGGCGTTGGCGGTGGCCATGGTGATCGACGGCGGGTCGATGTCGTAACCGTCGACCCGCAGGTCGGGGTAGGCGCGGGCCAGGGCGATCGAGGACCAGCCGCCGCCGGAGCCGATATCGGCGACTCGGGCGCCGGGAGCCGACAGCAGGGCATGGACGTCGGGGACGGTGGCGAGATCGGCGGCCAGGCGGTGTTCGAACCAGGGACGGTTCATGTCGGCTTGGGATTCGCGCACGTCGGCGCCGTATTCGGACCAACCGACACCGCCGCCGTCGCGATAGGCGCGCACCAGGGCGGGGAGCTGGACCGCCGCACCGGCCAGCATCCGCGCGAGCGGGGCGAGGTAGTCCAGGCTGTTCGTGTCGGTGAGCACCTCGGCCGCGCCCGCTGGGAGGGCGAAGCGGCCGTCCGGCGTCACCGCGAGGATGCCGGTCGCGGCTTGCTGTTCGAGCCATTCCTGCGCGTATCGGCGGTCGCCGCCGACGCGGGTGGTGAGCTCGGCCGCGTCGGCGGGGCCGGCGGCCAGCGCCGAGTACCAGCCGAGCCGGTCGCCCAGATGGATGGCCAGGATGTCGACCGTGCCGAGCGCCGCTTCGAACAATCGCTGCGCGAACTGCTCACTGGTCTGCTCCACTGCGCTCACTTGGGTCCTCCCGATTCGATGCGGGCTAGAACAGCCTGCTGACAGGAGAACGGACAAGGAAACGTCACGGTTCACCATGCGCCCAACGATTCGATCTCACCGCTGTCGATTGCCGCCTGTTTGCGAGAGGCTGGGCAGAGTTCCCAGGATCGGAGTCGTCATGAGGCCGAGCTCATTTCTCGGACCAGCCGTTTGTGCCGCGATAGCTCTCGCTGTCGTCCTTCCGGCGCAAGCCAGTGCTGATCCCCTCACCGATCTGCTGTGCGACAGCGGATCGAGTCAGTTCTGTCCACCGCCACCGCCGCGCGAGTGCCATCCCTCCTACGATCCGTGTGTTCAGATCGCACCTGATGTCGACTGTGCAGGTGGCAGCGGGGACGGGCCCGCATACACGGGCCCGGTTCGAGTAGTCGGCCCCGACGAATACGGGCTCGATGCCGACGGGGACGGGATCGGCTGCCAGAACAGCTGATTCTCGGCTGTGTTACGCGCCGTTAGGGCGTATCGAACAGGGGTGCACCGGGTTCCACGACTGTGTCGATCGTGTCGGGATTGATGGAGTTCTTCGGGGAGTCCATTACGACGATCGGGCAGATGATCGGGTAGCCGGTGGCGGCGATCTCGGTGGGATCGAAGGTGACGATGGGGGTGCCGGTCTCGACGGTTTCGCCTTCGGTGGCGTGGAGGGTGAAGCCTTCGCCTTTGAGTTTCACCGTGTCGATGCCGAGGTGGACCAGGACGCCTACGCCGCCGCCGAAGACCACGAAGGCGTGGGGGTGGAGTTTGAGGAGTTTGCCGCTGATGGGGGCGGTGACGGTGAGGGGGCCTCGGGTGCGGTCGGGGTCGACGGCCACGCCGGAGCCGACCAGTTGATCGGCGAAGACCTGGTCGGGAACTTCCGACAGCGGGATGACGCGGCCGGCGAGGGGGGCGGTGACGTTCACAGGATGTCCCCGATGTCCTCGGCCAGCGTGTCGGCTTCGGGACCGACGACGACCTGTACGACGGTGCCCGACTTGAGGACGCCGTGGGCGCCCGCCGCCTTGAGCGCGGCCTCGTCGACCTTGGCGCCGTCGCGCACCTCGGTGCGCAATCGGGTGATGCACGCCTCGATCTCGACGATGTTCTCCGCGCCGCCCAGGCCCTGGACGATCGCTTCCGCTTTGGACATGTGTTCTCCCTTTCCGCGGTGGTAGCCGGTTCCAGTATGGGAGCCTCGGTTGTGCGCCACGTCATATTTCGTGGTTGACATCCGTCGGCCACCTGGTCAAACTGACAACTGGTTATGACCGGACAGTACCCGTCAGAGCCACTGGTTCACAACCGCTGGACGAAGAAGGTCGACATGACTGCCGTTACCGACAGCCCCAAGCAAGAATCCAAAACATTCGCGGGATTGCAGCGCCTCGGGCGCAGCCTGATGCTGCCCATCGCCGTGCTCCCTGCGGCGGGCATCCTGTTGCGTCTCGGCCAGGACGATCTACTCGGCCGCTTCTCCGCGCTGGAAAGCGCGGCGTCGGTGATCTCGGCGGCGGGCCAGGCGGTGTTCACCTGGTTGCCGCTGATCTTCGCCGTCGGCATCGCCATCGGGTGGGCCAAGAAGGCCGACGGGTCGACCGCGCTGGCCGCGGTGGTCGGCTACATGGTGATCGACGGGGTGTTCAAGGCGATGTCGCCGATCGTGCTGGAAGGCAAGACCGACCCCAAGGGCGCCCAGGCGCTGATCAACTACGGCGTGCTCGGCGGCATCGTGATGGGTCTGCTCTCGGCGATCCTGTGGCAGCGGTTCTATCGCACGAAACTGCCCGACTTTCTCGGGTTCTTCAACGGCAGGCGGCTGGTTCCCATTCTCACCGCCGTCACCGGCCTGGTGGTGGGTGTCGCGATGGCGTTCCTGTATCCGGCGTTCAACTCGGCGCTCACCTGGGTCGGTGAAGCGGTCGCGGACAATTCGGTGGTCGGTGGCGGTGTCTACGGCGCGGCCAACCGGTTGCTGATTCCTACCGGTCTGCACCACATTCTGAACTCCACGGTCTGGTTCCTCGTCGGCGATTACACCGATGCTTCCGGTCAGCTGGTGCGCGGCGATCTGAACCGTTTCTTCGCGGGCGACCCGAGCGCGGGCACCTTCATGACCGGCTTCTTCCCGATCATGATGTTCGCGCTGCCCGCCGCCGCCTTCGCCATCTGGCGCAATGCGCGGCCGTCGCAGAAGAAGCTGGTCGGCGGCATCATGCTCTCCACCGGGCTCACCGCGTTCGTCACCGGTATCACCGAACCGCTCGAGTTCTCGTTCATGTTCGTGGCGTGGCCGCTGTACGTGGTGCACGCGATCCTGACCGGTACTTCGATGGCCTTGGTCAACGCGCTCGGCATCCACGACGGTTTCACCTTCTCGGCCGGTGCGATCGACTACCTGCTGAACTTCGGCAAGGCGACCGATGCGTGGCTGCTGATCCCGATCGGCCTCGGGTACGCGCTGGTGTACTACCTCCTGTTCAGCTTCGTGATCAAGAAGTGGAACCTGCGTACGCCGGGCCGCGAGGCGGAGACCGATGACGAGGTCTCCGGCGTGGCCGAGGCGCAAGCCGGACCCGTAGCGGCGGACAGCGGTGATACTCGAAACGATGGAACCGAGACGAAGCTGGACAAGAAGCCGGAAGGTGAGTGACGCCCGATGCCGGAACAGGTGATCCGTGGGCTCGGAGTCAGTCCCGGGGTGGTGTGTGCGCCGTGGTTGCGATTCGGATCGCAACTCGAGACCTCCGCGCAGGACCCGGTCGGCGGGCCACCCGACGAGGAACTGGCCCGGGTGAAAGCGGCGCTCGCGGGGGTGGCCGACGAAATGGCCGCCAGGGCGTCGCGCGTGGACGGCGTTGCGGCGGAGATCCTTTCGATGTCGGCGACGATGGCCCGCGACCCGGGCATCGTCGCCGCCGCCGAGAAGGAATTGAAGGCGGGAATGCCGACGGCACACGCCGTGCACCTGGCATTCGAGGGGTTCTGCGCCAAGCTCGAGGCATTGGGCGGGTACATGGCCGAACGCGCGACCGATCTGCGCGATATCGGCGGGCGAACCATCGCGGTGCTGCTCGGTGAACCGATGCCGGGCATCCCCGAGCCGGGATTTCCGTTCGTGCTCGTCGCGCGCGATCTGGCGCCGGCCGACACGGCGATGCTGGGTGGCAGCGATGTGGTCGGCCTGCTCACCAGCGAAGGCGGGCCGACCAGTCATACCGCCATCCTGGCGAAATCGCTCGGTCTGCCCGCTGTGGTGAACTGCCCGCAGACCGACAAGCTCGTCGATGGCGCACCGGTGCTGCTCGACGGTTCGACCGGTGAAGTGGTGATCGACCCGAGCCCCGAGCGTCAGCAGGCGGCGGCCGAGCAGGCGGCCGCCGACAAGGCGCGGCTCGCGGCGGCCAGTGGGCCGGGGCGCACGGCCGACGGCACCCCGGTGCACCTGCTGGTCAATATCGGCACGGTCGACGACGCGGTGAAGGCGGCACCGGTCGACAGCGAGGGTGTCGGCCTGTTCCGCACCGAGTTCATGTACCTCGGCAAGGCTTCGGAGCCTTCGCTGGACGAGCAGACCGCCTCTTACACAGCGGTTCTCGAACAGTTCGCGGGCCGCCGCGTAGTGGTGCGCACGCTCGACGCGGGCTCGGACAAGCCGCTGCCGTTTCTCGATCTCGGGACCGAGGAGAATCCGGCGCTCGGTGTGCGCGGATTGCGGATCGGGTCGGTGTTCCCGGAGACACTGGCCACCCAGCTCACCGCTTTGGCTCGCGCGGGTGAGGCGACCGGTGCCGATCTGTGGGTGATGGCGCCGATGGTCGCCACGGCCGACGAGGCCGCCGGATTCGCGGCGCTGGCAAGGGAATCCGGGGTGCGCAAGGTCGGGGCGATGATCGAGATCCCGGCGGCGGCATTGCGGGCGGCCGATCTGCTGGCGCACCTGGACTTCGTGAGCATCGGTACCAACGACCTCAGCCAGTACACCTGTGCGGCGGACCGGATGGCGGGCAGCCTCGCGCAGCTCCTCGATCCCTGGCAGCCGGCGGTACTCGACTTGATCGCGATGGTCGGCGCGGCGGGAACGGCATCGGGCAAGTCCGTCGGTGTATGCGGTGAGGCGGCGTCGGATCCCCTGCTCGCCCCGGTGCTGGTCGGGCTCGGAGTGACGAGCCTGTCGATGTCGGTACCTGCCTTGCCCGCTGTCCGAGCTGCCTTGGCGGGAGCCGACATTCAGCGTTGTCAGGAAGCGGCCGACGCGGCGTGTGCTGCGCGTGGACCACAGACGGCACGTGAGGTGGTCGCGGCGATCGTTGGACGGGCATGAGGTGGTGACGGCGGTGCCGGTCCGCTCTGTGAGCGCCGCTCCGGCGCTCGGGGCGAGACGTTCAGCCACCGACAGTGTGGTGGCGGCCGTGGCGGCCGAACTTCCGGCAGCGATTTCAGCGGTCAAGCCAGTGGCCGGCGCATACCGGGCAGTGACTCCGCCAACGGTTGTGCCGCTGCCGGCGCGCTGGTCGATCATCGGCCCGCGGGGTGCGGCGGTTGCGGGCAGGCCGGTATCCGGCGGTGTCAAGAGAGGGATAGGTGGGTCGGCGTGACTGCCTTGCGGGGGTGTGTCGTCGGGGCGGGTGAGGGTGAGATCGCCGATGGTGTGGTCGAATTCGATGGGGCGACGATTACGTGGGTTGGTGCGGCGGCGAGTTATCCACGTCCGCATGAACTTCCGGAGGCCACGGATGACTTTGTGCTGCCCGGGTTGATCGACCTGCATTGTCACGGTGGGGCCGGGTTCGGTTTTCCCAATGCTGACGGGGCGGGGGCGCGGGCTGCGGCGGCGCACCATCGCGCGCACGGCACGACTGGGTTGCTCGGTAGCTTGGTGTCGGCGGCGCCGGAGGTGTTGGTCGAGCAGGCGGCGGCGCTGGCGGATCTGGTGGACGACGGGGAGCTGCTCGGGGTTCATCTCGAGGGGCCGTTCATCAATGCGGTGCGGTGTGGTGCGCAGGATCCGGCGGCCATCGTCGCCGGGGATCCGGTGCTGTTCGAGCGGATCTACCGGGCGTCGCGCGGGACCGTCCGCTCGATGACGCTGGCGCCGGAAACCGCGCACTTCGGCGAATTGCTCGCCGCGATGCGCGAATACGGTGTGCTGCCGAGCCTGGGACATACCGATGCGGACGCGGCGACGACGTCGGCTCGGATCGCCGAGTGGGTCCACCCGCGCGGAACAACCGAGCCGGCATCCGCACGACGAAGCCCCGGTACGGCTCCGCAGCCCTCCGACAGCTCCGGAGCGACCCGAACCGAAACCGGCGGGCCAGTGCGGGTCGGTGGCGAACCGATCACCGCCACCCACCTGTTCAACGGGATGCCTGAGCTGCATCACCGCAAGCCCGGCCCCGCTGCCGCTTGCCTCGCCGCCGCCGGCCGCGGCGAGATGGTTGTCGAGCTGATCGCCGACGGTGTGCATCTGGCGCCCGAGACCGTCGCGATGGTGTTCGACACCGTCGGCGCCGACCAGATCGCCCTGGTATCGGACGCGATGGCGGCCGCCGGGATGAGCGACGGTGATTACCGGCTCGGCGCCCTGGATGTGCAGGTGCGGCACGGGATCGCCCGGCTCGCCACCGAAGACGGTTCGCCCGGCGCTATCGCGGGCGGCACGGCGACACTGCTCGAGGTGGTGCGGTGGTCGGTGGAGCATGCGGGTATCCCCCTCGTCGATGCGGTCAGGGCTGCCACGCGCACGCCTGCGCGGGTGCTCGGACTCGGGGCCGAGCGCGGCACGCTGCGGGCGGGTGCGCGGGCCGATGTGCTCGTGGTCGATCGGCAATGGCAGGTGCGGCGGGTGTTCGTCGCCGGAACGGAAGGAAGCTGATGGAAATCGTGATCCGCGCGGACGAACACGAAGTGGCCACCACGGTCGCCGATATCGTCGGCGGCTATGTGCGCCAGGGCAACGCGATTCTCGGCCTGGCCACCGGGTCGTCGCCGCTCGGCAGTTACCGGGAACTGGCGCGCCGCTACCGTGACGGCGAACTGGATTTCACCACGGCCAGTGGGTTTCTGCTCGACGAGTACGTCGGGCTGCCGAAAAGCCATCCGCAGTCGTACTTCTCGGTGATCCGGTCGGAATTCGTCGATCATGTGAACCTCGATCCTGCGCGTGTGTTGAGCCCGAACGGGGAGGCGGGCGACATCGCGGGCGAAGGCAGGCGTTACGACGCCGCGATCGCCGCCGCCGGCGGGGTGGACGTGCAGCTGCTCGGCATCGGCACCGACGGACACATCGGTTTCAACGAGCCCGGTTCGTCGCTGACCTCACGGACCAGGGTGAAGACGCTCACCGAACAGACCCGCCGGGACAATGCCCGGTTCTTCGACGGCCCCGACGACGTCCCGCACCATGTGCTCACCCAAGGGCTCGGCACCATCCGCGAAGCCCGGCATCTGGTGATGATCGCCCTCGGCGCGGGGAAGGCCGACGCCATCGCGGCGGCCGCCGAGGGACCGCTGTCGGCGTTCTGCCCGGCCTCGGTGATGCAGTGGCATCCGCATGTCACCGTGGTGATCGATGAAGCCGCCGCGAGCAAGCTGAAGCTGGCCGACTATTACAAGTACGCCCTCGCGAACAAGCCTGTGTGGCAGTCGTTCTGAGGTCAGGCGCGTTCGGCCAGGATGCGTTCGGCTTCGCCGGGGTCGCAGTCGAAGGCTGCGCGCACGGCGGCCACCGCCCGTGTTTGTTCGCCCGCCGCGACGAGCCGGTCGATCTCGGCCCATTGCGCGGACGGCACGGCCACCTCGGGGCCTAATCGGCGGTCGAGACGTTCCCACATGCGGGCGACCGTCGGGTCGTCGGCGAGCAGTCCGCCGAGATGCGCTTTGAAGGCGGGGTGTTCGGTGCGGTACATGCCCATCCAGCTGGAGGCGGGTGGGCTCGCCTCGGCATTGGCCGTGCGGTCGGCGAGTTTGAGGATCACGGCGCGGGGGTGGGCGGCGATCTTGGTGTAGGCGTCCAGGTTCCGGGCCTTGCGGTCCGAACCCACGCCGGTGACCGCCCAGACGAGATCGAGAACCGCACGCCCGAAACGGGATTCGACCTCTTCGGCGGTGACCGGGGTGTCCTCGATGACGTCGTGCAGCCAGGCCGCCACCGCGAGATCGCCGCCGAAGCCGAAGTCGTCGAGCACACCGCGCACGGCCGCGAGATGGGTGACGTACGGCCGCTCCCCATAACACTGGTCACCGTGCGCCGCGACGGCGAATTCCCGTGCCTGCGCTTCGCGCTGATCGAACTCCATGTCACACCCCCGTGCTCGATTGCGATCCTGTTGCCCCGACCCTAGCCGAGGCCACCGACAAGTCGAGCCGATCAGCGCTGAGCGGCTCCGGATGCGGGTTTCACACAGGTGAGAACGCCCGTCTGATAACGGCTCTGGGTGTAGCCGAGCTCGGTGAATCCGATGGCCGCCAGCTGGTCACGGTAGCGGCGGATATCGACAGCGTCGAAGCCGCCGAACATCGGTGCGAGCAATCTGCGCATTCGAGGTGACGGTGAGGCATCGGCAAGCAGCAACCTGCCGCCGGGACGCAGCACACGCCACATCTGCGCCAGCGCCTCAGCACGGTGTTGCTCCGGGATGTGATGCATGACGAAAGTGCTGGTCACCACATCGAATTCGGCATCACCGAAAGGCAATCGCTGCGCGGGCCCCTGCTCGTAGCGGTGATGAGGAGTGCGGTCGCGCCGCCGGTTGTCGTCGATGGCGGCCGCCGACGGGTCGACACCGACAGCGGCACCGGTCGAGCCCGTCGCGACACCGAGAGCGCGGACGAGTTTTCCCGGACCACAACCGATATCGAGCACATGGTCGCCGGGGCGGACACCTGCGGCCGTGACGAGTTCGGTGAGTAGCGCGCGATGCCTGCCGAGGAAGAACACGCTGGTGAACAAGTTGTAGCGGCGCAGGCCCGCGATGAGCAGACCGGTGTCGCCGTCGTCGACGAACATGGGAGTGAGAAGCTGATTTCCTGTCATGAACCTATGGTCGGGCGAGGTCGTGGCCGCGACCAGGCGCAAGATGTGGCGATCTGTCCGTTTCCGCACAGATCCGGGAAATCCGTCCGGGAGGCACGATGTCCGAGCACACCGATCGCCGCGTCCGGCGCACCCGCGACGCCCTGCACCGCGCGCTGATCGAGCTGATGATCGAGCGTGGCTACGAGCGGGTGACGGTGAGCGACATCATCGAACGCGCTGACGTGGGCCGGTCCACGTTCTACGCCCACTACCGGGACAAGGACGACCTGCTGCTGGTGAGCTGCACCGAATTCCTGCGCCGCGAAATCGCGAACACCGCCGCCGGGGCCTCCCCACTCGGCCGGCTTCGGGTGCTGTTCCAGCTCGCGGGCCGGTATCCCGAGGTGTACCGGCCGCTGGTGGGGCCCAAGGCGGCGACCACCGTGATCCACGCCTACCGGCGCGGATTGGCGGAGCTGATCGCCGAACTGTTCGGTGATTGGCCCGCGACCACCGTCGCCTTCGTGTCCTGGGGACTGCTCGGCGTCACCGCGGAGATCATCGACCCGGCCGATCCGCTGCCCGCCGAGCGAGCATGGCAGCAGTTCGAGAAGCTGGTGGCGACCGGGATCAGTGGCGGCGCAGATCCGGCCACGGCGGACGGCGCAACAGGGCGAGCGCCAGGATCACGCCGGTGAGCAGACCGATCCACTCCCCCAGTTGGGCAATGCGATTGGCGTCGACCGCCGGTGACCAGTGCGCTCGGCCTTCGTGAATGACGAAGATACCGACGGGCCGTGCGGGCCTGCCGAATCCGCCGCCGCGAGCGACGGTGATGACGGTGGCGCCATCGGCCGTGTCGGTAGGTTCGCCGAAGACTGTCGGCGGTTCGGTGATGGCCTGTTCCAGTCGATCTCTGATCGTCATCCGGACCCCCGTTGGTGTCGATGCGGCAGTGCCGTCGAACATACGCGCACTGGCCGACAGGTCGCGTTCGTTCGGGCTGTCATGATGGGAACTGCCGCGCCCGGCGCCCGTCCGGGACGAGAGGAGCCGCGCCGATGACCCCAGATCCGGTCCTGTCCACCGCATGGTCGCGCTCGCTCGATCTGCGGGTCCCGATCGTGAACGCGCCGATGGGCGGCGCGGCGGGTGGACGGCTCGCGGCCGCGGTGACCGAGACGGGTGGGCTCGGCATGATCGGGATGGGCAGTGCCGGTTCGGCGCAGGCACTGCGCCGCGAACTCAGCGAGGCAGGCGGCGCCCCGGTGGGGATCGGGCTGGTCGATTGGGTACGCACACGCGAAGCCGACCTGCTCGACACCGCTCTCGCCGCCCGGCCACGGGCGTTGTCGATCAGTTTCGGTACCGATTTCTCGTGGGTGCCCGAGGTCCGAGCGGCGGGCATTCTCGCGATCACGCAGGTCTACGACGTACCCGGCGCGCATCGAGCACAGGAGGCGGGCATCGACGTGATCGTCGCGCGCGGCAGCGAAGGCGGCGGGCACGGCGCCGACCGGCTGGCGCTCATGCCGCTGCTCGACGCGGTGCTCGACATCGCGAGCGTGCCGGTGCTCGCCGCGGGCGGCATCGGTTCCGGACGGACACTGGCCGCGGTCCTGGCCGCCGGGGCGTCGGGCGCGTGGCTCGGTACCTGCCTGGCCGCCGCGGAGGAGTCGCTGCTGGGTGAGAACGCGCGGCGGGCCATGCTCGCCGCCGACTCCACCAGCACCGTGGTGACCACCGAATTCGACGAGGCACTCGACCTGCCGTGGCCGCCGATCTATCCGGCGCGGGTGCTGCGCAACGAATTCACCGATCCGTGGACCAGGGCCGAGGGTGACGAGAACCCGCCCGGTGTCGATGACCTGCGCGCGGCCATCGCCGCCGACGATCCACGGATCGCGCCGGTCGACGCGGGTCAGGGCGTCGGGCTGGTCACGCATGTGGAACCGGTCGCCGAAACCATCGCGCGCCTCTGCGCCGAAGCCGCCGAGCTGCTCACGGCAAGCTGACCTTGCGAAAATATGTTGACCGGTCTAGTTTTGTCTCGTGGGTGCAAAAGGAGCCGAAACCCGGTGCAAGCTGATCAGGACCACCCGGTCGCTGATCGAATCGCGCGGCTACTTCGGCACCGGACTCAAGCAGATCGTCGAGGACAGTGGAGCGCCGCGCGGGTCGCTGTATTTTCACTTCCCCGGCGGCAAGGACGAGCTGATCTCGGCGGCACTCACCGACAGCGGCGCCGAGATGGCGCAGTTGATCCGCACCATCGAAGCGAACGACGCACGGGAATTCGCACACACCATGCTGCGGCTGCTCGGCGATCAACTCGAAGCCTCCGACTGGACCATCGGCTGCCCGGTGGCGGCAGTGGCATTGGATACCGCGTCGACCAATGATGCTGTGCAACAGACTTGTTCGGCCACCTACCGCCTCTGGGAAGACGCCATCCGGGAGCGACTGACCGCGTTCGGCCACCCCGAGCCCGAACGCCTCGCCACGGCGGCACTCGCCCTGATCGAGGGCGGATTGGTGCTGGCCAGAGCACACCGCGATCGTCGACCTCTCGATCAGCTGGCCGACACCATCGACCTCCTCGTCTGACCCCGCAGCGCCCGCAGCGGGACTCTTTTATCACCACAAAATATGCCAATCGGTCTACTGAAAGTAGGACACCATGGTTCATACCGATTCGATCGTTTTCGGGGCGGCCGGATTCATCGGCCGCTCACTGGTCGCGGAATTGCTGCGCACGGGGCACACCGTCACGGCTGCCTTGCGCGCCGGCAGTGAGCAGCGCCTGTCCACCTGGCTGGTCGAGCAAGGCGTGGACACCGCCGGTCTCACGATCACCACCACCGATATCGCCGAACCAGATCTGGCACTGGGTGACTCGATCGAAGGGGTACGCGATGTGTACAACGCGGCCGCGTTGATGAAGTTCGGACTCGATGCCGACGTGGCGCGTCGGGTCAATCTCGACGGCGCTCTGCACGTACTGGAATGGGCGGCGCGGCAACCCGATCTACGCAGAATCGTGCACATCACCGGATATCGCGCCGAGGCCGGGCACACCGACTACCGTTCCGGTGCCTACGAGGCTTCGAAGGTCGAGGCCGACGCGCTGCTGCGAAAAGTGGCTGCCGACAGGAAGATTCCGCTGACCTTCGCCAACCCGTCCGGTGTGGTCGGCCCCGGTCAGTTCTTCGGGCTCGCAGACCTGATCGACTTGCTGTGGCGCGGAAAGTTGCCCGTGCTGCCGGGGTCGGCCGACACGTTCATCCCGGTCGTCGACCTGGACTACCTCACCCGGTTCATCGTCGGCCTGCCCACCCTGCCCGACACAGAGGGACGTTCCTACCCCGTCCTCGACGCCACAACCCCGAATCTTCCCGAGCTGATCCGCCTCGTCGCCGATCACTTGCATGTCCGCGCGCCGCGCTTCACCGTCCCTGCCGAAATCTTGCGGGGGCTGCCACGGGCACTCACCCAGACCGATCCCGAGACGCTGTCGTTCATCAGCAGCGACCGATACGACACCTCGGCCAGCGACGAAGTCGCCGCACGGCTGGGTATCACGCAGCCACCGGTCGGCGATCTCCTGCGGTCCTATGCCGACCGGATCGTCGCGACTCGTAACGGTGCCGTGGAGACGACGCGGGCGGCCGGTTTCCGCACGGGAACCTGGCTGAGTGGCGATCATGCCGACCCAGATTATGTTCTGCTGCACGGCATTCCGCTCGACAGCGATTCGTGGGCCGATCTCGCCGATGGGTTGGAAGGTTCGGTCCTCGCCGCGGACATGCCCGGACTCGGCCGCTCGGCCGCGTCGGGTATGTCGACAGCCGAGTGGATCGATGACCTGCTCGCGCCGGTACGCAGCACGCCCGTGCTCGTCGGGCACTCCCTCGGGACCGGCGCCGCCGTCGAATACGCGCTGCGCCACCCGGATCGGGTTTCGCGACTGGTGCTGATCGCACCGTGGTTCCTCCAGTCTCAGCTGCCGTGGATGACCGCTTCACCGCTGGCTGCCGCTGTCGCGAAGCGACTTCCGGCCGCGAAACTGGCCGCGCGCCTGGGCATTGCGAACGACACGGCGATCGAATCGGCGGTCGCGGGCCTGCGGCGCAACGGGGTGGCTCAGCGTACGTTCGCGATCATGCGGTCGGTACGCAAGGACCGATACCGTGCCGACCTGGCCGCGAAACTCGCCGAGGTCCGGGTTCCGGTCGACATCCTCGTCGGTGCCGACGACCCGCTGACGCAGCCGACTGCCCACCGGGTCACCACCATCGCCGGTGCCGGACACTACCCGCAACTGACCCATCCCGACCAGGTCATCCGCGTGCTCGAGGGCGCGAAAAAGGCTGTCTCCCAGCGCCTTTAGGCAGGCAGTTCGACCCGCACGGCCGGATCGTCCAGCAGCGCCTGCCCGAGTTCGACGGTTTCGGCACCCCGCCACCGCGCATGCCAGGTCGGCACACCACCGGACAGGTTCAGCTCGCGGGCGGCGGTGAGCAACGGCAGTTCCACCCGGGCCGCCTCGACGGTGACCCGCGCATTGGTCGGGGTATGCGACCACACGTCGTCGACCACATCGGTGATGCGCACGCCCAACCGATGCCCGACAGCCAACCGCGCGTCCTGCCACAGCAGCCGGACCTGGGTTTCGGTGCGAACCGGGGCGATCCCCCGGCTCATCACCGTGGCGCGGCCGTCGGGGGCGATGTCGTACAGCTCGAGCGCGACCGTCGCCTCGGGCGGGCCGGACAGCGTCAGGGACGCGGTGGGGCGTCCCGCCAGGTGCACCGGCTCGGTGACCGGATCCGAGATGGACCAGATCTCCCGGTCGGCGCCGGGCAGCAGACCACGATCGACATAGGTTCCGGTGCGCAACTGGACCGTCGTGCGGCGCGTGTCGACCGGCGGCCACACGTCTTCGCTGCGCCACCCGCCGTCGAACTGGCCGACGGTGACCGGCGGACCGGGCACCTCGACGTCGGCGCCGGCCACGTGCCGGTCCAGGAATGCGTACAGTTCGGCGGCGAAATGCGGTGTGCCGCACTTCTCCCGGCAATCGGAGTGACCCCACTGTCCGAACCAGGCACGATGCTCGCCCGGGCCCCGCGCTTCCCAGGCCTCGATGACCCGGTCGGCGCGGGTATTGGCGTCGAGGAAGCCCTGGCCGAGGAACAGCGGGGTGGTGTTGCCGCGCAGGTCCTCGACCATGTCGCGCTCCCGCCAGCCGGGGTCGGAGCCGTTGTGGTTCATGGTGAGCCCGAGATAGCTGTCTGCGCAGGCCTGGGTCATCTGGACGGCGTTGGCTTTGTACTCGTCGCTGTCGGCCCAGTGTCCGGGGGTCGACGCGATGGCCAGGTGCTCACCGCCTGCCATGTCGGCGGGGCGCACACCGTCCTCGGTCAGCGGTTTGCCGCCGAACTTCCACGAGGTGCCCTGCATGTACAGGTATGAATACGGGTCGACGACCGGCGCGAACGCCGCGACCGCCGCGAGCCCCTTCGGCTTCTCGGCCAGCGCCATCATCCCGGTCCAGCCCTCATAGGAGGTGCCGACCATGCCGACCCGGCCGGTCGACCACGGCCTGCTCGCCGCCCACTCGACCGCCGCGACCACATCCGAGCGCTCCCCCGGCCCGCCGTAATCCGGACAGCCGTTGGACCCGCCGAACCCGCGCAAGTCCACGATCACGTAGGTGTACCCCGCGCGCAGCGCCCACTCGACCGGCAGATTCTCCGTCGACGGGCCACCACCCGGACGCGGCACGCTCAGGTACGCCAGGTGCGCACGGTACGGACTCGCCGTCAGCAGAACAGGGGTGCGGGCGTCGGCCGCCAACCCGGCGGGCCGCAACACATCCGCATGCAACCGAGTGCCATCGGCAGCGGTCAAATACTCCTGGGTCCAGCTGAACTCGACCTCGATCGGTGGCTCATCCGCCGACACCGGCGCCGCCGCGACACCGAACACCAATGCCACGCCGACCACGGCCCGAGCCACCACAACACCCCATCGCACCCGAGCACTATGACCGCTACCGCCCACCCCGTCCAGCCCCGACATCCGGGGGCGCACAATCGACCGGTCACCGGCGGCGGACCACCACAGACGAAAGTCCCCTCCGACGGTGCCGGAGGGGACTTTCGAACTGCGTACCAGCTGCGAACCGAACGGGCCGATCAGGCCCGTTCGCACAGGTGAGATTTACACGTCGTAGTACAGCTCGAACTCGTACGGGTGCGGACGCAGGTTCACCGGCGCGATTTCGTTGTCGCGCTTGAGCTGGATCCAGGTCTCGATCAGGTCCTCGGTGAAGACGTTGCCTTCGGTGAGGTAGTCGTGATCCTGCTCGAGGCGGTCGATGACCGTCGCGAGGCTGGTGGGGGCCTGCGGGATGTTCTTGGCCTCCTCGGGCGGCAGCTCGTAGAGGTCCTTGTCGACCGGAGCCAGCGGCTCGATCTTGTTCTTGATGCCGTCCAGGCCGGCCATCATCATGGCGGCGAAGGCCAGGTACGGGTTACCCGAGGAGTCGGGCGCGCGGAACTCGATGCGCTTGGCCTTCGGGTTGTTGCCCGTCACCGGGATACGCACGGCAGCCGAGCGGTTGCGCTGCGAGTACACCAGGTTGATGGGGGCCTCGTAGCCCGGCACCAGACGGTGGTAGGAGTTGACGGTCGGGTTGGTGAACGCCAGCAGCGACGGGGCGTGGTGCAGGATGCCGCCGATGTAGTGACGCGCCAGATCCGACAGGCCGCCGTAGCCGGCCTCGTCGTGGAACAGCGGCTTGCCGTCCTTCCACAGCGACTGGTGCACGTGCATGCCCGAGCCGTTGTCACCGAAGAGGGGCTTCGGCATGAAGGTGACAGACTTGCCTTCCTGCCACGCGGTGTTCTTCACGATGTACTTGAACAGCTGCAGGTCGTCCGCAGCGCCCAGCAGGGTGCCGAACTTGTAGTTGATCTCGGCCTGACCGGCGGTGCCGACCTCGTGGTGGCCGCGCTCGAGCTCGAAGCCCGCGTTCTGCAGGTTGGTCGAGATCTTGTCGCGCAGGTCGACGTAGTGGTCGTACGGGGCGACGGGGAAGTAACCGCCCTTGTTGCGGACCTTGTAGCCGAGGTTGCGGCTGCCGTCCGGGTTGAACTCCTTGCCGGTGTTCCACGAGCCCGAGATCGACTCGATCTCGTAGAACGAGCCGTTCATGCCCGAGCCGTAGCGGATGCCGTCGAAGATGTAGAACTCGGCCTCGGCACCGAAGTACGCGGTGTCGGCGATACCGGTCGAACGCAGGTACTCCTCCGCTTTGCGCGCGATGTTGCGCGGGTCGCGGGAGTAGGCCTCACGGGTGAACGGGTCGTGCACGAAGAAGTTCAGGTTGAGCGTCTTCGCGGCACGGAACGGGTCGATCCGGGCGGTGCTGAAGTCGGGGAGCAGGAGCATGTCCGACTCGTCGATCGACTGGAAGCCACGCACCGAGGAACCGTCGAACGCGAGACCCTCTTCGGCCAGGTCGGCGGTGAACGCCTTGGCCGGGATCGAGAAGTGCTGCTGGACGCCGGGAAGGTCCGAGAAACGGATATCGACGTACTCGATGTCCTGTTCCTTGATGTACTGGATGACCTCTTCGGCCGTGCTGAACGTCACTTGTTCTCCTTACGGATCGGTTCCCAGCCCGTCACGATGCGTGGGTTCGTCGCGACCTGACGTTATGGACGCGGTGTTTCCCTACAGTCAAGGCTGTGTTTCGCCAGTGTTACGCGCATGCCGGGCGACGGTGATGTCTGCCATCCGGGCGCGACCTGCAGGCCCAATCCTGCCATCTTCACCAGCGCGCGCTCACGTGACCTCCGTCAATGCGGTCGGTAGCCGCCCCTGACCCGGCTCTATCCTGGAACTCATGGCGCGCATCACCGGCACATGGCTCTCGGGCAATCCCACCGAAGGCGACGACGAGACAGCGGGTTACCCCGGCGAGCTCTACGGGTTGCCTCGCGAGGGCGCTGGCTCGCTGGCCCCGACGTGGCGGCGGGTGGTGGCGCTGTTCGTCGACTGGTTCATCGCGGTGGGCATCGCGGCCGTCATCACCGGCAGTTTCGCGTCGTCGTCGGTGCCGCTGCTGGTGTGGTTCGTGATCGGTGTCCTCGCGGTGACGCTGTTCGGGTTCACCCCCGGCCAGTACTTCCTGCGGATGCGGGTGGCGCGGATCGACGCGCCCGTGCCGGTCGGGTTCGTGCGCGCGCTGGCCCGGCAGGTGCTGGTGTTCTTCGTGGTGCCCGCCCTGTTCACCGATGCCGACGGCCGCGGCATGCACGACCAGGCCACCGGCACCGCCCTGGTCAACGCCCGCTGATCGAGCGCGCGGCGTGCGACGCGGCCATACGATCAGGCCGTGTCACTGAATCCGGCCCTGTTGGCCGTACGTTTTCTGCTCGAACTGATCGCCATCACCTCGTTCGGGGTGTTCGGCTGGCGTGCCTTCGATTCCCCGTGGCGATATCTGCTCGTCGTGGTGCTGCCGGTCGCGGCCGCTGTGCTGTGGGGCACGCTCGCGGTCCCCGACGACCCGAGCCGCAGCGGTGACGCGCCGGTGCCGGTCCCCGGTCCGGTGCGGCTCGGGGTCGAGCTCGCTGTGCTGTTCGGCGGGGCCGCGGCCCTGTGGGCAGCGGCGCTGCCCCGGTTGGCGCTGATCTCGGCGGCTGTCCTCGTCGGCTATCACCTGCTGGCCTACGACCGTGTGCTGTGGCTGCTGACCGGACGCACGTCCCAGGCCTGAAAAAGCGGCGAGCCCGTCACCTTGCACGGTGACGGGCTCGCGACGTTGTGGGTCAGCGGCGACGGATGGCGCGCTGCATGCCCTTCATCTTCGCGCCGGGGGGCATCGGGCCCTTCGGCATCGCGGGACCGCCGCTGCGGGAGCTGAGGGCCGAGAGCCTGCCCTCGATCTGGTCGATCCGCTTCACGTCGATATTGCGCGGCAGCTTGGTGAGGAACTTCTGCAGGTCCTTGAGCGGGGTCTGCCCTTCCTCGTTGCCGACGATCACCTCGTAGATGGGGGTGTCACCGATGAGGCGCCCGGTGCGCTTCTTCTCCTGCGCGATGAGCGACTTGACCCGCTGCGGTGAACCCTCGGCGACGAAGATGACGCCCGGCAGACCGATCACGCGGTGCACCGCGTCGAGCTGGGTGGTCGCGGCCACGCCGTTGGCGACCCGCCACTTGCCCTGCAGGTTCTCCAGCACCCACGCCGCCGCGCCCGCCTGACCTTCGGCCTTGCGGTAGACGTTCTTCTGCACGCGCCGCCCGAAGATGATGAAGGCGAACAGCACACCGAGCAGCAGACCGAGCGGCAGCAGGAACCACTGCATGTCGAAGATCAGGCCGATGACGAAGAACACCACCGTCGTGGCCACGAGTGCGCCGATCATCAGCGGCAGCAGCGCCTTGTCTTCCTTGCGCTGCATGTTGAACGCCTGCCACAACTGCTGACGACGTTCGCGTGATGCCTGCTTACGGGCCGCTTTAGCCGCGGCCTTGGCTTCCTTCGACGGCTTGCCGCCCTTGCCTCCTGCCATGGTGTTCAGCTTAGATGCACCGCCGCGCGCCGGTCGGACCGCATGACACTCGCGACGATTCGCCGCACTTTCCGCCGCGTGTCCGGCGAGAATGGCGCAGGTGCGCCCGATCACCGACACCAGTGCCCACTCCCCCGTCACCGACGGTGCCGACGACGAGGTGGCCGAACGGCTGGCCGCGGCCCTGCGCTGCGCGACGGTCTCGGCCGACGATCCCGCCCGCAGCGCCGACGCCGAGTTCGCCCGCCTCGCCGAGCACCTCGAGGCCGCGTTCCCGCTGACCCACGCCGAGCTCGAGCTCACCGTGTTCGGCCGCAGCAGGCTCTACCGCTGGCCGGGCGTCGAGGAGGGTGTGTCGGCGATTCTGCTGGCCCATCAGGACGTGGTCCCGGCCGACGACCCGCAACGCTGGACCCATCCGCCGTTCGCCGGTGTGGTCGACGACGAGTTCATCTGGGGCCGGGGCGCGATCGACGACAAGAGCCGCGTGCTCGCCGTCCTCGAGGCCGTCGAGTGGGCATTGCGGAACGGAATCCGGCCGAGCCGCACGGTCTATCTGGCCTTCGGTCACGACGAGGAGGTGTTCGGCGACGGCGGCGCGGTGCGCATGGCCGGGCACCTGCGCGACCTCGGCGTACGGGCCGATCTGCTGCTCGACGAGGGCGGTGTCATCACCGACGGGGTCGCCGACGGCGTCGACCGGCCGGTCGCCAGCATCATGCTCGGCGAGAAGGGCTACGCGACGGTGCGGCTTTCGGTGACCGAGACCGGCGGGCACTCCTCGATGCCCGGGCGGCAGACCGCCGTCGGCAGGCTGGCTCGCGCGGTGGCCCGGGTGCAGGACCGGCCGATGCCGTTGCGGCTGACGCCGGTGATCGCCGACATGCTGGCCCGGATGCGCGTGGCCCTGCCCGGGCCACGCCGCAAGCTGCTCGGGCTCACCGATTCCGAGGTGCTGTCGCGGCTCGCGGCACCGCTGCTCACCCGGATCATGGCACTGGCTCCCAGCACCGAAGCGCTGGTGCGCACGACGACGGCACCCACGGTGATCGCGGGTGGGGTGAAGGCCAATGTGCTGCCGCAGAGCGCGGAGGCACTGGTCAACTTCCGTATCCTGCCCGGTGATTCGGTCGCGGCCGTCCTCGCGCACTGCCGCCGGGTGATCGGCGACGACGGCGTGACGGTCGAACTATGCGGCCCCACCTCCGAGCCGTCACGGGTCGACGGCCCCGGGCCCGCCTACGAACTGATCGCCGAACTCGCCACCGGCCTGGTGCCCGGCATCGTCACCACCACCGGTCTGGTGCCGGGTGCCACCGATTCGCGCCACTACGGCGATTTGGTCGAAACGCGCTGTAATTTCGCGCCGATTGTGCTCGACGCCGAAGACCTGGAGCGCATACACGGAACCGACGAACGGATCTCGCGGCTCAACTACGCTCGGCTGATCGAATTCAACCGGCGCCTGATCCAGCGGCTCGCCGCACCGAGCGACCGGCCCGAGCAGGCCGCGTCCACGGGCCGGACAGCGCCCGAGCCGACAGGAACGCAGCAATGACCACCGAGACCGGTGAATTCGCGGGCAACGGCGGGCGGATCGCCTGGCGCGCATGGCAACCCGACTCTGCACGTGCCGTTGTGATACTGGTCCACGGCGTGGCCGAACATTCCGGCCGGTACGAATACGTCGGTGCCGCGCTGGCCGAAGCCGGGTTCGCGGTGTACGCCCTCGACCATGTCGGGCACGGGCGCTCGGAAGGTCACCGGGCCAATATCGGTTCGATGGATGCCGCCGCCGACAATGTGGCGGCCCTGCTCGACATCGCCAGTGCCGCCAACCCCGGCCTGCCGCGGTTTCTGCTCGGGCATTCGATGGGCAGTCTCGTCGTCCTGCATCTGGCCACCCGCGCGCCCGTCGACGTGACGGGTGTCGTGGTGTCGGCACCGCCGCTCGACATCCCGCTCGGCAATCCGGTGCAGCGTGCGGCGGCGCCACTGCTCACCCGGTTGGCCCCGAATCTCGGTGTGCTGAAACTGGATTCGTCGGAGATCAGCCGCGATCCCGAGGTGGTCCGCGCCTACGACAACGATCCGCTGGTGTTCCGAGGCAAGCTGCCCGCGCGCACGGCCGTGGAAATCCTGCGCCACACCGAACTGGTGAAGCAGCGCCTCGGTTCGCTCACCGCACCGCTGCTCGTGCTGCACGGCACCGGCGACGCGATCGCCGCGCCGTCGAGCGCCGACGTGCTGGAACGCGACGCGGGCTCGGCCGACAAGACCGTGCACCGCTATGCGGGCTACTACCACGAGGTCTTCAACGAACCCGAGCGCGACGAGGTGATCGGCGACGTCGTCGACTGGCTCACGAACCATATTACCGGCAAGTAACTTGCCGCCTAGTAGACTCCGACCATGGGAAACACCACTTCCGGCGCCGTCGCCTTCATTCGCGCCAGCTGGCACAGTTCCATCGTCAACAAAGCACACGAGGGCTTCCTCGCCGAGTACGCCGACCTGGGCTTCGACCAGGCGGTGGTCGAGGTGTTCGACGTGCCGGGTGCCTTCGAGATCCCGCTGCACGCCAAGCGCCTGGCCGCCACCGGCCGCTACGAGGCGATCGTCGCCGCCGCATTGGTCGTCGACGGCGGGATCTACCGCCACGACTTCGTCGCCTCGGCGGTGATCGACGGGCTGATGCGCGTGCAACTCGACACCGATGTGCCGGTGTTCTCGGTGGTGCTCACCCCGCATCACTTCCACGAGCACAGCGAGCACGTGGACTACTACACCAACCACTTCGTGACGAAGGGAGCCGAGGCTGCCCGCGCGGTGGCGAACACCCTCAGCTCCCTTCGATCGCTGCCGGTTTCCTGATTACTCGAACTGAGTCCAGCAGACCTGCTCGCCTTGCAGGACGCCGGTGCGGAAAGCCTCGAGGCGCTGGTATCCGCTCGGCACCACCTTGCCGTCGACATCGCTGGCGGCCAGGCCGTCGGCGAGCAGGCCGGAGACCGCTTCGTCGAGGTCGCCCGCCGACAGGCGCGGATCACTGCCCGGCTCGCTGAGTTTCGTGGTGAGCGCACCCGACAGGCAGGCCGTGCGAAGGCCGGCGGTGGCCGCGCCGGTCAGCGAGACCTTCCGATCCTGTTGCAGCGCAAGGGCGTAGCGGGAGACGAACACCACGGCGGCGTTGTAGTCGCCGGTGACGACCGCCGACAGCGGTTCCTCCTCACCGCTCGCGCCTTCTCCGGCCCGCTCGGCCATGGCGGGCACGTCGGTGCCGATCGTGTTGGACGACGGGCAGTACGAAACCGGTTCGGTCGTGGTCGTTTTCGCGCAGTTGCGGGTGACGCCGCTGTAATCGAACTTCGGCATGTTCTGCACCGGCATCGACTTGCCGAGCTGGGTGGCGAGCGTGCTGAGCGTTTCCTGGTCCACCGGCAACTGCTTGTCGCGCTCGTCCTCCTCGAAGGTGACCGGCAGCCCCTCGCGGCGCTTGGCGATCTCGTCCTTGTCGATGGCCTTGCACGCCTTGGCGCCGTCGGTGTAACCCATCTGCACCGCGGTGACCCGCTCGAACGCCGAACCGTGGATGGCGTCGGGGTCGTTGGGGTCACGGTCGCGCACGGCGACGGTCGCGCCGAGGACACCGTTGAGGCCGTCGGTGGTGTTGAGGGTGAAGTGCTTCGAATTGCCTTCGGCCACATGGCGAAGGAACACACCGGCCAGGCAGTCGGCCTGCTGCTCCTTCACCAGGCCGTCCATCAGGAAGCCGCGCAGCAGGTCGGCCTGCGCCTGGATGGCGTGCCCGTACTCGTGGGCCAGCACCATCACCACCGACATCTCTTCGTACTTGTCGACCAGCAGCGGCAACAGCACCTCACGGTCCCAACCGATGGTGTGGTTGAGCGGGCAGTACGCGGCATTGACCAGCTTGTAGGTGCTGCCGAAGCAGAACTCCACCGACTCGGCCTCCGAGGCACGCGCCGACCAGGAGATGTACTTCGAAGCCGGCTTGAAGTCGCCGCGGAACGTCTTGGAATACTCCCCCTGCCAGTACTCTTCGATGTCGGCGATCGCGTTCATCGCGAGCTTGTCGATGGCACCGTTGTCCGTGTTCTCGGCCTTCTTGTCGGTGTCGGGCACACCCGGGCGCGGGCCGCTCGGCCCCTCGCTCGAGGTCGCGCCCGCCACCTCCCACGGGTTGTCCTGCGTAGGTACCGCCTGGTCTCCGGTGACGGTGTTCGCCGTCGAGCAACCGGTGACCAGCACCCCCACACTCATCAGTGCCGCGGCCACGGCCACGCCGAACCGATGTCTTCTCATACGCTGTCCTCCCCGGAAATGACGCGGACACGAAGCCTCCGCTGTCGAGCGCTCACATGGTAATCCAGAAGTGTCAGCGGTCCATTCGGAGCGTGGCGAGCACAGCGCGATGGTCGGTGCCCGGAAGGGTCAGTGTGCGAACGTCTTCGGCCACGCCACCGGCGACGAGCACGTAGTCGATACCGAGCAACGGACCCCAACGGCGGTCGGCGGGGTAGGTGAGCAGGATGCCGTCGCCGGTCTGGTCGGCGGCCGAGGCGAACGGGCCGTCGAGCAGTGCCCGATAGGCCGAATGATTCTGGGTCGCGTTGAAATCCGCGCCGACGATCGCGGGCGCGCTGGTGGCGGCGAGGATCTCGTCGACCCGGCGCATCTCGTTCGACCACGCCACGAAGTCCAGGTTCGGCGGCATCGGATGGAAGGCGAACACCGAGATCGGGCCGCGCTGCGGGTGTTCCATGGTCGCGCCGAGGTTGCTCATCACGAATCCGTCGAACTTCTTGGTGTCGCCCAAGGGATAGCGGCTGTAGATCCCGGTGCCTCCCCCGCCCGCGTGGGCCGCTTCGAGGTAGACGTGCGGAAGCTGCTCCTCCAGTCCGGCCGCGCGCAGCGCCGTAATCGCGTCGAAGGTCAGTTCCTCGACGGTGAGTAGATCGACGTCGTTGTCGCGCACCGTCGACACCACCGCCTTCGGGTCGGCCTTGCCGAAGAGCATGTTCGACTGCAGCACAATCACTTCCGGTCCGTCGGCGGCACGCGCCTCAGGCACATAGGAAGGCACGACCAGCGCACCGGCCCCCACCAGCACCGCGGCCCCCACGGCGGCGCTGCGCCACCCGCGCGCGAGCAGCAGCAACACCACCCCCACCACGGCACCGAGCATCAACCACATCGCCCCCGAAGCAAGCAAGACCAACGTTCTCTGCTGCCAGTTCCCGACGTGCAACACGATCCCGGCCACCGCCGCGATCACTGCGCCCCACCCCAGGACGAGCAGCGCTCGATCCATCCATTCACGCATCATGCGAGCAGCCTAAGCGGGCACGCATCAGGCCTGGATGTGGTGCCTCTGAGGATTCTCTGAGGGGCCTACACTGGCCGCCGAGAAGGAGGTGGCCGTGTACATCGAACAATTCAGTGCCGCCGGACAGCTCACCGAGCAGGCGGTGGAGGACCTGATGACCGTCGCGACGAGTCGCACCCCCGCGATCACGGTGACCGTCGGTACCCGGACCGTTCAGCTGCCGGTCCTGCCCGTCTGCTGGCCGGAACTCGACGTCCGCGCGGGCACTCCGATCACCGTGGAAACGGCCGACCCCGATGCCCTGCGCGAGTTCGTCACGACCTTCCAGCGCGTGACCGGCGCACCGGACTAGAGCGGCATGCCCGCTTCGATCCAGTTGTAGGCCTGGATCTTTCGCGAGGCCGGATCGTTGACGACCTGGTTGATGAGGTCGTTGATCTGATCGGTCGACAGCGGATACCCGTAGTGTTCGGCCGCGCCCGCCGAGGCCCAGAGCGAAGCGAACAGGCCCGGCCCGCCCAGGATGTGGGTGAGCGCGTTGGCCACCTCGTCGACGGTATCGATGACGCCGTGCACCAGGGCGATCGCGATGTCCTCGTCACCGGGGACCGCACCGGGCGCCAGTGCACCGGACTCGACCGCCCGCGCGGCGAGCCACTCACGCGGGATCAGCGGGTTGGGGCCGATGGCGTCGCCGAGGTAGTAGCGCCATTCACCGGGATTGCCCTGGTCGAAGGCGTGGATGTAGAAGGTGCGCGTGAGCGCCCACAGCGCGATGTAGCGCAACGCGACCTGTTCGGGGCTCAGTTCCACCACTTCGGGACCGCTCGCCCGGTCCTGCTCGAGCAGCGCCCACGAGTAGGTGAACCAGACCAGTTCGGAATTGCCGACCCAGGTGGCGGGCAGCCGTTCGGCCAGCGCGGCCACATCGGCGGCGGGGCCGTCGAAGCCGGGAGCGCCGGACGCCTCGGCGCGCAGGTTCTCCACGTAGCCGCGCAGGGCGTCGACGGAGGTGAACACCGCGTAGCCCAGCTGGGAGAAGCGGGTGAGGTCGGCATCGGCCGGTTCGAGCAGCAGCACCACGGGCATCCCGACACCGGGCTGCAGGCCCTCGGGCCAGAACGCCTCCGCCACCGCGAGTTCGCGGCCGGTGATGGGGTCGGAGACCTCGCTGTCGAGCAAAGGGAAACCGAAACCGTCGGCGACGAGGTCCTCGACGAGGGCGTTCACCTGGTCGACGGCCGGGTCGCCGACCGTGACACCGGCGACGCCGACCGTCAGCAGCGTCGGCCGGTGCAGGTTGCCCGTGCGCAGCTTCTCCAGGAACGTATCGGCCGCCCGCGAGAGCTGCATGCGCCGCGCCCGCAGGAATTCGCGATAGTTCTCCACGCGCCAGAGGTTGGGGTCGGTGGGGATCCACTGTGAGGCGAGGACGCCCGGGTTGCGCCGCTCCATCTCCGCGAAGTAGTCGGCCGGTTCACGCTCGCCCACTTCGGCTTCCGAGCCGGGACTCAGGAAGCAGAAGTTGGCGATCGCATTGATCTCGTTGCGTTCGTAGCCGTATTCGCGCAGCAGGGTTTTGGGGAACAGGTAGTGCACCTGCACCGGGGTGCGGTCGCCGAACTGTTCGATGCCGAGTTCGGTTCCGGTGCCGAGATCGCGCGAACCGTCCACCCGGGTGAGCAGGTACAGCAGCGGGTAGAAACGCGAACCTCGGGTGGCGCCGGCGAAGTCGTCGGCGCACAGGTCGAGCGAGCCGCCGCGCAGGCGTTCCAGGGAGGCGATCAGCGCGTCGATACCGCCGCGTTCGAGGGTGTCGTAGTCCTGCTGCAGGAAAGTCTCGGTCGACCCGCTGAAGCGGCCCCACAGCGCCGAATGGATGTACCAGTACAGCACCCGGTCGCGGTGCAGGTCGTTGTCGAACTGCCCGCCGTTGAGGAACAGCAGCCGGGTGATGACCGGAATCGCGTAGCGGCCCATCAGAACTCGGTCGTGGTCGAGGCCGAGCCTGCCCGCGACGGTGTCGAGGAAGGTGTCGACCTGGCGCGCCGACTCGCTCAGCGCCAGCTCGAATTCGGCGGGCTCGAGGTCGCCGAGCGCGTCGAAATGCGAGCGCCCGTTGCCGACCGCGATAACGTTGCGCAGCAGCCAGTCGAGGGTGAAGGTGTAGCCGTCCTTGTCCCAGCGGATCAGGTGATCGCGCAGGTTGCCGCGCGCCTGCGGCCACTGGGCGCACAGGGTGGCCAGCGCCAGGTCGCCCTTGGAGAGTTTGGTGCCGCCGGAGTTCACCCGGTTGAAGATGTCGACCACCTCGTCGACCGTGCGGTCCGAGCCGGTGATGGTCTCGACATTGAACTCGCGGTGGGTGATCTCGCGCAGCTTGTTCAACCGGTCCAGGTACAGCGCCAGCGTTTCCGGAGACTCGTCGGGGAACCTGGACATGTAGTGCATCGGGCCGAGCGCGAACAGTTCGGTGACATCGATCCACGCCGGACTGATGTCGCGGCCGGGCACCTGGAACTCGAAAAGCTCACGCTCGACATCGAAATGGAGGCCGGTGAACGCGACGGCGTCGCCCTCGAAGAACGACGGCGCCTTCCCGCGCACGATGCCGTAGAGGGTGGTGATGCGCTGCTGGCCGTCGAGCAGCAGCTGCCGCAGGCCCGAGCCGGCGGCCGTGCCGCGCACCGCGATGTCGTCGGATCCCGTCTCCCACACCAGCAAGCCACCGACCGGGTACCCCAGGTACAGCGACCGCATGAGCCCACGCACCTGATCGCGGTTCCACACGTACCCGCGCTGGAACTCCGGCAGCAGCACGGCCCCGGAATCGATCTGGTCGAGCAGGGTGGACAGACGTGTCACGACAGCCTTTCGATCGCGTTCCTCCTAGCGGCGAACCGCCCCATCGTCGCACGGATCGTACCGACAGGCTCCGACATCCCAGCGCCCGAACAGGACTGGCGGGTCGAGTGCCGCGCTACCCGGTCCCGGCCACCGCGGCACGGAACTCCGCCGAGGCGTAGAACGGTGCGAGCCTGCGTCGCAACAGTGCGTCGAGATAGCCGCGTTCGTCGAGCTTTTCGAGCACCGACGGGCCGAAACGCAGTGCCTCCTCCATGATGTCGGCGCGGCTCACGCCGAGCTCGGCCAGGAGTTCGGTGAGCGCGGTGTCGCCGTACTTGTCGAAGACGTGGTCGATGCCCTCGTCGAGCAGCGCGTGGAAGTAGTCGGTGTCGCGGAAGGAGCGCCAGAACTCGAAGGCGAGCACGACGATGTCCTCGACGTCGTCGGCCGAGACCACCTCACGGAACGTGCCGACCGAATCGCCGACGTGCTTGCGCCAGGTCTCGCGGGCGGTGTCGATGAGCACCTCGTCGGCGTCGTTGCTGTTGCCGCGCAACACGAATCGCGCACCGGTGCGGGTGATGCGGCCGACGCCGGTCTCGATCACGGGCATCGCCGGTTCGGCCAGTCGCGACAGCGCGCCGCGCAGCGAGGCGGCCAGCCCGCCGCCTTCCACGTGGCGCCCGTCGTCGACCGCGGTCACCACCGCGCGCTGCACGGCCTCCACGCAGGCGTCGACGGTGACAGGACTGTTCAGCACTATGCGCAGCAGCCGGTGCGTCACCTCCATGCCCGCGATCGCGTCGACGAGGTCGTCGAAGTGGCGGGTGTCGACCACCTCGCCGACTTCCATCTCGTCGTTGACGCGATGGTTGTACAACCGCGCGGCCACCTCACCGACGAGTTCGGGGATGGCGCCCTCGACGGGGAACTGCACCGCGTACTTGTGCGCGACGGCCTTGATCTGCTCGCGGGTGACGGCCTCGGCCAGGGTGAGCACGTCGGCCTCGGCGAGCGCGCCGTCCACCTCCTCGGTGATCAGTTCGAGAAAACCCGCGGGATCGCGCAGCCGCCGCTTCTCGAAGGCCACGTGTGCGTCGAGTACCCGCATGGCGAGGTCGATGTCCATGGTGCCCAGATTGGCACACTTCGCGGCGGCGGGTGAGCGAGGCCGAAGGATGACCGAAACCGCGTGCGACACGCCCGGGAATTTCCGCAGACTCCGCCCACACGGTGGTGTGATGCAGCCGAATGCGCGGTTTGCTGACGAGTGTGGCATACTTGGACGCTGAGACTGGGCTGATCGCAAGTGATCGCCGTGGCTCACCTACGGAAAAGACTTTTAAAAACATGACTCAAGGCACTGTTAAGTGGTTCAACGGCGAAAAGGGCTTCGGCTTCATCGCCCAAGACGGAGGCGGCCCCGACGTCTTCGTGCATTACTCGGCCATCGGCGGCTCGGGCTTCAAGTCGCTCGAAGAGGGCCAGCGCGTGGAGTTCGAGGTCGGTCAGGGCCAGAAGGGCCCCCAGGCTCAGGACGTCCGCGCCATCTGATTTCGGCGTGATGCTGTAGGAAGGCCCCGCACCACTGGTGCGGGGCCTTTCTCATGTCCTCACACCCCGAAGACCCGCTCGACGACGGCCCTGGCCCGGCGCGTGATGCGCAGGTAGTTGTCGAGGAATTCGCTGCCGTCGTCGTTGGGCCAGCCGGCCACGCGGGCCACCGCCGACAGCAGCCGACCGGGACCGGGCAGCTGATCGGTCGGCTTGCCCTTCACCAGCACGAGCGCGTTGCGGGCCGCCGTCGCCGTGAGCCACGATTCCCGCAGCAGCGCAACGTCTTCCGGCTCGAGGATGCCCTCGGCCTCGATCACGTCGAGCGACTGCAGTGTCGAGGTGTTGTGCAGGGCGGGCACCTCGTGGGCGTGCCGCAACTGCAGCAGTTGCACCGTCCACTCGATGTCGGCCAGGCCACCGCGACCGAGTTTGGTGTGGGTGGCGGGGTTGGCGCCGCGCGGCAGACGCTCGGAATCCACGCGCGCCTTGATCCGGCGGATCTCGCGCACCGCCTCGGGCGACACCCCGCCTGCCGGGTAGCGCACCGGGTCGATGACGTGCAGGAACCGCACGCCCAGGTCCTGATCCCCCGCCACCTGGTGTGCGCGCAGCAGCGCCTGCACCTCCCACGACTGGGCCCACTGGGCGTAGTAGGCCTGATAGGCCGCGAGCGTGCGAACCAGGGCGCCTTGACGACCCTCGGGGCGCAGGCCCGCATCGACCTGCAGCGGCGGGTCGACACTCGGGGCACCTAGCAGCCGCTGCACGTTCTCGGCGACATTGGTCGCCCATTTCACCGCGGTCGTCTCGTCTTCACCGGGCCGCGGATCGCACACGAACAGGACATCGGCGTCGGAACCGTAGCCGAGTTCCTTGCCGCCGAGCCTGCCCATGCCGATCACCGCGATATCGGCGGGCGCCGGGGCGCCACGCTCGGCTTCCGAAGCCCGGATGACCGCGCTGAGCGCCGCCTCGAGCACCGCGACCCACACCGACGACAGCGCCGCGCACACCTGCGGCACGTCGAGCATGCCGAGCAGGTCGGCCGAGGAGACCCTGGCCAGTTCGTGTCTGCGCAGCGAACGAGCCGCCGCCACAGCGCGTTTCGGGTCGTCGTAGCGGGCGGCGGCGGTCTGGATTCCGCGCGCCACGTCCTCGGGTTGCGGTCCGAGCAGCTGGGGTCCGCCGGGACCGTCGGCGTACATGCGGATGGTCTCGGGGGCGTTGATGAGCAGATCGGGCAGGTACTCCGAGGAGCCGAGCACGATCATCAACCGCTGGGCGATGGCGCCCTCGTCGCGCAGTTCGCGCAGGAACCAGATCTGGTCGTCGAGCCCCTCCGACACCCGGCGGTACGCGAGCAGGCCCGCATCGGGATTCGGTGTGTCACCGAGCCATTCGAGCAGTGTCGGCAGCAGCAGCGCCTGGATGCGGCCCTTGCGCGACACTCCACCGGTGAGCGCCTTGAGGTGACCGAGCGCGTTCTCCGGTGCGGCGTAGCCGAGGGCGGCGAGCTGGCGCACGGCGGCGTCGGGGCTCAGGCGAAGCGCGTCGGAATCCATCCGGGCCACCGCGTCGAGCAGCGGCCGGTAGAACAGCTTGGCGTGCAGGCGGCGCACCCGCACCGCGTTGCGGCGGATCTCGGTGTCGAGCACGCCGACCGCGTCCTGGCGTCCGTCGGGCCGGATGTGGGCGGCGCGCGCCAGCCAGCGCATGCCTTCCTCGTCGTCGGCGGCGGGCAGGGTGTGTGTTCGTTTCAGCCGCTGCAGCTGCAGGCGGTGCTCGAGCAGGCGCAGGAACTCGTAGGAGGCCGTGAGGTTGGCGGCGTCGTCGCGGCCGATGTAGCCGCCCGCCGCGAGCGCGGTGAGCGCCTCGACGGTATTGGTGACGTGCAGCGAGTCGTCGACCCGCCCGTGCACCAATTGCAGTAGCTGTACGGCGAATTCGACATCTCGCAAGCTGCCCGCGCCGAGTTTGAGTTCGCGTTCGCGCAGGTCGGCGGGCACCAGGTCTTCCACCCGGCGGCGCATGGCCTGCACGTCGGCGACGAAGTCGGGGCGTTCGGAGGCGGCCCACACCATCGGCATGAGCGCGTCGCGGTACTGCTGTCCGAGTTCCAGATCGCCGGTCATCGGGCGGTTCTTCAGCAGGGCCTGGAACTCCCAGGTGCGGGCCCAACGCTTGTAGTAGGCCAGGTGCGAATCGAGGGTGCGCACCAGCGCACCGGCCTTGCCCTCGGGGCGAAGCGCGGCGTCGACCTCGAAGAAGGCCGAACTCGCGACACTCATCATCTCGGCGGCCAAGCGCGTGGCGGTGGCGTCGGCGGGCTCGGCGACGAAGACCACGTCCACATCGCTGACGTAATTCAGTTCGCGCGCACCGCATTTGCCCATCGCGATGACCGCGAGCCGCACGGGAACCTCGCCGTTCTTGCACACCCGCGCCACCGACACCGACAGGGCGGCGGTGAGCGCGGCGTCGGCCAGGTCCGACAGGTGCCTGCCGACCACCTGATACGGCGGCACCGGTTCGTTCTCGACGGTGGAGGCCAGATCGATCGCGGCGAGGAGCATGAGCTGATCGCGATAGCGGTCACGCAGCAACGCGATCGACTCGGGACCGGAGATACCGGCCCGGAACAGCATGGGTCCCGCGTTGGGGCCGGTCTCGGGTTTCGCGTCGACGGCGTCGAGCAGGTCGGCGATCAGTTCGTCGCGATCCGGAAGCCGACCGGCGCGCAGCACTTTCCAGCGCTGCGGTACGGCGACGAGGTGGTCGCCGAAAGCCGTCGAGGAACCGAGCAACGCGAACAGCCTGCCGCGCAGCGTGGTTTCGGAGCGAATCGCCGAATCCAGTTCGCCCCACTCGTTTCCGAGCGCCTCACGCAACCGCACCAGCGTGGACAGGGCCAGATCGGCATCGGGCGAACGTGACAGCGCCCAGAGCACGGGCACGCCGTCGACATTGTCCCAGCCGAGCTGGTGCAGGGAGTCCGCCGCGGTGGGTTCAAGTAACCCGAGCCGACCTACGCCGGGTACAGCGGAGCGGGCAGTCGGTGGCCGAACCATGCGTCAAAACTTACATGGTCCGGGCTACAACGACGTCACGCCGGATCGCCGAGAACCCGCGGCGCCAGCCGCCATGTCACAGGCTGAGGTATTCCTTGAGCTCCCAGGGGGTGACCTGGCTGCGGTAGTCGGCCCATTCGCGGCGCTTGTTGCGCAGGAAGAAGTCGAAGACGTGCTCGCCGAGGGTCTCGGCGACCAACTCCGAGCGCTCCATCGCCTGCAGTGCCTCGTCGAGGGTGCCCGGCAGCGAGCGGAAGCCCATCGCGCGGCGCTCGGCGTCGGTCAGCGACCACACGTCGTCCTCGGCCTCGGGCGGCAGGTTGTAGCCCTTCTCGATGCCGCGCAGACCGGCCGCGAGCAGCACCGCGAAGGTGAGATAGGGGTTGCAGGCCGAATCTGGGCTGCGGATCTCGACGCGCCGCGACGAGGACTTGTTCGGTGTGTACATCGGCACGCGGACCAGCGCCGAGCGGTTGGACCGGCCCCACGACGCGGCCGTGGGGGCCTCGCCGCCGTGGATGAGGCGCTTGTAGGAGTTGACCCACTGGTTGGTGATCGCACTGATCTCCGGGGCGTGCTCGAGGATGCCCGCGATGAACGAGCGAGCGGTGCTCGACAGGTTGTTCGGGTCGTCCGGGTCGGCGAAGGCGTTGGACTCGCCCTCGAACAGGCTCATGTGGGTGTGCATGGCCGAACCGGGGTACTGGGAGAACGGCTTGGGCATGAACGTCGCGCGCACACCCTCGTCGATCGCCACCTCCTTGATGAGGTAGCGGAAGGTCATCACGTTGTCGGCCATCGATAGCGCGTCGGCGTAGCGTAGGTCGATTTCCTGCTGGCCGGGCGCGCCCTCGTGGTGGCTGAACTCCACCGAGATGCCCATCGACTCGAGCGCGTCGATGGCGTGGCGGCGGAAGTTGGGGGCCGAGTCGTGCACGGCCTGGTCGAAGAAGCCGCCGTTGTCGGCGGGCATCGGCTGGTAGCCGTCCTTGAGCTGGTTCTCCAATAGGAAGAACTCGATCTCGGGGTGCACGTAGCAGCTGAAGCCCACATCGGCGGCCTTGTTCAGCTGACGGCGCAGCACGTGGCGCGGGTCGGCCCACGACGGCGAACCGTCGGGCATGGTGATGTCGCAGAACATGCGCGCCGAATGCTGGTGGCCCTTGGAGCTGGCCCAGGGCAGCACCTGGAAGGTCGACGGATCGGGCCGGGCGACCATGTCCGCCTCGGACACGCGCGCGAAGCCTTCGATGGCCGAGCCGTCGAAGCCGATGCCCTCCTCGAAGGCGCCTTCGAGCTCGGCGGGGGCGATGGCGACGGACTTGAGGTAGCCCAGCACATCGGTGAACCAGAGACGTACGAAGCGGATGTCCCGCTCTTCGAGCGTCCGCAGCACGAATTCCTTCTGGCGATCCATACGGCGAGCGTAGGCACCCGGCGTTAAATCCGTGTTACATACGCCGACTCGTTTGCTATCACGTCACATCGTCCGCACTTCTCACCTGGCGTGACCGGGCGGTGTGCGCGGTCTCACCCGCCGCAGGTGAGTCCGGGCGCGGGCGTGGCGAGTTCGGTGAGGTAGGCAGTGACGGCGTCGTCGAGGCATTGGTCACCGGCGACGAGGGCGGCGGTGTGCCGGTTGCCCCGGAAGGTGACGAGCGCGGCGCCGAGCTGCTCGGCCAGGTCGACACCGGCCTGATACGGGGTGGCCGGGTCCTCGGTGGTGGAGACGACGACGATCTTGGCTACGCCGGGCGCCGATATCCGGTGCGGTTCGCTCGTGTTCGGCACCGGCCAGGACGCGCACAGTTCCAGCGGTGCGGCGCCGGTACCCTTGCCGTCGTCGAGAAATGGTGCCGCCCTGCGGTATTCGGCGTCCTGACGGGCCACGACGGCTGGGTCGGTGATGCGTGGGTCGTCGACGCAGCGGATGGCGTTGAACGCATCCTGGGTGTTGGCGTAGGTGCCGTCGGCCCGGCGGCCGTCGTAGAGGTCGGCCAGTTGCAGCAGGGTGTCCCCCGTGCCGCCCTGCAGCTCGGTGAGGCCGCGGGTGAGCAGGGGCCACATCTCGTCGCTGTAGAGGGCCTGCTGGACGCCGGTGATGGCGTCGTTGTAACTCAGGCCGCGCGGATCCTCGGTGCGGGCCGGGGCGGCTTGCAGCGGGTCGACGAGTTGCCGGAAGCGGGCGACGGCGCCTGCCCGGTCGGTGCCGAGCGGGCAGTCGGCGCTGTTCGCGCAGTCGGCGGCGTAGGCGTCGAACACGCCTTGGAAGCCCGCCGCCTGGCGCAGCGATTCCTGCACCGGCTCCTGGGAGGAGTCGACGGCGCCGTCGAGGACCATCGCGCGCACGTTCTGCGGGTACTTCTCGGCGTAGGCGGCACCGAGACGGGTGCCGTAGGAGTAGCCGAGGTAGGTCAGTTTCGCGTCACCGAGGGCGGAGCGCAGCACGTCCATGTCCTGGACGACCTCACGGGTGCCGACATGGCCGAGCAGGTCGAGGCCCGACCGCTCGGCGCAACGGCCCGCGTATTCGCGGTTCTCGGCCTCGGCCTCGGCGATGCCGGACGGGGTGTTGTCGGTGGGCGGTTCGGCGCGTTCGGCATCGGCTTCGGGCGGGGTCAGGCAGACGATCGCGGGCAGCGAGGAGCCGACGCCGCGCGGATCGAAACCGATCCGATCGAATCGTTCGGCCAGCTCGGTGCGGTGCCCGACGGTGACCATCGACAGCCCGGAGACGCCTGGCCCGCCCGGGTTCATCAGCAGCGACCCGATCTTGTCTCCCCTGGCCGGGATTCGCGACAACGCGATCTGGGCGGTCGGACCGTCGGGCCGGGCGTAATCGATCGGCACGGTGACGCGCGCGCACTGGGTGCTCGGCGGCAACCGTTCCTCCGGGCTGCCGAACTCCTCACAGGAACCCCAATCGATGCGCTGTTCGTAGAAATTGTTCAGCCCGGGGGGCGACGGCGGCAGCGGAGTGGGCGGGGTGGCGCTGTCGCTGCCGGTTCCGCATCCGGTGGCGACCAGCGCGCAGATCGCGCCGAGAACAACGACGAGCCTGCTTCGCTGCACAGTTGGCCAACCTTTCCGCGCCGGGCGGCGCAACACGACGCACCCGAACGGGCTCGTCATCACGGTAACCGAAGCGCGGGTGTGACCGATCCCACCGGCCACGCCCTTAAAACGGTTCGCGGCGAGGTGGCACACTGGATGCGTCAGAAAAACCCGGGGACCCGCTACGGGCCTCGAGGAACCAGACGAAAGTAGGGACGATGATGTCCGTATCCGATGAGCAGAGCCCTGCCTACGGTGCCGCTCCCGCTACCACCCCCAAGCCTCGCCGCAAGACCCGCGTCCAGCATCTGCAGCAGATGAAGGCCGAGGGTGAGCGCTGGTCGATGCTGACCGCCTACGACTACTCCTCGGCCCGCCTGTTCGAAGAGGCGGGCATCCCTGTCCTGCTGGTCGGCGATTCCGCCGCCAACGTCGTGTACGGCTACGACACCACCGTGCCGATCACCGTGGACGAGCTGATCCCGCTGGTCCGTGGCGTGGTGCGCGGTGCGCCGAACGCCTTGGTGGTCGCCGACCTGCCGTTCGGCACCTACGAGTCCTCGCCCCAGCAGGCGCTGGCCACCGCCACCCGCTTCATGAAGGAGGGCGGCGCGCACGCGGTGAAGCTGGAGGGCGGTGAGCGGGTCGCCGAGCAGATCGCGCTCATCACCGCCGCGGGCATTCCCGTGATGGCCCACATCGGTTTCACCCCGCAGAGCGTGAACACGCTCGGCGGTTTCCGGGTGCAGGGCCGCGGCGACGGTGCCGAACAGCTCGTCGCCGACGCCATCGCCGTGCAGGAGGCGGGTGCCTTCTCCGTGGTGATGGAGATGGTGCCCGCCGAGCTGGCCGGGCAGGTCACCCGCAAGCTGACCATCCCGACCGTCGGAATCGGCGCGGGCGCCGATTGTGATGCCCAGGTACTGGTGTGGCAGGACATGGCGGGCTACACCAGCGGCAAGACCGCCAGGTTCGTGAAGCGGTTCGGCAATGTGGGCGACGAATTGCGTTCCGCCGCAGCGGCCTACGCCGACGAGGTCCGTCAGGGCACCTTCCCGGGACCCGAACACAGCTTCTGATCCGCACGCATCGGCCCCGTCACCCGACGGGGTCGGGCAGCGGCGCGGCGGACGGCGAGATGGCAGACTCGGAGTCGAAACAGCCGACTCGAAGAGGTACCTTACGCATGCATCGCCGATGGAAGACCAGTCCCAGGCTCGTTGTCACCGGTGTCCTCGCCGCCGTGACCCTGGCAGCCTGTGGCGGTGCGGAAGTCACGCCCAGTGGGTCCGCCACGACCACGACCGCCGGTGCCACCACCACCGAGACGGCGACGCCGAGCACCACGCTGGAGATCAGCGACTCCTCGGCGAACCAGTTGTGCGACATGATCCGCCCGGAGCTGTCGAACTTCCGGGTGCAGGGCCCGACGCTCGGCCGGCTCGCACTGAACACGATGGTGCACGAGTGGGCGCTGCGCAACGGCGGCATCAACGGGCACGTGCTGGCCGACAAAGCGATGATCGACCGGGTGACGACCGAGGCCTGCCCCGATGTGCGCACCGAGACGCTCACCGCGCTCGACCTGCCGAACCTCGCCGCGGGATTGGCGTTCTGATGCGCACCCTGTACCCCGAGATCGAACCGTTCGACAAAGGTCTTCTCGATGTCGGCGACGGCCAGTCGGTGTACTGGGAGGTCAGCGGCAACCCCGACGGCAAGCCGGTGGTGTTCGTGCACGGCGGACCCGGCGGCGGCACCGGTCCGCTGCAACGCCGGTTCTTCGATCCGGCGGTGTACCGGATCGTGTTGTTCGATCAGCGCGGGTGCGGAAAGTCGTTGCCGCACATCGCCGATGGGGCGAGACTCGAGTTCAACACCACACCGCACCTGATCGCCGACATGGAGGCACTGCGCGAGCACCTCGGTGTCGAACGCTGGCAGGTGTTCGGCGGGTCGTGGGGTTCGACCCTCGGTCTCGCCTATGCCCAGGCGCATCCGGAGCGAGTCACCGAGCTGGTGTTGCGCGGCATCTTCCTGTTGCGGCGCAAGGAGATCGACTGGTACTACAACGGCGCGGCGGGCAACATCTACCCCGCCGAATGGGCGAAGTTCCTGGCACCGGTGCCGCCCGAGGAGCGCGGGGACGACCTCGTCGAGGTGTATCACCGGCTGCTGCATTCGCCGGATCCGGAGATCGCGCTCGGCGCCGCCGTCGCCTGGTCGACGTGGGAAGGCGCCACGAGTTCGCTACTGCCGCACCCGGATCGGGTAGCCGAGACCGGTGAGCCACGCTTCGCTCTCGCCTTCGCCCGCATCGAAAACCACTATTTCCGGCACGGCGGATTCCTCGACGAGGGACAGTTGCTGCGTGACATCCATCGGATCGCCGACATCCCCGGAGTGATCGTGCAGGGCCGCCACGACGTGGTGTGCCCCGCGGTGAGTGCCTGGGAACTGCACAACGCCTGGCCGGGCTCCACCCTGCACATCGTCGAGGACGCCGCGCACACCGCGCACGAGCCCGGCATCACCCACCACCTGGTCGAGGCGACCGACCTGTTCGGGAAGCGAGACTGACCCATGGCGATCGAAGCCGGACCCGCCGTCGTCGCGGCACTGCGCGAGGACATCGACCGGCTGCTCGCCGCCGAACCCGATGTCCGCGCCGACGCCGAGGACTCCGTGCACCAGATGCGGGTGGCCACCCGCCGGTTGCGCAGCGTATTGCGTTCCTACCGCAAGCTTTTCGACAGCGACGCCGCCGCCGAGACGGTGACGGAGCTGAAGTGGCTCGCGGAACTGCTCGGGGTCGCCCGCGACGCGGAGGTTCGGGGTGAGCGGTTCGCGAAGCTGCTCGACGGGTTCGGCGAGGTGCCCGCAGAGATCACCCGCCGCCTCGTCGGCGCCGCCGACGACGCCTACGCCCAGGCCCATGAGGAGATCCTCACCGCTCTCGACGGTAAGCGGTACGCGGCCCTGCGCGAGGTGCTCACCACCTGGCGCACCGATCCCCCGCTCGACGATTCCCTCGCCGGCGACGACGCGGACGACGTGTTCGCGCGCGTGCTCGGCCGCGACCGCAAACGCCTGCGCAAACTGGTCTTCGCCGAGCCGACCGCCACCCCCGCCGACCGGGTGGAACTGCTGCACGACATCCGCAAGGGCGCCAAGCGTTTACGCTATTCCTGCGAGGCGGCGGGCGAGGTTCTCGGCGCCGACGCCACCGACCTGGGCGCTCGCGCCAAACGCCTGCAATCGGCCCTGGGCGACCACCGCGACGCCGTGGAATCCCGCGAGGCCATCCTCGCCGCCGCAGGCGATTCCACCGACGCCACCGTCTACGAACTACTCGCCGACACCGAGGAAGCCGCGGCGGGCCGGGCCATCGCGGGTTATCCCGCTGCCGCGGCGTTCATCTCGACCGACTGACCACTGGCGAACCCGGCTGTCACTCACGACACCGGCCACGGCATGCCGAACTGAGTGTCGACCGAAAGGCTTTGCCGCCGTGTAGGATCGATGCCCCGTCGGTCGCAGCGGGTTCGAAAACGCCGGCAGCGCGTCGACCTCGACGCGCGCTGGGGCTCACTCGATGCCGGCGGGTTCGCCGTTCCCATCGGCGGAATAGGCGAATTCGATGGTTCTCGTCGCGGGATCGGCGGTGCGCAGGCGCACGGAGACCCGTTCGCCTTCCGGTGGCTTGCCCGCGCAGCGCGCCAGGATCGGGGGTTCGGCGACGAAGATCTCCGCGTCGCGGGAACCGTTGGCCTCGCGCAGGACCAGGGCGGCGAAGTCGGTGCCCACGCGGGGGCCGAGGATGGTGGCCTCGGTGAGGTCGACGCACGCGCGGTCGACCTTGTTGGCGAGCGAATCGGTGCGGCGCAGGGTTTCCGCGGCGGGCGCCAGGCCGTCGAGCACCCACTGCGGTACCTCGGTGCCCGCGCAGTGCGCCAGGCAGATCTCGGTGGTGAAGCGGTCGGCCAGGCGGCGCAGCGGGGCGGTGACGTGGGCGTAGGGGGCGCCGATGGCGCTGTGCGTCAGCTGGTCGGGAGTGGGGTCGTCGAGGTCGGCGAGCAGGGTGTAGCCGGCGCCGCGCAGCAAGGTGGTCGCCTCCGACATCAGGACCAGCCCGGCCGGAGTGTTGGGGTCGAGTGCTGCCAGCATGCGGCCGACCGGCAGGTCGCCGGGCCAGGCGATGTCGAGGGCGGCGGCGGTGCGACGCAGCGAGGCGACGGCGGTGTCGGGCGGCGGCGGCATCGTGCGCAGCAAACCGACCCGGCTTCCCCTGTGGTCGAGCAGGATTCGTGCCGCGCACATGCCGGTGAGCAGGGAGACCTGCTCGTTCCAGTCGTCGGCGGCGGTACGCGGTTCCAGGTCGAGTCGCCAGTTGTCGCCGTGGCGCACCACGTCCTGGGCAGGCAGGCGCAGCGAGATCGCGCCACGCTCGAGACCTGCCTCGATCCGCAGCCGCCCGAATTCGGGCAGCGCGGCCAGCGAGGGGTGCAACGTCCCGGCGTCGGCGGCGGCCTGGACCTGCTGATAGTCGAAGCGTTCACGGGAGCGCACCAGGGCGCGCTCGACCGAAAAGCGAAGGGGCGCGGCGTCGTTGTCGAGTTCGATGGTCCACAGCGCGACGGGCCGGTCGACACCGGGCAGCAGGCTCGCGGTCCCCTCCGACAGCACGGGCGGATGCAGCGGCACGGTGCTGTCGGGAAGATAGAAGGTCTGGCCGCGTGATTCGGATTCGCGGGCAAGGGCACCGCCGGGCACGATCACCGCGCCGAGATCGGCGATGGCGTAGTGCAGGGTGAAACCGGTCGCGGTGCGTTCGAGGTGCAGCGCCTGGTCCAGATCCATGGCGCTGGGAGGGTCGATGGTCACCAGCTCGAGGTCGGTGCGATCCACCCGGGTGCCCGCGAACGCGTCGACCGCGTCGCGGGCCTCGGAGACAGCCTCGGCCGGATAGTCCGAGGCCAGTCCGAATTCGGAACGGACGGCGCCGAAATCGACCGGCGCCGAGACGATCCGTTGATGGAGTTCCATCCTGGCAGCGTAGCGAGTTCTACTGCAGTGCCAGCATGGTGCCGTTGAGCTGATCGAACGGGCCGTACACGGTGAAGGTGACCCGGCCACCCGGCACCGACGACGACACGGCGGCCGCCGCGTCGAGCGCCTGACCGAACGAGGCCGCCGACGGATGCGGCAGACCGGCGACGGTCCGGCCGAACTTGTTCTGGTGCACCCAGGCGGTATCGGCCGGGCTCAGGTCGACCTGGACCCCGCCGGGCAGCGGGGTCACCGCGACCGCACCCGCCGAACCGGCACCCATCGAGGTGAGCACCGCGGCGGCTCCGGCGATCAATGCACCGGCGACAATGGAACGAACTACCCGCATGGAAATGTGACCTGCTTCCGCGATCGATGTGTTGAGCCCGCACAACGGGCCCTGCCGACGGGCAACACTCTATGACCTCGCTCACGTTCCCGACGAGTTCCCGCGCATATTCACCGCCCCGTCGCGCGTCTCGCACGAATTGTTACTGTGGCGGCGGCACATCCGGCACAAGCCGGAAAGTGTTGCACCCACGTCGATAAATGGGAGTTCCGAGCGTATGTCGTCGCTGATTTACGATTACCTGTTGCCGATCCTCGGGCCTGACCAGGCCACCTACTGGGCCCAGGTGCTGATGATCAACCCGGCCTGACTCACCGCAGAGCACGTCGACCTGTCGCCTCCCGTTAACCTGACGGGAGGCGGCTTGTTTCCTGGGCCGCTAGCATCCCGCTGCGTGAGTAGAACTACCGCCGCCCTCGCGGCAGCCACCGCCGTCTTCGCCCTGCTTCTGACCGGTTGCGGCGAGGACTCGTCCACCGCCGCAGCCCCCGCAACCACCACCCCGGCCGTTCAGGTCGATCCCGGCAAGGCCGGCATGTTCGTGGTGAGCTATCGCAACGCTTTCCCGAAGCTGGCCGCAGGCCGTGACGACCTAGCGGTGAGCGGGGTGCTCAACCAGACATGCTCCGACATCAAGGCGGGCAAGTCCGAGGCCGACACCATCGCCGGCATCGTCGAGAGCTCGACCAACGGCTCCGTCTCGGCCACGGAGCAGGAAGCGCGCGCGGTCTACGACATGGCCAAGCTGATGTGCTGAGTCCCCAGGACAGACGAGGCGGCGGTCCCGTGCGGGAACGCCGCCTTCGTCGTTTCCTGGGCGGGCGAGCCGGCCTGTAAGCCGGATCCTGTCCCCGGCTCGCGCCGGGGGGCGACCATCCATCTGGACACACCGTCGCCGGGTGCCTCGAGCGGTCCACCCGCAGGCTCGGGCGAGCAGCCCTCGAACACCTGCGCAGCCGCACCGTCGCCGGTGCGGCCTTCGACCTTGCTCCGGGCGGGGTTTACCTAGCCGCCCCGGTCACCCGGGGCGCTGGTGCGCTCTTACCGCACCGTTTCACCCTTACCGCACGTTGGGCGTGCGGCGGTTTGTTTTCTGTGGCACTGTCCCGCGGGTCACCCCGGGTTGCCGTTAACAACCGCCCTGCTCTGTGGAGTCCGGACTTTCCTCGGTGGCGGGCGGCGACACCGATGTGCCCGTTCCCGTCACCGCGGTCGCCCGACCGACTCGTCCGCTCTGCCATGGTACTCGGTACGGTTATCAGTCATGGAACGTGTCGACGTCAGTTTCCCATCGGGTGACCAGCAATGCGCCGCATGGCTCTACCTCCCCGATGGTGCGCCGAGGCCGCGTCCGCTGGTGATCATGGGACACGGGCTGGGGGCGACCCGCGAGATGGGGTTGGATCGGTATGCGCGACGGTTCGTCGCGGCGGGAATGGGGGTGCTGGCCTTCGACTATCGGCATTTCGGCGCCAGTGAGGGTGCGCCCCGCCAGGTGCTCAATATCGCCAGGCAGCGTCAGGACTGGAAGGCCGCGATCGCCTACGCGCGCAGCATCCGCGGCTTCGACGCCACCCGGATCGCGTTGTGGGGCACATCCTTCGGTGGCGGGCACGTGCTCTCCGTCGCTCCCGACGACGACTATCTGGCGGCCGTGGTCGCCCAGGTGCCGTTCACCAGTGGCTGGGCGTCGGCGCGGGCCAAGGGACCGATCAGCCTGACCAAGGTGGCGACCGTCGCCATGACCGATCTGCTGTTCGGCCCGTTGCGCCGCAAGCCGATTCGCATCCGCCTGGCAGGCCGCAAACGCGCCGCCGCCCTGATGAGTGCCTCCGATGTGCCCGAAGGCTTCGGCAGGCTCGCCGAGGAGAGCCCGACCTACGATCCCAAAGTCGGTGCGCGCGTGGCTTTCTCCACCCTGTTCGACGCCCCCGGCCGACGCGCCAAGTCGCTGAAGGTCCCGGTGCTGTACACGATCGCCGAGAACGATTCCGTCGCACCGTCCGGCCCCACCCGCAAGGCCGCCGCCCGCACCAAACACGCGGTCGTCAAGGAATACCCGGTCGGCCACTTCGACGTGTACTTCGACGACGTCTTCGAACAGGTCGTGCGCGACCAGACCGACTTCCTGGTGTCGATCCTGCGCCCCTGATCACGCGGGCAGCCGTCTGCACGCCGAACAGGATGGCGTAGGTGCGGTGATCGTGGTCATCGCCGCAATGACCGCACAGGTCATGGTGCCGCTGCCGGCGTGGTGGATAGGGTCGGGTGGTGATGGAGGCGCGGATCGGTTCGCTGGTGCGGGAGTGGCGGCAGCGGCGCAAGCTGAGTCAGCTCGATCTGGCATTGGTGGCCGATACTTCGGCGCGGCACCTGTCGTACGTGGAGACGGGGCGATCGCAGCCGAGCCGGGCGATGGTGCTCCGGTTGTGCGAGGCGCTGGAAGTACCGCTGCGGGAACGGAATACGTTGTTGCTGGCGGCCGGGTTCGCCCCCGCCTACCGGGAGTCGCGGCTCGATGACGCCGAACTCGCGGCCGCGCGAACCGCGATCGACACCATGCTGCGCGCGCACGAACCGTATCCGGCGGTGGTCGTCGACCGGTGGTGGGATGTGGTGGCGGGCAATGCGGCCATGCCACTGCTGATGAGCGGAGTGCCCGAGCACCTGCTGCTCCCCCGGCCCAATGTCTACCGCCTGGTGCTGCACCCCGACGGTCTCGCCGGGCGCTTGGAGAACCTGCACCAGGTCAGGGAACTGTTCCTCGAACGTCTGCTGCGTCAGGCCGAGTCGACCGGCGACGCACGACTGCGCGCGCTCTACGACGAGGTGAACGGCTATGCGGCGCCGCGGGATTCGCCGGGCAGACCCGAACCGACGGGCCCGTTCCAGGTGCCGATCCGCATCACCAGCCCGGCGGGCACGCTGTCGATGTTCTCCACCATGGCCACCTTCGGCGCACCGGCCGACGTGACCCTGTCGGAGCTGGCCGTCGAGTTCTTCTACCCGCTCGACGACTTCACCGCCGCCGTCATGAAACAGGGCGCAGCATCGCGATGATGCTGCGCCCCTAGCTGTTTCGTGCGGAGATCAGATCGGCTGGAAGCCAGCGCCGACCCCACCCGCGCGGTTCACCACGTCGAGGATCACCTCGATCGGCTGGAAGTAGGCGGGCGAGTGGATAGGGTTGGCGCCGTTGGTGCACGGCACGTCGAAGTCCACGGGGCCGAGGCCGGTGAGCCTGCCCTGGTTCATGCCGACGAGCCGGTCACCGACAACGACCGGGCCACCGGAATCGCCCGGCTGCGAGCAGTACTGGTTGATCGAGTTGCCCTCGAGCTCACCCCACACCACACCGCAGCTGCGGCCGCTGGTGCGCCCGTCGGAGCACACGGTGGAGCCCGGCGCAGGCGCGGGGCCCAGGCCTGCCACGGTGGTCTGGCCGATCGTGCGCGTGGGCACCACCTTGGACGCATCCAGTTGCAGCACAGCGAAGTCCAGGTAGTCACCGTCGTCGGAGAAGGCGACGGTACCGATCACGCCGGCGTGCAGCGCCTGCTCCGCGCCGACCTTGGCACCGGTCGACGCGCAGTGCCCGGCGGTGAGACCGACCAGTCGGCCCGCGTTGTCGTGGCCGATGGCCGTGAGCGAGCAGCCGGAGTTGTTGTCGAAGACGATGCCCGAACCGGCACCGAGCACCACGCTCGGATCAGCCGACACGCTGCCTACACCGGCAGACGTGGTGAGCGCCCCCGCGATGGCCGCCGCGAACGCCGCCATCCGTAGAAACTTCATCAAGTACCTTTCTCCACGGCCGCGACCGGCTATGCGTCGACGTGACGCGCATCGCGAACCCGGGCGACCGTACCGCGCCCGGGTGACACGGGGCCACCTCAGAGATAGGAAGTGTCGTTGACCAGGCGCACCGAAGCGCCACCGTCGGGATAGAACTCGGCGATACACAGCGACGCCAGGTCCAGGTGCAACCGGTAGAGCAGCGACGGGCCGACCCCGAGCGCCAGCTGCAGCAAGGTCTTGATGGGGGTGACATGACTGACCACGACGACGTTCTCGCCGGGATACAGCGCCACCAGGTCGCGGCGCACACCCTCGATCCGTTCGCGCACCTGGACGAAGCTCTCACCACCGGGCGCGGGGATCGACGGGTCGCCCAGCCAGTCGGCGTGCAGCGCCGGATCGCGCTGTGCCGCTTCGGCGAAGGTGAGTCCTTCCCACTGGCCGAAATCGGTTTCGATGAGGCCGTCGAGAATGCGCAGGGGCACATCGAGTGCGGTGGCGGCGGCCTCGGCGGTGGACCGGGCCCGCTGCAACGGTGAGCTCACGACGGCGGCGATATCACCTTTGGCGGCAAGCATTTTCGCGGAGCGATCGGCCTGTTCGCGACCCAGATCGGTGAGGGCCGGGTTGCCGCGGCCGGAGTAGCGGCGCTGCACCGACAGCTCGGTTTGACCGTGGCGCAACAAGAGCAGGCGGGTGGGGCGGCCGCTGGCGCCGGTCCAGCCCGGGGAATAGGTGGAAACTTTTTGGGCGGCAGGCGATTCCGTCTTGCCCACGCCACCGACGACGATCTGCTCGCCTGTCGGCGTGACAGCCACCTGCTCGCCCGTCGGCGCGACAGCGGCCTTGTCGCCGGCCGGGGTGACGGTTGCGCCCGAAGTAGTCGACGCTTCGTCGCCGGCGACGACGCTCGGCTCCACCTCGCCTGCGGCTCGATCATCCGCCGCGCCGAGGGCGACCTGATCTCCCGGCGTGTAGCCCGCGGCGAGAGACTCGCGGACGGTGCCGACGAGGGCGCCGTCGTCCATCGCCTCGTTCGCCAGCCGGTCGGCGTGGGAGTTCTCGGCGCGCGGGATCCAGGTGAAACTCACCCGGTCGAAACCGGCGACCAGCCGACGTGCCTGTTCGGCGAGCGGAATCATGGAGGCGTGCTTGATCTTCCAGCGGCCCGACATCTGTTCGACGACGAGCTTGGAGTCCATGCGCACCGTCACGACCCGCGCACCGAGTTCGGTCGCGGCTTCCAGACCCGCGATCAGCCCACGGTATTCGGCCACATTGTTGGTGGTGACGCCGACGTATTCCTTGCGTTCGGCCAGCACGCGCACGTGATCGTCGGCGAAGACCACCGCGCCGTAGCCGGCCGGGCCGGGATTGCCGCGTGAGCCGCCGTCGGCTTCGACGATCACCTCACGCACACCAACCGGCCCAGCGCTCACAGTCCGGATTCCTTGGTGCGCACCATGATCGCGCCGCATTCGGGGCAGCGGACCACCGCGTCGGGTGCGGCCTTGGCGATGCGCTGCATCTCACCGCGGTCGATCTCGATACGGCACGCACCGCAGCGGCGGGCCTGCAGCAGGGCGGCACCGACACCGTGGGCGGCGCGCTGCTTGTCGTAGACGGCGAGCAGTTCCTCGGGGAACAGGCCGATCAGGGCGGCGCGGTCGTTCTCGCACCGTTGCTGCGCGACCTCCAGGTCGGCCATCGCCTCGTCGCGCAGGCGTTCGGCGTCGGCCAGATCCTGATCGGCCTTGCTGAGCCGGGCACCGGCGTGGTCGTGGTCGGCGGCCATCGCCTCACGCTGCTCCATCACGGTCAGCAGTTCGTCCTCGAGGACGGCGCGACGGCGTTCCAGGCTGCCCAGTTCGTGCTGGAGTTCGGAGAGCTGTTTGGCGGCGACGGAGCCCGAGGTGAGCATGGCGCGGTCGCGGTCCTCGCGCTTGCGCACCGCCTCGACCTCACCCTCGAGTTTGCGGATGTCACGATCCAGGTCGTCGATGCCGATCTCGACCGCGACCGCGGCGTCCTTGTAGCCGTTGCGTTCGGCCGCCAGCCGCGCGACCTCCTGCTGCTCGGGCAGCGCGGTGCGCCGGTGCGCGATCCGCGTCAGCTCGGCATCGACAGCGGCGAGCTGCAACAGCTTGGACTGGACCGACGGTTCGACATTCAACGGGCACGAACTCCTGAACACGGTGGACGGATGGATCGATCAACCGTACCGCGCCGCACGAGGCGAACACGCCATGACCCGGATCCGCGACCGAACGGAACCGAACGTCATCTACTTCGGTCTTGCCCTGACCCCGCTGATGATCGGCATCGCGTGGATGACGATCCACGCGTCGGCGTTCGCGTTCCTGACCTGTGTCATCTCCGCGCTGGTGATCCTTCCGCTCGCGTTGTTCGCGGCACCGGCGGTTTCGTGGAGGACGAGCGATACCTAGAGGCTGAGCTGGCGCCGGACGGGAGCCCGGCTGACCGTGCGGGCGCACCCGAATTTCGTGGCCGCGTGGGGGAAGCGGGTGCGGTGACTCAGCCGGTGACCGTCCACGGATCCGTGCGGAGGGTCGACACGCGGGTGGTGAGGGCGGGCAGCGCGCGCGTGACGACGGATTCGGCCTGGGCGCACCATGGGAATTCGGTGGCCCAGTGGGCGGCGTCGATGAGGGCGGGGCCGCCTCGGCGGAGGTGTTCGTCGACGGGGTGGTGGCGCAGGTCGGAGGTGAGGTAGGCGTCGACGCCCGCGCGGATGGCGGCGCCGAGGTAGGAGTCGCCGGCACCGCCGCAGACGGCCACCCGCTTGATCGTCCGGTCCGGGTCGCCCGCGGCTCGCACGCCCCAGACGGTGCGCGGTAGGCCGTTGCCCACGCGGGCGGTGAACTCGCGCAGTGTCTCGGGTTCGGCGAGTTCACCGATGCGGCCGATGCCGAGGGACGACGGCAGGGGTGCGCGTTCGGTGACGTGGTAGGCCGGTTCCTCGTAGGGGTGGGCAGCGCGCAGAGCCGCAAGGACGGCGGTGCGCGCGGACGGCGCCGCGACCACCTCGACCGCGTCCTCGGTGACGGTCTCGACGGTTCCGACCGCGCCGATGGCCGGGTTCGCGCCGTCGACCGGCAGGAACTGGCCGGTGCCTGCGGTGTACCAGGCCGCCTCGCGGTAGTCGCCGATCGCGCCCGCACCGGCCGCGAACAGTGCCGACATCAAGGCGGCGGTGTGCGTCTGCGGCACCTGAATGACCCACTTGTCCATCGGGGCAACCGGTTTGGGGTCGAGCGGGCCCGTGACGGTGAGGCCGACTGCGGCGGCGAGCGCGTCGGAGACGCCGGGGTCGGCGGAATCTGCGTTGGTGTGCGCGGAGAACAGCGCGCAGTCCGAGCGGATCAGCCGGTGCAGCAGGGCGCCTTTCGGTGTACTCGCCGCCACGGTGTCGACGCCGCGCAACAGCAGCGGGTGATGCACGACCAAAGCCTGTGCGCCCCAAGCGATCGCCTCGTCGACGACGGCAGCGGTGGCGTCCACGGCGAACAGCACCTTCGAAACCTCTTGCGCCGGATCACCACACACCAGACCAACCGAATCCCACGATTCGGCCAGTCTCGGTGGGTACGCCGCGTCGAGCACCCCGATCAGTTCGGCCAGGTCGGTCACCGCCGCCTCCTTCGCTCCGCTGAGACCTGCGCCGTCGTGGGCAGGTTCGACACTCGTTCGCCTTGATCGCATATGGCCCCGCGAGGAATCGACATCACCACAGCGCGGCCCGCAACCCGTCGATCAGCTGATCCACCTCGGCGCGGCCGCGCACTGCGACGCGCAAATGGTCGGGGCCGAGACCCGGGAAGGTGTCGGCGCGGCGGACGGCGATGCCACGGTCGGCGAGATGCTTGCGGACCAGGGCGCCGTCCGTGACGCGCAGGAGCAGGAACGGGCCGGTGGCCGGGGTGTGCACGTCGATGCCGAGCGCGGTGAGACGGTCGATCATGGCGTCGCGGTCGGCGGCGATGCGCTGGGCGAGGTGCTGGGATTCGGCGACGGCGGCGGGTTCGGCGGTGGCGCGGATCGCCTCGAGCTGCAGGGTGCCGAGCGGCCAGTGCGGGCGACCCTGGGTCAACCGGGCCAGCACCTCGGGAGCACCGAGTACGTATCCGCAGCGCAGACCGGCCAACGCCCACGTCTTGGTGAGACTGCGCAGCACCAAGACGTCCGGTGCGCTCAGCCCGGCCAGCGACTCGAGTTCGCCACCGATACCCTTCGGACGTACCGCACCGGGAACAGCGTCGACATCCGCACTCGGGGGCGCAGCGCCACCGGCATCCACACGGTGGGCCGCAGCGCCACCGACCTCTACACGCTGGGTCGCGGCGCCACCGGCCTCGGGTCGCGCAGTCGACGAACCCGCCGACGCTCGGAGGTAGGCGACCGCGTCGGCGAAGGCTTCGTCTACGACGACGAGGCGGCCCGGGCGGCGTAGCGCCTGGATGGTTTCGGCGGGGTGCAGGATCGAGGTGGGGTTGGTGGGGTTGCCGAGGACGACCAGGTCGGCTTCTTCCGGTACCCGGGTGGGGTCGAGGGTGTACGGGCGTTCGAGGACGACGCGGGTCACCGGGACGCCTGCCTCACGCAACGCCAGTTCCGGTTCGGTGAAGGACGGGTGGATGACGGCGGCGAGGCGGGGGCGCAGGCGGGGCAGCATCGCGAAGCCTTCGGCGGCGCCTGCCAGCAGCAGGACTTCGTCGGGAGCGCGGCCGTGGCGGGCGGCGACGGCCGTGCGGGCGGCGAGTTCCTCGGCTGCGTCGGGGTAGCGGCCGAGGTCGGTGAGGCGGGCGGTGAGGCGGGCGCGCAGCCAGGCGGGTGGGGCCGTGCCCTGGACGTTCACCGCGAAATCGAGCATGCCCGGGCGCGCTTCCACGTCGCCGTGGTGGCGCAGCATCGCGGGGTCGACCGAGTCCTCGAACACAACTGAACACCCTACGTGGCGCCGCTGAGGCCCTACCGGCGACAATGGGTGCCGTGGGAGAGCTGCACGTGACCTTCGTCTGCACAGGGAACATCTGCCGGTCGCCGATGGCGGCGAAGATGTTCGAAGCGCATCTGTACCGTGCCGGTCTGGCGAACCGGGTGCGGGTGAGCAGCGCGGGCACCGGATCGTGGCATGTCGGTGACCCCGCCGACCCGCGTACCGCCGCCACCCTGCGCCGCGCCGGTTACGCCGCCGAACACATCGCCGCCGCCTTCGGCGACGAGCATCGCGACGCCGACCTGATCGTGGTGCTCGACACCAGCCACGACCGGGAACTCGCCCACCGAGGCGTCCCCACCGAACAGCGCAGGCTGCTGCGCAGCTTCGACCCCGCCGCCGACGGTGTCGACGTGCCCGACCCGTACTACGGCGACCAGACCGACTTCGACCTGGTCCGCGACCAGATCGAGGCCGCTGTCCCCGGCCTGCTCGACTGGGTGTGGGCCGAGCTCGAGGCCCGCGACCCGGCCGCCGCGCGACGCTGATGCGCAAACTCACCTTTCTGCTGCGCCCGAGCTGGCTGATTCTGGCGCTCGTCGTCGTCGCGTTCGCCTACCTGTGTTTCACGATCCTCGCGCCTTGGCAGCTGAACAAGAACAGCAGCACCGAGCACCGCAATCAGCTGATCGCCGATTCGGTGCAGGCCGATCCGGTGGCTGTTACCGACATCCTCGCCGGTGATCCCGGTACTCATACCGAGTGGCGGAAGGTGATCGCCACTGGCACCTTCCTGCCGGATTCGACGGTGCTCGTCCGGTTGCGCCACCTCGACGGTGCGCCGGGATACGCGGTTCTCGCCGCGTTCCGGCTCGATGACGGTCGTACTCTGCTCGTCGACCGTGGTCTGATCGCGGCTGTCGACGGGACGCGGCCGCCTGCGATTGCCGAGCCGCCGGGCGGGGCGCAGCGGATCGAGGCGCGAGTGCGGGCTTCCGAAGGGGTCGTTCCCGATAAGGTGCCGAGCACGCAGGACGGGTTCCGGCAGGTGTACACGGTCGATACGACTCAGGAATCCACGGTTCTCGGTATCCCGCTGACGCCGATTCCCACCGGTACCGACAAGGGCGGTTATCTTCAGCTTGCCGAGGGGCAGCCGGGGGCGTTCACGCCTGTTCCCCTCCCCCAACTGGATGCGGGTCCCTACCTCTCCTACGGCCTTCAATGGCTGGCCTTCGGTGTGATGGCTCCGCTCGGGCTCGGGTATTTCGTGTTCGCCGAAATGCGGGCTCGCCGTCGTGAGCGTGGAGAAGTCGGGTCCGAGGTGTCCGATCAGCCTGCTTCGACTTCTGAGGAGAGCACTACGGAAGCGCGTCTCGCAGATCGGTACGGCCGCGGTCGCTGATCGGTGGAGTCCGCTGGGTGGCCGCGTTGTCGCCCGTCCATTCACCTACGCAGCAATGCCAGCGCGGCGCTGACTGCTACGGCTCCGATCTGTACTGCTTCCGACATACGGACGGCTCTGCGGAGATCTTCGGTTTCGGGGGCGCGCCCGGTCCCCAGTGTCGGGCGTAGTTCCGCTCCGTAGCGGTACTGGGTGCGGCCGCCGAGTCGGACCCCGAGTGCGCCTGCCATCGATGCCTCGACAACACCGGCGTTGGGGCTCGGGTGTTTGCGCGCGTCCTGGCGCCAGGCTTGCCAGGCCTGGCCGGGGGTTCCGCCGACGAGCGGCGCCAGCACCACTGTGAGCAGTCCGGTCACCCGCGCGGGGACGAGATTCGCCGCATCGTCGGTGCGGGCGGCTGCCCAGCCGAAACGCAGGTAGCGCTCGTTGCGGTAGCCGACCATCGCGTCGAGCGTGTTCACCGCTCGATATCCGAGCAACCCGGGCACTCCGGCCACAGCACCCCACAGCAGCGGTGCGACGGTGGCGTCGGAGGTGTTCTCGGCGATGGATTCGAGTGCGGCGCGGGCCAATCCGTCGGCGTCGAGGACCGAGGGGTCGCGTCCGCACAGTGAGGGCAGCAGTTCGCGGGCGGCGTCGATATCGCCTGCGTCGAGCCGGTCGGCCATGTCGCGGCCGGCCCGGGCCAGGCTGCGGCCGCCCAGAACGGTCCAGGTGGCGAGGGTTGTCGCGAGGAGGCCACCGCGCGCGGCTACGGCAGCGAACGCGAGGACCGAGCCGACCGCCACGGTTTCGTGCAGGATTCCGGCGCGGTGGGTGTCGGCGTAGGTTCGCTGCTCCAATGCCGCTGCCGCCGTGCCGAATCCGGCTACCGGATGCCAGCGGCGTGGGTCGGCGAGTACCCGGTCGAGTGCGAAACCGAGCAGCAGTCCCGCGGCGGTCGAAATCCCCTTGTGCACGGGGCGAGGTTAACCGGTGGGGCAACGATGTCACACCGGATGCGTCTGCTTCGTCGTCTCCATGACAGCATCCTGGGCGACCCGCCCGCTCTCGACCGAACGGCTGGCACGATGACCGACACCGCGAACCTCGACCGCGCGGAACTGGCGCGACGCTTCGAGGAGCACCGCGCCTACCTGCGCAGGCTCGCCTACAGCACCCTCGGCAGCTTGGCCGACGCCGAGGACGTGGTGCAGGAGGCGTGGCTGCGGCTGCAGCGGCAGCACGAGGCGGGCAAGGCGGACGAGATCGACAATCTGCGCGCCTGGCTCACCACCGTGACGGGCAGGCTCGCCCTCGACCAGCTCGGGTCCGCGCGGGCTCGGCGCGAACAGTACGTCGGCGAGTGGTTGCCGGAACCGGAGGTCAGCACCATGGACGATCCAGCCGACCGCATCACCCAGGACGAACGGGTCACCACCGCACTGCTGGTCGTGCTCGAATCCCTCTCCCCCGCCGAACGCACGGCCTTCGTGCTCCAGGACGTGTTCGGGATGTCGGGTCCTGAGGTCGCCGAGGTGGTCGGGCGCACCCCGGCCGCGGTGCGTCAGCTGGCCTCGCGTGCCCGTAAGCACGTGGAGAGCGGCACGCCGCGATTCCCGGCGTCGCCCGCCGAACAGGAGAAGGTGGTTTCGGCGTTCGCCCTGGCCTGGCGCTCGGGCGACCTGAGTTCGTTGCTCGGCGTGCTGGACGAGAAGGTGGTGCTCACCGCCGACGGTGGCGGCAAGGTGCCCGCGATCCGCCAGCCGGTGCGCGGCGCCGAACTCATCGCCAAGATGCTGCTCGGCTGGTACCACGCACCGTCGGCGACCGATGCCTGGGGCCGTGCGGTGCTGGTCAACGGCGCACCGGGGCTGGTGGTGTTCGACGGCACCCACATCGGTGTCTTCTCGTTCGTCGTCGACGACGGGCGCATCGTCGCCATCAATGTGGTCCGCAACCCCGACAAGCTGCGCGACCTGCCGACCGAGGGCGCACCCGACTGGTACATGGGCCGCGCCGAGGACTAGCGGTAGATGTGACAAGCCGAGCCATTACCTTCCCGGCTACCGGGAAGATCTCTGTGACCCCTCCGGCCGGTCCGGTTCAGTAGTGGAACGTGTCGCACGGTGTGACCTGTCGGACAGGGTAGGGAGTCGATGGTGGGTTCGGAACGAATCGTGGTGGTGACCGGCGCGAGTCGCGGTGCGGGCAAAGGCATCGCGCTCGCGCTGGGGGAAACCGGGGCGACGGTCTACGTCACCGGGCGAACGCGGAACGAAGGCGATTCCCCACTCCCGGGCACAGTGTTCGCGACCGCCGAGGAGATCACCCGCCGCGGCGGCCACGGCGTGCCCGTCGTGCTCGACCATCGCGACGATGCCCAGTTCGAGTCCTTCTTCGCACGTCTTCGCGACGAGCACGGACGGCTCGACATCCTGGTCAACAACGCGCTCGCGGTACCCGACGGCCTGACCGAGAAGGGGCCGTTCTGGGACAAGCCGCTCACCTTGCTCGACCTGCTGGATGTGGGTATGCGCTCGAGCTACGTCGCCACCTACTACGCCGCACCGCTGCTGGTGGCCGATGGCGCGGGGTTGGTCGTGAACACATCGTCGTTCGGCGGCACCTGCTATATGCACGGGCCCGCATACGGTGCGGGCAAGGCGGCGGTGGACAAAATGGCGCACGACATGGCCGTCGACTTCCGTCCGTGGAACGTGGCGGTCGTCTCGATCTGGATGGGTCTGCTCGCGACCGAGCGCACGCTCGCCGCGTTCGCCGCGAATCCGGGCGCCTATGACGGACTTGCCGCGACCGCCGAATCGCCGGAATTCACCGGTCGTGTCATCGATGCCCTCGCGCGTGATCCCAAGTTGATGGACCGTACCGGCCAGGTGCTCATCGGCGCCGAGATCGCGCGGGAACTCGGCGTCGAGGACACCCGGGGCCAGCACCCGCCTTCGCACCGGCCATTCCTCGGTAACCCTCCGGTGTTCTCCGACGCGGTCGTCGACTGACCTCGCAAACCCGACATTCGCTCATCACCTCCACACCCGGGCAGGCAACCGATGGATCTCGCACAACGCATCGACACCCTCGAAAAGATCGAAGCGATCAAACAACTCAAGCACCGGTACTGGCGAGCCTGTGACAACAAGGACCCGAAGACGATGCGGGACTGCTTCATCCGGTCCGGCGCCGACCTGGACTACGGCCGAATCGGCACCTTCCACGACGCAGGACCGCTGGTCGAAATCTTCACCCGCATCGCGTTGCACAAGGTCGACGGCAAACACGTCGTCCTCGACATGCACCACGGCATCCACCCCGACATCACCCTCACCGGGGAACGCACCGCGACAGGCCGGTGGACCCTGCGGTTTCGCCAGGTCAATCTGATCGACAACACCGAGTTCGTCTCGACGGGCGACTACGACGACGACTACGTGATCGAGGACGACCGCTGGAAGATATCACGCAGTCATTTCACGGAGCGCTGGTCGATCACCCGCCCGCTCCTGGCGGACTCCGTCATCGCCGAGGGAACCTTCGCGGAGGCCTAGACCCCGAGCGAATACCCGTGCGCTGCGGCCACTTCCGCCGACAGCAGCTTTCCGTCGACCGCGGTGAGCCCGGCCGACAACCCGGGATCAGCGGTGCACGCCCCACGCCAGCCGTTGTCGGCGATGGCCAGCGCGTAGGGCAGGGTGGCGTTCGTGAGCGCCACGGTGGAGGTGTGCGGGACCGCGCCGGGCATGTTCGCGACACAGTAGAACAGCGAATTACCCACGGGGAAGGTGGGATTCGCGTGCGTCGTCGGACGGGTCGACTCGAAGCAACCGCCCTGGTCGACGGCGATGTCGACGAGTACCGAACCCGGCCGCATCCGCGCGACCAGCTCGTCGGACACCAGCTTCGGCGCCTTCGCCCCGGGCACGAGCACCGACCCGATCACCAGATCGGCGGCGAGCACGGCCTTCTCGATCTCGAGGGCGTGCGAGGCCAGGGTACCGACCCGCCCGGCGAACCGGGCGTCGAGTTCCCGCAACCGGGCCAGATTCGTATCGAGCACGCTCACCCGCGCACCCATCCCCACCGCGACGCTCGCCGCGTTGGTGCCCGCCACGCCACCGCCGAGCACCACCACGTCGGCGGGCCGAACCCCGGGCACGCCGCCGAGCAGCACGCCTTCCCCGCCCATCGGCGCCATCAGGTGATAGGCACCGACCTGGGCGCTGAGCTTGCCCGCCACCTCGCTCATCGGCGCGAGCAACGGCAACGAACCGTCGGCCGCCCGGACCGTCTCATAGGCGATGGCGGTGATCCCCGACGAAAGGATCGCGTCGGTACAGTCCTTCGACGCGGCCAGATGCAGATACGTGAAAAGCACCTGCTCGCGCCGCATCAGCGAATACTCCTGCGCGATGGGTTCTTTCACCTTCAACACCAGATCGGACTCGGCCCACACCTGGTGGGCGTCGACCGCGATCCGCGCACCGGCGGCCCGGTAGTCGTCGTCGGCGAAGCCCGAGCCGACACCAGCACCCGCCTGCACGAGCACCTCGTGCCCGTGGGCGGCGAGCTCCGCGGCACCGGCCGGAGTCAGCGCGACCCGGAATTCTTGCGGTTTTACCTCGGCCGGAACACCGGAAGTTACGCCCGTTGCCGTCATTCACCCAGACTAGATCCTGTTTCGGCGGGCCGCAGTCGAATCCGTCGCGTGTCCGGATCCCCACCTCACAGGCGCTGCGACCACCGGGCGGCGGCCCACCGCGCCAGACGCCGGAGCCCAGCGCGATAATCGCCGCATGATCATCAAGGTGAGCGGGTTCGCGCCCGAGATCGACGAGTCAGCATGGATCGCGCCGAACGCGACCGTGATCGGACGGGTGCGCCTGGGCGCCGAGGTCGGCGTCTGGTACTCGGCGGTCCTGCGCGGTGACCTCGAACAGATCACCGTCGGCGCCCGCACCAACATCCAGGACGGGTGCGTGCTGCACGCCGACCCCGGCTTCCCGCTCACCGTCGGTTCCGGCGTATCGGTGGGGCACAACGCGATTCTGCACGGGTGCACCATCGGCGACGACGTGCTCGTCGGCATGGGCGCCACCGTGCTCAACGGCGCGGTGATCGGGGCGGGCACCCTGATCGCGGCCAACGCGCTCATCCCCGAGGGCGCCCAGATTCCGCCCGGCTCGCTGGTTGCCGGGGTGCCGGGCAAGGTGCGTCGCGAGCTCACCGAGGCACAGCAGGACGGCATCAAGCTCAACGCCGCTGTGTACCTACACAATCTCGCTACTCATCGGGACGCCGAAGTGTTGTGACGCATCACACTGAGCAAATGACCAGTAGGGAAACCTGATAACATTTGCCCTGCGTATCGCGACCGGTCCACCGAGTCTTCAGGGTCGGCACCGATACGCGGGGCAGGAGGTATCACGGTGGCATACGCGCAGGTAGGTGTGCACCGATCCGGGGGCAGGCTCAGCGTGGCCGATATCGCGGCACAACCAGGCGGTATCGAGGCACTCCAGTGCCGTGTTCACGAATTACGTTCCCGGGGTGTGCATTTCGCGGCAAACGCGATCGAGCAGGAGATGGTCGCGCTGGATCTCCCACCACGGGGATAATGGGCTGATGCCCACTGTCTCGACCATCCTCGCGCGGATCCTGGAAAAACCCGTCACCGACGGGGAGAAACTGCTCGACAGCGCGCTGTCGGCGTTTCTGGATTTCGGGATCAAACGGACAAGCATGGGCGAGATCGCGCGCCGCGCCGGCATCAGCCCGGCCACCCTGTACCGACGCTTCGAATCCAAGAACGACCTGGTCGAAGCGGTGGGCGTGCGTGAGGCGCAGCGCTATGTCGGCGAGATCGACGAGCGGGTCCGCGCGGTCACCGAACCCGAGGACCGGCTGGTCGAGATCTTCGTCGCCTTCGTCACGACCATCGCGGGCAACGAACTGCTGCGGCGGTTGCTCGGCACCGAGCCGGAGATGATCCTGCCCAAACTCACCACCGACGCCGGGCCCATCCTGGCGGTGGGACGTGAATATCTCGCCGACAAGCTGCGTGAGGTGCAGGCGGGCTCCCCCGACTTCGACCCCGACCTGGTCGCCGAGATCATGGCCCGGCTCGCCCTCTCGCTGGCGCTGACACCCGACGGGCTGATCCCGCTCGACGACGCAGAGGCCGGGCGGGAGTTCGCGCGCCGCACGCTGCTGCCGATGGTCGGCGTGCGGCCGTCCTACTGAGCGGACACCCCGAACGCCTCGGCGACGGCTTCGTCGACGGCGGCGTCGGGCACCGCGACGCCGTCTTCCAGGAGACCACGCACGCGACGCACGATCTCGACGGCGGCCGGACCGCACGGGTCGGGCAGGGGCAGCCGGGCGACGTACTGGGTGATCCAGCGCCGCCTGCCCGAATACAGACGGTTGCCGCAGACCGCGTCGTAGAAGCGCAGGCCCAGCGCCGAATTCGCCACGCCCATCAGGAGATACGCCAGGTCGGTCGCGGACTTGCCTGCGTCGAGGTCGGTGAGCGAGATCCAGTAGCAGTCGCCGTTCACCACGGCACCGGAACGGTCGAGGGCGAAGCGGGGCCGTTCGCTGATATCGGGGAAGACGAGTTTGGGCGCACCCCACAGGTGCGGTCGTTGCGGCACCCAGATCTCGTACCACTTGCGGCCGCCGTCGAGAACATAGCGTCGACCGGACAGAGCTTTCTCATGGGTGCGCAGATACTCTGCTGCGCACGGAAATTCGGCCAGATCGACGGGGGTGCGCCGTGTTTGCCGCAGGTCATAGGGGTAGAGCACTCTGGTGCCACGATCCTTCTTGATCTGCCACCGCTCGAGGTCGTGGTGAGTAATCAAGGGCTGCAGCAGTTCTCGCTCGGGCGTGGGATCGAGGTCGTCCCAGTGGTCGGAGATGAACACCCGATCGGCGGTCGTCTTGATACCCACCCGGATCCGCGCGGTCTCGCCGAAGGTGTGCCAGGTTCGGTCGGCGATCTTGTCGAGCCAACGGTCGACAGCCGGACGCGACATCCGCCAGACCGTCTCGCCGTGCGGCCGTTCGTGATCACTGATCACCCGGCCGACCGCCGGCCCGTTCGCCGCTTCACGCCCCTGCGATGCCAACGTCCCCACTTCAACCGCGAATACGCGTCCCCCAGCCCCGACCAGGCAGTCGGTCTCCCCGGCCAGCGCGTCGAACAGCTCTGTACCGCAGCCTGTTTCGTCGCCAGTTCGCTCATAGACGGAGACGTACCGGCAACCGACGGAGCTCTCGGCAACGTTCGCCGGATCGCTTCGCTTCGAGAATCCGTAGGCGGACAGCGAATCGGTGGGCACGATCGCGGCCGCCGCAGCACCGCCCGCCGCAGTGCCGGACGCCGAGGCGGAAGCTGCGGCATACGCGCGCGTTCCGCGGTTCTGATGCGCGTTGTCGGCGCCTACACCGCTCGCACCGTCACCGGCCGGGATCGTGTCGTCGCCGGGAAGCGCGCGGGCATGCGCGACGCTCGCGGCTGATCTGGTGGCGATGGTGATCGCGGGGAGGACGGCGGCGGAGAACAGTTTGGTATCGCCGAGGTCGTAGAGCTCGACCGGGGTCAGGTCGGCGGTGAGGATGCGGCGCAGGTTGGCACCCGCGCGGGTCGTGAGAAACCTGTTGGCACAGAGCAATCCGAGCACTCCACCCGGCGCGAGAAGACGCGGCGCCAGGGCAACGAAGGGATGGGTGAGATCGATACGCCCACGGAGCCCGAACTTTCGGCTGAGCAATTGCGCAGTGGCCCCGCCGAGCTGCTGCGTGCGCACATACGGCGGGTTGCTGATGATCAGATCGAAGGAGCCTTTCGCCAGACGCGGCGCCTTCGCCAGGAAATCCCCTACTCGGCAGTGGATCTCGACTTCCTCGGCCGCAGCCCGCGCCACCGTTTCACCGACGGCGGCGCGGTCCAGGTCGTACCCGGTGAGCCGGACCGCGACACCCGGTGCGCACGACACCATCTCCCGATGCACCGCGAGCAGCAGCTCCCCGTCCCCACAGGCCGGGTCGAGCACCCGCAACTCGGCGCCGCACGGGGCGTACAGCAGCGCCCGGCGCGCCAGAAACCGCGCCAGCTCCGGCGGGGTGTAGTGCCTGCCGTGCCGTTTGCGCTCCTGCGCATCGCGGGACTGCAACGCCATGGGTCCGATTGTGCCCCGCCACGCCCCGATTGCGCGTCAGGCGCGGGCTGCCATCGCCCCCCGCCACAGTCGGCCGCCCCCGGCCCGTGCGTGGTGTGACCCGGCCGCGCCCGTGGGAATCGGGTCAGGACCGGGGCGGCGACGCGCGGTAGGGTCGGCTCGCTATGTTGAAATTCCGCACCGCCGCGATCGCTGCGGCGGGTCTCCTGTTGTTGTTGCCCGTACCGGCGCAGGCGGATCCCGCCGAATACGCGCCGACCATGATCATCCTCGACGCCTCGGGTTCGATGGAACGCCCGGATCGCGGCGGGACCATGATGGACGCGGCCAAACAGGCGGTGCGCACCTTCGTGGATTCGGCGCCCGCGCAGGCCGCGGTCGGCCTCACCACCTACGGCACCGGCACCGGCAACACCGAGGCGGAGAAGGCCGCGGGCTGCCAGGACGTGCGGGTGCTGCACCAGCCGAACACCCTGGACAAGGCCGCGCTCACCACCGCCGTCGACGGCATCCGGGCGCGGGGTTGGACGCCGATGGGTACCGCGCTGCGTCAGGCCGCCGACGCGCTGCCCGATTCGGGACCGCGCTCCATCGTGCTGGTCTCCGACGGTGACGACACGTGCGCACCGCCCGACCCGTGCGAAGTCGCCGCCGAACTGAAGCGCGCGGGCGTCGATCTCGTCGTGCACGCGATCGGTTTCGCCGTCGACGACAAGGCCCGTGCCCAGCTCACCTGCATGGCTCAGGCGACGGGCGGCACCTACACCGATGCCGCCGACGGCGCCGCACTCGAGCGCGTCCTGCCCCGCGTGAGTTCCGCCGCCCTGCGCAACTACCAGGCCACCGGAACACCCATCACCGGCTCCGCCGAGTACGGTTCGGCACCGGTGGCGAAGGCGGGCCAGTACCTCGACACGATCGGTCAGCGCGAGAAGCGGTATTACGCCGTCGATGTGCCCGAGGGCGCCACCGCGCATTTCACCGGCATCGTGTCGTTCCCCCGCGCGAAGGACGTCTCGACAACCGAGGACATGAACGCCCTCGAACTGCGCGTCCGCAACCGCGAGGGCACCGACTGCGGGAAGCGCGAACGCGAACTCGAAACCCGCTCCAGCGACGGTGTCGCGCTCACCGTCGCCACCACGTTCGACGGCGCCGCCGGGTCGAGCGGCGCCTGCAGTGGTGGCGGCCGCTACTACTTCGAGGTGAACTGGGACCTCGCCTCCACGGGTGCGCCCGCTCACCTGCCGATGGAGATCCTGATCGGCATCGAACCGGGCGTCACCGATCCCGGGCCTGCGGCAACCCCGACGCCCGTCACCTTCATCGACCCGGGCGGGCCGGTCCAGCCGGTGACCGGCGGTGGCTCGTTCACCGTCGCCGCCACGCTCCCCGGCAGCGGAAAGTTCAGTGACACGCTGCAATCCGGCGAGTTCGTCTTCTACCGGGTCCGCCTGGACTGGGGCCAGGGGCTGGCCTATCGCGTGCAGTTCGCCGAGACCGGCGGCGCGAACAACACCTCGGCGGCGAACGTGGAGACCGTGCTGTACTCGCCGCTCGGCCGTGAGATCGCCACCGACACCAACGCCTACACCGGCAGGTCGAGTGCCGAGTTGTCGGTGGAGTCGGTTCCGGTCCGCTACACCAATCGCGAGCAGTCCGACTCCGCGGTGAAACAGCAGGCGATCGCGGGCTGGCACTATCTCGCGGTGAAGGTCGGCCAGCCGTCGGGCGCGGACGCGATGCCGCCTACGCCGGTGCAGCTCGACGTCAGCGTCTCGGGCACGGCCGGACCCGGGCCGGCCTATCGCGGCGGCGGTGATGTACTCGGCGAGCAGAGCCAGGACCAGCTGGTGACAGTGGACGGATCAACGGCCACCGCCCGCCCGTGGACCCTGTACGCGCTGGTCGGCGCGGGCATCGCGTTGCTCGTCGGTATCGGCGTCGCCGTGGTCGTGGTCGTGCGCCGCCGAGCCTGATCCCGCCCGCATCCCTTCTCGCGCCCCCGCCGTGCCGGTCGGCGGCCATGACCGTCGGCCGCCGACGGACTCGCCGATCAGAACCCGCCCCCGCCCGAATCTTCGTGGTGCGGGCGGGTTCCGCGTTTCCACCCCGACTGCTAAATTGGTCTCAAAATGAGACTAGTTCTCACGACCGACCGAGGGAGCCGCGCGATGGCGCCGACCGACCACCCCGATTTCGCCGCCCTACGGCGCCTGGCCGACGAACGCTGGACCTGCCGCCAGTTCAAGCCCGACCAGGTCGAGCGCGCCACGATCGAACAACTCCTCGCCCTCGGGCAGCGCACCCCGTCCTGGTGCAACACCCAGCCCTGGCAGATCGTCGTGACCGCGGGCGACGGCACCGACCGGTTCCGCAAGGAACTGCTTGCCCACATCCAAACCGCCGCCAACACACCGGATTTCGAATTCCCGGCCGCCTACGAAGGCGTCTACCGTGAACGGCGACGCGCCTGCGGATTCCAGCTCTACGACAGCGTCGGCATCGTCAAGGGCGACCACGAGAAGACCATGCGTCAGATGGTCCGCAATTTCGAACTCTTCGACGCACCGCACGTCGCGATCGTCACCTCCGAGGCCGATCTCGGAGTGTACGGCGCCATCGACTGCGGGCTGTGGTTGGAGAACTTCCTGCTCGGCGCCCAGGCTCTCGGCCTCGGCGCCGCACCCCAGGCGGCACTTGCCTCCTACTCCCCCTTCATCCACGAGTACTTCGGCATCCCCGACACCCGCAAGGTCGTCTTCGGCGTCTCCTTCGGCTACCCCGACCCCGACCACCCGATCAACGGCTTCCGCACCGCCCGAGCCCCCCTCGATGACCAGGTCACGTGGCACACTTCCTGAATTCGAGATCATCACGCTCTGGTGGCGGCATCGCCCGGGAGGGAAACGCCACCAGAGCGTGGTGATCGGTTGACCTGTCAGGCGACGCCGGTGATGCCGGGGCCCGCCTGCGGTTCGATATCGCGGGCGGTGACCTCGGCGTGGCACGCGTCGCAGGTGAGGTGGACGTGGGCTTCGCCGGTGCAGTCGTGGTGGCGGTATTCGACCGGTGGGCCTTCGGGAGCCATGTAGGTGTCGCCCCAGTCGCGGATGGCCATCAGGATCGGGTAGATGGCGTGGCCTTTTTCGGTGAGGCGGTATTCCTCGTAGGCGCCGTCGTCGACGGGACGTTTGACGAGGATCTCGTGCTCGATGAGGCGATCGAGTCGGTCGTGCAGGCGGCTGCGGGAGATGCCGAGCGCGCTCTGGAAGGCGTTGAACCGGCGGACGCCCGCGAAGCAGTACTTCAGGATCAGCAGCGTCCAGCGGTCACCGAGGATCACCAGGGGCCGCGTGATGGAACACGGGGCATCGGCAAGCTCCTCATAACGCACCCTGCCATTATGCGCCGCGGTGCTGTGCGGACCGGGAAACGGCCGCCTCGACGACGAGGCGGCCGTTTCCCGGTCAGCTCACAGCGGGATGTTCTTGTGGTGACTCTTGCGGGCAGGCGCCGAGGCCAGCGCCGCAGCGAGGGTGCTGCGGGTCTTCGCCGGATCGATCACCTCGTCGACCACGCCGATCGCGACGGCACGTTCCACTCCGCCCGCGATCCGCTCGTGCTCGGCGGTGAGCCGCTCGTGCAGCGCCTCACGCTCCTCTTCCGGCGCGGCGGCCAGCGCCTTCTTGTGCAGGATGCCGACCGCGGCCTTGGCGCCCATCACGGCGACTTCCGAACCGGGCCAGGCGAATACGGCGGTAGCACCGAGGGCGCGCGCGTTCATGGCGATGTAGGCGCCGCCGTAGATCTTGCGGGTCACCAGGGTGACGCGCGGAACGCGAGCCTCGGCGAAAGCGTGCAGCAGCTTGGCACCGCGACGCACCACACCCTCGAGTTCCTGACCGACACCCGGCAGGTACCCGGGAACGTCGGTGACCACGATCAGCGGAATACCGAACGCATCGCACAACCGCACGAAACGCGCGGCCTTCTCGGCACTTTCGGAGTTCAGGCAGCCACCCAGACGCAGCGGGTTGTTGGCGAGCACACCGACGGTGCGCCCACCGAGGCGGCCGAGACCGGTCACCATGCTGCGCGCGTAACCGCCCTGCAGCTCCTCGAACGACGACTCGGTCGCGCCGTCGGGCGACTCCACATTGTCGAGCAGCTCGTGGATGATCGGCTTCACGTCGTAGGCGCGCTTGGCCGACTCCGGCATCATCGCCTTGAGGTCGACATCGCCGTGCGCGGCCGCGACCAGGTCGAACTCGCCCTGCTCGGCGAACATCGACACCAGCCTGCGGGCCCGGTGCAGCGCGTCGGCCTCGTCGTCGGCGGCGATATGGCAGACGCCGGACTTCTTGAAGTGTGTGGTGGGACCACCGAGGGTCTCCATGTCGACGTTCTCGCCCGTCACCGAGCGCACCACGTCGGGACCGGTGACGAACACGCGGCCCTCGGGCGCCATGATGACCACATCGGTCAGCGCGGGGCCGTAGGCGGCGCCACCGGCGGCGAAGCCGAGCACCACCGAAATCTGGGGAACGAGCCCGGACGCGCGGACCATGGCCTCGAAGACCAGCCCGACCGCGTGCAGCGCCTCGACACCCTCGGCAAGGCGTGCGCCGCCGGAATGCCACAGGCCGACCACGGGAATGCCGGATTCGATGGCGGTGTCGATCGCGTCGACGATGTGCTTGCAACCCTCGACGCCCATCGCGCCACCCATCACGGTGGCGTCGGAGCAGTACGCGACGGTGCGGACACCGTCGACCTCGCCGATCGCGGCGAGCACACCGGAGCGGTCGCGGGGATGCAGCGGCAGGATCGTGCCGGGGTCGAAGAAGCGCTGGAGCCGGCCGAGCGGGTCACGCGGGTCGGTGACCGAATCCTGAAACGCGGGAGCAATGATGGTCATCGCGTCCACTCCTACCTTCGTTGTCGAAAATCTCTCGGCCTCCGCCGGATCACGGCGGAGGGTCGAACCATTCAGTTGGCCGACCCCCCACCGGGAAATCCGTGCGTCAGGCCCGACCGAAGGCGAGCGCGACGTTGTGCCCACCGAAGCCGAAGGAGTTGTTGATCGCGTACTCGATTTCCTGGCGACGGGCTTCCCCGTGCACCACATCGAGATCGATCTCCGGATCCTGGTTGTCCAGGTTCAGCGTCGGCGGAACGATGCCGTCCCGAATCGCGAGCACAGTGAGCACCGACTCGAGGGCGCCGACGGCACCGATCGAGTGACCGAGTGCCGACTTCGGCGCGTACACCGAAGCGTGGTTGCCCACCGCCAAGTTGATCGCGTTCGCCTCGGCGGTGTCGCCGATGGGAGTCGCGGTCGCGTGGGCGTTGATGTGGGTGATGTCGCGCTTGGTCAGACCGGCGGTCTGCATCGCGCGAGTCATCGCCCTGGCCGCACCGGTGCCCTCGGGATCGGGAGCGACCAGGTGGAAACCGTCGGAGGTGATGCCCGCGCCCAGCAGACGCGCGTGGATGGTCGCACCGCGAGCCTTCGCGTGCTCCTCGGTCTCGATCGTCATGAGCGCGCCCGCTTCGCCGAAGACGAAGCCGTCACGATCCTTGTCGAACGGACGCGAAGCACCCTTGGGGTCGTCGTTGCGCGTGCTCATCGCCCGCATCATGGAGAACGCCGCGATCGGCACCGAGTCGATGAAGCCCTCGACGCCACCGGTGACGACCATGTCGGCGTCACCCATCACGATCATCCGCCACGCGTTGGCGATGGCCTCCGAACCCGACGAGCACGCCGAGACCGGAGTGACCACTCCCGCCCTGGCCTTCAGCTCTAGACCGACGACCGCCGACGGACCGTTCGGCATGACCATCTGAACAGCCAGCGGCGAGATCTTGCGATAGCCGCCGTTCTTCAGCTTGTCGACCGAGTCGATCAGCGCGTCGCCGCCACCGAGACCGGTACCGATCGCGACACCCAGGCGGTCGTGGTCGACCTCCGGGCTGCCCGCGTTCTTCCACACCTCGCGACCGAGCACGGTCGCCAGGCGCTCGACATACGCCATGCGGCGGATCTCGACCCGGCTCAGGAGGGTGTCGGGGCTGACTTTCAGGTGACCGCCGATACGCACCGGCAGGTCGTATTCCTCGATGAAGGAATCCTCGAGAACGTCGATTCCGCTCTCACCGTTGAGGAGTCCCTTCCACGTCGCATCGACATCACCCGCGATCGACGTGGTCGCCGCCATGCTGGTGACGACGACGTTGGGGAAATTCCCGTTCAAGGTGGAAGGAGTGGTCACTGGTTCAGCCTCTACTCGGCGTCGAACTTGGCCTTGAGCTCCGCGGCGGCGTCGGAGTTCTCCGCCTCGAGCTTCTGGATGTAGGAGACAGCGTCACCCACGGTCTTCAGGCTGGCGAGATCCTCGTCGGGGATCTTGACGCCGTACTTGTCCTCGGTCTGCACAGCGATCTCGACCATGGACAGCGAGTCGATGTCCAGGTCGTCGACGAAGGACTTCTCGATGGTCACCTCGGAGGGTTCGATACCCGTAACCTCTTCGATGATCTTGCCGAGTTCTTCGACGATCTGTTCCTGGGTCAGAGCGGCCACTTTGGTGGCTCCCTTCTTGTTTCTCATTTGTAGGGTCTTGAACAGCCGACGCACTTCGTCGTGCGCGACCGCCGGGGGGAAAGCTAGCCCGCGGAGGTGAGTCCGGCCAACGCGGGGAGGTCTTCTGGAGTCTTGAGGGCGAGGTTGGGGGTGCCCTTCAGTTCCCGTTTGGCGATGCCGACCAGGGTGCCCGCCGGTGGCAGTTCGGCCACCGCCGAGACGCCCGCGGCGCGGACGGTCTCGGTGCACAGGTCCCAGCGCACGGGACGGGTGACCTGCGCGGCGAGCTTGTCGATCGCGTCGGCGCCCGAGGTGACCGGTTGTCCGTCGAAGTTCGACAGCAGCGTCCGGATCGGGTCGCTCGGCGAGATCTGGGCGATGGCATCGGCGACAGCTGCCTGTGCCGGGGCCATGAAAGCGGTGTGGAACGCACCGGCGACGGGCAATGCGCGGACCCGTGCCTTCTCCGGCGGGTTCGCGGCGAGCTCCGCCAGAGCTTCCAGGCGGCCCGCCGCGACGATCTGGCCTACCGCGTTGCGGTTGGCCGGGACGAGATCGAGTTCGGCGAGCCGTGCGAGCACGGTGGCTTCGTCGCCACCGAGCACCGCGGACATGCCGGTCGGTTCCTGCGCACACGCCTTGGCCATCTCCCGGCCGCGGATGGCGGCCAGGCCGACAGCCTCGTCGGGGGTGATGACGCCCGCGACAGCGGCCGCGGCGAATTCGCCGACCGAATGCCCGGCGACGATCGTATCCGCAGGAAGGGTTTCGGGGGCGATTTCGGCGAAGGCCAGCAGCGCGGCCGCGACCACGAGCGGCTGCGTCACCGAGGTGTCGACGATCTCCTCCGCCGTCGCGGTGGTGCCGAGACGGACCAGGTCGAGGCCGGCGGCCTTCGACCACAGCTCGAGGCGATCAGCCGCACCGGGGAGTGCGAGCCAGGGCGTGAGCATGCCGGGTGTCTGGGACCCCTGTCCAGGGGTGAACAACGCGATCACCCCCTAAGAAAACACTGTGACCCCCGCCGCACGAGATGTCGGCGCGAATGAAGGTTTGGAACGCGTTTTGTAGGGGTCCCACAAAATCCGAGGTGGGGCGTCCGGATCGACCGATTCGCGAATCCCGTTACAGGGGGTCGTGAGCCATTGGGGTTGACGGGGTTTCCGTGACAGAAGTGGATGATTCGTTATGCGTTCGTGTCAAACGGCCCACTGTGGCCGCGATCCGGAGCACATACGCGTCGCGGGGATTGAGCGGATCACGTCCGGTCACCTCGCCGATTCGCTTGAGGCGATACCGGACAGTATTTGGATGGACGTACAGCTGACGCGCGCACGTTTCTACTGCTCCGCCACAATCCAGGTAGGCGTCCAATGTGTCGGACAACGAAGATCCGGCCGACGCCAACGGGAGGACAACATACTCGTTCAGCGCCTCTATCGCAGCTCTATCGCCCAGCAAGGCCCGTTCCGGTAACAACTCCGAGGCGTGAACGGGCCTTGGCGCGCCTCGCCACCCGACAACGGCCTCCATTCCGGCCAATGCCTCGATGGCGGAGGCGTGCGCGGCGCCGAGGGTGCGCATGGTCGGGCCGATCACCACCGGACCGTCGGAGAACACCTCGGCGAGCAGATCCGACAGGAACGGCGAACCGATCCCCGCGTCGCCCAGGTGCCCGCTGACCACCATCACCAGCCGCGCGCCCTGCACGACCGCGAGCGCGGCACGACCGTGCCTGGTCGCGATGGTGTGCACCGCCCCGACCGTCGACACACCCTGGTCCTGCGGCGGGGTGCCGACAAGCACCGTTGCCGGTGCGGTGGCGTCCCAGTTCAACGTGGCGGCCCGGGAGAGCATGTCCGGGCCCGTGTCCCCGCGCACCACCGCGTCGACCACCAGCGCCTCGAGGCGGGTGTCCCACGCGCCCCGGGATTCGGCCGCGCTGGCGTACACCGAGGCGGCCGCGAAACCGAGCTCACGCCCGTATCGCAGCACCGCCTCGGTGAGCGCGACCAGCTGCCGGTCGTTGCGGGCGAGCGCGGGCAGCCACTGTTCGAAGAAGTCCATGGCCACCCGGACCATGTCCACGGTCTGGCGCAGCGTGAGCCGCCGCGCCAGATCCTGCGGAATCACCTGGAAGGCGTCCAGGCTGAAGCGGATGTCGGACTCGGGATCCTGCAACCACTCCAGGAAGTTCACCACCGCGGTCTGCACCAGCATCTGGACGCCTGCCCGCTGGGCGGCGTCCAGATCGGCGAAGAACGGCAGCCGGTCCTGCATCGCGCCGACCGCCTCGGTCGACAGCCGGCCCGAGAACTGCTTGACCCGTCGCAGCAGCGTGTCGGGCAGCGGGTCACGGGTCTGCCGGTTCGGGGACAGTGCCCCGGTCGGCAGGTAGACCTCGTGCGTGCTTGTGCCCTCGGTGATCCGACGGGGCCGCGGCGGTTTGCGCTCCACAGTCCAATAGTCCGCTACGCCAGTTCCTCCGGTGCGTCCGCACTCGGCTTCGGCGCGGCGGACACATCGTCGATGCGGTATTTCGCGGCCGCTTCCACCGCCTTGGCCTTGTCGAAGGTGCCGTCTTTCACCAGGCCTTCGAGCACCGCGACGACGATGGACTCCGCGTCGACGTTGAATACCCGGCGGGCGGCGGGACGGGTGTCGGAGAAGCCGAACCCGTCGGTGCCGAGGGTGATGTAGTCGCCGGGCACCCACTGCCGGATCTGATCGGGAACCGCGCGCATCCAGTCGGTGGCGGCCACCACCGGTCCACGCGCCGAGGCGAGCGCCTCGGTGACGTAGGCGACGCCGGGGTCGGCATCGGGGTGCTTGAGCGCGTGGATCTCCTTCTCGACGGCTTCCTTGCGCAACTCGCCGAACGAGGTCACCGACCACACGTCGGCGGCCACATCCCACTCCTGCGCCAGGATCTGCTGGGCACGCAGACCGGCGGGCACGGTCACGCCGGAGACCAGGATCTGGGCGCGCACCTCGCCCTCACCACCGCGCTGGTACAGGTACAGGCCCTTGAGCAAGCCGGCCACGTCGAGGTCGTCGGGCTCGGCCGGCTGCTGGTAGGGCTCGTTGTAGAGCGTGATGTAGTAGAAAATGTTCTCCCCGCCGAAGGTCCCGGTCTCCTGCGGGTGGGTGCCCGGCAACGTGCCCGGGTCCGGGTTGCCGCCGCCGTACATGCGGCGCAGACCGTCGCGCACGATGTGGGCGATCTCGAACGAGAACGCCGGGTCGTAGGTGACCACGGCCGGGTTGGTCGAGGCGAGCAGCAGCGAATGCCCGTCGTTGTGCTGCAGGCCCTCACCGGTGAGCGTGGTCCGCCCGGCCGTCGCTCCGAGGACGAAGCCGCGGGCCAGCTGGTCGGCCGCGGCCCACAGGCCGTCGCCGGTGCGCTGGAAACCGAACATCGAATAGAAGATGTAGAGCGGGATCATCGGCTCGCCGTGCGTGGCGTACGCGGTGCCCGCCGCCGTGAACGACGCCGTCGACCCGGCCTCGTTGATCCCCTCGTGCAGGATCTGGCCGACGTTGCTCTCCTTGTAGGCGAGCATCAGTTCCGCGTCCACGGAGGTGTAGAGCTGGCCGTTGCGGTTGTAGATCTTCAGCGACGGGAACCAGGAGTCCATGCCGAAGGTGCGTGCCTCGTCCGGGATGATCGGCACGATGCGCTTGCCGATCTCCTTGTCGCGCAACAGTTCCTTCATCAACCGGACCAGCGCCATCGTGGTCGCCACGTTCTGCTTGCCCGAACCCTTGCGCACCGAGCGGTAGGCCTCGTCGCCCGGCAGCGTCAACGGCTTTGCCGCACTTCGCCGTTCGGGCAGGTACCCACCGAGCGCCTTGCGCCTGGCCTGCATGTACTGGATCTCCGGCGCGTCCTGGCCGGGGTGGTAGTACGGGGGCAGGTACGGGTCCTTCTCCAATTCCGCGTCCGAGATCGGGATGCGCTGCAGATCGCGGAAGTCCTTGAGGTCCTGCAGCGTCAGCTTCTTCATCTGGTGGGTGGCGTTGCGGCCCTCGAAGTGCTTGCCGAGGGTGTAGCCCTTGATGGTCTTGGCCAGGATCACCGTCGGCTGGCCCTTGTGCGTCATCGCCGCCGCGTACGCCGCGTAGACCTTGCGGTAGTCGTGGCCGCCGCGCTTGAGGTTCCAGATCTCGTTGTCGGACATGTTCTGGACCAGCGCCTTGGTGCGCGGGTCGCGGCCGAAGAAGTGATCGCGCACGTAGGCGCCGTCGTTGGCCTTGTAGGTCTGGAAATCCCCGTCGGGGGTGGTGTTCATCAGGTTCACCAGGGCACCGTCGCGGTCGGCGCCGAGCAGCGCGTCCCACTCCCGGCCCCAGACCACCTTGATGACGTTCCAGCCCGCGCCGCGGAAGAAGGACTCGAGTTCCTGGATGATCTTGCCGTTACCGCGCACCGGTCCGTCGAGGCGCTGCAGGTTGCAGTTGATGACGAACGTCAGGTTGTCGAGCGCCTCGTTGGCGGCCACCTGGATCAGGCCGCGCGACTCGGGCTCGTCCATCTCGCCGTCGCCCAGGAACGCCCACACGTGCTGGTCGGAGGTGTCCTTGATACCGCGATCGTGCAGGTAGTGGTTGAACCTGGCCTGGTAGATCGCGTTCATCGGGCCCAGGCCCATCGAGACCGTCGGGAACTCCCAGAAATCGGTCATCAGGCGCGGATGCGGGTAGGACGGCAGGCCCTTGCCGAGGCCGCCGTGGCTGTATTCCTGCCGGAACCCGTCGAGCCGGTCGGTGCTCAGGCGACCCTCGAGGAACGCGCGCGCGTAGATGCCGGGCGAGGCGTGGCCCTGGATGTAGATGTGATCGCCGCCGCCGGGATGGTCCTTGCCACGGAAGAAGTGGTTGAAACCCACCTCGTAGAGCGCCGCCGACGAGGCATACGTCGAAATATGCCCGCCCACACCGATTCCGGGACGCTGCGCGCGATGCACCATGATCGCGGCGTTCCAGCGGATCCAGGCGCGGTAGCGGCGCTCCACCTCCTCGTCGCCGGGGAACCACGGCTCGTTCTCGGTGGGGATCGTGTTGACGTAGTCGGTGGAGGTGAGCGCGGGAATCGACACGCGACGCTCACCGGCGCGTTCGAGCAGCCGCAACATGAGATAGCGCGCGCGGCCCGGGCCTTCCCGGTCGAGCATCTCGTCGAAGGATTCCAGCCATTCGCTGGTTTCCTCCGGATCGATATCGGGTAGATACGATGCCACGCCTTCGCGGATCACCCGCACGCGTTCCCCGGTGGGTTTGGCACCGGGCGCCGCGGGGTCGGTCGGCGAATCGGAAGAAGCTGCAGAGTGGATCAGGTCGGTCAAATCTGCTCCTCGTACTGGGGGCTGAACTGCTTGTCGGCGTCGCGGTCCCCGGGCTTGCCCGCTTGGTGTGCGGAGCACCCGTCTCGAAAGGTTCGGGCGACCCCCATCCTTGCCGAAAGGGTCGCCCAGGTCATCATCTCAGCAGGAAATCCACTAGATTCGCGATGGACCTACCGGTCAGTGAAGTGAGAGGGAACGGGTTCGACGATGAGGGTGCCGCACGCGCGCAGACTCGGGCTGATCTGTGCATCGGTCGCCGTGATCGCCGGTTCGGTGATCGCCGGGTGCGCCCAGCAGGTCGCCGGTAGCCCGACCACCGACCCCGCCGAAGTCGCCGCCTACAAGACCGAGGCCGCCGCGTCGTCCTCGGCGGCCGCGTCTTCGCGTGCGGCGGCCGCCCGGACCAAGGCCATCGAGGACAACTGCGGGCAGTTCCCCACCACCACCGGTGCGGGCGTCACCGCCTACAACGACTTCGTGAAGGCCCACGACGAGAACGCCCCCGACTACGCCGCCAAGCGCGAGGCCGCGGCCGTCGCGCTCGATACCGCCGCGACGGCCGTCGAGTCCGGTGTCGCCGCCGCCGCGGGCGCCCTGCCGACCGAGCTGGCCGACAAGTTCACCGCCTATGTCGTCGCCGCGCGAGAGCTGTCCGCCGAGACGCGGAAGATGACCTACAGCTCCGCGGTCGGCGGTCTCAACGATGCGAGCCGCAAAATCAATCAAGCGCGTACCGAGGTACAACAGGCCTGCCCACGGCGCTGAATTCACGTCGCCGACACGCGGCGTACGGTACCGATTCATCCGATCGGCTTGCGCTGCGGCCGATAACCATGTTCGCTTGCACGTATCTTACTGTCGGCAGTTTAGGGAGGACACCACCGTGGTCGCCGCGGCGGACGCGCAGAACTACGCTCAGAAGCTTGGCATTTCTCACGGCTTGGTTGTTCAGGAATTGGGCTGGGACGAGGACACCGACGACGCATTGCGCGCCGAGATCGAGGAGATCACGGGCGGCGAGATGGTCGACGAAGACTCCGACGAGGTCGTCGACGCCGTCCTGCTGTGGTGGCGAGAAGGTGACGGCGATCTGGCCGACGAGCTGATGGATGCCATCAGCCCGCTGGCCGACGAAGGGTTCATCTGGGTCCTCACCCCCAAAACCGGTCAACCGGGCCATGTCGATCCGAGCGAGATCGCCGAAGCCGCACCCACGGCCGGCCTGACCCAGACATCAACCATCAGCCTCGGCAGCTGGACGGGCTCGCGCCTGGTTCAGCCGAAGGCACCGTCCAAACAGCGCTGAAACCGCCGTTCGCTAAGGTCTCAGCCGGACGAGAACGCTCGGCTGAGACCCGACACGACGACAGGAACTCCCCTATGCCGCTAGAGGTTGGCACTCTCGCGCCGGATTTCACGCTCAAGGACCAGAACAACCAGCCCGTCACCCTGTCGGACTACCGGGGCAAGAAGAATGTCCTGCTGGTGTTCTATCCGCTCGCCTTCACCGGCATCTGCCAGGGTGAGCTGTGCAAAGTGCGTGACGAGCTGCCCAAATTCCAGAACGACGACGCCGAGATCCTCGCGATCTCCGTCGGCCCACCACCCACCCACAAGATCTGGGCGGCCGAACAGGGCTACCTGTTCCCCCTGCTGTCCGATTTCTGGCCGCACGGCGCCGTCGCCCAGGCCTACGACGTCTTCAACGAGAAATCCGGCTACCCGAACCGCGGCACCTTCGTGATCGACAAGTCCGGATACATCACTTTCGCGGAGATGAACGGGCCCGGAGAGGCCCGTGACCAGGCGGCTTGGGAGAAAGCGTTGGCCGCGCTAGATTCATAACCCGACACCGCCGGTCCCACCGGCGATGCAAGGGCGTATAGCTCAGCGGTAGAGCACTGGTTTTACACACCAGCGGTCGGGGGTTCGATCCCCTCTGCGCCCACATCTTGTCGCACACGTTCGGTTCGCACGTAACCGTCAGGTCGGTAGGCCGATCTCCTCAGGTGTCTTGTCGGTGCGGATCCCGCGGAAGCTCGGATGCCGGAGCAGTCCGTCACCGCTGATCTCGCGGTATTCGATATCGGCGACGAAAACCGGTTCGACCCACCAGGCCGTCCGGGCGACCGGTGCCGGTGGTGGATCGTCGAGCGGTGTCGTCTCGCGGCGCACCTGGTCCAGGGCGGCGCGGATGCTGCGGCGGGAAGCGGCGGTGAAGCCCGTGCCGACTCCGCCGATGCAGCGCAGCCGCCCCTCCGGAGTGTGGGCGGCCAGGACAAGGCCGCCGAAGGTCGCGGCATTGGCGCCGTTGCCGGGGACCGCGCCGACGATCACGGCTTCGGTCGTGAGTCGGAGGACCACTTTCGTCCAGGCAGAGGAGCGGCGGCCCGGTTCGTAGATCGAATCGCCGTGTTTGCAGACGATTCCTTCCAACCCGGAGTCCGTCGCCACGCGCAACAACTCCTCCGCGCTGGTGTCGGTCAGCGACCACATCGGTGGCACCCGCACGCGCGCACCGTCGTCGAGTGTCAGGTCGGCCAGTTCGGCGCGGCGGGTGCGGTAGGAGTCCTCGAACAGCACCTCCTCGTCGACACCGAGCACATCGAAGACGAGATAGTCGACGCGGACCTGCTCGATCAGCGCGGGCGTCGGCCGCTGGACGTGCATGCGCTGCTGCAACCGGGAGAACGAAGGTGCGCCGCGCTCGTCCGGAGCGACGAGTTCGCCGTCGAGCAGGAGGGTGCGTCCATCGGTGATCTCGGTGAGCGCGGCCACGACCTCGGGGTAGGAGCCGGTGATGTCGCGCAGGTTCCGGCTCCACAAACTGATCCCCGCCGGGGTGCAATGGGCGATCGCGCGCACGCCGTCCCATTTCATTTCCGCGAACCAGCCGCCTGGCGGCTGCGGTGGCCGTCCGGGTTTGGCCAGCATCGGTGCCGGGACCGTGAACCCCACATGATCAGCCTATTCCCGCCGCGGTCCGGGCTCCGCTCACGCGGCAGATCCTCGGCGCGTCCGACCAGGCTGAATCCGCTATCGACCGGTCGGCAGGGCACGGTGGGCGGCACGGAGGAGGAGGGCTGTCGCGATCGTCGCGCCCGCCAGCCCGGCCATGACGATTCTCGCGATCCAAGGCCCATAACTGATTGCCGCCACGCAGCCGAGCGTCACAAGGACGCCGACAGCGAACAGCATCACAGCCACCCTGCCGATTCCTGCGGTCTTCCCACGCAGAACCTGCTGGGAGGCGAACAGCAGACCGAGGCCCGCCAGCCCGGGAACGGCACCCACCACGCAGATCGTCAACAGATACGGCGAGTCGAGACCGGACACGATCACCCGCGACGAACAGGCCAGCAGCACCGCTCCGAGCGCACACCCGGCCGCGCCCGCAGCCCACATTGCTCGCCGCGCCTCGGGATCGGCGACATCCGAGGTCCTCGCTCGGACGTCATCGACCTGGCCCATCTGGAACCCCCACGGCAGCGCAATCAGCGACAAGGGCGTAGCCATGCCCCACATCCGACCGTACCGGCCTACGGTGAACCCGTGGAGGCACCGAGATGATCGAAATCCCCGAGGCTTTCGCGCACGAGACGATCGGACGCGAAGGTGAACCGGGCCGTGCCTGGATCGCCGCACTCCCCCAACTGCTCGATGATCTGCTGCAACGCTGGTCCTGCAGACCGGACGGACCACTGATGCACGGCAATGTCGGGGTCGTGCTGCCCGTCGACCGCGCACACCACCCGCCCGCGGTCATCAAGGTGTCCTTTCCGCACCCCGGCAACGACTTCGAGGCCGACGCCTTCGACACGTGGAACGGCGCGGGCGCGGTGCGGCTGTTCGAACGCGACACCGCGCACTATGCGATGTTGCTGGAGCGCGCCCCGGGCGGAGCGCTGTCGGAGGTAACCGACTTCGACGAAGCCGTGACCGCACTGGGTGAATTGTCGTGGCGGCTGGCCGTCGACGCCCCGCCGGCTCTGCCGCGCCTGAGCCGCTTGGTCGCCGAATGGCCGGACGAAATGGCGGCTACCGCAGCAGAAGTGGGCAATCCGCTGCCTGGTCGCGTCATGGGTGCCGCCCTCGCCACTCTGCGAGAGCTCGGCCCGAACCAACCCGAAACGCTCGTCCACGGCGATCTCCACGACGCCAATGTCCTGCGCGGCGACCGCGAGCCCTGGCTGGCGATCGACCCCAAGGGCTACGTCGGTGACCGAGCCTACGACACGATCACCGTCATCCGCAGCTACCGTTTCGCTCCCCTGCTGTTCAGCGCCGACCCGGCACGTGGCCTCCGTCGCGGACTCGACATGTATTGCGAGGCAGCCCGGATCGATCGTGAACAGGCACGCCGGTGGGCGCAGGTGCGAGCGGTGAGAGCCGCGCTGTGGGGTCGACAGCACGGTGAACCGGACTGGGTCGTACGGGTCACCGACCGGCTCGCCGAGATGCTCGTCTGATCTCGGCGCGGCCCTTCGCATGGTCGGCGGGTACTACACGGTCGTCTTCGCGACCGTGAGCGTGCACTGCCCGTTGTCACAGGAGCGGCGGAGTCGCCCCCGGGAGAGGGTTTGGGCGAGGCCGATGGCCCAGCACATCGGGCATCCACGCAGCGCGACGAGGCCGACGGGTAGCAACAGCAGACTGATCGCACCGATGAGGGGCAGCAGGGCGATCGAGCCGATCAGCGCGCCGAAGCCTACGACCCCACGCGTCAAATGGCGAGGCAGTGACGCGCTGGCGAAGTCGGGTTGGTCAGACATTCTTCCCTCCGGGAGGTGGATCAGACTGGAGCGCTTGGCGCACCGACGCGCGGGCACGATGCAGGCGCGATTTCATCGCAGTGGTGCTGAGGCCTAGCGCGTCCGCGACGATGCGTCCGCTGAGGCCCTGGATATCGCGCATGATCAGGACCTGGCGCTGGTCGTCGGGCAGGGTGGCGACGGCTGCCGCCACTCTCGCCGCTTCCAGGCGACGCAACACTTCGTCCTCGGCGGAGGCCGTCACAGTGACTTCCGCCGGTGGGTGCTGCGGCCTGATCCGCGCCCGCCGCAGGCACTCGTTGCGCACGATCCGGAACATCCACGACGCCAGCGCACCCGAGGCCCGCAACATCCCGATCTTGCGATACAGGATGATGAGGGCTTCCTGGGCGGCGTCCTCCGCGTCTTCCGGTGTGGCACAGAGAGTTCGGGCGAAGCGCTGGATGTTCGGGTAGGAGCCCGACACCAGCGCGACGATCGAATCCACGTCCCCGTCGCGGGCGGAGACGATCAGTTCCGCGGCAGGCCAGCGCGAGTCAGTCACGCCCGGCCCGTTTGCGGCGCAGGGCGTACACGCACGTGCACATCAACACCAGGCCGACGACGATTCCGGTTCCGACAATCACAACAACCTCCGTTTCGTCCCCGCACGGTGCGCGGACACCTATAAGAGGTGCGAGACGCGAAAAAGGATTCACGGCCGTTTCGCGGTGACGATCCACGCTCGCGAATCGAACAACACGCCCTGGTCGGTTTCGTGCGCGACGAGCACCTCCCGCAGCCGCGCGCGGGCTCGCTCCCCCTCGGCGGGTTCGAGGTTGTCGAGAGAGGTCCGGAGTCCGTCGAGCAGGCGCAGGTTGCTGTAGGCGGCGTCGCTGTCGGCGCCCAGATACACCGGTTCGTGCACGTCAGCGAAGGCGATGTCGACGAAACCCGCTGCGGTCAGGACGGATTCGGCGACCCCGGGGTCAGCCAGCGAGAACGGGCCCGGCCCTGGCTTCGCCATCGATGCGACGAGATCGCTGCGGAACACCGTCACCCACTCGTTGTGCTCACTCCCTTGCCACACCATCACCACCAACCGCCCACCCGGCCGCAATGCCCGCCCGATATTGCGGAACGCCGCAACGGGATCGACGAAGAACATCACCCCGAACCGGCTGATACACAGATCGAACGCGCCGGCGGCGAAGGGATGACCCTGAGCATCGGCGACCTCGAACCCGACATTGCCAAGCCCCTCCTCCACACTGGTCCGCCGAGCCTGTTCGACCATCACCTCCGACACGTCGACCCCGAGCACCGCCCCCTCCACAGCGTCCCGCGCCGCCTCCCGCGTCGTACCGCCGGCGCCACACCCGATATCGAGCACCCGATCCCGCACCCCCACCCCCACCGCCGCCCGCAGATGCACATTGTGCAACCGCAACTCAGCGTCGTAATCGAACAGTTCCATCCCGACCTCCACCGAGTGTGCGTCCGGCACCATCACACCACCCGCGTCCGACCCCTGCGACCATCACCAGCGATTTGGCCGTCAACCGCCCGCACTGCCCACGAATCGACGTGACAGTGGTGGCGGGAGCGGCGAGGATGGGGCGATGTCGACACGGGAGTTGATCGTCCTCGGGACGGCGGGGGCGGTGCCGACTCGTCGCCGCAATCACAACGGGTATCTGTTGCGGTGGGATGGGCGGGGTGTGCTGTTCGACCCGGGTGAGGGGACGCAGCGGCAGATGGCGCATGCGGGGGCTTCGGCCACCGAATTGCACTGGTTGTGTGTGACCCATTTCCATGGGGATCATTCGCTCGGCGTGCCGGGGATCGTGCAGCGGCTGGGGCGCGACGGCGTTCCGCACGATGTGCACGCCGTGTTCCCGGCCGAGGGCATCGAGTACTGGGAGCGGCTGAGGTTCGCGACGAGCTACTACGGCTCGCCCAGCCTCGTCGAACACCCGGTGAGCGGTGCGGGAGAAACGTTGCAGGGCAATGGTTTCAGCCTGACCACCCTGCCGCTGTCGCACAGCATTCCCACCTACGGATACCGTCTGGCCGAACCGGACGGTCGCACATTCCTGCCCGAGAAATTGCGCGAACACGGGATCTCCGGTGCCGCCGTGCGCAAGCTGTCGGGCCCATTGCTCGAGGAGTGTTCGGCGCCGAGACCGGGCCAGAAGGTCGCCTTCGTGATGGATACCCGCCTGTGCGACAACGTCTTCGAGCTGGCGGCCGATGTGGACATGCTCATCATCGAATCCACCTTCCTGGATTCCGAAACCGAGCAGGCGCACGAACGCGGGCATCTCACCGCACGTCAGGCCGGCGAGGTCGCTCGTGCGTGTGGGGTGAGAACACTTGTGCTCACCCACTTCTCGGAGCGCTACACCGCCGCCGACGATCGAACGTTCCTGGAGCAGGCCGACTTTCCCGCCGCCGTCCTCGCCCAAGACCTCGATCGCGTCCCCCTTCCGGCCCGCCGCACCTCATGAACGGCGGATCCGGAAGGCGGCCCTGTTAGAAGCTGCCGGTCGAAGGCATCGAGCTAGGCACGTTCACGGTGACGAGTTCGGAGAACGCGAACTCGGCACCGTTGACGCACCCACCGCGCGCGGTGATCGTGGAACCGGGCTCGAGCCCCTCGAGCGAGGTGGTGACCGTTTCGCCTGCATCGGCCAGCGACTCCGGCGAACCGTTACCGAAGAACGCGTGGTTGTTCTCGGGTCCGATCCCGGCCTCGGCCCAGCACTGCCCCCGGTCGTTCGGGTTGTGCAGGGTGGCGGTGACGGTGCCCGCGGCGGTGCCGGTGAAGGTCACCTCCGGGGCGACGAACGGCGTCGCCGCACCGGCGGGTGCAATGGACCCGAAGGCCACGGTGGCCGAGGCGGCCAGTACGAAAGCTGCGGAAATTCGTCTGTTCATCACACGTTTGATGGTGCCGCACAACAGTTTTCGGCACAAGGAAACCGGTGCCACCACAACTGGGGTCTGGCCGTGCCGGAAATCTCGTTGGCAGCGCGGGCACGGATGGGTATCGTCGCTGACGTGTATACAGGCACCGCGATGATGAAGCCCTGGTCGCTCCGCTGACGGCGGCGACCGGCATTCCATCCCTCTTCTGACGCCGCCGTCCCGGGTCATCCGCCGGGCGGTGTCCTTGCGCTGCCCGGCTCCTTTCTCGAGCCGCGGAGTTCTCTGTGCCTACTTCTCCTTCTCTGCCCGCTGGTGCGCATGCCCATATCCGGGCAGCATCCATCCACGTCACGCTCGGTTCACGTCCGGTGCTGGCCGATGTCTCCGTCACCGTCTCCGCACGTTCGCGCTTGGCGATCGTCGGCGAGAACGGGCGTGGCAAGACCACCTTGCTGCATGTTCTCGCCGGTCTGCTGAACCCTGACAGCGGTTCGGTCAGCCGGGTCGGCACCGTCGGCGTCGCCGAGCAGAACATCACCGTTCGCGCGGGCGAGACGGTCGGCGATCTGGTCGCCGAAACCGTCGAACCGGCCCAACGTGCCCTGCGCGATCTGGACGCCGCCACCCTGCTGCTCACCGAGGACGCACCGGGCGCCGACGACGCCTACGCCGCGGCCCTGGATACCGCGACCAGACTCGACGCCTGGGATGCCGAACGGCGCGTCGACATCGCCCTGGCCGCCTTGAACGCCTGCACCGACCGATCCCGCCCGCTGTCGACATTGTCGGTGGGACAACGCTATCGGGTCCGCCTGGCCTGCCTGCTCGGCGCGACCAACGACATCCTGCTCCTGGACGAACCGACGAACCACCTCGACCGCGCGGGCCTCGACTTCCTCACCGACCGCCTGCGTGCCCACCCCGGCGGCCTGGTTGTCGTCAGCCACGACCGCGCACTGTTGCGCGCGGTCGCCGAGGAGTTCCTCGATCTCGACCCGAGCCCCGACGGCCGCCCTCAGCTTTTCGCCGGTGGTTATGCCGGTTGGCAGGAGGGCAGACGCCGTGCCCGAGACCGCTGGGAACACGACTACGAAGCACAACTCGCCGAGCGCGCACGACTGCGGGAGGCGGTGGACGGTGCCCGGGACCGGCTCAGCACCGGGTGGCGTCCGGACAAGGGCCACGGCAAGCATCAGCGTCAATCACGAGCCCCCGGCCTGGTCCAGATACTGAAACGCCGTCAGTCAGACCTCGAAGCCCACACCATCACGGTGCCGGAACCCCCACTGCGCCTGCGCTTTCCAGAACTCCCGCTCCGCCGAGGAACACCGGCACTGCGGTGCGAAGGCATCACCGTCCCCGGCCGCCTGAACGCACCGATCGACCTGACTCTCAACGCAGGCGACCGCCTCCTGATCACCGGCCCCAACGGCGCGGGCAAATCCACCCTCCTCGCGGCCCTGGCCGGAACGCTTGCCCCAGCCACGGGTGCTGTCCATCCCCACAGCACGACGCGCATCGCGCTACTCGGACAGGAAGTACCCGAATGGGACCCCACCGCGACAGCGGGCGACGTCTACGCCCGGCACGCCCCGGACGGCGCCCGCTCCCTGACCAGCTTCGGCCTGCTGGAGAAACGAGCACACCGCACGCCCCTCGGTCGACTCTCACAGGGCCAGCAACGCCGCCTCCACCTGGCCATCGAATTGGCCGCCGACCCCACGGTCCTGCTCTGCGACGAACCGACGAACCACCTTTCGACGGCCCTGGTAGACGACCTGACCACCGCCCTCACGACCACCCCCATAACCGTCGTGATCGCCACTCACGACCGTCAGATGCTCGCCGACCTGGCGGATTGGCCACGCCTGCGACTACCCGACGCGGCCGGCGAGGAGGTGCCCGACCCACCGCATCGACACGCGATACGGGTCGAGGCGCAATGACCCTGACCCGCCGGCGACATCTCAGCGGGGCAGTTTCGTGGCGATGCCGTCGAGCAAGCAGTCCAGCCCGAAACGGAACTGCCACTCGGCGGTGTCCTGGTTGGACCCGCCGACGAGGTAGTCGACCAGGTGGGGGTGGCGGCCGGTGGCGGTGAGTTCGGCCATGTAGGGGTGGTAGGCGCTGCGGACGTCGTCGTCACTGGTCCAGCCGCGGCGCGCCATCGACTGGCGTTGGGCGACCTCTGCGGCGGCCGCGCCGTGGGTGAAAGCGGTGACACCCGCGAGCATCGCCATTTTCGCGTCGACATCGGCATCGACTGTGTCCATGGAGGCGAGGACCTGCTCGGCGATGTCGGCCATGCGCGGGGTGAGTACGCCGGGCAGGCGCGCGAAGATCTGCACGAGCCAGGGGTGACGCAAGGTGATCTCGCGGACCTGTTCGGCATAGGCCCCCAACGTTTCTCGCCAGTTGCCCGCCGTTGCGGGCAGGGTGATGTCGGCGTGGACGGTGTCAACCATCAGTTCGAAGAGGTCGTCCTTGCCGGAGATGTAGCGGTAGGGCGCCATCGCGGTGACGCCTAGGTGCTCGGCGAGCTTGCGCATGGACAGGGCGTCGAGACCGTGCAGGTCGGCCATTTCGACGGCGGCGGCCGCGAGGCGGTCATGGCTCAGCGGAGCGCGTTGCTCGGTGGGCGACCGACCGAGTCGCTCCCAGATGGTCCCATCCGCTTTCGCCAAGGCTCACTCCTTCGGGGTCGCTGTCCGGCCCACCCTAACAGCCTTGTGTACACCGCAATCTCAGGTCTACGTTGTACACACAGTCTACGACGTACACAGGAGTTGGGCATGTCGATCGAACCCGCCACCACCATGGAAAAAGGTCCTCCCACCCGGATATTCGCCGCGATGAGCGGGCTGGTCATCGCCTTCCTCGTCGCCAATCTCGACTTCACCATCGTCGGCACCGCGCTGCCCGCCATCGCGGGTGAACTGGGTGGGCTCGCGGATCTGTCGCTGGTCGTCACCTCGTTCGCGCTCACCACGGCGGTGACCACACCGATCTGGGGCAAACTCGGCGACCTCTACGACCGCAAGAACGTCTTCATCGCCGCGTTCACGATCTTCCTGATCGGGTCCGCGTTGTGCGGGGCGGCCCGGAACATGCCGCAGCTCATCGGGTTTCGCGCGCTTCAGGGGCTGGGCGCGGGTGGGTTGCTCGTCGGCGGGATAGCGATCGTCGGCGTGCTGTTCCCGCCGCGACAGCGGGCGAAGGTGCAGGGGCTGATGGCGATCATCATGCCGCTCGCCATCGTGAGCGGGCCGCTGATCGGCGGGTGGTGCGCCGACAGCATCGGCTGGCGGTGGGCGTTCTACCTGAACCTGCCGCTCGGCGCGGTGGCCTTGATCCTGCTGGTCACGCAGCTGCGGTTGCCGCCGAGCACCCGGGATTCCGTGCGCGTGGACGTGGTCGGGATGGCGGCGCTCGGCGTGTGCATCGTCGGTATCACCGTGCTCGCCTCGGCAGGCGGCCGCACGTGGGCGTGGGCCTCGCTTCCGGTGCTGCTGCTGTTGCTGGTCACGACTGCCTGTGCGGTGTTCTTTCTGCGCTGGGAGCGGCGGGCGAGCGATCCTGTGGTTCCGCCGACGCTGTTCGGCCACCGAAACTTCACGATCGCCGTGGTGCTCGGATTCCTCAGCGGCCTGGTGATGTTCGGCGCGGTGACGTTCCTACCGCTCTATCAGCAGATCGCGCAGGGTCGTTCAGCCACCGGATCCGGGCTGCTCATGCTGCCGTTGCTCGGCGGGATGCTGGTCGTGGCTCCCCTGGTCGGAGCGGCGGTATCGAGAAGCGGGCGGTTCCGGGTGTATCCGGTCGTCGGCGCGGCGGCGATGACCCTCGGCATGGCCGTGCTTGCGTCACTGGATGTCGACAGTGGATGGTTGCCGGTGGTCGCCGGAATGCTGGCGACGGGTGGAGGCATGGGGTGTTTCATGCAGCTCACCGTTGTCATCGCGCAGAACAGTGTCGGCCTCGACGACATCGGCGCGGCCGGCGCCACCGCCATGCTGGCCCGCAATCTCGGTAATTCCCTCGGCATTTCCCTGCTCGGCGCACTCTACGCACGACACCTGACCGGGCTGCCCGACCTCGAGCACCCCGATCTCACGACCCTGCCCGAACCGGTCCGCGACGCCCTGCGCGCCCCGGTCACCGCGGGCGTCACCGATGTCTTCCTGGCAGCGGGTCTGTGCGCTGCCCTCGCCTTCGTCGTCGCCTGCTTCCTGCGCGACGACCGCACCGATATGGAGCAACGATGAACCACCCCGATCTCGCCGGTATCGTCCTCGCCCGCCACCAGGTCGACGACCCCGAACACCAGCAATTCATGGCGGCACGGCTCGCCGAACGCGACCTCCCACCCGGGCTGGCCGCCGTCATCGTTCTCCTCGACCTGCGCGGCACCGCCGTACTCACCCAGGAACTCTGGACGATCCCACCCACCGCCACCACCGTGTTCCGCCCCCGCCACAGCCTGATCTTCGACCCCGACGGCGCCTCCGACTGCACGGTCGTCACCACCTTCACCTTCCCGACCGACCGTGATGCCGCGGCCTGGACCGATCTCCTCGCCGAAGCACTCCGGTCCCACCCCGCCGAAGGCCTCCTCGCCCAGCGCCTCTCGACGCACGGCGATTCGGTCCTCAACTGCTCCGACTGGACCGCCCCGGCAGCGCATCAGGCCTTCATCGAGAACACCCCGGACACAGCCGCATGGCACCGAGTGAGCAACTATCCCGGCCTCACCCACGGTCCCGGCGCACGCTGCCGCGTCTACCGCCCCGGCGAGTTCTGATCGAAGACGCTGTGGGACAAGGTGTGCGGCGGTCTCGGCACAGAGGCCGGAATACGGGAAGGAATGGCGCTCAGCCGACGTGGCGGCGCAGCCAGGTGACTTCGGCGCCCGTGCAGTCGGTGCCCTGACGGAAGGCTTCGAGGTCTTCGTCCCAGGCGGTGCCGAGGGCGCGGTCGATTTCGGCGCCGAGGTCGAAGGTGCTCAGTTCCGTGGCGGCTTGGAGGAGGGCGCGTAATCGCATCTCGCCGAGCATCACGTCGCCGTTGGCGCCGGTGGAGCCGTGCCAGAGGCCGAGGGCGGGAACGAAACTGTAGCGTTCGCCGTCCACGCCTTCGCTGGGGTCCTCGGTGACTTCGAACCGCAGGACCGGCCAGGCACGCAACGATTGGGCTATCCGGGCGGCCGTTCCGACGGGGCCGATCCAGTCGCCGCTGGCGCGCAGCTGTCCGTCGGCGGGCTGCGCGGTCCAGCGCAGTTTCGCCGGCGTGGACAGCGCGGTAGACAGTGCCCATTCGATGTGCGGGCACAACGCGGCGGGCGAGGAGTGGATGTAGACCACACCTGCCGTCGCGTCAGCGAACTGACTCGATGCGCGCACTACCAACACCTCCAGCCTCGACAAGGAGCGTCTTCCCCAACGGTCCGTCGGACTGGTGTGGTGCGAGTGTAGGCGAAGCGAGCGATGTTGCGGGTGTTACCTCACTGCGTGTTATGTGTCTCTGCGATCACGGAATCACTAAATTTCGGCCACGCGGTTCTTGCCCAGTCGCCGAAATTCTCGTCGCTCAAACCGATCGTAGCTACCCCTATTTCGGGGTCGACCCACAGGAACGTCCCGGACTGACCGAAGTGCCCGTAGGTGCGCGGCGAATTGGAATGACCGGTCCAGTGCGGGGTTTTCCCGTCGCGGATTTCGAAGCCGAGACCCCAGTCGTTGGGCCGCTGGGAGCCGTATCCGGGCAGTACTCCGTCGCGGTCGGGGAATTGCACGGAGGTGGCCTCGTCGAGTGTTTGCCGAGATATCAATTCGGGTGTCAGCAACTCGGTGGCGAATAGCGTCAGGTCACGGAGGCTAGCGCGTCCGGCATGCCCCGCCGACCCTTCCAGAACCGCGTCGCGCATGCCGAGTGGTTCGAATACCGCCTCGTGCAGATAGTCCGGAAAGTGGATGCCCGTGCTTTCGGTGAGGAAATCGGCGAGTAGTTCGAATCCGGCACTCGAGTAGATGCGTCGGGCACCCGGTTTCGCGATCACCTCCGGTGTGGCGAAGGCCACACCGGAGGTGTGGGCCAGCAGATGCCGCACGGTCGATCCGGGCGGGCCCGCGGGCTGATCCAGTTCGATCGCGCCCTCCTCGACGGCGACCAGAGCCGCGTAGGCGACGAGGGGCTTGGTGACCGAAGCCAACCGGAACACCCGGTCGAGTTCACCGGTGGTGTCGACCCCGTCGACGGTGACCACGGCGGCCGTGGCGTGCGCCACCGGCCACTGCTGAACCTGCTCCAACGAACGCATATCCGGCAGCGTAGCTACGATCGACGACACCATGAGTCCCGCACCATCAGTTCACGGCGACGTGGCGGCCGGCTTCGGCCCTGTCGCCGATGCTTTCCGCCGCAATTTCACCTCCCACGGCGAGATCGGCGCCGCCGTCGCGGTCTACGCGGGCGGCGAACCGCTGGTCGACCTGTGGGCGGGCCATCGCGACCGCGCGCGTGCGGTTCCCTGGGAGCGCGACACGATAGTCCCGGTGTTCTCGTCCTCGAAGGGCATGTCGGCGTTCACCATCGCCACCGCCGTCTCGCGCGGACTCCTCGACTACGACGCCCCGGTCTCGAAGTACTGGCCGGAGTTCGCCGCGCACGGCAAGGACCGGATCACCGTGCGCCAGCTGATCGATCACCAGGCCGGCCTGTCGGGCCTGGACCGGATCGTGAAGCTGAGCGAACTCGGTGACCGCGAGAGCCTGGCCGACCTGCTCGCCGCTCAGAAACCGAGGTGGGAACCGGGCACCCGGCACGGCTATCACGCGTTGACTCTCGGCCTCTACCAGAGCGAATTGCTGCGCCGCGTGGATCCGACGGGGCGCAGTCTCGGTCGCTTCTTCGCCGAGGAGATCGCGGCACCGGTGGGCGCCGACCTGTTCATCGGACTGCCCGAAGACGAGTCCCTGGGCCGCGTCGCCCAGCTGTCGGCGACCAAGGGCCTCGACATCCTGCGCTACGAACTCGCCGACATCCCGCTGCGTATCGGCGCCGAGGTGTACGCCAAACGTGGGCATTCCTATGCGGCGCTGACCAATCCGCGCCCCGGCGCGCCCGCCCGCGCCACTCGTCGCGAATTCCTCGGCATCGAATGGCCCGGCATGAACGGCGTCGGCAACGCCCGCGCGCTGGCCCGCGTCTACGGCGCGGCGGCCGGACGCACCGGCGCGCTCCCCCTCAGCGACGCCGTCCTCGACCTACTCGCCGCCCCGACCGTCGACTCCGTCCCCGCCGCCGATCTGGTTCTGCACACCAAGAGCCGCTACCACCTGGGTTTCCGCAAATCGCGCGGATGTTTCCGCTTCGGCTCCGACAAACGCGCCTACGGCACAACCGGCCTCGGTGGCTCCTTCGGATTCGCCGATCCCACAACAGGTCTCGGCTTCGGCTACACCATGAACCGTCTCGGCATGGCCATCCTCGACGACGTCCGCAGCCGCAACCTCCGCACCGCCGTCCTCGACTGCGCCACACGCTGAACCTGGACAGACGATCGCCACGCTCTGGTGGCGGCATCGGTCGAGAGCCGAACGCCACGAGAGCGTGGTGATCTTGATCGCGAGCATCCGCTAGTGGGCGGAGACCCCGTTGATCTCGTTGGGCGCGGCGGGGAGGGTCACCGACTGGGTGATCTTGCCCTCGGCGAGGTCGACGCGGTGGACCTGCTTGGTCGCCGGTTCGGTGACGTAGGCGATGCCGTCACGAACGTAGAGCGTCGGGCGCGCGTCCTGCCATTCGAGCGGTTCCTGCCAGGCACCGGTCACCGGGATCGTGCGGGTGACCGCGCCCGCGACCGGGTCGATGACGTGGAGCTTGCCGTCGGTACCGAGCACGAGCGCCTCACCCTGCGGGCCGCGGCCCAGCGAACGGAAGGAGTAGCTGGTGCCGATGTCGACCAGGCGCAGGCTGCCGTCGGCGGTGTTCACCAGCGAGATCTTGGTCGGCCGTTCGAGTTCGGCCTCCTTGTCCTGCTTGTAGTCACCGAGCACGATCGGGGAGGCTTCGCTGCCCGACATGTTGCCGATGCGGCCGTAGGGGGCCGGGCTGGTCACCTTGGTGATCTTGCCGTCGCGGTAGACCACGGCACCGGTCTGGCAGCCGACCACCACGGCCTCGTTCTGGGCGGTGGCCTCACCGTGAACACCGGGGCAGTCCTCGTTGCGGGCGATCTCCTTGCGGTCGGAGTCGAGGGCGACCAGGCCCACCCGCGCATCCTCGGTCCCGAGGGTGACCAGCAGGTTCCCGTTGCTCAGTTCGACGGCGACACCGTGGTGGGCGGCGGCCGCCTTGTACACCTCGGTGGGCTTGCCGCTGTCGATCTTGTCGGTGTCGACGACGGTCACCTCACCGGTTCCGTCGGCGAACAGCACGGTCTTGCCCGCGTGTCGCACGACGTGGCCGGGCTTGCTCGCGGCGTACTCGGTGCCGGTGAATTCCGCCTTGTGGGCGTCGAACACCCGGAAGCTGTCCTTGACGGTCACCATCAGGTGGTCGTCGTCGCCCGCGGGGTTGAGCCGGTTGAAGCCCTCGAGCTTCACCTCGCCTTCCTGGGCGAGCGTCAGGCCGTCGAGGACGTAGATGCCGCCGTCGTAGGTGAGGGCGATCGGTTCGGCGCCCGGGGCGTGGTCGTGGGTTTCGACGTCGTCGCTACCGCAACCGCTGAGCGCTACCACCGAGGCGAGCGCCCCGGACATGGCCACCATCGTGGTGGCCCGTGACCGACTGTGCATGTCGTGCTCCATCTCTTGTTGAATTACGTTGTCGGCCCGGATAAACCGCGGGCGATGGCCTCGGTGTTGGCGCGCGCCATCTCGAGATAGGTCGCGGCGCCGCCGCCTGGTTCGGTGAGCGATTCGGTGTGCAGGGCGGCGACCTGCACCTGCAGGCCCGCATGCTCGGCCAGGACACGCGAAAGGCGGTCGGGCGCGGCCGAATCGGCGAAGATCGTGTGCACCCCGGCGGTGCGGATGGCGGTGGCGAGGTCGTCGAGATCCGAGGCGCTCGGGGACGCGAGGGTGGTGCCGCTGGGGATGACGGCGCCGATCACGGTGAACCCGAATCGCTGTGCGAGATAACCGAAGACGTGGTGGTCGGTGACCAACTGCCTGCGTTCGGGCGGGATCGCCGCGAACCGGTCGGTCATCCACCGGTCCAGTTGGTCGAGTTCGCTCACGTAGCGGGCGGTGTTGGCGCGCACGGTCTCGGCGTCGATGCCGTCGACCCGCGTGATGACTTCGGCGCTGATCGCCTCGACGGCTTTGCGTACCCGCGCCGGGTCGGTCCAGAAATGCGGGTCGGGCTGACCGGCGGATTCGTCCGAGGTGTAGGTGATCGGGTCGGTCCGCTCGGCCACCGCCAGCGTCGGCACACCTGCCGAGGCGGCGGCCTGCACGTGCCGGGCCACGCCTTCCTCGAGCCCGAGGCCGTTGTGCACCACCAGCGCGGATCGCTCGATATCGGCGGCTTGACGTGCGGAGATGCCGAACGAATGCGGATCGGTCCCCGCTTGCATCAGCACCGTCACCTCGGCGGTGTCGCCGACGACGGCCTTGGTCAGATCACCGAGGATGTTGGTGGTCACCATGATTCCGCTGCGGTCGCCGCCGGTGCCGCACGCGGTGATCGACGCGAGGAGCGCGATCACGACGAGCGCCAGACCCACGCCGCGAGGAGCGCCCCGGAAACCGTCGGTGCGGTTGCCGATTCGTGCTTCGTGACTCACAGGCCCGTCTCCACCATCAGTCCGGGCGCGATATCCGAGGGGAACGTGCGCGCGATTCGGAGGTTGTCGTTGTAGGCGACCTCGAGCACGGCTCGGCCGCTGAGGTCGTTGATGTAGGCACGGTTCGGGTCGACCTGAATCACCGGTCCACCCTCGACCGGACCGGTCAGTGCGACACGTGCGGTCTCCGAACCGGTTTCGGGGTCGAGGCCGTGCAGCACACCGTCACGGGTGAGGACGAGCACCGCGGACCCCTCACCGGCCGTGTTCACCGCGACCGCGTCGGCGATCGGGGTGTGCTTCCACGTCTTCTTGCGGACGTCGAGAGTCCATACCCCGGTGCGTCCGGCGAGCGCGGTCAGCGTCGTGCTGCCGGGCCGATGGGTGAACGCGGTCGCTCGATCGGCAGGCTCGGGGTAGGTGATCTTCTCCGCGACGAACGCGCCGTCACGCTGGGCGACGACCACAGCGCCGTCCGCACAACCGAACACAGCTCCACGCCGGGTCACGGCCTGACCGCGCGGCTGCGGGCACGCCGCATCCAGCGACTCACCGGCCGACCCGTCACGCCCGCGCACCTCCACTCGTCCCGTGCCGTCGGCGACGATCAGCTTCTCGCCGTACGGCAGCGCGATGCCGTCGATCCGGTCCGGATCGCGAATCTGCCCGTCACCGAGCGCGACCCGATCGAACACCAGCGTGGCGCCGGATTCGAGCACCACCGCGGACACCGCTGGATCACCGTGTGCGGCAACAACTCCGCCGGATGCCGCGATGCTGCCGACTTCACGCACCGGGGCGCTGTAGTAGTGGCGGTGATCGGCGTGGTCGACGGTCCATCCTCCGCTGTCGACCACCCGCACCGATCCACCGGCGCTCAGGAATCCGAACCGACCGTCGCCGACCAGGGCCGAGCCCTCTGGCGCAGCGGTATTCTCGCGTCCGGCGAGCGTGGTGACCTGCTCGGTCAGCAGATCGATCACCCGGATGTCACCGGTGGCCGGATCACTCACGACCAGCCGGGTCTGCGCCTCGCTCATCTCCTCTGCCCCGGCGACATACCCGTGCGGCGGCTCCCCGACGATCACCGGTTCGGTCGCGGCACACCCGGCCACCGACACCGCGGCCAACGCGGCGACACCTACCTTCCCGAACCGCTCCCGCAGCACCGAGACGACCGCCGACACGAAGAACGACCCGACCGCGACGGCGGCGATCGTCGCCCCGGCCGCCGTACCCGCGTGCCACGAGACGACAAGCCCGGCAGCGGTGGAGAACCCGCCGATCAGGGCGGCGAGCGCCATCACCACCGGGATCCGGTCCGACCAGTACACGGCGGCGGCGGGCGGCGCGATGAGCAGCCCGAACACCAGCAGCGTGCCGACCACATGGAAGGAGGCGACGATGGCCAAGGTCACCAGACCGACGAGCGCGACGTGCGCCGCCTTCGGGTGCAACCCGAGCGTGTGCGCCTTGCGCGAATCGAAGGTCAGCGCGACGAAAGCCCGGTGCCCGAGCACTGCCACGACCAGCGCGAGCCCGACGGCGGCAACGAGATACCACAGGTCGACGGTGCGCACCGCGAGCACGTCACCGAACAGGAATCCGGTGAGGTCGACGGCGAAGGACTGCGACCGCGACACGATGATCACACCGGCCGCGAGCATCCCGACGAACAGCAACCCGATCGCGGTATCGGCCGCGAACCGCTTGCTCCGCGACAGCACCGACACACCGAAAGCCATTGCGGTGCAACTGATCGCGGCGCCCACGATCAGATTGCCGCCGAGCAGCGCCGCCACCGCCACACCGGGCAGCATGCCGTGCGCCATCGCGTCACCGAGAAAAGCCATGCCGCGCACCACCACCCACGTTCCGGCGAGGGCGCACACGCAGGACACCAGCAGCCCGCCCCACAGCGCCCGCTGCACGAATGCCACCTCGAACGGGGCGATCAGCCACTCCATGGCAACGGACGATATACTGAAAACGATTATCGTTTCAAACGAGGTGAGATGCAACACACAGCAGACCCGGCGATCCGCATCGAGGACGTCACCGCGGGTTACGGCCGCACGCCCGTGCTGTCAGAGGTGACGGCGTCGGTCCCGCGCGGACAGGTGACCGCCATCGTCGGACCCAACGGTTCGGGGAAGTCGACGCTGCTCGGCGTCTTGGCGGGAACGGTGCCCCTCCGGTCGGGCGCGGTGCACCGCGATACATCCCGGCGACCGGCATTCGTGGTGCAGCACACCGCGATTCCCGCGGCGCTACCGATGACGGTGCGCGAGGCGGTGGCGATGGGGCGCTGGGCGCATCGGGGATTGTGGCGGCGACTCACAAAGGCCGACCGCGAGATCGTGCGGGCCTGCCTGGAGCGGATGGACCTCACCGCCCTGGCGACACGGCGCCTCGACACGCTCTCGGGCGGTCAGCGCCAGCGCACACTTCTGGCCCAGGCGTTGGCGCAAGAATCCGATCTGGTCCTGCTCGACGAGCCGGCGACCGGACTGGACGACGCCGCGCGCGCCGAGATCTCGGGTGCGCTCACCGAGATCGCGGCCGGTGGGGTCACCGTGGTGCAGGCAACCCACGACCCGGCCGAGGCGGCACGCGCCGATCATTGCCTGCAGTTGCGCGACGGCAGGATCCTCGCCGGGGGCACACCCGGCGAGGTACTGGGAATCGTCGGTTACCAGTCGGCTTCGGTGTAGCGGATGATGCCGCGAATGTTCTTGCCGTCGAGCATGTCCCGGTAGCCCTGGTTGATCTCCTCGAGGGAGTAGCTGCGGGTGACCATGTCGTCGAGATTGAGCTGACCGGCCTTGTACAGCGACAGCAGCCGCGGCGCGTCCTGGCGGGCGTTGCCGCCGCCGAAGATGCAGCCCTTCACCGTCTTCTGCAGCATCGAGAGCAGGAAGCTGTTCATCTTCACCTCGCCCGCGTCCATGCGGCCCATGGAGGTGACGACGAGCGTGCCCGCCTTGCCGGTGAGGATCAGACCCTCCTCGATGTAGTCGCCGTGCATCTCACCCATGGTGAGGATGACCTTCTCGGCCATCCGGCCCTCGGTGGCATCCATCAGCGGCATGATCGCGGCGGCCATGCTCTCGTAGGTGTGCGTGGCGCCGAACTTCTGCGCCTGCTCGCGCTTCCACGGATTCGGGTCGATGGCGACGACCTTCGACGCACCGCTGAGCACCGCACCCTGCAGCGCGCTCATCCCGACACCGCCGATGCCCGCGATCACCACGGTCTCGCCGGGCTGCACCTGCGCTACATGGGTGGACGAGCCGAAGCCGGTCGGCACGCCGCACCCGACCAGGCAGGCCACCTCGAACGGGATGGTCGGGTCGATCTTGACCACCGAGGTGTGGTGCACCGTCATGTAGGGGGCGAAGGTGCCGAGCAAACACATCGGGATGACGTTCTCGCCGCGCGCCTGGATGCGGTACGTGCCGTCCGAAATCGCCTGTCCCATCAGCAATCCCGCACCCAGGTCACACAGCGCCATATTCCCGGACACACACGACGGACAGCGTCCGCAGGCCGGGATGAACGAAAGGATGACGTGGTCGCCCACCGCCAGATCGCTCGGGCAGTTCGGCCCGAGCTTGGTGATCACACCCGCGCCCTCGTGGCCACCCATCACCGGGTAGCCGGGCATCGGCGTGGCACCGGTGACGATGTGGTGATCGGAGTGGCACATGCCCGCCGTTTCCATGCGGATCTGCACCTCCCCCGACACGGGGTCGCCGACCTCGATCTCCTCGACCGACCATTCCTGGTCGACGCCCCACAGGATCGCGCCCTTCGTCTTCATTACGATCGACCTCTCGCCAAGCAGTGCCTCGTTGTGACTGCTCCCACCCTACGAACTTTCGGCCGATTCTGGAACACGTTCTAGAAATCTGGTGAAGATTTCTCTATCCGCGCACGTCGTGGACGTGGTGCTCGAGGTCGTGCAGGAAGTATCGGCCCAGCGAGGCCACGGTGAACAGCGATCCGTCGCTGCGGGCACCTCGCCAGTCGAGCCGATCCGAGGGCGCGGCGGCGAAGGCGGCGGCCACCTGTTCGGCAGCGGCGGACAGCTCTTGCGCGACCGCCGCCGGGTCCTGCTCGTTGTAGCGGTCGGCGACGGCGGTGGCGTCCTGATCCCAGTTCGCGAACCGCGGCGCCGTCGCACCGTCACCGCCCAGCATCAGCGCGAGCCGGGTGTCGAAGATCCGGCAGACATCGCGCACGTGGGCGGCGTATTCGAGGACCGACCAGGTCTGCGCGTCGGGCCGCACGCGCGCGTCGTCGCGGTCCAGCGCCGAGGCGATGTGGGCGGCAGCGGCGCGCGCCCGGTCGGGCACCTGCTCGAACGCGATCGATGCGGCGTCGTATCCGCATTCGGCGCAGGGCTTTTCGAGGACCCAGGTCCAGTCCTTGGTATCAGGCACGATCATGCCGCCAAGGCTATGGCGTCGCAATCTTGACGTCCATTGATATTCAGCCAATGATCGTCGAGATCCGGGCATCAATCGATGAGCTTGCGCGCCTTCTCGAACAGTTCGAGGGTCACCGCGTGCAGGAAGTCGCCCACCTGCTTGGGTGCTTTGCCCGCGAAAGCCCTGGCGTGGGTGCCTTCGAGCACGATGCCGAGTTTGAAGCAGGCCAGCACCTCGTACCAGGTGACGGCGCGCAGGTCGCGGTCGGAGAATTCGGCGTAGTGCCGGATCATCTCCTCGGGTGTCGGCAGGCCGCCGACGGTGCCGAGGGTGCCCATCAGCCCGGCGCCGACGGTGCCGGGTTCGGGGCGGGTCGCCAGCTGCCAGCCGAGGTCGAGCAGCGGGTCGCCGATGGTCGACATCTCCCAGTCGACCATGGCCGCCACCTCGTGGCCGTCGTAGTCGAACATCATGTTGGCCAGGTGGCAGTCGCCGTGCATGATGCCCGGCGACGGGTCGGCGGGACGGTTGCGGTCGAGCCAGTCACCGACGCGCTCCACGTCGGGGATCTGCGGGCCCGGGTAGCCCTCGTTGGCGGCGTAGGTGTCGAGTTCGCGCAGCCAGCGCGGCACCTGACGTTCGAGGAAGCCCTCGGGGCGGCCGTAGTCGGCCAGGCCGAGCGCCAGGTAGTCGACCGTGCCGAGGCGCGCGATGGCCTCGATCGCCGACAGCCCCATCCGCCTGCGGATCTCCGGGTCGTTCGCATGCAGGTCGGGCAGCTCGGTCTGCGGATTGAAGCCGCGGATGGGTTCCATCAGGTAGAAGACCGCGCCGAGAACCGAGGGGTCGGTGCAGGCGGCGATCACCCGCGGGGCGCGGATCTCGGTGCCGTCCAGCGCGGTGAGCAGGCGGGATTCGCGGGCGATCACCTCGTTGCTCTTGGCCCGCAGGTGTTCGGGTCCGCGACGCAGGACGTATTCGCGGCCGCCCCGGGTGAAGCGGATCATGATGTTCTGGGTGCCGCCGCCGATCGGGCTGACCTCCCCGATCGTGTCGCCGGGTAAGCCCTGCTCGTCCATCCAACGTCCGAGCGCCACGAGATCCGGTTGCGAAACAGCCATGGCGCACATTCTGCCCCGAACCGCGTCCGGCGTAGGGTTTTGGCCACGATGCGCACGCTGTTGATCGATAACTACGACTCGTTCACCTACAACCTCTACCAGCTCATCAGTGAGGTCAACGGGAGCGAGCCCGTCGTCGTGCGCAACGACGAGGTGGGCAGCGTGGGCGAACTGGGCCTCGACCGATTCGACAATGTCGTGATCTCGCCGGGACCGGGGCGTCCCGATCGGGCCAGGGACATGGGTATTTCGACGGCGGTGCTCGAGCAGGCCGAGCTTCCGCTACTCGGGGTGTGCCTCGGACATCAGGGCATCGTGATCGGGGCGGGTGGACAGGTCGGTCGCGCACCCGAGGCACGGCACGGGTATCTCGATCGGGTCGCCCACGACGACCGGGACCTGTTCGCGGGGTTGCCGCAGGACTTCACGGTGGTGCGCTACCACTCGCTGGCGGCGCTGCGACCGCTGCCCGACGTGCTCGAGGTGACGGCGACGACGGGCGACGGTGTGGTAATGGGTGTGCGGCACCGTGAGCGGCCGCAGTGGGGTGTGCAGTTCCATCCGGAGTCGGTGTCGAGCGAGTTCGGGGCGGCGCTGTTGCGCAATTTCGCCGATCTCACCAAGGCGCGGACCCCGGTGGCCGCGCCGGTCGTCGTGCGTGGCCCCGAGGTACCGTCGGATCCGCCGACGAGACGGTTCGTGCTGCGGCACAAGGTGATCGAACGGGCGATCGATACCGAGGCGATCTTCCTGCGTTGCTACGGCGACTCGGCGACCGCGTTCTGGCTCGACAGCGAACACGTCGAACCGGGTCTGGACCGATTCTCCTTCCTCGGCGACGCGGCGGGACCGCACGCCGAGATCGTCGGGTACCGGGTCGGCGACGGCGCCGTCACGGTGACGGATGGCGCGGGCACCCGGACCGTCGCGGGCACCGTACTCGACTACCTGGACCGCGAACTGCGTGCCAGGCACTGCGAAACACCGTTGCTGCCTTTCGATTTCGCGGGCGGTTATGTCGGTTATCTCGGCTACGAGGTGAAGGCCGACTGCGGAGCGCGGGCCGTGCACCGCTCCCCCACCCCGGACGCGCAGTGGATTTTCGCCGACCGGCTGGTCGTGGTCGACCATGTGGCGGGCCGCACCCATCTGCTCGCTCTCGTCGATCCGGGTAGCGACGCGGCGGGTGCGGATTGGCTCGGTGCCACCGAATCCGCCCTCGCCGACCTGCCGACCTGGAAGAACCCCGTCGACCTGCGCGTGCGCGCCGATCCCGACGCCGTCGAGGCGCATCTCGTGCGTGGCCGCGACCGCTACCTTGCCGATATCGCGGTATGCCAGGAGCGCTTACACGCGGGTGAGTCCTACGAGATCTGCCTGACCGATGCGGTCGCGGTCGCGGCGGGCGAGGACGACGGCCTGGCCTTCTACCGCCGCCTGCGCCGCTGCAATCCCGCGCCTTACGCCGCCTATCTGCGGTTCGACGGTCTCGAGGTGGCGTGCTCGTCGCCGGAACGGTTCCTCAAGGTCGACCGGGACCGGGTGGTGGAGAGCAAGCCGATCAAGGGCACCGCACCGCGTGGCCGGACACCCGCCGAGGATGCGCGGTTGCGTGACGCGCTGGCCGCCGATCCGAAGACGCGCGCCGAGAACCTGATGATCGTCGACCTGTTGCGCAACGATCTCGGGCGCGTGTGCGAGGTCGGTTCGGTGCACGTCCCCGCGCTCATGGTCACCGAAACCTATTCCACCCTGCACCAATTGGTGTCGACAGTCCGCGGCACCCTGCGTCCGGGGGCGGGTGTGGTCGACTGCGTGCGCGCCTGTTTCCCTGGAGGGTCGATGACCGGGGCGCCGAAACTGCGCACCATGGAAATCCTCGACGAGCTGGAAACCCGGGCGCGCGGGATCTATTCGGGCACCATCGGCTTCCTCGGGCTCGGCGGGACCGCCGACCTCAATATCGTCATCCGCACCGCCGTGCGCCACGACGACGAGTGGACCATCGGCGCAGGCGGGGCGATCGTGCTCGATTCCGACGCCGAGGACGAGTACGCCGAGATGGTCCTCAAGGCCGCGGCGACCTTCCGCGCTCTCTAGCGACGTCGGCGCTTCTCCGGTTCCGGTGGTGGTTCCTCGCCGCCGCGCCCGGTGAACCGGCCGATCAAGCCCACGCCCGGCAGTTTCGCGAGGGCGCCGAACAGGTCCTCACCCAGCGAGATCATCGCCTCGAGGCGGGGCAGCAACCGGTCGTAGGTGGCGAACACCGGGTCGGCGAGGGCGAGCGTGCGGTCGAGGCGGTCGATGGTGCTGTTGAGCCGGTCGACCGCGATCGACAGGTTCTCCACCAGATCCGGCAGCTGCGCGGCGAGTTGCGCCGAGGCCGGTGGCAGCCGCACCGCCGCGTCGAAGGCGTATCCCGCCGTCTGCTGCGCCGCGTCGATGGCCTGCCCCGCCGCCGACTGTGCCGCGCCGACCGCCGCCTGCGCCGCCGACAGCAGCTCGGCGCCCGGCACCCTGCGCGCCTGCGGCGGCACCGGTGGTGGTTGCGGCG
>NZ_BDBI01000006.1 GCF_001612905.1 Nocardia ignorata NBRC 108230 | reverse complement strand
CTTCTTCGGGTTCGTCATGCCTCCACTGTGCCCCACGGCGGCCTCGTGCGCAGGGAGGAGCCGCCGTGTCCGTCAGTTCTGTCCGGCCAGCACGACCGGTCGGCCGAATCGCGGCTGCACCGGGCGGTTGGTGTGCGGGAACAGCGCGCGATAGTGCTCCACGTCGGCGATCGCGACCGGCGCGGGTTCGCGCAGCACGATCCAGCGCACCCCTTCGGTACAGGGCGGCGTAGTCAGCGATCCCTCGTACCGGAACTGGGCGAACCCGGTCGGCAAATACGCGCGCGGATCGATGCTCGTCACCGTCCTGGTGGCACCCATCCGATCCGGTGCCGCCGCGAGTACCGCCCCCAGCGGCACCGACTCCGGCTGCGCGCGCAACAGCACGGCGAGTACCGCGAGCCTGCCTGCCGAGTCCGCGTGCACGAAGTGCAGCTCCATCGCCGCTTCCGCCCCGTCGACGGTGTGCTCGCTCGGCAGATGGAAATGGAACTGGGTCAACTCGAACGCGCTCCCGTCGACGACGATGCGGTTACCGGAGCCGGGCGCCACGTTCGCTTGGATCGTGTGCCCGTTGTTCACCACCTCCACCGAGGACATCGGCCGGTACTCGATGTCGATGTGCTCGTCGGGATGCAGTTCGGTATGGGCGGGCAGATCGATCGGCGACTGCGCGTGCCCGCTGCGGCAGGTCACGAACCGGCTGTCCAGATCAGCCCAGTGGTCGGGCCCTTCCGCGTCGTAATCCCAGTGCACGTCGCTGTGCGCCGCCTGCCCCGACCCACCGCACCCCGCGACCGCGAGCAGAGCGAGCGCGGCCAGCGCTCCCCGTCGGGTGAGCAGGTGACCATTCGACATACCGACCAGCTCCTCGTCAGCTCGGCCGTCGGCACCGAACGCGGCGGCCCGAATAATGTCCGCTTTGTGCCGAATATCCCTATATCACAACGGATTTCGGTAGCGAGCGGACCCCAACGCTAAACCTCTGAGGACGGCGGAAACCAGGCCCGGTCCTGCGAGATGGATCACACCTACCGGGATGGCCGGGGCGGCGCTCCGGCAAACCGTGTCGGACCTCCATGGCATCATGCGAGGACCATGGAACTACGCAAGGGCGCGAATTCGCCGGTACCGACATCGCTTCTCGCCGTGGTTGTTTCATGGCGGGGGGCGCAGGCTGTCGACGCCCACGCACTCCTGGTCACCGAATCCGGGCTGGTCCGCACCGACCGCGATTTCGTCTTCTTCAACGCCCCTCGCCACGCCTCGCAGGCGGTCACCCTCGACCAGGAACCCGAGCCGGGTACGGCTCGGCTGAGCATCTCTCTGCCCCGCACCGAGGCCGATATCGCCCGCATCGTCGTCACGGCATCAGTGGACGACACCACCTTCGACCGCCTCGACGACCTCATCCTCACCGTCCACGCCGCCGACGGTCCGGTCGCCCGCTTCGCTGTCGACAGCATCGAGGACGTGCAGGCGATGATGTTCGGCGAGTTCTACCGGCGCGACGGTGGCTGGCGTTTCCGTGCGATCGGCCAGGGCTGGGCAGGCGGGCTGCGGGGGCTGGCCGTCGAATTCGGTGTCACGGTCGACGAACCGGCCGCCGTGGGCAGGGCCGACGAACCGCGCACCGGCCGGACCGGTGCAGAGCCGTCCGGCGCGCCCGCCCTGACCCGCCGCGTCATCGATACCCCGCCGCCACCACCGGCAGACCCCGACCTGGCCGACTGGCATCCCGACCCGGACGCGCCCGACCGCCTGCGCTGGTGGGACGGCGACGAATGGACATCGAGCGTTCGCCCCTTCCTCCCGCCGACCCGAGGCCACTGCACACGCTGCGGTAGTACTCTGCGCCGCAAGCTTTTCGGCGGTCATGCTCCGTGCAAGGCGTGTGCGGCCGAGATCGGCGAGTTTCTCACCCACTGGCGCAACCGCGCCGTGCGGGTCCTCACCGGCCCCGGCACCCGATCACCGGAGTGGACGCAGGTGTGGGCGTCACTGCGGTTCCAGCGCATCGACGAGGAACAGGGCAGAGCGTTTCTGCGCGAGGACGGCCTCACCCAGGTGGAGCGGATGGTCGCGTTCGCGTTCGCCGACGGTGAGGTGTTCGCCGATGAACTCGACGCGTTCGAGCACGTCGTCGGTGAGCTCGACCTGGGCGGCCCCATCGTCGACGATCTGCGCAGGCGAATGCACCGGGGCCGCACCCTGTCACGGCTGCGCGCAGGCGAGCTGCCCGCCGTCGACACCCGCGGCCTACACCTGGACCCGGACGAACGCGTCCACCTCGACCTGCCCGCCGTGCACATCCGGATGCTGGCGCGCGGTCCACGCCACTCCGAGGGCAGGCTGATCGGCAGCTCCAAGAAGCTGCGCTTCGTCGGCGACGGCACCGGCGTGGAACTGCCCTGGTCCCGGGTGGTTTCGGTGCACCCCGAACACGGCACCGTCGTGGTGGCCGCGACCTCCGCACGCGGCGGCGCGACCTTCGGCGTGGCCGACCCGGACTATGTGGCGGCGGCGCTCGAAGGCGCGCTGCGCGTGGCCAAACGCCTGGTCCTCACACCCGGCCAGCGCGACAGCCGCAGCATTCCCCAGGACGTGAAGGCCCTGGTGTGGCAGCGCGACGGTGGCGCGTGCGTGGAGTGCGGCGACCGGCACTACCTGGAGTTCGACCACATCATCCCGCTCAGCCGGGGCGGCGCGACGAGCGCGTCGAACCTGCAGATCCTGTGCCGGGCCTGCAACCGGGCCAAGGGCGCGCGGATCTAGCTGCCGAGAACCGCGTTCATGATGGTGCCACCGCTGGTGGCGACCACACCGCCGATCATGGCGCCCGCGATCATCTTGGGCGACTCCATGGAGCTGCCGTTCCACTTCTCCCAGGCGAACTTTCCGCCCGCCACGGTGATGGCCAGAATGCCCGACAGAATCATGAACCAGGTGAGGTACTGGACCATCTGCATGATCTTGTCCGAGAGCGGCGGCGCCTCCGGCGTAGGGTTGCCGACCTGCGCAAACGTCGTGACGGTGTCGGCCATCGACGTCAGGATGATGCTCATAGCCTGCTCCCCTTTTCCGCGTATAGCGAACTACGTTCCAGCGCTGCCGTATTCGGACGAGTTCCAGGATACGGCCGCGAACCCCCAGCGCACCAACAAAACCGATCGGTTCTGTCGAGGGGGTGGCTGCGACGCCGCGCCGGACGGGATACCATCGGCCACAGCAGTTCATCGCCGTTCCCCCGAGTTACCGAGTGAGCAAACATGATTCTGGCCGCTGTCGCCGATACCTTGGTCTTCACCGATACCTTGGCCCAGATCGGCAATCCGACACCCGAGGCGCCGCCGCTGTCGGAGAAGCTCTTGCAGATGGTGCGATACTTCACGTGGTTCGTGCTGCTGTCGGGCATCATCGCCATCACCTATGCGGGTGGCAAGTTCGCCTGGGAGAAGTGGACCGGCGGTGCGATGCAGTCGCCGCGGATGGTCGCGGGCGCGATGATCGGCGGCGTGGTCGCCACCAGCGGCGGCACCATCATGAACGCCATGATCTGATTCCTGTCCGCTCGGGCCGGTCCGGATGAACCGGGCCGGCTCGACCGGCAAGGACTCCCGACCCGGGTTCTGTTGTGGTTCAACAGGACCCGGGTCGCTTCAGCTGGGCTCTACTGTGTCGGCACATGGCAGCAACCTCCTTTCTGTCAGCCGGGCGAGTTCGCTAGGTGTAGAGCTTGTCGACGAACGCGTAGAGGTTCTCCACCACGCGCTCGGCCTTCTGCTCCACGGTCAGATCCTCGCGGTATCGGCTGCCCATCGAGGGCTTCTTCTTGTTACGGGCGTACAGCGAGCACGCGAGATCGGTGCACATGTAGCTGCCGATCGTGTTCCCGCGCCGCCCCGATTCCCCGGCCTTGTTCGCCGTCATCAGCGAGACCCCGCCGCCGGTGTGGCTGGTGAGGCACAGCGCACACATCTGCGTCTTGCCCGAACCACCCGTCTCGTGGCGCAGCGCGATGCTCACCAGCTTGCCGTCACGCGGCACGGCGATGTAGCAGCGCCCCGCGTAGGAGGGGTCGGTCCAGCCGAGGAAGTCGAGATCTTCCCACGGACGTTCGGCCAGGTCACGGGGAACATTGAGACGTTTGGCGTCGCCTTTCGAACAGTTGACGAACGACGCTCTGATCTCGCGTTCGGTGATGGGTTCCATCGCATTCCTCTCGGTAGTCGAACACAAAACGTAGCCACGCTAACGAGTTGCCCACCCGCTGACAACCGAGTTTCTCCAGCTCACACGGCCTCCATGTCCCGGCGGCGATTCGGCCACCGGGACATCCGGCCGGTCACGCCACGGATTCGAGGACCGGGTAGTCGGTGTAGCCGGTCGTATCGCCACCGTAGAAGTAGTCCTCACGGAACTGGTTGATCGGCGCGCCGTCGCGCAACCTGGCGACGAGGTCGGGATTGGCCAGGAACGACCGGCCGAGTGAGACCAGGTCGGCGCCCGCGGCGAGTAGTTCCTCGGCCGCGGACCTGCCACCGTCGGCGGGCAACGGCGAACCCCAGCCGAGCACCGGGTCGGCGATCAGCACTCCGTCGCACCCCGCCCGGATCCGCTCGAACACCGTGGTTCCCGGGTCGGCGAACACCACGTGCGAGAACGCCACGCCCGAACTGATCGATGAACTCTGCACCGAACGAGCCAGAATCGACCGCACGATCGCCGACCTGATCCGCTCCAGGGATGTCCTCGACGACGTCATCGCACGAGCCTCGGAAGGCATTCCCGTCGCCGCGGAATAGCCCCGCTACCGGACGATTCCGGCCGCTCGGGCGGCGCGCAGCCAGTCGGGGAACTCGCTGAGCAGGCGTCGGTAGAGTTCGGCGTCGTCGAGCTGGTCGATGTCGGGGACGGCGAAGAAGCCCGCGTTGTCGACCACCCGGCCGTCGAGTTCGTCCAGGGTGCGCAGCACACCGAAGTTGGCGGGGCCTAGTCCGATGAACTGCCAGAACGCGGGCAAGTGGGCTGCTTCGCGCATGAGCGCGGCGATCTCGCGTTTTTTGGCGAAGCCGCCGTCGGTGAAGAACAGGACGAGCGTGGGCCGGGTGCTGCCGTGCAGGGTGTCGATCACCGCGCGCATGATCGGCAGTTCGTCGTTGCGCCCGCCGAGGCTGCCGTAGTCGATACCGTCGTGGGTGCCGTTCAGGTGCAGATAGGTCTGCGTCCAGCGCTCGGCGTCGGCCACGGTGATGTCCGGGAGTTTCGCGTAGGACAGGGCGTAGAGGTAGGCCTCGAGGGTGCCGTCGTCGTCGAGCTGGGTGGCGACCGGGATCATGCGCTCCACCACCCGGTGCACGGTTCCGGCGCGGTACATCTTCTGCATGCTGCCGGTCTTGTCGATCACCAGCACGACCCGCGCCCGCGTTCCGAACGCGCACTTGTCGATCAGGATCTTGGCGACTTCCTGCTTGCGCATATCCAGCGTCTGCCGCTTCTCGAACGACAGCGCGTGCTCGCCGGGCACCGTCCTCGGTGCCGCGACGACTTCCGGTTCGTCGTCGACACTCACCCCGTGATCGGTGACCAGATCGGCGAACCCGCCGGCATACCCCTGCCCGACCGCGCGCACTTTCCACTGCTCACCCCGGCGATACAGTTCGAGCGCGATCACCACGGTCTCTCGATCCAAGCCCTCGATCAGGTACTCGCACACGGTGTTTCCCGCGGCATCGGCCACGACCGCGACCGGCGCCGGTCCGCTCCCGAAGGTCTGCCCGTCGGCGGTGATCACCGCCCGGATCTGCGCGATCTCACCCGGCACCTGGTCCGGCGTGACGTGGAGCGCCGCCCCGTCCAAACGGACCCCGTGGGCCCGGGGTTGATTGAAGAACACGAAATCGGCATCCGTTCGAACCTTGCCCACCTCGGTGACCAGCAGCGCCGACAGATCCGCCGCCACACCACCGCGCACCGACAGCACCACCTCCCCCGCCGCCAGCCCCAGGTTCTGCCCCTTCACCAGCACAGCAGCCATCGCACGCCCCTCATCTCGCACCCGATGCCCCACACCCTAGGCCAAACCCGTCAACCACGGACGAGGTCAGCGAGCGCACGTAGGATGAGTACTCGACCTCGAGATCGGGAGGCGCAGGGTGGATTTCACCGTCGCATACCTGCAATACGCCGGTTCCGGACAGATGGGCCACGAAGAACAACTTCTCACCGAAGGCCTGGGGAAACTCGGAATCCCGATCCACCACTACAGCATCAAACGCATCCACCGCAGACAACTGCCGCTCGGCCTCGAGACCTTCGTCGCCGGTGACATGCCAGCGATGCACGGGGCGATGCGCCAGCTGGGCATCCCGATACCGCTGCCCGACGACTATCCCGAGGTGCTGGGGAGTTTCCTCGGTCGCAAGGTCTGGACTTCGACATTGGGTCAGGTCGAACGCACGATGGAAAGCTCTTCCGCAGCAGCGGTTTTCGTCAAACCTGCGGACCGCCGCAAGAACTTCACGGGCACGGTCTGCTATTCGGAACACGACTTCGGCGCGTGGGGTGGAGCGAGCAGGCATCAGCGTGTCCGGTGCTCGGAGGTCGTCACCTGGGTCAGCGAATTCCGGGTGTATGTCATCGGCGGCCAGGTCGTCGCGACAGACCACTATGCAGGCGATGATTCCGCTCAGCTCGATATGAATGTCGTGCATGCGGCCGTCGACGTCTACCACCGCAGCGGCACTGCGCCCAGCGCCTACGCCATCGACTTCGGCGTGCTCACGAACGGGGACACCGCACTTGTCGAGGTCAACGACGGCTACGCCCTCGGCGCCTATCGGATCACGGCGGATCACTACACCGAACTGGTGATGGCGCGGTGGCGAGAGCTGCTGGGGACGGTGAATCATGACCCCGAATGACCGCTTCCTTCGACTAGGGGCCGCTCACCGGCGACAGGTTCATCTGGCGCTGTGTGCCGATGTCCTCCCGACGTGGACCGATCATGTTCAGGGCGACCCTGCCGCGCTTCGCTATCGCGACTCGGTGGTCGGGATGCGCCACCACGTAGACGTCGAACTTCCGCTCGAAGCCCTCGAGGCGGCTCGGGCCGGTGTGGACCTCGCGAATATCGGCAGCCGCTATCTCGAGCCCATTGCCGCGCTGCAAGACGACGACCTGACCTTCCCCGATCCGGTCGAGTTCGCTTATTACGCCATCTACAACTGCTTCCGCAAGTACGTCTCGGGTGAGGACATCGCGGACTGGCTGATCATCAACCAGGCGTTGGCGGTGCATGACCCCGGCGAGGCGGCGCAACGTCTGACGCGGGCCATCGACGGCGTCGATCCCGTCACGAACGAGGGTGCGTCATCCGGCCGGTGACACAGACGGCTCGTCCGTTGCCACCTGTCGGTGCTCGTACCAGATCGACGGGACGAGCGATCCGTTCGGCAACCGTTGTGCTCGCCGGTCCTTTTCCGTCGCGCCGATCTTGTCGCAGATTCGCCGCACCGCGAGATTCGACTCGGAGGTACCGATTTCGACGGTTGTAAAACCGGCGTCGTGGATCGCCGCGACCAGCGCGGCGACCGCTTCGCTCGCGTAGCCCGCGCGCCGGTGTCGTGGTCCGATCCACCAGCCGAGGGCTCGCGACGACGGGTCTGTGGCACTTGGATGCACCGTCGCGCCACCGACAAGGGCCCCGTCCGACCGCGCCTCGAAGACAAGCAGCCCGGGAACCGGGTAACCCGACCGGACAGCCTTCACCATTGTCCGAGCCTCGCGTTCGGTCCACCCGTTCCCGGCGAGCATCTCCGCGTCGATCGCGGCGGCGAGCGCAATCGCGTCCTGCGGTACCGGTCGGCGCACCAGCAGCCGCTCGGACTCGACCTCCCGCAGCCCGTGATAGCGCCCCTTGACTTCCTTGTCGACGAGCCCACTGACCCGCCACGCCCACAGCCCGCCCGCGAAAAGCAGAACGCCCACCACGAGCACCACCCAAAGGGCGGTGACAAATCCCTTTGCGGAGGCACCGGATTCGATCGTCAACACGATCCCGACGAACACCGCCGGCGCCCCGACTATGACGATCCAACTCGCCAGCCCGAGAGCGACGGAATGCCAGGGCGCTTGCTGAACGGCCGCTCTGACATACGCGACTCGCCGCAGGAGAAACATGCGCGAACGATATTCGATGAGGGCGGACCGTGCAGATCCTAGAGGCACGCTCACTGCGAAACAGGATTTGCAGGCGCATTGCCGCTGGTCAGTGGCCAAATGTGGGGCGGGTGGGGCTCGAACCCACGACCAGCGGATTATGAGTCCGCGGCTCTAACCGACTGAGCTACCGCCCCTGACCGCGGTCTCCGCGGGCGAGTCGCATGGTACCCGGTGGGTTGCGAGATTGACCACTCGTGCGGGGGTGGCGGACCGGTCCGGTCAGGACCGGTCCGCCTTCTCCCGTTCGGTGCGTGCGCGGTCCAGACGGTCGCGCTGCTTGACACTTCCCCCTGGACTGCTGGCGAGTTTGATGACCCCGATTACCAACAACAAGACCGCGACTGTCACCCCGGCGACAATTATTCCCTGCACATATTGAACTTAACGTGTATTCCGTTGTGCCGCAGGGTAAGTTACACTGTCGCGCCGATCGTCAATACGGTACGCCCGAGAGCGGAACGGTCCTCGATCACGGCGTGCGCCCGGCGCACCTCTTCGAGCGGAAATGCCTGGCCAACCACCACTTCCAGCTCACCGGCGGCCACTGCCGACTGTGCGCGGCGGGCGATGGACTGCCAGTCGATTTCGCCGCCGACGATGTCGAACAGGCCGCGAATCGTGACGCGACGCACACTCGCCGCCGCTGTGTCGCCGTTGGCGAAGTCGCCTGCGGCCGAGCCGTATCCGAGGAACAAGCCGCCGTCGGCGGTCGCGGTCAGCGCGCGACCACCGATGTCACCGCCGGCACCGTCGAAGACCACCGCCGCTCCCCCGCCGGTGATCTCGCGAACCCGCTCCGCCCAGCCGTCGGACGAATAGTCGACAACAGCGGTGGCACCCAGTCGCTCTGCGAGAGCGAGCTTCTCGGTTCCACGGGCGGCCGCGACGACCTTCGCACCGGCCGCGGCGGACAACTGGGTGAGCAGTGTGCCGAGGCCCCCGGCCGCCGCGGTGATGAGCACCCACGAACCCGGTTGCACCCCTGCATGATCGAAGACTGCCAGCGAGGTGCGGCCGTCGTGGGCCAGCGCGACCGCCTGGACTGTGCTGAGCCCGTCGACGATCTCCACCAGCGTGGCCGCCCGTGCGAGCGCCTGCTCGGCGTACCCGCCGATGGGCAGGCCGCCGCCGATGCCGCTGGCCGCCGTCTGAGTGACGACGCGCTTGCCGACCCACACGGAATCGACCTCCGCGCCGACCGCACGCACCACGCCGCCGATCGCGCCGCCGGGAATGTACGGCAGGCTCAAGGGGAAGAAATCCTGCCCCCAGCCCGCCCGCAGCCGGGTATCGAGGAACATCACGTCGGCCACGTCGACATCGATGAGCACCTCACCCGGGCCGGGCTGCGGCGCGGACAATTCGCGCACCTCGAGCACATCGATTCCGCCGAATTCCTTGACCTGCACTGCACGCATCGTGACTCCTTGTGGTGTTCACCGGGACACCACAAGCTTCGAACCTGAAGCGGAGTTCAGGTCAAGGTGCTGAGACCGCTGTCACATATCGCACTGTCGACCTGCACCGGACGACAGCCGGCGCTCGACCCCACGGACGCCTGCGCACCACCCGCCACTAACTTCCACCGCCACAACTACTGCTGCTCCCACCGCCACAACTGCTACTACTACCGCCACCGCAGCTGCTACTGCTTCCGCCACTGCAGCCACTGCTGCTTCCCCCACTGCATCCACTGCTGCTGCCACCGCCGCAGCCACTACCCCCGGAACCCACGTCCCCAGGCCAGCCTGCCGAACACCCCGACCCACTGTTCGTCCACGTCTGACCAGGCGTCCCATCGAAGAACCCCGTCGCACCGACCGCACCGGCGACCCAGCGCGGGTCCTGGGGGTCGATCCGGGGCGGGCTCAGCTTCCGCACGAGCACGACCACCGTCGTCACCACCAGCCCGATGCCGGCGGCGAGGAAGAACAGGACGATCAGGACGGTCATACGTGCAGGCTAACCCGCCGGAATGTTCCCGGCAGCCCTACGCCCAGGGGCCTTACAGTGAAGCATGGCCATCACGATCCCCGGACTTCGTCGGCGACCGGTCGATCTGGCGACGGTCGATCGCACCGTCGCCGACCTCGATTTCCCCGACGCGATCTTCAAGACCTGCCCTTGGCAGCCGCGCGATCTGGTGGAAACCGGTCTGCGCCAATGGTTGCGGTGTTGTGGTGCCGCGCTGCGCGACGATCAGGTGATCGGTATGCCCTCACACGCGGTCGACGAGGCCTGGCACGGTTTCATCCTGTGCACCCAGCTCTACGCCCGGTTCTGCGATCGGGCCTACGGCCGGTTCCTGCACCACTTTCCCGACGGCGTCGCCGCGGACACACCGACCGACGCCGGACCGATGCTCGAACAGCTCGGGCGAACGGTGGTCGCGTGGTCGATGGTCGCGGCACCGGGCGAGCCGTGCGTGCTGTGGGATCTGGACCGGCAGGTCGGTGTGGAGAACCCGTGGGGTGTGGACGCCCGGCACGTCGCCGCCGTGGAGCGGCAACTGCACCGGGCGTGAGCCCTACCTGACCAGTTTCATCCGGCGCGCCGCGAAACGCACCGCGCCGGGGGCGATCCGGTTCACCCGGTACTGCAGCCACGATTCCGGGGTCACCGGCACGATGTCGCGGCGCTCGCGCACGGCACGCACGATCTGATCGGCCACCTTGTCCGGGGTGTAGCCGCGCCGTTCGTAGAGCTTGTCGAACTTGCGCTGGGTAGCGGCTTCCACCTCGGCCGAGACACCCGAGATACGAGTGGTGGCAACGATATTGGTGTGCACGATGCCGGGGCAGACGGTGGACACGGAGATCCCGCGATCGGCCAGTTCCGCGCGCAGGCAGTCGGAGAACATGAACACCGCCGACTTGCTCGTCGCGTACGCGCTCATATCGCGTTGCGGACTGTAGGCGGCCATGCTCGACAAGTTCACGATGTGCCCGCCGAGTCCGCGTTCGGCCATGGCCGATCCGAAGGCGCGACAGCCGTTCACCACGCCGCCGAGGTTGATCCGCAGCACCCGGTCGAACTCCTCCGCGGGGGTGTCGAGGAATCCGCCCGCCTGTCCGACACCGGCGTTGTTGATCAGAATGTCGGGCACACCGTGCGCCGCGATCACCGTGTCGGCATGTGCCCGCACCGCGTCCTCATCGGACACGTCCAGCGGATAGGCGTGCGCGACACCACCTTCGGCGCCGACCAGTTCGGCGGTACGTTTCGCGGCGAGCTCGTCGATGTCGGACAGCACCACCTCGGCGCCGAGGCGGGCGAAGGCGAGTGCGGTCTCGCGACCGATGCCACTGCCCGCACCGGTCACGACCACGAGGTGATCGTCGAATTCCCGCCGGGTGCGGCCAACTTCGGCGCGCGCGAGCCCGCGCGAGACACCGGCCCCGCCGAGCGCGTCGATCAATTCGGTGGTCGCGGTGGCCAGCAGTTCGGGATGGGAGAACGGCATCCAGTGCCCGGCGGGCACATCGCGCCGCCACAGCCGGTCGGTCCACTTGCGTGAGTCGTCGTAGCCGGCCGGGCGCACCGCGACATCGCGGCCCGCGACGATGAGCTGCACCGGAACCCGGGTGCGGCGCTCGCGCGGTTCGAGCATGCGCTGCACGATATTCGCGCGGTAGATGAGCAGCCCGTCGACCATGTCGCGGCGGAAGGTCGGGCCGAGCTTCACGTTCGCGGCAGGCGTGTCGTTCATGATGGAAACCACACGCTGCCACAGCTTTTCGGTGCCGATGGCGTTGAACGTCACACGCGGGAGGCCCGGTGTCATGAAGAAGAACGTGTACGCCGAGGACGCCAGCTGGGTCAACGGCTGCCACACATTGCGCGGGGTGGGGCGTGAAAGCCGATCACGCACCCAGGCGGCCAGGTGGTCGAGATTGGGGCCCGACACGGAGGTGAACGAGGCGACCCGCTCGGCGGCCTGCGGTTCGCACACCGCCTCCCAGACCTGCACCGAACCCCAGTCGTGGGCGAGTACGTGCACGGGACGGTCGGGGCTCACCGTATCGATCACCGCGTAGAAGTCGCGGGCGAGCTCGTCGAGCCGGAAGTCGGCGGTGCGCTGGGTTCGCGTGGAGGCGCCGTGGCCTCTCGTGTCGTAGGCCACCACGTGGAAGCGGTCGGCGAGCAGTGGAATCACCTTGTCCCACAGGTGATGGGTGTCGGGCCAGCCGTGGACCAGCACCAGGGTCTCGGCGGCGGGGTCGCCGTATTCGAACACCGCGATGTCGAAGGCGCCATTGCGCACGACGCGCTCGTTGGCCGGGTCGATCGTCATACTTTCGGACTCCTCGTGTGGGTGGGTCGCGCAACCGGGCTCACAGGTCGAGCACCAAACGCTCACCGCGGGAACGGGATACGCAGGCGAGCATGTCTCCTGCGGCGTGGTCGGTCTCGGAGAGCACGCTCTCACGATGGTCGGGTTCGCCGCCGCGCACGCGGACCACGCAGGTGCGGCAGAAGCCCTGCCTGCACGAGTACGGCTGATCGGGGCGGACGGTCAGGATGGTGTCGAGCACCGTTCGATCGGCGGGGACGGTGAGGACTTCGCCGGTGGAGGCCAGTTCGATCTCGAACGGTTCGCCGTCGACGATCGGTGGCGGCGAGAACCGTTCGTAATGCAGTTCCACCTGCGGCATCGCGCGCACCGCACCGACGACGGCGGAGGTCATCGGGGTGGGACCGCACGCGTAGATCGCGGTGCCGGGTCCGACGCCGGGCAGCAGATCGGCGGCATCCGGCAGGCCGTGTTCGTCGTCGGTGCGCACGGTCACGTGCGGACCGAAGGCCTCGAGCTCGTCGAGGAACGGGATCGTCGCCCGGCTGCGCCCGCTGTAGACCATGGTCCACTCCACGCCGAGACGGTGGGCGAGCCGGGCCATCGGCAGGATCGGGGTGATGCCGATACCGCCGGCGACGAAATGCAGACGTTGTGCGGGCGAACCGTGCCCGGGCACGACGAAGGGGAAGGCGTTGCGTGGTCCACGCACCATCAGCGTGCTGCCCACCGGCAGTTCGTCGTGCACCTCCACCGAGCCGCCCCCGCCGTCGGG